>CAUBIC010000022.1 GCA_958435945.1 uncultured Collinsella sp. | reverse complement strand
TGCTTATTGCGCCGTTTTTGCTACACCGTTCCACGCTCCACTGCTACAGCGTTCCATGGCAGACTGCCACGTAGCAATGCGGGTTGCTCTGATTGCGAGGGGCGCGCAAGCGCCCCTCTTGGCCAATACGGCCGGTTATGCTCTTAGCCGATGCGCTTGCGCATTGACTCGTCGCCTTCAATATGGATGACGTCCGACCGATAGACTATGCGGTCGATGACGGCATCTGCGATTGCTCCTTCCCCGAGCTTTGAATGCCAGCCTGCTGGCGAGAACTGCGAGCAAATCAATAAGGACCCGCTGCGCAAGCGCGCCTCGACTATCTCTAAAAGCTCGCGCGCCGCCTTCCCCTCGAGCTTTTCCAAAAGCCAATCGTCCAGTATCAGCAAGTCGCATTTCGTGTAGCGCTTCTTCGCCTTGAGCCAATCCTCGTTCTTGCTCACGTTCAGCTCGTCGAGCATTTCGGGCAACCGGACGTACCTTACGCTGAAGAAGGCGTTGCAGGCCGCCACCCCGAGCGCGCAGGCAATCCAGCTCTTGCCGGCGCCCGACGCGCCCGTGATCACGACGTTGCGGTGGCCTCTTATCCATGTGCAGTTGGACAGCTCTATCAGTTTCGTGCGGTCGAGCTTGCGATCCGCGTCGTAGCGGACATCGGCAATGTTCGCCTCGGGATCGGAGAAGCCGGCCTGGCGCAACAGCCTCGTCCTCCTGTTGATGCGGCGCGCGTCCCATTCGGCATCGACTATCATGGCGAACCTCTCGTCGAAGGTCATCTCTGCCACTCCTTGCGATTCCTCCTGGTCGCGATACGCTTGCGCCATCACCGACATCCTCATGCCATAGAGTTTGTCCATCGTCGTCTGGCTCGCCGTCATTATTCATCGTCCCCCTCGCTCAAGTTCCGGTAGTAGTCGCCTCCGCGCAGATACGCTCCGGCGTTTTGGTCCTCGGGCCCTGCGGCCCCCATCTCCGAGATAATCGATTTGATCGTCTTGTAGCTCGGCCTGGGCGTTAGAGAGCAGGCCTTGGCGCACGCCTGCTCGAGCATCTCCCTTCCGTGCTTCTTCGCGAGCGCCAGCACCGCGCGGCACGAGCGGTAGGACTGCTGCTCGATCTTGCGCGACCTCAAGATGGCATCGACGGCTTCCCCGCAGGACGGGCCGATCCCGGCCGCCCATTTACGGAAGCGCTTCGCGTCCCACTCCACAAAGTCGCGATGGGAATCGGGCATGTGGTCGGGGTTGGTGCGGTAGCTTCCCCTAGGGCCGTAGATGCGCTCGTGCATGGCGATTCGCTCGCCGTCGCAGGCCACCCAAACAGCGGATCTGGTGGCGCATAGCTCCACCTCGCGCTTGACGTAGCTGAACGGAACCGAGTACCAGCATCCGTCAAACGAGACGTGGTAGTTAAAATTAACAGTGACAACCTTGCGGGTAACCATCTCGTAGGGCTTGCCCGGCAGCGGGATGAGCAGCGGCTTCTCTTGGCGGACGAAGACCTCATCCCTGCTGCCCTCGCGCTTCTGGAACGGACGGGCGTTGATCTCGCGCACCTTCTCCAAAAGAGCCTCGTTCAGCTGCCGGAGAGAGGTGAACAGCTGGTTGCGAAGGGGCGCGATGGCGCGCTGCTCGATGACCCTCACGCTCATCTCCACCGCCCCCTTGTCCCTCGGCCTCCTGGGGCGCGCGGGCACGACGGCGCACCCGTAGTACTCGGCCATCCTGCGGTACTGCTCGTTGATCACGAGCTCTTCGACGGTGTTCTTGACGACGCCCTGCTTGAGGTTGTCGGGAACCACTATCGGCACGCTGCCGCCGAAGAAGGCGAAGGCGTGGACGTGGGCCTCGACCCAGGACTCCGCTCTCATGTTGTAGGCGCCCTCGGCGAACATCTCGCCCGAATAGGGCAAGCACGCCACGAAGACGTAGACTTTGCGCGCCTCGCCGGTGTCGGCGTCGAGCACCTCCATGGTGTCGCCGACGTAGTCGACCTGCATCTCCTGGGCGGGTTTGCGCTCGATGCGCATGGAGACCTTGTTGGCGGCCGCCCAGGCGCGGTGCTTCTGGCAGAAGGCGGAGTACAGGTAGGGTTCCATGCCCGATGCCAGGGCGTCCTCGCAGTACTCCCTCCAAAGCGTCAGCATGGTCATGCCGGGACGGTTCATCTCCTTGTCGATGCGGGGATGGTCGATCTCCGCCTTCGACATATCGGATCGCTCCTTTGCCGGATAGATGACGGCTCGAATCGCCGCATCGTTCATCTCCTCCGGCAAGGGCCACTCGAGGCCGTGCGCCTTCGCGCGGGTGGTCACCGCCCTTACCGTTGCGGTGGAGCACCTGCACGAGAACGCTGTGTTCCTGACACTCACCCCCATCGCCCTTTGCCGAAGTATTTCTCTGTACTTGACCATTTTTTCTTCCTTTCTCGCAATGGTCCGATGGGCACTTTTGTGCCCATCGGAATTGTGGCGGAAAAGGAAGCGCCCCTTTCGGGGCGCGTGGCAATTTAGATTGTTAGGGTGTGGCAGTCTGCCATGGAGCGCTGTAGCAGTGGAGCGTGGAACGGTGTAGCAAAAGCGCTGCAATAGTCA
>CAUBIC010000021.1 GCA_958435945.1 uncultured Collinsella sp. | reverse complement strand
GACACGCATAAAAAGCCTCCCATTTCTCATGTCCAAGAAATGGGAGGCAGTTCACCACAAGGCCCGGCGGGGCTTTTTGATCCTTAGGACCGCGCATGTCTTGTAGATACCGACGGACTCTGCCCATCATAGGCTTTTGCGCGGGTAGAATGCATGGATAACTTGAGACTCACGCGCGACGGAAAGGAATCGTTGCATGGATCAGGACAAGACAACCGTGATGGGCGGCTACGGTTCCGCGCAGGCTGGCGATAGCGCCGATGCGACCCGCGTTGTTCCCAACCCCGGTTATACCGACCCCGCCGCGACGCAGCCTTCTGCCGAGCCCACCCGGGTTATGGGCTATGGCGACACGGCGCAGGATTCTTACGCTGCATCTTCGCAAGGCCCCTATGGCAACGCAGCTCCGGATCCGTTTGATTACGCGCCGCAGGATTCTTATGCTGCCTCGACGCCGAATCCCTATGACAACCTGCCGCAAAATCCCATTCCGCAGCCTCAGCAGACGACGTATATGCCTCGCACGGCGCAGCCTCGCTACGAGTCGCGCGAGCCGTATCGCGAGTACCCCAAGTCGATTCCGCAATATGGCGAGGACGAGGAGAAGAAGCCGTCGCGTTCGTCGAGCGTGATCAAGAAGATCCTCATCGTGCTGGCGATTTTCTTTGCCTTGTCGGTCGTGTTCGCCATCGTGTCGGGCATGCTCAACAAGCGGGGCGCCACGACCGATGCCACGACCGAGCAGGCCGAGACCACCCAGTCTGCTGCCGTCGACCTGAGCGATATCCCGCGACAGTACTGGTCCAACGCCAAGAAGCTCCTCAAGTCACGCGGAGCCGACCTTTCGAACGCCGTGATCCTGACCGACGATGGCTCAACGCCCGTCATCGATTCCAACTGGGTTGTTACGAATGCCTACTATAACGACAACGGCAACCTGGAGATTCAGCTCACGCACAAGAACAGCTATGGCAACTCGTCCGGCGGCCAAAGCGGTACCGACAGCTCGAGCTCCAATACGCTGGAGGATTTGAGCAACAAGGCACAGGAGTTGGGAGACAAGGCACAAGAGCTGGGCGATACAGCCCAAAACCTCGGCGATACTGCTCAGAATCTGGGCGATATGGCTACCAATGCCTGGGACGCGCTGCAAAACGGCATCTCGGGCGCGCAGGGAAACTAGCTGTTAAGCAGGCTACAGTTGCTCGGCCGGACGGTCGGGCGAGCTAAAGCCCGAATCAAAGGTGACGACGCATGAGGCATCGGGTCGGCGCTCGTGCACGATGCGCGTGACGAGCCCCAGCAGCTCCTCGTCGGATATGTCAAAGCCGTCGGGACGCACCAGGTCAAACGAAACGAACCCGTCGTGCTCGTGCAGGTCGTGGATGGAGAGCGCGGGATCGATCTGCATGACGCCGCGCTTGACCCAGCCGCGCAAGTCATCGCCGGTTGTCGCGATGGGGTCGCAGTGCAGTGTGATACCAATGCCCATCTGGCGCTTGATGTCGTGCTCGATGGTGTCCAGAATCTCGTGGTGCTCAAACGCGTCGCCCTCGCCGGGCATCTCCACGTGGGCGCTGGCAAACTGACGACCGGGGCCGTAGTCGTGCACCATGAGGTCGTGTGTGCCCAAGACCTGCGGATAGGACATGATCTTGTCGCGGATTGCCTGGACGAGCTTGGGGTCGGGCGCTTGCCCCAGCAACGGGCTGATGGCGTCGCGCACCAGGCCCAGGCCGCTGATGCAGATGAAGATGCCCACACCCAGGCCTGCCCAGCCATCGAGATCAAAGCCGGTCGTCTGCGAAATAAGCGCCGCCACCAAGACCGAGCCCGAGGTGATGACGTCGTTTTTGGAGTCCTGCGCCGTGGCGATGAGCGTTTCGGAGTCGATGCGATCGCCCAGCGTGCGGTTGAACGCTGCCATCCAGAATTTGACGAGCATGGACAGAACAAGGGCAGCCATGGAGAGCGCCGAATACACGGTGGGCGAGGGCTTGATGATCTTGGTGACCGACTCGAGGATTAGGTTGATGCCGACGGCACAAACCAGGACGGCGACAAACAGACCAGCCAGGTACTCGTAGCGGCCGTGGCCGTAAGGGTGGCCCTCGTCTGCCGGGCGGCTGGCAAGGCGGAACCCGAGCAGGCTCACGATGTTGCTCGAGGCATCGGAGAGGTTGTTGAAAGCGTCGGCGATGAGGGAGACGGAACCGGCGAGCAGGCCCGCGATGCCCTTGGCCAGGCACAGGGTGATGTTGAGGCCAATGCAGATGAGGCTTGCGGCAAAACCCGCGTTGGTGCGGCAAGATGCATCGACCGGCTCGTCCTCGCCGCCGGGAACAAGCATATGTACCAGCCGATTTACAAATAGCATAGCGGTCGTCCTCACAATCATGTTTAAGGGGATAGTGTAGCTCGCGCGGGGGCGCCGTGCACCGATGCTCAGAAAATGCAGCAATAGTCTGCCGGTGCTAACGAGCGAGCCTTCTTGTCTGCCTGGGTGGTCCATTTTGGGCCACATGGGTATGGGCATGTGCCTGTTTGCTCGACATACTTAATGTCGACAGCCCCTGTGCAAAGGAGGACGTTTCCATGGACGAGATGTTTGCCATTAAATGTCAAAACTGCGGCGGCCCTATGTACTCGCACCAAGCTAAGCGCAGCTTTGAGTGCGCCTATTGCGGCACGGTCGTTCCGTGGCAGGCGGACGCCGGAGAGCCCAAGAGCGCTTTGGGTATTCGCCATACGCCGTTGACGGTGGTGGATGGACTGCTCAAACTCACGCATGTGTCGCAACTCGAGCGCCCGGAGGACCCGGACTGGTATTTCTTCAACGCGCACTGGCGCAATCAGTCGGTCCTGGAACATCTGCTGTGGGAGGATCGCGGCACGGCGCAAGAGTTCCAAGAGGTCACGCATGTGAGCATTCCTTGCCCCTTCTGCGGGGCGTCCTTTGAGGGCGAGTCAACGCAGCGCGTGTTTGAGTGCCCGTCCTGCGGCAACAAGATCGGCATTGCCGACCTGCTCAAGCCCGGTACCTTCAGCAAGCGTCTGACCATGGGCGTGGGTGCAGAGTATGTGCCGGAGCAGGGCATTCCCTGCGAAATCTCGCCGCAGCAGGCACGTGCCAACGCACTGCAGCTGGTGCGCCAGTATGCGGAATCCTTTGCCGGGCACGACGTGGAAGATGCGATCCAAAACGACATGATGCTCTTCTATTTCCCCATGGCGCTGGCGGACCTGCGCATGATGGCGTCCTTCCCGGGCAAGGGCCTGAGCAAGGAGACCTTGGTGTACTACGAGGTGCTCGACTGGGCATATCCCAGGGCAAACTACCTGGACGTTCGCCTCATGGGCATTTTGGAGCCGTGGGACTTTGCCAAGGTTGGGCCGTTTGACCCGGCCATGCAGGAAGGTGACTTTCGCGTTGTCTCCGTCGATGCGTCTACCAAGGACCAGGTGGTTATTGATAAGTTGGCGCTCGACGTTGCGGGCAACGACGCCGAGGCGGTGCTGGGATTCAATAAAAAGAGCATCCGCACGTGGGCGCGCAAGGCCCGCAAGCACAAGGACGGCTTGGTTATGGTGCCGGTGTACTTTGTCGATCGTCCTGCCTCGGATAGTCGCGATGGCGAACAGGTGCGCATCGCCGTGAACGGCCAGACGGGCCGCGCGGCTGCGGTGGTGTTTAGTGACAAGCGCGAGACGCATGTGGTGGCACCGCTCAATCCCAACGTGATGCTGTCGAGCGAAAGCACCGTGCACGCCACGCCCATCGAGGTCAAATACGTTAAATCGCCGTTCCTATACCAGATCGTACGCCGTGGAGGCTGCGAGCAACCGCGCCAGGTTGCAGCGGTTGCCGAGGGTTCCTACCGAGAAGAAAAGCCCAAACGCAAGGGCTTGCTCGCTGCGATCTTTGGGAAGTAGGGGAGTAGTGCCGGTCGGCGCTGCGATCCGATAGCCAGAGGAACGGGGCAGCTCGCAGGAGTGCGGACTGTCGTCTGATTGTTTGAGGGTGCCAGATGTAAATAATCGGTGGAGCGGCTGCAAAAGAGCCGTCTCGCTGGGTAAAATCAGGATGTGCCGCGGAACCCGCTCCTCAGCTAGTCACACTTCGGAAGCGCGGGCAACGCAGGTATTATCGTCTAAAGGGCCGGCTGCAACCGGTCCTTTTTATGACTCCCTTCGCTATCCGTTACTGCTTATATTCCCGCCAGATCGAGTAGAGGTTCCGGGCAATGCCGGTCACATACATCGAGAGGCGCAGGATTTCAAGAAACAAGTTCATAGGCTTCACCCCAATCGGAGATCGGAGCGTTGCCCGCAGGCGGATTCCGCGGCAGTCAAGATTTTACCTCACAGGCCGCGGTGGGAGACATCCTGCCCATTCCATGGTTTGGAACAGTGTCGATCTAACGGGCAATCAAACCCCTAGCACTCTTTGAATTGAGCAAGCATCTGCCCGAAGAAGCTGAGCCCGGATGGCTCATAAATGAGTGAGCCGCCATCTTCGGTTCGGTAGACCCCGCAGGGGAGGTAACGCCCGTCGGGGAGAACATAGAGGTTGGCTTCTTCCTTCAGTCCTGCTGGAAATAGCGGAATCCCGTTTTCGTCCACTTGGAACTCGTCTATATTTGCGATCTTTCTTTCCGTGGTGCCTCCTGGTCAGTTTCTATCGTAAGTGCGCCCTAAAACAAACACTGCTCTATCAGCTCTTTACCGCGCAAGGCGTCGGTCCACTCCTGCGGAATTGCGTCGATGCCGTATACCGTGCCGGCGAGGGCGCCGGCAACGGCTGCGGTGGTATCGGTGTCGTCGCCCAGGTTGACGGCGACAAGCACGCAATCTTCGTAGCTGGTAGTGTTGACGAAGCACCAGGTGGCTGCCTTAAGCGTGTCGCGCACGAAGCCACCTGACCTGATTTCCTGCTCAGGCACGCCTTTCAGATGGAGTGCCCGCGAGGGGAGCGCGCCGTTCATCACATTCCTCATCAGCTCAACAAATATGATGCATGCATCGGTTGATGTTCTGTGGGCGTGCGTGATTGCCGAGACCTCGCGGATCTCGTTGTCCGTCGCATCGGTGAACGCTAGGGGAGCGATGCGCATGAGCGATCCGTTGCCGTTGTCGCGCTCGCCGGAGCCTCCTTTGCCGGTGTGCAAAGCGCGGGCGGTCGTGCCGCCGTAATCGAAAACGCCGTCGATCGTATACTCGCCACGGGCAATCCAGCGTACGAACTTGTCGCGCATGTCTGCGGCGTCGATGTGCCCGAGCTCCCTAATCGAGTCACAGGTAGCAAGCGTCATGGACGTGTCATCGCTCCAGGTGCCGGCGGGCTGCCCATGCGTGCCGTAGCCGATCATGTCCGTGCATTTGAACGTGCCGCGGGGCCTAAACTCGTAAGGAACGCCCAGCGCGTCGCCGACGGCAAGCCCGTAAATGCAGCCGCGTAGCGCTGGTTTCGACGTATGCCCACGTTTCGTTGTAGGGGGCGCTGGCGAGATGAGCCGAAATCCCTCTGAATCGCTCTTGCGTCGTGCGGCCATGTCCTCGGCAGAACGCACTTTAGGTGCGCTTTCGGTGATGGCCTGATTGATGTCTGCCATGGGAAACACCTCTCGTACTTTGGATTGAGGATGCGCGGCTACCTGCGGCAATGTGTCCAGCCCAATTCGGGACGCAGTGAGTCCCGAATTGGGAGAGCTTGTCAGCTAATCTGACAAATGAAAAAACCCGCAACGCTATTGCTTTATACAGCAATAGGGACCTCTTTTGGGCGCCCTGCCTTTGGAGCGTCGGCGAGTCGTGCCTCGATGGAAGATTTGGACACCATGCGCTTGGTGCCATCCTTCCATGAATCCAACAGTTCAGCATTTATAAGTTGCGATACTCTTGCCGAGCTAACGCCAAGCATGCGCGCGGCATCCGCTGCGTGGACGGAGGGGATATCGTTGAGTTCGCGACTGACGGCCACGGCGATAATCTTGCCACCGCGCTGCGGCTCGTGGCCAAAGTTCGGCGCATGCATGGTCAACGCCGCCCATTAGGTGGTCATCGACCATGCATGCGAGAAAATCAGCGGCGCTTTCGACGGCGTCGTTTAGGTCGGATCCGAACGTTCCACCTCCGCTCAGCGAGCCACATGGCACAGCGTTGATAACGCCGTCCGAATCAAAGAACTCGAATTCCCATGCGTAAACCAGGAAAGACCTCCTCTAATGGCGAATAATACGAGGCGTACTCCTAGAAGCATTGCCAGTCGCATCGATGCGGCTAATCATGCCTATCTTAAAGCCTCGCGCGGACTCGAATTTCAATGTCGCTTTGCGCCTTCGTGCAGGATTCCCGAAGTGACTAAAATGTGACCATAGAGACAGTTTTAGCGAACCCCACGGCAGTGACGCGTATGGACAACAACACGCTGCTGTTCCAGGACAAAGGTTCGGGTAGGTTTAAAGACGTCAAGATCTACCCTAACCGCATTGAGGTACTCAAGAAGGGCATTTTTGGCGGCAAGCACACCGAGATTGTCTACCTTAAGGACATCACGGGGGTCAGCAGGATCAAGGGTCGCGACGTTTTCCTACGTAACAGGCTGTTGACTGCCTGTGTCTTTAGTCTGAGCAGCCGCTCCCAAGCTCAGGAGTTCGTGAATGCGCTGAACATGGTGATGTAGCCGATAACGGTGTTCGGGCTAAGGTAAAAATCGGGGCGCAGAACGGTATTCTGCGCCCCGATTGAGTTAATGCGCCCAAAAGGCCGGCTTGCCTATTCGCTAGCACCTTCGTTGTCTTCGCGGTCACTGGCAAGCATTGCTGCACCTGCGACCGTTGTCGCCACGGCGGCAGCGGCGAGCCCGGCAGCGATGCCAGAGCCGTCGCCCGTGTCGGCGAGTTTTCCGGCCGAGCCCTTGCTCTTGTTGCCCTTGCCGTTCTTGTCGGCGCTGTCCGCGTTGGTACCGCTGTCGGTGCCGGTGCCGCCTGCACTGCCCGAAGTCGTCACAGTAAAGCTTGCGGCTCCGTCGGTGGCAAGCGTGTAGTTTTGCGCCGCGTCGCCCAACAGGCCTTTCGCACGCACCCAATACGTCCCCGCGGCAAATGCCTCGCCCTCGGCCATCGCCGTTCCCGGAGCGCCGTTCGCGTCGTGCACAAACTCGAGCTGGGCCGTGCAGGCATCGGTTTCGAGCTTGCCCTCGAGTGATGCCACAATCTTGGCGCGCACGTCTTCGCCGGCCTTAAGGCCTTCGAGTCCCTCAAAATGGGGCGTCAGCGCGCGTGGATCGATATCGATGGGCACGGAGCCCCGCAGCTCCGTAACGGTCTCGTTGCCCAAGGCGTCGACGTCCACATATTCGATGGCAAACGCATGGCCCGAAGCCGCCACGTTGAGTACGTTGCTGCTGTTGACAAGGCGGAAATGACCCTCGCCAACGGTCTTGCCATCTTGGAGTGAGGCATCGCTCAGCGAGTCGCCGTATGTCATGTGCATGCGGGTCGGGAGGTAGTACGAAGCTGTCTGCTTGTGCTGTGCGTAATTGCGCTGGTAGATGCTCCGCGCCAGTGCCGCATCAACAAAGTCGGATGCGATGATGCCAATGTGCTTGAGGCAATCTGACTTTGTTTTATCGCTGCCGCTGGGATTGATGTACTGGCTCTTGTACAGATGCTCGTTGACCACTCGCGCCGCGGTAAAAGGATTGCTTCCTTGTTTGTAATTCGTGCAACTGGTGTAGTTGATAGACCAGCAGCGTTCCAGGACTTGTACCTTGGCGCCATCATTGTCCTCGACGTCCACCTTGTTGCGCGTGAGATTGGTCGTCTCTCGCAGCGCCATATCGACCCAGCTAATCTTGTCGGTTCCGGTGCATTCAAAATGGTCCTGGGCGTATACCTTGGTGCAATAGGGCTCTTTGTCGCCCGCATTGCCCGTAGTCTCAAAGCCTCGCGCGTCTTGGACGAGGCACATCGACTGCCCGGAATGCGCCTTGATTTTGTCGTCCCATTGGGTGAGATCGAGGCCCCACGTGTGGCTGCTTACGCTGTCGCCGGCGAGTTTAAATCGACGCAGCAGGACGATCTTTCCGCGCACCTCGTTCAGTGTGGGGACATGGCTCGACGTATAGAACAGATCGGAGTTATTGTCCATAACATTGGCGAAAGCCGTCGTAACACTGTCGTCGGTGGCTTCGTCGTTGCCTCGTGACACCAGCATGATGAGCGCTTCTGACGGGTTTTCGTTCAAAAATGTTTTGAAGTAACCGATGACATCGGAGAGATGTATAAAGCCCCCGTCTTTTTTGAACTGCACCCCAAAACTTGGACGGCTTAAATAAAAGCTACGCCGCAAGGGACT
>CAUBIC010000020.1 GCA_958435945.1 uncultured Collinsella sp. | reverse complement strand
AGTCCCTTGCGGCGTAGCTTTTATTTAAGCCGTCCAAGTTTTGGGGTGCAGTTCACTTCGTGCGGCGGGGGCTTCCTCCGTCCTGCGGAAAGATCGTGGGGCTAACGGGCAGGGCCAGCCGGCTCGTTATCGTGGCGGGCGCAGTTCTGGGGAGCTCGATGGATCATCTCGCTAGGTAAAAAAGATGGCTCGCGGTGGTATTGTTGCTGTGGGTTTAATTCGATATGAAAGGGTGACTTTGGTGTCCAAGATGGATTCTACGCTCTCCTATATTACTGACCAGTTGAAGACGCTTACCTCGATTGCCTCGCCTACGGGCTATACCCGTGCGGCGACTGATTATCTAATGGAAACGTTGCGCGATATGGGCTTTGGCCCCGAGCGTTCCAATAAGGGCAACGTGCTGGTTGAGCTTGGCGGCGAGGGTGAGCCGCTTGTGTTGGCGAGCCATGTCGATACCCTGGGCGCCATGGTGCGCTCCATTAAGGACAATGGTCGCCTGCGTCCCACGACGCTTGGTGGGCATCAGTGGTCTACGGCCGATGGCGAGAACTGCACCGTCTACACGCGTGACGGCAATGTGTACACGGGCGTGGTCCTCAATACCGAGCCTTCGGCGCATGTGGCCGACGAGCCGGTCAAGACCGTCGAGAAGAATATGGAAATTCTACTCGACGAGAACGTTGACAGCAAGGACGATGTGCTCGAGCTGGGTATTCAGACCGGCGACATCATCGCTATGGATCCGCGTACCACGGTGACGGAAAGCGGCTACATTAAGAGTCGCTTCCTGGATGACAAACTGTCGGCGTCGATTCTGCTGGGTCTGGCCCGCGCCGTTGCTGACGGCGAGGTGACCCTTTCGCGCAAGGTTTCGCTGCTCTTTACGGTGTACGAGGAGGTCGGCCACGGCGGTGCCTTTGTGCCGGCTGACACGCGCGAGATGATCAGCGTGGACATGGGCTGCGTGGGTGACGACCTGGGCTGCACCGAGCGCATGGTTTCGATTTGCGCCAAGGATTCGGGCGGTCCGTACAACTACGACCTGGTGACCACGCTGTCCAATATCGCGCGCGAGCTTGAGCTCGACTACGCCATCGACGTGTACCCGCATTACGGCTCGGACGTCGAGGCCACGCTCTCTGCCGGCTACGATATTCGTCACGGCCTGATCGGCCCCGGCGTGTACGCGAGCCACAACTACGAGCGCAGCCACATCGACGGCGTGCGCAACACCTTTGAACTGGTTCGCGCCTACGTTCAGCGCTAGGGGAGCAGCTTGGTACAGCGCTAGGGGGGCAGCTTGCGACTCGGCTAACCAATCGCTAAGGCCCGATTTCTCGGGCCTTTTTTCGCTTTAGGATGTTTAGTATTATGATGTATGTAATCTATTAACTAAACGCGTAAATTACTTAACGAGGTACTGCAGCATATGAATACATCTGAGTACTTATCTATGGGTGATGCCGCCCGTCTGTTGGGCGTTACGAAAGCTCGCATATCGCAACTTGCCGCATCGGGGACACTTGTGTGCGATATTGTGGGCGGTCGGAAGATGGTCGAGTACAATTCTGCGATCGCCTATCAAAAGGTCCGCAAACGAGGGCGCCGTCCTGCAGCCGATGTGGGACGCAAGTTTACGCTGATGTCCGCCGATTACGAGGTTGCGCGTGTTTCGTTTGATCCGACGCGCGAGTTTCCCTTCGAAATCGCCGAGGTCCTCGATGCACAACGAATGCCGTTTGGCACATGCTCGAGCTCTTCTCCAACGGTGAATAAGCGGGAGCTCAACGCGTGGTGGGGGCATCGGTTGGTGCCCGATGTTCGCCCTGGGCTTATCTCACGCTACCGCGAGCTGGGGATTGTCAACGGCGTTGAGGTGCCGGTTCAGTGCCTGGGCCTCTCGCTTTCGGATTGCTATTGGCTGCGGCCGGCAGAATGCGACGGGCTCGAATGGCGAAACCTCAATTACTTCGAGAATGATTTTGAGCGATCAGCGCCCGAGGGGCGTTCGGGTTGGCTGGAGGGCATCGGTCTTAAAAATCCCGACAACACATCCGAGGGCGAGCTTCCTAAATCGTGGATGATTCGCAACGGTGTTCGCGTCCTGGTCAAGGGGTGCGGCATGGACGACCAACGGCCCTTTAACGAGGCGGTTGCAACGGCTCTGCATCGTCGCTTGCTGTTGGAGGGCGAGTTTGTTCCTTATACGGTTGAGCGGATGTTCAATGGCCCCGTGTGCCTGTGCGAGGATTTTCTTGACGGCCGCGAGGAATACGTTCCGGCTGTTTACGTTAAGGGCGCACTTGGTAGCCAGCGGGGAAACTCGACATACGATCGATACTGTTGCTACCTCGGCAAGCATGGTGTCGATGAGGCCGCTGTGAGAAGGTCTATGTCGCAGATGATTGTCTGCGATGCCCTTTTGGCCAACAGCGACCGCCATTGGCGAAACTTCGGCATCATCCGCAATGTCGACACCCTGGAGATAAAACCTGCTCCGCTGTTCGATAGCGGCAACTGCCTGTGGTACAACGTACCAACTGCCGTGCTCGCAGCTGGGGAGTTTGGGTTTTCCGCTAAGCCGTTTGGGCCCGACCCTTTCGTCCAGCTGGCGCTTGCGGATTCGCTCGATTGGTTCGATTCATCGCGGCTCAACGGATTTGTTGATGAGGCGATCGAGATTCTTTCGCAGAGCGAATGGGCGACGGCGGAGGGCCGGCTCGAGTCCATTCGCCGCGGCCTGGAGCGTCGCGTTATCGAGGTGAATGCCGCTGTTGAAGTACTTCGACACGTGCGGCGATAATCCCGCGGCTACCTAATGGCTGACGTAACGGTGCCGCCGCCCAGGACGACGTCGCCGCGGTAGATTACAACGGCTTGGCCGGGGGCGATGGCTCGCTGCGGCTCGTCAAAAGTTAGCAGCATTTGCCCGTCTTCGTCACGCGTAAGGGTCGCTGCCTGGTCCTTTTGACGGTAGCGGTATTTGGCGCCCACGCGAATGCCGCCGGACGTGAGCTCTGCCTCCATGCGGTCGGCAGGGGCACTCCAGATCCAGTCGTCGGCTGTGAGCGCTGTGGCCGTCAGGTCCTCGGCCTCGCCCAGATGCACGATGTTGTCGGCGGTGTCGACGCCCGTTACGTACACGGGATGCGCCATCGCGACGCCCAAGCCCTTGCGCTGGCCGATGGTATAGCGCAACGCGCCGTTATGGCGCCCGACCACGCTGCCGTCGCGCCACACAATGTCGCCCGGTGCAGCGGCATGTCCGCAACGGCGCTCGATATAGCCCGCGTAGTCACCGTCCGCGATAAAGCAGATATCCTCGCTTTCGGCCTTCTTGGCGTTTATGAAGCCCTGCTCGGCGGCAATCCGGCGCACGTCGTGCTCTTTGTCCAAGCCTGCCAGCGGAAAGATTGTGCGTGCCAGGCGCTCTTGCGTGAGCGAATACAAAAAGTAACTCTGGTCCTTTTTAGGGTCCTCGCCGCGATGCAGCTGCCAGGTGCCGTCGGATGCCTGACTCGTTTTGGCGTAGTGACCTGTGGCGATGTAGTCGCAGCCCATGTCCAGCGCCGCATCGAGCAGCGCGCCAAACTTAATATGGCGGTTGCAGATAATGCACGGATTGGGTGTCAGCCCCTCCTGGTAGGCGTTCACAAAGCGCTCGATAACGTTGCGGTCGAAGGTCTGCTGTAGGTCGAGCACATGGTGGGGTATCCCCAGGCGCTCGGCGACGGCCTTTGCATCGGCGATGTCGCGGTCGACCTTGCTCATGCCCGTGACGGGATCGGGCGCGGGGCAGGTGAGGCGCATGGTGGCACCAACGCATTCGTAGCCCTGGCGCTTGAGCAGATAGGCGGTCACGCTGGAATCGACGCCGCCACTCATGGCGACGAGCACGCGCTTGTTGTGCATGGGGAGGTTCTCCTTGGTGGCATGTGGCCAAAAAAGAAAAGCGGCGCGGGAGGCTGGTTCCGCGCCGCAGACATTGTAGCAAGTTCGGACGTCTCGTGGGACACCCTGATGGGATGGGCTCAGACTGCCGGGGGAGAGGAGACCGGCTCGTCCCTGGGCTCAACCTATGGGCGACAGGCCCTAGTCCTGGAAGAGTGCCGTGGACAGGTAGCGCTCACCGGTGTCGGCGAGCAGCGCCACGATGGTCTTGCCCTCGTTCTCGGGGCGCTTGGCCAGCTGCAGCGCGGCCCACACGGCGGCGCCGGACGAAATGCCCACGAGCACGCCCTCCTTGTGGCCCACGGCGCGGCCGGTCGCAAAGGCGTCGTCGTTCTCGACGGGGATGATCTCGTCATAGACCTGGGTGTCGAGGACGTCGGGCACAAAGCCGGCGCCGATACCCTGGATCTTGTGCGGGCCGGCCTGGCCCTTAGAGAGCACCGGGGAGGTAGCGGGCTCGACGGCGACGACCTGAATTTTGGGGTTCTGCTCCTTGAGGAACTCGCCCACGCCGGTCACGGTACCGCCGGTGCCAACGCCGGCGACGAAGATGTCGACCTCGCCGTCGGTGTCATCCCAGATCTCGGGGCCGGTCGTGGCCTTGTGGATGGCGGGGTTGGCGGGGTTCACAAACTGGCCGGCGATAATGCTGTTGGGCGTCTCCTTCTGCAGCTCCTCGGCCTTGGCGATAGCGCCCTTCATACCCTTGGAGCCGTCGGTGAGCACGAGCTGCGCACCGTATGCCTGCATCAGCTTGCGGCGCTCGACGGACATGGTCTCGGGCATGGTGATGATCACCTTGTAGCCGCGAGCCGCCGCCACCGAGGCGATGCCGACGCCGGTGTTGCCGCTCGTGGGCTCGATGATGGTGTAGTCGCCGCCGCGCACGAGTTTGCCGGCCTTCTCGGCCTCGTCAATCATGTTCTTGGCGACGCGGTCTTTAACGGACCCGGCGGGGTTGAAGTATTCCAGCTTGACGAGCACGCGGGCCTTGAGGTCCTCATCGGCCTCAAAGTGAGTGAGCTCCAGAAGCGGGGTGTGGCCGATAAGCTGATCGATGGACGTATAAACATTGCTCATGGTGAACCTCCAAAGTGTTCAAATGACTGGATACCGTGTGTTTTCACGGTGTGTGTAACAGCCAAACCCATAAACCTTATGGGTTGTTCTTTTTGCTGTTGGCAAGCATAGTAGACAGTAAAGCCTAGTAACGCAATAGGAAATAGAAGATTATTACGAGGCGATTAACCAGCTTGACGGGAATAGGTATTTTCAAAGCCAATTTTTCGGCTAGAATTGCTACGGATTAAAAGACCGAAAGGCAGCAATATATATGTTGGTTTCCACAAAGGGCAGATATGCCCTGCGCGTTATGGTCGATCTGGCCGAGCACCAGGCGGCCGGTCGCATCCCGCTCAAAGAGATCGCGGCACGACAGGGGATTTCCGAGAAATATCTCGAGAACATCTTGGCTACGCTCGTGCGCGCCAACATGCTTTCGGGCATGCGTGGCAAGGGCGGCGGCTACGTGCTCACGCGCCCGCCCGAGCAGTACACGGTGGGCGAGATCCTGCGCCTGACCGAGGGTAGTCTGGCGCCGGTCGCCTGCCTGGATGGCGACTGCAAGGGCTGCTCGCGCTCGGAAGAGTGCCCCACGCTCGACGTGTGGAAGAACCTGGACAAGCTCATCAACGACTACCTCGACGGTGTGACGCTCGATCAGCTTGTCGCTCCCAACCATGGCTACGACTACGTCATCTAACCCACACCCGCCATGTGGGGACGGGTAGAAATGGTAGATTCTCTCGTCCTTTGAGACTTGATAAATAAGAAGGCCGCCCATTTTTGCGATGGGCGGCCTTCGTTTTGGGCTGTTGAGACGGGCACGGCCGGAATGGCCGTTTTAGTCCTCGGCGATGCTGTCGAGAATGCTGCGCATGATGGACACCAGGATGCTGCCCATAAAGGCCGAGCCAAAGCTTGCGATGGAGATGCCGACGCCCAGCAGGTTGACCGACAGGTAACTCGCGAGCTCGAGCATAAAGCTGTTGACGACAAGCTGGAAAATGCCCAGCGTAATGATCGTGAGCGGCAGCGAGATGACCGTCAGGAACGGCTTGACGAACGAATCGACGATGTTCAGGAACAGTCCCACGAAGGCGAAACAGACCCAGGCCTCGGCAAAACCGAAGGGTTGGATGCCGGGAACGAGGAACGTGGCAATCGCGATGGCGATCGAGGTAAAGAGCCAGTTAAGCATAAAGCGCATGGTGTGAATCCTTTCTTGCGCAGGGTGCGTTGGTGTCGCGTGAAGCGGCTTGCTGCGGCAGCTTGGACGGCCGCGCGGGTGTGTCGCCTTGTTCGGCCGCCCATTGTCTCAGATATTCGTGGAGCTTGCGTGCGCATTCGGTTTCAAAACGGCGTTCGTCCTAAAAAACGTGCCGCTGGCAGAGAGTCTTGTCGCTTTAGTTTGGTGGTGTGCTACACTGCTACGGGCAAATGGCCCATGCATAGTTTTATTGCATATTACGGGTGAACGATGCCCGATGTCAGTATCAACTTCGATGCCTTTTGGCGGGTTTGGCGGTGATCGATGAACATCGAGAACATGTTTGACAAGCCTGATGTCAAGCAGCTGGTCCACGCATTTAGTCTTTTGGATGACGAGAAGGATATCCAGGCGTTTTTAACCGATATCTGCACGCCGCGCGAGATTTGCGATCTTTCGCAACGCTTGCAGGTCGCGCGTTATCTGGATGAGGGCGAGCCCTATGTTGAGGTTCAGGCCCGCACGGGCGCTTCGTCCACCACGGTGAGTCGTGTTTCCAAGGCGCTCAACGGCGAGTACGGTGGCTATCGCAAGATCCTCATCAAGCTGGAGGATGGCGAGTAGGCCAACGGCAACAAACGAATCAGCTGGAGCCGCCCCTTCGGGGGCGGTTTTTGTGTGTCGAAATTGATCCCTTGGGGACGGAGGAAAACGGATCACCGGGTTAGACTGACCCCCTCGATGATCCGTTTTCCTCCGTCCCCAAGGGATCAAATCTGTTGGCGTGGGGCAAATCTGTCCGCTTGGGCGGGTAGGATGGATGCAATGATTATTGCGAACAGTTTGAGCGGAGGACCATGCCTGTTCGAATCTATACCACCAATGCCGGCACGGATTTGAGCGATGCCGAGTCGGCGTTGCTTGCCGACCTTATTGCCCGCCACGGGCGTGCCGTGTTGCTGGCACCCACGTTTGCCGAGCTCGACCTGTGCCGTCATGATGCGGCGGAAGCCGGGATTTCGCTGGGTATCGACTACAAGACGCCTACATCGTGGCTTCGCTCGCTTTGGGAGCTTTTGGGCGACGGGCGCGGTTTCGTCGACAACCTGCAGCGCCAGATGCTGTTCTCGGACATGGTCACGCGTCTCGACGATGCCGACCTGCAGCCGCTTTCGCGCAGCCAGGGCACGGTGCGCATGCTTGCGCGCATGGCCCGCGATGTGCTGCCGGGTGTGGCGGGGACGACGGCCGAGCGATGCCGTGGCAACAATTGCCAGCCTGAGCCAAAAAGCGATGCCGAGGCTCGTGTGTTCGAGCTTTTGCGTGCCTACGCGGGCGGTTTGGACCGTCGAGACATGGTCGAGCCCTGCGAGGCAGCTGACATTATGGCCGGTGCCCTGGCCGATAACCTGCCGGCGTGCGCCCGCGCCGTATGCGTGCGCGGTATCACGTCGTTTACGCACGGCCTGCTCGAGCTGCTGTCTGCCGTGGCGAACAATGGGGGAGAGGTCGTCGTGCTGCTTGCCTGCGAGCAGGCGGCGATGCGCGAGGAGCTTGCCACGGCATTTGATGCCCGCGGTGTGCTGTTTGAGGCCGCGCCGCTGGGGGAGGACGCCGTCGCGTCTGATGCCGCTTGCGGGACCGCCGCTCAGCCTGCCTTTATTGAGGTCGCCGGCCCCCATGCCCGTGCCCATGCTTATGCGGACGCCATCGATAAGTTGGTGAAATCGCACAAGGAGTCCAAGGCCGATAAAGCTACGGCAACGCCTGCCGACCCCGCGCACGTGCTCGTCGTTTCTGCCCGGGCATCCCGGCTGTTCGGTGAGCTCGCCTCTCGTCTGGCGGCTCGTCATATCGCCGCCGAGACAACTGAGTTCACGGCGTTTTCCCAATCCATTGCGGGCAGGCAGCTTGCGGCGCTTGCCGGCCTGATCGAGCGCATGAAGGCCGCCGATGAGGGCATGGCGTCAAAGACCGAGTGGTGGCCCGCGCCGGAGCTTACCGACTGGATCTACAGTCCGCTTTCGGGCGCTGATGCCGTCAATGCCCGTACCTTCGATAAGAATATGCGTCTTTCGCGCAGCAAGACTACCGCGGGCGTTAAGAGCCTGCTGCAGAGCGTTCAGGGCCAGGTGAGGGGCGCGCGCAAGGCGGCGAGCGACGAGAACTGGTTTAAGAACGTACCGTGTGTGGTCTCGGACGTGTTCCAGGCTCTGTGGCGTGACAAGCCCGTGACGGCGCTCAAGGCCATGCTTGCCGTTGCCGAGGCGTTGCCCGATCGCTCGCTGGGCAGCTTGGATGGCCAAGCCCGTCGCCAAGCGGAGGTGGCCCTGCTGCGCCACGCCATCGACACCCTTATGAATGGCGCCCGCGCACTCGACGTGTCGCAGGCCGCGACCGTGCCCGTGCTCGATGGCATTCGCACCAAGGTGGACAAGCGCAGCACCGCCTACGATTACGAGACCTACGAGGTTGACCGTGCGCCACGTGCTCAGGTTCGTTTTGCTTCGCTTGCCGATGCGGCGGCTCTGCGCCCCGGCAGCTACGATGCCGTGCTGTTTGCCGATGTCGATCTGGACAGCTATCCGCTCTCACACGAGGAGGGGCCGCTGGCCACGCTGACGGCGAGCCTTGGTCGCGAGGGCGTGGCGCTTGAGCCCGCGGCCTTGCTGCGCGTGCGCTTTGGCCACGCGATGCAGGCGGCACGCGGCCCGGTTGCGCTTGCGCGCGTGACGCACGATCGCCAGGCGCGCGAGTGCTATCCGGCTGCCGTGTGGACCGAGTTGCGGGCGCATGCCGAGGCCGCTGAAGCTGCTAAGGCAGCTGACGACGCTAAGGCCGCTGACGCCGACAAGGCCGCTGACGCCGACAAGGCGAAGTGCGTGGGTGAGGGCGATATCGTAAGGGACTTCGATCCCGCGGCAGGCGAAGGTCTCAAGCGCGAGCGCGTGACCTGTGAAGCCCCTCAGCATCTGAGTGCCGAGGCCGTGCCGTATTTGGTCCTGCGCCGTCGCGATGGCGAGGGCGAGGACGCGCCGCTCGTGCCGCGCCTGACGTCCGCCTCGCAGATCGAGGCCTATTCCACCTGCCCGCTGTGCTGGTTTGTCTCGTATCGCGTCAAGCCCCAGTCCATCGATGCGGGCTTTGGCAACATGGAGAAGGGTAACTTCGTCCACGACGTGCTGGAGCACTTGCATGCGCGTCTTCCGCAGGAGGGCACGGAGCGCGTGACGCCCATGAATCTGCCGCGCGCGCAGGAACTGCTGCGCGAGGTCTTTGACGAGACCTTGGCCGAGCATGCCGGCAAGCGCGGTACCGAGGGCCCGCTGGTGCCGCTCTCCCCGGTGGAGGAGCGGCAGGTGGCCGAGATCTTGCCGCAGCTGGAGGGCGTGCTCGCCTACGAGTCCGAGGCGCTCGCGCCCTTCGCGCCGCGCTATCTGGAGTTTGCGTTCAACGAGCTCCAGGTCGAGTATGCCGGTTGGCCGCTCGGTGGGCGCATCGACCGCGTTGACGTGGATGCCGAGAATCGCGCCGTGGTGATTGACTACAAGCATCGTTCGGGTGTCGAGGAGTTTAAGCTCGCCGACCCCACGGTGCGCGACGAGGAGTCGGGCGAGGCCCCCATCGACGACCCGCGCTGGCTGCCGCCCCATACCCAGACACTCATCTACGCGCAGGCCATGCGTCGGGCACTGGGCCTAGATACCCGCGCAGCGCTCTATTTTTCGACCAAGGGCGGCAAGCCCGCACTGCGTGGTGCCGCAAGTGCCGAGTTGCTCGAGGAAGAGCGCGGCGACGGCCGCATTCCGGGCCTCAAGAAGGGCTTTCCGGGCGAGGGCGGCAACATGGACTTCGATGCGCTGCTCGACCGCGTGGAGACCGGCATTGCCGAGCGCCTGCGCGAGCTCGAGGCGGGCAACGTTGCCGCTGTCGACCCAACGTCGGCTCAGGCCGCGCATGCGCGCTGCTCGTATAACCACGAAGGAACGTTTGTAAGGAGGGACGTGTAGACCATGGATCTTTCGACCTTGATGCCGCAACAGCTGCAAGTCGTCAAAACGCTCGACCGCCCGCTGTTTGTCTCGGCGGGTGCCGGCTCGGGCAAGACCTTTACCCTCACGCGCCGCATCGTCTATGCGCTCTCGCCCGAATCCGGTCCGTTTGTCGAGCATCTGGACCAGGTGCTCGCCATTACCTTTACCAAAGACGCCGCGGCCGAGATTCGCGACCGCGTGCGCTGTGCGCTTATCGAAGAGGGCATGGACGAGGAGGCCCTGACGGTCGACGACGCTTGGATCTCGACCATCCACGGCATGTGCTCGCGTATCCTGCGCGCGCACGCGCTGGAGCTGGGCATCGATCCTGAGTTCACGGTGCTCACCGATACCGATGAGCTTATGGATCAGGCTGTCGAGCATGTGCTGGGGCGCGCGACGGCGCCCGATGCCGCGCCCGAGCTTGCCGCCTCGCTTAAGGCCTTCTACGCTTGGTATCCCATGGCGGGCGAGGGCGGGCCGTTTGGCGCCGGTACCACCATCAAAGGCCTGGTGCGCGACCTGTTGGAGCTATCGAGCCAGCTGCCGGGCGGCATGGACGATGTGTGCGTGGCGCGCGGCCAGGCCGACACCTCGGCGCTTGCCGATGCCTATCGTGCGGCGCTGGGCGCAAGCAAGGCCACGACCGAGAAAGCGCAGGCGGCACTCGACGCCATCGACGCGTTTGAGGCGAGCGGCAAAACCATGGAGGATGCGGCGCGACTCATGATGTCGTGCAGCATGCCGCGCGCGAGCAAGGCGTTTCCTAAGGAGCAGGTGGAGCTACTCAAGGCCGAGGCGGCTGATGCGTTTATCAATATCGTGCTTGCCTGCGGCGGCCCGGCGCTCGATGCGCTGGTGGGGCTTGCCCGTGCCGTAGAGGCGGAGTACCGTGCGCTCAAGGCCGACCAGTCCGCGCTCGATAACAATGACCTGCTGCGCATGGCGTACGAGGCGCTGCGCGACTACCCGGCTATTCGAGCTGCCTATGAGGGCCGCTTTAAGATGGTCATGATCGACGAGTTCCAAGATACCGACCAGATGCAGGTCGATCTGATTCGCTATTTGACGGGTGCGGGCGAGCGCGCGCTGTGCACGGTGGGCGATGCGCAGCAGTCGATCTATCGCTTCCGTGGTGCCGAGGTCGAGGTGTTTCGCCGCCAGGAGCGCAAGGTGGGTTCGACGACGGCGTCCGAGACGGTCACCACGTCCGATGCTCCCGCCGGCGAGCTCGTCAAACTCGTGCGCAACTTCCGCAGCCACGACGAGGTGCTGCGCTATGTGGCGCGCGTCTTTGACGGCGACACCGGTGGTTTGATGCAGGGGTTCTTGGATCTTGAACCGAGCGACAAACGCAAGGACAAGCTCAAGGCAAAGGCTTCGCGCCGCCAGGCGCTGTTCGTTGCCGGCGGCAGTATGCAGGAGCGCACGCAGGCCAAGGCCCGTGCGATCGCCGAGCGATTCCATGCGCTTGCCGATGCCGGCCAGCCCCAGGGCGGCATGGTGCTGCTGCTGGGTCGCATGACCAATGCCGACGTCTACGCGCAGGCCTTCCGCGACCAAGGACTCGACTGCGTCATCGCAGGCGGCTCGGTCTTTGCCCAGGCGGCCGAGGTGCAGACGGTGCGTGCCCTGGTCTGCGCGCTCGCCAATCCGGCCGATACGGCCCAAGGCCTTATGCCGTTGCTGGCCTCGCCGATGTTTGCACTCGGCGCCCAGGAGTTCCTGGCGCTGGCGACCAAGCTCGACGAGCAGACGGGCGAGACGTCGCGCCGCAATATCGATGTGGGCATCATGAGCGATTCCGATGTGCCGGGTTTGCAGAACCTGCCGCTCGTAACGCGCGCCCGCGAGGTGCTGCGCTACGCACTGCGTCGCGTGGGGCGTGATTCGTTCGCTGCCATCGCGCGCGACGTGGTCAACGCCTCCGGCTGGTTCGTGCGTCTGGCGCAGCGCGGCCCCGAGGGCAAGGCCATTGCCGCCAACGTGCTCAAGGCGCTCGACGCCGTGGCCGAGGCAGAGGCCGAGCTCGGCAATTCTCCGCGCTCCATCGCGCTCGCCTTCGACCGCTTCTTGGCGGGCAAGGAGGCCCCGGGCGCCCTCAACGAGGAGGGCGACGGCGCGGTGCGCATCATGACCGTGCATGCGTCCAAGGGCCTGGAGTATCCGGTCGTGGCGGTTGCCGAGTGTTTTGGCGTGCGCAAATCGTCCGGTGCGGCACAGATGGGTCGCGTCGAGGGCGGAGCGCAAGTCGTGGCGCTGCCGGCGCGCTTCGATGGCGTTAAGCTTGCCGACGGAACCTTCGTGAAGGGCGATGACGTCAAAAAGCAGTTTGAACACGCGTTTAAGGGCAAGGGTACGTCGCTGTGGCTGCCGCCGGAGCTCATGGAGGACGTCTGTGCGACGGGTTCTCCCGCCGAGGCATTTGCTCGCCTGCGCAACGACGACCTGCAGCTTTCGCTCGAGGAGCGGGCCCGCTTGCTCTATGTTGCCATGACGCGAGCGGGCGAGCTGGTGATCTTGGCGATGGATGCCGGTGTGAGCCGCGGCAAGGTGATGGCGCCGACCTTCGATGTCGAGACGGATCTGACCTACGACGTGCTGCGCCGCATCCTGCCGACCGATAGTCTGGACATGCCGCAGCTCGATAGCGACCGTCTGGTGTTCGACAACTCCCAGCCGGGCGACTACGAGCTCATCTCGCTGGCTGACTTTACGTTTGGTGAGCAGGCGTTTGAGGCTAACGCTTCGCTGGATGCCGAGGGCAGGCTCGTTCGCGGCGATGTCGATGTCGCTGATAATGCTGCGCGCTCAACTGTGCCCGGTCCTGCCGACCCCAAGCCCGATGCGTTTGAGCTCGTGTATCCCCAGGCAGTGGGCGTGCGCATGGGCATCTGTCCGTTCCCGGTGCGTGACTCGTATAGCTACTCGTCAATTGCCGTGGCGCTGCATGCCGAGTCCGAGGACCGTGCCGCCGAGGCGCTTGTTCCCATGGACGAGTCCGGCGATGATGCGGAGTCGGATGGCTCGGAGATGGCCGATGCGGACGTGGCTGCTGTCGAGCCCGCCGGCAACCCCATGGCGCTGGGCTCGGCCTTCCACGCCGCCTGCCAGTGGCTCATCGAGATGGGTGCCGATGCGCTGCCCGCTGAGCGTGCCGACGCCCTGGCGCGCCTGTGGTGCCTGACGCCGGAGCAGCGTGAACGCTTCGACGTTGCCCTGGACCGCTGGCTCAAGTCGGCTGTTCGCGCCGACCTGCTCGCGTGGCCGTGCGTTCGCGCCGAGGTGCCGTTCTTCTCACTGGGCTGCGAGGACGAGGACATCGCTCGCTACGGTGCCTATGCCGAGGGCGCCATCGATGCACTGGCCACCGACCCGGCCGATCCGTCGCGCGCACTGGTCATCGACTACAAGACGGGTGGCACGCCGGACGAGACGCCGGACCAGCTGCTCGAGAAGCACGCCCTGCAGGCGCGCGTCTACGCCGATGTTCTGCACAAGGCGGGCTTTGAGGCTGTGACCGTCAAGTTCGTCCGCGTGGAGCAGCCGGATCCAACCATCTTCGTCGAACCCGCCGAGCCCCAAGTAGTCACCTACAACCTCTAGCCCGACCGGGGCTGCCCGCACTCCATTCCCCAATAACTTGCGGTGGAATACGGACTGTTTTGGCCAAAAAAGCCGCCAAACAGTCCGCATTTCACCGCAACGCATGGGAGAGCCTGGGGCGGTACAATGACTCGAACGGTTCAAACGAATAAGGAGCCATCATGCAGCTCACCAAAATGCTTAAGGTGACGCCGGAGGAGCTTTTTGACGCTCTGGCGGGGTTCATCATGCAGGATATCGAGAACGCCACGGGCAAGCGTCCCAGCCGCAACAAGCTCAACGGCTATAAGTACGAGAAGCGCGCCCAGTCCGCAAAAGGCAAGGCCAAGGGCACGGCGATCAAGGTTAAGATCAAGCACTTTGACTACCCGTGCCTCTATGAGGTCCGTTTTCAGTATGCGGCGGGCATCAATACCATGCGCTATGAGGCTGCACCTGCTGGCGATGGTGCCTGCGAGCTCACCTATACCGAGGATTTTCAGGGTGTGGGTGGCAACACGTCTGGCACGCGCGGCAAGCTTGGCCTCTTCTTCTATGAGCGAAAGCTCAAGAGCCACGCCAACCAGACGATTGATCAAATCGTCAAATACATCGAGGGTGAGCGCCGCGTAAAGGCTAATCCCGCCTTCGCCGATGATACTGCCGAAAACGCTTCGGATGTATTCCATTGATACCCTGTGCAAAAGCTTTACCACTCTTCACATCAGCTGTGAACACTTCAGGCTTCGAGCCAGTAGCGAGCGGCCCGACAAAATTAGTTGATGGAAGTGTCCAATGAATAAGAATGCCACTACGCAACTGCACATCTATTCCGCCTTTTTCGTTCTCGCGGGATTTGTTTTAAATCGGGGAGTGTTTCTACTTTTCCTTGCGGAGAAAGGAATGTCTGTCACGGAAATCGCGCTTTATCAAGCCCTGTTTAACATTGCAACGGTCGTCCTCGAGCTGCCAACAGGGTTGATAGGCGATTTCTTTGGAAAGAAGTTTTCGATTCAAGTGGGCGTGCTGCTGCTTTTCTTCCATACGGCTGGCATGCTGTTGCTCTCAGGTCCCTTTCTTGTCGTGCTTTCCCTTGTTGAGGCACTCGCCTACTCCCTTCAATCGGGATCCGAACAAGCGCTTTTATATGAAATTGCCCGGAATGCCGGTCAAGGAGAGCGCTTCCTCACCATCAATGCTCGGTTGCTTGCCGCGCAATCAATCGCTACGGGAATGGCAATTGTGCTCGGATCTTTCATTGCCCAAGTATCTTGGAGCGCCCTCTACGTATGTGTCTCCATTTTCTATCTCCTGCAGCTTTTCCTTCTGTATCCCATTGAGAGGACGGAAGCGACCCGTTCTGAAAGCTCTGAAAAGGGAAGGTTTGACACAGCCAAGATGTTCAGACGCGAAACCTGGCGTGTTGGAGAATCCGCTTTTGCGGTATTGCTTCTTCTAATCGGCACAAGCATGCTCGATGGATTCTATGGGAGTTATTACAACTTGAATCAGTTGGTATTCGACGCATTTGATGCTCCCGTCTCCATAATAGGAATCTTTTTCGGTGCATCCTATGCAGTAAATGCGACGGCCTACATTGCAGCAGATTTCTTCTCGTCGCGTTTCGGGAAAAGAAATACCATGCTCGGCTCGATGCTAATCGAGGCTGGCCTTTTCATGATTCTTCCGTGGTTCGCTTCAAATCCGCTGTGTTTGTTTGGCCTTAGCATGGTGCTTTGTTTTCTCCCAGAAGTGGTGTACATCACTTCGGAAAACTTAATCCAAGACGCGATAGCGGACGATCTCCGCGCGACGATCCTTTCCGTCGCGTCTCTGGTAAGGGCTCTCTTTTCCGCAATGTTTTTCTCCATATTTGGACATGTGTTGGGGTTATATCCCATTCAGATAGCGCTCGGTATTATCGGTGCAATCTCGATAGCAATTACCGCCGTTGTTTCATTAAAAATGGTAGGAATACAGGTCTCCAAGAATTGATATATCGATCGACGAGCTATCCGAAGCGTCGAGCCTTCTTGATGGACATGACTATTCGTCACAAATCATTCCGCGCGTCGCCGGGGTTCCAGTAATACTCGATATATCTGGATGCACTCATTCTCCATTTTAAAGGTCCCAAAAAGACTACCCGTGTGGGTTTGGCTAGGTTCGGGTGCTGTCCGTGCCGTGCGGTAAAATCGTTCAGTCAGAACACGAACCCGCATCGGAGCTCATCACATGGCATTCGTCCATCTGCACAATCACACTGTTTTCTCCATGCTCGACGGCGCAACTCGTATCCAGGATATGGTCAATCGTGCCGTAGAGCTGGGCATGCCCGCCGTCGCCATTACCGACCACGGCTACATGTATGGCGTGCCCGACTTGGCGCTGGCTTGCGACGCCGTCAACCACAACACGCCCGAGTACAAAACCTGGAGCCACGACAAGGCCTTCTTGGAAAAGGACCGCCGCGACGAGCTGGTAGAGCCTGATCCCGAGGCAAGCCCGCGCGAGCATGCCCAGTATGTGAAGGACATGGCCATGTGGGACGAGAAGGGCAACATCGACGAGCTCAAGCCGCCCCTGGTCATCAAGCCCATCTTTGGCTGCGAGGTCTACTTTACGCCGGACGAGACCCTCGCCCGCGACCACAAGCCCGAGCTCTACCACATGATCCTTCTGGCCAAGGACCAGGAGGGCTACGTCAACTTGATGCAGACGGTCTCCGAGGCCGCCGTGCAGGGCTTTTACTACAAGCCCCGCGTGACGCTCGACAACCTGCGCCGCCATGCCAAGGGCATGATCTGCACCAGTGCCTGTATCGCGGGCATCATCCCCAAGTACATCGACCGCGGTGACATGGAGGGTGCCATCAAATGGGCCGAGACCTTCCGCGACACCTTCGACCCCGGCGACTTTTATATCGAGATCCAGGAACACGGCATTACCACCGATAATGGCCTGACCGACGAGCAGATGGACCGCACGCTCATCGACATCGCCAAACAGGTGGGCGTTAAGGTCATCGCCACCAACGACTTCCACTACCTGCGCCGCGAGGACGCGCCCGTGCAGGACGTCATCATGTGCATTGGCATGAACGCCAAAGTCGACGACCCCAACCGCATGCGCATGACCGGCTCGGAGTTTTACATGAAGACCGAGGAGGAGATGCGGGCAATGTTCCCGTATTGCCCCGAGGCCTGCGACAACACGCTCGAGATCGCCGACAAGTGCTACGTGGAGCTGGACTGGGACTCCATCATCCTGCCGCGCTTCCCGTTGCTCGATCCCGGCGAGACGCACGAGAGCCAGTTCCGCCGCGAGTGCGAGAAGGGCCTGCGCCAGCACTATGGTGACGACTGGGCCACGCGCGAGATCGGTGGCGTCAACATCAAAGAGCGCTTTGAGTACGAATACAAGGTCATTTGCGACAAGGGCTTTGCCGCCTACTTTTTGATCGTCGCCGAGTACGTGCAATGGGCTAAGGACAACGGTATCGGCGTCGGCCCCGGCCGTGGCTCGGCCGCCGGCGCTATCGTCGCCTACGCCATGAACATCACCGCGTTCGACCCGCTCGAGAACGGTCTGATGTTCGAGAGGTTCCTGTCCCCGCAGCGTACCGAGATGCCCGATATCGATATGGACTTCGACGATGAGCGGCGCCTCGAGGTCGTGGAGCACGTTCGCCAGCTCTACGGCCCCGAGAAGGTCACCCACGTTATCACCTACTCGACCATCAAGGCCAAGCAGGCCATCAACGATGCCGCGCGCGTTCTGGACTACCCGGTCTACATGGGCCAGCGCCTGTCCAAGATGGTCTCGAGCGACCCCAAGGTCAAGCTCAAGCAGGTGCTCGAAAAACAACCCGGCAAAGAGGATCTGTTTAACCCCGACTTTGCCGAGGCCTATAAAAAGGACGACGACGCCCGCCGCATCATCGACACGGCGCTCTCGATTGAGGGCCTCACCCGTGGCGAGGGCGTGCACGCGTGCGCCGTTCTGATCTGCCGCGACCCCGTCAACGAGCATGTGCCCACCAAGCTCGACACCAAGGGCGGCGTCGAGATTACCCAGTACGAGGGCCATACCGTTGCCGACATGGGCCTGCTCAAGATGGACTTCCTGGGCCTGCGCACGCTGACGGTTATCTCCAAGGCCAAGGCAAACATCAAAAAGAACTTCGGCATCGATATCAAAGAGGAAGAGATTCCCTTTGACGATCCCGAGATCTTTAAACTCATGGGCTCCGGCCACACCGCCGGCGTCTTCCAGGTCGAGTCCGCCGGCATGACGGCCACGATCAAGAACATGAAACCCACCGAATACAAGCACGTCGTGGCATTGATCGCTCTGTACCGCCCGGGCCCGCTGGGCGCCGGCATGGTTTCGTCCTACATCAACCGTATGAACGGCAAGGAGCCGGCCGTCTCCTACGACGACCGCCTGGACGACATCCTGGGCGAAACCTACGGCACCATGGTCTACCAGGAGCAGGTTATGCTCATCTCCGTCGAGATGTGCGGCTTCTCCAAGGGTGAATCGGACTCGCGTATCCGTAAGCCCGTGGCTAAGAAAAAGATCAAGCTGCTCACGTCGACGGTGCTCCACTGGGAGGATGGCTCGGACGAGACCACCTACGACCACTGGATGAACGGCGCTATCAAGAACAACTACACGCGCGAGGTCGCCCAGAAGATTTGGGACGATGTTCTCGAGTTCGCGTCCTACGCCTTTAACAAGTCGCACTCCGCCGGCTACGCCATCCTGGTTATGCAGACGGCGTGGCTCAAGGCGCACTATCCGCACGAGTACATGGCGGCCGTTCTGACGTCCTATACGGGCAAGACCGACAAGATCGTGCACTACGTCTCGGCGTGCCGTCACGACGGCATCCCCGTGCTTTCGCCAGATGTCAACGAGTCCGGTACCGAGTTCACGGCTACCAAGGAGGGCGTGCGCTTTGGTTTGGCCGGCATCCGCGGCGTGGGCACCGGCGTGGCGCAGGCGATTATCGCCGAGCGCGAGGCGGGCGGCCCGTTTAAGACGCTGCACGACTTTGTCGAGCGTGTGGACTCGAGCCAGGCCAATCGTCGCGTGATTGAATCGCTCATCAAGGCAGGCGCCTTCGACTCCACGGGGTATCCGCGCCGCCAGATGATGCACTTTGTGGATAAGAACAACCCCGAGAACATCATCGATGCCGCGGTAAAGCGCCAGAAAGATCGCGCGAGCGGCCAGACGTCGTTCTTCGATATGTTTGGCGACGTTGAGGGCTCGGGCTTTGAGGTGAGCGTGCCCGATCCGGATGGCCAGGAATGGGACCGCCACCTTAAGCTGAGCCAGGAGAAGGAGGTTCTGGGCATCTATGTCTCGGACCACCCGCTGCGCCCGTTTGAGTATGCGCTCAGCAAAGCGCGCGACTTCTCGTTCTCGCAGATCGACACCGGCTACGAGGTGCAAAACCCCACGGGCGGTACCATCAACCAGGAGATTCCCGAGGGCAAGGCGCTTTGGTGGGCCGGTATGGTCTCGAGCGTGTCCAAGCGCGTGACCAAAAACGGCGACCCCATGGGCATCGTGCAGCTCGAGGACATGGAAGGCGAGGCCACGGTCGTGGTGTTCCCCAAGACCTACAAGGAGGCCGAGGGGTACCTGTACGGCGAGGTCGATCCCGAGACCGGTGCCCAGCTGTCCGATGCGTTTGTGCGCATTAAGGGCAAGCTCGAGCGCTCGGACCGCGGCGACCAGATCATCGCGCAGGAGATTGTGCCGCTGGAGCTTAACGAGGAGAACAACAAGCCCAAGGTGTTTGAGGTCATGGTGCCCAACAGCCGCTTTAGCCAGGGCAATATGGCGCGTCTTGCCACGGTGCTTACCGCCAACCCGGGCGGCGACCACGTGGAGATCTTTATCGAGCAGGTGGACGGGCGTGTGCTGCGTGCCGAGGTGCCGGCCAAGGTCAATGCACGCTCGATTCCGCTGCTGGCAGAGGCAAAGGCCATCGTCGGCAACCAAGGCCGCGTGACGGTTATCTAAGCTACCCCGGGTGAGATTGGAGGAAGTGATGACGCAGGGGACGTTTGTGCAGGCGCTCCGGAAAGAGGCGGCGCTGAGTGGCACCTTTATGAAGGGGCGTTCGCTCATGCTCAACGGCGCCGTGCTGTCGATTGAGGACAGCGGCTCGCGCTTCTCCAAAAACGTGACGGTTGAGGGCTCGGTGCGCGGTTCGCGCGGCGACCTGTACAAGACGCACGTAGCGCTCGACATGGACGAGCACGAGGTGATCGACTACGACTGCGATTGCCCCGCCGCCTATCGTTACCCCGGTATGTGCAAGCACGCTATTGCCACGGCTCTGGCGTATTTGGATGCCAGCGGCGCCGAGCCCGTCGAAGGTTTGCGCACGCCGGTCCGCACGTTTACGGCGCAGCCGAAACAGCCTGCGCGCACCGCGCTCAAAGCGCCGGCCGTCAATCCCAACTTTCCCTTTCCGGCGCCCGTCCCCACGAGTCCCAGCCTCATGGCGGCGCTCTCCGATCTTTCGGACGCGCGCATGGATGAGTTGGCGAGCATGCGCCGCAAGCTTGCCGGTGCCGTTGATCCCGACGCCCCCAAAGCGGCGTTGGAGCCCTCGTTGGTGCCGTACTACAATCCGCTGTTCGCCGACCGCTTTAGCTGGGCGCTCGAGCTTCGCATTCGTTGTGGATCGGTCTCCTACGTGGTCAAGGATATCGACGGCATGGCCGACGCCTGTGTCCGAGGCGGCACCTTCTCGTACGGCAAGAAGCTCACGTTTGTCCATACGCCCGAAGCCTTCGAGGACGTGTCGACAAAGCTGCTCAACCTTGTTGTGACGACAGTTGCCTATCTCGATGACATCACAAGCTCGCGTTCGGCGTCGTACGACTTTGCCCGCAGCGGTTTTGTCGCCGAGCGTCAGTTGCCGCTGTCCGAGCATAGCATCGTATATGTGCTGGACCTGCTGCGTGGCCAGACCATCTCCTTTGAGCCCGCCTGGTCGCGGGGGACGACGACGCATCGCACCTATGACGTGGCGGTTGAGATGCCTCCGGAAGGGGAGGACGAGGCTCTGTCTAAGCGCCCACCGCTCCTTGCCGCCAAAATCGCGCCGGCGGCTGGCGGCAGCTACGATCTACGCCTGCCGGCCGATGCATACTGCTTTGCTTCGGGCGACGTTGCCTATCTGGTCGACACCCGCCGTGCGCGCCGCGCCGATGTAGCGTTTGCCCAGCATGCGGCGCCGTTCCTATCGCGCTTACTGCCCTGTCGCACGCCGATCCATATCGCTGTCGACCAGGTGGGGGAGTTCTGTCGTATGGCGCTGCCCATTTTGCGCGACTACACCGACCTTACCGCGCCCGCCGTGCTCGACACCGTGGCGCCCGAGCCGAGCTTTGCCATGGCAATCGGTGTCGACGACGGGCTCGTGACCTGCAAGATTACGGTTTCCTACGGCGACTGGTCGGCAGATCTCTTTAGCCTGGGTGCTCCGGGAAGCCCCTTCGAAGAACAGCGCCCGGGCGTGCCGCCGCGCGACGAGATAGCAGAGTTTCGCGTTATGGACACGGCGGCCCTGTATTTCGACTTTTACGAGGGCGGCCTGGCGTTTGAGGAGCGCGATGACGCCCGCCTGTTCCACTTGCTGACCGAGGGCCTGTCTGCCCTGTCCGAGCTGGGCGAGGTCATGCTCAGCGACCGCCTACGCCAGATCTCGGTGCGCCCTGCGCCCAAGCTTTCGGTGCGTGCCACCGTCAAGAGCAATCTGCTCGATGTTGAACTGGGCGCGAGCGGTCTTTCGGCGGCAGATCTTGCCATCTACCTCGACTCCTACAAGCGCCATCAAACGTTTGCGCGCCTTACGTCCGGCGACATCATTCGCCTGGACGAGGGCGCTCGAGCCGCGTTTGGCCTCGCCGAGGACCTGGGCGTCGATGCCGTCGACCTGCTCGACGGCGTGTCGCTTTCCGCATCGAGCACCCTGTTCGTCGATAGCATGCTCGCGCGCACGCCCGCGCTCGAGGCCGATCGCGACGCTGCGTTCCGCCGTACCGTCGAGCGTCTGGACACGCTCGGCAAGATGGACTTTACGGTGCCGGTCTCGCTCAAGGCAACGATGCGCGGCTACCAGGTCGACGGCTACCAGTGGCTCGGCTCGCTTGAGCACCTGGGCCTAGGCGGCATCTTGGCCGACGATATGGGCCTGGGCAAAACGCTGCAGATGATCGCGCACATTCTGGCGCGCGTGGAGGCGGGGGATACCAAGCCCACGCTCGTGGTATGCCCCGCGTCGCTCGTGTACAACTGGGCTGCCGAGCTGGAGCGCTTTGCCCCCTCGCTTGATGTGTGTGCCATCGTGGGCGCCAAGGCCCAGCGTCGCGTGCAAATTGCCGGTGCCGCCGAGCACAACGTGGTCGTGACGTCGTATGATCTCATGCGCCGCGATATCGACGAATACGTCGAGCAGGACTTTGCCCGCGTGGTACTCGACGAGGCCCAGTACATTAAAAACCCGCTCACCCAGGTGGCCCGCGCCGCCAAGCGCCTGCCGGCCGGCGTGCACTTTGCCCTGACGGGCACGCCCATCGAAAACCGCCTGTCCGAGCTCTGGAGCATCTTCGACTTTTTGATGCCGGGCCTTTTGGGTACGCGCGACTCATTTGCCAAGCGCTTCGAAAGCCCGGTCGAGCATGCCGAGGGCGACAGTGCCGCCCGCCTGCAAGCGCTCGTGTCGCCGTTTGTGCTGCGCCGTGTCAAGGAAGACGTGGTGGCCGACCTGCCCGAGAAGATCGAGGATACGGTCATGGCGCAGCTTACCGGAGAGCAGCGCAAGCTCTACCTGGCCAACCAGGACCGCATCGCCCAGCAGGTGCAGCACCGCGAGGCATCCGAGTTTAAGAAAGACAAGCTCAAGGTGCTTGCCGAGCTCACCAAGCTGCGTCAGATCTGCTGCGACCCGCATCTGCACTATGCGGACTATAAGGCGGGAAGCGCCAAGCTCGATACGTGCATGGAGCTCGTCCACGGCGCGCTCGACGGCGGTCATCGCATTTTGCTGTTCAGCCAGTTTACGGGCATGCTCGATATCATCGGCAGGCGCTTGGCCAAGGAGGACATCGCCTTCCTTAAGCTCACAGGTGCATCGTCCAAGGAGGGCCGCGCCAAGATGGTTGCACAGTTCCAAGCGGGCGAGGTGCCGGTGTTCTTGATTTCGCTCAAGGCAGGCGGCGTGGGCCTTAATTTGACGGCTGCCGACGTGGTCATTCACTACGACCCGTGGTGGAACGTGGCCGCGCAGGACCAGGCGACCGATCGCGCCCACCGCATTGGCCAGCAGCACACCGTGACCGTGTACAAGCTCATCGCCAAGGACACGATCGAGGAACGCATTATGCAGATGCAGGAGTCCAAGCGCGATCTGGTCAACAGCGTGCTCGGCGGCGACGGCATCTCATCGGCGCTGTTCACGCGCGAGGATGTTCTGGCGCTGCTCGGTGGCGACGGTCGCTAACCCGCTCGGGTGGGGCCGCCAGGGCGGATAGTACGCGCCGCCCCACCGTTCCCGCCCGTTATGTGTTCATTTGCAATGCCATGGATGGCCCGGCGCTCTTTGGGCATAAGAAGGATCAAGTACATTGGCATATCAGCAAAGGAGAACATCATGGCGAAATTCTTTAAGGACCTCGACGGTAAGCTTATCGCTGCCATTGGCGACGGCGTTGCGACCCCTGCCGGCTGCACGGAGCTGACGGCAAACACCGAGGATGCGGCACACGAGAAGCACGTGCCTGTTGTCGAGATCGAGCGCGACGGCCACGTCATTCGCGCACGCGTGGGCTCGACAGAGCACCCCATGCTGCCCGAGCACTACATCGAGTGGATCGCGCTTGAGGCCGAGGGCCGCCTGGAGGTCCATTACCTTGAGCCCGGCATGAAGCCCACGACGTTTTTCGCTGGCGGCTCCAAGACCGGTACCGTCTATGCCTACTGCAACCTGCATGGGCTGTGGTCCGCGACGTTCTAGGAGCGCGCCCCCGCTCGGGGTATCATAGCTAGCATATGCACATGCGAGCGCCGGCTGCATTATGCGGCCGGCGCTTTTACTACGGCAACGATGATTTACGACGGAAAGGCTGGGCCATGAAGCTCGCACTTGCACAGATCGATATGCGCCTGGGTGACATCGAGGGCATTTGCGGCCGCATCGAGGACCAGGCTCGCCTGGCTCATGAGCGCGGCGCGCGCGTGCTGTGCGTTCCGGCCCCGCTCTTTATGGGTGCCATGCCGGGCAGCCTGGTGGGCGCTACCGATTTTGAGCACGATATGTTGATGGGCCTGACCGGTGTTGCCGAGCGTATCCAAGAACTCGATATGATCTGCATCGTGCCCGCTGCGGTTTCGTTTGAGGGCCAGCCCCTGCTCGACTACATGATGCTCAAGGATGGTCGCGTGGTGCCTGCGCGCGCAAGTATTGCTCTACAGCGTGGTGAGAGCAACGATGCGCGTTGGGCGCCTCCGGTCTTCGACGTGGACGGCGTGCGCATCGCCGTGGTGTTTGACCTGGACCGCGAACTCGAAATGCTGCCGACCGGCGTCGACCTCATTGCCTATTTCCAGTTCAATGCGTTTGACATGACCGATCGCGAGACGGCTGCGATTGCCGCCGTTCGCAGCGGTGCCTACCGCAAGATCGCCTCCAAGCGCAGCGTGTGGTTTGCCTGCATGGCGCCGGTCGGCGCCTATGACGAGTCGGTGTATACCGGCGGGTCGTTTGTGCTCGACGATTGCGGGCGCGTGGTGGCCCAGGCGCCGTGTTTTGAGGAGAGCTTGCTGGTTCAGGAGATTCAGCGCGGCGTAATGCTCGATGCTTTGGAGGACCACGAGCTGCCCGAGTTTCGTTCCGAGGAGTGGCTGTGGCAGGCGCTGGTGCTTGCCGTGCGCGACAATGCCCGCGCTCGCGGTGCGTCGCGTGCCGTGGTGGCGCTCGAGGGCGATCTGCCGTCGTCCCTGTTGGCCGCGCTCGCCGTCGATGCCTTGGGTCCGCGTAATGTGATTGGCCTGGTGCTGGGGCGCAATCGCATCTTTACGCCGGCGCAGGAGGAGGCCGAGGCTGCCCGCTGTTCCGCTGTTCGCTCAATCGCCGAGCGTTTGCACATTCGCACCGTCGAGCGCGATGCGCCGGATGCAGCGCGCGTGCTCGACCGCGACGTGTCGGCGGGCGATGCCGAGCGTCTGCGTTCGCGCGCGCTGGGCATGATGCTCGAGGATACGGCGCTCGAGCTGGGCGCCATGGCGTTGAGCCCGCTTTCCAAGACTGAGTATGCACTGGCGGCGCCCGCGCTGTCCGGCGGCTACCAGGGCGACTTTGCGCCCTTTGGCGATGTGTATCTGTCGACGCTCGAGTTTGTGGCACGCGTGCGCAACCGCGCCTCGGCCGTGGTACCCCAAGAGCTCGTGACGCTCAACGCGGTGGAGGATTGCATGGATCGCGTGTTGGCGCAGGCGCTCTCGACGCTCGCCGGTCCGGTTGATATGCTCGATCGCGCGGCGCAGCTGCTTGGCGGGCTTGAGCCGGGCGAGGTCGATGGTGCGCTCGAGTCGCACGTGGACCGCAACCGTCCCTTTGACGACATCCCGATGGCCGCTGCCAAGCCCGAGGCCTGCTCGCTGCTGCTGATGCTCGTGCGCCAGGGTGAGGCTGCCCGTCGCATGCTACCGACGGCGCCGATCGTTTCGGCCCGTTCGTTTGCCGAGCGCGCCTGGCCGTACATGCTTGCGTGGTCCGATCTTGGCCTTAGCGGTAAAGAGCGCATGACGGTTGATTCGCTGGCGCGCGCCGAGGTGCGTCGCTTTGCCGACGACGATACGAGTGACCGTATGCGCGGCGAGATGATGGGCTTATTGGGCGAGCTGTTGGGTATTTCACCCGAGCAGATGGAAGAGCTGCGCTCCGAGGACGGTCAGCGTCGTCTGCACGAGGGCATGAAGCGGTTTGAGGGCGAGGTCCAGGACGCCATCGACAAGATGATGGGCGGTCAGGGCGGACCGCAGGGTGGGCCCCAGGGAGGTCCGATGCCGCATCCGCCGGTGGATCCGAGGCAGTTTCCGTTCTTTAGCCAAAACTAACTATGGGATGGGATTCGCTTCCAACCCCGATACTTCAACTAAGCACCTTGGCCCCGTTGTGTTATTCTAGAACAGACGTTCGTGAATGATGCGCGGGGCCTTGTCTTGTGCTGTACTTGTGACGAGGGGAGGTCGGCTTGGTTATCTTGGGTATCGACCCCGGTTTGGCCCATACGGGCTGGGGGATTATCGAGGAGCGGCGTGGCGAGGTTCGTTGCCGTGCCTACGGTTGTATCGAGACCAGCGCGGGCAGCCCGCTCGCGGTGCGCCTGTCGCATATCGCCCGCGACCTCAAGGGTGTCGTGGAGCGCTACCGCCCCGATACCGCCGCCATCGAGAGCATCTACTTTGGCGCTAACGTCCGCTCGGCCATCCCCACGGCGCATGCCCGCGGTGCCGCGCTCGTGGCGCTTTCGGAGTGCGCGCTCGAGATTGGCGAATACACGCCCATGCAGATCAAGCAGGCCGTGGTGGGCACCGGTGCCGCAGATAAGCGGCAGGTCGCCTACATGGTGCGCACGCTCACACAGCTCGATCACGACCCGCATCCCGACCATGCCGCCGATGCTCTGGCCTGCGCTATCTGCCACGTTAACCTCAGCCGCACCCGGGCGCTTACCGGCGGCGAGTTCTATCAACAGAGAGGAACCGGATACTGATGATTTCCCAGCTCCATGGAACGCTTGTCGAGGCCACGATGAGCTCGGCCGTCGTTGACGTATCGGGTGTGGGCTTTGAGCTCGGTATTTCGGGCAGCACTGCCGCCACGCTGCCTACACCCGGCGGCGAGGTTCGCCTCTATACCCGTATGCAGGTGCGCGAGGACGCCATGACACTTTTTGGCTTTGCCTCCAAGGACGAGCGCACGATGTTTGACCGGCTCGTGTCCGTGTCGGGTGTTGGCCCGCGCCTGGCGCTTGCCGTGCTTTCCACCTATACCGTGGGACAACTGTATTCCCTGGTGATGGCCGAGGACGACAAGGGCATGGCCAAGGTGTCCGGTGTGGGCAAAAAGACTGCCCAGCGCCTCATCCTGGAGCTCAAGAGTACCTTTGCCAAGGACAAGGGCTTTGTTCCGGTCGACGTAATTCCCGGTCAGGTTGCGATGCCGGTCCCCGCCGCCGCTCCCTCGGCCATCGATGACGCCCGTGCGGCGCTCCTCTCCATGGGCTTTAGCCCGCAGGAGACCGAGGTTGCCCTGAGCGGGTATGATGGGCAGGACATGCGTGTCGAGGATCTGCTCGGCGCGGCGCTTAAGCGACTCGGAATGGATGCGTGATGTGGGAAGCCGATGACTCTCAGGACCTGTGGGCGACGCCCAGCAACTCGCCGGCGGCATCCATGGCGCACGGTGAGCGCATGGTGGGCTCGGAGCTGACGCCCGAAGACCTCGATGTCGACCGTACCCTGCGTCCCCAGCGCCTGGACGACTACTGCGGTCAGGAGCATATCAAGCAGAGCCTTCGCGTGCTGATCGAGGCGGCGCAGAGCCGTGGCGAAACGCTCGACCACGTGATCTTCTCGGGCCCTCCGGGATTGGGCAAGACCACGCTGGCTACCGTTATCGCCAACGAACTGGGCGCTCAGATCAAGACGACGAGCGGTCCCGCTATTGCGCGTACCGGTGACCTGGCAGCCATCCTGACTAACTTGCAGCCGGGTGACGTGCTGTTTATCGATGAGATCCACCGCCTTAACCGGTCGGTCGAGGAAGTCCTGTATCCCGCTATGGAGGACTTTGCGCTCGATATCGTGATCGGTAAAGGTCCGGCTGCGCGCTCGATTCGCCTGGATATCCCTAAGTTTACGCTGGTGGCGGCAACGACCCGCTCGGGTATGCTGACCGGCCCGCTGCGCGATCGCTTTGGCATCTCGTATCGCCTGGACTACTACACGGTCGAGGAGCTCGCCCAGATCGTGACGCGCTCGGCGACCATCTTGGGCGTGACGATAGACCATCCGAGCGCGCTCGAGATCGGCTCGCGCTCGCGCGGTACGCCGCGCTTGGCCAACCGTCTGCTCAAGCGTGTGCGCGACTATGCGCAGGTGCGCGGCAACGGTCCTATTGAGCTTGATATCTGCCGTCAGGCGCTCGAGTTCTTCGAGATCGACGAGCTTGGTCTGGACTGGATGGATATTCGCATCTTGGAGACGCTTGCCAAGACGTTCTCCGGTCGTGCCGTGGGCCTGACGACCCTTGCCAGCGCGGTCGGCGAGGACCCGGGTACGCTCGAGGATGTCTATGAGCCCTATCTGCTGCAGTGCGGCTTGATGATCCGCACACCCCAGGGCCGTCAGGCAACCTTGCGCACCTTTGAACACTTGGGCATCGAGCCAGCCGTTTAGAGGCGGGTTTGTTTTGGCTGGTCTGTAGGCTATCGCTGAGCATTGGATAAACATATCGCCATTCATCGGTTACGGGCGTTTTACTATTGCGCGCCCGTGCTATGCTGAATTGGTCTTTTTCTCATCCGGTAACGAAAGGACCGCCCATGCCTACTGACATCGAAATCGCACGTTCCGTCACGCCGCTGCCCATTACCGAGGTGGCTAAGAACGCCGGCGTCGACGTAAAGCACCTGATTCCGTACGGCTTCGACAAGGCTAAGGTTGACTATTCACTGCTCAACGAGCCGACCGATCACCAGGCCAAGCTCGTCCTCGTGACCGCCATCAACCCCACGCCGGCGGGCGAGGGCAAGACCACCACGACCATCGGTCTGGCCGATGGCCTGCGTCGTCGCGGCGTCAAGAGTGCCGTTGCCCTGCGCGAGCCTTCGCTCGGCCCCGTCTTTGGCGTTAAGGGCGGTGCTGCCGGCGGCGGCTGGGCTCAGGTCATCCCCATGGAGGATATCAACCTGCACTTTACCGGCGACTTCCACGCTATCGGTGCCGCCAATAACCTGCTGGCCGCCATGCTTGATAACCACATCCAGCAGGGCAATCAGCTCGGTATTGACGTTAAGCGCATCACTTGGAAGCGCGTCGTCGATATGAACGACCGTCAGCTGCGCCACGTCATCGACGGCATTGGCGGTAAGGCCCAGGGCGTGCCGCGCGAGGACGGCTTCGATATCACCGTCGCCTCCGAGGTCATGGCAATCCTGTGCCTGTCTACGAGCATCAGCGACCTCAAGGAACGCTTGGGTGAGATTGTCGTCGGCTATAGCTTTGCCGGCGAGCCCGTCCGTGCCCGCGACCTCAAGGCCCAGGGTGCCATGGCCGCGTTGCTTAAGGACGCGCTCAAGCCCAACCTGGTGCAAACGCTCGAGGGCACGCCCGCGTTTGTCCACGGCGGTCCCTTCGCCAATATCGCCCACGGCTGCAACTCCATCATGGCCACGCGTATGGCGATGCGCTTTGGCGATGTTGCCATTACCGAGGCCGGCTTCGGTGCCGATCTGGGTGCCGAGAAGTTCCTCGACATCAAGTGCCGCATGACGGGCGTTCGCCCCAGCGCCGTCGTGATCGTCGCTACCGCTCGTGCGCTTAAGTACAACGGTGGCGTCGCCAAGGCCGACCTCAACGAGGAGAACCTCGAAGCACTCAAGGCTGGCATGCCCAACCTGCTGCGTCACGTCGACAACATCCAGAACGTTTATGGTCTGCCCTGCGTGGTCGCCATCAACCGCTTCCCGACGGACACCGAGGCCGAGCTTGCGCTCATCGAGTCCGAGTGCCAGAAGCTCGGCGTCAGCGTTAAGCTTTCCGAGGTCTGGGCCAAGGGCGGCGAGGGCGCGCTCGACCTGGCCGATGAGGTCATGCGTCTGATTGAGCAGCCGAGCGAGCTCAAGTTTGCCTACGAGGACGGCGCCGATGTGGCCGACGCCCTCGAGGCCGTTGCCACCAAGGTCTACCGCGCCGACGGCGTCGACTTTACGCCGGCTGCCAAGCGCCAGCTCGCCGAGCTGCGCGAGAACGGCTTTGGCAACCTGCCGGTGTGCGTGGCCAAGACGCAGTACAGCTTTAGCGACAACGCCAAGGCGCTGGGCGCTCCCGAGGGCTTCCACATCACCGTGCGCGAGCTCAAAGTTTCCGCCGGTGCCCACTTTGTGGTCGCGCTGACCGGCAGCGTTCTGACCATGCCCGGCCTGCCCAAGGTTCCCGCGGCCGAGAACATCGACGTCGACAACGACGGCAACATCACCGGCCTGTTCTAAGCCTGCTGCTCATAGCCGCTTGCCCGCCCCGCCGTGCCCATGAACTGCACCCCAAAACTTGGACGGCTTAAATAAAAGCTACGCCGCAAGGGACT
>CAUBIC010000019.1 GCA_958435945.1 uncultured Collinsella sp. | reverse complement strand
CCTTGCTCCGGGAAGTTCGCGAAGCCCACTTCCCGGAGCAAGGCAACCCGCCCGGAGCAGGCCCCAGCGCGAGACCGTCCCGGATGCTATTCGTTGTCGCCAGCGGTCATCTGCGTTGCGGAGAGCGCGCCGTCGGCAGCAGTTGCGGCTGCGGCGTCGGGCCAGACCCAGTCGGTAAAGGCCGGGTGATCGAAGCCCTCGTCGCACGCGAACTCAAAGGCCTCGGTGCGGAAAGCCTCCCACTCATCAATCTGCTCGGCAAACTTATCGGCGTCGACCATGCGCAGCACGTCGGCGGCCAGGGCCCAGCGGTCCATGTTATTCAGGCGCAGCATGTCGAACGGTGTGGTCGTGGAGCCCTTCTCCTCGTAGCCGTGGACGCGGAAGGCGTCGTGGCCGGGGCGGTTCCAAATCAGGCGGCGAATCGTGCCGGCATAAGCGTGGAATGCAAAGAGCACGGGCTTCTCACCGCAGCCAAACAGCTCGGCCCAGCGCTCATCGCTGATGGCTTGGTCGTTCTCGCAGACGTTCTGGATCTTGAGCAAGTCGACCACGTTGACGAACCACACCTTAATGCCCAGCTCGCGCAGCATGTCGGTTGCAGCCAGAGCCTCGAGCGTCGGCACGTCGCCGCACGTGGCGACCACGACGTCGGCCTCGGCGAGCGAGTCGGCAGTCGATGCCCACTCCCAGGTCGCGACGCCCTCGGCGAGCTCGGACTTGGCCTCGTCGACCGTCTGGAAGGTGGGGGCGGGTTGCTTACCACAGAAGATGGCGTTGACGCAGTCGGTGGACTGGTAGACGCGCTCGGCAACGGCAAGCGCCATGTTGGCGTCGGCCGGATAGTAGGCATTCACGATATGCGTGTCGTTGGCCTTGTTGAGCAGCAGGTCGATAAAGCCGGGGTCCTGGTGCGAGAAGCCGTTGTGGTCCTGGCGCCAGACATGGCTCGACAGCAAAATGTTGAGACCACTAATGGGGGCACGCCACGGAATCTCGCGCTTGGTGGCCTCGAGCCATTTGCAGTGCTGGTTGACCATAGAATCGACCACGTGGACAAAGCTCTCGTAGGAACTCCACACACCCGAGCGGCCGGTGAGCACGTAGGCCTCGAGGAAGCCCTCGCACTGGTGCTCAGACAGCTGCTCGACGACCTTACCGGAACCGGCCAGCAGCTCGTCGTTGGCATCGTCCTCGTAAAAGCCAGCATCCCACTGCTTCTTGGTCACCTTGTAGGCAGCCTGCAGGCGGTTGGACGCGGTCTCATCGGGACCGAAGATACGGAAATCGTCCATGTTCTTGGCCAGAACGTCGGCGGTGTACTCACCAAAGACGCGGGCGGCCTCGGTGGAGCCCCAGCCGTGGCCCTTGCTTGCAACGGGAATCTCGTGGGCATGAATATCGGGGAGTTCGAGCTCGCGGCGCACCTTGCCGCCGTTCGCATTGGGGTTGGCGCCGATGCGCAGCTCGCCGGTCGGCATAAAGGCCGTTACCTCGGGGCGCACCTGGCCCTCGGGCGTAAAGAGTTCCTCGGGCTTGTAGGAGCGCAGCCACTCGCGCAGCACGCGGAAGTGCTCGTGGGTGTCCTTGGCACTCGCCAGCGGCACCTGATGGGCGCGCCAGGAGCCCTCGGTCTTCTTGCCATCGATCTGCTTGGGGCAGGTCCAACCCTTGGGCGTACGAAACACAATCATGGGGTAGGCCGGACGGACCACGGTCTCACCCGCGGCGGCCTGGGCCTGCGCGGTGGCCTTGATGTCGCAGATCTCATCGAAGACCTGCTCGAACAGCGCGGCAAAACGCGCGTGAATGCTTGCGTGGCTCTCGTCGTCAAAGCCGGCGACAAAGAAGTGCGGCTTATAGCCCATTCCCTCAAAGAACTTGGTGAGCTCTTCGTCGGACACGCGGGCAAGGATGGTGGGGTTGGCGATCTTGTAGCCGTTGAGGTGCAGGATCGGCAGGACGATACCGTCGGTTGCCGGGTTCACGAGCTTGTTGGACTGCCAAGAAGTCGCAAGCGGACCGGTCTCGGACTCGCCGTCGCCCACCACGGCCACGGCCAGCAGGCTCGGGTTGTCCATGACGGCACCGTAGGCGTGGCTGAGCGTGTAGCCGAGCTCGCCGCCCTCGTGGATGGAGCCAGGCGTCTCGGGCGCAAAGTGGCTCGGGATGCCACCGGGGTAGGAGAACTGGCGGAAGAACTTCTGCAGGCCGGCCTCGTCATTGGTGATGTCGGGGCGGATCTCACGGTAGGTGCCATCGAGCAGCGACTGGGCGGTGCCGGCGGGGCCACCGTGGCCCGGGCCCATCAAGAAAATGGCGTTCTGGTTGTGGTCGGCAATAAGGCGGTTGACGTGGCCGAACAGGAAGTTGATGCCGGGCGTGGTGCCCCAGTGACCGACCAGGCGGTGCTTAACGTCCGGGCGACCAAAGTCGCGCACCTCACCGGTTTTCTCGTCGACAAAGTCGCTGCGCATCAACGGGTTAGAGCGAAGGTAGATCTGACCGACGGACAGATAGTTCGATGCGCGCCAATACAGGTCAACGCCCTCGAGCTCGGAAGCCGGCACCTCGTGGCCCAGCTTTTGCCACGGCGTCCCCAGTGTTTTAGCCATTGTATTTGTCCCTTCGCTGTGCGGTCGCCCTCCGATACGGCAGCCTTTCGTTGGGACTAGTATATTTGCTAAAACGTTTTATCATGGTGAAAAAACGTTTTATCACCCTTATCAATCGCATCGATCTACAAAACGCGACATTCACCTGCGGCATTGTCTGTCACAGGTACTCCACATCCAATCTGCATGAATTGATAAACGTGTTTAGTTGTGTTTAGTAAGCTCGAGCACGCTGCCCTTAACGATAAGCGCCGGCTCCAGGACGACCTCTTCGGCACGCCTGCCGCCCCTACCGGCAAGACGCTTGGACATGCAGCCAAAAGCATGCTCCGCAAGGACACCAGGATCCTGCTCAATGGCGGTCAGCGCCGGCTCAAAGAGAACGTCGGCCGCCGAGTTGTCATAGCTTACGACCGAGATATCGCCCGGGATGCTCTTACCCATCTCGTGCAAGCGCTTGAGCAGACCGAGGGCAATGTTATCCGAGCTTGCGAACACGGCGGTGGCGTCAGTTGCGAGCACCGCCTCCGACGCCTCGTATGCGCTCGGAATGTAGTACTCGCTCTCAAACTCCAAACGTGCGTCGATCGGCAGGCCAACCTCGCGCAGCGCACGCTCGTAGCCGGCAAGACGTTTACGACCCGTATTGGAACGGCGAGCATTAACCAAGCAGGCAATGCGACGGTGACCCTGCTCGATCAGATAGCGGGTAGCCATGTAGCCACCCATCTCGTGGTCGAACATCACCTTGTCGCACTCGAGCCCCTCAATGGCACGGTCGACCATTACCGCCGGAATGGGCAGATGGCTGACTTCTTCGCGCAGGGCGCGGTCGTCGGAGAACTCGTCACCCACTACCAGAAAGACGCCGTCGACGCCGCGCGTCACCAGCTGGCGCAGCAGCTCAAGATCGTCGTCGGCACTTCCACCCGAGCTGGTAATAAAGAGCGCATAGCCATCCTCGCGGCAGCGCTTTTCCAAGCTGCCGGCGAGCGAGGCAAAAAAGCGGCTCTCGATATTGGGAACGATAAGGCCCAGCGTGCGTGACTCGCGCATGACCAGGCTGCGCGCGATCTGGTTAGGGACATAGTGGTTGCGCGCCGCGACCTCCTTGATGAGCTTGCGGTTTTCTTCCGAGATGCGGCAGGGCCGATTATTGAGAACAAGCGAGACCGACGAGGGGGAAAGCCCCACCTCCTGGGCAATCTGCTTGAGAGTAACTTTGTTGCCCATCTCGCTCCTTCCGAGTATTCGCGCAATCCCTTGAAAGTATAGCGACCGTCCCTCTACCTCGATGATAAACACTTTACCAATCCGGTAGACGGCTGTTTTATCGCCGCCAGCGCACCAAATCCGTCCGGGTGGGGTATATTGCAATCGATTGATGACAACGACCACCAAAAGGCGGATATTCGTATGCACGAGAACGACTTTTTTAACGAGGACCTGCTGTGCGCGCTTGCTGGCGTTGCCGGCGAGGACAACGTGCTGATGAGCGAGCCCATGCGCGAGCACACCACGTTTAAAATCGGCGGCCCGGCCGACGTCTTTGTCACGCCCGATACCGAGCAGAGCCTCGTCGCCACGCTCGATACCTGCTATCGCTGCGATCTGCCCCTCACCATCGTGGGCAACGGCTCCGACTTGCTCGTCGGTGACAAGGGCATCCGCGGCGTCGTCGTGGCGCTTGGCGAGGGCCTCTCCGACATTACGGTCAACGGCACGCACGTCACGGCAGCAGCCGGCGCCTTGCTTTCCGATGTCGCCGCGGCGGCAGCCGAGGCCGGTCTCACCGGCATGGAGCCCATCTCGGGTATCCCCGGATCGGTCGGCGGCGCCTGCTACATGAACGCCGGCGCCTATGGCGCCTGCATGGCCGATGTGCTGGAGTCTGTGCGCGTCTACAAGCCCGCCCGCATGCTCGACGACGGCACCCGCGGCATCGGCAGCATCATCGAGTTCGATGTCGACGAGCTTAACCTGGGCTATCGCAAGAGCCGCATCGCCGACGACGGCTTTACCGTGCTTTCGGCCACCTTCAATCTCGCCCCGGGCAACGCCGCGATGATCAAGGCCGACATGGACGACTACCGCCAGCGCCGCGAGGACAAGCAGCCGCTCGACATGCCGAGCGCCGGCTCCACCTTCAAGCGCCCCGAGGGCTACTTTGCCGGCAAGCTCATCATGGATGCCGGCCTGCGCGGCCATGCTGTCGGCGGCGCGCAGGTGAGCGAAAAACACTGCGGCTTCATCGTCAACGCCGACCACGCCACCGCCGCCGACGTCGACGAACTCATCCGCGACATCCAAGCCAAAGTCAAAGAGCAGTTCGACGTAGACCTAGAACCCGAAGTCCACCGAGTCGGCGAATTTTTATAGCCCGCTCGCCGCGGTCCACTTTAATTAATAACGGGACAAGTGACGTAGCTCACTTGTCCCGTTTTCATTTATTTGCGAAGAACATCGGCCATCCGCAGGATTGAAATCATCGACCGATAAGTGAGTTCCACCTTTTCGCCCGCAAGCAGTCGTTTCGAGCCAATCTCATCTAGCCCCACAAGGCGAGAAAACAGCAAGCTACTCATCGTGCCCTCGTCAATTGATTCCTTTATGGTCTTCAAAACGTCCGTATCATGAAGCGACGCCGAGCTGTAGGGGGCAACACGAGCGGAACTCTCAATTAACGACGAGACAAAAGGATGGAGATGCTTTGGACATAGTCCGTCAAACACCACATCCCCATTGTCATCCGAGCCGACCAGGCGCCAACTATAATGATCGACCCAGTCGTCTCCGTCATATATGGTGTCCATGAGCAACTTCCCGTCTAGAGAGAAACCTGTTTGAACATCGGGGCGCAAGACCGCAATCCATCTAGGACCCGCAGCAGCTCCGACCCAACGCACCACACGACAATTGTATATTGCGACTATTTTAGATCTACATGATCAGTTCGAGTTCGCAACAAGGCGATTATTGCAGCTAGGTTATATTTCATTTTCCACTTTGATGAGCCGTCGGCTCCAAATTCCAAAACCGAAGTCCACCGAGTAGGCGAATTCCTTTAACAAAGAAGGCCCCGAAAGGGGCCTTCGCCATCTTTATATCAGACAACCAGTCCGGTGTATCGCGCTCAGGACCCGAGAGGGCCGCGTGCCCGCCCGCAATATATTTGATTGATCGCGAGTTCCGCACGCAAAGAAGGCCACTTAATGTGGCCTTCGTCTTGCGCAGGACTGCCCGAGCAGGCAATCAAATATATTGCGGGCGGGCACGCGGCCCAGTCGGCTTTACGACAGCGCAATACCGCCAAGCCAGCCCCAGCGCACGCCAGAGCCAGTGCCGTAGAACCCAATGAACGAGTCAAGCGACCTCGACGTGATGGCGCCCTCGTTACTCATAACGATGCCGCCGCCAACGTAGATGCCCACGTGGCCATAGATCAGGCCCGGTATGCCGGTGCCGCTATGCGATGAGTCGGCAACAATCATGCCCACCTGCAGCGCCGAGCGGTCGGAGCTATAGCACCAGGCGTTAAACATATCGCACGCGTTACCGCCAAAGTAGCCAACGCCGGCGTTACGGAAGACATTGGTAACCCACGCCGCGCACCAGTTCTGCCCCGGCGAAGGCGTGGAGTAGCACGCGTTGACGACGGCCTGCTGCTTGCCCGAGCCGGCATTCTGCTGCGGAGTTCCGGGCGCATACGATCCACCGCCCGAGCTCGAACCACCCGAGTAGGAATTGTTCTTGTTCGCGGCGGCCGCGGCAGCAGCGGCCTTCCTGGCAGCCTCCTCGGCCTGGGCGGCAGCGAGAATCTCGGAATCACGCTGAGCCATGAGCTCCTTGACATCGTCAGAGAGGCCGTTCAGAACCGTCTGGACCTCCTGCTGCTTGGCCTGCATATCCTGCATCTGGGCAGTCTGCTGGTCCTTGAGCTTCTCCAAGTCGGCCTTCTGCGACTCGAGCTCGGTCTTTTGCGCATCGAGCTCTTCCTGGATGGTCTGAATGTCCTCGATGGCGTCGCGGTCGCTCTTGTTGATCTTCTCAACATAGTGCGCATTGGCGACGAGCTCCTCAAACGAACCCGAAGCGAGCAGCAGCGACAGGATGTTGGTGCCGCCCGACTTATAGCTGGCGGAAACGCGATCGGAAAGATCGCCGCGCTTCTTTTTGAGCTCGGCCTTCTTTTCGTCAATCTGCGCCTGCGTGCTGTCAATCTGGCCCTGTACGCCCTCGATATCGTTGAGGGTCTGGGCGTTCTTGTTGGCCAGCGCCGCGTATTCATTTGCGATGCTGTCGAGCTGGGCCTGGACCTCGTCAAGCTGAGCCTGGGCCGCATTGAGCTTGTCGGTGGTTTCCTTGGTGGCCTCCGCAGCATGGGCGCGAGCGGGCAGACCAAAAAGAACGGCTGCAGAAGCTGCGCCGAACAGGGCCTTGAGGGCAGTGCGACGCGAAAGCTCCTGGGAAAGGATGGAATCGCTGTTTGGTGACATATCTACTCCGTTACATGTTTATTTATATGTCGCTCAACTCATACATATTAGCGTACATCCGGCGCATCCCAACGATTTCCACGAACGGCAGCAAACCGTATGGTCGGCGGCTCGTATGCAAACGTCAAAGTCAAGGTTACGCCCACGCCAAACATTTCAATGAGTACGTTAGCATGTTCATCTGCTTTTCCTGCCCTGCACCTTTTGGGTGCCCCTGCCTGCGCTATACTCCCCTGAAGAAGTGTTCCTGATTCGATAGGAGACTACATGTCCAAAGCACTCGACCCCAAAGACACCTGCGTCCTCGTAACCGGTGGCGCCGGTTTTATCGGCTCGCACACCGTCGTTCAGCTGCTCGAGGGCGGCTACCAGGTCGTCATCGTCGATGACCTCTCCAACTCCAGCGCCGTCGCCGTCGACCGCGTCAAGACCATCGTGGGCGAAGAGGCTGCCAAGAACCTCACCTTCTACGAGGCCAACGTGCTCGACCGCGAGGCCATGAACAAGATCTTCGACACCCATCAGATCGACCGCGTCATCCACTTCGCCGGCTTTAAGGCCGTCGGCGAGTCGGTGAGCAAGCCCGTCGAGTACTACCACAACAACATCGAGAACACCCTGGTGCTCATCGACGTCATGCGCAACCATGGCTGCAAGTCCATCATCTTCTCGAGCTCCTCGACCGTCTACGGCGACCCGGACAACCCGCCCGTCACCGAGGAAGACCCCAAGAAGCCCGCAACCAACCCCTATGGCTGGACCAAGTGGATGATCGAGCAGATCCTTATGGACGTTCACACCGCCGACCCCGAGTGGGACGTTGTGCTGCTCCGTTATTTCAATCCCATCGGCGCCCATCCGTCGGGCCTGATCGGCGAGGATCCCAAGGGCATCCCCAACAACCTGGTGCCCTATGTCGCGCAGGTTGCCGTGGGCAAGCTCGAGGCCGTTCAGGTCTTTGGCAACGACTACCCCACACCCGACGGCACCGGTGTGCGCGACTACATCCACGTGTGCGATCTGGCCTCCGGTCACGTTGCCGCCCTTAACTGGATGAACGGCAAGACCGGCGTCGAGATCTTTAACCTGGGCACCGGCACCGGTACCTCGGTACTCGAGGTCGTCGCCGCCTTCTCCAAGGCCTGCGGCAAGGAGCTGCCCTATGTGATTCGCGAGCGCCGCGCCGGCGATATCGCCGCCAACTGGTGCGATGCCTCCAAGGCCGAGCGCATGATGGGCTGGAAGGCTCAGTACGACATCGCGGATATGTGCCGCGATAGCTGGAACTGGCAGAGCCACAACCCCAACGGCTTCGCCGACGCCGAGTAGCAAAAACCTACATACCGCTCTTGCCCCGATCTCACGTTGTGAGGTCGGGGCTTTTTCATGGCATGTAACCATTCGCCGAAAATCGACCAACTTTTTTATCTTGCCTGTACATGTTTAAACAACATGTTTTACAATAGGCATATCGAATCAGAACATCGGAGGCGGACTGCGCACCCATCGGCAGACCGACCCCACAACAAGAAGGTTGGTGAGCGCATTCATGAAGCGTGCAAGCGGCGTCCTCATGCCCGTCTCATCTCTGCCCGGACCATACGGAATCGGCGGCTTTGGCTGGAATGCCTACGACTTTGTCGATTTCCTCGCCTCGTGCAAACAACATTATTGGCAGATTCTGCCCCTTACGACGACCAGCTATGGCGATTCGCCCTATCAGTCGTTCTCGGCCCGCGCAGGCAACCCCAACTTTATCGACTTTGCCGAGCTTATCGAGGCCGGCTATCTGGAGCAGCACGATATCGACGGCGTGTACCTGGGCTCCGATCCCAGCAATGTCGACTACGGTGCTATCTTTGGCGGCCGCCGTCAGATTCTCGACCGAGCCGCTGAGCGCTTTGCTGCCGACAAGCCGGCCGATTTTGATGACTTTATCCAAGCCAACGAGGACTGGCTCATCCCCTACTGCGAGTTCATGACCGTCAAAGAGGAGTGCGGGCTCAAGGCCTTCTGGGAGTGGCCCGAGGAGCTCCGCCGCCGCGGCGAGGCATCCAGCAAGATCTGCGCCGCCCATCCCGAGCGCATGCTCTACCACCAGATGACGCAGTACTTCTTCGATCGCCAGTGGAGCCGCCTCAAGGCCTATGCCAACGAGCGCGACATTCTCATCATCGGAGATTTGCCCATCTATGTCTCGCGTGACTCCGTCGAGATGTGGGCGACACCTGAGCTCTTTAAGATCGACGCCGCCGGCAATCCCGTGAGCGTCGCCGGCACGCCGCCCGACCAGTTCTCGGCCACCGGCCAGTACTGGGGCAACCCCATCTACGACTGGGACGCCATGGAGTCCGACGGCCTCTCCTGGTGGGAGGGCCGCATTCGCGCCGCACTCGACATGTACGACGTCATCCGCCTGGATCACTTCCGCGGCTTCGAAGCCTATTGGGAGGTGCCGTTCTCCTCGCCCGATTCGTCCTACGGTTCGTGGACGCAGGGTCCCGGCCTCAAGTTCTTCAAGACACTCGAGGAAAAGCTCGGCACGCTGCCCATTATCGCCGAGGACCTGGGCTTCCTCACCCCCGGCGTCATCGACATGCGCGACAACTCGGGCTTCCCCGGCATGAAGATCCTGCAGTTTGCCTTTGAGGGCACCAACTCGTACTACCTGCCGCATAACTACATCGCCAACACCGTCGCCTATGTGGGCACCCACGACAACGAAACGGCGCGCGGCTGGTATGAGGGAACGGCCACCCCGCGTCAGCGCGAGCAGGCAGCCCTGTACACCCATCAGCAGGCCGGCGAACCCATGGCAGATGCACTCAATCGCACCATCGCCGCCAGCGTGAGCGACACGTGCATCTACACCATGCAGGACCTGCTCAACTTGGGCAACGAGGCGCGCATCAACACCCCTGCCACGCTGGGCGGCAACTGGACCTGGCGCATGCTCGACGGCGCCATCACCCGCGAGCTCGAGCACAAACTCACCGACTGGACCGAGACCTACTTCCGCATCCCGTCGGAAGCCGAAATCGAGCTTCCTCAATAGGAGCTACCGCGCCCGACCCCACCCCACCGTGCGGACGCGACCGCTTTTCCCGCGCGAGGCCACCCCAATCCCCTCGCGCGGGCTTCTTTTGAATTTCTGACATGTCGTCAACTCACCACAGGAGGAAACATGCCCCGTATCGATCTTGCGGATCTTGCCGAGCAGTCCTTTAGAACTTCGCTCGAGCAACTCGATGACCGCCGCATTTACAAACTGCTGGTCAAGCTCGTACAGGAGCGCTCCGCCGCCTGCCCGCTCAACAATGGCAAGAAAAAGCTCTATTACATCTCTGCTGAGTTTTTGATTGGCAAACTGCTGATCAACAACATGATCGACCTTGGCATCTATGCCGAGGTTAAGGACCAGCTCACCGCTGCCGGCCACGACCTCAACAAGATTGAGGAGTTTGAGGTCGAGCCCTCGCTGGGCAACGGCGGCCTGGGCCGTCTGGCCGCGTGCTTCCTGGATTCCATCGCCACGTTGGGCCTGACCGGCGACGGCGTGGGCCTCAATTACCATTACGGCCTGTTCCGTCAGCGCTTTGCCGACAACCAGCAAAAGGCCGTCCCCGACGAGTGGCTTAGCGAGCAGGACATCCTGATCGATGACGACCGCTCCTACACCGTCGAGTTTGGCGATTTTGCCGTCACCTCCAAGCTCGTCAACATCGATGTGCCCGGTTACGGTCAGCCCACCAAGAACCGCCTGCGTCTGTTCGACCTGGCAAGTGTCGACGACGGCCTGGTCCCCGGCAGCTCCATCGACTTCGACAAGACGAAGATCGCCAAGAACCTCACCTTGTTCCTCTATCCGGATGATTCCGATGAGCAGGGCCGCCTGCTTCGCATCTACCAGGAGTACTTCATGGTGAGCAACGCCGCCCAGCTCCTGATCGACGAGGCCGTCGAGCGCGGCAGCAACCTGCACGATCTGGCCGACTACGCCGTGGTCCAGATCAACGACACGCACCCCACCATGGTCATTCCCGAGCTCATCCGCCTGCTCACCACCGAGCACGACATCGAGTTTGACGAGGCCGTTACCATCGTGCGCTCCATGGTCGCCTACACCAACCATACGATCCTTGCCGAGGCGCTCGAGAAGTGGCCGCTCGCCAGCCTGCAGAAGGTCTCCCCTGCCATCGCCGACATTATCGTCAAGCTCGATGAGATCGCGAAAGCCGAGCACGATGACCCGCGCGTCGCCATCATCGACGAGCACGACACCGTCCACATGGCCCACATGGACATCCACTTTGGCTTCTCCATCAACGGCGTAGCCGCCCTCCACACCAAGATCCTGGAGGACACCGAGCTTCATCCGTTCTACGAAATCTATCCCAAGAAGTTCTCCAACAAGACCAACGGCATCACCTTCCGCCGCTGGATCCATGGGGCCAACCCCGCGCTCGCCAGCCTGCTCGACGATGTGATCGGCACCGACTGGCGCAGCACCGGCGATCTGAGCAAACTCGCCAAGTTCGCCGACGACAAGGACGTTCTTGAGCGCCTGGCCGCCACCAAGGTCGAGGCCAAGGCCATCATGCGCCAGTTCATGGCGCTCGAGCAGGGCGTGACCATTCCCTCCAACGCCATCATCGACGTCCAGGTCAAGCGCATCCACGAGTACAAGCGCCAGCAGATGCTCGCGCTCTACATCATCTGGAAGTACCTCGATATCAAGAACGGCAACAGGCCTAAGCACCCCGTCACCATCATCTTTGGCGGCAAGGCGGCGCCTGCCTACACTATCGCGCAGGACATCATCCATCTGATCTTGACGCTGTCGCAGTGGATTGCAAACGACCCCGACGTGGCTCCCTACCTGCAGGTCGTCATGATCGAGAACTACAACGTCACCGCCGCCGAGCGCGTGATCCCCGCCGCTGACATCTCCGAGCAGATCAGCCTGGCCTCCAAGGAGGCGAGCGGCACCTCCAACATGAAGTTCATGCTCAACGGCGCCCTAACCCTGTGCACGCTCGACGGTGCCAACGTGGAGATTGCCGAGCTCGTGGGCGACGAGAACATCTATACCTTTGGTGCCTCGTCCAAACAGGTCGAGCAGCTCTACGCCGACGGCGCCTATGACGCCGGTGCGCTCTACCGCAAGCCCGGCATTAAACTGCTGGTGGACTTCATCACCAACCCCGCCTTTATGGCGACCGGCAACGCCGAGCGCCTGCAGCGCCTGCACGACGACATTAAGGGCAAGGACTGGTTTATGGCCCTGCTCGACATTGAGGAGTACATCCAGACCAAGGAGCGCGTGCTAGCTGACTACGAGGACCAGGGTGCTTGGTTGCGCAAGGCGCTGATCAACATCGCCAACGCCGGCACCTTCTCGTCCGACCGCACGATCTCCCAGTACAACGACGAGATTTGGCACCTGAGCTAATTTCGTTTCCCTTACCCATCCTCTTGAGAAACGGAGTCGTGGCAGCACGGCTCCGTTTTTTGCCCGCGTGTTGCCCGTGGCCCGCCTCGACAAAATCGTCTCAATCTGTAACACCTACTCGGCCAAAACGGTCCTACCTGTTACAGATCAAGACAAACCGGTCCTTTCCCTAGGGTTTATCTCAATCTGTAACACCTAACGTCCGAAATCCGCCCTTACTGTTACAGATCGAGACAAATGGATAAGCCGGCTAAAACAATCTCGTTCTGTAACAGGTAGCCGCCGAAATCAGTCCTTCGTGTTACAGATCGAGATGAAAGGACAGGCAGCTCAACGCTGTCTCAATCTGTAACATCTAGACCCAATTTGGCCCTCCTCCTGTTACAGATCAAGACAAACTGACAGATGAACGGTCCCAACACAAAGAAAGGCTCCCCTCTCGCCCAGTGGACGGGAGGGGAGCCTTATATGTGACCGCGGCAAAAGGATGGCAATACCGCAGCCGCCCAAAGGGAGGGCCTGGATGCACCGGGCCTAGATAAGGTTCTTGCCAGAGACCTTATCGAAGAGGTGGGTCGCGTTCTTCTCGAACTTGAACCAGATGGTGTCGCCAGCCTTGAGCGCGCCCTTGGCCTCGAGGTCGACGACGGGGATAATCAGGACAAACTGGCCGTCGGGAGCGGTCACGTGGACATGCTCGGTCGAGCCCATGAGCTCGGTCACCTCGACGGTACCCTGGAGCGCGCCCTCCTCGCCCTTGTCGGCAAGCAGGATCTGCTCGGGACGCACGCCGGCCGTAATCTCCTTCACGTCGCCGCCGTCCCAGTTGAGGGCAAGCTGAGCGCAAGTCTCGGGGGCGAGCGCCACGTTCATATCCTCGGTCTTGACGGTAAAGCCGTTGCCCGAGCGCACCAGCTGGGCATCGAAGAAGTTCATCTGCGGCACGCCGATGAAGCCGGCGACGAAGATGTTCGCGGGATGGTTGAAGACCTCCTGCGGCGTGGCGATCTGCTGGACGACGCCGTCCTTCATGACCACGATACGGTCGCCAAGGGTCATGGCCTCGGTCTGGTCGTGAGTAACATAAATGAACGTGCCCTTGATCTCGTGGCGCAGCTTAATGAGCTCGGCACGCATCTGGTTACGAAGCTTGGCGTCCAGGTTGGACAGCGGCTCGTCCATCAGGAAGACCTTGGGGTCACGCACGATGGCGCGGCCGATAGCGACACGCTGGCGCTGGCCGCCGGAGAGCGCCTTGGGCTTACGGTCGAGGTACTCGGTAATGCCCAGAATCTCGGCAGCAGAGCGAACCTTGCGGTCGATCTCGTCCTTGGGAACCTTCTTGAGCTCGAGCGTAAATGCCATGTTCTCGTACACCGTCATATTGGGGTACAGAGCGTAGCTCTGGAACACCATGGCGATGTCGCGGTCCTTGGGCGCCACGTCGTTGACACGCTTGCCGTCGATGAGCACATCGCCCGAGGTAATGTCCTCCAGGCCGGCGACCATGCGCATCGTCGTGGACTTACCGCAGCCAGAGGGGCCAACGAGGACGACGAACTCCTGGTCGTGAACGGTGAGGTTAAAGTCCTCAACAGCGAGCACGCCATCCTCGGTAACCTTGAGGTTGTGCTTCTTCTCCTCGGTCTTCTTCTTTTTGCCAAAGAAGCCCTTCTTTTTGGACTCGGTGTTGGGATACACCTTCTGAACATGTTTGAGAACGATCTCGGCCATGTCTTTACCTTTCGATATGCGGCACCATGTTGAGGGCGCCGCAGAAACTTGCAAAACAGTTACGGCATCAGCCCTTGACGGCACCTGCCACCACGCCGTCGATGATGTACTTCTGGCAGAGGATGTACATGACGACGATGGGGACAACGACCATCATGATGCAAGCCATCATGGGGCCGAGCTCGACGTGGCCGTAGCCGCCGCGGAAGTACTGGATCAAGATAGGAATGGTCTTGTACTTGGTGGAGTCGAGCGTAAGGTAGGGCAGCAGGTAGTCGTTCCAGACCCACATGGTCTCGAGAATGCCGACCGAAAGATAGGTGGGCTTCATGATGGGAAGGACGATCTTAAAGAACACCTGGACCGGGTTGCAGCCGTCGATCATGGCCGCCTCCTCGATCTCGAGCGGGATGTTCTTTACAAAGCCGGCGAACATAAAGACCGCCAGGCCCGCGCCAAAGCCGAGGTAGATAAAGCAGATGTTGAACGGCGTGTTGAAGCCGATGCGGTCCGCCAAATTGGACAGCGTGAACATGAGCATCTGGAAGGGCACGACCATCGAGAAGACGAACAGGTAATAGAAGAAGTTCGAGATCTTGCTGTTGACGCGCACTACGTACCAAGCACACATGGAGCAGCACACCAGAATCAGCACGACCGACGTGACCGTGATGATGAGCGAGTACATAAATGCCGAGGCAAAGCCCTGCTCGTTAAGGGCATGCATGTAGTTTGCGAGGCCGTTGAACGTCTCGGGCGTGAGCAGATCGAATGCCGTGGTGGTGCTGATTGCAGTTGCCTTTTTAAAGGAATTGAGCGCGATCATGAACACGGGGTAGATCCACGCGAGCGACAGGATCGTAAAGAAAATCGAGAGCGCGCGGTTGATAACCTTATCGCGTTTCATTACTGCTGCACCTCCTTGGACCTCGTGGCCTTAAGCTGGATCATGGAGATGGCCACGACCAGGATGCAGAAGATAACCGCCTTGGCCTGACCAATGCCCTGCCATGCGATACCGGCACGCGAATAGAACGTGTTGTAGATGTTCAGGGCGAGCATCTCGGTGGAGTGCGCGGGGGCGCCGCCGGTAAGGGCGAGGTTCTGGTCGAACAGCTTAAAGCCGTTGGTGATGGACAGGAACAGGCAGATGGTGATGGTCGGCATCAGGTTAGGGATCTTAACCTTCCAAAACGTCTGCCATGCCGTAGCGCCGTCGACCTTGGCGGCCTCGATGTAGTCGGACGGAATGGACTGCAGACCAGCGATGTAGATGATCATCATGTAGCCGACCTGCTGCCACAGGGTCAGGATGATAAGGCCCCAGAAGCCAGCAGCAGAGTTAAGGGCGATGAGCTGGGCGCCCACGTTGGAGAGCAGGCAGTTGATCAGAATCTGCCAAATGTAGCCCAGCACGATGCCGCCGATCAGGTTAGGCATAAAGAAGATCGTACGGAAGATGTTGGTGCCTTTGAGCGCCTTGCGGGTGAGCGCCTGCGCAATGGCCAGGGCGATCACGTTGATGAGCACCGTCGACAGGAAGGCAAACGCCACGGTAAAGAAGAACGACGTGGAGAACTGCGGATCGGACAGCGCGCGCACGTAGTTCTCGATACCGACAAAGTGCGCGTTACTAATGATAATAAACTGGCAGAACGAGAGATAGAAGCCCTGAATAAAGGGAATCACGAACCCGATCATAAACGCCAGGCACGTGGGCAACATAAAGAGCGGCCACCAGCGCTTGAGTGCTTTGCCCATAAAAGGGTCCTTTCAATATGTAGGGGGGCGGGCAAACCTACGTCTGCCCGCCCCCCCCCTGTCGCTAATCAGATAGCTCGGGCAGCAACTGCTTACTCGGAAGCAGCCTTCTCGGTCTTCCAGCCATCGACGAAGGCGTTCTTGACGCCGTCCCACTTGCTGTTATCGGCAGCGTAGGCAATCAGAGCCTGCTTGAGGTTCTTCTTCCACTCCTCGGAGGGAATGTAGACGAAGTCCCAAGCGACGGTCTTCTTGCCGTCCTTGGCCATGGCAACGGCCTGCTGCGAGAAGACGTTGGTGGTCTCCTTGGCACTCTTGAACGGAGCGGTCAGACCCATCTTGTCGGCGATGATGCTGGTCGGGGTGTCAGCGGTGACGCACCAATACATGAAGTCCTCGGTGGCCTTCTGGGCATCCTCGGAAGCCTGGGAACTGACGCACCAGTAGTTCTCGCCGCCGGAGCACAGGCCCTGGTTCTCCTCGCCGTCAACACCGATGTAGATGGGCATCATGCCAATCTGATCGTCGGTCATGCCGGCCTTGACGAGGTCAGAGTAGGCCCAAGAGCCGTTCTGGTAGAAGACGGCCTTGCCGGTTGCGAACTCGTTGGTGGCGTCGTCGCCGGTCTTGGAAGCAAGCTGCGAAGGATCGCAGGTGGAGTCGGTGATGTACAGGTCGAAGATCTGCTTGTAGTTGTCGAGGAACTCACCCTTGATCTCGTCGTCCTCCTGGTTGTGCTCCTTCTCAAACTCGTAGTAGAGCGGCATGTTGGCAAGGTGGGTGGTGTAGCGCCAGCTGGAGGAGTCGTCCATGCCGGCGGAAGTGAAGGCACCCTCGACACCAAGCTCGTCCTTGCGGGCCTGGATGTCGTCGGCACAAGCCTTCAGCTTGTCGAAGGAGTTGATGTCCTCGGCCTTGTAGCCAGCCTTCTCGAGCAGCTGCTTGTTGTAAATAATGCCGAAGCTCTCCTGAACCCAGTCGATGCACACATCCTTGCCGTCGGACTGCAGAGCCAGGGAGTCGTCAATGAGCTCACCGCGGAGCTTGGTATCGGACAGGTCGGCGCAGTAATCCTTCCAGTTCTTAAGACCGGTGGGGCCGTTGACCTGGAACAGGGTCGGAGCGGAGCTCTTGGACATCTCGGACTTGAGCTTCTCCTCGTAGGTGTTGGAGGCGGCGGTCACGATCTTGACCTCGACGCCCTTCTCCTTCTTATAGGCCTTGGCGATCTCCTTCCACTCCTTGTCGACCTCGGGCTTGAATTGGAGGAAGTAGACCTCGGCAGCGTCACCAGAAGCAGAGGAGCCGGAGCCGGCGGAGCCACCGCAGCCCACGAGACCCAGACCAAGAACCGCAGCCGCGGAACCAGCAAAGCCCAGGAACTGCCTTCTGCTCATTTCGTTCTTCATTACAATCCACCCTTTCACACCGTGGCGGCACCCTTTGCCGCCGCCTTCGGAGATTGGCTCGGGGACTTTGCCCCTTTTGCTGATTTGTACGATACGCTATTTGGCTACTTGTTTGAACAAGTATTACTAGAGCGGTAGAAAAACTTCGGTGAACGGTAATTTCAACTTGATACTTGACAAGTTTTGTATAAACAATTAATTGTTACCAAATGCAGAGAAAACGCCCGGTCAAGCCGATGCATCGTCGGTTTGACCGGGCGCTTTCGCTTTGAGGGCATGAGTCTCGTCAGGCTGCGAGCTGGCCGGCTATCGCTTGGAGTTGACGCGGTAGTGGAAGATCTCGGGGTGTGTGCGAGTGTGCGTCACCTCAAACAAGATGCCATCCGAGGTGTACGACTGGCTCTCCATGACGGCAACGCAGTTGTATTTGCCGAGGTCAAGATAGCTGCAGTCCTCATCGTTGGCGAGCTCGACACTCACCGTACGACGGCTCGCCATCACTTTGACACCGCGCTTGTGCTCCAGATAGCCGTAAATAGAATCTGCCGCGATCTCGGGGGTCAGGCCCTTGGCGATCGACTCCAAAAAGTAGCCATGGTCTACTTGGCGCGCATTGCCGTTAAGGCTTCGGACGCGCACCACGCGAATCAACTGCTCACCTGTCTTAAATCCCAAGCGTCGAGAAAGTTGCTCGGTGCACACCAGATGTTCAAAAGACTTGACCTCGGTCGAAGCAACGGCATTGTTGCGTTTTGCGAACTCGCCAAACGACTCAACCTCTTCGAGTGCGCCCAACATGTCGGTTTCGCCCTTAAGCCAAATAACGCGCACGCCCTTGCCGTGTATGGGCTGCACAAACATCCCGTCGGCCAGCATGCTCAAAGCGCGGCGGACGGTATTGCGCGTGCAGCCAAATTCCGCGGTCAGCTCGGCTTCGGTTGGCAGCATCTCCTGAAACGCATAGGTCCCGTTAATGATGCGCGAGCGTATTTCTCGGTAGATTCCTTCGTATATCGCTTTTGGCATGACTTCACCTCTAATGAATATGTATGGCTAGGCAGCATAGCATTTCTTAAAGTTGTTTAAACCGATTATCGGCAAAGCGACAGGATTTAACCGTTGACGGTTTCTGTCGCGCCCAAACCGGTTTCGCTCAAAACTGCCGGTACGACAATCGTCTGGTCCTCTACAATGAATCCATTGTTTAAACGTTTCACCACGCGCAACGCGCCTCGATATACGGGAGGCAGAACATGCTGCAAAAAATCCAACGCTTTGGCGGGGCAATGTTCGCGCCCGCCATGTTGTTTTCCATATCGGGCCTTATGGTCGGCGTCTCCGCCCTCGCAACGTCTGCGGATATCGTCGGCGACCTCGCCGTATACGGAACCCCTTGGTACGTTTTTTGGACTATCATTCAGCGCGGCTCGTGGACGGTCTTTAAGCGACTTCCGCTCCTTTTTGCCGTAGCGCTGCCCATCGGCCTTGCCCAAAAGCAACCGGCACGTTGTTGCCTCGAGGCGCTCGTGGCTTATTTTGCCTATTGCTTCTTTTTGAGCGAGATCATCAAGCTAAGCGGAGACAACCTTGGACTTAAGTACCCGTCGTCTTTGACCCCCGCTAGCGGCATTACCATCATCGACGGCATCAAGACGCTCGACACCGGCATTATCGGCCCGCTAGCGGTATCGGCAACCGTCGTCGCCATCCATGACCGCTTCTACGATGCCAAGGTCCCCGATTGGCTCGGCACCTTCTCGGGTTCCTCGCTGGTCTACCTCATCAGCTTTTTTGCCGTGTTCGCCCTTGCCGCCATCTCGGCCGCCATCGTGCCCTTCGTATACGCAGCGACCGAAACGCTGCGCCACGCACTTGTGGGCGTCGGCCCCCTCGGCGTGGGTATCTTTGCGTTTTTGGAGCGAGCACTCGAGCCCATGGGGCTGCACCACCTGCTCTACATGCCTATCTACTACGACAATTTAGTTATTAACGACGGTATCTACGCCACGTGGACCAATTTGCTCCCCATTCTCTCCCATAGCACGCGCCCCCTCAATGAGCTTGCGCCGTGGGCTGGTTTCACCGCCACCGGCTGGGTCAAGCTCTTTGGCCTTCCTGCCATCGCCGTTGCGTTCTACACCACCGCCAAGCCCGAACGCCGCGCTGGCCTCAAGGCCATCCTTCTGCCCGCCATCGTCGCTTCGGCGGTCTGCGGCGTCACCGAGCCGCTCGAGTTTCTCTTTATGTTCACCTATCCCGGGCTCTTTTTGCTCTATGCCGCCCTATCTTCCTGCCTCGCCATGGCTATGAACTTCTTTGGCGTCGTTGGCATCTTCTCGGGCGGCTTTATGGAAATGGCTGCCTTCAACTTTATCCCGCTCATGCGGGCGCATGCCGGCTCCTACCTTTTGGCACTCGGTATCGGCCTTGCCTTTAGCCTCATCTTTTTTGTTAGTTTTCGAGCACTCATCTTGATCTATGACCTTAAGACGCCGGGCCGCGAGGATCATGTCGCCAATCGCGCGGCAATCGATCATTTAACGGGAAGCGGCTTTGCCAAAGAGCAATCTCCCAATGACGAGGTCAATAGTCAATCCGATCAAGATCACGTCCTCGCTGAGCGGGTAATTCAGCTTTTAGGTGGCGTTGGCAATATTGCGGGCGCAACCAACTGCGCCACGCGCCTGCGCGTCGAGGTCGCAGACCCTTCCATCGTTGCAGATAACGCGTCGTTTGTCGCGGCGGGCGCCAAGGGCCTCATCATTACGGGCAAGACCGCCCAGGTGATCATCGGCATCTCCGTTCCCCGCGTTAAAGAGCATTTTGACCAGATCATGGGCCTCGAGCCGGGATTTGTACCCACCGCCTCGGCCTCCCCTGTCGCCAGCCCAACCCACAAGCACGGCGATATCTGCTTCTTCGACATTGACGGCACGCTCGCGTGGCAAGACCCTCGAGTGGCACAAGAGCTTCCCGAGAGCGAGCGAGACCTCTCCCCCTATCCCAATGAAGCGGTCTCGCAAGCCATCCGTGATTTTGTTGCCAAGGGCAATATGGCGTTTATCTGCACAGGGCGCACCTTCAGCTGCATCCACCCCAAACTTCTTGAGCTGCCCTGGACCGGCATCGTCTGTCTTGCGGGCGGTTACGCCGAGATCAACGGACACGCAATTCGCGATCTGTCGATGACGCCCGGCATGCTGCAGCGCCTTGCCCCCTATCTTGAGCAGTCGGGCGAGGTCATCCGCTTTGAGGGCCTCAACGGCGTCGTGCGCATGAGTGCCGATGCCCCCGATGCCCCCGGATACGCGCGCACCCTGGGCGACGCAGTCACGCAGCTGCAACATTACAGTGCCTACAAGATCTTGATGTCTACATCGCTCGCCAACCACATCGCTCAAGATAAGGCACTTGAGCCGCTGCTGTGCTTTAACGAGCTCGAACTCGAGGTAACCGAAATCTCGCCCCGCGAATGCACGAAGCGCGGGGGCATCCAGTCTGTACTCGACGCCCTCGATCCCCACCACGGAACCGTATACGGCATCGGCGACGCCAGCAATGACGTCTCGCTGATGAACGCCGTCGATGTCGGTATCGCCATGGGCAATGCGCCGGACTATCTCAAAAAGCGCGCCGACTACATCACCGACTCGGTCGACAAAAATGGCGTCGTCAAGGCGCTCGAGCACTTTAGGCTTATATAAGCAGCCGGCACGCGCACGCGTCCCGTTTCCCCAAATCGCCAAAACAGACGCGCCGGCAACTCCAATGTGGCAATATGGTATCTGCACACCGCAACGATGCAACCTAAGAAAGAATGCGAGAACCCGTGTCCAGTCCGTTTACCAGCTTTTTAGCCCAGCACTTTGACCAGATCAACGACTATCTGGCCACGTTCTTTGACGGACAGGCGACCTCTGCCGATATCGAGCGCTACCTGTATACCCCGCTCTCGACATTTACGGCCAATGCCGGCAAGCGCCACCGCCCGCTCATCTGCATGCTCGCCGCCACCGCGGTAGGTGGCAGCTTTGAGAGCGCCCGCAGCGCGGCGGCAGCTATCGAGCACTTTCAGTCGGGAGCGCTTATCCATGACGACATCGCCGACAACGGACAGCTTCGTCGAGGTAAGCCCTGCATGCACCTTACCGAGGGCACGGGCCTTGCCATCAATTGTGGCGACCTGGCGCTCACCATGGTCACCAAGACGGTTCTCGACGACCCCACGCTGGAGTCCGACGTGAAGCTGCGTGTGCTCCACGAGCTTACCGAGATGATCGTCCGCACCATCGAGGGTCAAGCGCTCGACCTGGGTTGGGTCCGTGACGGGCGCTTTGATATCTCGGTTGATGACTACCTGGACATGGCGACGCACAAGACCGCGTTTTACAGCGGAGCCACGCCGCTTGCCGCCGGGGCCATTATCGGCGGCGGCAGCGATGAGCAAATCGAAGCGCTGCGCGCCTTTGGCCTGCACACGGGCCTCGCCTTTCAGATTCAGGACGACCTGCTCAACCTTGTCGGCACTAAGGAAGCCGCCAACAAGGACTTCCGCACCGACATCACCGAGGGCAAGCGCACGCTTGTCGCCGTACACGCCCTCTCTGATGAGCGCCACCACGACGAGATCGAGGCGATTCTTTCCTCGGGCACCGATGATCCCGCGCAGCTCGCACGCGCCGTGGAGATCTTCCAGGAGACCGGCTCTATCGATTACGCCCACACTTACGCGCTCGACCTGACCGCTAAGGCCAAAGCGGCCATCGAGAACGTTGAGCTTGATCCGCACGCACGTGAGCTGTTCCTCTCCATGGCAGATTTCTTTGTGGAGCGCCTTAACTAACGGGGGTTATAAAACCTGTCAGCAGCGTATTTAGGCACAACTTGCTACACTGTTGAGTGCATGTTTATGCATCCCTTTGCGTTGTCTATCCGACAGACGCTCAAATAGTACGAATGGTACGCCGAAAGGGGTTCGTTCATGGAACCTATTACAACGGGCATGCAAGGAGCAGCCGTCGAGGACGTGCAGTCTCGTCTCCTGCAGCTCGGCTACACGATTGATGCCGCCGAAGTCACCGACAAGTACTTTGGAGCCACCACTGAGCAGGCCGTCAGCACCTTCAGGCTCGACAGCGGCCTTGCTGCCGGTCATGCCGTCGATATCCCCTGCTGGAGCGCCCTTGTAGACGCTTCGTATAAGCTGGGCGACCGCACCCTCTATCTGCGCATGCCCAATTTCCATGGCGCCGATGTGCAGGCCCTGCAGCGCGCTCTCAACGTTTTGGGCTTTGCCTGTGGTGAAGACGACGGCTACTTTGGTCCGCATACCGAGGCCGCCCTGCAGCAGTTCCAGGAAAATGTCGGCCTGTTTGCCGACGGCATGGCCTTCCAGGACACCTACGCCTACATCAACCGCCTGCACCATGTGTGGGAGGGCAAGCCCTCGGTCACCGAAGCCGAGTCCCGCATCGGTTTTGCTCGCGCCGCCAACGTGCTCGAGCGCTTCCAGATTGCCGTTATCGGCGAGGACCCCATCGCACGCAGTGTTGCGTCGCGCATGTGGAATATCGCCACGGCAACGACCGACAACAGCGGCATGATGCTCTGCGACTCCGAGGTCCCAACCGACGTTGACCTGGTGCTCGAAATCGCAAGCGACGAGCTGCCCGCCGACGCCGCACCGCGCGCCACGATTGCCCTCGCCGAGTGCCACAACCTGGCCCAGCGCATCCGCACTGCCAATGTCGCCGCGCAGCAGAAGCCGGCACGCATTCGCATTGAGCTAACGGGCATGACGCGCTACAACGGCACCTTCACGGCCAGCGACGCGCAGACACTCGCCGTACGCCTGCTCGATGGCGTTTGCGATGCCCTCGCAGATTAGGTAAACTAAACGAGTTGCTTTTGGGCAACACCACACATTGGGACGTAGTTCAACGGTAGAACTCCGGTTTTTGGTGCCGGCTGTTGGGGGTTCGAATCCCTCCGTCCCAGCCAAAGAAACAAGCCTCTCGGACGCATAGCCGATCGGGAGGCTTTTCTTGTGGGCAAGCGGAGGGATTCGAACCCGCAAGGCAACACAACTTCTCGTCCAGCACGGGAAAATCTACCTTCAAAAGACAGGCGCCCCAAGCCCATTAGGACCAAGAGCGCCTTACATCTAGAAAATATAAGCCTAGTTCCGAAAAGCGAGCCGCATGCAACAACCAAGTAACCACAGGCCCCGGGAGAGCGGGGACACCGGCTTAGGTTTATCGCGAGTTCCGCACGAACAGGAGGCCACGTGACCTCGATGTTTTGGACGTGACAGCGAGAGGGGTCCTGGTATGGCAAGGTGACGTGAAACAAGGCGGCGCTGACCTTCTGGTCGCGCCGCCGAAGTTGAACGTCAGATTGCCGTGCCAGGGCCCCTCGCAGCGTCAAGAAGACCGCCGTTCGGTAGAACGGCGGAACTAATTGTTCAGCATGCGGTCGAAGCTTCCCGAGTCGCCATCCCGATAGTCGGCGGTCATCAGAATCTCCTGCGGAATGCGTCCGCCCTCACGCAGCACGTTGCGGAACTGTACGCGCGTGACCATGGGCAGATCCTTGATCGTCGCCGCCAGGTTCTGCGGTACACCCTGGTTGGCAGCCGCGGGCTCGCACTCACCGCCGGACTTCACGCGGCGCTTGTGCTCGGCGAGCATGGCGCGATACATACCGGCATGCAGGCGAATCTCAACAACATTGGCATTACGGGTCTGCTCGACAATGCGCGCACCCTCTCGGTCGATATCGCCCACGTAGTAGACATAGTTAAAGCGATAGCCGATCTCGGCCAGATAATCATCCAGTGCGTGCGAAACGCTCGCCTTGCAGCCACCGCCAAAGATCACGCCACCCACCTTGGTGCCAAAAAGCTTAGCGTGCTTGCGGCCGCGCAGGAGCTTGACGATCTCGTCATAGGTGTCCAGGTTCTCGACCATAATGAACGGCTTGTCGGCGCCCAGCGTAAAGAAGCCCGTAAAGTGCACAGGACGGTTGGGAGCAACCTTGATTGCCTGCATGCTAATGCCCTTTTCGGTCATACGCCGAATCAGACGCTCGCCATGCTTGCCGTCAAAGGCCTTCTCATCGTTAAAAATCTGGTAGGCGCGCTGGCGACGCGAAGCGACCGGCGTGTCGGCGCCGCGATTCTGCTCTATCCAAGCCTGGATGATCGCAATCTCCTCGGCAATCTTGCGGTTGGACATCTCGTTGTGCTGAGTGCGCTGCGGAGCCTTATTGCCGTCCTTGCCCTCGACCTTAACGATTTGAGTCTGCTGCTCCTTAATCTTGGAGAGCGCCGTAGGCGTGGGAACGACCTTGAGCAGCTGCCTGCCCAGGACACGGGCCAGAGCAAACGCCGAAACCTCGCCATGAGCGGGCGGCTCAGGCTGCTGGGCGGCCGCATCGTTTGCAGTCGGTTTGGGCTGCGCCTGGGATTTGCGCTTGGAATCTGCCTGAGCTTTGCGCTCTTGCTTTGGCGCGGACGAGCTCTTTTGCGAACGTTCGGGCTTGTCCCCCTTCGCCGGCTGGCGCTTGGGTTGCTCCACCGGGGCCTCAACCTTCGCATCCTTGCTTTGCGTCGCCGCCTTCTCGGCCGCGGCCTCGGCATTCGAGCCACGACCGCCACGGTGACGACGACGGCGAGGCTTGCTCGAAGCGCTCTCCCCTGCCTGCTTATCAGCGGACTGCTGAGCTTTGACCTCGGCGTCGGCCGCAGGCTGCGACTCGGAAGGTTGCTGCTCGCAAGCCACCGGCTCAACGGTTTTCTCGGTTTGTTCGGCCTTATCGGCCTGAGCGGTCGAAGCCGGCTCGCCCTTCTCCTGACGCTTTACGGGATACGCGCGTCCCGCAAAACCGCGGCCGGGACGACACGAACCCGGAGCCCTCTTGGCAGACTCCTCAACATCGTCTGCAACCTCGGGAGGCTCTTCAACCTCATGCGCGACATCCTGCTGCGCAGCCTTAAAGTGAGCACCGCGACGACGCTTGGGCTCTTGGGCCTCCACGGGCTTTTGCTCCTGCGCGGGCTTCTGCGACTCGGCAGCAACCTTGGTCTCGACAGCCTCGGTATCGAGCTCATCCCTTTGAGCAACGGCGCGACGGAAGCGCTCCTGCTGGGCACGGCGCTGAGCATCGCGCTTGCCGCCCCCGCCAAAATCGCCGCGACCGGCCTTAGCCGTAAAGGCGCGAACGACGCTCTCATCGAGCAGCTCGTCGGTATCGATATGCTCGCGCGGGGCCGTTTCCACCGAAGCGGGCACCTCGACAACGTCCTCGACGGCCTCTTCGGCAACCTCGGCAAGCTGCTCCTGGGCATCACTTATCTCGGCATGAATGGTATAGAACGCCGGACGTCCGTTAATGCCGCTGCCCTCGATCTTGGTAACGATTTTTGCCGCGATGAGTTCGTCGCGCATCGCCTTGGTGTCGCATTCCTTATCGACGGAGCGGAAAATCTGTGCCAGCGCGCTCGACTTGATTTTAAGCGCCTTGCGGCAGAGCAGGTCGTAGGCAACCAGCTTGGCGCGCTCGGCAGAAAGCGACGTCTGGCTGCTTAGACGCTCAGCCAGGGCATCGACATTATTTTGGTTATCGGAATATACCGTCTTGGCCACGGGGCCCCTTTCATATGTACACATATACGTCTATATGGTACATCGCGCGAGCCTATCCACGCAAAACATCTGCGAGGACGCCTTTGCATCACCCGTTCCCGCAAGAAAAAAGACCGAGCCCGCGTCGTTGCGGACCCGGTCTTTCCGAGTCATATGGATGGAACGGTTAGCTCATCAAGTTGACTAGGCCTTGGCAGCCTCGGCGTCGGCGGGAGCCTCGGCGGCAGCAGTGCGGCCATACTCGGCCTTGCCCATCTCGGACCACTCGGGCTCCTCGTCGGGCATGGAACCGGCCTCCTTGCCGAAGAACTCCTTGAGGCAGTTGACGGCAACGATGAGGCCCAGGACCATCAGCAGGACGGCGAAGACGAGCTGCAGACCCTTGGTGGCGGCGACGGAAACGGCAGCCGTGGTGGCGGTAGCCGGGATGGTGCCGAAGAAGCCGTAGGCCTGGACGGCGGTCATGCAGCCCATGGCGCTCTGGACCAGCGAGGTGAAGGTGCAACAGAGCAGGAAGACAACGGGCACGTAGAGCATCCAACCCTTGCGGCCGGTGCACTTGCAGAACACAGCGAGGGTGATCATGGTCATACCGCCGAGCAGCTGGTTAGAAGCACCAAAGAGCGGCCAGATGTTGGCATAGCCGCCAAAGGCGAGGGCGAGGCCAGGAAGCAGGGTAACGACCGTGGCGAACCAGGGGTTACCGAGGACCTTCATGTAGCCGGCCTTGGACTCGATGGCCAGGGCGTCGTTGGTCTGGGCAAAGAACTCGGAGAACGAGGTGCGAGCGATGCGGGCGACGGCATCGAGCGAGGTCAGGGCCAGAGCGGAAACGTTCATGGTCATGAAGACGGTTGCGAGCGTGCCGTCAACGCCGAAGGCCTGCATACCGCGGGAGATGCCAGCTGCGAAGATCTGGAACGGGGTGGAAGCGACGCCGGCGTTAAGGGCGCCGGTACCGGCGGTGTTCATGTCGGAGAACATGATGCCGGCGACGATGATGGCAAGGATGCCGACGAAGGACTCGACGATCATGGCGCCGTAACCGACCTTGACGGCGTCCTGCTCCTTCTCGACCTGCTTGGAGGAGGTACCAGAAGAAACGAGGCTGTGGAAACCGGAGAGAGCACCGCAGGCAACGGAGACAAACAGGACCGGGAACATCATGCCCGAGGCATTGCTAAAGCCGGTGAAGACCGGAGCGGTGATGGTGGCCTGGCCGTTAGCGCCCAGGACGACGATACCGAGGACAGCGCAGACGATCATGACGATCATCATGATGGAAGTGAGGTAGTCGCGAGGGGTCTTGAGCATCTGGATGGGCATGGCACCGGCAAAGACCAGGTAGACCATGACGACGGCGAACCACTGGAACTTGTCCAGGTAGACCGGGAACTGCATGCCGACGGCGAACATGAGGACCATGAGTACCACGCCGGTGACGAACTCGGCAGCGCCGGTGAGGTTGAACTTCTTCTGGGCCCAACCAAAGGCCATAGCGACGAAGGTGAACAGGATGGAGATGGTGCCAGCGCAGCCGGCGGCATAGGACTTGGTGAAGTCGATGGCACCGGTAGCAGCACCAGAAGCGTCAACGGCCGGGGTGAACATGAACGTCTTGCAGACCATGTCGGTGAAAGCGGCGATGACGATGATGCAGAACAGCCAGCAGAACAGCAGGAACAGGCGACGGCCGGTCTTGCCGATGTACTTCTCGATGAGCTGGGCCAGGGACTTGCCGTTGTTCTTCATCGAGGCGTACAGGGCGCCAAAGTCGTGGACGGCGCCAAAGAAGATGCCACCGACGAGGACCCAGAGCACGACGGGAAGCCAGCCGAAGGCCATGGCGACGATCGTACCCGTAACAGGGCCAGCACCGCAGATCGAGCTGAACTGGTGCGAGAACGCGGTGAAGGCGGAGACGGGCGAGAAGCTGTTGCCGTCTTTCATGCGCTTGGCCGGCGTGAGGGCCTCTTTGTCAACGCCCCACTTGTTGGCCAGCCATCGGCCATAGCCCAGATAGCCGCAGGCGAGCACCGCCGCGGCCACAACCATGAGCAAAACTCCGTTCATTACATTTCCTCCTCTAAAAAGAACTTCCCAGACATAAAAAATGAGGGCCGTCGGTTGCGCTCGACGGCCCTCATCTTCATCAGCCGCCCGTTATCGTACGGGCTAGCTGTATGTGCTAACCCGCATCAGATAATTACTACGCTGATAATGTTTAGCTGATGCGTGAACATGTCTAAGAAATCCTCTTCAATCATGATGTGAACGATCCGTGCGTGTTCACATCCCCCAGTGGTTGAAAAGGAGTATGAAACTTTAGTTACCTAAAGTCAACGCAAATATGTAATGAATTTTCCACTTTTTTGAATTTCTCGGTATAAAACGCCACTGACCTCGGACTTTACCCGACAAAAGTTTTTGCATGAGAATTGCCCCTGAGAGCCGCGGGAGCCGGGCGGCGCATATGAACTTTCCTGCTCTACAGTCCTGCGCAAGACGGAAAGCACATTAAGTGCTTTCCTTTGCGTGCGGAACTCGCGATAAAGTTCATATGCGCCGCCCGGCTCCCGCGGCTCTCAGGGGCTCCCATCCCAAATGTGCGGAGCATAGCTCCGCACACCAACTTTTTCTTTCAGCTAAAGAACGCCGGAAATTCGATGCTGGCTTGTTGACCTTGCTGGACGCTGTCGATGCCAAACCAGCTCAGAAGCTATATCGATACAGAAAGGTCCCCGGCGCTGCCCGGGCGCCAGCGGCCGCATATGAACTTTATCGCGAGTTCCGCACGAACAGGAGGCCACTTAATGTGGCCTCCGTCGTGAGCAGGACTGTAGAGCAGGAAAGTTCATATGCGGCCGCTGGCGCCCGGGCAGCGCCGGGGACCGCACCCGTACGACTACAGCGTCATGTTTGGATCGGCGTCGACGTCGAACGGCGAGATTTCACCTCGGTCGAATTTACGGCGAGCGACCTCCGCGATCATGGCGGCGTTATCGGTGCAGGCAGACAAGGGCGGCACCGTTACGCGGATTCCCTGACGCCCGAGTTTCTTGATCATCATCTCGCGCAGATGCGGGTTGGCCGAGACGCCGCCGCCGATGCAATACTCCTTGCACCCGGTAGCATGCAGGGCGTTTTTGGCCTTCTTGTACTGCACGTCAAAGACCGCCGCCTCAAACGAAGCCGCCAAATCGGGCAGATGAATCGTGCGCCCGGCCTTGGTCTCCTGCTCGATGTAGAGCGTCACCGCCGTCTTGAGGCCCGAAAGCGAGAAGCGGTAGTCGCCCCTGCTGTTCAGCGCGCGGGGGAAATCAATCGCCTTAGGGTTGCCCGTCTCGGCAAGCTTGGAGATGATGGGGCCTCCGGGATAGCCAAGGCCCAGTGCCTTTGCCACCTTGTCGAAGGCTTCGCCCACGGCGTCGTCAAGCGTCTCGCCAAGCACCTCGTAGTCGCCCCATGCCCTTACGTGCACGAGCATGGTGTGCCCGCCCGAAACAAGCGTAAAGATAAACGGCGGCTTGAGGTCGGGCTGCGCCAACAGGTTGGCAAACAGGTGACCCTCCAGATGATTGACGCACACCAGCGGTTTGCCGGCAGCATACGCAAAGCCCTTGGCAAAGGCGACACCCACCACCAAGGCACCCACCAGGCCCGGACCTTGCGTCACGCCCACGGCGGCAAGCTCACTTGGTGCAATGGCTCCGCCCGTAAGGCCCAGCGACGCTGCGGCGTCCTCGAGTGCCGCGTCCACGACGCTCACGATGACCTCAACGTGCTTGCGCGAGGCGATCTCGGGCACCACGCCGCCAAAGCGAGCATGAAAATCAATCTGTGTCGACACCTGGTTGGCCAGTATATTGCCATCCGCATCGATAATTGCCACGGCTGTCTCGTCGCAGGAGCTCTCGATGGCAAGCACCAGGCGGCGGCGCTCGATTTCGGCACGCTCCTCAGCGGTGCGTTCGGGCGCGGGCAGCGGCCATACACGCTGTTCGGCAGCCGTCGGCTCGGGCGAGGCATTGTCGAGAGGAAGCACCAGGGGCAGCGGCGCCGTCATGACGATGGCATCCTTGCCGGCACCGTAATAGCCACGGCGACGACCCGCCTCGGTAAAGCCCAGAGCGGCATAGAGCGCAATTGCGGCCTCGTTGCCGTCCTCAACCTCAAGCGAAGCCGTGGTGCAGCCGAGCATCTGCGCGTCATAGCTCACGTGCGACAGAAGCTTGCGGGCGATGCCCTCGCGGCGATGCGCCGGATCGACGGCAACGTCCATAATCTGCACGTCCCCGTCGACGACCATACCGCCGGCAAGACCCAGCAGACGGCCGTCGTCGTGCGCCACCCACCAGCTACGTGGCGCGGCAACGTCCTCGCCCAGCTCGGACAGGAACATGCCCGGCGTCCACGCCTCGTGTCCGGCGCCTTCAAAGCAGGCGGTCTCCAGTGCGCTCGCGCCCTCGGCATCCGCCGCGCCCATGGGGCGGAATTGCAGATGACGTCCGGCAAGCTCGTCGGCAACACCTGTCACCTCACTCTGCGCGCTCTCGGCAAGGCCCAGACGCTTGCGCTCGTTTTCCTCGGCGTCCGAAAGGCGCGTATAGATCGGCAAGACGCGAGCCGGATCGCCATCGCCTGCGGCGTGCGCCATCAGCAGGCCCTCGCCCGAGGGCCACCACAGGTCTCGCTCCACGCAGCGCGCCGTCTCATCCTCGCCCAGCAGTTTGCCATAACGCACGAGACCGTCACCAGTCAGCTGAACCTGATCCCAGTCCGCGGTCTGGCGCCACTCATCAAGCGCCACGGCGGCCTTGACCACGCGCTCGCGCTCAAACAGACGCTCGGGGCCCTCATCCCCCAGCACATAGAGCGCCGGGTACACCTCGCCGCGCATGGCATCGGCAAGAACACCAAGCTTGCCGCGCACGCCGGCCTTCCATGCCGTCCAGGCGCAAGCATCGAGCGTCGACACGCCCAGCAACGGCACATTGGCACCGTGCGCCAGACCCTTTGCGGTGGAGATGCCGATACGCACGCCCGTAAACGAGCCGGGACCGCGACCGACCACATAACAGCCGACATCGCTGCGATCCAGGCCGGCCTGCTTCAGTAGGTCATCAACAGTATTCACGAGCTCCACGTTGGCATGGCGGCGACACAGATGGTCCCCACTTACCAGCTTTGCCTCGCCTGTCTGCACGTCAATCCAGCTTGCCGCGCAGGCAAGCATGTCGGTCGATGTGTCGAGCGCCACCACCAGCGCGTTGTCGTTATGCAAGCTCATCTTGTACAGCCTTATCTATCAAATGGGAAAGCTCAATCGCGCGCTCGCCGTGTGCCTCGAGCGTTATCGTTCGCACGTCGCTGTCGTCCTCATCGCGCTTAAGAGTCACCGAAAGATACTCATCTGTCAGTTCATCCTGAAACTGCTCGCCCCATTCCAGCAGGCAAACACCCTCATAGCCCAGCACGTCAAAAATGCCCGTATCCTCAAGCTCGTAGGCATGCTCCAGGCGGTACAGATCAAAATGGAACAGCGGAATACGCCCTTGGTCATGAACGGCCATGAGTGCGAACGTAGGGCTTGTGACCATATGCTCATCGCCCAGAGCGCGCGAAACGCCCTTGGTAAAGTGGGTTTTGCCCACCCCGAGGCCGCCGGTCAAGATCAGCACATCGCCATCTTCTAGACACGGTGCGACCAGCTCGCCAAAATGCTCCGTATCGGCAGTACGGGCCGTTCTATAGGTACCTACCCCCAGGCGCTCCAGGGACATATACGCTCCTTATTATTATTCCGAGGCGGTCTCCGGCGCGGGGTGCCGCTCCAGATAGTCGCCCAGCATCTTAAAGTCTTCCTCCAGCAACTCCTGCCACGCCGGATTGCGCAGCGCCGCCGCAGGATGAAACGTCGGCATCACCACAAAGTGGCCCATCTGATGGAACCTGCCGCGCAGCTTGGTAATGCCGATCTCGGTCTTGAGCACAAAGTGCGTTGCGGGGTTACCGAGCGTCACGATGATATCGGGCCAGATGCTTCGAATCTGCTCGCGCAAAAACGGTGAGCAAGCCAGCACTTCCTCGGGACGCGGATTGCGGTTTCCCGGCGGGCGGCACTTAAGCACGTTGGCGATATAGACGTCCTCGCGCTTAAGACCTGCCAGGGACAAAATGCCGTTGAGGTCTTCACCCGCCGCCCCCACAAAAGGTTCGCCCTGCAAATCCTCGTTGCGACCCGGTGCTTCACCAATAAACATGACGCGAGCGTGGGGGTTTCCCACGCCAAACACGATGTTATGGCGCGACTGATAGAGCTGGCAGAGATGGCAGTCGCCTAAAACAGCCTCAATCTCCTCGAGTGCGACCTCACGTGGCGCCTGATGGGTATGGCCGGGAATGTGCATGACGCCCATAGCGGCTCCTACACGTAGACCTTGTCGAGACGCATGCCAAAGCCGCAGGCGACCTCGTAGTTAATCGTTCCGCGCAGTCGGGCCATCTCGTCCATAGTGATCTCGGCATCGCCATCGCGGCCGACAATAATCATCTCGTCACCATACTCGGCCTCGGGAATCTCGTGTGCCGGGTTGGACTGAATGGCGACCATAAACTGATCCATGCAGATATTGCCAACCTGACGCACGCGCTCGCCGCGATACAGCACATCCATACGATTGGAAAGCGTACGCGATAGGCCGTCGGCATAACCGATCGGCAGCGTGCAGATCTGAACGCGCGTACGCGGTACGCGGTAGGTAAAACCGTAGCCCACGCCCTCGCCCATCGCAGGGTGCGCCACGCGCGTCACGCGCGCATGAACGCTCATAACGGGATCGAGCTGCATCACACGGCTACTCAGCTCGCACGGCTGCATGCCATACAAGCCAACGCCGGCGCGAATCATATCAAAATGCATCGAGGGGTCGAGCATCGAGGACGGCGTGTTGGCGCAATGCACGATACCGCACTCAAAACCCGCATCCTTAATGGCCTGAACGGCCTCGGTAAAGCGCTGGCACTGCAGCTTGTAGTCCCAGCCCGAAGGTTCATCGGCCGTGGCGAAGTGCGTAAATACGCCGTCGCACTGAATACCGCGATGGAAATCAATACCGCGGACAAAGTCGAGCACCTGCGTGTAATGTACGCCGATGCGGTTCATGCCCGTCTCGATGGCGAGATGATACTTGCCCACCTTGCCCGCCGCGACGGCACATTCGCCATACGCAAGAGCAAAGTCGGACGTATAGACCGAGGGCATGATATCGAACTCGAGCAACGTCGGAATGGCCTCGATAGGCGGCTCGCTTAGGATAAGGACGGGTTTCGTAATCCCGCCCTGTCGGAGCTCAACGCCCTCGTTAACCGTCGCCACGGCAAACATGTCGGCGCCGGCCGAATACATAATCTTGGCGCACTCAACAGCTCCATGACCATAAGCGTCGGCTTTAACCACGCAGCACAGGCGCTGACGCGGATTCAGCAAATTCTTATAGGCCCTCGTGTTGCGGCGAAGCGCCCCGCGGTCGATCTCGACCCAGGACCAACGCGTCAAATCGGCTTTATTCATAATTAGTCATCCGACCCTTCGTCCGTGATTCCCAGATCATCGAGCGCATCCTTTGCCGCCAACTCCATGGCGGGACCAATCAAGTCGATAAGATCGGTCGCGATAACGCTCTTCTCGCCAAACTCCGTCGCCGCGGCAAAACCGGCATAGCTATGAAGCGCGACGGCATACGAGTACAGCAGCTCCCAGCGGTCCATCTCATCGCGCATGGTGGCTAGCGTGCCGGCCAGAATACCCGCAAGGACGTCACCCGAGCCAGCGGTCGCCAACGACGCCGGGCCAGAGAGCGGCAGCAGCACGCGCTCAACACCGCAAATGGCCGTCGTCGGGCCCTTAGCGATAACAACGAGGTTATCGGAACCGGCGGCCCAGACAACCTTTTGCGCGGCGGCAATCGCGGTTCCAAGGTCATTGACCTCATCACCGGCGACGAGACGCGAAAGCTCACGATAATGCGGCGTCATAACGAGCGGCTGCTCACGACGATACATCTCGGGATTACTGTCGATGCCATCGATTGCAATCTTGGCAAGGCAGTTGAGAGCATCGGCATCCAAGATAAGCGGTACGTCGAGCTCAAGCAGACCCGAAACCACCTGCATGGCACCGGCAGATGTCGTCATGCCGGGACCACACAGCACGCAGCTATATTTCTTGGCAATCTCACATACCGTCATGCGCGCAGCGGCACCAAAAGAACCGCGGGAATCAGATGGAATAGCAAAGACCGGAATCGAGGGGAGCGCCATGCGGATAAGGTTGGCACACGCATCCGGAGTCGCGACTGCCACATAGCCGGCGCCTGCGCGGGCAGCGGACTTGGCAGCCATAATGGCCGCACCAGGATACTGCGCCGATCCGGCAACAATGAGCACCGAGCCGCGCGAGTACTTATCGATATTCGTAGGCAGCGGAGCAAAATAGTCCACAAGGTCACCGGGTTCCACGATCTCGGCAGCATGGTCGACATCGTCAATAACCTCATCAAGGCGGTCATACAGACCGCCGCAGACCAGATCGCCTGCATATTCGGGACCGTCAGCGCTGTATAAGCCGATCTTGGGAGCAATCATCGTCACCGTACGCTCGGCACGAATGCAGTCGTCATCCACCACACCCGTCTCGGCATTCAGGCCCGAAGGAACATCGATGGAGACAACGCGATCGGCATTTTCATTGACCGTGGGGATCCAGATTGAAAACGGCGCACGAAGATCACCATGAAAACCGGTACCAAAAATGGCATCGACTACAACATCAGCCTTATCAATCAGCACCTCCAGCTCATCACGAGAGGGGCCGACACACACATGCACGTCGCGACCAGCAGTACGACGGGCGACATGACGAGCGAGAGCGGCAGGGATCTCATCCGGCTCAACCGGAGAGACGATATCTACATCAACGCCCTTATGCGTCAGAATGTCAGCGGCAACCCAGCCATCTCCGCCATTGTTGCCAAAACCGACCAATACAAGAACGCGATCGGGGTTGAGCTTTAAAATCTCGTTGGCAGCAAATTCGCCCGCCAACTCCATGAGTTCGGCCTTCGAGGTACCCTCACGCTCGATAATATCTTCGAGGCGAACGACTTCCTCGGTACTCAAAACCGGTTTCATCTATGCTCCTAGCGCATCTTGCGGATCATCATCCAGATGTTCCGACAAAGCAGATTGTTGCAGCTGTTCGAGCTCGTCTAAGACAGAACGAGCCTCTTTAAATGTCTGAGCAACGCGCTCCTTCGTGCTCACCTTTTCTTCCTTGGGTTTAGGTCGAGCATCCTCGGTGATCGCAATGGCATTAGCAACAGCCAAGTCACCCGTCAGAGTAATAGAAAGAGCGACCTCGACAACGCCCAATTCCTGGGCGATTTCGAGAGCACGGCCCGAAAGCAGCGCTTTTGGCTTGCCGAGTTTATCGCGCGTTACAGAAACGTCTTTACGGCCGACGCCCTGGCTAAAACCCGTTCCAAGCGCCTTAAGCACCGCCTCGCGAGAAGCAAAGCGACTGGCATAGTGCGCGGCAGGACGAGACGATGCGTCGCAATACGCACGCTCTTCATCGGTAAACACACGCCGGGCAAACGCAGGCGTCTTCTCAAGGATTGATTTCATTCGGGAAATCTCGACGATATCAACGCCGATTCCGGCTTCGGCCATAAACACCTCCATGCTGCACAGACTAAGATATTGTAGCCCGTTCGCAGAAGATGCGACAAACGAGGGTCAAAAACACAGCGACAGTGGAGTGATGGCCGCTTTTTAACGCAAAAAAGGGGGGAGGCCGCGAGGCCTCCCCCTTCTCAATCCGTTGCGGCGGCTCGGTGCCGTCCACCGGTCAGCGGCGCCCTGGCCTCCCACGGGCTGACC
>CAUBIC010000018.1 GCA_958435945.1 uncultured Collinsella sp. | reverse complement strand
GCGCGGCAAGGAGATATATTGCCAGACCGGAGGGGCCCCGGGGGCGGGAATCTGGCACTCCATATTTTGTTCACAAATGAATTGATCCTTCAGTTGTTCCACTGAAGTCATGTCTGAAGCATCGGCTTCTGGTATTGGCGATGACCAGCTGGTTTATAGGTGTTGAGGCGTCGGCCATCTCTGCTGGGCTACTTTACTCCAAAAGCATCAGCTATTTGTTTCCCATCGGTAAAAGGCGGGTTTTGTTCGCCAAGCGTTCTTATATATAAATACATACGGGTTCGGACCCATTGAAAGGGCGACAAAAAAGACGGCCAACCGAAGTTGACCGTCTCAACAATCTTTGGGTGGGCCGTCAGGGGTTCAGCCTGCTCCGCAGGCGGCCGCTGCGGCGCTTTCGCGCCTTGCGCGCTGCGCTGGCAAACGCTCACGCGTTTACTCAGCTCCGCGCCCTTTCGGGTTCGAACCCATGAAAGGGCGACAAAAAAAGACGGCCAACCGAAGTTGACCGTCTCAACAATCTTTGGGTGGGCCGTCAGGGGTTCGAACCCTGGACCTTGGGATTAAAAGTCCCCTGCTCTGCCAGCTGAGCTAACGGCCCGCGGGTGGCATTGTACCACGGTCTGGGACTATTCCCAACTCCATTGGCCGTTCTGGAAAATCACAACTTCGCGTCCATCGGGCGTAATGCCCACAATATCGATGTCGTCCGTACCGATCATAAAGTCGACGTGCGTGCTCGAAACGTTGACGCCATGCTCAATGAGCTCCTCTTTGGACATATCATATCCACCCTCAATGCACTCGGGGAAGCCGACTCCCAGTGCAAGATGGCAGCTGGCATTCTCGTCATAGAGCGTGTCATAGAACAGGATGCCGCTTTCGCGAATCGGCGTGTTCTTGGAAATGAGCGCAACCTCTCCCAGATGAGCAGCGCCCTCGTCAGTATCGATGATACTTGCGAGTGTCGCCTTTCCCACACGGGCGTCGTAATCCACCACACGACCGTTCTCGAACTTGATCCAAAAATCGTCGACCTTGTTACCGTGATGGATAAGCGGCATTGCGGAATAGACGATTCCGTCAGCACGCATACGATCGGGCGAGGTGAAGACCTCCTCGGTGGGGATGTTAGGGAAGAAGGGGTGACCGTCGGGGGTCTCGCCCTTACCGCCGGCCCACTCATGCCCCTTCGTCATACCAATTAACAGGTCGGTTCCATTCGAAGCGGTATAGCGCAGACAGTCAAAACTATTGTCGTTCAGGAAGCGCAAGTTCTTTTCGAACGCCGCGTCATGAAGCTCCCAGTCGCTCTCCGGGTCCTGGCCATCGGCACGAGCGGTGTGCAGAATCGCATTCCAAAGTTTATAGATTGCAACCTCATCGGCGTCTCCCGGGAACACCTCGCGCGCCCAAGCCACGACCGGAGCGCCGGCGATGCACCACGGATTGATGTTGTAATCCAGTCCACGGCGGAAAACTTTGCACTGCGTATTCCTCGCCTTGGATGCCGCGGCCGGCTTGGCTGGATCGATGCCCTTGAGGGCTGCAGGATCCGCACCCTCAATAAAGATAAAGCAGGCACCGTCCTGGGCCAGGGAATCCAGCTGCAGGCGCTTCCACTCGGGCGTCTGCTCAAAATAGCTTTTATCGACATGCTCGTACGCAAGCCTCGTCACGGCATCATCGGCCCAAATGACCGTCACGTGACCAGCGCCGGCGGCATAAGCCTCCGCGACCACCACGCGGGCAAAAGGCGCGCACTCGACCGGAGACTGAACGACGACCTCCTGGCCGGGCTTGACGTTTACGCCCTTGCGGACGACCAGGCGCGCGTAGTTTTTAATCTTGGGCTCCAGGGCCTTCATGCCCTCCAAAGCCTCTTCGACCGTCAGGGCAGCTCGAATCATGTGCCACTCCATCTATCTATAGAACAGTAAAAAGGCGCGCCGCAAAAACGACGCGCCTTATATCTTAGCGATATGTATGGATACAAACGCTACTTCTTCTTGGAGTCCTTCTTGTCCTCCTCGGCAGCCGAGCGCTCGATAAGAGCGTTGAGCTTGTTCTCGGACATGCCCTCGGCCTGCGCGCGGTACATGTTGCGCAGGGGACGAATACGAACGAAGTCGTAGATAAAGTCACCCAGGATGATGACATAGGACAAAACGATGCCGACCATCTGAACAGGACTGGACACCGTGCCGCCGGGAGCGAAGTAGAGCGAAGCCCAAATTGCCACGACGAGTACCATGCCGATGGCGAGCACGGCCCACCAGATACGACGGCGCTTGGTGTAGTCCTCATCCTGCTTGAGAAGAATATTCGACACCGTATAGATACGATCCTCGCGAGCACGCTGCTTGGCCTTGCGGGCGCGCTTCTCCTCCTTGGAAAGGCCTTCCAGGTTTTCACCCTTCTCGAGCTCTTTGCGGCGAGCTTTAGACGAAGCCGGCACGACGCGAACGGAGCTCGCTGCTTGGCGGGCGGGTTTAGCAGATGCGGCGGACTTGCGCGCAACCCCGGTAACTTCGTGGGATTGCGTGCGCTTGTTCGTGGCGCTACGGGTACTCACTTATGCGTTCTCCTTCATGCTTGTGAACTGGGAGCCCGTGATGATCTGGAAGGCCTCGCGATAGCGCTCGGACGTGCCATCGATGACCTCGGCGGGCAGGTGCGGGGTCTCCCCCGTCATATCCCAGTTGGCCTTGAGCCAATTGCGGACGAATTGCTTGTCGTAGCTAGGCTGGATCTTGCCCTCCTCGTAGCTGGCGGCGGGCCAGAAACGGCTGGAGTCGGGCGTGAGGCACTCGTCGATCAGCGTGACCTTGCCATCGATAACACCAAACTCAAACTTGGTGTCGGCAATGATGATGCCACGGGTCGCTGCATACTCGGCAGCAGCCTTGTAGATCTTGAGAGACAGATCGCGAATCTGCGTGGCGATGTCCTCGCCAACGATCTCGCAGCAACGCTCAAACGAGATATTCTCGTCGTGATCACCGATCTCGGCCTTCGTGGACGGCGTGAACAGCGGCTCGGGAAGCTTGGAGGCCTCGGTCAGACCCTCGGGCAGCTGGATGCCGCAGACGGTGCCGTTCTCGTCGTAGGTCTTCTTGCCCGAACCGGTCAGATAGCCGCGGACGATGCATTCGATGGGAATCGTCTGGGCCTTCTTGACCAGCATGGCGCGGCCTGCGAGATAGTCACGATACTCGGCAAACTCCTCGGGGAAATCCGCCGGATCGATGGAGACGAGGTGGTTGGGGACGATATCGGCAAACTTATCGAACCAGAATGCCGAGATGCGGTTGAGCACCTCTCCCTTAAACGGAATCTCGTCGGGGAGAATAAAGTCGAACGCAGAAATGCGATCGGTGGCGACCATCAAAAGGTTTTCGCCGGCATCGTAGATATCACGAACCTTGCCACGGGAATCCGGACGACGCTCCATCGTTGTCACGTGAGTCACTCCTTACCTAAATACGACAGAAATGCGGGTTCTTTCCCGCATGTTTTCGCAAACTCGGAGCGGCAGGAACGCGGCCCCTCCTTCACCGAATAGCGAAAAGCTAGTGCTCCATTGTAGTAGATGCCGCGTCCGCCGTGTGCTCGCGAGGCAGATGAATCGTAAAAGTCGTACCCTTTCCAAGCTCCGACTCCACGGATATGTAGCCATGGTGACGCTCGACGATTTGCTTGGTCACGGCGAGGCCAACGCCCAGGCCGCCGGCTTCGCGGGCGCGGCTGGCATCTGCGCGCCAAAATCGCCCGAAGATGCGCGACAGGTCGTCCTTGGCAATACCGATACCGGTATCCGAAACGGCAATACTGACATGCTTGCGGTCACTGAGCACCGACACCACGACCCAACCGCCCTCGGGGGTGTAGCGCATGGCGTTGCTCATGAGGTTGATGACGCACTGCGTGATCATGTCGGGATCGGCCTCGACGACATCGTCGTGACCTTGGGTCTCGTCAGCAAAGCGCAAGCGCAGATCGCGGTCAACAAATAGGCGCTCCTGAGCGTTGACGATAGACCGCACAAAGGGAACCATGTCCACCGGTTCGAGATTGAGCGGCGCCGTGCTGTTTTCCATACGCGATAGGTCGAGCATCTGCTGCACCAAACGAGCCAGGCGGCGCGTCTCGGAAGCGACCGTCTCCAGATGCTCATCGTCGGTGGGATACACGCCGTCCTGCATGGCCTCGACCGTTGCAAGCATGGCCATGAGCGGCGTGCGAAGCTCGTGTGCGACATCCGAGGTCAGGCGCTTTTCGTGCTTCATATCTTTCTCGAGCGAGGTGGCCATCTCGTCAAAGGTCTCACCCAGCTGATCGATTTCATCGTCGCCGCGCAAACCGGTACGAGCGGACAAATCGCCGTCGCGAATTTGCTTGGCCGTGCTCGTAATACGATGAATCGGCTTGGTGAGCATGCGAGACACGAGCGATCCGATAGCAACCGAGATGCAGACCGCAACAACCGCGGCAAGGGCCATGGCGTTAAAGGTCTTCTCCCTAAACGCAGAATCCGCCTTGGTGAGCAGAGCATCGGAGCCGATGGCCCATAGCTTTACCTGTCCGACATGCTCGCCAGAAGACGTTATGATTTCGACGTTGGCAACGCTATCGGAATCGGTGGGCGCCGACGAGACCGGGCTATGCGAGGCCTTTTTACCGCTCGAGCTGCTCGACGGTGATTCACTCTCGCGCACATCGGCGGTCGCACTTGCCGAAGGCCATGAGTCGTCATAGACGACAACGCCTTTCTTGTTGACGACCTGCATACTCAGGTCGTCGGACACCAAACTCGATGTCGCGACCGTGCGCAGCTCGCCCGCAGTCCAATTGCCGTTTTCCTCATACGACGTCGCAAGCTTTTCGGCAGCAGAATTGGCGATCTCGACGATATTAGAGCGCGTGTAATCCGAAAAGACGGTGCCCCACACAACGGAGACAACGCCCACCAGCACCAATACCGTCATGAGCGACGTCAGGGCAAAAGCCAATGCCATGCGCGAGGGATAGCTCATCGCTGGCCGTGAATCGGAACGAGGCGTGTTCCAACTCGCCTTGGAACCCGCCTCGTTCTCCTGCTTGTGCTTTTGTCCAATTTCAAAGCGCGCAGGTGTCATATGTGATTTCCCTATTTCTCGTCCGACTTATCGGTCTTGGCCGGAGCCTCAAAGCGATAACCGACGCCGTGAACGGTGTAGAGCCACTTAGGCTTCTTGGGGTCATCGCCCAGCTTGGCGCGAAGGTTCTTCACATGGCTGTCGATGGTGCGCTCATAGCCCTCAAAGTCGTAGCCGAGTACCTTCTCGACCAGCTCCATGCGGTTATAGACGCGACCGGGATGGCGAGCAAGCGTGGTGAGCAGCTTAAACTCGGAAGCAGTCAGGTCCACTTCCTTGTCCTCGACCAAAATCTTGTGGCCCGAGATATCGATGACCAGATCGCCAAAGTCGAGCACCTCAACGGCGGGCTCATCGGCCTGGTGAGCACGGCGGAACAGGGCACGGACGCGGGCGACGAGCTCGCGAGGCGAGAACGGCTTGATCAGGTAGTCGTCGGCACCAAGCTCGAGGCCGATGATGCGATCCTCGATCTCGCCCTTGGCGGTAAGCATGATAATGGGCACATCCGAGGTATCGCGAATAGTGCGGCAAACGCGCTCGCCGGGAATCTTGGGGAGCATAAGGTCGAGCACAACCAGGTCGAACTGGTGCTTCTCGAACTCCTCGATCGCAGACTGGCCGTCGCCGACGCCAACAACCCAGTAGCCCTCGCGCTCGAGATAGGCAGCGACGGCGTCACGGATTGCCTTCTCGTCCTCGACCAGCAGAATCTTTTTTGCATCTGAAGCCATAACACGGCCCCCCTGTCTCAATTAGCTAAGAACAAGCCCATTTTAACGCACCTATGCCCACCGAGCACCGCTACAGTGCAGCGGCTCGGCGGGCGGCACTCACAATTACAACGCGTTTATTCCCCCGTTGGCGCCCTTTTAACCCCTCGGCGCTAAAGAGAGAACAGGCGGGCGGTAACCGTCTCGGGGATTCCTTGGCTATTACGCACCGTGGCATAGGTTAAAAACGTATTCGATTTACCCGCCGTAGCTGGATAATCGCCATATTCGAGAGCGCGGTCGGGCGACAGCAGCGAACCATAGGTTTTGGCGGAGGTATCGATCAGAAAATGCGATGCCTGAACCTTAACCAGGTATTTGCCTTTTCTGCCGGCAGCACACGCAAGCGGCTCGCGCGACAGGAATAGGAACGTCCCATTCTCGTTACCGATATAGGTGCCCATGTTGCCTAGGCTCCCCACGCCGCTATAGGTGGCCTCGATGGAGAACACAAATGTGTCGCCCATATATACGGCCTCGAAGGGAGACACCGATGAGGGAAGGACCAGCTGAGCCCTCTTGGTATTGTTGCCGTCCGTCAGGTCGATCGCCGTCATGCCGTAGTAGACGCCCTCGTCGTTGCGCACACGCGGGGAAATGGTCAAGATGCCGTCACTCACACGCGGGGCGGATGCAAAGCGGCCCGTTGACTTCCAAATGGCCTCGGCCTTTGCCTCGTCGAGCGAGCGGCGGTAGCAATACGAGTCGTGACTCGTCTTTTTGCCGCCCGCCGAAGGCATCTTGTACCAAATGACGGACGATTCAAACGCCGTAAACAGCGGCGGGTCGTAGTCCTTGCCGCCTCGGTCGAGCTCGACCACATCGCCGACAAGCGACGCACCTGCCGTATTTTGCGCATAGAGCTTCCACGATGCGTTCGCAAAGTTCATTTCGACCCAAGCAAACACGCCATCGCCGGCTCGGACATCGTAAAACGAATACCCTGCACCTTCGACGGGATCCTCGATGAGCGTTGTGAGCGAACCGTCGCCCAGGTTGAGCACACCGAGTGTGTTGGCATGCCGCGCCGATGCGGGCGCCATCATCGCCGCGGCGTAATCGCCGTCGCAGTAGTACAGCAGCGTACCCAGAGGCAATGTCCATGAAGCTGCAGGCTCGAGGTCGATTTCGACGGCCTCGTACTCATCCGTAATCGAGACAATCTTTGAATCGTCCTTGATAACCTGCGGCTCGCCGGCGGCATCATCACTCGTGCCCGTTTTTTTCGAGCATCCGGCAAGCACCGTGGCAGCGCCCGCGGCAGCTCCACCGAGCACGAAGCCGCGGCGCGATATTCCGTTCTTGATGTGGTCGGCGATACCCATTAGGCGATCTCGGCGCGAGCGGCCTCGATAGCGCGTGTAAGCTGGTCGGCGCAGGAGGTCTTTTTCATACCGCAGGTATTACCGGCGAGAACCTCGATTACGCGATCGGCAGGAGCACCCTCGACCAGCTTGGAGATAGCCTTGAGGTTGCCGTCGCAGCCGCCGGTAAACTCAACGCCCATCACCTTGCTGCCGTCATCGGAAAGATTGAGGTGGATATTGCGAGAGCATACACCCTGAGGCTTGTAGTCAAAACTAATCATTGAGATCCCCTCTCAGAAAGAAATTTCAGACGTCTATTATCCCCGCCTGGACCGACTTATTATCGCAAGCACCGATTCAACATCCTACGATGCTTGGACTAGTGGGGGCAAGATTAGCAGTCCGCACCCTGTACGTGGACCATGCGCTTCTCCCGATACATATTGTGGTCGGCGACGCGATATACATCGGCCAGCGTATTTCCAGCCGTCTCGACGGTCGCCACGCCAATCGATGCGCTGACCGTCAGGGCCTCATCGCTTACCGCGACAAGACCGAGACGAAGATCCTGTTCCAACCCAAGCGCAGACTCGTTGTCAGTATGGGGGCAGACCAGCAAAAACTCGTCGCCGCCAACGCGCATCGGCAGGTAATCCGCACCAGCCACCCGTCGCAGCACGGACGCCGTCCGTCGCAGCAGTTCATCCCCCATCTCGTGACCATAGATGTCGTTGGTCCGCTTGAGATAATTGCAGTCCACCATAATCACGCTCACTGGCAAGCCCTCGTTTACCAGGCTATCTCCGCGCGATTCAAGATAGTTGCGGTTGCGAAGCCCCGTCAGTTTATCTTGGTATGACAGCTCCTCGGCATGCTTGACCATCGATATGTTGTGCGTCGCCACGACGACCGACTCCAACCGGCCTTGCTCATCGCGATGCTGGGGGACAACCTGTAGCGAGTACCAAGCACCTCGACAATCTCGCACCTCGGCAGCCAAGTACGGTACGCCCTCCATACGTTCACGAAGCGTACTTATATCTACGAGTCCCACAACTGCTTCGCGGCTTTCGGGGCTCACGATATCCCGGCAGACCGTGTCCATAAAGTCATATGCCTCGTTGTGCTCGGAAAATATCTTCGCTATCGCCGGCGACATATTGATTCCCTCGATCTCGAGGGTGTCGAGATGCAAAAGGAAGGTCGAATCGTAGATGGCGCTTATGGCATTGATAATGCCAAGCTGTTTATCTTTTTCGACCAAATTGCGGTGGTCAACGATATTTCGAGCCAACAGCACCACGACCCAAAACGCAAGGCATACCAAGACGCCGACGGCGACAAATGAAATCCTGTCAGACATGACCTCAGATTTGGGATATAGCGCAAACAGGCGGTAGTCCTTATATGCCGCACGCACGGCGTACCATTTGTCTCCTCGATATTCGATGGGCGTCAGGCCGTCGTCTTTCCACTCAACCCCTGCGCTGGTGAGGAGTCGGGCGAGCGACATGTCAGCATCGGCACTGTTGGATGAGACAATCTCCGCATCCTCCATAACAAGCACCGTGGGGCCCTGGTGGAAGGTGCTGTCCGAAAGCACGTCGGCTATGGCATATGAATAGTCGTCCGCCGTATCGGGAACAAATGAGCGGTATGCCAGGGCAACGCCGTCGCCATACGGAACAGCACAGACGGCAAAAACAACACCACGGCGCTCGACGACAGTTGAGTAGGACACTTTGGAACCTTGATACATCGATGCGACCGACGAACATGCCAGCTCCTCTCGCCACAACATGAGCGGATCGCGACCATCGATGTCGTAGTGGGCGGCCATATGACCGTCGGCATCCATGACCATCAGCCCCGAAAGGTTCTCGGTATGAACAAATTGCTCGATAAGATCGTCGTTGACATCAACGCGATCAGAGGACAGGAACGTCGCAAACGATTCGACCGCGGCGAGCAAATCGTGCGTCGTCTCAATTTTTCTCCCCTGTTCGTTGCGGTCATATTTTTCGCAAGCGTTTTCCAAAAACACCATGGTTTCTTGGCCAAACCCAAGCGTTTTTTCGAGGCAGCGATGGGTTCCAACCGCATACAACAGGCCTAATAAGACAGCGCTGACAATAACGCTGACAGCTATGACGGTCAGAATCTTTCGACGCAAGCGGTGCTTGTCATTTGTCATGATTCCGCTCCTTGCCCGCCCGTCGTCGCTCCTGCCTTGTAATTGTCCACAATGCGCTCTATCGTGCCGTCTCGATCCATGTCGAACAGCGCGGTATTGAGGTTTTTGACGCACTCTCCCTCATAGGCAACATCAAATGCAACGCCCAGGTCAACCGTCATAACGTTGTCGGCAAACACACGATAAACGCCGGGATACTGGGCGACGAGTCGATCAAGCGATTGAACGTCCGCCATCCAACAGTCGACATACCCTTTGGCGAGGGCGGCTTTGCAGAGTTCGGCAGAACCATACGATCTGATTTGCACGTCCGGCGAGATTTCCAGATCCCCTGCGAGCAATCGGCGTTCGCTCACCGAGCCCGCAATCACCGCGATGGTCTTGCTTCCATCGAGATGCACCAAGGACTTGATGCCACTCGTTTTCTTGGCGGCAACCGAGACCGTCACGGTTAGATACGGCTCGGTCCAGTAATACTTATCCTCGCGATAACAAGGAGAATAATCACACCACAGGCAATCGATATCACCGTTTTTGAGCAGCCGGTCGCGATCGTTCCAGTCAATATCGACAAACTGTGGCTTAATCCCCGCACGCTTGCAGGCCTCGCGGGCGATGTCGATATCGATACCGGCGTAATCGCCCGTGGTATCGACATACACATAGGGGTCGTTATCCGTAACGCCGATTTTGAGTACCGGGAGATTTTTGTCGGCTTCATTCGAGGAGGAAGAACTGCTTCGAACGGTATACGTCAGGGCGCCCGCACAGGCGGCAACAAGGAGCATGAGCGTAAACGAGACGATGGCGGCTCGCTTGGTGCGTCCGGGCACGCGCCTCCCTTCATCGAAACAGCAGTCGGATTTCATTGTATACCCGGGGCTGATGCGGCAATAAAAAAGCGCCTCACCCAAAATGGGCAAGGCGCCAAAGATTGAAATGCATCCGCAAGCGGTCGAATTAGGTCAACCCTACTCGAAGCTCAACTGCTCCAGGCGATCGAAGACCGTATCGATACGGGTGAGGAAGTCCCACGGATCGAAGATTTCGTCGAGCTTCTCCTGGCTGACGGTGCAGCGCGGATCGGCCTCGAGACGCTCCTTAAAGGTGGGGCCGGAGACACAATCCTGCACCTCGTGCCAGGTGGCCATGGCGTTTTCCTGCACGATAGCGTAGGCGTCCTCGCGGGTGATGCCCGTATCGACGAGGGCAAGCAGCACCTTGGAGGAGAAGATGAGGCCGCGGGTCTTGTTGAGGTTGGCCATCATGCGGGCCGGATACAGCTGCAGGCCGTCGATAACGCGAATGAGGCACTGGAACATGTGGTCGAGCGCGATGAAGCTATCGGCCTGGGCGACACGCTCGGCGGAAGAGTGCGAAATGTCGCGCTCGTGCCACAGGGCAACGTTGTCAAAGGCGACCTGAGCGTTGGACTTCACGACGCGCGACAGGCCGCAGACCTTCTCCATGGTGATGGGGTTGCGCTTGTGCGGCATGGCGGAGCTGCCTTTTTGGCCCTTGCGGAAGGGCTCCTCGGCCTCGAGCGTATCGGTCTTCTGTAGGTTGCGGACCTCGGTCGCGATACGCTCGCAGGTGGCCGCTGTAGTGGCAAGCACGCCGGCAAGGTAGGCGTGGTGATCGCGGCTGATGACCTGCGTGGACAGCGGGTCGTGGACCAGGCCCAGGTGCTCGCAGACGTACTCCTCGACGAACGGCTCGATGGAGCTGTAGGTGCCGACGGCACCGGAGATGGCACCGAAGGCAACGTTCTTGCGGGCGTCCTCAAGACGATCGAGATCGCGCTTGAGCTCCCATGCCCAAGAGCCAAACTTCATGCCGAAGGTCATCGGCTCGGCATGGATGCCATGGGTGCGGCCGGCGCAGAGCGTATTGCGCTCCTCGAAGGCGCGACGCTTGCAAATCACACCGAGCTTCTTAACGTCCTCGATAATCAGGTCACACGCCTGAGTAAGCTGATAGCACAGAGCCGTATCACCCAGGTCGGAGCTGGTCATACCGTAGTGGACCCAGCGGCTAGGCTTGGGCTCGCCCTCGGGAACATCGGCGTCGATATATTCCTTCATGTTGGTCAGGAAGGCGATGACATCGTGGCGCGTGACCTCCTCGATCTCGTCAACCTTCGCCTTCTCGAAGTTGGCGTGGTCGCGAATCCACTGGGCCTCTTCTTTGGAAATACCGATCTTGCCGAGCTCCGCCTGAGCCTCGCAGGCCAGGACCTCAATCTCCTGCCAAATGGCGTACTTGTTCTCGAGGGAGAAGATGTGTCCCATCTCCGGGCGGGTATAGCGATCGATCATAGCGGCTCCTTTTTGGTTATTGGCACGTTGGTCGTAACCCAACCATTGTACCGTGCGCGGGTGCGAGTAGCGATAACGGGCATTAACCTAACATTTTGGAATTGGCGCAAGCAACAGGACGCCTGCGTATTTGCTTCGCAAATACGCACCGGCTACGATCGGCAGACCCGGTCCGCGCACATGCACGGGCACAGCGGGTTGGACCCGACATTCCCGAGGTCTCCCGCACTCGATGGAGCGGCCATGGGGACGTCCGCGTATTTGCTTCGCAAATACGCACCGGCTGCGGTCGCCTATCGGCGCCCTTGCCTGCTCGCTATAAACGCTTCACGTTTATTTAACGCTCGCACCCTGTCGGGTTCGAGTCCCGGCGCTTTATTGAAAAAAGCACGGCACCATAATGGTGCCGTGCTTGTGCTTTTAACTGGAGCGGGCAACGGGACTCGAACCCGCGAGTGTCAGCTTGGGAAGCTGATGCCTTACCACTTGGCGATGCCCGCATATGTGGGGGATAGTATAACGCGGTTGTCTTGTTCGATACAAGGGTGACGATGCTTGTTTTAGCTGTGGAGAATCGTCCTAAAAACAGGCCAATTGTGGAGATAGGGACCTGTACGTTCTTCTATTTACCGTTGTCTACCTGCAGATTTATTCCATTGTCTTTCATAGGCGCCATTTGTCAGATATCGGGCAAGCATTTGGTCAGGTTCCGGTACTTACCCGCATGAACCTTGGGGGTAGCCTCATCCTACGCGCCGCGGCCTCCCCGTGCGGCGCACGAGGGATAAGGAGCAGCCATGTCCAACGCACCCACGCACTCTGTCCACAGCGCAATCACAGCAGGATCGCTGCTCCTAGTCCTCTTTTTACTTTTAGGCTGCATGACACCGGATGCCGCGCTCGCCGTCGACGGTTACGAATCGCTCGGATTCCGCACTATCAGCAATGAATGCGGTCCTTTTGGAGTTGGCAAATACGAGGCACAGGATTCTTCGATTGCCTATTGTATGAACCAGGACCGATTTGGCCCCAGCACACCGGGCGGACCCTGGCTCACCTACAATCAGGGCTGGGTATGGCTCGAAGACGAATTCGCGGCCATCATCTGCCATGGCTACCCCACCGCCACATCCTTTGGCGGGCATAACCTGTCCCCCGATCGAGCGCGCGCCGCAACCCAACTTGCCGTCTGGATGCTCAACGGCACCACCCATACCGACGGATCATTCTCATATACAACCGCCCAGGGCGTCACAAAGAGTGGAAACTTTTCCGGCGACAATGAGGTCGTTGCCGCAGCGCGCTGGCTCCACGACAGCGCAAAGTCGGGAAGCATTAAAGCCGCACCGCATCGCGCGCGGCGCTATTTGGGAACCGTGTCGGGCGGCAGCAAGCGTCAAGACATGCTCTACGTGCTCCCGGCCGTCTCCGCATCCTTCCAAAAACAGTCAGCCAACGCCGCCATCACGAGCGAAAACGATACCTACAGGCTCGACGGAGCGAGGTTCGACATCTATGAGAGCGCCGGCGACAAGCGTATCGGCAGCATCCAGATGGACAGTAGCGGTCGCGCACAGGCGACACTTTTGCCCAACACGGCATATTATCTGGTCGAAACCAAAGCTCCGGCGGGCTATATCCCCAGGAGTGACCGCATCGCCTTTTCCACCGGCAATGACGGCGGAAATGTCGTCATCGATGAGCAGCCCGGTACCGTCACCCTGCGCATCGCAAAGGTCGATGCCGCGACAGGGGCAGGCCCTCAAGTCGGAGCGTCACTTGCCGGCGCTGAGTTCACCTGCGTCTCACAGTCTGCCCCGGGCTGGACGCGCACCCTCACGACGGATGAGGACGGCCGGGCAACACTTACCGACATCCCCCTGGGCACCTTTACCATCTATGAGTCGAGAGCTCCCGAGGGCTATCTGCCCTCCGATGAAACCTGGAGCTACACCGTCGGTGCCGACCAGCCCGGAGACGCGGGCGTCGTTGAGCTCGAGCGTCGCATCCCCAACATCCCCATCGCTTTTGACCTCGAGATTTCAAAGTTCAAGGACTGTGGCAATAGCGATGGGTCTGGTATAGAGCAGCCGGCGGAAGGCGTGATCTTTGAAGTGGTAAGCAACACTTCGCAGCAGGTTGTTGGAACGCTGGACACCAATATCTACGGCTTCGCATCGACCAAAGACCAGGCTGGAGCATGGTTTGGCGCAGGAGAGCGCCCCAATGGCGTCAGTGGAACCATACCGTATGACCGTGCCGGCTACACCATTCGTGAGGTTGTCGACACTGTGCCCGACGGCTTTAAGCAGGCAGGGGAATGGACTATCACGGCAGAGCAGATCACTGACGGCGCAGAGCTTCAGTACATCGTAGACAACCACGCCCTGTCGACACATCTTCAAATCGTGAAGCGCGATGCTCAGACCGGCAGCGCCGTACCACGCGTCGGGTTCACCTTTCAGCTGCTCAATGGCAACCGTGAACCCATCTCGCAAACATCTTGGCATCCTGCCCATACCGTTATGAATACCTTTACGACCGATGAAACCGGCACCGTCACTCTGCCCGAATCGCTTAACCCGGGCACGTATTACATACGAGAGACTTCCGCCAAGGAGCCGTATCTTGTTGGAGAAGATCTGGAGATAACGATTCCCGCCGACATGAACTTAACGCCCGTCGCGGTCGCCTCGTTTTACGACGACGCAGCAACAGGAAGCATCGAGATCGTTAAGAACGATACCGTAGACGGACACGCCCTTGCCGGCGCTGTTTTTGATATCCGCGCCGCGGGCGATATCGTGCGCCCCGACGGCAGCATTGTTGCCCTGGACGGTGAAACCGTCACCACCATCACAACCGACGAGCGGGGATTTGCGTGCGCGAATCATCTTTCGCTGGGGTGCGGAACTGCCATCTATGAGGTTATTGAGGTACAGGCACCCGAAGGATACCTGCTCGACCAAAGCGCGCACACCATCGAGCTGTCGTATGCCGACCAGGAAACACCCACGGTCAAAGCGCACCTCGATATCTCTAACGACTACACCAAAATCGACATCTCCAAAGTCGATCTGACCGGCAAACAAGAAGTGGATGGCGCTCGGCTCTCCCTCCACGGTGCCGACGGAACCGAAATTGACGCTTGGACCTCCTCCGACAAACCGCATCGCATCGAGCATCTTTTGCCCGGCACCTACACCCTGCGCGAAGCAATGTCCCCGCGCACTTACGACCTTGCTCAAGACATGACGTTTGAAATTGAGGCCACAGGAGAAGTGCAGACGGTAACCATGAAGGACACACCCATCGAGATCGAGGGCAGAGTCGACAAGCGGCAAGAGATCGCCCGCCCTATCGGTAAGGGCCTCGTCGCTAACGGCGATGGCAAAAACCGGGCCGTGGCACAATCTGATACGAACGGTTCCTTCTCCTATACGCTCGATGCTAAAAATGAGTCGAATACCTGGGTTGATGAATTCACCATCACCGACGATCTCGAATGCGCCAAAGACGGCACTGCCAGGCTCATCGCCATCGAAACCCCTGTCGCGGCTGGGGACATCGACGGTCTTTGCAACGTGTGGTACCGAACGTCTCCAGTGGGAAGTATCGATACGGGCGAACAGGCCAATGCAACGCTCAGCGACGGGCATGACAACCCCTGGCTCAAAACGGACGAGGTCAAAAAGCTCCTAGGTGACGATTTGCGCATGGTCGATTACGACGATTGGCATCTTTGGAAAGCAAATATTCCAACAACGGAATCAGTCACCCTCGAGGCAAAAGAGCTCGCTCTTTTGGACGATACCGCCGTCACGGGCATTCGTCTTGAGTACGGGGCCGTATCGGCCGACTTCACGACAAGAGGCGCTGCAGAATCTTGGACCCGCGAGGACCTCAAAGACGAGCATGACGACCTTGATGATGTGAACGCCGTCCTTGACTCGGATATTCACGGTGCCGTCATCCATATGCAGGCCGCGTCGTCTTACACGCCTCAGACCGCACTCGCCAACAGCGCTCGCGTTGACCTCTGTCGCAATGGCGGCGGTAGCAACCTTGAATCACATGACGAGGATCGCGTCATCCAGCGATGCGCCATGCCGCAAGATTTACCGGCAACGGGCTCCCTTCCCATTGCCGCCTGCCTCACCGCCTTCGTGACCTCCGGCGCCGCGGCAATCTGGTTTGCCCATCTAAAGCTGGCGTCAAAACGTCGCTGACGCAATAAAAAAGAGGCGAGCCCGTCTCCCGGCTCGCCTCTTATTCGTTCGTGGCGAAATGGCTATTCCCCAGATGCAGACCCACCGTCGATGAGCGCTTGATCGGACTCGGAGATGCCATCGGCTCCCAAACTCTGCTCGTGCTCCACTTCTTCGCTAATCGTGGACTCAGGCGTTGAGCCTTTAACGCCCACGATATACGCGGCCCCGAAACCAAGGACAATGGCGATCAGGGCCAAGATGAGATAGACGGGCCAGTGGCGCTTGATGTACGAAAACACGCAGACTCCTTATAGGTCAACCTACGAACGACGAATGACCTCGGTCACGACCTCGGACACCGTAGCGATATTTGTCGGATTGACGTTGTACGGCAGATCGTCCTCAGTGTGAGCGCATGCCAAACGTGGGCCGTCGACGCCGGCAATGGTAAGGGCGCGTCGGCTTGCCTCGAGAGCAGCATAGGCATCGGTCTTGGCATAGGGCATCTCAAATGCACCGCAATCGACATGGAACGACTTGCACACCTTGTTGACCAAGTTCATGATGCGTCGGTCACCCTTGAGCAGCTGCTGCTCGCCCTCGACCGTCACGACCGAAAGCCTACCGGCACCAATGGACTCAAGGTTGATAAAGAACACGCCGCGGAGCTTGTCGCGATGCGCGGCCAGGAACGCCTTCATGCCGGCGCCGTCGCAATCGGAAGCGCCTGTAGCCACAAACCAGATGTCGTGGCCAAGCAGCTCGTCATCGCCCATGGAGGCAACGGCAGCGAGCATATCCTCGGCGGAAGCTCCATCGGAAGACGTGGCACCGCCCTTCCAGCCGTCGTCGTCATCCTCGAAGTTATCCCACGAGCCGATACCGCGACCAGACTTCTTGGCGTCGTAATCATCCTCGACACCAAGCCAATCGCTCATGCTGTCCTGCTCGTTTTTCTTTTTGCGACCGAACAGACCGCCCAAGCCGCGCTTTTGCGGCTTGGCGGCCGGAGCGGCAGGAGCCGAGATAGTCTCAAGCGGCTGAACATCCGAGCTGACCGGCATGGGGGGAACAACCGGAGCCGATGTGGGCTCGGGCCCCTGTGCCGTCGCGAAGGGATCGTTAACCTGAGCCGAAGGGTCGGGAAGGTCGAACAGCGAGGTGCGCGAGGCGACATTGGCCTGCTGCATCGAAGGCATCGAGGGATCGGGGACCGAGGCCAGCGGGGACGCAGAGGGCATGGGAGCCGGCGCGGATGCCGGGTCGGGAACGTTCATGTTCGGGCGCGGCGACGCCTGAGACGAGATTTGAGCCATCAGAGCATCGACCGTCTCGGCCTGCGACGGAGCAGCATTGGCAACCGTGGCGCCGGGATCACTCGGCGCGGGCATGGTGAAGATCTGCGTAGAGTAGGGCCTCGACTCATCCGCCTGCGGAGCTTCGGGGGCCACGGGCTCAGGCTCTTGCTCGGAGCTGTCCGCAGCGACCTGTTCCGCCACAGATTGATCCTCGACCGTATCGGGCGCAGCGGGCTCGTCCTCGACAGGAGCGGAAAGGGGCTCGGCGATAGCGGTGCCCTGCTTCTCAAACGTCATCGTGGCATCAAACGACACAGTGCTGTCGACCGGCTGTTGGGTTTCGAAAGTCGCCGTCTCCCCGGCAACATCCGCAGGCGAAGGCTGCGGCGCCTCGAAAGACGTCGTGGCGTCGGCAACATCAACAGATACCGGCTGCTCGGCGTCGTTTTGCTCAAATTCCTGTGCCGCGCGCTCGCGCTCGGCCTCGGCCGCCTGTTGCTGGGCTGCAGCCTCGCGCTCGGCTGCCTCGCGGGCAGCGGCGCGCTTTTCCTCAAAGTCGTCAACGAGTTTCTTGCCCTTTTCGAATGCCCCCTTAAAGAAATGGGAGGCGCTGGCACCGATCGAAGAAAACGCGGAAGCGATATCGGCATGGGGCGTCGTCACCGGAAGCTCGGCAGAAAAATCGGTGTCGCTCTCGTAGGACACACGCTGCGGATACGCATCGTAGTCGTCCTCGGTATTATCGAGCTCCTCGGGCGCCGGGGCAGGCGCCATGACGTCCAGACCGGCTGCGGGATCGATAGCAGTCTCCGCATCGGCTTCCGTCTCGACGGCATTGGCCTCATCGGGCTGCGCAGCCACGACCGGATCGGGCTGGGGCGCGGGCTCGAACGTCGGTTCCTCGCCCTCTTCGTAATCGAGCGTGCAGGACTCGGGAAGCATGCCCAGGGCACGGATGGCATCCGAGCCAAATCGGATGTTGCCGGCGGCATTGCGATAAAGCTTGGGCTTGGGCTCGGGCTCCTCAGCCGCGGCAGGCTCGCCTGCCGACTCGGCAGTGGACTCGTCCGCAACGGGCTCCTCGTCCGGAATATCTTGGACCTGGGGCTCGGGTGCGATGACGCCAATCAGGGTCTCGTCGGCAGAAGCACCTTCGAATCCATCGATTTGCTCATCAGAAGCCTCGCCCTGCTCACCCTCGGGAGCGACCGGCTGGCCATACTCATCCTCGGTATAGGCAGGCTCTTCGTACTCGATGGTGTTGCCGTAGTCGTTTTGCTGCTGGGCCGCGGCATACTCGGCCGCCGCACGCGCCATCTCCTCGGCGCGACGCTTCTGCTCGCCAAAATACGTGTCAAACGGAATATCGTCAGGGAACTCGTTCTCACCCTGATAGGGGGCGACGTTATCCATGACACCCAACATGGCGGCAACAGACGACTTGTTGCAAACCGAGCCGGACGTGTAGGGAAGAACAAAACGATTGGAAATAATATTGGCGGCATTGGCAAGAGCCACGAGAGAGGCAAGGATCGCGACAATCCACAGCAGGACCTTCAACGCGCCGGGAAGCGGCAAGATGCGCAGGATGGCAATAGCCGCGGGAGCAATCGTGGCAATCGGGAGCAATTTGGCGATCAGCGCTCGGTACGGCGCATAGGGCTCGCGAGCGAGCAGTTCGGCGCGCGGGGAGTCATAGTGCGCGACAACGACAACCGGGCGATTGCGCGGAGAGGCAAGCGGGCCCGACGCCTTGTGGTAGGCGATGACATTTTGGCTCACACCGGTCTTTCCCAGGCGCGAAACCACGGGACGCCCCGTGCGTTCGAGCACGTAGAGCACGGCGCCGACAATGGCCAGCAAGGTGCCGACCAAGCCGATACCGCCACCGATGCCCATCAGCAGGGCGCCGGCAAACGCCAGAATACCGGTAACGGCAAACGCCAATCTGCTGGGCGCGGGAGCATTAAATTCCTGCACCTCGGGGTCAAAGCCGTGGTTGCGGAAAATCTGAGCGATATCCTCGGCAGCCAGGCGCTCTTCTTCACTGCACGCCGGCGTAATGCCGGTGTTCTGCAGCAGGTGGTTAATATAGTTCTGGGTGTTCGCCATGTGCGCTCCACATCCATAATCCGACAAATAGGCCCAATGCATGCACATTAGAACCGTATATAGTCGAAAGTATACCCCGAGCGAGCGCAAACGACCGAATTCGGGCCATCTTAACGCCGCGAGCGGACAAGGATATAGCCTAATCTCCATATCGGACTAAAATCATGGCATCAAACACCTTCCCATGCGAGGATTCTATGACGGCAAGCGATACAACCGTAACGAATAAAAATGGGGCGCCGGAACCCGGTTTCGACAAGACCGCCCAGCGCATCCTCAATCTGTTCTTTGTCCTCAACAGCTCTCCCGAGCCATTGACCACAGAGCAAATTGTCCTGGATTCCGATCTTGGCTATGGGTCGGGCAATATCGACTCGGACAAGCGCAAGTTTCGCCGCGATCGCGAAAAACTCCTCGAACGCGGAATCACGATCAAGGAAGTTCGCGCAGCAGGCGCCCAAGAAACCGAAGAAAGCGCGTGGACCATCGATCGCGAGCACACGTTTGCGGCCGGTGGCCTCATCACCGCAGACGACGCGGACATCTTGCTCGACGCTATCGACCAGACCCTTGCGACCGGTTCGGCCGCGTTTGCCACGCCGCTTGCAGACATACGCTCCAAGATCGCCTACCTCACCGGCGCATCGACCGCAGAAGAGCCTCCCGCCCGTCGCTTACCCGCCGTCGATGCGGTGTGGAGCGCTTTCGCCGAACGCTGCGCACTGCGCTTTTTGTATCAAAACGGGCACGGGGAGCAAAAAGAGCGCACCGTCTGCGTATACGGCATGTTTGAGCACGAGGGTGTGGCGTTTTTTTGCGGACTCGACAACGCCACCGATGAAATCAGGACGTTTCGCTGCGACCGTATCGTTCGCGCATGGCGCCCCTCGAAGGCCTACTCCATCCCCGCCGACTTTAACCTGAACGATCGCCTGTTCTTCGAGTTTGATTTTGCCGATTGCAAGCCCGTTATGGCGACCTTTTCGTTTGCCCCGCAAGCCCAGGCCGACATGGTCAGCGGCCTAACGCGCGGTCGCGGGGAGCTCACGCACACCGAAGAGGGTTGGACCTGGACCGTCGGCGTGCGCGACCTTAATGCCGCTGCCTCGTTTTGTATGGAGCACGCCATGGACGGCATGAGACCCGTTGCCCCCGATGCACTTAAACTGGCGTGGAACCACCTCATCGAAAGGACGGTGCACGAGCATGCCCGCGCGTAAACTCACCAGCGAGCAAAGGCTCTCGCGTGCGATTGACATCATGGAGGCCCTCTACGCTGCCGGTGAGACCGGTATGACACGAGGGGATATCTGCAGCCGTTTTGATATCACGGGTGCGGCGCTCGACGAAATTATCGATATCGTCTCGACCCTCGCTGACCGTGAGTCGGGCGCACGCATCATCTGCGAACGCCACGGCGAGTGCATCATCCTGACAGGCGATGCGGGGCGTGTGCTGCCCTTGCGCCTAAGTGCCGCCGAAGGTGCCGTGCTCAACCACGAACTCGAATCGATGGGAATCGACTCTCGGGCAGCAGAGCGTATCCGACACGCCCTCCTACCCGAGAAACTCGGCTACAACCAGCGCGTCGTCGATACCGTTGCCCGAGGATCGCACTGGCAACAGCTGAACTGCGCGATTCAAGACGGCGTTCGATGCCGCATCATCTACCGTTCGATGGACGACACACGGCCGCGTGAGCGTCTCATCGACCCCCTGCGCATCGCGACGCATGGCGACCAAACATATCTGATTGCCTGGGATGTCGAAGTTGATGCGCAGCGCTCCTACCGCATGGACAAAATCGAAGGCCTTGCCCTTACCGACGATTCTGTGGAGCGCCACACATCCGCGTCCTTGTCCCTCCACGAATCCCTTTCCCAAGCGGAGCAGAGCGCAAAACTCCTCATGCCGCTCGACATGGCAGAGCGCCTAGACTGGGCCGGCATCATGTCGATTGAGCCAAACGGGGCAGACATGGCGACGGTGACCGTGCGTTATGGGTCAGAGCACTGGCTGTTCTGCCAGGTAATCGCAGCGGGCGGAGCCATCCGCATACTGGATGACCCCGCCTCGGCAAAGCGTCTATGCGATATGGCGAAGAGCCTGACCTGCCCGCTTTAACGGCGTCGCTCGTGGCGTGCACGCCACAGCTGCAAATAATGACCGATCTGCGCCGACTCGATACGCTGGTAGGAAGTCGTGGGCAGCGACGTCAAGAACTTCTTGCCGTAGCCCTTTGTCACCAAGCGCGGATCTGCCAAGATGAGCACGCCGCAATCAGTCGACGAGCGGATGAGACGGCCGGCGGCCTGCTTGACTTCGAGCACCGCCTCGGGCAGCGAGTAGCGCGCCCAAGCGCGGTCCTCGCGCAGGTTGCGCTCACACGAAAGAGGATCCGTGGGGCTCGAGAACGGCAGCTTGGGGATAATGACGCAACGCAGTGTCTCGCCGCTGGCGTCAAAGCCCTCCCAAAAGGCCTTGAGCGCAAAGAGCGATGAAGTCGGCTCGTTGATAAACCGATCGCGCAGACGACGTGGGGACGAGTTACGCTGTTGGCAATTGAGTTCCAGACCCGCTCGCGCCAATTTGGGCTCGACACGGGCATACAGATCCTCCATATCGCGCCTGTTAGTGAAGAGCGTGAGCACCGATCCACCCATGGCGAGATGGGCATCGACCAGCACGCACTCGAGCGCCGACAGATAGCGCTCACGATCGCGCGGATCGGGAATGTCCCCCGCCACGACCACGGCCATATTCGAGTCAAAGTCATAGCTCGAATCCAGGTGCAGCGATGAGGATGTCGACGCACCGATGCGATCAAGGCCGACGGCATGGTTGAAATGCTCAAAGCTCTTGGACACCGTCATGGTCGCCGAAGCGAAGATGGCCGTGTGCACCTCGGGCAACCACTCGTTCGCCAGGGCCTCGCCGATATCGATGCGCTCGGCGGTCATAGACTCCCCGCCCGCACGCAGCCGACGGTTAACCTGCAGCGAGTACACGTAGTGCTCATCCGTGCCTTCAATGATGAGCTTGAGATTCTCGACCAACTCGTGCAGACGGCGCGAAATGTCGCCCAGGTCGACGACGACCTCGGGCTTATCGGCGGCGACGGCCTGCACCAGCGCGTCTACGCTTTTATCCGCCTGGCCCAGCGCATCAATTGCGGTATGGGCCGACTGCAAAAAATCGTGCCAGTCATCCGACACGCGCAGCTCGGGGCCAATCCACAGATTCGCGTTGTCATAGCCCCCGCGGGCACGGCGGCCAAGCTCGCGCACGCCATCGAACACATCGGCAATCGCCATGCTCGCGCGGGCAGCCGTCGACGTCGCCTTGGCAGTAAGACCCAGGTAGAGCGTAGAGCCCTCCGAGGTTGCCAAATCGCGGGAAACCTGGCTCAGCGCACCGGTGCTCGAGCCACCCAGGCGCTCAAACAGAACGCGCGATTCATCCGCCGACACCACGCGCGCCCATTGACGGCGCGCCTCGCGCTCGATGGAGTGGGCCTCATCGATCACCCAGTGGCGAATCGGAGGCAAGATTCTGCCCTCGGCCGCAACATTGCGGAACAACAGGGAATGGTTGGTGACCACCACATCGGCATGCGCCGCGCGGCGGCGGGCGCCGTGGACCAGGCATTTATCGGGGAAAAACGGGCATAAGCGACGGGCGCACTCGCGCGAGGCCGTCGTAAAGTCGGGACGGTTGACGCTGCGCCAACGAATGCCGAGCGAGTCGAGGTCGCCATCGGCCGACTGACACACGTACGCCATGATGACCGCGACCGCCGTAAGCGTGTCGGCAGGATCACGCTTAGTCGTAATTTCGACTTGGCTACGGCTCATGCGCTCAAGCTTGCGCAAGCATGGATAGTGGTCATAGCCCTTGAGGGCGCAAAACGATAAGCCTCCGTCCAGCTGATCGGCAAGTTTGGGCAGCTCATGATACATGAGCTGGTCGGCAAGATTATTCGATTTAGTCGCGATACCAACCGTGATGTTGTTGCGGCGTGCGGCCTCGGCAAAAGGCACCAGGTAAGCCATCGATTTGCCGACGCCCGTCCCCGCCTCAATCACGCGATGCGTTCCCGTAACGAGCGCGTCACGGACCTCGAGCGCCATCGCGATTTGCTCATCGCGCGGCTCGTACGTGGGATACATGCGATTGACTAGGCCACCGGGGGCATAATCCGCCTCGATCTCTTCACGGCTCGGCATCTTAAGGACCGGCAACTCGTCCGCATCAACGCGATCGTCTGCACGATCGGCCTTGAGCACGTCAGCACGAGCGGCGCTGAGCGAAAATATCGAACCCGGGTTCTGGCCGGCCAAAAAAGAAAAAATGGGGCGATAGGACCAAGGCACGTCCGCGTGCATGTCCGCCAAGCGCGCCATAAGGCCCGAAGGCAGGTCGGTAAGCGCAACCAACAGCACGCGCCACACACCGCACAGGGCATCAACGTCTGCGTTCGCGCGATGCGACACCGAATCGCACCCAAACAAGTCGGCCATAAAAGACAGCTTGTGCGAGGCCAAGCGCGGAAGTGCGATGCGCGACAGTGCCAGCGAATCGATCCAGATGCCGCTGACGTTGACACCGCCCTTGACCGACTCGATAAACGAACGGTCGAAGGTGGCGTTATGCGCAATCACCGGGCAGCCGCCGACAAAATCGGCGAGAGCGGCCACGGCATCGACGGCCGATGGGGCATCCACCACATCGGTGTTTGTAATGCTCGTGAGTTCGGTAATCTCGGCGGGAATCAGCTGCTTGGGGTGCACGAAGGTATCGAACCGGTCGACGATCTCGCGGCCCGAAAGACGGGCAGCCGAGATCTCAATCAGTTCATTGTCCTGCACCGAAAGACCCGTGGTTTCGGTATCGAGGACGATAACATCTTCCTCGATGAGACCAAACGATTGGGTTTTGGCACGCTCGGCAAGCGTGGCATAGGAATCGATGACAAACTGCGGCGTTCCCGACGAAACAGCGTCCTCGATTAGCATGCAACGCCCGCTCGACGAAGTCCCATACGAATCAGACTGTCACAGACCTGTGGGAACGTCATGTCATCGGTGTGGCGAATCTCATCCGGATACAGCGACGTATCGGTCATGCCGGGAATCGTGTTGGTCTCGAGGATGACGGGGCCATCCTCGCTCACGATAAAGTCGCTGCGCGAGATACCCAGGCAGCCGAGTGCCTTATGGGCAGCACAGGCGAGCTCCTGAGCACGAGCATAGTTCTCGGGCGAAATCTGCGCCGGAATGCGATGGATATCCGTGGGGTCCACATACTTCACGTCCAGATCGTAGAACTCGCAGTCTTCGGGCTTACGGATCTCAACAATCGGCAGGGCGCGCACGTCATCCTCGCCGTATACGCCGACGGTAATCTCGGTACCCTCGATGCACTTCTCGACCAGCACTTTGTCGCCGTACTCAAACGCCTTGGCGATTGCCGCGGGTAGCTCGGAGGGCTCATGGACCAGAGAGATGCCATAGCTGGAGCCGTTGACGGCGGGCTTTACAAAGCACCGCTCGCCACAAATCTCGACGATACGATCGATATCGACCTCGTCGCCCGCCTCAAGCGCCAGGCCGGGGGCAATGGGGATGCCCGCCTTGGCATACAGAAGCTTTGAAACCTCTTTATCGGCGCCACATGCGCTGGCGAGCACGCCTGACGCCGTGTAGGGGATACCCAGCGTCTCCATGGCCCCCTGCATGGCGCCATCCTCGCCGCCGGCGCCGTGCATGGCGATAAACGCCACGTCGAAGCCACCGGTCGCCATAGTCACCATAAAGCCATCGGCGGCGGTGTCGAGCAGCTCCACCGAGGTGTAGCCGGCCTCCTTCAGTGCCACCACGACATTCTTTCCAGAATTGAGCGAAATCTCGCGTTCGGCGGAATGGCCGCCCGCCAAGACCGCTACGTGCATGTTCTCTAGGCTTTTACCCGGCATGGGCAGACTCCTCCTCTATAATTCCTGCAGCTGATACCATATTGTAGCGATACCCTCTACGTTTCCCCAAAATCGAAAGGCTTCCATGAATCCCAGGACTAAATCTCAAGACATTCGCGACTTGAGCCAAAACGATATTCGCGAACTTGTCGCCGAACTCGGCCAACCCGCTTTTCGCGCAAAGCAGCTCATCGAATGGGTTTTTGAGAAGAACGTTTGTTCGTTTGATGACATGACCAACCTTCCCAAGGCCTTCCGCGAGCAGCTGAAGGAGGCATTTGCCTTCGACACGCCGACCGAGCTCGCCAAGCAGGTGTCTAAGGATGGCTCTCGTAAATACCTACTCGAGTACCACGACGGTATCTCCGTCGAGACCGTCGGCATGCCTCGTCGCAACAAGCTGTCTGTCTGCGTATCTACCCAAGCCGGCTGTGGTATGGGCTGCGCTTTTTGCGCTACCGGTCTGAACGGCCTCAAGCGCTCACTGACCGCTCAAGAGATCGTTGACCAGGTACTGCATGTTTCCAACGACTTTGGTGAGCGCGCGACGAGCGTCGTGTTCATGGGCCAGGGTGAGCCTTTCGCCAACTACGACGAGGTCCTCAAGGCACTGCGTATTCTTAATGACCCCGATGGAATCGGTATTGGAGCACGTCATCTCACTGTCTCCACCAGCGGCGTCATTCCTGGTATTCGCAAGTTTGCCGACATTCCCGAGCAGTTCACGCTCGCCGTCTCGCTGCACTCTGCCATTCAGTCCACGCGCAATAAGCTCATGCCGGGCGTTAAGAAGTACACGCTTTTGCGCCTTCACGAGGCCCTTCAGCTCTACACCGAAAAGACCGGCCGCCGTCCGACATACGAATACGCCATGATCGAGGGCGTCAATGACACCAACCCCGAGATGCAGGCGCTCTGCGACTTCTGCGAGGGCACGCTGTGCCACGTCAACCTGATCCAGCTCAACGATATCGAGGGCAGTCCTCTCAAACCGTCACCGATTCATAAGGTTGAAGACCTTCAGCGTCGTCTTGAGTCCCGTGGCATTGAGACCACGATCCGTAACTCTCGCGGCAACGATATCGACGCTGCTTGCGGCCAACTCAAGCAGCGCTTCAAGGTTCAGAAGAACGCGTAGGGGAGACCAACCTAAACGTTTCATGTGAAACATCGAACAGCCCCGGTTGCTTAATTGCAACCGGGGCTGTTTCATATCTATCGCTAATTCGCATCGAGCGATTGTTCAACAACTTTTTCGAAAGAAATAAGGGGTCCTTGTTCTGGCGTTCAGACAAGGACCCCTTAAAAAAGGCTAGTAATTGTTAGGTACCTAAAAGCCTACATTTTCCCATTGATGGTTAACCCAATCTTGATTAATCTTGGGATTCTTAGTTACCTGAGCTGTACGCATAGCGACATCCTCAGTCATAACATCCATTTTCTTTTTGGACGTATCGACGATATCTTGCGCTCCGCGAAGCAGACGACCACGCAATTCATCGTCTGTTGCGATCTTAAATCCCGCAAACGCACCAACCGCTACAGTTGCAGCCAAAGCAAGAGCAGTCAGAACTTTATTCTTCATCCTGATCTCCCTGGTCAAATTGAATCATCTCGCCAAGAATGCGAGACAGCTCTTCCTCATCCTTAAACTCGATCTCGATTTTATTCTTGCCGCGCGAGCTCTTGACGCGAACGTTCGTGTTAAACACCTGACGCAGAACGCGTGCAGCCTTCTTAAAAGACTGAGGCGTTGCAGGGCGAGGTGTTTTAGGCGTCTCTCCGGCAGAAAACAGTGGGGCAAGATTTTCCGTCGCACGGACAGACAATCCCTCTGCAACAACCTTCTCAGCAAGATTAATGCGCGCATCTTCATACGGAACCGCAAGAATTGCACGCGCATGACCAGCAGTCAGTTTGCCTTCGAAGATCATCTGCTGAACTACCTCTGGAAGATCAAGCAGGCGCAACGAATTGGTGATTGCGGAACGAGACTTGCTGACAGCCTTTGACAAGGCTTCTTGAGTCATACCGCTCGCATCGATGAGCTGTCGATATCCCTTTGCCTCTTCGACGGGGTTAAGGTCAGAGCGCTGAAGGTTTTCAATCAGCGCGAGTGCAAGCATCTGCTCATCATCAACATCTTTAATGATGACGGGGAGCTCCTCAAGACCCGCAAGTTTCGAAGCCTGATAACGGCGCTCACCTGCGATAATCTCATAGCCATTACCGTGCTTGCGCACAAGAAGCGGCTGAAGAACGCCATGCTCCTGAATTGACTCACTCAACTCTCGAAGCTCGGTCTCGTTGAAGTGAATTCGTGGCTGATTTGGGTTCGGAACGATGTCTTCGATTGGAAGCTTAGTTTCCGAAACGGCATTTGATGCTGACGCTGCAGATCCACCAGTCTCATATTCAGCTTCTGAGACCAGTGCATTGAGACCACGACCCAAGCCGCCGCGCTTCTTAGGACTAGGCACGCTTAATCACCTCTTTAGCAAGGTTCATATACGCCTTTGCGCCCTTGTTCTGTGGCGCATAGGTAATTACTGGCTCACCGAACGAGGGTGCTTCTGAAATTTTAACTGTGCGTGGAATCAAGGTCTTGAATGCCTTGTCACCAAAATACGATTGAACCTCTTCCACAACCTGGTTCGAAAGCGATGTGCGCGAATCGTACATAGTCATGAGCACGCCATAAGTATCAAGGCTCTTATTAAGGCGTGTTTTAACCATCTTCATCGATTCAAGCAGCTTTGTGACACCTTCGAGTGCGTAATATTCGCATTGAATAGGAATCAAAACACTGTCTGCTGCTGTTAACGCATTGATGGTCAGCAAACCAAGCGATGGCGGGCAATCGATGAATATAAAATCAAACTCATCCTGAACAGGCTCAAGCAGATCCTTTAAGCGAGTCTCACGGGCAATCGCACTGACAAGTTCGATTTCCGCACCCGCAAGCTGGATAGTTGCCGGGATTACAAATACCTTATTGCAATTTGTATCAAGAACGAGCGATTCCGCCGGAACATCGTTCAGCAATGCATCATAGATGCAGTGATCGAGTTCTTCTTTTTCGATTCCAAAACCACTCGTACTATTACCCTGCGGGTCAAAATCGACAATTAACGTCTTTCGGCCCAGTTCACCCAACGCTGCTGCAAGATTTACAGCCGTGGTGGACTTACCTACGCCGCCTTTTTGATTGATGATTGCAATGATACGCGTGTCTTTTGCGCTCTTAGAACGCTTAACGTCGCGAAATCCCACGGTCCCTCCTGGTGTGTATTAAAGCTGTCAAACGGAGGATGTTTCACGTGAAACATTCCGATTCGATATCAACCGCCCTGTTTCACGTGAAACACTGCAAGTTGTTAGTATCCATTATGTTTCACGTGAAACATCTAGGCAAGCGGATTCTTCTTTGCCACGCCATTTGCACGAGGCAATGAGACGGATGCTGGATGACTCTTCTTAAGAACAATGAACTCCCTGTGACCCAAGCCTTCAGGCAAATCAATTGCGTCATTCAGAAGCAAAGTGAAGCCGCAAATCTTAGCTGCTGACATGCCGGAAGCAAGCTCCTCAACCAAAGGATTGCCCTTGGTTATAACAAATAGCCCTCCATCCTTCAGATACGGAGCAGCATACTCAACAAGAATCGGTAGAGGGGCCAGTGCGCGGGCGGTTACAACAGAGAACTGCTTCTTATGGCTTCGAGCATATTCTTCAAGACGATCATGAACCGCATGAGCATGTTTCAATCCAAGAGCATGGACAAAGGAATTGACTGCATCAACCTTCTTACCAACAGAGTCAATATAAGTAGCTTTACGATGCGTGGTTATGGTTAATGGAATACCAGGGAAGCCCGCACCTGTTCCCATATCGAGCAAAGCTCCCTCAGGAGCCTTGTTGATATAGGGGAGCAAAACAAGTGAGTCGAGGATATGCAGTACTGCAGCATCTTCTACGTTAAGAATACGGGTGAGATTGGTTGTCTTATTTGTTTCTAGAACCAAATCCAAATGCTGAATACATTTCCTCAGCTCAACATCAGTTACGCTCAAGGAATACTCTTTGCAATAGGAAGTTAGACGACTCAACATCTCGTCAGCCTGCTGATCAGTAAGTACTAACAACGAAAGCTCCTTTCTGACAAAAATCAGTGTATCGAGAACTTTTGACAAAAAAAGGGGACGTGGAAACCACGTCCCCTTAGCATAAGCTCGAGAAGATTATCGAGCAACAATCACCACATGGCGATCAGGGTCAGAACCCTCAGAATGAGTATCGACGGCATCATTGCTACGAAGTGCAATGTGAACCAGTCGACGCTCGTAGGCATTCATGGGCGGAAGCGAAACACTCTTATGAGTGCGGATGGCACGCTCGGCAGCAGACTGAGCCATGGAAGCAACCTTGTCCTGACGGCGACTCTTGTATCCCTCTACGTCCACTACAACCGGATACCTAAAGCCAAGTTTGCGGCTCACCAGCAAAGAGAACATAACCTGAAGGGCATCAAGGGTGCGACCATGACGGCCAATGAGAACAGCAAGGTCGGGAGCCGTTACATCCAAAATCAGCTCACCCTCGTCGCCCTCATACTCATCGATAGGAGAGTTGGCGGCATCGAAGTGCGAAAGGATGGAACGCAGGATGGAAATCGCAACATCGGCAATGGTGTCGAGCTCCTCATCGGTCAGCTCTTCACCAGCCTTGTAGCGCTGTGCAATCTCGGGATAATCGCCCGCGACCTGCGGGGCAACCTCCTCAAGCATATCCTCGATGATCTCTTCAGACATAACGTACTCCAAAAGTTAGGTACCTAAATAAGATTGATATCCCACTACTTCTTCTTGTGCGGGCGCGGCTTCTTCTCTCGACGAGTGACCTCAACCTGCAGCGGAGCGTTCTTAAGACGCTCCTCCTCATCGGCCTTCGCCTTATCGATGACCTTCTGCGTCACAAAAATCTGCTGGATAACCTGCCAAGCAGACGAGACGTCGTAGTACAGCAGAACACCAACGGGAAGGCTCCAGCCCATCCAAAGCATCATGACCGTCATGACAACGGCCATCATACGCATGCTCTGAGCCTGCTGGCCGGTCTGGTTGCGCGACATATAGAGCTGCGGAATCAGGGTCAGGACGGCGAACAGGATCAGGCAAACCAGCGCAGGCAGTGCAACCATAAAGCCATCGGCAAAGGAAGCGCTCGGCGTGGTGGTCAGGTCGGGCAGGATGTTGAAGAACGAGAACGTGCCGTCGTTAAAGTACTGCGGCAGGTTGCGCAGCAATGTAAACAGGGCGAACAGGATAGGCATCTGAATCAGCAGCGGCAGACAGCCAGCCATGGGGTTGAACTTGTTCTCGCTGTAGAACTTCTGCATCTCCTCGGCCTGACGCTGGGGATCGTCGGCATAGCGCTCCTGGATCTCGAGCATCTTGGGCTGCAGCACCTGCATGCGAGCCGTCGACTTGGTCGACTTGAGCATGAGCGGCGTCAGCAGCAGACGGATGATGACCACCAGGATGATGATGGACAGGCCCCAGTCGACCGCAAAGGTCTGGATGAGCTTGAGCAGCTCGAAAAGGATGTTAACGATCCAATCCCACATGTAAGTTTTCCTCCGATAGCGAGTGCCCGCTAGGGCACAGGGTCATAACCGCCGACGTGCAGGGGATTGCAGCGAACGATGCGCCTCACGGCAAGCCAGCAGCCTCTCAAAACACCGTGCTTCTCAATCGCCTGGACGGCGTATTGCGAGCACGTTGGGTAATAAATGCAGGCGTCAGGCAATAAGGGCGAAATAACCTGTTGATATATGCGAATAGGAGCGATGGCAACACGTCGCAAAACGTGATTGCTCATCGCTCCTCCCCGGCAACGCCGGCGCGCTTCATAAGCGAACGCAACGCCTTGTCCATCTCCTGCGGCGAGGAAACCCTCGTCTTGGGAGTTGCAAACAAGATGATGTCATAACCCGCAACGGGAAATCCGCAGCTGCGGGCGGTCTCGCGCATCACACGCTTAGATCGGTTGCGCACGACGGCACAACCGAGTCGCTTAGCACCAACGAAGGCGACCCTTCCGGAGTCGCCTTCGCCAACCGATTCACATATGGTCATTCGAATCAGAGGGTGATTGAAACGACGCCCCTGACTGAACACATGCTCGAAATCTTGCCGAGACTTAATAGTCTTCATGCGAGATGTGTGTATCGCTGCTAGACAGTGAGACGCTTGCGGCCCTTGGCACGACGACGGGCGAGCACGGCACGACCACCCTTAGTGGCCATACGGGCACGGAAGCCATGGGTCTTGGCACGCTTACGCTTATTAGGCTGATACGTACGCTTCATCTTAAGTTCCTCCTGCTGCATTTCGAGTGTCCGCGGGGACGCGGACGCAGATATAGACACGTGAGCTTGAAGATTGTAGGGAAATCAATGTTCAAATGTCAAGAAATCAAAGGTAAAAGGTTGCGCAGTTCACACGGTTCCCCCATAAGCACAACCGAAATTTGCGCCTCATGGCAACCTTTCACGATATTTCATCGAGTTTTCAACAGGTCATGTTGGCAATGTTGAGAACTTTTCGCCCGTTTTCCAAAGTTTTCAACAAGTTTTGAAAAGTTGTCGAAAGATGAGAAACGTTGCACGGTGAGCTACTATTTGTTCGAAACCTTTTGAAAGATTGCGAGCGGCATGTCTGACGACTTTTACACCATGGTCGATTCCGGAGACCCGGCACCCGACAACGAGCACATCACCGGCGTGCGCGAAGAGCGTGCGGAAGGCGAGCAGACGACCACGCAGGCGCCAAAAGCCATGTACGCCGCGCGCATCGCCGTCTATGACGACATGCTGTCGACACCGCGGGTGATCGTCATTGATCCGCAAGATGTCCGCACGTATTTGGAAGAGACGACCAACACCGTCTACCAGTGCATGAAAGAACAAGGTGGCCATATCTCGCTCATGGTCATCCGCGAGATTGTCGAAAACTTTATCCACGCACACTTTGCCGAGCCCATCATCTCGATTCTGGACGGCGGAGACACCATCCGCTTTGCTGACCAAGGACCCGGCATCGACGACAAGGAACGTGCTTTCGACTTTGGCGTTACCAGCGCAAACAGCAAGATGAAGCGCTATATCCGTGGAACCGGAGCAGGGTTTCCCATGGTGCAGGAGTATTTGGAAAACGCCGGCGGTGCCGTATCCATCGAGGACAACATGGGCAACGGCACCGTGGTTACGGTAAGCCTGAACCCTAACCGCGTGCAGGAAATCGAGCGTGCCGGCGGACGCGGCGCTGCCGTGCGGCCCGAGACGGAGCAGCCCACATATCCCCTGCCGGGAGCTTTTGCGCAGCAGCCCGTGGCAACGCAGCAGATGCAGCCCCCCGTGGGACAGATGCAGCAGCCCGGAATGCTTCCCACACAAGAACCCCAGGCGGCATCTATGTCGATGCCGCCAAACATGCCAGAGGCCATGCCACTGGCTGATCAGGATGCAGCAGCAATGCAGCAGGCGACGGGGGCGCCGGGTGGCCAGCAAATGGGCTATCAGCCGTACCAACAGGGATATCTATATCAGCAGATGCCGCCACTGGGGTATGGCCAGCAGTTCCCGCAGCAGTACCAGCAGAGATATCAGCAGCCGTACCAGCAGATGCCGCAGCAGCAGTACAACCCCTGGGCCCAGCAGACGCCTCCGCAGCCTTACCAACAGTGGCCTCAAAGTTTTCAACAGCAAATGCCGCCGATGCAGAGTTCTCAACAACCAGCAGCTCAAATGATGTATCCTAATGCAGTAAATCAGTATGCACAGCCACAACCGGACGTGTTCGTAAGCGATCGCGGCAACGCCGCGCTGGGCTATCTGGCGCAAAATCAAGCGTGCGGCGCAACCGATCTTGCGAGGGCGTTTGGAAACTCGGCCCCCACTTGGTCACGCACGCTCAATGACTTGGCGCAGGCCGGCTTGGTCATCAAGCATGGCCAGAAATACCATCTGACCGAACTCGGCGCCGCTCGCGTGCGAGCTCAGAGCTAAAGAACGGGAGAGACAGTGGACGAGGAAGCAAGCATCATCCTGGGGGATGCCATCGCCTTTTGCCAGCGCGACGGCCAAGATGCACGCCTCATCAACATGCTGGGGCAATCGCGTGCCATAAGCCTGACCGAAGATACGCTCACGATCGAGGCCCCCTCGCGCTTTGCCATCGCGCAGCTCAAAAAGCATCAGCCGACTATTGAGGCTTATCTGGAAGAAATCGCCTTTGCACCGATTGCGCTCGACATCGTGGCGCCGCAAGGCGCCGCGACGGAATCCGCTGCCGCGACGGCGCCCGCCACGGCTCCCGCTGCTTCCCCGACGGTACCAGCCTCCGCAAGCGACGTGCCGACAATCGAGCACCAGCACAGCGATGTTTCCCGTGAAACCATGGCGCCGTTGCCGACCGCGGCGGCGACGTCAACGAACGCACCCGTCACGCACATGCCCATCGCTCACGACGCAGCGGCGGGCGCGGATTCGGGCATTGCAATCAAGAACACGCTCTCGGCCGACGATTTTCGCCGCATGATGAACCAGATGAAGGGCGGAGCGCCGACTAAATCCACGCAAGCTGCGACCCCCGCTTCACCCATGCCAGCACCAACCGTGCCGGCCGAGCAGAATACGGATGGAGCCCCGCTCGCCGCGAACTCAAAATTTACCTTTGAGAACTTTGTCTACGGCCCCGAGAACAGCCATGCCTATCGCTCGGCGCTCAAGTTTGCCGCCCTCGCGGACGAGCGCGGCACATGCACATCACTGTTCATCTACGGCAAATCGGGCCTGGGCAAGACGCACCTGCTGCTTGCCATCAAAAACGAGCTCGCCGAGAAGTCGCCCGAGATCAAGGTCAAGTATGCCAACTCCCAGGCATATCTGGACGACCTGATGACCGAGTTCGACCGCCAAAAGAAGAGCAACGCCCCCATCATGCAGGCGTACCACGGTGTGGACGTGCTCATCATCGATGACATCCAAAACATCATCGGCAAGCGCGCGAGTGTGGACTACTTTTTCCAGCTCATGGACGAGTTCATCCGCAACAACAAGAAGGTCGTCATCGCGGCAGACCGCGCCCCCAAGGACCTGAGCATGGACGAGCGTCTGACCAGCCGCTTCAACGCCGGAATGCTCTGCCTGGTCGCAGAGCCCAGCTACGAGATGAAATACAAGATCTTGCAGCGCTATTACGAGAACACCATCGTCGCCGCTCCCGAGGCGGGCGACGACTCACTGCTGGCGGCCTATGGGGGCGACGGCGGGCACCTGACCGACGAGCACTTTAAACACATGGCCGAGGTCTCGGGCACCAACATCCGCGAACTCGAGAGCTTTTGCGAGCGCTGCGCCGGCGAGGCGGGCGACCGCGAGCGCGAGGGCGGAGAGCTCACCTTTGACGATATCGACGCCATCGCCAGCCAGTACTTCGACACATCGGCCAAAAAGATCAACGTCCAGACGGTTCAGTCCGTCATCGAAGAGCAGTACGGCGTGACACACGAGGAGCTCATCGGCCCGCGTCGCAACGCCAATATCGCCAAAGCACGCCATATCGCTATCTACCTGGCCATCGAGATGTGCGAAATGACGACCACGGCGGTGGGCGCCGAATTTGGCAACCGCAACCACTCGACCGTCAGCACGAGCTACAAAAAGGTCCAGAAGATGATCCAGGAAGACCGCACCGTCACCGAAGACCTCAAGTCGCTGCGCGATAAAATTACACTGCGCTCGTAGGGAAATAGAGACACCTGTTGCAAACTTGTCGAAACCACGGGCATAAGGTGTCTAAAACCCAACCAGCGGTGATGAAAAGTTTTGCGCAGGTTTTGAACGTGGAAAACCACCCCTGTTGCACACAGGCTGCTGTCGATTCTCTTTCTGGGTCTGACCTGCGTCTTTGGGAGTAATCAACAGTTTCGTCAGTGCTATTACTATTATTAAGATATTTATATCTATAGAAAGGTATTAAAAGATGAAGTTCACCGTCAGCCAGAGCTCGCTTACACAAGCCATCGGCGTCGTTATGAAGGGTGTCGCTTCGGCATCCACCCTTCCCATCCTGTCGGGCGTGCTCGTCAAGGCCCAAGACGGCATCTTGGAATTCCAGACCTCTAACTACACCATCTCGATCCGTCATCGCATCGCGGCGCATGTCGAAGAAGAGGGCGAGATGGTTATCCCCTGTAAGATGCTCTCCAATATCACCAAGACCCTCCCCGATGCCCCGGTCACCTTTGAGCTGTCCGAGCGCCAGGTGCTGATTGGTTGCGAGAAGAGCTCTTTCCGCCTGAACACGCTTGATGCTAATGACTTCCCCGAGTTTCCGGCCTATGCCATCGAGAGCGCCGTGGAACTGCCGACCGATATCTTGTCCGAGATGGTCGGCCGCGTGTGGCGCGTCACCTCGACCGACAAGGCCCGCCCCATCCTGGGTGGCGTGCACATGAAGGTCGAGAACAACACCGTGCGCCTGGTGGCGACCGATTCCTTCCGTTTGGCCGTGTGCGATACGCAGGTCGAGACCTCGACCCTCGAAGGCTCCTTTGAGCTCAACGTTCCGGCTGACGCCTTTAACGACGCGCTGAACATCATGGCCAGCCAGGCGACCATCATGATCGGGGCTACCGACACCCAGGTCGTCTTCGAGGCCGGCAACACCACCTACGTGTCGCGCCGCATCGAGGGCGTGTACCCCAACTACAAGCAGCTCATCCCCGATTCGTGCGTGACGAGCGTCAAGATCGACGTCGCCGCCTTTAACGCCGCCCTCAAGCGCGTGGCCGTTATCGCGAGCGCCAACCCCGCCGTCAAGTTCGAGATCGATGTCGAGAACGGGCAGATGGGCCTGTCCTCCATCTCCAATGACCAGGACCTTGCGCAGGAGACGATCGATGTCGAGGCCGAGGGCGAGTCGGGTACCATCGCCTTCAACTACCACTACATCTTCGGCTGCCTCAATGCCCTGTCCAAGGAGAAGGAGATCACGCTGGAGCTCAAGAGCTACTCGCAGGCGGGCATCTTCAAGTCCTACGACAAGATCAACTACCTGTACCTGGTCATGCCGGTTCGCATCTAGCGCTGCGCCATGACCATGTTCGCCCGCGATCTTTCCGTCGCGCACTACCGCAGTTTCGAGAGCTATCGTCTTGCCCTGGACGAGGGCGTGACGATACTTGCGGGACCCAACGCGGCGGGAAAGACCAATCTCATAGAGGCGCTGCAGCTGCTGACGAGCGGCGCCTCGTTTAGGCATCCGACCGCAGCCGAGCTCGTCCATGATGGCGTGGGCTCGTGCAAGATCGAGCTGAGGCTCGAGGGCGACGGCCGCGTACTTGATATGGGATTGAGCGCGGAGGACGGTAAACGCTCGTTTAGCCGCAACGGCAAGAGATGCTCTGCCGCCGGTGTGCGCGGGGTTCTGCCGAGCGTGCTGTTTTGCCCCGACCATCTGGACATGGTTAAGCGAGGCGCCAGTGTGCGCCGCGCCGCCCTCGACGACTTTGGCATGCAACTGAGCGCACGCTATGCCGATCTTGCGAGCACCTATGGTCGCTGCGTGACCCAGCGTAACGCCTTGCTCAAGGAGGCCTGGTGCTGCCGCGAGATGCTCGGCGCGTGGAACGATTCGATTGCCCGCGCGGGCGCGGCTCTGCTCGTGCACCGGTTGGCCCTGCTCGACCGGCTGGCGGGCCATGTGCGTGCTGCCTACGGGCAAGTGGCGTCCGGTGAAGCCGCCAACGTGTCCTATGCGTCCACGCTGGGGGATTTGCCCCAGGTCGAGGATCGCGAAGAGCTGAAGGGCTGGGCGTACGAGCGCATGCTGGCTGCCCTTGATGGGCACGCCGACGAGGAAATTCGCCGCGGCGTGACGCTGGTGGGACCGCATCGCGACGAGATTGAGTTTACCGTTGCGGGTCGCTCCGCCCGTTCATTTGCCAGCCAGGGTCAGCAGCGAACGTTGGTGCTGTCCTGGAAGGTGGCCGAGGTGGCCGTGGCTCGCGATGTCCTGGGCACCGCCCCACTGCTGCTTTTGGACGACGTGATGAGCGAGCTCGACGGCGAGCGTCGCGGCGCTTTCCTGCGGCTGATCGGCGATGATATCCAGACGGTCATAACCACGACCAACCTGGGGTATTTTACCGATGACCTGCTTGATCGAGCCAAGGTGGTGAGCATGGGTGAGACGTGCTAATTACGAGCGCGAGAGCGAGACGGTCGCCTTCAGTGGGTTTTTGAACGCAGAGCGCCAGCGCATCTTGGCGTCGGCGACGCCTGAGCGCCGTGCGCAGATGGAGGCTGCCGAGGAGTCGCGCGCGGTCTATCGCGCGTGGAACGCGGTGTGCTCGGGCACGCGCGAGGGGCGGCATGTGACGGGTCTGCGCTACCTGCCCGAGTCCAATGAGCTGCTGGTATATCTCGATTCGCCCTCGTGGACGCAGGAAATGACGCTGTTGCGCGAGATCATCCGCGCGCGCATGGAGCGCGCCGGTGCTCATGTGGACGGCCTGGTGTTCAAAACCACCGCACCCGGTCACACGCCGCCCGCCGCTAAGGAGCGCCTGCGCCCGGCGACGACCGAGCGCCCGTCGGCCCCGCACGCCGACCTAAGTGAGGCCGAGCGCACCGAGATTGAGCGCCAGGTGGCGCCCATCGAAGACCAAAAACTGCGCGAGGCCCTCGAGAACGCCATGAGAGCCAGTGCCGAGTGGGCCAAGGGCGTGCAAAGCAAAAAAGAGCCTTAAATCGCATCTGGTGGCCTTGTAGAGCCAAATACCCTCGTTCCCGAGGGTATTTTTTTACGATAAACTAGTAAGGCTGTACACATTTTCTTGACTGAAGGAGGACGTGTGGCAAACGAAAACGATTACGATGGCGGCGAGATTAAGATTCTCGAAGGTCTCGAGGCCGTTCGTAAGCGCCCGGGCATGTATATCGGCTCGACGAGCGCCAGCGGTCTGCATCACCTGGTGTGGGAGATCGTTGACAACTCCGTCGACGAGGCCATGGCCGGTTTCTGCACCGAGATCCAGGTGACGGTCCACGCCGACAACTCCATCACGGTCGTCGACAACGGGCGCGGCATCCCCGTCGACGAGCACCCTGTTAAAAAGATTCCGACGCTCGAGGTTGTCATGACGATCTTGCACGCCGGCGGTAAGTTCGATAACTCGGCCTATAAGGTCTCGGGCGGCCTGCACGGCGTGGGCATCTCCGTCGTCAACGCACTGTCCAAGCGCGTGGTCGTTCAGGTTCGTCGCGATGGCAACACCTACGAGATGGAGTTCTCGCGCGGCAAGACCGTCAAGAAGATGGAGGTCGTGGGCACCTCGGATTCGACGGGCACCACCGTCACCTTCTGGCCCGACGACGAGATCTTCGAGACCTGCATCTACGATTTCGATACGCTGCACAACCGTCTGCAGGAGACGGCGTTCCTCAATAAGAACCTCAAAATCGTACTGACCGACGAGCGCGAAGCGACTCCCCACGTGGAGGAGTTTTGCTACGAGGGCGGCATCATCGACTTCGTCAAGTTCCTCAACGAGGGCAAGGATGTCCCCGAGGCCTTTAAGGAGCCCATCTACATCGAGGGCAAATCGGACCCGGACGCGCCTGTGGCCAAGATGGGCGAGGTCGAGGTTTCCCTGCAGTGGAATAGCGGCTACGGCGAGAACGTCATGTCGTTTGCCAACGACATCTACACCCCCGAAGGCGGCATGCACCTTGAGGGCTTCCGTACCGCGCTCACCCGCGTGATCAACGATTACGCGCGCAAGCAGAACCTGCTCAAGGAAAAAGACGCCAACCTGACCGGCGACGATGTGCGCGAGGGCCTTTCGGCCGTTATCTCGGTCAAGCTGCCCGATCCGCAGTTTGAGGGCCAGACCAAGGCAAAGCTCGGCAGCTCCTATATGCGAGCGCTCACGCTCAAGATTGTGACCGACGGCCTTGTCGATTACCTCGAGGAACATCCCAAGCCCGCTCGCGAGATCGTCAAGAAGGCGCAACAGGCCTGCAAGGCGCGCAATGCCGCCCGCAAGGCGCGCGAGGCGACCCGCCGCAAGAGCCTGCTCGAGACGGCGTCCCTGCCCGGTAAGCTCGCCGACTGCTCGGTGCGCGATGCCGAGCTGACCGAGCTCTTCATCGTAGAGGGCGACTCGGCAGGCGGTTCGGCCAAGGACGGCCGTCGCCGAGACATCCAGGCGATTCTGCCCCTGCGCGGCAAGATTTTGAACGTCGAACGCGTTGGTGACCATCGCGCTTTCTCGAGTGACACCATCCAGTCGCTGATTACCGCGATCGGCTGCGGCGTTACGACGAGTGCCGGCGACGGCGGCGATTTCGATATCACCAAGGCGCGCTACCACAAGATCATCATCATGACCGATGCAGACGTCGACGGTGCACATATCCGCATCCTGCTGCTGACGTTCTTCTACAAGTACATGCGTCCGCTGATCGATGCCGGCTACGTCTATGTTGCCTGCCCGCCCATCTTTGGCATTAAGGTGCGCAACAAGATTCACTACGTGTATCCCAACGGCCGCCAGCCCGAAGACGAGATCCTGCGCGACACCATCCAGAGCCTGGGCCTGAACCCCGACGATAACGACGAGGACGGCAAGGCCAGGGACGGCAAGATCACCAAAAAGCGCAAGGGCTATACCGTCCAGCGCTACAAGGGCCTGGGCGAGATGGACCCCAAGCAGCTTGCCTCGACGACGATGGACCCCAAGACCCGCATCCTGCAGCGCGTGTCGATCGAGGACGCCGTGGTGGCGGACCGCGCCGTGCGCGAGCTGATGGGTTCCGAGGTCGGCTATCGCCGCGAGTACATCGAGAAGCATGCACATGACGCACGATTCTTAGACGCCTAATCCCTGCGGCTTTCCCAGCCACCGCACCTTCGCCCTCAATCGTCGGTCGCGTACCCAAGTACACTTCCCTCCTCTTTCGGGCGAATCTGCGGCACCTGGAAAAGCCGTCTCCGTGGTTGGGAACTAATGGACCACGCAAACCATGAGGAGGTAACGTGGCAGACGATATCAACAATAACGAGGGTATGGACGAGGCCGGCGATGCCGGTATGCCCGATGATCTGAAGCGCCTGCTTGCCCGTGCTGAGCAGGGCGAGGACGGCGATCCGGACGCCTATAACCCCGATGCCGATGATGATGAGGAAGAAGACGACGACGCCGAGCTCGAGGAGAGCTTTGGCGAAGTCGATCGCGGCGCCTCGGCCGGCGAGGATATCAACGGCGGCCAGCTCCAGATTTCGGAGTTTGGCCGCGAGATGAAGCAGTCGTTCATCGAGTATTCGATGTCGGTCATCACGGCGCGCGCCCTGCCGGACGTGCGCGACGGCTTAAAGCCGGTGCACCGCCGCATCCTGTACGCGATGAACGAGAGCGGCATCTACCCCAACCGACCGCACAAGAAGTCGGCCTGGACGGTCGGCGAAGTTATCGGTAAGTACCACCCGCATGGCGACTCCGCGGTCTATGAGGCCATGGTCCGCCTGGCGCAGTGGTTCTCCATGCGCACGCCGCTCATCGACGGTCACGGCAACTTCGGCAACATCGACGGCGACGGCGCGGCGGCCATGCGTTACACCGAGAGCCGCCTGGCAAAGCCCGCCATGGAACTGTTGCGTGACTTGCAGAAGGATACCGTCGACTGGCAGCCCAACTACGACGAATCGCTCGCCGAGCCCGTGGCGCTGCCTGCGCGCTTCCCCAACCTGCTGGTCAACGGCAGTCAGGGCATCGCCGTCGGCATGGCCACCAACATCGCCCCGCATAACCTCACCGAGGCGATCGAGGCCACCTGCTACCTGATCGACAACCCCGACGCCACCGTCGACGAGCTCATGCAGATCATGCCCGGTCCGGACTTCCCCACCGGCGCTATCATCATGGGCAGCGCCGGCATTAAGCAGAGCTACGAGACCGGCCGCGGCTCCATTACCGTGCGTGCCAAGGCACATGTGGAGTCCACCAAGACCGGCCGCAGCCGCCTGGTCTTTACCGAGATTCCCTACATGGTCAACAAAGGCACCCTGCAGGAGAAGATCGCCCAGCTCGTCAACGACAAGCGCATCGAGGGCATCTCGGATATGCGCGATGAGTCCAACCAGAAGGGCATCCGTCTGGTCATCGAGCTCAAGAAGGGCGTCATTCCGCAGGTCGTGCTCAACAACCTGTATAAGTACACCTCGCTGCAGACGACCTTTGGCGCCAACAACCTGGCGCTCGTCAACGGCGTTCCCAAATGCCTGAGCCTGCGCGAGATGCTGCAGCACTACATCGATCACCAGGTCGACGTCGTCACCCGCCGCACCCGCTTCGACCTTAAGAAGGCCCAGGCGCGTGCCCATATCCTCGAGGGCTACCTGATGGCCCTTGACCATATCGACGAGGTCATTAGCATCATCCGCTCCTCGCAGACCGACTCCGAGGCCAGCAGCCGCCTGATCGAGCGCTTTGGTTTTACGCCCGAGCAGACCACGGCCATCCTCGAGATGAAGCTGCGCCGCCTGACCGGCCTGGAGCGTGACAAGATCCAAGAAGAGTTGGACGGCCTGCGCCGCGCCATCGCCTACTACGAGGACCTGCTGGCGCATGAGGAGAAGATCCTGGGCGTCATCAAGGAGGAGATGCGCGAGATCTCCAAGAAGTTCGGCGATAAGCGCCGCACCGAGATCAGCCAGGTTGAGAAGGACTTGGACGTCGAGGACCTCATTGCCGACGAGGATATGGTCGTGACCATCACCCACACCGGCTACGTTAAGCGTATCCCGGTGGCTGCCTACCGTGCCCAGAAGCGCGGTGGCAAGGGCGTGTCGGGCGTCAACCTCAAAGAGGACGATGTTATCGACGAGATGTTCATCGCGTCCACGCACGAGTATGTGCTGTTCTTCTCGAGCAAGGGCAAGGTCTATCGCCTGAAGGTGCACGAGCTGCCGGTGGGTACGCGCCAGGCGCGCGGTACCGCGATCGTCAACCTGCTGCCCTTCGAGGAGGGCGAGAAGATCGCGAGCGTCATCAGCTGCCGCGAGTTCCCTGCCGACGAGTACCTGATGTTTGCCACCAAGAGTGGCATGGTCAAGAAGACCGTGATGAGCGCTTACGATCGTAGCCGCCGTGATGGACTCATTGCCATCAACCTGCGCGACGACGACGCACTGCTGAACGTGCGCCGCGTGCGCGAGGGTGACAAGATTATCCTGGCCACCACCGCGGGCAAGGCGATCATGTTCTCCGAGGAGCAGGTGCGCGCCACCGGCCGCGATACCAGCGGCGTTCGCGGTATCGGTATGAAGGACGGCGTGAGCGTTCTGGGCATGGAAGTCACTAACGGCAACGGCGATCTGTTCGTCATCACCGAGCGCGGCTACGGCAAGCGCACGCCGGTCGCGGACTACCCAGAGCAGAATCGCGGCGGCCAGGGCGTCTACACCATTCAAATGACTGAGCGCAAGGGCAACCTCGCGGCAATGAAGACGGTGGGCCCGCAGCACGAGCTGTTCATCGTGACGGAGGGCGCGACGGTCATTCGCGTCAAGACCGACGAGATCAGCCAGACTGGCCGCGCCACCCAGGGCGTCAAGATGATGACCGTCGACGACAACGACCGCATCTGCGCCGTGGCCCGCATGACGGCCGCCAAAGAGAAGCCCGAAGGCGAAGCCACGGAAAACGGCTCTGCTTCCGAAGAAACCCCTGTCGATCTAGGCGACGGCAACGACATGCCAGAAGATCTCCTAGACGAGTAAGAGGCCCTAGCTGGTAGAAAATATCAGACCCCATATATCGGCGGTCGGCGCACCTGCGCGCCGACCGCTTTTTTGAAAACCTTGGGACTCGTGTTCGCCCCGGTCGCGCGGCGGCATGCGAAGTCGATCGCGAGTTCCGCACGAGCCGGAGAGCACTTAATGTGCTCTCCGTGCGAGCAGGACTGTCCGAGCGGGCGACTTCGCATGCCGCCGCGCGACCGGGGCGAACACCTCCCCAAAGATTTTCAAAAAAGTTGTTGACGCGCGCGTAACGACTCGTCTAATATATCCCTTGCGCGATGGACCTGTAGCTCAGTTGGTTAGAGCGTCCGGCTGATAACCGGGAGGTCACA
>CAUBIC010000017.1 GCA_958435945.1 uncultured Collinsella sp. | reverse complement strand
AAGGAATTGCTCATTATCCCCGGCGCCAACCACACCGACCTTTACGATCAGATGGACATCATTCCGTTTGGAAAGCTGAAGGCATTCTTTGAGGAATATCTGAAATAAGGCGTGCCTTGATTCAATGCCAAGTCTCCAGCAACGATTCTTCTAAAGAGTGGGAGTAGCTGAAACGAGGCGATTGATTAACTCCATTCGTTTTGGTTACAAGAAAACATGCTGCGCGCCTGCAGCATGAAGGAGAGGGAATCCTATGAAAATCGTTGTATTGAGCGGCAGCCCGCGCAAGGGCGCCAATACCGACACCATGGTCGAGGCGTTTGCCGAGACCGCGCGTGAGGGCGGCAATACGGTCGAGGTCGTCCGCGTTGCCAGCAAGAAAATCGCTGGTTGCCTAGGGTGTCAGTATTGCTTTGCTCACGAGGGCACTTGCGTGCAGAAGGACGACATGGCCGACGTGATCGAGTCGCTGAAAGGCGCCGATATGGTTGTCTTCGCTTCGCCCATCTACTGGTTTGATATCACTGCGCAGGAGAAGGCCGCCATCGACCGCCTGTACGCCTTCGGTGCCACGGGCTTCCCGTTCACCAAGACGGCCCTCTTGCTCGATAGCCACAGCGAGGGCGTCTATGATGCGGCGATCGCTATGTACAAGTTAACCTGCGCGTACTGCAAGTGGGAGGACCAGGGCATTGTCACCATCAGCGGTATGACCGAGCGCGACAGCATGGCATCGTCGCCCAAGTTGGAAGAGGTGCGAGAGCTCGCCCGCAAGCTCGCCTAAGGACAAGAAGAACGCATGGCAATCAGCACGAGCGGAAATGCTCGCTGCCCTTACCAAGAGGATTGCTGATTGCCATGCGTTGATGTCCCTGTGGACAACCTCTGCGTGCTAGGAGACCTTCTCGTTCAGAAACTCCCTGAATGCGGGGATGTCGAAGCCGACGAGGCCACGTCCACGTTCCCCGATAACGCCGTCTTCGAGGAGGCGGCGTTTATATTGACTTGCATAGTTGCTGGCGACGCCCATACGCTTGGCAATTTCTGAGACCCTGCTGGGGCCAGAATCGGGCAGCATTGCCAACAAAAATTCGATGTCTTTATCGGAAAGCTCTCGATAGGTCGTTTCGAGAGAAGCCCGATGCCATGCTTCTCGAGTTGCCTGAAGATGCCATTCATGCACGTGCGCCAGTTGTCCTGGGCTTCTTGAACATATGTCCAATCGATGCCCACTGGACTAATTTGAACGCCGTTCATGCGCGCGTGAGACTGTGAAAGGTAGCTATCTGCCGCTTCTTTGGTTCGCTCGATAATATCTTCGAGCATGCCTGGCATGGCGGGAGACATTTGCTGCGATCCATGGTGGCCCCTTTGCAGGTTTTGCTAACTTTTGCAACTTTTGCTAAATTTTGCAAGTTTTGCTAATGGCTTAACATGCCTTGTGCCGTGGGATTGCAGGAGTGAAAAACGGGGAGTTCTATTATTCCGACTACGTTGCAACGAGCGGGGCCCGGAGCGCGATGTTGCTGCGCTCCGGCCCCCGCTACTTTGTAAAACCATGACGGTTTGACTGCCGTTGTTTTAGTCAAACAGACTCGGCATGTCGTATTCTTTCATGAGGGCACCGGCGGAGGGGAGGCTCTGCGCGGTGAACTTCTCGGCTGAGACGCCGGCGCCAAGAATCTCCTCGGTCGTGCCGACGGTGGTGACCGAGCGGCCCTTCTTGGCCGTAAAGGCCTGGACGCCCTGCGTGTTGGTGGTCGTCTTGGTCTTGAGCAGCGACGTGTTGAAGTTCATCAGGCGATAGTCGCTCGAGACCAGCGCGATGTCGCGATCTTCCTTGAGCACCTGGGCATACAGCAGCTTGCTGCCACCGTAGATGGCGTTCTTGAGGCGCTTGCGGTTGGTCTTGGTGACGTATCCAGAAAGCGCGACGCGCACTACGCGGCCGTTCTCAAAGACGAACAGCACGTCGGCTTTGTAGTCCTCGGGGTCGATGACCCAGATGACACTCTCGTCGGGTTCCATCTCGAGGTCGGTGGGCAGGTACGAGCCCAGCTGTGCCGACTTGGTATCCTCAAACGCCGCGACTTTGCACTTATAAACCTGGCTCTTGTTGGTAAACACGAGCAGCTCGTGCGTATTGGAGGACGGGAACTCGATAAAGGGTCTGTCGCCGTCCTTGTACTTGAGCGTGGTCGCCTTCTTGAGTACGCGGTCCGTCATCTTCTTAAGGTAGCCATCGCGCGAAAGCATGATGGTAACCGGATATTCCTCGACCTCGGGCTCCAGGCTTACCTCGATGACCTCATGGGGCTCAATCCTGCCCGTGCGGCGCGGCATCACATATTTCTTGTTGACCGCGGCCAGCTCGTCGCTGATGACCTTCTTGATGTTCTCCTCGCTCGAGAGGATCTCCTCAAGCTCGGCAATCTCACCTTCGAGCTTAGCGATGTCTTTGGTGCGGTTGAGGATGTACTCCTCGTTGATGTTGCGGAGCTTGAGCTCGGCAACAAACTCGGCCTGGGTTTCGTCGATGTCGAAGCCGCGCATAAGGTTGGGCACGACCTCGGCTTCGAGCTTGGTGCCGCGGATGATGGCGATGGCCTTGTCGATGTCGAGCAAAATCGCCTCGAGGCCGTGCAGCAGGTGCAGGCGCTCGGACTTTTTGCCCAGGTCAAAGTTAATGCGGCGCCGCGTGGACTCAATACGCCACTTGACCCACTCGTGCAGGATCTGGCGCACGCCCATAACACGGGGATAGCCGTCGACGAGCACGTTGAAGTTGCACGAGAACGAATCCTGCAGCGTGGTCGAGCGATAGAGCTTCGCCATGAGCTTGTCGGGGTCGACGCCGCGCTTAAGATCGATGGCGATACGCAGACCCGAAAGGTCGGTCTCGTCACGGATGTCGGCAATCTCTTTGACCTTGCCCTCCTTGGAGAGCTTGACGATGCGCTCGATGATGACATCGGTCTTGGTGGTGTAGGGGATCTCGTAGACCTCGATGATGCGCTCTTCGGGAATCCAGCGCCAGCGGGAGCGGACCTGGAAGCTGCCCAGGCCGGTCTCGACGATCTTCTCCATCTCCTCACGGCGGTAGATAATCTCGCCGCCGGTCGAGAAGTCGGGCATGGGCATGTACTCGAGCAGGTCGCAGTCGGGATCCTGCAGGTAGTGCATCGTGGCGGTGCAGACCTCATTGAGGTTGAAGCCGCAGATGTCGGACGCCATGGCGACGCCGATGCCCTTGTTGGCCGAGACAAGGATGTTGGGGAACGTGGTGGGCAGCAAACGCGGCTCCTTCATGGCACCGTCGTAGCTGTCGACGAAGTCGACCGGGTCCTTGTCGATGTCCTTGAAGATCTCGGCGCTGATGGGGGAGAGCTTGGCCTCGGTATAACGCGAGGCAGCGTAGCTCAGGTCGCCCGAATAGTACTTACCAAAGTTGCCCTTCGACTCCACGAAGGGCGCAAGCAGCGCTTCGTTGCCCGTCGCCAGGCGCACCATCGTCTCGTAGATGGCGGCGTCGCCGTGCGGGTTGAGCTTCATGGTCTGGCCCACGATGTTGGCGCTCTTCTGGCGCTCGCCCTTGAGCAGGCCCATCTTGTACATGGTGTAGAGCAGCTTGCGGTGCGAGGGCTTAAAGCCGTCGATTTCGGGGAACGCACGCGAGACGTTGACGCTCATGGCGTAGGGCATGTAGTTGACCTCGAGCGTCTGCGTGATCGGCTGGTCGGTGACCTCGGAGTGCAGGCCGATGACGTTCTCGGCGTTGACCTGCTTTTTCTTTGGCTGGGTTTTCGTCTTCTTCTTTGCCACGATTTCCTCTTGAACTTCTTATGGCCGTCGTTATCGATTTGCTGCTATTGCAGGTCTAGCTGGTCCAGATATTCCTTGCCGTGCTCGGAGATATGGCGCTTGCGGCCCGCCTCGTCGTTGCCCAGCAACAGGTTGAACATGGTCTCCATCTTGGTGACGTCCTCGGGTTCCACCTTGATCAGACGACGCGTCTCGGGGTTCATGGTGGTGAGCCACATCATGTCCGGATCGTTCTCACCAAGACCCTTGGAGCGGTTGATAGAGCACTTCTGGTCGCCAATCTCTTTGAGGATGCCGTTCTTCTCGAGCTCGGTGTAGGCAAAGTAGGTCTTTTCTTTGCAGTTGATCTCGTAGAGCGGCGACTCGGCGATATACACGTAGCCTTCGTCGATAAGCGTGGGCACCAGGCGATAGAGCATGGTGAGCACGAGCGTGCGGATGTGATAGCCGTCGACGTCGGCGTCCGTACAGATGATGACCTTGTTCCAGTTGAGGTTGTCCAGGTCGAAGGCACCGAGGTTTTTGATGCGCTTGTCCTTGATCTCCACGCCGCAGCCCAGCACGCGCATGAGGTCCATGATGATGTCGGACTTAAAGATGCGCGGATAGTCCTCCTTTAGGCAGTTGAGGATCTTGCCGCGGACGGGCATAACACCCTGGAACTCGGCATCGCGCGAGGTGCGAATGGCACCTGCTGCCGAGTCGCCTTCTACGATGTAGATCTCGCGGCGGCTCTTGTCCTTGGAGCGGCAGTCGATGAACTTCTGCACGCGGTTGGCCATGTCGGTCTTCTGCTGCAGGTTGGTCTTGATGCTCTGACGTGTCTTCTCGGCGTTCTCGCGCGAGCGCTTGTTGATGAGCACCTGCTCCATGATCTTGTTGGCGGCATCTTTGTTCTCGATCAAGTAGGTCGAGAGGCGCTCCTTAAAGAATGCCGTCATGGCCTGCTGGATAAAGCGGTTGTTGATGGCCTTCTTGGTCTGGTTTTCGTAGGACGTCTGGGTGGAGAAGCAGTTGGTCACCAGCACCAGGCAGTCCTGGACGTCTTGCCACTTAATGCCGCTCTCGTTTTTGTTGTACTTGCCCTGTTGCTTAATGTAGGCATCGATGGCGCTGGTCAGAGCGCTGCGGGCGGCTTTCTCGGGCGAGCCGCCGTTCTCGAGCCACGATGAGTTGTGATAGTACTCCTGCATCATGAAGGTGCGCGAGAAGCACATGCACGCGGTGATCTTTACGTTGTAGTCGGGCAGGTCCTCACGGTCGCGACCGCGACGGTCGGCCTCGATAAAGAAGGGCTCGGTGAGGTAGTCGGTACCGACCTTCTCGAGAACATAGTCCTCGATGCCCTTGGGATAGCAAAAATCCTCTTCGGAAAACTCGCCATCGTCGCCCTCGATACGCAGGCGGAAGGTCACGTTGGCGTTGACCACGGCCTGGCGGCGCATGGTCTCGCGATACCAATCGTGGGGGATGCTGATGGAGGTAAAGACCTCAAGATCGGGGCGCCATTTGATGGTGGTGCCGGTGCGGTCCTCATTGCTGGGCTCAATCTCGAGTGCCTTCTTTTTGGCACCGACGACCTTGCCCTTCTTAAAGTGCAGGGAGTACTTGTTGCCGTCGCGCCAAACCGTGACGTCCATGTACTCGGATGCGTACTGGGTCGCGCACGAGCCCAGGCCGTTGGTACCGAGCGAGAAGTCGTAGTCGCCGCCCTGGTTGTTATTGTATTTGCCACCGGCGTAGAGCTCGCAAAAAACGAGTTCCCAATTAAAGCGCTTCTCGGAGGGGTTCCAGTCGAGCGGGCAGCCGCGGCCGTTGTCCTCTACCTGAATGGAGCCATCGCGAAAGGCGGTAAGGGTGATGAGCTTGCCGTAGCCCTGGCGCGCCTCGTCAACGGCGTTGGACAGGATCTCGAAGGCGGCATGCGCGCAGCCATCGAGTCCGTCCGAGCCAAAAATGACGGCGGGGCGCAGGCGTACGCGTTCCTCGTCCTTGAGCTGGCGGATACTGTCGTTACCATAGTTTGCGGTGTTTTTTGCCATACTCGCTCTCTCGGTGTTCCTTTGCTGCGTTTAAGTCATATAGATAGTCAAGGTAGCATAGCCCAGCCCATAGGCGATTCCAACCAACACGAAATCCATCGAACGCGCGTTCGTTATCGGTATGAAAACTGACGGCTTATCAAATGATAGAATTGCCGCCACAAATGTTTTTATTAAGGGGCTCACAGTGACCGAGAAAGAGAAGATGGAGCGCGGGGAGTGGCATGATGCCAACTTTGACGAGGAACTCCTGGCAAAACGGGCGAGGGCAGAGGCGCTCTGCTATGACTTCAATATGGGAAAACCCGGAAGCGACGCGCAGCTTGACGCCCTAAAAACTTTGCTCGATACCGATCTTCCGGCGGGGCTGACGGTCCTTTCGCCTGCCTACTTTGACTACGGGGACAAGACAACCTTTGGCGACGGCTGCTTTGTGAACCATGGCTGCTACTTTATGGACGGTGGTTCTATTACCTTTGGTGACAACGTGTTTATTGGGCCGTTTTGCGGCTTCTACACCGCTTCGCATCCCCTTGGAGCAAAAGAGCGCAACTTGGGTCTCGAGAGGGCTCTGCCCATTGTTGTTGGCGATAACTGCTGGTTTGGCGCGAACGTGTCCGTACTCCAGGGGGTTACCATCGGCAGCGGCTGCGTTATCGCTGCGGGAAGTGTTGTGACGGAAGACCTTCCGGACAACGTGATGGCGGCAGGCGTTCCCGCGGTTGTCAAGAAGATCATCGAACAATAACGGAGCTATTAAACGATGGGGCACGCATGGTTCCGGCAAATCCGGTTATTGGCGTGCGCGTTGGCCATGCCGATAAGTCCCACTTACTCGGTTCCTTCCGACTCGGTTCTGCCCGAGTAAGGTTGAATAGCGAATCGAAATTGTTATGTCCGCACGGCGATGACGAACATGATTTCCATAATGACAGATATAGTTGACATCTTTTGATTGATGCAATATATTTCTGTCATGTTGCAACGGATATCTGTCCATTACTACGAAAGGAACTCCATGCCGGGCAAAAAGAACCTACGCATGAAGGCGGCGCGCGCGGCGGTTGGCCTTTCGCAAGCTGACTTGGCCGAGGCCGTGGGCGTTACGCGCCAGACCATCGGCCTGATCGAGGCGGGCGGCTACAACCCCACGCTCAATTTGTGCGTGGCAATCTGTAAAGCGCTACGCGTTACGTTGAACGACTTGTTTTGGGAAGACGAGAGCGACGTCGACCCTGACGCTCTTTAGGAGTTCGCTATGAAATTTGAAGATTTAAAGCTCGTGCAAAAGTGGCGTGAATATGCCGGCCCAAAGGATGAGCGCCTGGAGGCTGAGAACGCGAAGATCTACAAGATTGGTTTCGTACTGCTTTCGTTTGGCATGTTGATGATCTTTTTCTACCAGTTTATAGCTCGACAGGTTGCGTGGGTTCACAGCGACGCTAGTGAAATGCCGCATGGCTTTGCAACGCCGTTCGAGGCAGCCATGTATTTGTGGCTCGTTCTCGTGATGTTGATTTGCGCAGGACTGCAAACGCGGAAGGGCTATGTCGATACCAATCGTTTTGGGCAAACCGAGCATCTTCCTGTTGGATATTTCCTGCTTGTCAGCGGCCTTAGCGGCGCCGCGTTCGCGCTTGTTATTGCTGCAATGCGCTGTATCGCTGAGGCGCAGATCGTACCGCTCGAAAGCGTCTTTTGGTTGGCGAACCTGGCCACGGGCGTGTTCTGCGGTGCGACGATTTTCGCGGCCACGTTTGCTGCCCTGTGTGCAACGTTTTTCACGGCGAAAAGACGCCGTGCCAAGCTCGAGGCAGAACTCGACTCCTCTGACGACATCTAATGCGTAATGGGCTGGCTCTGGGTATCCAGAACCAGCCCATTTGATGTTCGATGAGCAGGGTCAGCGCCCCCCCCACAAAAGCGGCTGAGAGCTAGTGGGACCTATCCGCATCGGCTTCGTCGCTGGCACCGCGTCCGAGGGCGGTTCGGCGGGCGCTGTAGACGATAAGGCCGGCGCCTGCTGCGGCGAGTGCTGCAGCGGCTGCCGTAAGGGGAGCGTTGACATCGCCCGTGCCCGCAAGCGCGCCCGCTTTTCCGGGGCGCTTGCTATTGCCGTGATCCTTGCCGCTGCCAGAGCCACTGCCGCCACCGGAGCTGCTTCCGCCGGAGCCACCTCCGCTCGCGCCGCCATCGCCGTCGACCGTCATCGGGGCGTCGTGAAGCCCCGTCGTATCCGCGCTGTCGCATACGCCGACCTGAACTTCTGAGCGTTCGCATGCCGCGTCGGGCACATGAAGCTCGTGCAGTACGGCATCCAGCGCCGAGTTTGCGCCCGGTCGAATTTCCTCGAGCGTTACGGGATCGAGCGCCACCAGATTACGTGCCTTCGCATACAGCGTTACGCGTTTGCCCACTTCGTCGCTCCAACTCTCGGGAATGGCGAAGCTCATGCGGAACTGTGCCGTGCAACCCGGTGCCAGCACGGCGTTGCCGTTGTCGGCTACCAGCGGGTGCGTTGCAAAACGTGTGCCCAGCGTCTCGAGCGCGTACTTCACGTGTGCCATGTCGTTGGCCGAAGCGTCCTCGGCAAGCTCTGGATCGTAGATCGAAGCCATGCGTGCGTTCACTCCGAATCCGATGGATGCGCTGGAGAACGGCTGGCTGGAGCCCTCTCGGTATAGATCGATCGTGCCGGCGGTCAGCAAGGTGTTGCCGTCGTTTCGCACCGTGACCATGAAGGATTCGCCTGCTGCCCCGGGCACCACTGCGCCCGAGGTAGCGACCGCGCCCGTCGGAGTGGCACACGCCACCAAGGGTACTTCGATGCCGTGCAGCTCCGCCTTGCTCTGCTCGGCACTCACAATGTGCGTGGCGAGCGCGGAGAGCATGCCTCCCGACGTCAAAAATGTCGTTATCTGATCGACGGGATGGTCCAGCTCGCACATCACGAACGGCTCCGTGAACAGATCGCCTGCCAAGGTGCTGGCGAAGATGCGGAAGTGCTTGCCCATCACTGCTACCGGGTTGCCTTCTTCGTCGTAGGTTTGTCCCACCTTGCCATCGGTGTTCTCTACATAGAGTACGCACCTGCCGTTGTTGCTTACGCTAAACGATGCCGGGCCACAGCCTGCGGCACCCACGGGCTGCGTCGCAAATGCCGATGCGCCTCGCGTCCAAGTAATATGCTGCAGTTGCTCGTTGACGGTTGCCAAAAAGCCCGTGTGCTGCGGCCACGGCACCGCGTGGGGCACTGTGGCATCTGGCGACATAACGCCCCAACCCGCGATGGACTGGCCGATCACGGTGTACGACGCGCAGCCACAACCGTCTGTGGTCTCGTATGCAACGGGCACCACCATTTTGCCGTTGATATTCTCGGGCGCACCCAGCTCGATGCTCGACGGTGCTTGCGGAAAGCGGAGAACTTGACGGAACGTCAGGCTATCGCCCGAAACGTCCGGCCACAGGGTAAAGCACTCCAGCGCAACCTCAGCCTCGCTGCCGAGCGCCTTTTCTGCGGTGGTTCCGCGGCGGTGGAGGTAGGCACCCGACAGGTGCCCGTCGACCAGCGTCTTGCCCACCGTGATACGTGGGCACTGCAGGCAATGGTAGCCATCCTCCTGAAGGCGGCCGCGCGAGATGCTGCGCCACGACGTGTGCGATATCACGCGAACTCCGTCATTGCTTATGCGCAGGCGCACAACGGACAGTATGCCGGATGTGCTCGCCGTATCGAAATGGGTGTTGTCGCCGGCGGGGCGCTCGCCCGAGACCAGCAGCACGTAGGCGTCCTGGTTTCCTCTTCCGTCCGTATATTCCACCACGTCGAAGTCGTAATCGTATATGCCGTCGCGCTCCACGTCGCCCTCGCCAAACCCAAGGGGAAAGTCCACGGGCGTGGGAGCGGACCACGTGCCGTTTGCCTTTGTGTGTACCACCAGGCGCGAGCGGCCATTGTCGCCGTAGCGCACCGAGGCGATACGGAACAGGCATTCTACGTCGGCAATCATTGCCAGCTTCATGTGGGCTTCGCTGAGCACGCCAGCAAACAGCACGTTGTCGCTCGAGGGTTTGATGCCGCCACGCTCGTCCTCCGACACGCCGGCAGAATTGGCGTTGGGGTCCGCAACGGCGTTCGTTGCCTGACCGATGTAGGTGTACTCATACATCGGCGCGGCGTTTTCGTCGTTTTCCATCAGTGCGTGGACGAAGTGCTCGATCTGTCCCGTGTCGTCGCTTTCTGCATCCGCCTCGAGCTCAATGCGCGTGACTGCTTGCTCCCAATCGCGCACGACAGGCGCGACATTCCTTGCGGTGGCCTTAACTTCGGCACGTGCGAGCAGCTCGGCATTGGTGACGATGGTGGCCGATGCGATAAATTGCGGCACGCCGCCCGCCTCGATGTTGCCGGGCGTGCCGAAGCGGGCATCCAACGTGTAAGGCGTATCTCCACCCAATGCGAGCTCAGAGCGCTGGAGCACATACTGGTTGCCATTGTTCACCGACATATTCCACGAATCGAGGAGTGTGGGCCACGACCCCGACCAAGCCTTGGTGGTCCACTTGAACATTACGAACTGGAGTATCACATCGACATCGACGTCTGCACCTACGCGCAGTCGCGGAAGCTGGTGTCCATCTGCCTTCTCGTACCCAATGAACAGCGTGAGGGATGCGGCGCCGCGCACGGCAGACGAAGCGACGCCTGCAACGCCGGCGCCAAAGGTGACGGCAAGCCCGATCTGGATGGTGAATGAGCCCGAGGTGTTTGAATAGTCGAGCGAAATGTTTTTAAAAAATGTCGCGCCGCTGCCGTGCGTGTGGGCACCCACGGCGAGCGCCAGCTTCGCCAGCACCCAGGGGTTGACGTTTAGGAAAAACGGCACCGGTCCTAGGGTAAACTGCTCGGTCCAATTGAGGTCGGTTCTTACCTGGAAGAGGGCCTTAATATTGCCGTATGCGGGGTCGTTGTTGTTACCCCAGGTTTTGCCCACCCAATCGTAGGCGAGCGAGCCGTACAGCTGTGTGGCGATATCCATCGTGAACAGCAGCGTGCAATGGTGGCGAAGGAGCTTGGTGTTTCTTGGATCGGTGCCCGAACCGGCACTCATGCTTTTGTACTGATTCCACTTCCCCTCCATCTCGTCGAGGTAGTGGTTTGCTTGCTTGGCGCCCGACTCGCGCGGTGACTTCTTCCAGTATTCCGGATCAGGGTTGCCCGAATCGTTCATGTAGCCGACCGGCTTGTATCCTCCGCCAAACAGCACGTATCCGGCAAACGAGAAATCGAACAAAATGGGGAACGAGGGCATCCAGCACGTGAACTTATTGCCGCCGATGCCGGGAAACGCCGCCGGGAAATCAAACGGAGTGATCTCTTGGTCCATGGTGGTGGGAATGATGGTGGTCGAGCCTGATTCCGCCTTTGCGGCCGGCGCGGTGACAACGGCCATGGGGGAGGAGAGCGTGTAGGTTTTGCCCTGATAGTCGAGGACGAAGCGCAGCTTGCACCCTTCTTCCAGAAGGCCCGAAGCTGCATCGAGGAACTTGTCTTCGAGTGTGAACATCGCCAGATTATCCACGCTCGATGCGCTGGCCTTGACTTGGCCAATCTGCGTGACGGTTTCGGGTGAACTGCCCGCGGCGGGCGTCACTTTGTTGATGCGCAGCGTTGCCTGTCCACCTTGTGGCAGATGTGCCTGCACGGTAAAGGCGTGCGTATCGGGCTGCTCGTTTGCCGTGTCGTCCTTCGGCAATGCCATGAACGTAGCATCGGCGTACTGGATGTCCCATTCGTTGAACGTGAGCTGTCGAAAGTACGGCTCGCCGTCGGAAAGCGGACGCGTGGGCGCGGTTATGGCGGTGCCACCCTGGATACGCGCGAGGGGAATCTCGACATCGCGGTAGCCTTTCATGCTGATGGAGATGCCGCCGTTAAAGTCGTACGCGTCGAGAAGCGTTGCCTCGTCCACGTAGCCTTCCGAAAGAGGGGCGACCTCAAAGATGGCCGTACCCTCGTCGTCGGTAGTGGCGGTGAGCTGCTTGCCTGCGGCATAGCGCGATGTGAGCGTGACCTGGGCCCCCGTGATGGGCGTATTCTTGTTGGCGACGTCGACCACGACCACACCGAACATGGTGCGCGAGAGAACGAGCACCTTGAAGGGGTCTTCTTCGTCGGCATAGGCCTCGGTGGGGGCGAATGGCAGTATGAAGGCGTTTGCGCTGCCCGGCACGCGAGGCAGCATAATGCCTGCCAGCGAGGATGCTCCGGCGATAAGTAACGAACGGCGATCAAGCATTTTTGGGCTCCCATCCTGCAAATATCGGAGGAAATAATCCAATTTTGCGAGAAGGTGCCCCGTGGCGGTAGTGCCGTTCGATGGCCAAAATGTCCAATTTGAGCGTGCGAAAGCGCCAGGCCCCCGGAGCGCTTTCGATACGACGGGCAGTCTGCCGCTAGCGCAACATGTGGGCAACCAGCTCGGCGCGAGTTCCGATACCAAGCTTGGCATACACTCCTGATAGGCGGTTTTTAACGGTGCCCGGCGATACTTCCATGTGGCGTGCGATTTCGGCGTTGGTCCATCCGCGGCAGGCGAGCATGGCCATGGTGAACTCCGTGGTCGTTAAATCGTCGGCCACGTCCTCGCCCGAATCGGGGTTGTGGATGCGCCGCCAGCCGTAGCTGAATCGATACGTAATCTCGATGATGCGTGCGAAATCGTCAGGGTATTGCGATTTTAGGCATGCCTCGATGAGCCCCTGCAAAAGGCCGTGGTGCTCGCCAATGAGCTCGATAAGGCCGTCGGGGCGCGCAATGTTCCAAGCGGCTCCGAAGTGCGTTTTTGCGGTGTCGATGTCCTTGAGGCTCATGCATGCCATGGAAGCTGCCAGGTGCAGGAACAGTTCCGAGATTGGATAGCTTCCCTGTTTCATAATCAGGGCGTTTTCCGCCATGCCCAGGCTGCGGCCGTATTCGCCGCGCAGATACAAGGCGTGCGCCATCACGTAGCTGGCGAATAGGCGCAGGCCTTCGGGCAGATGCGCCGCAAGTGGATAAAACTCTTCGGCGGAATACGGGGAAGGCAAGTGCAGCAGGACGCTCGCGGCCGAGGCGAACAGGATATGCGTGGCGTGGATGGCGGGCGATTCCTCGTCGGCCGGCATATCGAGGATGCCGGCAAGGCACCGGCGGGCGTCGGCGATACGGTTGAGCGACAGACTGGCGTATCCGCAGATGAAACATGCGGAATAGCGCAGTGCGGGGTCGGTGGCGTCAAGATAGGGGCGTGCTGTCTCGGCGGCGAGCGTAGCCTGTCCGCGAAAGTACAGCGCTTCTGCCGTGGCGATGGCGCGCGAATCGGGGTTGGAAATGCCTGCAACCGCAGCGTCAATCTGCCCTGGCACAAAGGCGGTGCACATCAACGGCATGGGAACGCGTAGGTAGCCATCGCAGTCCATCTTCCATCTCCCATCAGGTGGCAACAATGCAGCAATTGTACTCCTGTTACTCGGGACCCCTTTCGTTTTACTGTTCGGTTGACGCTGCGGATCGTTTTGGAAGGCTTACGAGCATGGTGGTCCCGTTCTCGGAACTTGCTTCGACCTCTACCGTGCCACTGTGAAGCGCTGCAATCTCCCAAACGAGCGCTAGCCCGAGTCCTGCGCCGCCGTATGCCCTGCTGCGGGATTTGTCTAGACGAAAGAACGGCTGGAAGATGCTCTCTCGGTACTGCTTGGGTATTCCTGGGCCCTGGTCCTCGACTCGCAGGAACACGTGGCTGTCGTTGTCGCAGATGGAGACGGTAACGCTCGAGTCGGTGCGGCTATAGCGGATAGCGTTTTCGGCCAGGTTAAACACCAGCCGATAGAGGAGCGTATCACTTCCGATTGTCAAAGCGTCTCCAGCACAGTTGAGGGCTATGCCCCTATTTTCGGCAAGTGGTGCAAGATCGGTGAGGACCTCTTCGGACAAGGGGCCAAGTTCCACATCGTCCTCGCAAGGAACGCTGCGGAGCTCACTCATCTCGAGCAATACCTTGGTCATTCGAGACATGCGCTCGGTTTGTTCTTGTAGCAGGCCGAGCAACTCGGCTGTTTCGGGTTGTAAGTTGGAGCGCTCGGAGACAAACAGTTCGATCTGTGCCTGCATAAGGGCGAGCGGGGTTCGCAGCTCGTGCGCGGCGTTGCCGGTAAATTGACGCTGCGCGGAGAAACCTTCGTCGAGTCGGACAATCATGTCGTTGAAGGAGGCGCTGCATCGCTGTAGTTCGGTGGGTACATCTTTGCTGAGCTTAATTTCGCTTAGGTTGTCAGGCTGCACGCGCTCAACCTGGGCTGCAAAAGCCCGCAGCGGTTTGAGTGCACGGCCGCTCACAAAGTATGCCAGCACGCCGCCAAGGAGTGTGACTCCAGCCGTGATGCGCCAGGCTGTCGTGCCAAAAGACTCCTGTGCGTCGTTTACGACGATCGTGACCTCGTCATCGAGGGTCGCTTTCGTTGGGTCGAACGCCTGGGGCGAATCTTCGCCAGTTGCGTTAAAGGCCGAGATGTCACTGCCGATGGCTTCCATATAGCGCATGCCCGTATAGCCGACCAGGCAGTTCGTCAGCACGCACGCCGCACACGTCAGCAGTGCCGTCATGATCGTTATGCGCCATTGCAGCGAAAGCCTTTTCATTCGCTATCCTCCATAACGTAGCCCTCTCCAATCCGATTGCGAATCGGGTCGTATCCCAAAGCGGCGCGCAACTTTTTTCGGAGCGACGAGATGTGAACGCGGGTTGCGTTGCTAAAGCTGTTCACGGTGCTATCCCAAACGTGCTCGATAAGCTCCTCTTGGCTTACCGGTCGCCCCTGATTAAGCATCAGGTATTCCAAGATTCCCGTTTCCTTGCGCGTAAGAGATAGGGCCTCGCTGTCCACGGAAGCGATGCGTGCCTTGGTGTCAAAGCTGAGCTTTCCGCAGGTTAATACTATGTCGCTTTGTGCGAAGCGCCTGAGGGTAAGGCTGCGGATCCTTGCCGCAAGTTCGTCCAGATGAAACGGCTTGGTAAGGTAATCGTTGGCGCCGGCATCGAGTCCGGCGACTTTATCGGACACTTCGCCACGCGCGGACAGAATCAGTACCTTGGTCTCGCAATCGGTTTTCCTAAGTTCCCCGAGCACGGTCATGCCGTCGACATGGGGAAGATTGAGGTCGAGTACCACGAGGTCAAAGACTTCGACGCCCAGCAGGTCGAGCGCCTCCCGTCCATCGTGGCAGCAGTCGACGCTGTACGCCAAGTTTCGCAAACTGCGTGCGATCGTGGCGCATAGTGCTCGCTCGTCCTCGACGATCAAAATACGCATAACAGTCTCCTTGCACATTCCAAATCGCGCTTAACACGGATTTTATAGTCGATATGGTCCAATGGTCGCGTAACGAAAGGAGTGGTTGGGTTGTTCAAAGCGGTAAAACCCGTGGTACAGGTCGCTTTGTTGATCGTCGGAATTGCCATGGTGTGCTTTGGCGTTATGCGTGGCGAGGCGGATGCCGTGCTGGCCAAAGCGATTAGGCTGTGCTTGGAGTGTATCGGAATTGGATAAAAGAGAAAACACTGCGTCGCATGTTTTGGCCCAATTTCGCGGATTCATTCAGGCGGCGGCAACACTTATTACCAACATTCACCTGCCAAACTTTGCCAAAGGAAGCATCTATCAGGGCGCGGGAAAAACAGTCTGCGTACCTGGACTTAATTGCTATTCGTGCCCCGCGGCATCGGGTGCGTGCCCCATCGGGTCGTTCCAGTCGGTGGTAGGTTCATCCAAGTTCAACTTTTCTTACTATGTTACCGGTACGCTCATTTTGCTCGGCGTGCTGCTGGGACGTTTTGTATGCGGGTTTTTGTGCCCGTTTGGCTGGCTGCAGGAGCTGCTTCATAAGATTCCCGGCAAAAAGTTCTCCACGAAAAAGCTCAAGCCGCTCACGTACATCAAGTACGTCGTGCTGCTGTTTGCCGTGGTATTGCTGCCTGTGCTGGTGGTTAACGACGTGGGCATGGGCGACCCGTTCTTTTGTAAGTACATCTGTCCACAGGGTGTGCTCGAGGGCGCCATTCCGCTGGCCATCGCCAATGCCGGCATTCGATCTGCGTTGGGACATCTCTTTACTTGGAAACTTGCCGTTCTCATTGCCGTGGTAGTGCTGAGCGTTTTGTTCTACCGCCCCTTCTGCAAATGGATTTGTCCACTCGGCGCATTCTATGCGCTCATGAATAGGGTGTCCCTACTGGGGATCCGGGTCGATGCATGCAAATGTGTCTCGTGCGGCAAGTGCTCAAAGGTTTGTCAGATGGACGTTGATGTGGTCCGCGCGCCCAATCATGCCGAATGTATCCGGTGCGGAAAGTGCATCGGGGCCTGTCCTGTCGATGCCATCAGCTATCGCTATGGCCTGGATGTGTCGGCGGAAAAGCTTCCCTTGACCGCCGATAAAAAGTAAACAAGCTTCGACAAAACGGAGGAATGACTATGAAGCTTTCTAAGATTGCGGCCCTGTTTATGGTGCCGGTGCTGGCCTTGTGTCTTGTGGCGTGCTCGGCACCTGGCGGCAATGCGAGCGAATCTGCGGGCTCCGATTCTAAGATCGCAGAACTCACTGCGCAGAAGCCGACCAATGCCGACGAGGCCGCCGAGTTGTATGCAAAACTCATGCAGAAGGAGAACGATATCTTTTCGAGTGATAACGCGCTGTGGGAAAAGGTATTCAATGCGGCAAATAAAGACTCGGCAATGATTGAGGATGGCAGCAATTACGGCGATTTCCTGCTCAAGACCATCGACGGCGCCAAGGATGAGTTCACGGCGGATGAGCTTAAGACGCTCAAGGCCGGTGCACAGCAGATCAAGGAGATCGAGGACAAGCTCGAGAGCTTGGAGAAGGAGTTCCCCGGCTGTGGAAGCACGCCGAGCGAAGGCGAGAGCGTCGACGCTTCGGCCGCTGGCATGACGGCTGGTGCCAATGCTTCGAACGAGGCGACGAAGTTCCCTAGCTTTACGGGCAAAGACCTGGATGGCAACGACGTGAACAGCGACGAGCTGTTCTCTAAGAACAAGGTCACCGTCATGAACTTCTGGTTCACCACTTGCAAGCCGTGCGTGGGTGAGTTGGGCGACCTTGAAGACCTGAATAAGGAGCTTGCCAAGAAGGGCGGGCAGGTCGTGGGCGTCAATTCCTTTACGCTCGATGGCAACAAGGGCGAGATTGCAGATGCCAAGGATGTGCTGAGCAAGAAGGGCGTGACATATAAGAACATCTGGTTCAAGTCGGATAGCGAGGCCGGTAAGTTTACGTCAAATTTGTTCTCGTTCCCGACAACGTATGTCATCGATCAGAATGGCAACATCGTAGGGGATCCCATCGTGGGAGCCATCAGCTCCGCCGAGCAGCGCGCAGCACTCAACAAACTTATCGACCAGGCGATTGCGAATAGCGAGCAGTAGAAAACACGTAAGGCATGGCGAGGATCGTGCGCCGCCGTGCGAAGTAGTCCGCTACCTTTCAAGATAAGCTCCACCATATAGAGGTCCCGCTCGGGACCTCTTCTTTTGGGCTCCGTCCCGTTCGTTTTTTGGCGCGCTTCGTTGCATTCCTCACTGGCGCCGGCAGAAAATGGGGATAGAGTAGGACAAACGCGTCGAATACGAACGGCGGGGGAGAGCGGGCGAGTGCGCCCGCGTGGGAGAGGTTGCCGTCCATGTTGGAGCTCAAAGGAATTTGCAAAAGGTACGTTACGCAGTCGTTTACCCAGGTGGCGCTCGACAGCGTAAGCCTGGCTTTTCGCGATAACGAGTTCGTAGCCATTCTGGGTCCCTCGGGCTCGGGTAAAACTACGATGCTCAACGTTATTGGCGGACTCGACCACTTTGACTCGGGCGACCTACTGATCGACGGTATTTCGACCAAGGATTTTCACGATCGCGATTGGGATGCCTACCGCAACAACCGCATCGGCTTTGTGTTCCAAAGCTATAACCTCATTCCGCACCAGACCATTTTGGAAAACGTGGAGCTGGCGCTCACGCTCACGGGCGTGGGGCATGTCGAGCGCCGTCAACGTGCGCGCGAGGCGTTGGAGAAAGTCGGCCTGGGCGAGCACGTTAACAAGCGCCCGAGCCAGCTTTCGGGCGGGCAGATGCAGCGCGTGGCCATTGCCCGCGCCCTGATCAACGATCCCGAGATTGTGCTGGCAGACGAGCCGACCGGCGCCCTGGACTCAACGACATCCGTGCAGGTCATGGATCTGCTCAAGGACGTGGCGCGCGACCGCCTGGTCATCATGGTCACGCACAATCCCGAGCTGGCGTACCAGTACGCCACGCGCATCGTTAACCTGGCGGACGGTAAGATCACCGACGATTCCGACCCTTTCGATGTCGCCGACGCCACGCGCCGTGAGGCCAAGCCTACGCGCAAAACCTCGATGAGCTTTGTAACGGCGCTGGGGCTTTCTGCCCGAAACCTTATGACCAAGAAGGGCCGTACGGCCATGACTGCCTTTGCGGGCTCGATTGGCATTATCGGTATTGCGGCGATTCTGGCGCTGTCCAATGGCGTAAACGGCTACATCAAAAAGGTCGAGGAGGATACGCTCTCGAGTTACCCACTCACCATTTCCAAGCAGGATTACGACCTGTCGTCCATGATGGGTGGGCAGGGGGCTGCGGATGATGACTCGCCTGAAAACGTGGATTCGTCCGACGATAGCGCCGGCGGCAAGGCTAAGGGAACCGATAAGATTCCTATGGTCACGGCCGTAAAGGATATGTTTGCGAGTGTTAAGTCCAACGACATGACGAGCTTTAAGGCATGGCTCGATGCCGGTGGCGACGGCATCGATAAAGAAGTCAACGCCATCCAGTACGGCTACGGTGTATCGCCGGTTGTCTATCGTGCGTGTAAGGGTGACGAGAAACCCGTTCGGCTTGTTCCCAACGCCATGACCGAGGCCATGAGCGGCGGCGCGAGCTCGGCAGCAACGGTGAGCATGGAGTCCATGGGAACCTCGGTCTTTAACGAGATGATTGACGACCAGAGCTTGCTCGACAGCCAGTACGATGTCGTGGCGGGGCATTGGCCTACGTCTGCCAGCGAAGCCGTGATGGTGCTTTCGAGCCGCGGCACGGTGGGCGATTACACGCTCTACAGCATCGGTGCGCTGGATATCGATGAGCTCAACGACCTGGTTAACAGCGCCATGGCGGCCGACGGCAAGATCGAGACGCTCGAGACCGGCGCCGACTTTACCTACGACGATGCGCTGTCCACGACGTTTAAGGTGTTGTCGCCGGCCGATGCCTATCGCAAAAACGAAGAGACCGGCATGTGGACTGACATGTCCGACGATGCCGACTTTATGACGGCCAAGGTTGCCGACGGTATTGACGTGCGCATTGTGGGCGTGGTGCGACCTAACGAGACGGCCAACGCGAGCGCATTGACCCCGGGCATTGCCTATACGCATGCACTGACTCGCCAGCTTATGGAGCGCGCCGCCGATTCGCAGATTGTGCAGGAGCAACTCGCCCACCCCGAGACGGATGTCTTTACGGGCAAAACCTTCGACGAACTGCAAGGCGAGGCCAAGCAAGGCGTGGATCTGGGCAGCATGTTCAGTGTGGACGAGGCGGCGCTCAAGAGCGCGTTCTCGTTCGATACGTCTGCACTTTCGGGTGCGGCCGGCGGTATGGACCTGTCGGGTCTTGACTTGTCCGGGCTGGACATTGACCTTTCGGGCGTTGGCAAGGACATCGACTTCAGCGACATCATGGCAAAAGCGCCAACCCCAGATTTCTCGGGTATCTTTGACGGTCTGGAACTCACGCCCGAGCAAATGCAGCAGGTGGGAACACTAGCCAACCAGCTGTTTGAGGGCTTTTTGCAGTCTGATCAGTTTAAGGCGCTGTCGCCCGAAGATCTTAAGGACGCGTCAAAGCTCTCTGCCGCATTCTCGACGTATCTTGAGAATGATGACACAGCTCAGCAAATCCTGGCCCAGCTCAAAGCGCTCGGCGGCGATGCCCTGGCCGAGCGTCTGCAGCAGGCGATGAGCGACTATGTGCAAAAGCAGCTGGCTCCGTATCTGCAGCAGGCTATGGATCAGGTGATGAAGGCAATCAGCGAGCAGATAGCGTCGACGGTATCATCCCAGCTCAAGGCGGGCGCGGCAGGGCTTATGGACCAGGTGGCGACGCAGATGTCTTCGAGTTTTGCTAACCTGGCGAGCGCCATGCGCGTGGATGCGAGCGCCTTTGCTCATGCCATCCACTTCAACATGGACGCCGAGGACCTGAGCTCGCTCATGATGAGCTATGCGAAGGCGTCGAAGCTCACCTACGACAACAATCTGACCACGTTGGGCTATGCGGACGAGGCAGACCCCATCTCAGTCAAGATTTTCCCGCGTGACTTTGAGGCCAAGGAGCGCGTGCTCGATCACATCGATGCGTACAACAAGCAGGTCAAAGCCGCTGGCCACGATGATCGGGCAATTTCGTACACAGACTACATGGGCATCATCATGGGTTCGGTGACCGACATCGTGAACACCATCAGCTTGGTGCTCATCGCATTCGTGAGTATCAGCCTGGTGGTGAGCTCCATCATGATCGGCATCATCACCTACATCAGCGTGCTGGAGCGCAAAAAGGAGATTGGCATTCTGCGCGCGATCGGCGCGTCGAAGCGTAACGTGGCAAACGTGTTCAACGCCGAGACCTTTATCGAGGGCCTCATTGCCGGCGTCTTTGCCATTGTCGTCGTGGTGCTCGTGAGTTTCCCGGTCAATGCCTGGGCACTTGCGGTCAAACAGGTTCCCAACCTGATGAGCCTGCCCGTGCAGGATGCGCTGGTACTCATTGCAATTTCGGTGCTGTTGACGGTCGTTGCCGGCCTGCTGCCTGCTCGCAGCGCATCCAAGAAGGACCCCGTCGAAGCCCTGCGCTCCGAATAATGTGACAAAGGGACAGTCCCTTTGTTGTGTTGATATGAGAGAAGAGTAGATGATCCTTTCGCTGGCCCCTATGGAGGGGATTACCGGGCATGTGTTCCGTCGCGTGCATGCGGAGTGCTTCGGTGCGCTCGATTGCTATTACACGCCGTTTTTGCCGCCGCCGCGGGTGGGAAACCGCTTTGGCGGCAAGGCGTTTAAGGAGATCGATCCTGCCAATAACCAGGGGCTCAACGTGGTGCCTCAGCTGATGTCCAAGAACGCGGACGAGTTTGTGTGGGCGGCAAAGGTGCTCGCCGACATGGGCTACCGCGAGGTCAATCTCAACCTGGGTTGCCCTTCGGGAACGGTTGTCGCCAAGGGCAAGGGCTCGGGTTTCTTGCGCAATCTCGACGAGCTCGAGGCGTTCTTAAGCGATGTGTGCGAGCGGTCGCCGTTGCCGGTGTCGGTAAAGACCAGGCTGGGGCTGGAGAATGACGACGAATACGAGCGCGTGCTCGATCTGTATTGCCGCATGCCGTTGGCAGAGCTGATCGTGCATCCGCGCGTACAGAAGGACCGCTATACGGGCTCTCCGCGCAAAGAGTTTTATGGCGAGACGCTGGAGCGTGCGCCGTTCCCCGTGGCCTATAACGGTGACATTTTTGATCTTGAGGATATGGACGCGCTGGTGGAGGCCTATCCCGGCACGCGCCATGTGATGTTGGGGCGTGGCCTGCTCGCGAACCCCGCTCTGGCTCGCATGGTCAAGGGCGGCCCTGCTGCAACGGCTGCTGAGCTGCAGCGCTTCCACGACACGCTGTTTGCGGCATATGCAGAAGAGATTGGCGGCAATGCGGTCTTCCGCATGAAGGAGTGGTGGTTCTACGCCAAGTGCGCTTTCGCTGATCCCGCTACCGTCCACAAGATCGTACGCAAGACCAAAAAGGTCGACGAATACCGCGCTGCCGTCGAGCGCGTCTTTCGTGAACAGCCGCTTGCACCCACAGCTCGCTTCCACGGCTAACTAGTCATCGGGGGCGTTCTTTAACGACTGGTCATTTAAGGACGTCCCCAACGACTATGTAGCAAAAAGCTGTACACCAGCATCCAAAGATGTCGAAAAATGTCGACTTTGGATGCTGGTGTACATGTTTGGGTCCGACGGGGGAGCGGGCCTAGGCAATCAGTGCATCAAGTGTAATGAGCTCTCTGAGCCGCTCCGTGCGTGTTTGCCCATGGCGTTTGGCTTTTTCGTCAAACGCATCAAGAACCGATTCACCCACACGTGCCGATAAAACAACGCTTGGCTCATCAGAGATCGGCGGTCTTCCCAGCTTGATGGTGCGACTTTTCGGCCACTCATCTTTTTCGTAGGCTTCCGCGGCTTTCTTCAACTCTCCGGGAGCAAACCCCATCATCTTTTCGAGCTGCTTAGCATCCATGGCGCCTCCTATCGATCGACATAATGTCGAGCGCCGGTTCTCGGATTCTCTTTTTGTATACAATTTTGTAGACAAAGATACAAGCAGTTCATCGGGCTAATTAGCTTGTTTTGACCTGCCTGTTCGATAGGAAATGAGCATTGACGGCTTCGATACTCCTTTGCTTTTCAGCTTGGAATTTGGATGCTCATTGAACTTCCGGAGGGGAGCCCTTTATTAAGCTATTGAGATTCTGGGCAGGAGCTCTCACTGGTCTTCGGTAATGGGGCCAGCTTAATTCGCGACACAGTGTGTCGCGAATGGGAGTAGTCGTTAGGTGTCCTTCAATGGCTACTCATATAAGAACGTTCAAGTGTCGGATTTTGTCATTTAGTGTCGCTCTCAGCGACTATTCTGGAGGGTCGTGGTCAAAAAAGGGCAAATATGAGTACTGTTGCCATTATGGTTGCATTTATTTGCTATAAATTGTAGCTCCTGATGAGATTTGTTCCCATTAAGAGCTACTTTTATTGAACATATGAGGAGAAATAACGTCGTCTGCGGACGAGTGGAACGTTGAATAGTTCCTGAAGTGATCAAAATCGCTGCTACTAAACAGGTAGCAGTACTCATATTTGCCCTTTTTTGACCACAGCCCTCTCGGAAACCTTTCCAGAGGCGTCAAACAGCCATAATCCAAAGGTCTCCTCAAACAATTAGCCGGCCAAGAGCGTCCATGACTACCAAAAAGCTGTACGCCAGCATCCAAAGATGTCGAAAAATGTCGACTTTGGATGCTGGTGTACATGTTTGGGTCGTATGGGTTGGGGCCCTGGACGGACAGAGCGTGCGTACTAGAGCAGGTTTTCCTGCACCCACGCGATGATGTCGCTCGATTCGTAGAGTGGTTTGCCGTCGATGAACAGGCAGGGAACCTGGCGTTTTCCGCCGACGGCGATGAGTGTCTGCTCGGCTTCGGTATCGGTCGAGATATTGCGCTCGGGAATGGTTACGCCGTTATCGGCAAGGAATCGCTTGACTTTTATGCAATACGGGCAGCCGGTCATAACGTACAGTGCGAGCTCATGATTAGTAGCCATAGGTCTCCAATCGGTTGCGGTTTTGATTGAAATACCCAAAGCCGCCGCGGTCTATGCGCGCGTCAACGACGACTCGATGGCCTGGACTAGAAACGCCGTGGCTCCGGTGCCGCAGGGCTTGTCGTAGTAGTCAACAAAGCGCTGATCGGCAAGATAGCCATGGGCGAGCCCCAAGTACGCCTCGTCTTGGGGCTCGCTGCCCCAGTTGAGAGCTATCCAACGGCGATGCATCGCGACGAGCTTGCGAGCCTCGCTGCCTTCCGGTTTGCCATCGTCCATGGCAATCGAGAGCTGACCCAAAATAGCGCGTTCAAGTTCCTTCATGTCGTTCCATGTCTGAGGATCCATGTCCAGCAGCGCTTCGTTTGCTGCATCGATAGCCTCATCGCCATAGCGCGCCCGAGCCTCGGCGCCGTAGCGTTCCTCGTTTTCCTGCACGGTGCGCCAGCGCTCCAGTTGCGGCAGGACGGCGCCCATGAGCGAGACGGCTTCGTCGAGCGACATGCCGGTGTTTTGTGCCAGCCGCGGGGCACAGTCTTCGATCATTGCCTCCATCGTGGTGTCGTAGGCGTACTGGCCGTGGTCGTAGCACCACTTGCAGTAATGATCGGTCGCGGTGCCTGAGGCATCGGTGCCACAGTCGTCGGGCGTGAGCAGCATGCCGCAGCTCTGGCAATAATGCTCGGGCATTTCGAGCAGATGAGACAGTGGCTCGCCGGTCACGGCGGCAATGAGCTTCATCATGTCGATGCCCGGTGTGACCTCGCCGCGTTCCCAGCGGCTGACGGCTTGGCGTGTGACGAAGAGCTTGGCGGCGAGCTGCTCTTGGGTAAGGCGATGGGCGCGACGGACAGCGATGAGCTTTTCCGCAAAGGCCATAGCGGCTCCTTTCTGCTGGTTGATGGCTTAAGCATACGCGGCGGCAGGCGCCCTTCCAAGCAACCGTTGGTTGCACGACGGGAGACCGTGGCGAAGAATTGCGCGCGACGCCCCACGCCTCCATGCCGTACAATGACCGGCATGGAACCTATTGCACACATACATACCGACCTGCCGCAGAAGTTCGGCATTCCGCGCAACAGCTTTTTGGCGCCCCATCTGCAGGGACGCATCGTCTTTGAGCCGGAATTTGCCTCCAATGCGGCGGTTGAGGGCCTGGACTCCTTCTCTCACCTATGGCTGCTGTGGCGCTTCGAAAACGGAACGCCCGGCGGCACGGCTAAGGACATAGCTACCGATGCCAAGTCGCAGGACAGGTCTGGCACCAACGTCAAGTGGTCGAAGACCGTGCGTCCGCCGCGTCTGGGCGGAGCCGAGCGCGTGGGTGTCTTTGCCACGCGCAGTCCGTTTCGCCCTAATCCCATCGGGCTCACCTGCGTTAAGCTCGACCGCGTGGAGCTTACCGACGATGGCCCCATCATCCATGTGCTGGGGGCCGATCTGCGCGACGGCACGCCCATCTACGACATTAAGCCCTACATTCCGTTTGCGGACTGTCACCCGGATGCGACCGGCGGCTGGATTGAGGATGCTCCGTGGCAAGAGCTCGACATCGAGTTCCCGCAGACGCTGCAGGATATGGTCCCGCCCACAAAGCTCCCCGGCCTGGTCGAGGTTCTGCGCCAAGACCCGCGCCGCGCAGGCAGCAAGCACGAGCCGAACCGCGTCTATCATCTGGCCTTCGCCGGGCTCGACATATCGTTTACGGTCGATGAAACCCAGCTAACCGTAGTCGCCGTCAACGACGCGCGAGACTAACCGGCCATTCGTCCGCACCCGTCAAATTAAGCGCCAAACCCCGCGCCAAAACCGCCCACGCTGGTGGACAATAACGCCTACCGAATCATTCCGCTCTGCACGGGAGTCCAGCATGAAATATGACTTCACTTCAATCATCGACCGCCACGGCATGGACTCCATCGCCGTTGACTCTTGGGGCGAGATCCCCGGCATGGCTCCGAACGCACCCGACGAGGGCTTCGACCGCATCCCCATGTGGGTGGCCGACATGAATTTTGCCACGGTGCCCACGGTCCAGGAGTACATCATCAAGCGCGCTCAGCACTCCATGTTTGGCTACTTCAATCCGCGTCCCGAGTATTTCGATCGCATCATCGAATGGCAGAGGCGCCGCAATGGCGTTGAGGGCTTGGCACCGGAGCATATCGGCTACGAAAACGGCGTGCTGGGCGGTGTCGTGTCGACGTTGCGCGCGTATGTCCAGCCGGGCGATGCGGTGCTGGTCCATAGCCCCACCTACATCGGCTTTACCAAATCCATCGAAGCCGCGGGCTATCGTATTGTCCACAGCCCGCTTAAGCTCGACGATCAAGGCGTGTGGCGTATGGACTTTGAGGACATGGAGCACAAGCTCGCCCAAAACCACATCCATGCCGCGGTGTTCTGCTCGCCGCACAATCCCTGCGGCCGCGTATGGGAGCGCGACGAGATCGAGCGCGCCATGGACATCTATCGCCAGCACGATTGCGTGGTGATCTCGGACGAGATTTGGTCCGATATCATCCTGCCGGGGCACAAGCATATCCCGACGCAGTCGGTGAGCGAGGATGCCCGCATGCGTACGGTTGCCCTCTACGCGCCCAGCAAGACGTTCAACCTGGCCGGCTTGGTCGGCAGCTACCACATTATCTACAACGAGACGCTGCGCGACCGCATATGCGCTGTGTCTAACAAGACCCACTACAACGAGATGAATGTCCTCTCCATGCATGCGCTTATCGGTGCCTACCAGCCGCAAGGCTACGAGTGGGTGGACGAGCTCAACCAGGTGCTTGCCGGCAATATCGAGTACTTCTGCGATTACGTGGACGAGCATTTTGGGGGCGTGTCCTATTCGCGTCCGCAGGGCACGTACATGGTGTTTCTGGACTGCACCGAGTGGTGCCGCGAGCATGGCCGCGATATTCAGTGGTTGCTCGACGAGGGGGCGCGCGTGGGCGTGGGGTATCAGGACGGCCGCCCGTTCCACGGGCCCTGCTACATTCGCGTGAATCTGGCGCTGCCGCTTTCGCGCATAAGGGAAGCGTGCGACCGCCTAGACCGTTACGTTTTTAATGCACGGTAAGTGTGCCCTGCATGCGGGGCCTTCTGCCAAGTCGGCTGGAAGGCCCCGTGTGGTAAGGCATCTGTAACCATTGGGCGCAGACCTGCTGCGGAGGTTTATTTTTCCTGAATCTGCTTACCGCAGAGATGCTCAATCGTAATCTCGTAGAGCTGGACGCCCTTAATGTCCTTGGCGATTTCCTCCTCGACTTCTTCGGCAGAAGGGTAGTACTTAAGCGCGAGCTGGCGGACTTTGTCCTCGATGAATGCAGGCGCCTCATCAACCAGGCGACAGCGGCCAAAGACCACAGTACTCATAACGTAGGGAGCCCAGTCACCGTCCTTGTACCACTCGTTGCCGTAAACGGTAAAGCAGATCTTGTCATCGCGTTTGAGTGCGTCGACCTTGTGGCCGGCTTTGGCGCCATGGAAATAAATCTTGTCGTGCTCGGCGTCAAAGAAGTAGTTGACGGGAATGGCATAGGGGTAGCCATCATCGCCGTTGACGGCAAAGACGCCGCGCTTGCAGGTGGCGAGCAACTTGCGCGCTTCCTCGTCAGTGATGGCGCGTTTCTTTCGACGTAAGGGCCTAAACATCATTGGCTTCCTTTCTGCTGCGTATGGTGGTTGAGCACAAACTATAGCGAAACAGCTCCGTATTTCTTGATGCGGGCGAGCATGTTTTTGAGCTTGTTAAAGTCGAGCGGTTTGGACAGATGGGCGTTCATACCGGCGTCGTGTGCCGCCTTGGCGTCCTCGGCAAAGGCATTGGCGGTGAGCGCGATGATGGGGATATCGGCTGCATCGACCTTCTCACTCAGACGAATCGCGCGGGTTGCCTCATAGCCGTCCATGCCTGGCATCATGATGTCCATCAGAATCGCATCGAAGCTGCCGGCGGGACGGCCAACGTATAGGTCGACCGCTTCGTTGCCATCGGCGGCGCGAGTTACGACAATGCCTTCGCTTTCGAGCAGCGCCTGGGCAATCTCGGCATTCAATTCGTTGTCTTCGGCGAGCAGCACGTTCATGTCGGCGAGCGAGCAGTCGAGCACCCTCTCGACCGTATCTGCCCGCGCCTGAGGGTTCTTGTCGATATCGAGCGGAATCTGGACGTTGAACGTACTCCCCACGCCAACCTCACTCAAAATCTCAATCGTACCGCCCATCAGTTCAATAAGCGACTTGACGATTGGCATGCCCATGCCGGTTCCTTGGAACTTGCTGCGCGCATCGTCACCTTCTTGGGCAAACGGTTCATAGATATGCTTTAAAAACTCGGGAGCCATGCCAATGCCGGTATCCGAAACGCTAAAGCAAAAGAGTGCGCGCCCATCATCGAGTGGCTTGGTCTTTGAACTAAAGGTGACGGAGCCGCCGTGCTTGTTGTACTTAATGCTGTTGTCTAACAGGTTGATTATGATCTGCCGGATATGGGTGGGACTGCCGATCATGTATGGCCCCGTGGCGTACGGCAGACTATTGTCCTGCATTGTGATGCCGTTATCGGATGCGCGGAGCTTGCACAGCACCAGCGTATCGTCACAGAGCTCTTTGAGGTTAAAAGGCGCATGTTCCAGAGTTAGCTTGCGGTCTTCGATTTTGCCCATCTCGAGGATGTCGTTGATCAGCGAGAGTAGGTGATTGGCGGCAACACGCGCCTTGGCGCGGCTTTCGCGGGCGGCCTGCATGTCGCCGTCTTTCAATTCCTCAATTTCGATAAGACCCAGGATGCCGTTGAGTGGCGTGCGGATGTCGTGGCTCATACGCGTGAGGAATGCCGTCTTAGCGGCGTTGGCGGCGTCGGCTTTTTTGCGCTCGGTTCGAGCGCGCACGAGCGTCCAGATGAGCAGGACGATGCCGACCGACAACACACCGATGAGGGCAGCGGCAATAGCGGCGCGGTTGCGATAAAGGAATCGAAGCGTGTCGGATTCCTGGGCTGTGTACGACGTGGAGGAGTAATTGCTTGCGGAGAGCGATTCTCCGGCATTGATGATGCCCTTGTTGATGATTCCCAACAGCTCGGGCTTTCCGCGCGAAATCCAGCACGAGAGCTCACAGGTGCCAGGGAGCTCGACCGTCTCGTAGCCCTCGAGATCATGACGGTCGCCAATGGTTTTTACGCGTGAACTGGGAGCGACGATGCAGTGCGCCGTTCCCTTCCTGAGGGCGTCGAACACTTCATCGCCGGATTGGTATTCGGTCACGGTCGCTGTGGGGAACAGACTTTCAAGTGCATTTTTGTTGATAAACGATGATTTGGTGCAGGCGATGTTCTGGAGGCTTTGTTCAGGTTGCTGCCGGTGTGGATGGCAGTGAGGGACATGGTCCCCAACGATACCGACTGCACAACGCCTGTTTGCTCGGCAAACCAGTAATCTCGGTATACCGGCAGCGCAACGTCTATGCTTCCCTTTGACAGGGCCTTTGACATCATCTTGTAGCTATCAAAGGCGACGGTTTTGACCGTAATGCCAAATTTATCGTGCAGCGTCGTCGCAAGCGATGCGAGCGAACCTTCCATTTCGCCGTCTTCGTCTTCGTTACAGTAGGGGAGTTTGCCTGTAATGTAGCCGAGCGTGATGGTGCTGTCATTTGCTTTGAGCCAGGAACGTTCGGGACCGTTGAGCGATGATGAACCGCTGTTTTGGGCCGAGTAGTTAGATTTGACTTCGTCGATATGGCGTGGGTTGACGCGGGCGATTGCCGTCATGGCGGCATTGATGTCGTCCAACAGGTCGGGGCGGCTTTTGGGAACGGCAAAATAGTAGTCGTTCGAACCAATGTAGAACATGGGGGAGGCACTGGGCGACGAGATCGTGTCATTCATGATGACGGCATCGACCTCGTTGTTTGCGAGCGCGTCAAAGAGAACGGAGTCTCCGTCATACTCCCTGTATGTGCAGGCGATTCCTTCGTTGGTGAGCCACTGCTGGCCAACGAAGGTTTGCATAACGCCGGGGTTGTAGCCGATGGTAAGGCCCTGGAGCGCTTGGGGGTCACCCTTGGCCAGATCGTCGCGATCGGGCCTGGCGTAGATGTAGTAGCGTTCGGTGCCCTCGGGGTTCGAGGAAAAGAGCAGCTTTTGGGCGCGTTCCTCGGAGTAGGAGATGTTGGGCATGAGGTCGATCTCGCCCGCCTCGAGCATGTCCATAAGCTCGGTGAAGGTGCCGGTGACGTATTCGTACCGCCAGCCGGGCGTGTAGTACGACAGGGTCTGGAGGTACTCGTAGCCCCATCCCGAGAGACGCTCGCCGGGAGTGCCGTCCTGGAAGCCCTCGTTGTTGACGAGCCAGCCGACGCGGACCGTTTTGACTTGCTGATCGGAGTCGGCGGCAAAGGCGGGGGCGGGCGCGACGGCGCTCAGTACGGTGAGCGCGGTAAGCGCAACGACCAGAGCGCGACATATAACTGAACGAAGGACAGTGGCAGCTCTCACATGCAATCCTAACGAATCGAGACATTACCGCATAAGAATACCAGCTCCGCCTGCCCAGTCGGCAGCAGCACCGCTAGACGGTCTCGCCCGGCAGTTGGGGATAGTCCCTTTCTGCCGGCACAAAAGGAACGTCCCTAACTGCCGGTTGTGGGACAATACCGAGCGAACTGATTGGGGCGTCTGGGAAAAGGGATCGCGATGAACAAGTTGAGGACGCTTGCCGATGTGCTGCGACAGGCTGGCTTTGCGCGCATCACGGGCTTGTTTCTTATCTTTTACCTGCTGTGCTCGACGGCCGTCTGGCTGTCCGAGCCTACGACCCTCACCTTTGGCGATGGACTTTGGTTTAGCTTTGAGACGGTCTCGACCATCGGCTTTGGCGACATTCCGGCCGAAACACCGGTTGCCCGCGCTATTACCGTCGTCTTGAGCGTTATTAGCATCTTCTACATCGCCATGCTCACGGGCGTGGCGGTGAACTACTGCAATACGCTCATCAAGATGCGTCAAAAGGACACCATGGCGCGCTTTATAGACGATCTTGAGCATTTGGAAGAGCTCGATCGCGACCAGCTCGCCGATCTGTCGCGCCGCGTGCGCGAATATCGGCGCCGCCAACGCTAGAGCTGGCGTCGCGCGTCACAATGAGGGGGACTGAATATGAATATCACCGTGTACCTGGGTGCCAGTGCCGGCAATGACCCGGCGTTTCTGTCCGCGGTGCAGGAGCTGGGTAACTGGATCGGCGCTAACGGGCACGCGCTCGTGTACGGCGGGTCCAAGTCGGGTCTGATGGGTGCGCTCGCCGATAGCGTGCTCGATGCCGGCGGACATGTGACGGGTGTGGAGCCGAGCTTTTTTATCGAGGCTGAGTTTCAGCACGACGGAATCGACGACCTTATCGTGACGAGTGATATGGCAGAGCGTAAGGCAAAGATGATCGAGCTCGGCGATGCGTTCATTGCCTTTCCGGGCGGCACGGGCACGCTCGAGGAGATTGCCGAGGTTATGTCCGCGGTATCGTTGGGGCATTTGGATGCGCCGTGCATCTTGTACAACCTCGGGGGTTACTACAACGATCTTAAGGCGCTGCTCGGGCACATGATTGATAAGGGTTTATCGAGCCCGCAGCGCCAGCAAGGCATTTACTTTGCCGAGGATCTGTGCGAAATCGCATCAATTATCAACGGATAAGCCTTGAGCCTGTCCCGCCGTGGTTCCCGGTGGCTCCGTTTGCAGCGCAGACGGTTGGCTTGACTGGGCTACACTCGCTCTACAATAAAACGTATCTATGTCGACTTTGACCGCGGGAGGACCCGATGGATAAGCTCGCTAAACCCACGAACCGAGCGCTGTTTTTGGTCAGCGTTGCCGTGACCGGCGCACTCGCGGGTGCCGCAGTCTGGCTGTTCTTTTTTGTGATGGAGCACGGTATCGACTATCTATGGACCGAGATTCCGCACGCGCTGGGCGTCGCTTCGCCCGAGCTCGCCAGCGGCCCGTTCGGTTTTCTGCCGTACCCGTTTTTTGTCTGCCTGCTGGGCGGCCTGTTAATCGGTCTGTACGAAAAGATGACAGGCACCAAGACCGATGACCTCAACCAGGTGATGGCTAAGGTCAAGCAAGACGGGCACTACCCGTACGACAACCTGGGTAAGCTTTCGCTCGCGGCATTGCTGCCGCTGCTGTTTGGCGGAAGTATTGGACCGGAGGCCGGCCTGACCGGCGTTATCGCTGGTCTGTGCAGCTGGGTCGGCGACCGCATGCGCCGCTTTGGCGCCGAGTTCAGGGAGCTCACGCTGTTGGGCACCCAGGCCGCGCTGACGGCGCTCTTTACCGCGCCCGTCTTTGGCTTTGTGGCGCCGCTCGCCGGTAGCGCCGACGGCCAGGGCGAAGACGCCGGCGATGGGTCCGCGTCCGGCGAGATCACCATCAAACTGCCCAAGGCACAGAAGACTGTGGTCTACGGTATTGCGATTGCCGGCGGCCTGGGCACCTATCTGCTGCTCGGCCAGGTTATGGGCGGCGGCATGGGCATGCCCAGGTTCGAGGCCGCCGAGGTGGGCAACCTGGAGCTTGCCTGGCTCATCCCGCTGGCGTTGGTTGGCACCGTTTGCGGCTGGCTGTACTTTGTCTCGGAGCACGCGAGCGAGGCGCTGTCCCATGCAATAGGGGAGCGTCCTGTCGTCAAGGCCATGCTGGCCGGTCTGGCGCTCGCCATCTGCGGCACGGTCTTGCCCTACACCATGTTTGCCGGCGAGACCCAGGCCGATGTACTTATGGAGACCTACCTCACCATTCCCGCCGGCGTGCTTATCGCGACCGGTCTTGTTAAGGCCATGCTGACGCCCGCCCTCATCAACCTTGGTTGGCGCGGCGGCCACTTCTTCCCCGTTATCTTCTCGGGCGTAAGCCTGGGCTATGGCCTTGCCATCCTCACCGGCGCAGATCCGGTCTTTTGCGTCGCCGTCTGCACGGCATCGACGATGGGCGCCGTCATGCGCCAGCCTGTCATGGTTGTGGGCCTGCTGCTTATGTGTTTCCCACTCAAGGGTATCGTCTGCATGATCATCGCCGCAGCCATTGCCGCTGGCATTCCACTGCCCAAGCCGCTGCGCAAGTAGCGCGGCAGCGCGCGGTCAGTACAAACATCTCAAGTCCGGTGCGGGCGCTGTGTCACGGATTTGCGGGTGGACTGGATTTCGTTCGGTATCGGCGCTACTTCCAAATTGCAAGCGCGGCGGTGCCCAGTACGATGAGGACGAGACCGATGGCGCTGCGGCGGGAGAGTTTTTCGTTGAATGCCAGGCGCGCAAATAGCACCGATACGACAATCGATAGTTTGTCGATCTGCACCACGACACTCACCTGGCCTGCAGCGATGGCATAGTAATAGAGCAGCCACGATGCTCCAGTCGCGATGCCCGATGTTGCGAGAAATGTGAGTTCGCGCCGGTCAACGTGCGCGACCTGCTCCAGTTTTCCCTTGGCTGCCACGATTGCCCATGCCATAACCAGTACCACGCAGGTGCGGATTGCCGTGGCCAGGTTTGACTCGACGCCTTCGATGCCGATCTTGGCGAGGACGGAGGTGAGTGCCGCGAACACGGCGGCGCCGAGGGCGTAAGCGAGCCAGGTTCGGTCTTGCTGCTGCTCGGGTTCGGCGGACTGCTTCTTCTCGATCATTAAAAACGTGCCGAGGGTGATGACAGCGGTTCCCACGAGCTTAACCGCAAGGTTGCTCGTCTCGTCAAAAAGCGCGATGGCGACCAGCGCGGCGAGCACGGTGCTCATCTTGTCGACCGGTACGACCTTATTGACATTTCCGATGCTCAACGCCTTAAAGTAACAGATCCACGAAGCACCGGTAGCGAGTCCCGAGAGGACGAGAAAGAGCCAGGATCTGGGTTCGATGCTGCCAATGGTTCCAATGGATCCAGAAATGCCCGCCATTGCCCAGGCGAAAACGAGCACCACGCAGGTGCGAATGGCCGTCGCGACATCGGAGTCGGTCTGCTTGATGCCGCATTTGGCCAAGATGGATGTGATGCCGGCAAAGAATGCTGACGCAAATGCTGCGACAACCCACGACACGGGTGCGGTGCCTCCTTGGATAATGGGTTTATCCTGCGAGTTTTATGGACATGAGGATACCGCCCCACCATGAAGGTTTGATATGGCCGCGGCGAGACGGGGCCATGTTCCGGGGAACCATTTGGTTGAGGCTCGAATTGTCGATATGCTGTCGGCTTCTCTTTGGTTGCCAAGATTTAAACGGCATGCCGTGAAGGGCGGTAGCGACGTTGTCGCTGCTTCGTCTTATCTAGTAAATGAGGTGGCGTGCAGCCCAAGCCCTTTGGCTGTCGATTACAGGTCGCGTGCCCGATAGACCTTGGTGCTGACGGCGCAGCTGATTGCACATAGCGCGAGGGCAAGTGCGGCGATGCCTGCACACAGACAGCTCAGAACGGCAGGATCGGGATTCGCTCCGGCAATCGACATGAGCCAGTTGCTGATGGGGTTGGAGGAGCTCAGCGTGGCCATGGTGCCGCAACCAAGCAGGGCAAACAGGCCAACGGATAGGCGCAGCGCCTCCATGTGACCAAATCGAAAGAACAGCGGCTGCGCCAAAAACACCATCATGAGGGAGATGAGCATTGATGCTGCTGAGGCTATTGCAATCTCAAAGACGATCTGTCCCGTCAACGGGATACCCGCGCTGTTGAAGAGCGGGAAGGAGACGATGCTCAGAAGCGCGGCGGCGCACGCCATGACGGCGGAGAAGACAATAACGCTCAGGTAGCGTGCGCGGATGATGTCTTTGCGCGAGAAGGGCAGCGTTGCCCGGTAGCGCTCCCAACCGTTTTGATTGTCGAAGCCGGCCAGCGAGCTCATGACCATGATGGGTGACATGGCACTGACCGCGCAGGCGCCAGCGCTCATGCCGGAATCGCCGTCCGATGCGTTGGCAAGGGTCAGCACGACGAATATGAACAAGCCGACACCCGCAATGCTTGGGGCAAGCGAGCGAACGATGGCGAGCTCGGACATAAGGGCGCGTTTCATTTCGAAGCCCCTTTCAGCGTGAGGCGAAGATAGTCATCAATGGTTGCCCGATCGCAGGGAATCTCGGGAAAGGCCTCGAGCGCTTCGTGACGGTTGGGCACGAGCACGTCCACGCTATAGGCGTGGTGGGCGGCACGGGCGCCTTCGACGCAAGCCATAAGCTCGGCGGCCTGTGCTTGGGTGCAGTGGGCGATGCCGGCGCGGTCGGTAATGTCCTCGCGCGGCAGGTCAAAAATAATCGAGCCATTTTCGATGCAGATGACGCGATCAGCGGTGCGATCGAGGTCGGACGTAATGTGGCTCGAGAGTAACACGCTGTGCTGGCCGTCGGCGACAAAGGCAAGCAGCTCATCAAGCAGTTCCTCGCGTGCCATGGGATCGAGGCCCGCGGTGGCTTCGTCCAAAACGAGCAGCTTGGCATTGTGGCTGAGTGCACAGGCAAGCTGCAGTTTCATGCCCATGCCGCGGGAGAGGTCCTTGACCTTTGTCTTGGGATCGAGGCCAAATCGGTTGATGAATCCGGCGAACGTTTCGCGGTCCCATGTGGGGTACGCCGGGCCTACGAGCGACTCGATCTGGCCCACCCTGAGCGTGGAGGGGAAGGGGCACGTGTCCAGGACAAGACCGACGCGGGAGCGTAGATGGCGTTGCGATTCATCGGGCGCGTCGGCGCCACAGCGCTGCCCAAACAGGTGCACCTCGCCGGCATCGAGCTTTATAAGCCCGAGCGCGGCGCGAATGGTCGTTGTCTTGCCGGCGCCGTTTGCGCCTACAAAGCCAACGATCTGGCCGGGCTCCACAGCGAGCGTGACGTCGCGTAGTGAAAAGCGGTCGCTCACACGGCGTGAGATGCCTTTGAGTTCTAAAAGGTTTTGCATGGTATAGCCTTTCTTGCAGATGGCTACTGCATGGTTTCGGGGGCTACCAGGTCGAGCATCTCGTGCAGTTTGTCGCGCGTGACGCCCAGGGTTTCGGCTTGGCTCGCCGCTTTCGCAAGTAGCTCTTCGATATGGCAGAGCTGGTTTTCGCGCAAGAGTTCCTGGTTGCCCTCGGCGACAAAGCAGCCCTTGCCCTGCACGGTGCAGATAAACCCGAGTTGCTCTAGGTCGGCGTAGGCGCGCTTGGTGGTGATGACGCTCACACCCAGGTCGCTCGCGAGTGCACGGATGCTGGGGAGTTTGGCTCCCGCAGTGAGCGTGCCCGAAAGGATTTGAGCTTTGACCTGCGAGGATATCTGTTCGTATATGGGCTTATCGCTCGAGTTGGATAGGATGATGTCCACAGCGGCTCCTTAGCTGTTGGCTACACGTGTATATAACCGGTAAGCACAGTATATATACACTATGCACAGTTATGCAAGAGCTAAATGTGGAATAGCCCATCGACGCCGCGCTTGCTCCAAAACAATCTCAATCTGTAACATCTGGGTCCGTTTTTGGTCGCCAGCTGTTACAGATTGAGATGTTATTTTCCCGCCTGCCTATTTGTCTCAATCTGTAACAGTAAGAGTCGATTTGCGCGGCTAGATGTTACAGAACGAGACATTGGCTGCCTGCCTTTCCGTTTATCTCGATTTGTAACAGCTAGACCCAATTTGGGCGGTCAGGTGTTACAGATTGAGATTGTGCCGGCGGACAAGTTCGTTTGTCTCAATCTGTAACATCTGGGTCCGTTTTGAGTCGCCTGCTGTTACAGATTGAGACAGTCTGCTGCAGAATACTTTCGATAACTAGCCGTTCACGTTCTGACTGATGAATTTGTCCTGATAGGCGCCCTAGAGCGGGATTTCGCGGCTACAATAGTGCGGTTACAACGACGTAATGCACTCAATGCAAGAAAGGATCCGCATGGCAAGCCTGTCGGATGAAATCTCGTCGCGCCGCACATTCGCGATCATCAGCCACCCGGACGCCGGTAAGACCACGCTTACCGAGAAGCTGCTGCTCTATACCGGCAGCATCCAGACCGCCGGCTCGGTCAAGGGCAAGAGCTCGGCCAAGCATGCCGTTTCGGACTGGATGGACATCGAGAAGGAGCGCGGCATTTCCGTTACCTCCTCGGTGCTGCAGTTCACCTACAACGGCGCCTGCGTCAACATCCTCGATACCCCCGGCCACCAGGACTTCTCGGAGGATACCTACCGTACCCTTATGGCCGCCGACGCCGCGGTCATGGTCATCGACGGCGCCAAGGGCGTCGAGGCCCAGACCAAAAAGCTCTTTAAGGTCTGCACGCTGCGCCACATTCCCATCTTTACCTTTGTGAACAAGCTCGACCACGAGGCTCGCGATCCGTTTGAGCTCATGGAAGAGATCGAGAACGTCCTGGGCATTAATACGTATCCCATGAACTGGCCGATCGGCAGCGGCCGCAACTTCCGCGGCGTGTTCGATCGCCAGACTCGTCACGTCATTGCCTTTGAGGGCGACGGCCACGCTAACGCCACCAAGAAGGTCGCCGAGGTCGAGGCCGAGCTGGGCGATCCTTCCATGGACGAGCTCATTGGCGAGGAAAACCATAAGAACCTGATGGACGATATCGAGCTGCTCGATGGCGCCGGCGACGAGCTCGACTTGGATGCCGTGGCCTGCGGCAAGCTGAGCCCGGCGTTCTTTGGCTCGGCGCTCACCAACTTTGGCGTGGAGCCCTTCCTCAAGGAGTTTCTGCGTCTGGCCCCGACGCCGCGCGCCTATACCGATACGCTCACCAGCGAGCCGGTCGATCCCTGCCGCGACGACTTTAGCGGCTTTGTGTTTAAGATCCAGGCCAACATGGACAAGAACCACCGTGACCGCATCGCCTTTGTGCGCATTTGCTCGGGCAAGTTCGAGCGCGGCATGGATGCCTTCCACGTGCAGGGCAACCGCAAGCTTAAGCTTGCCACGGGCACGTCGATGATGGCCGATGACCGTGCCATCGTGGACGAGGCGTACGCGGGCGATATCGTGGGCCTGTTCGATCCGGGTATCTTTAGCATCGGCGACACCGTGTGCTCCGGCAAGCGCCACGTGCAGTATCCGCAGATCCCGACGTTTGCCCCCGAGATGTTCGCTCGCATTACGCAGGTCGACACGCTCAAGCGCAAGCAGTTCGTCAAGGGCATGGAGGAGCTTGCCCAGGAGGGCGCCATCCAGATCTTCCGCGAGCTGGGTGCCGGCATGGAGAGCGTCATCGTGGGCGTGGTCGGCGTGCTGCAGTTTGAGGTACTCGAGCGCCGTCTCAAGGCCGAGTACCGTGTTGAGGTTCGTCGCCAGCCGCTGCCCTATACGGACATCCGCTGGATCCAGAACGACCCCGACACCATCGATATCCCGGGCCTTTCGCTCACGCGCGACACGCTGCGCGTCGAGGACATGCGCGGCGGCAAGCTGCTGCTGTTCACGAGCCCGTGGAACGTGGATTGGGCAACCGACCACAACCCCGACCTTATCCTGTCGGAGTTTGGCAACGTAGCCTTTTAACGCATCGGCGCGGTGGTCCTGCGGGGCTGCCGCGCCGTTTGCTTGCCTGATGCCGTGTGAGCGGCTATCATACCCACCGTCGTCTCAAGACCGGGGCGTCCGAGCAGTTCGGGTCCGATATCCTGCTCGTTAAACCTAAAACCAAAGGAGTACATAATGATCAAGAAGGTCATGGAGGACTACAAGGTCCTGTTGCGGAGCATTCCCGCGGCAACGGTTTCGCTGTTTTTCGTGAGCGTCATCATGATGAACCTGCTGGCCAACAAAGAGCTCATCAGCCTGCCGTATCTGGCGCTCGACTGTGGCTTTGTGGTGAGCTGGGTTTCGTTTTTGTGCCAGGACATGATCTGCAAGCGCTTTGGCGCCAAGGCATCCATCAAAATCTCTATCCTCGCGCTGCTGGTCAATCTGGCCGTGAGTCTGTGCTTTTGGGCATGCTCGCTCACGCCCGGCATGTGGGGCGCCTACTACGACACGGGCATGATCGAGGTCAACACTGCCCTTAACGCCACCATCGGCGGCACCTGGTACGTGGTGCTGGGCTCTTCGCTGGCAATGCTCGTTTCTGCCGTGGTTAACTCCACGCTCAACCAGTCGCTCGGTCGTATGCTCAAAAAGAATAACTTTGCGAGCTTTGCCTTCCGCTCCTATGTGTCTACGGGTGTTGGCCAGTTTATCGACAACCTGGTCTTTGCCATTGTGGTAAGCCACACGTTCTTTGGCTGGACCTGGGTGCAGGTCCTTATGTGCTCGCTGACCGGCGCTGTTGCCGAGCTGCTGTGTGAGGTCTTCCTAAGCCCCGTGGGCTACAAGGTCGTGCGCGGCTGGGAGCGCGAGAATGTGGGCTCCGAGTACCTTAAGCGCCACGCAACCGCCTAAGGAGTAAGTATGCGGGTTTTGATCACGGGTGCTTCGGGCGGTATCGGAGCCGCATGCGTGCAGCGCTTTTTGGATGAGGGCCACGAGGTCGTGGGCTTTGATCTGCTGCCGGCGGCGATCGAACACGAGCGCTACCGCCATCTGATTGTTGATGTCTGCAAGCCGGGCTCGTTTCCGGGCGACCTTGAACCCCAAGTGATCGTGAACGTCGCCGGTACGCAGGATTCGGCCGACGATATCGCCGCCAACCTGTGTGGCACCATCAACGTGACCGAGCGCTACGCTTTTGTGGGGGAGGGGCTTGTCGCCAAGCCGGCGCCGGCTATCAAATCCGTGGTCAATGTGGGCTCGGCGAGCGGCCATACGGGTTCGGAGTTTCCCGTCTATGCCGCCAGCAAGGGCGGCGTTATCGCCTACACCAAGAACCTTGCAAACCGCCTGGCACCGCAGGCCATCGCCAACAGTGTGGACCCGGGCGGCGTTATCACGCCGCTCAACCGTTGCGTGATGGAAGACGAACACCTGTGGAACCAGATTATGGAGCTCACGCCGCTTAAGCGCTGGGCCACCGCCCAAGAGATCGCCGAGTGGATCTACTTTGTGGGCGTGACCAATCGGTTTATGACCGGACAGAGTCTGTTGATCGATGGCGGCGAGGCCGGCCGCACGCAATTTATTTGGCCCGAATAGGAAACGCGCCCGATGGAAAGCCGTCGGGCGCGTTTTTGATATATCGATTTTTAGCCGAGGCAAGTCCAGTTGACGGGGGTCGAGCTGTGCTGTTCGAGTAGCCGATTGGCTGCCGAGAAGGGACGCGACCCCATAAAGGCGGGGAGTTCTGCCGTGGCACGGTTGGCCGAAAGCGGCGAGGGGTGCGTGGAGGCCAGACAGAACTTGTCGGTTGCCTTGCCCGCGCCGACTGCGACGAGCTTGCCTTCGACCATCTGCTGGGCAAAGCGACCCCATGCCAAAAAGACTACCGGCTGGGGCAGCTGGCAGCAGCGTTCGATAACGTAGTCGGTGAGCGTGCTCCAGCCCAGTTTGGCGTGCGAGTTCGCGGCATGCTCGCGCACGGTGAGCGTGGTGTTGAGGAGCAGGACGCCCTGTTGTGCCCATGGTGTTAGGTCTCCCGTGGCGGGAATGGGGCAACCCAGATCGGCTTTGAGTTCCTTATAGATGTTGCGCAGGCTCGGCGGCAACTTGGTTTGCGTCGTGGGGACCGAAAACGACAGCCCCATTGCCTGGTTGGGTCCGTGATAGGGATCTTGACCCAAGATGACAACCTTGACCTGGTCGGCCGGCGTGTAGGCGAGGGCATTGAGGATGTCGTCTTGTGCCGGGTAGATGGTCTGCTCGGCACGCAAAAGGGCGATACGCTCGAGCAGCTGGTTCGTAGTGTCACGTACCGGCTGCGGTGCATCGCCCAACCAAGTTGCTATGTTGTGGTCGCGAGTTGCGGTGTCCATGGGGCTCCTTTATGGTAGATGCTCTGTTGGCATCTATTGTAAAGGCGCACCGGTTGCCTTTATGACACGGCTGTATGAAGAACGGGGCCTACGAGACGTGCTCGGGCGCTCCTGCCATACGGGTGTGTCCATGTGCGCGAAGGCGCGGAGGCTCGACGGTTGCCACCATGACGCCGGTTAGGATGAGGGCGGCGCCAAAGAAGGCGATGGGGCTCAGAACCTCGCCGACCAGGAAGAACGAGAAGACGGCAGAGCAGACCGGCTCGAGCGAGAAGGCGAAGCCGGTGGTCTCGGCGGGCACGTGGGGCTGCACGAGTGTTTGGGTGATAAAGCCATAGGCAGAGCAGATGAGTGCGAGTGCGACGACAACGACGATCTCGCTCGGCGTGCCGGGAAGCGTGAAACCGCCAAAGGTGAATGCGGCGATACCCGAGAACAAGCCTCCGAAGCCCAGCTGCCAAACGCCCAGGGCCAGCGGGTCGACATCTTCGACAAAGCGCTTCGCCACAATGATATGGCCGGCATAGACAAAAGCGGAGAGCAGCATGATGAGCGCGCCCGGGTTCAGGCTGGTGAAGTCGGCGCCCGAGAGCAGCAACATACCGCAGGTGACGATGGCGGTGCCGACGAGCACTTTGCGCTCGGGGGCACGACGCAGCAGGGCGGCGTTGGCAAACGGCACGATCACGACCGTCAGGCTCTGCAAAAAGCCGGCGGTGGAGGCGGAGGTGAGGCTGGAGCCCAGGCACATGCAGGTGAGTTCGGTTGCCATAATGGCGCCGATGATGGCAGCGCGGACCATAAGGTCGCGGTTGATGCGGAAAGCGCGCTTGTGGAAGAGCAGCAGGCAAGCCACAAAGGCGATGATGCAGCGCAGCGCAACGATGCTCGTGGCGTTCATACTGTCCATGCCGATCTTCATGAGGGGGTACGAAAAGCCCCATGCGACGGGAACGGAAAATGAGAGCGCGATTGCTTTTTTGCGATCCATGGGACTCCTTTTGTTACAGAACGGTTTCGTAAAAAGGATTCTGCTCCCAGATGTGGATGTAGTAAAGCGAATGAATCTTCAGTATGATTAAGAAATGCTAATGTCATTAGGAAAAGCGCTGGCAAAACGTTTTACGGCTGCATTGATGTGGAGGCACGATGGCATCGCGGTATCAGATTGTTTGTATGGTGGTCGATCGCGGCAGTCTTAAGGGCGCGGCGGACGAGTTGGGCTATACGCAAAGTGCGGTGAGCCAGGCCGTCAAGGCGCTCGAGCGCGAGCTGGGCACCACGATTATCGAGCGCGGCAAGCAGGGTGTGTCGCTTACGCGCGACGGCAAGCAGTACCTGCCGTATTTGCGCCAAATCGTGACCGCCGAGGCCGAGCTCGAGGGCAAGCGCCAGGAGCTGCTGGGGCTCTCTTCGACTGATATTCGTATCGCGACGTTTACCAACGTGAGTCGAACCGTGTTGCCACGTGTGATCCGCGACTTTGGGGCCCTGCATCCGGGCGTGCACTTTACCCTCAAGCAGGGCGATTACACGCGCAACGCTCAATGGGTGCACGATGGCGTGGTTGATTTTTGTTTTACGGCACGCGGATTTACCGCTGGGCTCGAGAAGCGCGTCGTCTATCACGACGAGTTGGTGGCATTGTTGCCGGCCGCGCATCCGCTGACGGCAAAGGAAAAGGTGACACTCGCCGACCTGGCGTCCGAGCCGTTTGTGCTGCTGGATGAGGGCGAACAGAGCCTGGTGCTCGATGCATTCGCAGCGCATGGGCTGTCGCCGCACGTGACGAGTGAGGTGACCGACGACTACACCATCATGGCGATGGTGGAGGAGGGCCTAGGCGTGAGCATGCTCTACCGTCGTACTGTGGAGGGCATGCGAGCCGATATTCGTGTGCGGCCCATCGTGCATGCCCCCTCGCGCGACGTGGTGGCCGCCTGGCGCAGCTGGGACACCATGCCCATCGCCACGAGGCACTTTATCGACTATATGAGCTCGCATATTGTCAAGTAATGACTGGCGTGGCGTTGAGTGCGGTGTTTAGCGGGTTGTCGCTTTGGCTTGGGTGGCGCGATAGGTGCGTGCCGGGTGGCAGAGTAGTACCGCCACGACCATAAAGAATGCCGTGGTGCCCAGGCTGATGGGGTAGACCATCATGATGTTCGCAAAGGTGCGGAAGTGCGGGAACACGCAGAACACCCAATAGAAGCGGATGCCGCAGACGCAGATCATGGTGATGAGGGCGGGCGTGAGCGAGATACCAAAGCCGCGCAGGTAGCCTGACATGTTTTCGTAGAACATGCTAAAGGCGTACGCCGGGAAGATCGAACATACGCGGATATAGCCGATTGAGACGATGTTGGGATCGCTGTTGAACAGCGACAAGATCTCGCGCCCCAGGCCGACAATGACGACAATCGTGGTGAGCGCAACGATACCGCCTTCGACCAGGCAGACCTTAAGCGTCTTGGTGCAGCGATCGATCTGACGGGCACCGTGGTTTTGTCCCACAAAGGTGGTGCACGCCTGGCTAAAGCTGTTGAGCAGGTTGTAACACACGTACTCCAGGCTCATGGCGGCGCTCGATGCGGCCATGACCTCGGTGCCCAGACTGTTGATGGCAGACTGGATGATGATGTTGGCGACAGCAAAGACGGCGCTTTGGATGCCGGCGGGCAGGCCGATCTTGACGATGCGCTTGAGGGCGATGGGGTCGATAGCCAGGTCGCGCGGGGTGACGCGGACGACGGAATCGGTCTTGAGCAGGCGGATAAAGAGCGTAGCGGCGCTGACGGTGTAGGCAATGGCGGTGGCGATGGCGACGCCCGCGACGCCCCAGTGGAGTATGGGGACAAAGATGAGGTCCAGGCCAATGTTGAGGACGGTGGACACGGCAAGCGCCTGCAGCGGCATGCGGGTGATGCCGACGGAGCGGAAGATCGCGGCCTCAAAGTTGTAGAGCAAGATCGAGGGCATGCTCAGCAAAAAGACGCGCAGGTAGAGCGAAGCGAGCGGCATGGTCTCGGCGGGAACGTTGAGCGCGGCGAGCATGGGCTCGGCAAAGATCTCGCCCAGAGCGATGACGACAAAGCCCACGAGTGCCATTAAAATCGAGGTATGGACGGCGCGTTTGACCATGTTCTGATCGTTGCGGCCGATAGCGTTGGCGATGACCACGTTGGAGCCAAGCGACATGCCAATAAACAGGTTGAGCATAAGACTGGTAAGCGGAACATTGGAGCCAACTGCCGCCATGGCGAGGGTTCCCTGGTCGCCCGAGAAGTTACCGATGATGACCGTGGCGATTAGGTTCGACAGCTGCTCCAGGATGCTCGTGGCGGCCACGGGGAAGGCGAACAAAGGAATATTGCGCCACAGCGAGCCGGTGGTCATGTCAATGTGCTTAGATACGGTGTCAGCCATGCGCTCTCAATCTCTAACATGCTTTTTCATGCTCATTTGCGCAGATGATGATACTCCTAATCGACTAGTCATTGGGGACGTTCTAAAACGATTAGTCATTCAAGAACGTCTCCAATGACTAGGTGGGGAAGGCGTGCGACAATGGTGGGCGTTGTGTAGTCCGCGCTAAGGAGTTGCCATGTTGTTGTGTCCCGTTTGCCATGAGCCTCTGGTGGATGACGAACGCGGTGCTGCATGCGCGAGCGGACACCGGTTTGACCGTGCGCGCGAGGGCTATCTATATCTGCTGCGCTCGTCCAAGAGCGGCGACTCCATGGGCGATCCCAAGTCGCAGGCACGCAGCCGTCGTGACTTTCTGAATCGCGGTTACTATGCGCCGTTGCGCGATGCGATGGTCGAGCTGGCGCGCAAGCAGGTGTCTGGGCGCGCCGCGTCTGCGAATGGCCCCATGACGCTGCTCGATATTTGCTGCGGCGAGGGCTACTACACCAGTGCCATGGGCGCGGTGCCGGGCGTGGACGCTTACGGCTTTGACCTGGGCAAAGAGATGGTGCGCCTGGCTGCCAAGCGCGGCGATGCGACCTATTTTGTGGCCAATATGAAGGACATTCCCGTGGCCGATGGCGCCTTTGATATGGTGACCGAGCTCTTCGCTCCCTTTAACGAGCGTGAGTTTGCCCGCGTACTGGCGCCAGAGGGCTCACTCTATACCGTGGTACCGGGTGCTCGTCATCTCTTTGGGCTCAAAGAGGTGCTCTACGACACGCCGTACCTTAACGATGAGAAGCTGCCGAAGACCACCGAGCTCGAGTTGGTCGGAACGCAGCGGGTGTCTGCGAATATTACGCTTCAGACCCAGGCCGACATCGAGGCAGTGTTCCAGATGACGCCGTACTACTACCGCACACGCCCCGCCGACAAAGAGCGCCTGGCAAATCTGGACACCCTTCAAACCGACATCGACTTCATCATCGCCGAGTACCGCCACAGCTAACAACCTGCCAAAAAGGGACAGGTTTATTTTGGCAGGTTTTATCTGGGCAAACGTAAAGGGCCGACCGCGGAGATGCGCGATCGGCCCTTTTTAGTTGCTTGGCTGCAGAGGTTATGAGAAGCGAGCGCTTACAGGCGGTCCTTGTTCTCGGCCTTAACGGCGTGTGCCTGCTGAACAAAGAACAGGTCGTAGACCACGATGACAAAGGCGCCATAGTTGATGGCGTCACCGCCAAACGCGGGAAGCGTGAGAACCGCCTTGGCAAGCGTGGCGACCGCGGCAACAATACCGAGCTTAAACGCACCGTCTACCTGCGAAGGCTTGTTGGCACCCTTGATGCCCGCAACGCCCGCGGCGAGATCGACGAGGCCCTTGGCGATAATCACGACCGCGGCGAGCATGGCGTTCGACCCGTACGTGGAATCGAGGCCGCCGGTCGCGACGCCGGCGATTCCAGTGACGAGGTTGGCGATGCCCAAAACAAAATAGATGAGGGCAAGGATTTTGAGTGTCTTGCGCGCGGCGCTCATAGGTAGTCCTTTCAATGCGGGCGCTGCCAGTCTGGCGCGTCCCATATGCTGCACATATCGTGAAGCACATTGTAGTTCAACGTGACGGCGTGTGTGTCAGAAAGCGCTTCTCGTCTGCACGGTCCAACCTTTCAAAAAGGAAAGCCAGCTGTAAGCCAAATCGATGGCAGCTCATGTGCAGCGCTGCGATGATGAGGCCGTAACAAGGAGCTGGTCTCAAGGAGGAGTCATGATGTACGGAGCAGAGCAAGTACGAGAGCCGCGGTCGTTGGGAAGGCGCATGGGCGATTCCGTGATCGCTGCCGTGTGCACGGGATTGATGGCGGTACTTTGCATTGCGATGCTGTGGGTCATGTCGCATGTGGGACAATAGCGGACGGTTGGGTGCCGACATAAACGGTGCCCCGCGTATTCGTTTTGCTTGCTAAGGAGTGCCCATGGGCGTCGTCGATCCCTTTTCTGTTGCTCGGGCCGCGGGGCTTGAGCTGACCGGGAAGTCCGAGGGCCTCACGCTCACCGACGGCACGATGGAGCTGCGCGCCGATTTTGGCCGCATGCTTCCGCGGCTCAAACAGGGCCGTCTGCAGCAAGAGCTGCTGGTAAAGGCTGCACGCGCAAAAGACATCGAGAGCCCATGGGCGATTGACGCCACGGCAGGCTTTGGCGAGGATTCGCTGCTGCTGGCGGCCGCGGGCTTTACCGTCGATCTGTATGAGCAGGATTGCGTGATTGCGGCGCTCCTCAAGGATGCCTTGGATCGCGCGGCAGATGATCCGGCGCTTGCGGTTGCCGTGTCGCGCATGCGCTTGCATGCCGGCGAGGACAGCATTGCCGGCCTTCACCATATAACTGAGCTAATCGGGCAGGGCGAGCTCGCGGCTCCCGACGTGGTGTATCTGGACCCCATGTTTCCCGAGCGCACCAAGAGTGCGGCGGTGAAAAAGAAGTTCCAACTCTTGCACCATCTGGAGCAGCCGTGCGCCGATGAGGAGACGTTGGTCGAGGCTGCGCTTGCGGTGCACCCGCGCAAGGTCGTTATCAAGCGGCCGGTGAAGGGACCACTGCTTGCCGGCGTTAAGCCGAGCTATCAACTTACGGGCAAGGCCGTTCGCTACGATGTTCTGGTGCCGCCGCGCCCGTAGCTTGCGTGCGATGGCTGACGCTCCGTCAATGCCGTGCCGATGCGGTGCCTATTTCCAAGGGTGCGACGTCAGGTGCCAGCCGCCGCAGTATTCGCATTTGTAGCAGGCCAGCCCGCGGCGTCCGCGGTTTTCGCAGTCGGCCATAACTGCCTCGGCCTCGGCGCGTGTGTCGTAACGGTTTTTGCGCTCGCACGACTTGTAGCGCCAGGCTTCATCGCGCTCGGCGTCCAGGGCGTCGCGGCGCTCGTCCTCGCGTGCAAACAGGTCGCTCATATCGCCGCCGGTAGCAGCGCCTAAAAACTCGCTTTTGGCCTTTGACCAGGCGGCTCGCTTTTTACTTCCCATCTGCTTCGCGCCCTTCTTCAAACGTTGGTATCATTGCTCAATCAAAGTGATACCAATAAACGTGAGGTTGCCGCGTGATGATCAGAAAAACCCTCGATACCGACATTCCCGCCGTCATGGCTATCTATGACGCGGCCCGCGCCTTTATGCGCGCACATGGCAACGCCACGCAGTGGCCGGCAGGAACGCCCTCGGCTGAGCAGCTCAAAAGCGATATCGCTGCGGGCGGTAGCTATGTGTGCGAGGAAGACGGTCGCGTGGTGGCGACGTTTGCCTTTTTGCCGGGGCCGGACAGCTCCTACGATGTGATCGAGGGCGGCCAGTGGCGCAGCGACGCCCCGTATGCTGTGCTGCATCGCGTGGCATCCGACGGCACCGTGCACGGTATCGCGGCTGCGATGTTTGCCTTTGCCAAGGAGCGTGCCGATCACCTGCGTATCGACACGCATCAGGACAACCTGCCCATGCAGGGTGCGAGCCTCAAGGCCGGATTTGAGCGCGCCGGCATCGTGTATGTGTCAGACGGCACGCCGCGTGTTGCGTTTGACTGGCTGCGCGAGGCATAAGAGCGGGGACGCATATCAACAATTCGCGCGAACGAAAATGGCTCCGGGTGGGGCCATTTTCGTTCGCTGCGCTGATTTGCAAGCCGGCTTTCGCAAGGCGCGAACCTACGAAAATCGCCGCGCGGCAACGCGGGGCGATGAGCTCGGTCGGGGGATAGGGCCCGCTTCGCCCGCCGGCTCGTAAATTGTATCATCCAGTGTGGAGCGTGAACGCCCGTTGCCGCGTGCGATGGGCTTGCAATAAGAGGAGAGCCATGTCGAAGCAAGCGGTCGTTGGAATCTTGGCGCATGTCGATGCCGGCAAGACCACGTTGGCCGAGGCCATGCTGTTCAACGCGGGTCGTATTCGCAAGCGCGGCCGCGTGGACGATGGCGATTCGCACCTGGACACGAACGCGATCGAGCGCGAGCGCGGCATTACGATCTTCTCGTCGCAGGCCGTGCTCGACCATGGCGATACCCATGCCATGCTCGTAGATGCACCAGGGCATGTCGATTTTTCGGCCGAGGCGGAGCGCACGCTGCGCGCGCTCGACTATGCGATTTTGGTTGTGGGTGCCAACGACGGCGTGCAGGGGCACACCGAAACCTTGTGGCGCCTGCTTGCACGTTATGACATCCCGACGTTTATCTTTATCAACAAGATCGATTTGGAGAATCCCGGCCGCGATGTTTTGCTGGCACAACTTGGGCAACGTCTTTCCGAGGGCTGCCTGGATGCCAACGAACTGTTGGCGGGTGGTGCCGTTCAGGAGGACGCTGCTGCGTTGGACGAGGCGGCGCTCGAGGAGTTTCTCGAGACGGGTGAGCTTTCCGTCGCGACGCTGTCGCGCATGGTTGCCGAGCGCAAGCTCTTTCCTTGCTTTGCCGGCTCGGCGCTTAAGGACCAAGGCGTGGACGAGCTGCTGGATGGCATATGCGCGCTGATGCGTGAACAGGCGTGGCTCCCGGAGTTTGCCGCGCGCGTCTATCGTGTCAGCCGCGGGGATCGCGGCGAGCGCTTGGCTTGGGTTAAAGTGACCGGCGGCACGCTGCATGCCAAGCAGATGATTGGAGGACGTTCCGGTGCCGAGGCATGGGAGCAGAAGGTCGATCAGGTACGCATCTATAACGGCGAGAAGTATGAGCTTGCCCAAGAAGTTGCTGCTGGCGGTATTTGTGCCGTGACGGGTCTTGCGCACGTTCGCCCGGGGGACGCCTTGGGCGCGGAGCCCGCGGGCGATGCGCCTGTCATCGCGCCAGTCCTCACCTATACGGTGCTTCCAGGTGAACACGATGTCCATGCGGTGTTCAAAGCACTGACTGAGCTGGCGGACGAAGATCCCATGCTCGGCGTAAGCTGGAATACTCATCTGGAGCAGATTCACCTGCAGCTGATGGGCGCCGTGCAACTCGAGGTCGTGCAGCGGGTGTTGGCCGATCGCTTTGGCCTTTCGATTGCGTTTGAGCCTGGCGGCATTCTCTATAAGGAGACTATTTCGCAGCCGGTCGAGGGCGTGGGCCACTTTGAGCCGCTGCGCCACTATGCCGAGGTGCATCTGCGTCTGGAACCGTTGCCAGCGGGTTCGGGCGTGCAGTTTGGCACCGTGACCTCGACCGACGAGCTCGATCTTAACTGGCAGCGTTTGGCGCTCACCAACGCTATGGAGCGCGATCACCTGGGCGTGCTGACCGGCTCGCCCATCACCGATGTGCGCATTACGCTCACGGGCGGCCGTGCGCATGCCAAACACACCGAGGGCGGCGACTTTCGCCAGGCCACGTATCGCGCGATTCGCCAGGGGCTCATGCAGGCGCGTGAGGCGGATGCTGCGGTGCTGCTGGAGCCGTGGTATCGCTTCGAGCTTGAGGTGCCGGGGAAGTGTGTGGGTCGGGGGCTCTCGGATGCCACGCGCATGGGCGCCGAGTACGAGTCGCCGACGATGGCGGGCGATCGGGCGACGCTTGTGGGTCGCGTACCGGCATCCGAGGTGCAGGATTACGCGCTGGAGGTGGCTGCCTACACGAGTGGTCGCGGACATCTGTACCTAGAGTTTGCCGGCTATGCGGCTTGCCATGATGCTGAGCGCGTCATCGAGGCGGCCACCTATGAGCCCGAGGCCGATCTGCCCAACACGCCCGATTCGGTCTTTTGCTCTCACGGTGCCGGTTACACGGTCAAATGGTACGACGTACCCGCCGCGGCGCACGTAAAGATCGATCCCGCCACCTTTCGCCCCTGGCGAGCAGCAGACGCCGAGTTTTTCGGCCATAGGTGATAGAGGGTCAGTTCCTTTGCCGTATGCTATTGGTGTAACTCGGTACAAGTTGGTATAACTATTACCAGGGTTTGCCAATCCGAGGAGGCCGACATGAATCCAAATCCCTTTAAGCCCACGGCTGGTAAGCGGCCTCCGATACTCATCGGTCGCGAGTCGGTCATCGAAGATTTCGAGGAAGGGCTTGATAACGGCGCTGGAGCGCCGGGCAGGCTCATGCTTATTACGGGAAACCGCGGCTGCGGCAAGACGGTTCTCCTGCGGGAGCTGCAACGTCTGGCCAGCGAGCGCGGATGGGCGGTTGTCTCCGATTCCGCTTCGCTTGGCTTATGCGACCGCTTGGCCGACGCGCTTCGCTCGAATAAACCCGTTGTGACGTCAATGGAGTTCGGTCCGTCGTTTGGCCGGATGTCGGTCGAGGCGGCGCGGGCAAAGGGCGAGACGTTGCGAGGGCTGGTCAACGAGCGCCTCAAGAAACTCGGTCCAGGCAAGGGCATACTGTTTGCGATTGACGAGGCCCAATCTGCGTCTATCGAGGAGCTGGCGGCTCTTGCCGTTCTCTATCAGCAGGTGCTCGGAGACCAGGATGCCACGGGCTTGTCCGATAGCGACCAGCGCGGTCTTGCGCTGGTGTTCGCCGGCTTGCCCAGCATGGTTGATGATCTGCTCGAAGAGCCGAGCGTGACGTTTTTGCGGCGTGCCCAGCAGCGTACGCTGGGGGCGATATCTTTGCCCAAGGTGCGCGATTCGTATATCCAGACGGTCAAAGACGCTGGTCTTTACGTTGACGTGGAGACGGCGGACCTTGCGGCGCGCAAAAGCATGGGGCATCCCTATATGGTTCAGCTGGTGGGCTATTACATGTGGCGCTCTGCCGTCCGGCGTGGCTCGCAGGTCATTGAAAGGTGCGATGTCGAGGATGGCCATGCGGATGCCGTCTCCGAGTTCTACGAAGCGGTCGACGCGCCCCTGTATTATGGATTGCGCAGTCCGCAACGCCTCTTTATCGAGGCCATGGCGGTTGACGAGGGTAAACCGACGCGTATGGCGGATATCATTGAGCGCTGCGACCATACTCAGAGTTGGGCGAGCAAATATCGCGCAAGCCTGATTCGCGAGCGCGTCATCGAGGCTGCCGGATACGGCCTCGTCCGGTTTACCGTGCCCATGCTGGGCGAGTATATCTGCGACTGCATTTTATGGCATGAGTAGGGTGATAAAGGTGACGGAACAGAAGATGAGCCCGCAGGCGATCGAGGTGCGTGGCGCGCGTGTACACAACCTCAAGGACATCGATATCGATATTCCGCTGGGAAGGCTTGTGGGCATTGCCGGCGTATCGGGTTCGGGTAAGAGTTCGCTGGCGCTGGGGGTTCTTTATGCCGAGGGCTCGCGTCGCTACTTGGAAGCACTCAGCACCTATACTCGCCGTCGCCTGACGCAGGCCGAACACGCCCAGGTGGACGAGGTGCTGCACGTGCCGGCGGCGCTTGCATTGCATCAGCGCCCCAGCGTGCCGGGCGTGCGTTCCACCTTTGGCACCATGACCGAGCTCAACAATAGCCTGCGTCTGCTCTTTAGCCGCTGCGCCCAGCACGTGTGCCCGCATTGCGGGGCGCGTGTGGAGCCGAGCCTTAACGTGGCTGCGGGCCTGTCGCTCACGTGTCCGACATGCGGCCGCGAGTTCTACGCGCCGAGTGCCGAGGATTTGGCTTTCAATAGCGGCGGTGCGTGTCCCACCTGCGGCGGCACCGGTGTCATGCGTGAGGTGGACGAGGCGAGCCTGGTGCCCGACGAGTCAAAGACCATCAACGAAGGCGCGGTGCTTCCCTGGGGCACGCTTATGTGGGATCTGATGAAGCAGGTGGCAGGCGAGATGGGCGTACGCACCGACGTGCCGTTTAACCAGCTTACGCCTCAAGAGCGCGACATCGTGTTTCATGGTCCGGCGGTTAAGAAGCACATTCTCTACGTTCCCAAAAACGGTGAGGGCGCCACGCCGCTCGACTTCACCTATTACAACGCCGTCTATACCGTCGAGAATGCGCTCGCCAAGGTCAAGGACGATAAGGGCTTAAAACGCGTTGCGCGCTTTTTGCGCGAGGGAGCATGCCGCGATTGCGGCGGCACGCGTCTCTCCGAGGCTGCGCGCCAGCCCCAGGTGCGCGGTATCAATCTGGCGCAAGCGGCGGCCATGACGCTGGGTGAGGCGATTGAGTGGGTGCGCGGGGTGCCCGTATCCTTGCCGCCCGAGATGCGGCCCATGGCAACGGATATCTGCGATTCATTTTTGGGTGCGGCCCGCCGCCTGGTCGATCTGGGCCTCGATTACCTTTCACTCGATCGCGCCGGTGCCACGCTCTCCACGGGTGAGCGCCAGCGCGTTCAGCTTGCTCGCGTGGTGCGCAACCGATCGACGGGCGTGCTTTATGTGCTGGACGAGCCCTCGATTGGCTTGCATCCTGCCAATGTCGACGGCTTGGCGGGCGTGATGCGCGATCTGGTGGACGACGGCAACACGGTGGTTGTTGTCGACCACGATACGCGCGTACTGGCGGAAGCCGACTACCTGGTCGAGATGGGCCCCGTTGCCGGAGCAGGCGGCGGTAACGTGATCGCTGCAGGTACGGTAGACGAGGTCGAGCAATCGCGGGGCAGCCGCATCGCTCCGTTTTTGCGTGCAGAGCCCAAGCGCTTGCGTCCGCAGGTGGCTGACGACGAAATGTTCGACCAGGGCCATATCCGTATGGCGACCGATACCATCCATACCGTCAAGCCGCTCGAAGTCGATATCCCGCGCGGTCGCTTGGTCGCGGTGACGGGCGTTTCGGGTTCGGGTAAGACGACGCTCGTGCTCGAGACGCTCATCCCGGCGCTTAAGGCGCAGGCAGCTGGCGAGCGTCTGCCGGGGCACGTGCGTTGGGTCGATGCCGAGGGCATTGCGCGTGCCAACCTGATTGACGCCACGCCCATCGGTGCCAACGTGCGCTCGACGGTAGCGACCTATGCCGACATCCATGATGAGCTGCGCCGCGCCTTCGCCCGTACGCCCGAAGCCAAGGCAGCCGGCTACAAGGCGGGCGCCTTTAGCTACAACACCGGCGCCTTGCGCTGCCCTACGTGCGATGGAACGGGCTCGATTTCGCTCGACGTGCAGTTTTTGCCCGACGTCGAGATCGTCTGCCCGGCATGCCGTGGTTCGCGCTACGCCGAGGCCGCCTCGCATATCCATCGCGAGGGCAAGGACGGGAGTCTGCTTACGCTGCCGCAGCTCATGGACATGAGCGTGGATGAGGCGCTCGACGCCACGGTGGGACTCAAGAAGGTTCAGACGCGCTTGCAGACCTTGCACGACCTGGGCTTGGGTTATCTCACACTTGGCGAGCCCACACCGGCGCTCTCGGGCGGCGAGGCTCAGCGTCTTAAGCTTGCGAGCGAGATGGGCCGCGTGCAGGATGACGCCGTATTCGTGTTCGACGAGCCCACGATCGGCCTGCATCCGCTCGATGTTCAGGTGCTGTTGAACGTGTTCGACGGCCTCGTTGCCAAGGGCGCCACGGTTATCGTGATCGAGCACGACCTCGACCTTATCCGTAACGCCGATTACGTGATCGACATGGGCCCAGGCGGTGGCGATGCGGGCGGGCAAATCGTCTGCACCGGCACGCCGGGCGACATCGCAGCCTGCTCCGCAAGTATCACCGGCCGCTACCTATAACCGAATGTGACAAAGGGGCTGTCCCTTTGTCACATTCCGGCAAAGACTGTCGGCATCACGGTTTTCTGTTTCGGTTAATTCTGGTTAAAAGCAGTTAATCTCAGTTAAAAGCAGTTAATTCTGGTTAAAAACAGTTAATCACAGTTAAAAGCGAGCGCGTTGTCGGCACGGCGCTTGAATAGCTTGTGTCTGAGGGCCAAAATGGCCTCAGCCCATTCGCGGAATTTGCACGCCCTATAGTGAGTGGGCTCTCGTTTGAGCCGATGCTGCCAGGAGGCGGCCGATAGGGGCAATTATGGACAATCGAATCTTTGGGTATGCGCGTGTCTCATCTGCGGATCAGAACTTGGACCGCCAGTTAGACGCATTGGGAAGGTTTCCCGTTCAACGGGACCAGATTTACGCTGACAAGGCAAGCGGTAAGGACTTTAAGCGTCCTCAGTACCAGCGGCTTCTTCGCAGGTTGCGCGAGGGCGACGTTCTCGTGATCAAAAGTATCGATCGTTTGGGTCGTAATTATCGTGAAGTCCTCGATGAATGGCGACGCATCACGGTGGATAGGCATGCTGCCATCGTGGTGCTTGATATGCCTCTGCTCGATACACGCGAGCAACTCGACGGCATCACGGGAACATTCATGGCGGATCTTGTCCTCCAGATCTTGAGCTACGTGGCGCAGCTGGAGCGTGAAAACATCAAGCAGCGCCAGGCGGAGGGTATCGCATCGGCGCGTCTGCGGGGTGTGAGATTTGGAAGGCCGGCGCTCGAACGCCCGGATAGCTATAGCGATGTCATCAAATCATTCGAAGGAGGTGAGGTTACGAGGCAAGAGGCCGCAACGCTACTGAACGTCAGCACATCGACATTCGATCGTTGGAGGCGGGCGGACACGACCGGTTTTGACCGTTCGCCGTCCGTCCGTCCTCTTTAGCTAGACATTTTGACGAGGGGAGTTTATTGTACAGAGCTCACTCCTTCCCTCGATGTTTATCCAGTTCACGCCCTTGAACCAAATAGTGCCACCGCGTTGCCAATTCGTCTGCTTTTTGGCGAGGGGCTATAAGTCTTAACGTCAATCGAAGGGAAATAGTCGTGAAACGAAATACTACTAAAAAGCAGCCTATGATGGGCTTGCTTGTCCTACTTATCTGTTCTCTAGGATTCATCTCGGCCTGTTCACAGAATGATGCAAACGCTGCAAAGTCGAAATATGTCGACGATAAGGCGATGAATGTTATCGCCGCCGGGTTTGAGAGAAGGTCCGACGTCATTGAATCTAATGCAAACGATGATGATCCTCATTCAACCGAGAATATCCAGGAAGCTATTGAGGCCGAAATCAAGAACGACAAGGAACTCAAGAACGCTAGGTTTAAGGATTCCAAGATGCAACAGGACGTAATCACGTATCTGAATCTGCTTGATGACCAGCTTAAAGTGACCGAGGATTACTCGCAATCGTCTTCGGATTATTACGAAGAGTGGAATAAGGTCTACGATAAGCGGTCTGCGCAGCTCAAAAAGCTTGTTGATAATTACGGGCTGGAAGTCGGGGAGAAATACAAGGATGATTTCAACGACTTAATTAAGAATGGAAAGTCCGTAGCAGAGAAGACCCGCTACGAGGATGCCATCAACAGTTTGATTCAGGGAGCAAATTTCGAAAAATCGGATGACGGTTACGGCCTGTATACGTATACGGCGGTAGTTGAGAACACCTCTGGTATATCGTTCTCTAACGTCAGCCTGACACTTGCTCTCTATGATGCAGATGACATCAAAGCGGAGGAGACCTATGCGGACACTTCTTCGTGGGCGCCGGGTGAGAAAGTCAAGTTCGAGGCAATGTCCGATGTTGACGCTGCGCGCGTTGTCGCATCTGTTTCCAGCTACGATGTAAATAAATAAGTTCTGCACGGAAGGGGCGGGTTAATCGGCAATGAATGGTTGACCTGCCCGTTTTATGCCAATTATTGAACAACAAGTGCCGCGAACGAATGTGTATTATATCGGATTGCAAACAACTGCCCTCGTCTAAAGACATGCTGAAAACGACAATTAAGGCATGAGGTATAACCCACGGCAGTTTCTTAAATAACAGGGATTTTGAAAGGAATAGGGGATGGATGAGATAGAGGAAGGCATGGGGGCGCTGAAAGCGAAACTCGGGAGAATCCTGACAAAGCCCAAGGTATTCTTTGCGGGCCTGGCGCTTGGTGGAGTGATTGTGGCTGTACTTTTCATTACCATCTTTAATAACGGCAAAGTTGCGGGCGCGAAAGAAACGACCCCCAATACGCTTTCCCCGTCGGTCGTGTTTGAACGCATCGCTTCCCAGAACGAGATGGTTTCTGCATCGCAGAACTATGCGATTGTCGATAAGGTGACGGATACCAAGAGGTTCTTCGATTGGTTTGATATCCCGTTTACGGAAAACAGCTTTTGGTATCGCTATGTGGGAACCATTAAGGCGGGTGTGAATCTCGAGACGGCAGAGATACATACAAACAAGAAAAAGCTGACCATTGCGATGGATGAGCCTTATGTAATTTCGAACACGCCGGATATGAATAAGTCGGGTGCTCTCGAGGAACGCAACAACATCCTCAATCCCATTGAGGTCAAAGACGTCACGGCGTTTGAAGCGCAGTGCAAGGAGCGGAGTGAAAGCGAGGCCATCAAGGATGGCAAGCTGCTCGAAGAGGCTCGAGTGAACGCCGAAGCAAATATCCGTGCGATGTTCAACTCGGCATTTGGCGATGAATATACGGTTGATTTCGACTATCGGAAATAGGAGGTCACTATGGAGGATAAAGACGATCTAGCTGTTGTCGAAAGGGAGGAGCTGTCGCGACATAAGCAGAGTTTTGATATCCGTAAGGCCGCTGCCGGGTTGGTTGATGGCGCCGGAAGCGCGATGGCGGGCGCGGTTGCAACCGTACAGAAAGTTGCCGATGGCGCAATGCGTGCTGCAACTCCGATGGTCGATGACGCCTTGGCGGCTATTGCTGATGCGGCCGATGGTGCAGCAGGTGCTGCTGCGGATATTGGTGACGCCGTCAACGATTGGGCATACCAGCAACAGCTCAATAGGTACAGGCCTGTAACCAAAGAGATCTATCAGAGCCCTTCATTCCATTTGCCGAACATGATTCGAATTGTTGACGGAAATGAGCGTCGGGGCATCGATGTCTGTAGGGATGCTATTGGTTGGTTGGATACTGTTAAGGGCACGCAGATTTTCAATTTGTACCGCGAAGCAATTGGGGATAGCGAGCTGTCTTTCTACCCTAAACCATCTCTTTATTCCACATATTACATAGATGCTTTTGATCGGTCTCGCTTTGTTGATCTAGACTCCTATTTCGCAACCATGCAACAAGACAAGATGGCCGAGTTGAGACGGATTGCGTTCATGCTTGGCGCGAAGCGCTGCAAGTTGGAGGTGACGGAGTACGAGGAAACTCGGAGAGGCCACCAGGTTAAGGGGAATGCCAAAGCGGGAAAGAAAGGCTCGGCTCGAATCAACGGCTCTTTGAGCGATTTAACGAGAAATGAGAAGAAAATCCTGTTTACACAGGAATTCGAGGGAGACATGGTTCCACAGCGCCCTGAACTCCATTGGTATGCCCATGACTCTGACATTCTCTTGTTAATCGAAACGAGATGCGGTGGAGAGGATAAAAACAAGGCGAAGAGTTATCGGGTTGAATTGAAAAGCGAGACGACCATGACCATGTCCGTATCGCTTGCTATGGCTATCGATGAGGCATGCAGCAAGCTGAACATAAGGGCGAATTCGAGCCTGACAAGCCAAGCTAAGCGAGAACTTCGGCAGTCGTTTGTATTTGAAGTTGAATTCTGACGTGAATTGTCAGTAGCCAAATGCGGCAAAGGGTCTGTCCCTTTGCCGCATTTGATGTCAAAACCATTTTGTCGAGGACTAGAGAGTTTGAAAGTCTACCATTTCTACCCCGTCCCCTAATGGCAGGTTTTACATGCCGGCAAAGCCTGTTTGGCGCAGGGCTTCGTAGAGGACGATGGCGGCGCTGTTGGAGAGTGTTAGCGCCGGGCGATTTTAGCCGCTAATAGTCAAACTATTTTGACCAATCCCG
>CAUBIC010000016.1 GCA_958435945.1 uncultured Collinsella sp. | reverse complement strand
CGACACGCATAAAAAGCCTCCCATTTCTCATGTCCAAGAAATGGGAGGCAGTTCATTTTGAGCAGGTAGCATATTCCATGGTCGATGCCGGGGTCGCCGTTCTCGTTGTTCTTTCCAAGTCGGATATCAAAATAGCGAATGCCTTCGAGCAGCTGCGTGGGGATGTAATCCTGCTGGCACTTTGCAAGCGAGGTTTGGGGCTCGGTGTCGTTGTCGACGCTGCAGGTGCTTGAATCATGCGTGCCCGGGATGCTCAGCTCGTCGAGGTATTTGTTGCCGTCGACGTATTTCATCCAGCATGGTCCGTCGACGTAGCTGCTATACTTGATCCAGTCGATACTTCTAACCGTGGTATTGATCTCGCCCTTGTCGTAACCGACAAGTTCGAGCTCCCACGGAATGCTCTTCCTCTTGTGGCAGATCTTGTTGTTGTCTTGGTCTTTGCCGTCCTTTTCTATGGCCAGGTAATTAATGTCTTTTTTCTCGTTTGTGCGGTCTCGGATGATGTAGGTTCCGTTTGGCTGGCGGTCGAACGCAAAAGAGCGGCTGGCCTTGCCGTCATGCTCGCCACTCCATACGTGGATGACCTTTCCATCTTTGTCCGAGTCGCCATCGACCGACCAAATGCTGTAGCCCGTCTTCTTGTGCTCTTCGAAATTGAGCAGGGTGCGGATGGCATACCAGTTTCTATTTTCTGTATCGGTCTCTACGTGCTCAAGGATGAGCTTGCTGGACGTGCCGTCATTAAACAGGTGGCAGACGTTGCCGATGACGTTGCCGTCTTCGTTGACGCTCGCGGTGCGAAAATAGCCCGCGGGGCGAAGGCGAATGACGAACTTGTCGAGGTTGACCGCCGATGTGGGCGTGTCTTCTGCAAATGCCGCACGCAGGGGAATGCCCGGTACTGCGGTTTCGGGCAGGCTTGCAAGTGGCGACAACGCTGCAAGTCCAAGGCCCAGCGTAAACGCTCGGCGGCTGATGGCGTGGTGTTCGGTCATAACTTCTCCATTCGCAGAGTGCGGTTATGCGATAGTTTTGGTCACTATACTGCCCAGATGTTTAAAGACGCCGGTTTAATTGTCTGCGCGGCGCAATAAATCGGCGGGTGGACGTGTTGGGGTGTTTGTCGTGTTCGTACTGTTGCCACATTTGGGGCGGTTCCGGCGTCCGGCGTCCTCGCGTTCGTCGGCTACCGGCATAAGAAAAGGAGGGTCGGTTTACCGGCCCTCCCTTGGTACGAAGCGCTGGGATACCGTCGCTTGTTTACGCTGCGCCCGTGTTTCCCGCTGCGCTCGCCAGTCGCTTAGCGTTTAATCTCGATATCCTCGAGCTTAACGTCCATGGCCTCGGTCTTGGCCTTGGCGATGTCGTCGGCAAATTCCAGAGACTTCATCATGGTTTCGACGGCGTCCTTGTGCTCTTCGACGTTGTCGATACGCACGTACACACTGCCGCCGTCAACGTCGGTGAAGTATTCGGTCGTTACGCCGCCCGAGTGCGTGAAGTAGGCACTGCGCCAGGTCTTGCCGTTGTACTTAACGGGATCGCTCTCGGTCCATCCAGAGTTGGCCTTCCATTTGGCCTCGTAGTCGAACAGCTCGTCGGCGTTCTTGTCAGAGTCGAAGACAGGGATGAAGCGATCGCTGGCGTGCTCGCTCTCGGTGAACTTAAACTGGGCCCTGTCGGCGGTGTCGCCTGCGACGTCGGTGATCTCGACGCCCTCGGGAACCTCGACCTTAAACCAAACGAAGTCGGTCCTCATATCCACGGCTGGCTTTTCAGCTCCGCCGCCACCGCCACTTCCGGTAGCGCCGCCGCTGCCACCGCAGCCCACCAGGGCAACTGCGGCAAAGAGGCTGATGCAGAGGGTGAGAATCGCAAAGGCCTTCTTTTTCATGGTCGTGTCCTCCTCGATCTGTAACCGCCTATGGATTACCTGTCTTTACTGTACGCGCGAGCGGCTCGTTCGGGTGGGCCATGTGTCCCATTCTGAGGGCCGGATTTGCTCCGACAAGTGGCAATATGCCCGGGCGTAAAAGAGGGGAGGGCCGGCCGATCCGATCCTCCCCTGGCTGGGCGTCCGATCATTTAATGACTGCGCATGCGATGCTGCGTGCGATCCCCTAATGCTTGATCTCGATGCTCGAAATCTCGACTTCGCGTGCCTCGGCAACTGCCTTCGCCATGTCATCGGGAAACTCGATGGAGTTGAGGAGCGCCTCGGCTTCTTTCTTATGCAGATCGAAGTTCGAGATGAGGACGTAGACACTTCCCGGCTCAACGTCGGTAAAGAGGAGGGTTGAGACGCCGCTGTTGTCCTCGTACGTTCCGACGAGCCACGTCCTGCCGTTATACTCGACGGACCCGCCATCCTTCCACTGGAACGTATCACCTTTCTTTTCTGCCTGGTCGGCGTGGGATTCCTCTGCCGTCAGCGCTTTTTTCCAAACGGGGATAAAGCGATCGGCCGAACCGTTCTCGTCTTCGGGGAAGGTGAACTGGACCCTGTCGGCATTCTTGCCAGCGGAGTCGCTTACGCCAACGCCCTCGGGCATCTCGACCTTAAACCAGATAAAGTCAGTCTTCTTGGCAACGGGGGCCTTTTCTTTGCTCTCGCTCTTAGCGGCGCTGCCGCCCACGCCCGATGCGCTCCCGTCGCAGCCGACAAGGGCAAACGCGGCAAAGAGGGCGATGCACAGGGAAAGGATCGATAGGGTCTTTTTCTTCATGGTGGCGTCCTCCTTGTCTGCCGATGACATCACGGCGCCGCATGCTGTTGGGGTACTGATTGCGCTGGCGGCGGATGTCTCTGTGTGCTGTGCGGCTTATGCCTCCGTTCATCGCTTGTGGCCGTTGCGCGGCCGTGCCCCAACGGGTTCCTTACTTATAGATATGCCCCAGTTTGTGCCGTTCGGGAGTCTCGAAAGGTGGGCCATGTGTCCCATGTTTGCGGCGCCGACGCCTATCGTTCGTCATAGAAATCCGTGATGGCCAGGTGTGCTGACGCTCATGTGCTTATGGGCTAGACTTAGCATCATTACGTGTTTGATGCGGTTGGTCGGCAGTTGCCGCCCGACCGATCTATATGACTTGAAGGTGCATACGTATGAGCCAAGAGATGATGGACAAGACCTGCCGTGGGTTTGCCGAGGCGCTGGCCGCGCGCGAGCCGGTTCCCGGCGGCGGTAGCGCGAGCGCCTTTGTGGGCGCGCTGGGCGCCTCGCTTTGCGGGATGGTCGCTCGCTACGGGGCGACCAATCCCGCGCTTAGCGATCGGGCGGACGATCTGACGCGTGCATTTGCCCAGGCAGACGAGTTGGCGCAGGAACTAGTGGGTCTGGTTGCCGAGGATGTTCGTGCATACGGCCAGGTGTCCGCGTCGTACGGCATTCCGCGCGAGGACCCGGCTCGACCCGCGGCGATTCAGGACGCGTTGCGCGTGGCGGCCATGCCGCCGTACCGGATCATGGATGCCTGCGGGCGCGCGCTGGCGCTGCTCGAGGACATGGCCGACAAGGGTTCGCGCCAGTTGCTGTCCGACGTGGCATGCGGCGCCGTGTTCTGCCGCGCCGCCATGCAAGGCGCGAGCCTGACGCTCTTTGCGAACACCACGTCTATGAAGGATCGTGCCCGCGCCGAGGAGCTCGAGGCTGCATGTGACGAGCTGCTCGATACGTGGCTGCCGCGCGCCGATGCGCTGGCGCGCCGCGCCGCTGACGCCGCAAGGAAGAGGGGATAGCCATGGCAGAGCTGTTGAAGGGTGCTCCCGTTGCCCGTGCTTTGACTGAGGAACTCGCTGCTCGCTGCGCCGCCCTGCGCGAACGGGGCATCGTGCCGTCGCTTGCTATCGTGCGCGTGGGCGAGCGCGAGGACGATCTATCCTACGAGCGCGGTGCACTCAAGCGCTGCGAGAAGGTTGGCATTGAGGCTCGCCGCGTATTGCTTCCCTCCGATGTTTCGCAGGACGAGCTGTTGGCGGCCATCGAGGACATCAATGCCGACCCCGCTGTTCATGGCTGCCTGATGTTTCGTCCGTTGCCCGCTGGGCTTGACGAGGATGCAGTTGCCGCGGCACTCAATCCTGCCAAGGATGTTGACTCCATGACGCCGGCCTCGCTGCTTACCACGCTTTCGGGGCGAGGCGAGGGCTTTGCTCCTTGCACGGCCGAGGCCGTGCTGGCGTTGCTGGACCATTACGACGTTGAGCTGGATGGGGCCAAGGTCGCGGTCGTCGGTCGATCGCTGGTGATTGGCCGTCCCGTTGCCGCCATGCTTACGGCTCGCAATGCCACAGTGACGACGTGCCATACGCATACGCGCGACTTGGCTGCCGAGTGCCGTTCTGCCGACATTGTTGTTGCCGCGGTTGGACGTGCGCGCACGATTGGCGCGGATGCGGTCCGCGAGGGCCAGACGATCGTCGATGTGGGCATCAACTGGGACGAGGCCGCCGGCAAGCTGATCGGCGACGTCGATTTTGATGCTGCGGAGCCGATCGTTAACGCCATCACACCCGTGCCGGGCGGCGTGGGGGCTGTGACCACTGCGATTCTCGCCAAGCACGTGATCGAGGCGGCGGAGCGTGCATCGAAATAGGCGTTTTTGACCACAGGGGTTGCCGGGGCGGCTGTTTCGCCCTTTTTGCGCCGAAGCGATACACTGTTGCCGTTTGATTTCTTCGCTCAAGGAGGATGCGCATGCCGTGCACAACGATTTTGGTTGGTAAGAACGCGAGCTACGACGGGTCGACGCTTGTCGCCCGCAATGAGGACTCGTCCAACGGGGTGTTTGAGCCCAAGCGCATGCGCGTGGTGCATCCCGACGAGCAGCCGCGTGTCTACACGAGCGTCCTGAGCCACCTGACCGTTGAGCTGCCCGACGATCCCATGCGTTACACAAGCGTCCCCGACGTTGTCCCGGGTCATGGCATTTGGGCTGAGGCCGGCTTCAACGAGCTCAATGTTGGCATGTCCGCTACCGAGACGCTCACCACCAACGAGCGCGTCCGCGGCGCCGATCCGCTCGTGGACTACGTGCCCGCCAAGGGCAACGAGGGCGAGGACGGCTATGTTCCGGCGCAGCCCGGTGGTTTGGGCGAGGAGGATATGGTGACCCTGGTGCTGCCGTACGCCAAGTCTGCCCGCGATGGCGTGCGCATCCTGGGCGACCTGCTCGAGCGCTACGGCACCTACGAGAACAACGGCATCGCCTTTAGTGATGTTGACGAGATCTGGTGGCTCGAGACCATCGGCGGCCACCACTGGATCGCCAAGCGCGTGCCCGATGATGCTTACGTGACCATGCCCAACCAGCTGGGTATCGATAGCTTTGACCTGGACGACGCCGAGGGCGCCCAGGTCGACCACATGTGCTCCGCCGACCTGCGCTCCTGGATGGCCGAGTGGCATCTGGACCTGACGCTGGGCGTCGAGGGCGACGGTCCCGCCGCGGTCTTTAACCCGCGCGAGGCCTTTGGCTCGCACAGCGACAGCGACCACGTCTACAACACGCCGCGTGCCTGGTATATGCAGCGCTGTCTCAACCCCAGCGATGTGTGGGACGGTCCCGAGGCCGACTACACGCCCGAGAGCGACGATATCCCCTGGAGCCGCGTGCCCGAGCGCAAGGTGACCATCGAGGATATCAAGTACGTGCTTTCGAGCCACTACCAGGGTACGGAGTACGACTGCTACGGCAGCAAGGGCACGCCCGCCACGCGCGGCGCCTATCGTCCCATCGGCATCAACCGCAACAGCCAGCTTGCCGTGCTGCAGCTGCGCCCCTATGCGCAGCCGGCGTATCGCGCCGTGCAGTGGATGGCGTTTGGCTCTAACTCGTTTAACGCGCTCGTGCCGCTGTACGCCAATGTCGAGACCATGCCCGAGTACTACGCCGACACGCAGGCTCGCGTGACGTCCGAGAATTTCTATTGGGCAAATCGCCTGATCGGTGCCTTGGCCGATGTTCGCTTCCACGAGTGCGGTCGCGCGGTCGAGGACTATCAGGAGAAGGTCGGCGGCATGGGCCGCAAGCAGATTCACGACGTTGACGCTGTCGTAGCCGCGCTGCCCGAGGCCGAGGTGCCTGCCGAGCTCGCCCGTGCTAACGAGGCCTTTGCCGAGCTTGTGCGCGTGGAAACCGATGCTCTGTTGGGCAAGGTGCTCTACACCACGAGCTGTGCCATGAAGAACTCCTTCGCGATGAACGACAACGTAAGGTAAAGACGGCCTTGCGGCGAACGAGCGGGACAAACGCCGTCAAAGGCTTTGCCCCGCTCGATTTCTATCCCGGGGATAAAACGATTTTGTGTCGTTCACCCAATCTTGGGTACAAGAAGGCCAATGCAGTTGTTCATGATTGGAGCCAACCATGGTTATGAAATTCGATCAGCTTGTTAACGGTGCCATCAACGTGGGCTTCGGTGCCGCCGCCGTTGCCGTCGAGGGCGGCAAGAAGGTCCTCGACGACCTCAATACCAAGGGTGAGCAGGTGCGCAAGGACGCCGGCACTCCCGATATCGCCCGCAGCGTGTCCGACATGTTCGAGCAGGCCGGCGGCACCATCTCCGACCTGACCGAGCGCCTGGGCATGCAGGGCGAGACTGCGGCACAGCGCGTGCTCGACGAGCTCATCCTGGCCCGCGTCCGCGTTATGACCGCCCCCGAGCGCACGGCCTTTTTGGCCCATGTGCGCGACATCGTCGATTCGGTCGAGGACAACGTGACTTCGGTGCCCGTCGAGTCCGTTGAGCCCGACGATGCAGAGGACACCGAAGAGGCCGAGTAGCAGCGCAGATGGCAGATTCCACCACCGATTACAACAATCTAGATCCCTTGGGTGACGAGGCGGCGGTTGTCGATGAGGTCGATGCCGCCGTCTCGGGCGCTCGCAAGAAGCCGCGTGCTGTCGATATGGTTCCCGAAGAGCCCGACGCGATGGCGCCGGACGAGGAATACCAGCTCACGCCGGCAGGCCGCCGCGAACGCATTGGGCAGATCGTTCGCCTGATCAAAAAGTACCGCGTATGGGATAACCTCACGCCGGTGCGCCTGCGTCGTCTGCTCGAAGAGCTTGGCCCCATGTTCGTCAAGATGGGGCAGATTCTGGCTAACCGCTCCGAGATTTTGCCGCAGCGGTTTTGCGACGAGCTGCGCCGCCTGCGCTCCGACGTAGACCCGGTGCCGTATGAGGTAGTGCTCCGCTGTCTGGAAGAGGAGTACGGCCAGCGCCTGGGGCAGATGTTCGACGCGATCGACCCCAACCCGCTCGGAAGCGCGTCGCTCGCGCAGGTACACCGTGCCCGCCTGGTGACGGGCGAGGACGTGGCCGTTAAGGTGCAACGCCCCGGCGCGCAGCAGGTCATGGCGCAGGACATAGACATCATCCGTTCGGTGGTGCGCATCGTTTCCAAGTTCGTCAACACCGATCAGTTTGTTGACCTGCACGGCGTGGTCGAAGAGCTGTGGACCTCGTTTCGCGAGGAGACCAACTTTTTGGCCGAGGCCAAAAACCTCAACGATTTCTATGACTTCCACAAAAGCGTGCATGGCGTGTCGTGCCCCAAGTCCTACCTAGATCTTTGCACCGAGCACGTGGTGGTCATGGACTACATCGACGGCATCTCCATTGCCGATCCCGAGCGCCTGGTGGCCGAGGGCTATGACCTGGAAAAGATCGGTGCCGCAATCGTCGAGGACTACTCGACGCAGGTGCTCGACGATGGCTTTTTCCATGCTGACCCGCATGCGGGAAACATCATCCTCAAAGACGGAATTGTCTACTTTATCGACCTGGGCATGGTCGGGCGCATGTCGAGCCACGACCGCGGTATCGTCAAGGACATGATTTTCGCCGTGGCCGAGGGCGACGTGCCCAAGCTCAAGGATTCGCTCATGCGCTTTGCCGTGACGCGCGGCGATTCGGCCGAGCTCGACCATTCGGCCTTTTTGTCCGACTTGGACTTTATCGTCGCCGACTTTGCGGGTCTTGATCTTAAGGATCTTGATATCGGCGAGTTTTTGACCTCGCTGCTAAACCTGGCGCGCAAAAACGACGTTGAGCTGCCGAGCGTGGTGACGATGTTCGCCCGTGGCATGGTGACACTCGAGGGTCTGCTGACCGAGTACATGCCCAACGTCAACATGATCCAGATCATCCAAGCGCACATCAAAAACGAGAAGAGCGCCTATGCGCGCGTCCGCGAAATGGGGCGCGATCTTGCCGCGAGCAGCTATCGCGCGGCAAAAGGCTCGCTCGAGGCGGCCGAGTATCTGGGCTTGGCGTCGCGTATGCTCACGCGCGGTCAGCTTAAGGTAAACACGCAGATCATGAGCAGCGATAAGGCGCTGCGACAGCTGGGTGGAATTATCGACCGCATGTCGATGGCAATTGTGATTGCCGGCCTGTTTATCGGCTCGTCGGTGGTGTACTACGCGCGCATCGAGCCGGTTGTGTTCGGTATCCCGGTCATTGGCTTTATGGGCTACGTGAGCGCGCTGGTGCTGGCGCTGATGCTGGGCCGCGAGATCTGGCGCAACAGCCACGGCGGCAAGCGGTAATGACCCCTGGGGGACGGAGGAAAACGGATCATTTTGCTCAGCGATCCATCCATGCCCTAATCTATCGCAAACCATAGCTTTTACCTTGGGCTTCGCCTGTGTGCGGGGCCCTTTTGCGTGCTACCATACTGACAGTAATAATCGATGGCCTAGATGGTGGTGCGGAGACGCACGAATGCGCGATTTTCCTGCGCGTTTGGGAGAATCGGGGTGCAAGTCCCCGGCTGTACCAGTAACCGTAATTCCTCTTGGTCCGGGATGGTCGCGTCGCAGATCGGACGGCGCGCCCGGGTCGTTAAGGTTAAGTCGGATCGCCTCCCATCTTGCGCGCGGCCGCGGCGCATGCTGCCGGTACGCGTTGGGCTCTGGAGGGAAGGAGGACCCCGATGGGGGTACTCGAGCGCAATGTGCGCGATGACGTGGGGCAGCCGCATGGTAACGCCTCAAGTACAGACAATGGGGGACAAATGGATATGTTTGAGGACGAGCGCAAGCGCGCCTCGTTGCGTCGCCATGGGGCGATCGCGCGCGGCGTAGCCAAGCGCGGCCTGGTGGCATTCCTGGCCTTCGCGATGGCATTCAGCACCACGCCGGCCCAGCTTTGGGCCGATGGCGCCGAGGGCATTGCCGAGGCCGTGGCTCAGGCCACAACGCCGAGCGAGGGCGCGCAGGCCACGGACGGTGCTGCAGATACTACCGCGGCTGCTGCTGACGCAAACGATTCGGCTGCAGGTGGCTCCTCCGAAACTGGGGATACGGGTTCGGCCGCGCCTGACAACGTGAGCGATGATGCATCGGACGACCCCGCTGCGTCAGACCCTGCTTCGGCCACCCCGGCGAGCGAGGCGTCTGACACCACCGCCGAGACCGGCGACGCGACTGCGGTGGCCAGCGAGCCCAGTGTTGCCAAGGCCGCGTCTCGTGCCGCTGCTACGTTTTCCTCGAATAATGGTGTCAGCGTCGGAAAGAGCCAGTCTCCTTCTCGTTGGGCTGGCTCTAACTTCACCGCTTTTATCCAGAGCAATACTACGCTCTATGCGAATGTTTGGACTTCGTCCAGCAAGCGCGCCAGCGCTTCGGGCTGCACCTATCAGTGGCTTGCTGCCGACATCAGCAACAAGAGCGATGCGGACAATTCCGCGTTTGTTCCTGTCGAGGGTCAGACGGGCGCATCGATCGTTTTGGACGATGCCCTGCGCACTCAGCTTAACGGCAAGTGCCTGCGCGTACGCATTACCGATGCCAGCGGTAACGTCATCTACGGCCCGACTAAGGGCGCCAACAACCAAAAGCTGACAGCGACGAACACCATCAAGGCGCCCGTTCCTACCAAGACGGCACTGGATGCAAAGTCTTATGTCCTCATCCAGTCTTCGGCAGACGATTCGAGCTCGTATTCGTCTGTTAAGGCCGAGATGCTGAACCCTGGCACTACGCTTTGGGCGAACGCCTACGACGGCGAAGCGGTTCCCAATAAGCGTATTGCGACACAGGCCGGCTGGACCTATCAGTGGCTTGCGTCTGACGTGCGCGATGCCGAGGATTCCGCCTATCAGGCAATTCCGGGCCAGACCGCCCAGTCGCTGACGATCACGGACGAACTCGCTTCGCAACTTGCGGGCAAGTACATTCGCGTTAAGGTTGTCGGCGATGGCCAGGAGCTGTACGGTCCGAGCAGCTCTTTCGGGACGCCCGCGTCTGTTGGCTACAATACGCCGGGTCCTGTTGCCGCGAGTGACCAGATCGCGTTAGGCCATATCGTTCTCGCCTATAACGGCGCCGAATTTGGCGACGATTATGAGAACGTCCCCAACGCTAACGTCGGTGACACGATTAAGGCTGCCGCCTACTACCTTAACTACGACACGCCGACTGACCTCTATGGCTCCGACAAGGTCGATTTTTCTTGGTGGGTGGCCGATTCTGCTGACGGCACGTTCGAGCAGGTTGCAACTGGTGATACCTTCACGGTTACCAAGGAGTGCGCGAACCGCTACCTCAAGGTGGTCGCTAAGGCCAAGAAGGGTATCCCCGGCTCCGATAGCTGTGAGACCAAGGCGGGCCGCATTCTGCCCAAGGGCGCGACGACGCTCGATTCAGTTGCATTTACCAATGCGAGCAAGGGCGCCAAGGACACTGGCTCTACGATTGAGGCGTGCGCCTACAAGGCGGTCGATTACTCGTCTGAGCCGGTTACCGAGGGCGTTACCTACACGTGGCGTTGGTCCTCTGTCGACCCGTCTTCCTCTGCGCTTGATGCGAAGACCGACTGGCATGTGGTCGAGGGCAAAACCGACAGCAGCTTTACGATTCCCGATGACTACGCCAAGCGCTGGGTGAGCGTGTCGGCCACTGCGGGCGATAAAACCGTAGAGGCGACTACTGCTGTGGCCGTTAAGGCCGCAGGCTCGCACGAGCTGTTCCTGACGTATCTCAAAAAGATCGTCGGCGATCAGAGCGATGACGCCAAGTTTGTCTACAAGAGTGGCGAAAAGATCGGTGTTACTGCATTCGAGAAGACGTCTGCAGGAACAAAGGGTGCCGAGCTTACATCTGATCAACTGACGTATACGTGGCAGATTGCCGATAGCGCCCGGGGTCCGTTCACGACGCTGACGGATGAGAACGCGCACAGGTCGTCGTTCGTAATTTCGCAAAAGTACGTCGGCAAGTACCTCAAGTGCATCGTCGACGGTGGCTACAACACCGACTATGCCTCCACGCGTTATGCCATCGTCAAGGGCGAAGATGCCAAGGCGTATACCCTGACATCGGTTAATGTCGCTTCGAGCGGCAACCTTGCACAGGTCGGCGGAACGCTTACCCCTACTGCCAATTACATGGCAACGGGCGATTGGGGCGATTACGAGACGGCACTCCCCGAGGGCTCCCTCGTCGATTACCGCTGGTATCTCGCCGATGACGCTGAGGGCACAAATGCCCACGAGCTGTTTGGCGCCGACGAAACGACCGGCGCGATCACGCTTCCCGCCTCGGCTGAGGGCAAATACGCCTATGTCGTGGCAAACGCCGGCAACAACGATGTCAAGAGCACCGCTTGGCTCGTTAATTCTTCCGACGAAAAGTCTCTTTCTGTTAACGTCAGGGTTGTAGGCGTAAGCAAGCACGATGTCGGTCAGTCCTATGACCTTGTGGACTGGGTGCCGACGGCCTCGTTTGAGTGGTCGAGTACCCAAAAAATGTCTGCCTGGGACATCTTTGCCAAGGTGCTTGACGACGCCGGCTATAGCTATAGCACGGACGGCGGCGTTCCCTATTCGGTTACGAACCCCGATAAGTCCCAGACGCTCGCGATGGAAAACACGGCGTCCGGCTATAAGTACTGGCGTTTTGATATTAATGGCAAGGCTGCCAACTCTTATGCCACGGGCTACTACCCGAGCGATGGCGACACGCTCGAGCTGGTGTACGAGGATCCCACGGGCACGGTTTCCACGCAGGTTTCCGCGACGTGTTCGGTCGTCGGCACCGACGCCAAGGGTGCTCAGCAGACCTGGGCCGCCGCTCAGAGCATTACGCTGAAGAAGGGCTCGACCGCGGCCGACCTCTCCGAGCAGCTCTTCAAGCAGACCGGCCTCAAGGCCGACTACGACCCCAACGGCTCCTGGGGCTGGGCGCTCAATTCGATCACGTCGCCCTTCGACTCCGGCCGCACGCTCGCCTACGACCCGACGACCGAAGCGTACTGGCAGCTGTTCATCAACGGCAAGTCCTCCATGGTCGGCGCCGGCGGCTACACGCTCAAGGCCGGCGACTCCGTCGTCTGGTACTACTCGAAGTACAACGACCCCGCTCCTGCCGATCAGCTTTCGGTAAGCTGCACCGTTATCGGCCAGGATGCTTCGGGCGCCCGGCAGACGTGGGCACAGCCTACGACAGCTCTCGTGGACGAGGGAACAACCGCTGCTGACCTTTCCGAGCAGATCTTTAAAAAGTCTGGCATTGGCGCCAAAACGGGGGAGAGCTCGTTTGGCTGGTATCTCGAGTCGCTGACCTCGCCGTTCGAAAAGAACGTGACCCTCTCGAGCGAGAAGGTTGACGAAAACACCTGGAAATATTGGCAGTTCTTTGTCAATGGCAAGCCTGTTGATGTTGGTGCGGGCGCCTATACGCTTAAGGCAAGCGACGAGATTGCTTGGGTCTATGGCTCCGACGGCACCATGCCTGGTCAGGTCTCCGTTTCGATGGAGATCATCGGCAAGAAGGACGATAAGGCTCAGCGCTGGACTGATCCTTCGATGCAGGTGTTCGTTGAGGGCACGACGATTAAGGATGCATCTGCTGCCTATTTCGATGCCCTGGGCATTGATTCCGTGATGCTCAATGATGGCGGCTATTGGAATGTCCATAGCCTCGTGTCCCCGCTTGATGGCACAAAGCTGACGGGCTCCTGGTCGTTCTTTGTAAACGGGGACCCCGGGACTCAGCTCGATGGTGACTACGCGCTCAAGTCGGGCGACAAGATCGTCTGGGCATATGCTGCCGGCGACACGGTGCCCAATCCTGACGAAATCGTCGTGGATCCGAGCGCTTCGCGCCCGACCGATTGGAAAGCCGACTGGAACGGCAATTCCAATGCGGTGGTCGAGAACGTGTCCACCCCTACGGGCGCGCTGGCAAGCTCTTGGACGTTCGATTGGAAGGCCTACTCGGGCGCCACGTATCCCAACGCGAGCGAGCCGATTGTCGTAAACGGCAACGTGTATCTCGCCGTCAACAAGCGCTTGCTTAAGATCGACGCAGAGTCGGGCAAGGTGCTTGCCGAGTCGAACCTTAAGACTACGATTGGCTACACGACGCGTCCGATTTATACGAACGGCTTGGTCATCGTCCCGCTCGATGGCGGTGCGGTCCAGGCTCTGACGGCCGATACGCTCACGACGGTTTGGGTTACCGACCCTGTGAGCAAAACTGCTCAGTCGAATTCTCAGCTGACGGTCGATGGCAACTATCTCTATGTCGGCACCGTTGATGTCGACTATGGTAAGGGCGTGTATAACAACGGCCATCTGACGCGCATCAATATCCTGACCGGTGCCGTTTCCTGGCAGCACGTCAACGCCGATGAGGGTTATTACTGGACGGGTGCTACCGTGGGTGACGGCTTTATTCTGGTTCCCACCAGCGCCGGTACCGTTGAGATGCTCGGCAAGTCTTCGGGCGCTGTGCTTGGAAGCGTTTCCGTTGGGGCTATCGTTAACTCCTCCTGTGTGCTCTCCGCCGACGGTAGCCATGCTTATCTGATTTCGCGCGATGGCAAGCTGCACGTTTTGGCGATTTCTGACGGTAGTTCGCGTGGTGCGGATGCCGCTTCGCGCATTTCCGAAGAGCGCGTCGTCGACCTGGGTCTTACGGGATGCGCCTGCATGCCTACGCTGTATGGCAACAAGCTGATTGTCGGCGGCGAGGTTTCCGGTGGCTCTGCGCTGGCGATTGTCGACCTTGATAATGACTTTGCTACGACGTTGGTTTCGTCTGCTGATGGCTCCGCGCTTCCCATCGGCGGCATCAAGGGTGCACCGCTCGTGAGCGCCCAGGCAGATGGCACGTATGTCTACTTCACGGTTAACTACGGTGCGACTTCCGACTATGTGAACTACACCTCGGGCGGCGGTGTCTATCGCTACAAGCTGGGTGACGCGCAGGCGACCGGTGCGTTTAGCGCAACGGGACACAACAACTACTGCGACTCGCCGATTGCCTGCGACGCCAAGGGCAACCTCTACTACATCAACGATTCCGGCACGTTGTTCAAGCTGAATGGTGGCGTTAAGGTCTCGTTCGAGACTGGCGATGGTTCCAAGGTCGATTTCCAGACTACGGCCGACGGCAAGCTGGTTAAGCCTGCCGATCCGACGCGTGAGGGCTACACCTTCGGTGGCTGGTACACCGATGAGGCTTGCACGGAGGCGTATGACTTCAGCACGCCGGTGACGGCCGATATGACGCTGTATGCCAAGTGGACCAAGAACGCCGTTAACCCTGACGGCAATGGCGGTTCTGGCTCTAACGGTGGCAGCGGCTCCGGCACTGGTGCTGGTACCGGCACGGGCGCTGGCGCGGGCACTGGCTCCGGCTCGAAGGGTGGCGCTGTCGCCCCGGGTCAGAAGCCGGTGACCAAGACGACGGTGTCGACCAAGACCGGGACCAAGGACAACAAGTCCGACAAGAAGGACTCCGACAAGTCCGACAAGAAGGACGAGAAGAAGTCTGACAAGAAGGACGGCAAGTCCGACAAGAAGTCCGACTCCAAGTCCGACAAGGCATCCGCTTCCACGACCACTGCCAAGAAGTCCACTGAGGCTTCCGCGCAGGAGTCTGGCCTCAACCCGCTCGCTATTGTCGGCATCGCGGCCGGCGTGATCGGCCTCGCGCTCATCGCCGTCTTCATGCTGACCAAGCGCGGCAAGGGTGACGGTAATGCCCGATAAGCCCAAGGAGACCAACGGGCAGCAGCCCGACTCCTCGTTTATCCAGCTCGACGATGCAAAGCAAAAGGGCGCCGCTTCGGCGGCGTCCGCCCCGCGGCGCAAGGCACTTGTCGGCGTTTTTACGGCTGCTTGCGTTGCCCTGATTGTCGTCTCGCTGGGGTTTGTCCATCCCTCCACAAGCGGTGCCTGGTCCATCGACTGGATCGTTCAGGCCGTGACGGGGGAGAGCGTCGTTGCCAACGACGCCAGGGGAGCTGGCTCGGCTGCTGCTTCTGGCAAAGCTGACTCTAAGAACTCCAAGGCTTCGGGCGATGCGAAAGATAAGTCCAAGGACTCGGGTGACGCCAAGGGCGATTCCGAGTCTTCGAACAAGAGCTCGGATAAAAACTCGGATGGCAAAAAGTCTGAAGACCAGCGTGGCAAGAAGTCTGGCGATGTATCGGCTGCTCAGAATACCGAAACTGCCGATACTTCTAACACGTCTGGTGGTACCTCTTCGGGCGGCGGCCAATCGTCTGGCGGCGCCTCTGCTTCTAACGGCGGAACCGCCTCCTCGGGCGGCCAGGGCGGCACGCAGGAGCCCAGTTACGTCACGGTGACGGTTGCGGTCACATCGAGCGCCGTGGGCAATCCTGTGTCCGCCGGCGGCACCTATACCTTTAACGAAGGTGCCACCGTCTACGACGCCCTATGCGCGCTCGGGCTTTCCGTCAACGCACACGGCTCATCGTACGGCACGTATGTCGCCGCGATCGGCGGTTTGGCCGAGAAGCAGTATGGCGGCACGAGCGGTTGGATGTACTCTGTCAACGGCTCGACGCCCATGACGGCCTGCAGCAACTACGTTCTCTCCAACGGCGACAACGTCGTCTGGTATTACGTAACAGGCTAGGGATCTCAACATAACGCACGGAACGGGCAGCTCGGACAAACATCCAGGCCGCCCGTTTTTTGATGCGAATGGGACGGAGTTTCCCAATCGAGGCTCAACCGGAAAGCGCGTCCCACTCTGGAGGCGGATTCCGGGATGCAGTTTCCGCTTCGATGGCCATTGGGAAACCGCGTCCCGTTCCGAGGTCGGATTCCGGGATGCACTTTCCGCTTGAGTGGCGTTGCGGAAACTGTGTCCCGCTTTGAGGCCTCAATCTGGGACGCGCTTTCCGGAACGGCGCCCATGGGGAAGGCGCGTCCCATTTCGGCACCGTGGCCCGTCCCGTACGTCTTCCTCGACAGCCTCGTCAAACAAAAAAACCGGCTGGAACGTGAATTCCAACCGGTTATATATTCAAGCAAATGTCGAATCGACTATGACTGCGCGCCTTCGAGGAAGAAGCGGCGGCTGAAGTAGTTGTACCAGGTGACCAGGAACGTGGCGATGGCCTTCATGGCCTGGTAGCCGATGCTCAAAAACGTGACGCCCACAAACATGTACAGGTCGTTGAGACCCAGGCCAATCACCGACAGGATGGTGAAGATCGTGAACTCGCGCTTGCGGCTCATGCCCTCGCGGTGGTCGAACACGTACTTCATGCTGAGCCAGTAGTTGACCACGACGGACGTGATAAACGAGATCGTGGTGCTCATCAAAAAGTCGAGGTGGAACAGCTCGACGAGTGCAATGAGCATACCCCAGTCGATGCCAAAGGAGATAAGACCCACGACAGCGAACTTGAGGAACTGCTTGGTATGAGGTTGTGCCAGTGCCTTGCGCACGTAATCACATCCAATGCGTTGACGAATCGAGCAGAGGATACTTTAGAGCTTTTGCAAGGGAAACGTAAGGGCTTTGCCAAGAACTATACGAACTCGCCAAATATTCAAGAGGTAATCCGCAAACGTTGCAAATCTTCCCGTAAACGAGCAAGGCCCACGAACAACGCAGTGCTCGACGTGCGTCATCCGTGGGCCCCGTAGCTGTGCGGGAAAGTCGAGCTACTTGGTCTCGTCGCCCTCCAGGAAGATCTTTCGGGTCACAAAGTTGTAGACCATAACAAGCGCGGTGGCGCAAATCTTGGCGATATTGGCCTCGAGCCCCAGGCCGGCGTTGAGCGCCAGCACGATACCGTCGTTGAGTGCCAAGCCAATAACGGACAACACGACAAAGATGATGAACTCGCGGCGGCGGCTCATGCCCTCCTTGTGTGCAAATACGTACTTCATGCTCGCGACGTAGTTAAAGATGAGCGAGACGATAAAGCCACTGGTGTTGGCGATCAGGATATTGAGGCCCAGGCCGTAGTGGAGCAGGTTCATGATGCCAAAGTCGATGACGGTGGCAATGACGCCGACGACGCCAAACTTCATGATCTGCGCAAGGAGCTTTTGCATGGTACCTGCCTTAGGGTGGCGCCGGGGCGCCGTGGGGATGACAAACTCAGCAAGTTTAGCCAATCCGCGCAGGCGGGGCTAGACGCGCTCCTCTATAGCACCGTTTCTATATGCATCGAGCAGTTGGCGCAGGTCCTGGATCTGGCTGCGAATCTTGACGCCGGTATCGGTGTCGCTCACCATGCGGCGCCGGTCGGCCTCGTCAAAGCGGTTGGTCTCGCTTTCGATGTCGATGTTGCGGGTGAGCGCTTCGGCAACCGTTGTAAAGGCCTGGTGCGACTTGAGGCGGCATCCGCGCGAGCTCGAGATGAGCGTGTAGCCGGCGATGCCTGTTTTGGGATGGTAGGCGCGACAGAAACCGCCATCGATGACCAGCAGCTTACCGTTGGCGCGGATGGGCTGCTCGCCTTTGGTGGTCTTGACCGGGGTGTGGCCGTTGATGATGTGGCCCGTCGGCGAGCAGGCCATGGGTGCGACGCCAAACTCGCGCATGATATCGTCGCAAACGGACGAGGACGTGGTGAGCGTATAGTACGGGTCCATCGGCTCGACCCACGTGTTCTTGTCGGCGATGTAGGCGCGCTCGAACGTGCGCACCACGCGTCCGCTGGCGGGTGAGTTAAAGCCGATCCACAGGTACCACATCCAGTCGAGGGCATCGCGGTCGCCGACGCGCCAGGCGCGGCGGGCGATATAGTCGCAAAAATCAAAATAATCGCGGCCGGCATGCCAGGTTCCCAGGCAGTTCATGCTGCTAAAGGTGCCGTCTTCGTTGAGCGGCACGCAGCCGTGGAAGAGCAGATTGCCGTTGGCGACCTTATACATGGAGCCGTGGGTATAGAGGAAATCGATGTGGCGATGCAAGTGATCGGCGGTGGCAAACTCGGACACGAGCTTGTCGATGATGTGCTGCTCCTCGGGCGTGAGCGTGTAGGGGTCCGCCGGATCGACGGTGGGGAAGTCGTTGGTCGTGAGCGGCCACACGCTGCCGTCGGCGAGGGTGACTGTGCCGGCGTCATGATCGATCTTGTCGAGCAGCAGGCGGTCGGCCATATCGAACTCGGGGTGGCGCTGGATAATCTGGCCCTCGAGCTTAAAGAGCAGGACATTAATGGCTTTGATCAGCGGGCTTATCGGCTCGCCGGCGGTATAGGTGGCGTCGGCGAAGGCGACAAGCTCGCGCAGCGAGATGCCATAGTCGTTCTCGAGAATCTCGTAGTTGTCGTAGCGCAGGTTGTTGCGCAGCACCGTGGCGATGCAGGCGGGCTCACCGGCCGCAGCGCCCATCCACAGCAGATCGTGGTTACCCCACTGAATATCGAGCGAATGATAGGTGAGCAGGCGGTCCATAATCTTGGCCGCACCGCCGCCACGGTCGAAGATGTCGCCCACCAAGTGCAGGTGGTCGACGGCGAGGCGCTTGATGAGCGAGGCAAGCGACTCGATAAAGTCGTCGGCGCTGGCGGTCTCCAGAATGGATTCGATAATGCGCTCGTGATACCGCACGCGGTAGTTGTTCTCGTCCGGATGCGTGTGCAGCAGCTCGTCGATGATGTAGGCGTAATCGCGTGGGATGGCCTTACGCACCTTGGAGCGCGTATAGCGGCTCGAAAGCGAGCGGGCAACCATGATGAGCTGGTCGAGCATTGTCTTGTACCAGGTGGGGGAGTCCTCGCGCCGGCTGCGGACCAGCTCGATCTTCTCGCGCGGGTAGTAGATGAGCGTGCACAGCTCGCCCTTTTCGTCAAAGGAGAGCGTGTCGCCAAAGATCTCGTCGACATGTTCGCGCACGACACCCGAGCAGTTGTTGAGGATGTGCATAAAGGCTTCGTACTCGCCGTGCACGTCGCTCATAAAATGCTCGGTGCCTTTGGGCAGGTTGAGAATGGCCGAGAGATTGATAATCTCGGTAAACGCGGATTGCTCGGTGGGAAATTGTCTCGACAGCAGACGCAGATACTTAAAGTCTTGCGGGTTGCGATCGAATGCGACCATGAAACACCTTCCGATATGGTTGGTAAAACTGATAAACAGCGTCAAACGTTTATCAGTATGCGCCGGCTTTGTTTCGATTTTGCGCCGGCGGCTGAATTGTCGGCTGAACGGTTTGGTAAATCGATTTAGTTGAGGTTGATGTGTCGGTTGGGTGGAGACGAAGGGGGTGATTTTGCCCATGTTGGCCCATGGCGGGGGTGGGGATGTTCATGATAAAGATATTCAATGCAAATGGTTCAATTTGGTAAATAGTGGACATTTGTACCGTATTCACGCTTGCTGTGCAATAATTTACGCAGCAATGAGTAAGGAGCCTCATATGAGTGATTTTGTCCTGACCTGTGAATCCGCCGCCGATCGAACCCGTGAGTTCTTTGCGTCGCGCAATATTTCTGTCGTGTGTTTTCATTACGAGATCGACGATGTTGTCTATACGGACGATCTGTATCAGTCGATTACGCCGGACGAGTTTTTTGCCCAGATTGCCGCGGGCGCCATGCCCAAGACGTCTCAGGTGAGCGTGGGTGAGTACGAGGAGTTCTGGGAGCCGTTCGTTGCCGAGGGTAAAGACGTGCTGCACCTGACGTTGTCGTCGGGTATTTCGGGCACGTATGGATCGGCCTGCGTTGCGGCGCAGATGCTTGCGGATCGCTATCCCCAGGGCGGCAAAGTGCGCGTCATCGATTCGCTGGCGGCGTCTTCGGGCTTTGGCCTGCTGGTGGAGTGTGCCGCCGACGTTCGCGATAGCGGCGCTTCGCTCGACGAGACGGCCGCTTGGATTGAGGAGCATAAACTCAATCTGCACCACTGGTTCTTCTCGACCGATCTGTCGAGCTACCTGCGCGGCGGTCGCATTTCGGCCGCGAGCGCGATCATCGGCACGGCGCTCAAGATTTGCCCGCTTATGACGGTCGATTGCGAAGGTGAGCTGGCGCCGCGTGAGAAGATTCGCACCAAGAAGCGCGCGATCTCCGAGATGGCCAAGACCGTGATGGCGCATGTGCAGGACGGTGCGAACTATTCGGGCAAGTGCATCATGTCGCACTCGGCGTGCCGTGAGGACGCCGAGGCCGTTGCGGCACTGATAGAGGAACAGGTTCCGCAGCTCAAAGGCAAGATTGAAATCAATAGCATCGGTGCTCTGATTGGCTCGCATACCGGCCCTGGCACGGTGGCCGTCTTCTTTATGGGCGACAAGCGCGTGGACTAACGTTCGTGGGCTGGCTGACGGTTTTAACGGCTGCGCCTGTCCCTCCTGACATTCGATAACAGAAAAAGGCCCGTCCCGTTGTTTGCGGGACGGGCCTTGCTGTTGCGGCTAGCGTTTCTTTCCGCGGAAGAAGAAGCCGTGCAGCGAGGGTTTGAGCCCGCGGTTAGCGCGACGCTCCTCGATATGGTCGTGGATCGAAGCGACGCGTTCGATGACTTCGTCGGGGATCGGCACGTCGGGATTCATGTTCTCGACCTGGCTGACCTCGGCGGCGGCGACCTGGTCGATAATGGGCACATCGTCGCGCGAGATGACAGGCGTGGCGTCTTCCTTCATCTTGCGATAGCGCTGCATCATGTCGGTCTGCAGCTGCTGGGCCGATGGCGGTGTCCAGATGATGGCGTTGGCGCCGGCGGCGATGGTTTCACGGATGCTCTCGGGCGTCTTGCCGCCCGGTGCGATGAGCGGCAGGTTGGGATAGTGTTCGCGCAGTTCACGCAGGACCTGCGGCGTGTTCTTGCCGGCCGCGATGTTGAGGATCTTGGCTCCGGCGCGCACCTTGGCGTGAGCATCGTCGTCGCAACGTACGACCGTGGCGATGACGGGGATGTCGGCGATGTTGGTGATGTGCTCGACCATCTCGGCAGTGGCGGGGGAATTGACCACGCAGCCCGCCGCGCCCTGCATCTCGGAGACGGCCGCCATTTGCACGGAGCGCTTGCCGGTGGTGGTGCCGCCGCCAACGCCCACAAAGACCGGGCACTCGGCAACAGTCAGCAGCGCCTGCGTAACGGCGGGCTGCGGCGTGAAGGGGTAGACGGCAAACACGGCGTCGGCATTGGAGTTGCGGATGACCGCCACGTCGGTGGTGTAGATGAGCGATTTGATGCGGCGGCCAAAGAGCGTAAAGCCGCTGGCCTCTTCGATCTCATCGGGCATGCGGAGGGCCGCCTTGCGCAGGCGCCCGTCGATGGGCAGCGGCTCCATGGGCAAAAGGCCGTTGGGAGTTACGGCCACTTGGGGCTCGGTAAATTCGTCTGCAAGCTCTACCTCGGAGAAGTCGACCGAGGCGACAATGTCCTCGTGAACCTCGGCGGGAACATCGATGGGGGCTTGGTCGCTAGTCGCGGCAGGCGTCTCGAAGGAGCTGGTGCCGACAAAGGCGTCGACGCGCTCGTTCAAATCGTTGAGAGAATCCATGGCGGTCCGTTTCTATGTTGTGCGGTCGGCAGTGTACGACCGGCGTTGCGAGTGCTAAATCGTTTGACGAGTTGATTTTTCCCCGCTGCGCCATCCGTTAGACTGAAGGGCCGGCGAACGTGAAGGAGCTGTGGTGGCGGGAATCGAGGTGCTATCTTGAATGTCCCGTATACAAAAGAGAGGTGACGCGGTATGGAATTCTCGGCAATGTTGGGCTCGATTGGCCTATGCGTGGGCGCAATCGTTGCCGCCGCGGTCATCTACTTTGCGGTCACGGCCATTAAGGGCAAAAAGGCCGAGCGCAAGGAGCGTGAAGCGCTTGCGCGGCATAAGGACCAGCAGGACAAGCGTGCACGGCGATAGCTTGTTGAGTTTTGGATCCGTGCGCTAGCTGCGTTTTCGGACCAGGGCGATATAGAAGCCCTCAAAGTCGCGACTGGGCGGAATGGTCAGCGTGCCGGGCATGCCGTTGGCAATGGCCGAGACGTGGCCTTCGGCAATGGCTTCGGTAAGGGCGTTGCACTCGATATGTGGATCCTCGCCGGCACCCTGGGCGCGACGCGCTTCGCTTTCGCTTGGCGTGCCGTCGAGGGGGATGAGCTCGCAGTCCATGTGCTTGTCGAGGGCCTCTTGCAGGGCATCCTCGTTTTCCTGCGGCAAGATCGAACAGGTCGAATAGACGAGCGTGCCGCCCGGTTTGAGGGCCCCCATGGCGCGGTCCAGAAGCGCGCGCTGCGAGCGGGCGCACTTAACGAGCAACTGTTCGGTCAGGCCGCGCAGGCTTTTCTCGTTGCCGCTGATGACGGTGCCCGTGCCGGTGCAGGGGGCGTCGAGCAGGATGCGGTCAAAACGGAAGAACTCGTCGAGCTCGCGTGCGTCGATGCGCATGACGGGCACGTTTTTGGCACCCTGACGATGGAGGTTCGACTCGAGCTTTTCGGCGCGGGGAATGCTCATCTCACAGGCGGTGAGGTGCGCCTGTCCCTGGGTGAGGGCGGCGATCTGCGTCGTCTTGCCGCCGGGGGCTGCGCACATGTCCAAGATGTCCTCGCCGGCCTGAGCGCCTAATACCAAAGGCGGCATCATGGACGACAGACTTTGCAAGTAGATCTTGCCGTCGCGGTAGATGTCGAGATCCCACAGATCGGAAACCTGGGCCTCGGGCAGGATAAAGGCTTCTGGGTACCAGGCGACGGGGTTGTGGGCGATGCCGGCGGCATCGAGCGCCGCAGCGATGTCCTCGGCGGTTGCCTTGAGCGTGTTGGCGCGCAGCGTGACCGGGCGCGTGGCTGCGGCGCCAAAGCCCTCAATCACGAGCTCGGCATCGGCAGGCGTATAGGCGCCAGCAATCGTGTCGACCATAAAGCGCGGCAGGTCGATGGCGCAGGGAAGGGCGGCAAGCTGGTCGGAAAGCTCGGTGGCGGCAAACTGCCTGAGCTTGAGCTCGGGCTTAACCTGCTTTTTCTGCTTACGGCGACGCGGCTTGGACATCCGTCTTTCCTTCCCGTCCCAAATTGACTACTTTCCGGGCACGCTGCTGCCGGCGTGCTTTAGTACTGGCTCTTGTGCTTGCTAAAGAAGTCGAAGCGCGGGGGCAGCGGCTTCACGCGGTGCTCGCCGGGCTTCTCGCCCAGGCTCTCCACAAACTCGTCCGTGGAGGCAAAGATGTTGTCCCAGCTAAAGAAGGCGACCGGATCGACGTCGAAGTACTCGCAGATGAGCTCGCAGCCAGCCGGGACGATGCCGTGCATCAGGACGGTCGCCACGCGCAGCTCGGTGAAGGCGTCGACCAGAGCTTGCTTCATGGCGGTGTTGGCCGGCTCACCCTCGAGCTTGTTGGCGGCCTTGGAGGCATCGCTCCAGCGCTTGTTGGCGGCGCGCAGGTAGTCGTCGCACACGGCGAGCGCGCGGTGCGTCTCGAACTTGTACATGGCCTGCTCAAAGGCAAGGGCGGCCTGCTCGGCAGCCTCGACCACGGCGGCGGAGGCGGCACCGGCGGGAATGCAACCGTTGCGATACGGGCTCTCGTCGCCCTCCTTGACGGCGACGCCGTAGAAGCAGCTGCGGGCCAGGCGGTTGAACACGCCGGTCAAAAGAGCGCTCTCCTTAAGGGCAGGATCGATGACGCGCTTGTCGTCGCAGGCGCGCACCTCGTTGCCGTCCTTGTCCTTGCCGGTCACGCGCGTGTCATATGCCTTGGGGCTAAAGCTCACCGGCTTCTCGGACAGGCCGAGCGACAGCCAATGCGCGCGCATCTGCTCGCAGGTGTAGTGGTTGAGCAGGTCGTCTGCCGGCGGGGGAGGCGTCTGCGAGGACGAGCTGGCCTTTTTGCCCATGTAGAGCAGGTGGTAGCAAGCGCTGACGGTGCTCTGCGTGAGGTCCCAGCCCAGGGCCTCCCACATGGCGGTCTGCGCGATGCAGTAGAAGTAGATGTTGTCCTGGCCGATGAACTGGTAGATCTGAGCGTCGTCAGAGCACCACCAGTCGCGCCAGTCGAGTGAGCTGTGCTGGTAGGTGGGCGCGGGGACCTGCGTGGAATCGGCGGCGGGCTCGCCCATGAGGGCGGCATCCTGGGCGGCAACACCCTCGGTCACGCCGGCGGCCTTGGCATCGCGTGCGAGCACGGTGCGGGTGTAGCTGATGGGCGCCCACAGGCTCTCGGGCCAGCACCAGCAGGTGACGTCGTTCACGCCGTCGACCTCGGGCACCGGAACGCCCCAGTCGATGTTACCGGTGATGCGGAAGGGAACGAGCGCCTTGCCGCTGCGGAAGCGCACGCCGCCGTTAGCGAGCACTGCGTGGGCGTCGTCGCGCTCCTTCCAGCTGGGGAAGGTGACGGTAAAGCTGCTCTTGTTGCCCTCGGGCTCCAGCACGGTGTGCTCGGGCAGCTGGTCCTCGACGGCGTCGAAGGCCTCGCGGAACTTGTTCTGGATGTAGAGCTGTGCCGGCAGCAGCCACTCCTCCATGGTCTTGGAGACCACGGAGCGGACCTGTGGGTTCTGGGCGAGCTTGGCGGTGTAGGTCTTCATAAAGTCGAGGTAGGCCGGCAGGTCGAAGTAGAGGTTGTCGACCGGGCGCAGCTCGGGCACCTCGCCGGTGAGCTGGCTCTTGGGCGCGATGAGCTCCTCGGGCTCAAACTGGTGACCCAGGTCGCACTCGTCGGCGTACGCCTTCTCGGACTTGCAGCCCTGGATGGGGCAGCGGCCGATTACTTGGCGGCCGTTGAGGAACGTGCCGGCCTTGGCATCGTAGAACTGCAGCGTGGAGCGCTTGGAGATGGTGCCCTGCTCGTGTAGGCGCTCGATAATCTCGGCGGTAACCTCGTTGTGAATCTGCGCAGCCGGCTCAAGGCCCGAGCCGCCGTAGATGTCGCAGCTGATGTTGTAGTTGTTGAGGGTCGCGGCCTGGCGGGAGTGATTGGACTCGACATACTCGCCGATGGACTTGTCGTAGCCCTCGTTCTCCTTGAGCTTGCGGTAGCTCTCCATGATGGGCGAGCCGTAGCAGTCGGTGCCCGAGGTGAAGATGACGTTCTCGCGGCCCAGGCGGTCGCGCAGGAAGCGGGCGAAGAAGTCGGCCGGGACAAAGACGCCGCCAACGTGGCCAAAGTGAAGGCCCTTGTTGCCGTAGGGCTCGCCGGCGGTAACGATGGCGCGGCGAGGCCAGCTGGGACGGTCGTTCATGGAGTATTTGGATGCCATGGGACTCCTTCGCATATGGTGAGAGCGCGGCCGGGCGCAAGGCCTGGCGACGCGGTGGTCAATTCGTGCATATCGTTCGACATTATCGCACATGCGGGCGGGTGCGTGGCAGGGGCGCTATCCTAAGATGCTATGAATGAAATTTCCAACATACATGCGTTTGAAGACGAGGATTTCCTGCACGCCTGCTTTGTGTGGGGAATGGCCGTGCTTGGTGCATTTGCCGTGTGCCTGGTGCCGGTGTTTATGCTGCTGGGTGGGCCCGCGGATTTGGATGCGGCTGACACGGGTGGCTGGACGGCTGTCTTGGGCTGGATAGTCGGCTTGGCTGCGGTGTCGGCGGCGTCATTTGCCGTGCACGAGCTGGTTCACGGTGTGTTTTTTAAGCTGCTGGCGCCTGCGGGCGCGCAGGTGACCTTTGGGGCGAATCGCGAGACGGCGATGATCTATGCTTGCGCCGAGGGCGTTGTGTATTCGCGCCGGCGGTACATGGCGGTTTGCCTGGCGCCGACGGTTGTTGTGACGGCGGCGTTTGCCTTGGGGTTTGCGTTCTCGGGCTATCCGCTGTTGTGCTACCTGGCGGCCGGCTTGCATTTATCGGGCTGTGTGGGCGACTGGTATTACGTGCGGACCATCCTGCGCGACCGCCGCATTGTCGCCTGCGAGGACACATCCTTTGGCGTGCGCTTTTTCGCAAGGTAGTCTTTTGGGATGATTTTTCTGGGACGGGGATTAAAAAATCATTGTGGGAGAGGAGATGTCCATGAAGCCGTTGCTGCTGCATGCTTGCTGCGCGCCGTGCTCGCTGGAGCCGGTTCGCCTGCTGCGCGAGGAAGGGTTTGAGCCCACAATCTGCTGGACAAACCCCAATATTCAACCGCGTGATGAATGGCAGCGGCGTTTGGACGAGCTGCGCCGGTGGTGTGCCGATGGCGACATCGAGCTCATCGAGGCGGGGGAGGACCGCGAGCGCTGGGAGGTCGGCGTGGCCCCGCTGGGCGCCGATCGACCCCGTCGCTGTCGCGCGTGCTATGCCTTGCGTCTGGCCGAGGCATGCCGTGTGGCTCAGGAGCGTGGGTTTGAGTTTGTGGGCACGACGCTCGCCGTCTCGCCGTATCAGTTGTTCGAAACCTGCAATGATGTGTTGGAGCGTCTGGCTGCCGCCCGCGGTCTCACTCCGGTGATTCGCGATTTTCGCCCGTATTACCCCGAGGCCACGCGTCGTTCGCGCGAGCTGGGCATGTATCGGCAGAATTATTGCGGCTGCCGATTCTCGGCCGTCGAGGCGGCCATGGATCGAGCCCGCATCCGCGACGAGCGCAAAGCCGCCAAAAAGTAGTTCATTTGGGACGTCAGCCTGCTAGGATGTAGAGCGGACTTTAGCTATATAAGGAGAATCCGACGTGTCTATGCGTACCGATGATTTTGACTACAACCTTCCTGAGGAACTGATCGCCCAGGCGCCTGCCGAGCCGCGTGACTCCTGCCGTCTGCTGGTGGTGGATCGCAAGGGCTCCCAGGCCGGAACGCCGCTGGAGCACGGCGGTACCGTTGAGCACCGTATCTTCCGCGATATCATCGACTATATCGAGCCAGGCGATGTGCTCGTCATCAACAAGACGCGCGTGATGCCGGCCCGCCTGATCGGTCGCAAAGCCGGCTCGGGTGGCGTGGTCGAGACGCTGCTGCTCAAGCGCCGCGAAGATGTTGACCCGCTGGGTCACGTTTGGGAGTGCCTGGTCAAGCCGGGCAAGCGTCTGAAGCCCGGCGCTCAGATTGAGTATCGCGCCGGTGGCGCCCATGCGCCCGAGGGGGCTCCCGTGGTGCTGACAGCCGAGGTTGTCGACTTTGTCACTGATAGCCGCGGTGGCCGCCTGGTGCGCTTTGAGCCGGCCGGGTGCAATGCCGCCGGCGACCCGCGCACGCTCGACGAGGCCATCCATGCTGCCGGCCACGTGCCGCTGCCGCCCTACATTACCGATTACGAGGGAGATCCCGAGAAGTACCAGACCGTTTACGCCATGAAGGAGGAGCACTCGGCTGCCGCTCCCACGGCGGGCCTACACTTTACCCCCGAGCTCATGGCCGCTATCGAGGCCAAGGGTGCGAAGTTTGCCGCCGTTGAGCTCGAGGTGGGCATCGACACCTTCCGCTTGGTTGAGGAGGACGACCCTACGCAGCACGTCATGCACACCGAGCGCTACCACGTGTCGCAGGAAGTTGTCGACGCCGTGCATAAGGCGAAGGCCGAGGGGCACCGCGTAATCGCCGTCGGCACCACCGCAGTGCGTTCGCTCGAGAGTGCGTTCGATGCGGAGGCGCCGGTGTCCGATCCGGCTGTGACGGCGCGCTATTTTGAGGGCCGCGAGGACGGCGCTGACACGCTCGGCCGCGGCGATATCGTGGTGCGCGAGAACGCGACAACGCAGCTCTACCTCATGCCCGGCTCGACCTATCACGTGGTCGACGCGCTGATCACTAACTTCCACGTGCCGCGCTCCACGCTCATGATGCTCGTGAGCGCACTTGCCACCCGCGACCAGATCATGGATGCCTACGCCGCCGCCATCGAGGAGCGCTACCGCTTCTTCAGCTTTGGCGACGCCATGCTCATTTGTTAGTTACGCGGTTCTACGAACCGCGTAACTGCTCGACGCTGCAAACGCCCCTAAGCGGCAATCTGACGTTCAATCGTCGGGCATGACCAGAAGGTCAATGCCCTCCTCTTTCACGTCACCTTGCTCGCTTAGGGGCGTTTTCGCTGACTTCGCCTAAACATTGGCGTTGCCGTGATTCAACCTGCCAAAAAGGGACAGGTTTATTTTGGCGGGTTTTATCTGGGCAAACGTTGTTGGTGCAATGGGGACTGGTCTATATACACCAAGTTGGTGCAAAGTAGCCTGACCCCTTTGCACCAATAAAAAAGTTGCGGTGAGATAGTTCTTGAATTGGCCTTTTTGATGGCTAAACAGGAACTATCTCACCGCAACTGCCTTGAGTGTTTTTTGGCAGCTAGTTTACTTGCTCGCGAAGAGCCCGATCAGGACGATCACGAGGATTACGGCGATGATGCAGACGATGGCTCCGGTGAATTTGATGCGTGAGTCGCGGGTACGCTCGCGCACGTCGTCCTCGGCGGCTTCGAGTTGAGCCACTTCGCGCTCGGTTTCGGCATACTCGGCCTTATCGCGGACCAGAGAGCCTGCGAGCGATTCGGTAATCTCGGGATGGTCATGCACCTCGGTCGCCTGCTCGATGATCGACTGCGCATGCGCGACGTCCGCCTGGGCATCGGCGATGGCCTGCTCTTGCTCTCGACGCGCTTTGTCCTCGGCGGCGATCTTCTCGCGCAGTTCGCGCTGGCGCGTTGCGGCGGCGGTTTTTGCGGTCTGCAGCTCGTCACGCGCGGCATCGGCCTCGGCCGTCACGGCCTGATGGGCGCGCTTGGCGTCGGCGATGGGGGCTTGCGCCTGTTCGACAGCGTGCTCGGCGGCCGCGAGCGAGTGCTCAAGATCGGCGGTGATGTTCGGGACATCTTCCTCGGCTTTGCGCAGGGCATCGGCCGTGTCGGAGATCTGCATCGAAAGCTCGCTGGTGCGCACCGTGTAATTGGCGGGATTCGCCGAAGGATTGCGCTGCAGCTCGGCATACTCGCGGCGCAGCGTTTCGAGTTGAGCGCGCGTGGCATCGACGGTTTGCTGCGCTGCGGCAACGCCGGCGTCGCGCTCGGCCTGCACCTTGTCGCGGATGCGCTTGGAATCCTCGAGGCGGCGAACGAGGCGGTTACCGGTCTCGCGCGAGCTGGCTTCGCGCGCCTCCACGGCATCGAGTGCGGCTTTGAGACGCCGCTCGGTGGCATCGTCCTCTTCTTTTATTTGCTCGAGCTGCGCCTTGAGCTCTGTTGCCTTGGCAGCATGGGTATCGCGGCCGATTTCTGCCGCCGCGGCGGCCTTTTGTGCCGTGTCGATAGTCTGGCGCTGCTCGGCGACGATTTGGTCGTAGCGGCCTGCGATGTCCTGGCGTGTCATGAGCTCCTCGCCTTGATCGGCGATGCGCTGCTCAAGTTCGGCCAGGTGGGCACGGGCGTCCGCGAGTGCCTTCTTTGCGGCGTTCATCTCGCGCATGGCCGAGGCACCCTGGGCGATAAAGGCGCCCACGGCGCTGGCGGTGTTTGAGACGGCGCCTCCCAGATCGCGGCTGGCTGCTGGGGTGTGCAGGGCGGTCGGGTGAGCGGCGTTCGCCGTGCCCGCATCGGGCGTCTGCGGCGTGGCGATGCTGCCGGTGCCGCCCTCGACTACGGAAAAGCCGGCAGCGTGCGGGTCGACTGCATCGGCACCAATGGTGGGGTGCTCAAGCTGCAGGAACGAGGGCAGGGTGCTGCCTTGGTCGGCAACGGGGGTCTCGCCGGGCACGAAGGTCGAGGCGGCCTCGGCGGCCTCCTCTTCTTCGGCGTCAATATCGGCGTCGGCCACGGCGTTTTTCATCGCTTTGACGGCATCCATCATGGAGTCCATGACGGCATCGAGCTCTTCTTCCGAAGACACCTCGATAGGGCCTTCTGCTTGCGGGGCGGCGTCCTTTTCGGGGGCGTCGTCCTGAGCGGCCGAATCGTCGTTTTGCTCGCCGGCATCTTCGGCCGTAGGGATTTCCGTCGCAGCGCCGTTATCCAGAGTGGCGTCGTCGACGTCGGTATCATTGCAGGTCGCAGCGTCAGTATCTGCGGCGACGTCTGCTGAATCATCAATATGCTGTTGAGTCTGGGGGTCCAGCTCGTCTGTCATAGGCATGTGCTCCTCATCGTTGTTTGTCACCCTATGATAAAGTCTCGCTCCGACATCCCGCGCCCCGCAGCAAAGTTTCAAAACGTGTTCGATGACTCGCTTGGATAGCAAAAATTCGTCCTCTAAATTCAGTTTACGCTTGACATTCCCTTCGCCGAATGACGTTGCGCCGTTCGCCTGGTGCGGTCTTTATTTTTCACTTGAACCCGCTAAAGTTGCATTTCAGCTTTTGGCGCGTGAAGTTGGATACGCGCAGTCGGCGGGCGTGCCCGTCGCGATTCGAAAGGACTTTGTATGGGACTTTTCACTGGTAAGACCGTGATCGTCACCGGCGGCGGCAAGGCCACGCTCAAGGACGGTTCCGCTGGCTCCATCGGTTACGGCATCGATATCGCTTTTGCCAAGGAGGGCGCAAACCTCGTCATTACCGGCCGCAACGTTGCCAAGCTCGAGGCTGCCAAGGAGTCCCTCGAGGCCGACTACGGCGTCAAGGTTCTGCCTGTTCAGGCCGATGTCTCGGCTGGTCAGGACAACGAGGCCGTCGTCCAGAACGTCATCGACAAGGCCATCGAGGAGTTCGGCCGCATCGACGCCGTCGTCAACAATGCCCAGGCCAGCGCTTCGGGCGTGACCATTGCCGATCACACCATGGACCAGTTTAACCTGGCCATTTACTCCGGCCTGTATGCCACCTATCTGTACATGCAGAAGGCCTATCCGCACCTGAAGGAGACCAAGGGTTCCGTGGTCAACTTTGCCTCGGGCGCCGGTCTGTTTGGCAACTACGGCCAGTGCAGCTACGCCGCCGCCAAGGAAGGCATCCGCGGCTTGACCCGCGTTGCCGCCAACGAGTGGGGCAAGGACGGCATCAACGTCAACATCGTGTGCCCGCTTGCTTGGACCGCTGCGCTCGAGAACTTCCAGGATGCCTATCCCGAGGCGTTCAAGGCCAACGTCCATATGCCGCCGGCGGGTCATTACGGCGACGTCGAGAAGGAGATCGGCCGCGTGGTCGTTCAGCTCTGCGGCCCCGACTTTAAGTACATGAACGGTGAGACCGTCACCCTCGAGGGTGGCATGGGCCAGCGGCCTTAGGGGTTACGGCGTTTTACCAAACGCCGTAACGGGCCGACGCTGCGCGGTCACCAGGGCGACAACTTGTCATTCAAAGAGGACGGCATGATCAGAAGATCAATGCCGTCCTCTTTTCATGCCAATTTGTTCGCTCTGGCGACCGCTCGCTGACGTTGCTAGAGCATCGTCGTTACCTTGGCTGTTGTGTAGTCTTTGGGGACGTTCTTAAACGACTATGACCTCTTTGCACCAGTTTCTGTCGAGTCGGTGCGGTTTGCTGGTTGCTCGTATAATGGTCTGCGTATGAACCGCAACCAAGGAGTTCCAGTTTATGGACCAGAGCCTTTTTAAATTCGACCTGATCGCCGAGGACCCGACGACGCACGCGCGTGCCGGCGTACTGCACACCCCGCACGGCGATATCGAGACGCCAATCTTTATGCCCGTGGGCACCAAGGCAAACGTCAAGGGTATTCCTACCGAGACCGTCAAACAGCTCGGCGCCCAGATCGTGCTTGCCAACACCTATCACCTGTCCATGCGTCCCGGCGAGGACACCATTGCCCAGCTGGGCGGCCTGCACAAGTTTATGAACTGGCACGGCCCCATTCTTACCGATTCGGGCGGCTTCCAGGTGTTCAGCCACAACGACGCCGTCAAGCTCACCGACGAGGGCGTGCGCTTTATCGTCAATGACTACGACGGCCGCCACGTGTTCTGGACGCCCGAGGACAACATGGAAATCGCCATGAAGCTCGGCTCCGATATCTGCATGCAGCTCGACCAGTGCCCGGGCTATCCCGCCACGCGCGCCTACGTCGAGCGTGCCGTTGAGCTGTCGAGTATGTGGGCCGAGCGCTGCTATAAGGCGCATACCCGCGATGACCAGGCGCTCTTTGGCATCGTTCAGGGCGGCATGCACCTGGATCTGCGCCTGCGCTCGCTGCGCCATCTGGAGGAGTGCGGCGACTTCCCGGGTTACGGCATCGGCGGCTATTCGGTGGGCGAGGACCACGAGACCATGTTCGAGACGCTGGCACCGCTGGTTTCCGAGTACATGCCTAAGCACAAGCCGCGCTACCTCATGGGCGTCGGCAACCCTACCACGCTCGTGCGCGGCGTGGGCGTGGGTATCGACATGTTCGACTGCGTGCTGCCGACGCGCACCGGCCGCATGGGTACGGCGTTCTCCAGTGAAGGTCGCCTTAACTTCCGCAACGCGCGCTTTGCGCACGACGACGGCCCTATCGACCCCACCTGCACCTGCCCGGTGTGCACGGGCGGCTACAGCCGTGCGCTCATCCGTCACATGGTCACGCAGAAGGAGATGCTCGGCGGTATTCTGCTGTCGATGCACAACATCTACTACCTGCTCAACCTTATGCAGCGTGCCCGTCAGGCCATTATCGAGGGCCGCTACGGCGCGTTTGTGAGCGACTGGATGAACAGTCCTGCGGCGGTGGACTACTAAGAGCGGCGCGGGCGCTTGCAGAGCGCTAGCAACGGCAAGGGGCGAGCGCTGGCCGGTCATCACGTTCGCTAACACCGTCTGCGAGACCGATGACCGATAGCTTGCAAGCACTTGATGCATCGTGGGTACCATATCGAATAGTTGATGTTCGGGCGGGTGTTTGACGCATGGCGTCGACCCCGCCCGTTTTTCTTTTTCTCGATAGGAGTACCCATGATTAAGAACGAGAATATCGAGGGCGAGCCTGCCTACGACGAGACGTACCGACGCGGTCCCGTGGTCATGCGCGGCCCCATGATTCCCAAGGACAACACCTACGCCAACCTGCTGGCGCCCGAGGACTCGACCGACTGGTTGCACACCGACCCCTGGCGCGTGCTGCGCATCCAGGCCGAGTTTGTCGATGGCTTTGGCGCACTTACCGAGCTCGGGCCCGCTGTGACCATCTTCGGCAGCGCCCGCACGCCCAAGACCGATCCGCTCTATAAGGCGGCGCGCACGGTCGGCCGCAAAATCGCCCAGCGCGGCGTGGCGGTCATCACCGGTGGCGGCCCCGGCATCATGGAAGCGGCCAACAGGGGAGCGGCGAGTGTCAACGGCAAGTCAGTTGGCCTGGGCATTGAATTGCCGCACGAGCATGGGCTCAATAAATACGTGAACCTTGGCATGGACTTCCGTTACTTCTTTGTGCGCAAGACCATGTTCGTCAAATACAGCTCGGGCGCCATCGTGTTTCCCGGAGGTTTTGGTACGCTCGACGAAATGTTCGAGGTGCTCACGCTGGTGCAGACACACAAGGTCAAGCGCATGCCGCTCGTGCTGGTGGGCACCGAGTACTGGCAGGGCCTATTCGACTGGCTTAACGGTCCGGTGATGGATGCCGGTATGATCAGCCCGCTCGATCCAGACCTCGTCCACATCACCGACGACCTCAACGAAGCCGTCGACATTGCCCTAAGTGGGCTGATGTAGGGACAAGGCTTCTTCGCTTATAGATGAATAATGGCAGTCTGATGCTAGCTAACATCAGACTGCCATCTATATTGGGTATACTGATGCAAAAGACGAGAGCGAGGAGGTCGCGTATGTCTACTGCAACGGTTAAGCCTACGACGGTTCGCATCGAAGAGGGGCTCAAGGAACAGGCGACTGAGTTCTTGGATACGGTTGGTCTGAGTCTCAATTCGTATCTCAACCTTGCTGTTCGGCAGCTGGTAAATCAGCGAAAGATTCCGTTTGAAATTGTGGGTCGGCCCGAAGTTCCCAATGAGGCGACGAGGCGTGCCATGGTGATTGCCGAGGCTCATGAGTTGGGGATTCTGCCGGACGACAGCCCGTCATTCACTAACGCTGATGAGCTTATATCGTTCCTCGATGAGGACTAGCGATGTTTGAGATTAAAGTCGAGGCTCAGTTTAAGGCGGATTACAAACGGACGATGCGCATCCATCCGCAGCTAAAAACCGAGTTTAAGGCGGCAGTCGCAGAGCTTGCAGCTCGCGGCTCGCTTCCCGCGGAATATGGCGCCCATGAGCTTTCAAACCCGGGCGGCAATTACAACGGCCACATCGATTTCCATCTATCCGATGGGTTGGTCGATGTGGTCGTTCTGTACTTGCCGCATAAGACTAATCCTGTGATCCGACTGGTCAGAATGGGCTCGCATGAGGAACTGTTCCGGGGCCCGCAGGGCTGATTGCCGATTTCTAAGTTGCGGTGGAATAGGGATTGATTTGCGGCTGATAAGCCAAAAACAGTCCCTATTCCACCGCAAGTGGTAAAGGTGCCCCTAGTGGATGGGCCGGTAGCGGGGACAGTAGCTAATGGCGATGGCGTCGACGCCTACGTGGGTGGCGATGGTGCAGCCGATGGGGCCGGTGCCGGCGTCCACGTAGTTCTGGCCTGCGAGTGCTTGGTTGACGAGCTCCTGCTCCTCGTCGGCGCCGGTCGTGAGCACGCGCACGCTGGAGCCCGGATGTTCGGCCAAAAATGCGAGGCAATCGGCCATGGTGTTGGCGACGATGCGCTTGGCGCCGCGGCCCTTTTTGATGGCCTTGATCTCGCCCGATTTCCACTCCGGCGAAACGGCCAGGCGAATGTTGAGCATCTGCGTGAGCTGGCCGGCGAGTTTGGGCGCGCGGCCGTTCTTAACGAGGTTCTCGAGCGTGCGGGGAATCAGCAGCAGGTGGGCGTCGGGCAGCGTCGCTCGGATCTGCGCCTCGGTCTCGTCCAGGCTGTGGCCGTCCTCGCGCATGGCCAGCGCGTACTCCACCAGCAGGCCCTCGGCAGCCGAGCCGGTGCGCGAGTCGATGCAGCGCACGTCGAGCTCGTGGGTATCGGCAACCTGGCACGCGTTGGCGTAGCAGGCAGACCACTCGCTGCACAGCGAGATAAAGATGGCGCTGTCGTGGCCGTCGGCGAGCACGCGATCAAAGAGCGCCTTGAATTCGCCGGCGCTTGGCTGCGAGGTGTGCGGCAGCTGCTCGGAGCCGGCCATGCGCGCGACGTACTCCTGGGCGGTAATTTGCACCTGGTCGAGCAGATCTTCGCCCTCGATAATCACATGCAGCGGAATCACGTAAATGCCGAGCTCTTGGGCGCGGGCGGGGGAGATGTCCGACGTGGAGTCGGTTATGATGGCAAAAGACATAATTGCACCTTTCGTTGGGGCGCTTGCGCGCCGCCTTCTGAGAGCAAAGTGCGACAAGTATAGTAGAGTCGTTCCACATTACTAGGTTCAATTGTTGAATAGTCAACAGTTTGAAGTGTCGGTGTGGAAATCGTCAACTGGGGAAGAGGAATGCCGATGGAGGCGTTGGAGATATACAGGCGGCCGGTCGTGTTGTTTGATTTCGATGGCACGGTGGCCGATACGGGCCGGGCGGTGATGACCTCGACGCGCAAGACGCTGGCTGCGCGCGGGTTTTCGGAGGCGCAGATGGGTGACCTGCGTCGCATGATCGGGCCGCCCCTGTGGAAGAGCTTTCACGACTTTTACGGCTTTTCCCGCGAGAAGTCGCTTGTGGTGGCCGACGAGTACCGCGCTTTTTTTGATGAGCTGGGACCGGAGGAGTATCCCGTTTTCGACGGGGTCCCCGAGCTGCTGGATGGCCTTGTCGCGCAAGGGCATCGCTTGGCAGTGGCGACGTCGCGCATGGAGGCAAAGTGCATTGACATGGTGCGTGAGCTGGGGCTTTGCCAGTTCGAAGCCGTGGTCGGCATGAATCCGCCGCAGGGGCGCGAGACCAAGGCCGATTCGGTCCGCGATGCCCTGGCGGCCCTGGGTGCGACCGCGGACGAGGCCGTGATGATTGGCGACCGCTTTAACGATGTGGAGGGCGCGCACGCGATGGGCGTGCCGTGCATCGGCATCTATTCGGGCGCGGCGGCGCCGGGCGAGCACGAGGCGGCGGGTGCCGATGCGGTGGTGCACTCGGTGGCCGAGCTTGCTAAACTTTTCGCTATCTAATGACGTGATGTGAGGGGCGGGCGTGCCCGCCCCTCATTGGTAAGGAGGTCGTCCATGAATCAGGTGGAGCAGAGCGTTGCCGAGTATGTCGACGAGGTCTGGGAAGATGTCGTCGCCGATATCGAGCAGCTGGTGAGCTATCCGTCCGTGGCCGTTGCTGCCGATGCGGAGCCCGGTGCGCCGTTTGGCCGCCCGGTCCGTGACGCACTCGATTGCGTGCTCGGCATCGCGCAAAAGCTCGGCTACCAGACGAGCGATGACGAGGGCTATGTGGGCATTGCCGATATCCCGGGCCGCGGCGATAAGCAGCTCGCGACTATCTGCCATGTGGACGTGGTGCCTGCCGGCCCCGGCTGGAATACCGACCCATTTGCGATGGAGCGTCGCGAGGGCTGGCTGCTCGGCCGCGGCGTGATCGATGACAAGGGTCCGGCGGTGTTGTCGCTCTACGCCGGCGCCTACCTGCTCAAGCACGGCATTGTGCCGCGCTATACCTTCCGCGCGCTGCTGGGCTGCGATGAGGAAGTGGGCATGTCCGACGTTCACCATTATCTGGAGAACCACGCAGACCCCGACTTTCTGTTTACGCCCGATGCCGAGTTCCCGGTTTGCAATGCCGAGAAGGGCCAGTTTGGGGCGACGTTTGTGAGCCCCAAGATCGACGGCGGCCGTATTGTGTCCTGGAGCGGTGCCGAGGCGAGCAACGCCATTCCGTCGCAGTCTATCTGCGAACTCGCGATTGCCGCCGATGAGCTGCCGGCACCGGTCGAGAACGCCGACCGCCTGGAGATCACGACGCTCGATAACGGGCATGCGCAGATTTTTGCCCACGGTATTGGCGGTCACGCCTCGATGCCCGAGGGAACGATCAATGCCGTCGGCCTCATCGTGGCGTATCTGCGCGAGGCCGAGGACGCGTTTGGTGCCCGTGACGAGCGCCTGTTGACGCCTGCCGAGCACGAGTTTGTCAAGTTTCTGGCCTTTGTGCATGCGGACGCCTATGGTCGCGGCCTGGGTATCGACGCGGCGAGCCCCGCGTTTGGCCCGCTCACCTGCAATCCCGGCGTCATCCGTGTGGCGGATGGCCACATCGAGCAGGTCATTGACGTGCGCTTCCCCGATAGCACGAGTGCCGATACCATCTGCGAGCAACTCGAACCGCTCGTGGGGCGCTTTGGCGTGACGTACCGTGTGGGTCGCGCAAAGGTGCCGTTCTCGGTCTCTGCCGACGATCCGGCCGTGAAGGCGCTGATTGATACCTATAACGAGTTTACGGGTAAGCATGCCGAACCTTTTGCCATGGGCGGCGGCACGTATGCGCGCAACTTTGCCCGCGCCGTCTCGTTTGGCCCCGAGGAGACCGGCCTTGAGCTGCCCGCGTGGGGCGGCCAGATGCACGGCCCCAACGAGTGCGCCAACGAAGAGCAGCTCAAGCAAGCGCTCAAGATTTATATCGTGGCAATCCTGCGCCTCAACGAACTCGAACTTTAAGGTTACGCGGTTTCCCAATCTAAGTTGCGGTGGAATAGTTCCTAGAATGGGCCATTTGATGGCCAAACAGGAACTATTTCACCGCAACTTTGTTTTTATTGGTGTAAAAGGCGGATCATGCTTGGTGGTGAATTTGTTATTCGTTTGTAAAGCCGAGCCGCGCTTGCGGTAAGGGTCTATCAGATGCCCGTAAGAAACCGCAGTTGGCGCGGGCGCTGCCCGGTCGGGGCCGTATCTTTCCAAACAGCAAAGCGGGCGGGGTGCCCGCGAGTCGCATGTATGAAAGGAAGATCATGCTCGATCAGGCTTATTCTCGTCGTCAGTTCCTCGGCCTCGCTGGTGGTCTTGCCAGCATCGTCGGCCTCGGTCTCGTTGGTTGCGGTGGCGCAGGCGCTCCCAGCGCCGCTGACAAGGGTAGCGCTGCCGCTGCCGAGTCCGTCGCCGGCGAGGTGACCTACGACGGCGCCTCCTCGTTCCAAGCTCTCGTCGAGGCCGCTGCCGAGAAGTTCATGGACGCCAACCCCGATGTCTCCGTCTCCGGCTCGGGCAACGGTTCGGGCAAGGGCCTGACCGCTGTCGCCGCCGGCACCGTCACCATCGGTAACTCCGACGTCTTCGCCGAGACCAAGCTCGAGGCCGACCAGGTCAAGAACCTCGTCGACCACGAGGTCGCCGTCGTGGGCATGGGCCCCGTCGTCTCCAAGAACGTGACGGTCGACGACCTGTCCCTCGAGCAGCTCAAGGGCATCTTCTCCGGCCAGATTACCAACTGGAACGAGGTCGGCGGTGACGACGCCACCATCGTCGTCCTCAACCGCAAGGCCGGCTCCGGTACCCGCGCCACCTTCGAGGCCGCCGTCTTTGGTGACGAGGCCGTCGACTTTAAGGGCGACGCCGAGCTCGACAAGTCCGGCGATGTCCAGACTCAGATGGCCAGCACCGACAACGCCATCTCCTACCTCGACTTCTCGCATTTCGACGACTCCAAGTTCAACGCCGTCAAGGTCGAGGGCGTGGAGCCCAAGAGCGCAAACGTCACCGACGACTCCTTTAAGATCTGGGCTACCGAGCACATGTACTGCGCAAAGGACGCCGACGACGCCACCAAGGCTTTCCTGGAGTTCATGCTTTCCGACGACGTCCAGGGCAAGCTCGTCGAGGAGCAGGGCTTTATCCCCGTCTCTGCCATGAAGGTCGTCAAGGACGCCAGCGGCAAGGTTTCTGCTAAATAAGTAATCGCCCCGGAAAGGTTTGCAATGGCAAAGCAACTGCCAAAGCGCGACCTTGAGAACGTGGGCCTGGGCGTCACGGGTGCGTGCGTAGCGCTCGTGACGCTTGTCGTTGCCGCGCTCATCTTTATGGTCGCCCAAAAGGGCCTCTCGGCTTTTCTCAAGGACGGCGTTTCGGTCGTCGAGTTCTTCACCGGCACCAAGTGGGACCTGGCCAACACGGCCGAAAGCGGGCTGCCCTACACCGGCGCCCTGCCCCTGATCGTCACCTCGTTTGCGGTCATGGTGCTCTCCACGCTCATCGCGCTGCCCATCGCCATCGGCTCTGCTATCTTTGCAGTCGAGATTCAGCCTAAGTTTGGTTCCAAGATCTTTCAGCCGCTTATTGAGCTTTTGACCGGTATTCCCTCGGTCGTCTTTGGCCTCATCGGTTTTCACGTGGTCGTCGGCCTCATGAAGAGCGTTTTCCACGTGAGCACGGGCTTGGGCATCTTGCCCGGCGCCATCGTGCTGGCCGTTATGATCCTGCCTACGATGACCACGCTTTCGGTCGATGGCCTGCGCGCCGTGCCCGACAGCTACCGCCAGGGCTCGCTCGCGCTGGGCTATACCCGCTGGCAGACCATCTGGCACGTGGTGCTCAAGAGCGCCATGCCCTCGCTCATGACCGCGGTCATCCTTGGCATGACCCGCGCCTTTGGCGAGACGCTCGCCGTGCGCATGGTTATCGGCGGCATCGAGGCCATGCCGACGTCGCTGCTGTCGCCGGCGTCCACCATCACCACCACGCTCACCACGTCTATGGCGGTCTATGCCGAGGGCTCAGCCCAGGACGACGTTCTGTGGGCGCTCGGTCTGCTGCTGATGGGCATGAGCCTCATCTTCATCCTGATTATCCATCTCATTGGCCGCAAGGGGGCGAAGGCTCGTGGCTAGCACGCGCATCCACGTCGACGAGGCGAGACTCGGGCGTGTCCAAAAACAGGATCGCATCGCCACGGGCGTGCTGACGGCGATCGTCGCCATCGTCATGATCATCGTCATCTCCATGGTGGCCTATATCCTGTTCGAGGGCGTCTCGACGCTGTTCCAGCCGGGCTTTCTCACGCAGCCGTCGCGCGCCAACGGTACCCAGGGTGGCGTGCTCTACCAGCTGTTCGACTCGTTCTACCTGCTGCTGATCACTCTGGTCATCTCGGTGCCCATCAGTCTGGGCGGGGCGGTCTTCCTGGTTGAGTACGCGCCGAACGGCCCTATCCGCGACATCGCCTCTACCGCCATCGAGACGCTGTCCTCGCTGCCTTCCATCGTCGTCGGCATGTTCGGCTTTCTGGTGTTCTCGGTGCAGCTGGGCTGGAAGTACTCCATCATCTCCGGCGCTGTCGCGCTCACCATGTTCAATATTCCCATCCTGGTGCGCGTGATCCAGCAGGCGCTCGAGGACGTGCCACAGGCCCAGCGCGATGCATGCCTGGCCATGGGCCTTACCCGCTGGGAGGCCACGCTGCACATCCTGATTCCCGAGGCCATGCCCGCCATCGTGACCGGCATTGTGCTTTCGGCCGGCCGTGTGTTTGGCGAGGCCGCGGCACTGCTCTTTACCTCGGGCATGAGCTCGCCGGTGCGTCTGAACTTCTTGAGCTTTAACCTGTCGAGCCCCACCTGCGCCTGGAACGTGTTCCGCCCCGGTGAGTCGCTCGCCGTGCACATCTACAAGATCTATGGCGAGGGCAGCCCCGAGGCCCAGCAGATCGTCTGGGGCACCGCGGCGCTGCTGATGATCTGCGTGCTGCTGTTTAACGTAGTCGCCCGTATCGTGGGCAAGCAATTGGCAAGGAAGATGACGGCCGAATGAGCGAGATGAATGCAACGCCCGCAACCGAGGCGGCCACGTCCGAGACCCAGGACTTCCTGTCGAGCGTGGGGGAGAGCGAGAAACGCGTGCGCGTGAGCGGCAAGGCCGTGAGCGACGAGGTCGTGCTCTCCACCAAGGACGTCAACGTGTACTATGGCGACCACCATGCCCTGCACGACACGTCGCTTGACTTTCACAAGGGCGAGATCACGGCGCTCATTGGGCCTTCGGGCTGCGGTAAGTCGACCTTCTTGCGCAGCCTCAACCTTATGAATCGCGAGATTCGCGGCTGCCGCGTGGAGGGCGAGATCAACTACCGCGGGCGCAACGTGAACACCAAGACCGAAAACACCTACGAGCTGCGTCGCTCCATTGGCATGGTGTTCCAGCAGCCCAACCCCTTCCGCAAGTCTATTCGCGACAACATCACGTTTGCGCCCAAGCGCCACGGCATCACCGGTCGTGACGAGCTCGACCGCATGGTCGAGGAGAGTCTGCGCGGCGCGGCGCTGTGGGACGAGGTCAAGGACAAGCTCGACAAGAGCGCCTACGCGCTTTCGGGCGGCCAGCAGCAGCGTCTGTGCATCGCGCGCACGCTGGCGCTCAATCCCGACGTGATCCTGTTTGACGAGCCCTGCTCAGCGCTCGACCCCATCTCGACGCTGGCGATCGAAGACCTGATGTCATCGATCGTTGCCGACCGTGCCATCGTTATCGTGACGCACAACATGGAGCAGGCGTCGCGCGTGTCCAACCGCACGGCGTTCTTCTACATGGGCGATATGGTCGAGTACGACGAGACCGACGAGATTTTCCAGCGGCCCAAGGATAAGCGGCTGAATGATTACCTCACCGGCATGTTCTCCTAGTCCGGGACATGCTTGAGGCCCGCGGCGGCCACGGTTGCCGCGGGACTGATTGGAGAGGCGGGTCATCTCTTGCGGGAGATGGCCCGCCTTTTTGCTCCGCGACCGAAACGACCACCACAAAGGGGACAGGCACCTTCGTGGTGGTTTGGGGTGGGGCTCGCTGCTATCATGGACAACGTTGAATTTCTACGAAGGAGCAGGGCATATGGCGATTCTTTTGGGATGCGATTCCGTCAGCCTAGAGTTTCCCACCAAGCATATTTTCGATAGCGTGACGCTCGGCGTGGGCGAGGGCGACCGCATTGGTATTGTCGGTAAAAACGGCGACGGCAAGTCGACGCTGCTGAGCGTACTCGCCGGCACGCTGGAGCCCGACGACGGCCGTGTGACGCACCGCCGCGGCACGACGATCGGATTGCTCGGCCAAAAGGACAACCTGGTCGATACCGACACCGTGCACCATGCCGTCGTCGGCGACACGCCCGAGTACGAGTGGGCGTCGAGTCCGCGTACACGTCAGATCCTGGCCGGCCTTATTAGCGATGTGCCCTGGGAGGGCACGGTGGGCGAGCTTTCGGGCGGCCAGCGCCGTCGCGTGGACCTCGCGCGCCTGCTAATCGGCGATTACGACGTGCTTATGCTCGACGAGCCTACCAACCACCTTGACATGCGCACCATCAACTGGCTCGCGCGTCACCTAAAGGCCCGCTGGCAGCGCGGCCAGGGCGCCATGCTCGTGGTCACGCACGACCGCTGGTTCTTGGACGAGGTCTGCACCAGCATGTGGGAGGTCCACGACGGCCAGGTCGATCCCTTCGAGGGCGGTTACTCCGCATATATCCTTCAGCGCGTAGAGCGCGACCGCATGGCCGCGGTTACCGAGGAGCGCCGTCGCAACATGGCGCGCAAGGAGCTCGCGTGGCTGAGCCGTGGTGCCCAGGCGCGCTCCACCAAGCCCAAGTTTCGCGTGGATGCCGCTCGCGAGCTCATCGCCGACGTACCGCCCGTGCGCGACGAGCTGGAGCTCAAGCGCCTGGCGGTGAGCCGCCTGGGCAAGCAGGTTATCGACGTGGTCGACGTGGACGCCGGCTATGCGGATACCGATGGCGCGCCCAAGCAGGTGCTCTCCGACGTGACCTGGCTCATCGGCGCGGGCGACCGCTATGGTCTTTTGGGCGAGAATGGCGCCGGTAAGTCGACGCTGCTCGATGTGATCCAGGGCAAGATTGAGCCCACGCGCGGCCGTGTGAAGATCGGCCAGACGGTGCGCTTTGGCGTGCTGTCGCAGCAGCTCGAGGAGCTCGAGCCCTACATGGGCGATACGATCCGCGAGGTGCTCGGCAACTATAAGAAGTACTACGTCATCGACGGCAAGGAGACTTCGCCCGAGAAGCTCTGCGAGCGCCTGGGCTTTACGACCCAGCAGCTCTGGAGCCGCATCGGCGATCTTTCGGGCGGCCAGCGCCGTCGCCTGTCGCTGTTGCTGACGATCCTGGACGAGCCCAACGTGCTTATCTTGGACGAGCCTGGTAACGACCTGGATACCGACATGCTCGCGATTGTCGAGGACCTGCTCGACGGCTGGCCCGGCACGCTGATCCTGGTGACACACGACCGCTTCTTGATGGAGCGCGTGACCGACCAACAGTGGGCGCTGCTCGACGGTCACCTGACGCATATGCCCGGCGGCGTCGACCAGTACCTGCGCCTGTGTAACGCCACCGCCGAGGGCGAGCCCGTGGGTGCGCCGAGCGCCAAGACCGGCACGTTTGACACCGGTGCCGCGGCGGCTGCGGCCGAAAAGCCCAAGTCGAGTGGCCAGCCCAATGGCCTTTCCAACGCCGAGCGCCAGAAGCTCCGCCGCGAGGTGAGCTCGCTCGAGCGCAAAATGGAGACGCAGCGCGCCCGCGTGGAGGAGGCCGAGGCTGCGATGGCCCAGGTCGACCCCACCAACTACACGGCGCTGGGCGAGCAGCAGGCAAAGATTGACGAGGCCCACGCCGCCATGGACGAGTTGGAGATGGCGTGGCTCGAGGCGAGCGAGAAGCTCGAGGGCGAGGAGTAGTTGAGGATGATCAAGGCCGCATTTTTCGATATCGACGGCACGTTGCTGAGCTTTAAGACCCATCGGATTCCGGCGTCGGCGCAACAGGTGCTCGACAGCTTTCGCGAGCAGGGGATTGCGTGCATAATCGCCACGGGTCGCCCGACCTATCAGATGCCGGATTGGCTGTTCGACTTGGGTTGGGATGCGTACATTACGCTTTCGGGCCAGCACTGTTTTGATGCCAAGGGCGTCTACCGCAGCTGTCCGATCGACCCGGAAGACGTTGCGGTGATTGTGGACCAGGTGGCGCAGGGGCGCTACGACTCACTGTGCATGCAGGGCGAGAATTCGTTTGTGAACCGTCTGTCCAAGCGCGTGGTGGCGGCTGCCGACAATGCCGGAATCTCGTATCACGAGGAGCCTTTTGAGCATGCTTTCGATGCACCGGTTTACCAGTTCTGCGCTTTTGTGGACCCGGCCGACCAGGGCATAGTTACCGATGTCCTGTCGCATTCTACGACCACGCGCTGGTGCGACCTATTCTGCGACATTATTCCGGCCAACGGCGGCAAGGACCTGGGCGTGGCGGCGACGCTGGAGCGCCTGGGCATCGACGCGAGCGAGGCGATTGCCTTTGGCGATGGCGAGAACGACCTGTCGATGTTTGCCGCCGTGGGCACGAGCGTGGCCATGGGCAACGCGCAGGACACCGTGAAAGCTACGGCGACCTATGTGACGACCGCCGTGGACGACGACGGGATCTATAACGCTGCGAAGCACTTTGGGCTGCTTTAGCTGCGGCTTGGCACTTGGGGACGTTCCTTTTCTGCCGGCAGCTGGGGACACTCCCTGCGCGTTGCGTGCCGTGTCGCCCTGCTTGCTCCGCGCATTTTGTGAAACACGGTTAACTTTTTAGACAACGTAGTAAGACATGGGCAACTTTTGCGGTAAAGTAAATCAGACAAAAGTATCCAAAGGCTAACTAGAAGCCATCGCGAAAGGCGGCTCATGGCCCTGCGTGAATCCGGAGAAGACTATCTCGAATCTATTTATGTGCTCTCGGAGCGCCAAGGCATCGTTCGATCGATCGACGTCGCCGAATACCTGGGCGTAACCAAGGCGAGCGTCTCTAAAGCCATGGCGGCCCTGGAGAGCACCGGCTACGTGGAGATGGGCAAACGCGATGTACATTTGACGGAACGCGGTCTTGAGGTTGCCCGCCAAATGTGGGAGCGCCATTGCTTTTTTGTGAGGCTGCTAGAGGACGCAGGCGTTGCGCCCGAGGTTGCCTCGCAAGAGGGCTGCCACATGGAGCATTGCCTGAGCGAGGAAAGCTTTGAGAAGCTACGGGCGATGTTGGGTCGGGAAGATGTAGCGGGCCCAGCAACGGAAGCCTAATTGATCCCCAGTAGCGCGGAGTTCGCGCAAAGCGCGAACCAGCGACCGGGACCAGTAGTCCCACCAACTAAGTCCAACTCAGACAAGGAACCCCGCCAGCAAGCGATGCCCAAGAACCACCAGCAACGTCACCGCAGGCCGGGGCCGGGCTTGGTTTTGAAAACACTCCGCAGCGCGAGGCCCGTCTTTCCGTTGCTCCGTAGGAGCAGGAAAGACGGGCCTCATGCGCGAGGACGTTTTCAAAACCAAGCCCGGCCCCGGCCGGAGGGACCACGAGTGCTACAGGTTCTTGACACCCATCGCGCGCATGGCGTTCAGGATGGCGATGATCGCCACACCCACGTCGCCAAAGACGGCGAGCCACATATTGGCGATGCCGAGCGCCGCGAGCACCAGAATCAGCAGCTTAATGCCCAACGCAAAGATGATGTTCTGCCAAACAATCGTCATGGTCTTGCGCGCCACGCGGATCGCGCGGGAAATGTTGGAAGGCTTGTCGTCCATGAGCACGACGTCGGCGGCCTCAATTGCGGCGTCCGAGCCCATGGCGCCCATGGCGATTCCGACGTCGGCGCGCGTGAGCACGGGCGCGTCGTTGATGCCGTCACCGACAAAGGCGAGCTTGCCCTTACCCGATTCGGCCGCCAGCAATGCCTCGACGCGCTCGACCTTATCGCTTGGCAGCAGCTGCGCATGGAACTCGTCGAGACCGAGTTGCTTGGCCACAGACGCTGCAACCTCCTCGCGGTCGCCCGTGAGCATGACGGTGCGCTTGACGCTGGCGGCGTGCAGGTCGCGGATCGTCTGCTCGGCATCTGCCTTAACGGTGTCTGCAATCACGATGTGGCCGGCGTAAACGCCGTCAACGAGCACATGGAGGATCGTGCCGACAACCTCGCAATTGGGAGCGTCGATACCGGCCGCAGCAAGCATCTTGGCATTGCCGACGACGACGTACTTGCCGTCGATGGTTGCCGTCACGCCGTGGCCCGCGTCATTAGTGGAATCCGTTACGCGCTTGGGATCGAGCTCGCCCTGGAAGGCGGTGCGTACCGACTGCGCGATGGGATGGTCGGAGAATGACTCGGCGAGCGCTGCGACTTCAAGCAGCGATTGCTCGGTATAGCCTGCCTCGGGGTGCACCGCGACCACCGAGAACGTGCCGTTGGTGAGGGTGCCTGTCTTGTCAAAGACGACGGTATCCACATCGGCGAGCGTCTCGAGGTAGTTGGAGCCCTTGATGAGGACGCCCAGCTTGGATGCGCCGCCGATGCCGCCAAAGAAGCTGAGCGGCACGCTAATCACGAGTGCGCACGGGCAGCTGACGACCAGGAAGGTCAGGCCGCGCAGGATCCAATCGGACCAGGCGCCGGTGACCAGGCCGCCGCCGAGCGCGAGTACCGCGGCCGCGCCGGTGACAGCGGGCGTGTAAACGCGGGCGAAGCGCGTGATGAAGTTCTCGGTACGCGCCTTCTTTTCGCTGGCGTTTTCCACGAGTTCCAGGACGCGTGCGACGGTGGACTCGCCAAAGGGCTTGGTGGTGCGCACGTGGATGAGACCCGTCATGTTGATGCAGCCGCTGATGATATCGTCTCCGGTTTTGGCCGGGCGGGGGACCGACTCGCCGGTAAGGGCGGCGGTATCGAGCTGCGTCTCGCCTTCGACGATGACGCCGTCGATGGGCACGCGCTCGCCGGGCTTGACGACGATGACGGTGCCGACGGCGATGTCATCGGGGGAGACCTGCTCGAGTGTGCCGTCGGGTTGCTCGACGTTGGCGTAATCGGGCGCGATGTCCATCATGGCGCTGATCGATTTGCGGCTCTTGCCCACGGCGTAGGCCTGGAACAGCTCGCCGACCTGATAGAACAGCATGACAGCGGCGCCTTCGGCCATGTGCGGATCGGTGTCGGGGAAGAGCACCATGGCAAACGCGCCGATGGTCGCGACGGCCATGAGGAAGCTTTCGTCGAAGGCCTTGCCGCGGCGGATGTTATTGAATGCCTTTTGCAGTACGTCGTAGCCGGCAATCAAAAACGGCACGAGGAACAGCACAAAGCTGGCGTAGATGTCGCCCGGGGTGCCGAATGCGGCGGTGAGGGTGCCGAGCTCATCGAGGGCGTACACCACGGCAAAAATGCCCAGCGCTACCAGGATACGATTGCGTTTATGCTCAAGGGACTCTTTCTTCTTGCGCTTCTTCTTTTTCTTTTTGGGATCGGCGGTGGCCATGACTCGTATCCTCCCATTTGAATGAATGAACACTCGCTCATATAATTTCGCGAGCAAAGGCCGCGGCAAGCGCGACCTTGCAGGTTGGCGTAAGCCTGGGCTAGAGAATGATCTCGCAGTCCGGCTCGGCATCGGCGGTGAACTCTACGACGCGGTCGAGGACCTCGTCGAACTCGGCGTCGTCGGCTTCGAGCGTCAGCTTCTGGGTCATAAAATTGACCGAAACGGACTTGACGCCCTCAAGCTTGGCAAGTTCGTCCTGAAGCTTGCGCGCGCAGTTGGCGCAGTCGATCTCGTCGAGTTTAAACTGCTTTTTCATGGTGGGTTCCTTTCTCTGTATTTGCGGCTTGGGTGCAGGCCGCGCTGGTACCGTGGTTGGTCGCTATTCGCAGATGTGGCTCATGCCCTGGTTGAGCATGGTATAGACATGATCATCGGCGAGCGAGTAGAGGATATTGCGCCCGTCGCGCCGGAATTTAACTAGGTGCGACTGCTTGAGCGTGCGCAGCTGGTGTGACACCGCAGACTGCGAGGTCGCGGTCGCTTCGGCGATGTCTGCCACGCAGAGTTCGCGGCCCATGAGGGCGTAAAGGATCTTGATGCGCGTTGTGTCGCTAAAGACCTTGAACAGGTCGGCAAGGTCGTACAGCAGCTCCTCGTCGGGAAGGTCCTCGGGCGAGCAGGTGGTGGGGACGTCGGGCACGATGGTGGTGTCGATGCCGGACTCTATTTCATCAGCGTGATCGCTCATTGCAATATCCTTTCATATGAACATGCGCTCATATAACTTACTTCCGAGTATATGAGCGCATGTTCATATGTCAATATAATTCACGAAATATTTTGCTATCGAATGCCCTGGTGGCGGCTAAAGGCATCGATGATCGCGGATAAGGCCGCCGATGCCAACGTGGGTACCTTAGCGACGTGCAAAAACGGGAGTTTTCGGCATTGACGAGGGGTTATTTATTGCATGATGCGGCGGCATTTGCCGCCGCAGGGCCTTACTGGAGTGTAAATGGCGATAGATATTCCCCAGCTGTTTCCTAACGTGCGTTGAAATCGGCGGCATCGGTGCAAAATAGATCAATTCGAAGCTCCTTGAATACCCGGCTTTGCTGAAAACTCCCGTTTTTGCACGTCGCCGGGGTACCCACCCTGTCAGTCCGTCTCTGTTCTGGCCCCGTACACCCTGCCTTCGGGCGTGGAGGTGCTTGTTTGAGCGAACTCCGGGCAATCCAGCTCGATGACTTGCATGTCGTCGATGGCTGGGACATCGTTGATCGCCGGGTCGTCCAGCGAGATGCCTTCGAGCACGGCGTGCTCGAGCTCAAGTGCACTGCGCTGCTCTACGTCTTGACGGAGGAGCTCCTCAATGTGCCTCTTTTCCTTGATAAACCTCCTGAGTACAAATTGTCGCAGCTCTTCTTGCTTGATTGTGAAATCTTTGGGCAGGCGCGATGGACGAATGCCCTCCTTTCGCTGAATCGCCTCCATGACTCTGGCGAAGGCGCTGGCGTGCATAAAGGAATAGCGACTGACGGTAATGATTCCGTAGCCCATGGACGCCAGTGCGTTCTTGCGCTCTTCGTCAATGGCACGGTCTTTTTCGGCATCATGTTGGAATCCGTTGTATTCGATGTCGGTTCGGGATCGCTTAAGATATGCATCCATATAGAACTTTTCGCGCCGCGTGAGGTCTTTTGCGGCAGCTGTGACCTTTACTTCGTAGTCGGTCTCGATCTCGCTAATGCCCAGCCCGCCCTCGCGTCTGGGTAACGTGAGCATCATGACAAACGCCGTTTCCATCGGCGAGCGGCATCCGTCCCGCACGCACCGGATGGCTTTCCGGGCAAGCTCAAGCCCCTTGCAGTCGGTGAGGGAGTTAAAAAAGTGCTTGAGGTTCGAGGTCGAAGTGAGCGCGAAGCGCTCGGTATAGGCTGTCGAGGCATCGCGCCCAAGGGAATAGGCGCCACACAGTTCGAAGTAGTACTCCACAAGTTCGCGAAAGGGAAGATAGGTTGCGGCCTGAAGCGCGCAGAGTTCGACACCGACTATATAGATGCCGTCAGCGAGTTCGATAAAGCGCGAGCCCGAGAAACGCTTAGACGATACGTGGCATTTGCAGCCCGGTATGTTGCGCACGTTTGCGCGCTCGAACACCGTTGTATCGAGCGGCGCGCCGTTATCAAGGGCGACATTGTGCCTGGCGAGCCAGTTGGCGGCAGAGTCGAGCAGTTCCTTGCTGGGGCGCGCCCCGTAGATTTTGGCAGGGCTGCAGGGCTCGGTGCCAATTGCGGATACCGAGTATGCGGCTTGGTAGACCGTTTTTGCCGTGTTATGTGAAAGCACGATACTCATACAGATAGCATGGCAGACCAGGCGGCGGGGCTCGCGATGAACGCCAAGGCAAAATCTTGCGACATAACAAAAGCTGCCCAAGAGCTTGACGCCAATGATGGAGAAAGATGCCATTTGGAGCATTGTCGCAGTTCGTTGACTACGCAGACCTCCACAACTGATGCCGGTCGGCGTCGTTTTGAAGCAAAGGTGGCGTTAAAAATGATGTGAAATTAGTCTTGAACCCGCGCAAATGAGATTCTTGGTTATGCGGCGGCTAGGCACCGAGGGCCGGGGGCCGCGTGCGCGGTGCCGAAAAAACGGGCCGATATCCACTTGGATATCGGCCCGCATTGCGTCGCTTGAGAGGAGCGTCTCGGCGTGTCGCTTTTGCGCGGGGCGCTATGGTCCGGCAAGTATTACTCGCGAATGGCGCCTCTGCTGGGCAATCTACTTGGCAAACAGGTTCTTGAGGTTAAACTCGGCCTGCACCGTGCGGAGCATGAGGTCGGTGTCGTCGAGGCCCAGGTGCTGCTCGTTGGCGTCGGCGGCGAGGGTGCCACGGCGGCGCGCCCAGTTCTCGAGCGCGGCGGGTGCGGACTCGCGGGGAAGCGAGCGCACGTCGGCGTCCAGGCTGCGGCAGATCTGGCGCGAGTCGATGACGATAATCTTACCCGCGCGGCGTGCCTCGGCGTAACCGTCCAGGTGGATCTTGAACCAGCTGTCCTCAAAGGCGGCGTTGTGCGCCATGTACGGGTACTTCTTCATAAGCTTGAGCAGCTGCTTTTGCAGCTCCTTGTTCTCGCGGAAGGGCGTTTTGCCGTCAATGTCGTCCCAGGTGATGTGGTGGATATTCGACAGCGGCACATCCTCGCCGCGGTAGATATCGGGCAGGCCGCAGTAGTGCGCCTCGGCGTCGTGCGGGACGGCGTCGCTGGTGAGCTCCATGATCTCCCAGCCCACGTTGATGATGTAGCCGCGCTCGGGTGCGCGGTCAGTGGTCTCGATATCGATGCCGAGCACCGTGCCCTGGATGGGCTTACGAGCGTAGGCGACACCGAGCGCGTCGCGGTCGCCGCGGATCTCGCGCATGACGGACGCGGCGGTGCGCTTTTGCATCTTGCCGATGGCGGCGCAGGTGTCGGCGTCGGACAGACCGCGCGAAAGCGTCGCGGGCGTTACGTTGCGCAGGCGCGCCTCGCCAATCTGGTCGCACAGGTCGCGGTTGCGGTCGGCCAGGTCGCGCACAGTGGCAAAGTCGAAGCCGGGGTCGTCCTCGGCGGTAAAGTACTCGGTCTCGAGCACCTTGAGGGCCTCTTCGCCTTTCTGACGCTCGGATTCCATGGCGCCGTGATCGCCATAGATAAACATGGGGATAAACGGTTGGCGCTCGTATTCGAGTGCTTGCGATACGTTCATATGCTGCTCCTTGGACGGACCGCGTTGTGCGGCTCGGGGTCATTGAGATGTGGCGAGATGATAGTTTACCATGGGCAACTATTGGCATCCCGCCTAGGACAACTACAATACCCTAGTTGACCGCTAGGACTTTTACAATGCTGCCGAAAGACACGAAAGGTTCCATCCGTCATGGATTTGCTGATTGATATTCTGCTCGACGCCGGCAAGGACACGCTCGCGCTGGTGCCGTTCTTATTGGTGACATATCTGGCCCTCGAGACGCTCGAGCATGTGGCAGGCGAGCACGTCAACGGCGCCATCAAGCGTGCCGGCGCCGCTGGCCCCGTCGTTGGCTCGTTGCTGGGCATGGTGCCGCAGTGCGGCTTTTCGGCCATGGCGGCAACGCTGTACGCCGGTCGCGTCGTGACGCTGGGAACCCTGGTGGCGGTGTTTCTTTCGACCTCCGACGAGATGCTGCCGCTGCTACTTGCCGAGCAGGTTCCCGTGCAGACTATGGCGATGCTTTTGGCTTCGAAAGCGCTGATCGCACTGGTCACGGGCTTTATCGTAGATGCCGCCATTCGCGGTTTGCGTCGCAACGCTCGTGCGCATGCGGCGATTCGTCGTACCGTGCTGGGGACCGCGGTCAATCCGGCGCACGTTAACTGCGCGCACGATGACCACAGCGGCGGTGACATCATCGACGAGGTGGCCGAGGCGGGCGTGAGCGCCGATCACATCCATGAGCTGTGCGAGCGCGACCATTGCGGTTGTGATGACGACGAGGACGAGGACGAGCACGGGCATGGGTACGGTCACGATCACGGTCATGAGGGCGAGCATGAACACCATCATGGCCATGGTCACTCTCACTCCCATGAAGGCGCGCCCGTCCTGTCGATTATCCGCAGCGCCATCTCGCATACCGTGCAGGTATCGGTATTCATTTTCCTGGTGACGCTGATTTTGGTCGCCGTGCTCGAGACCTTTGGCGAATCTGCGATCGAGCAGTTCCTGCGTGGCAACGAGACGCTCGCCGTCCTGGGTTCGGCGCTTGTCGGCCTGATCCCCAACTGCTCGGCGAGCGTGGTCATTACGCAACTGTATTTGGAAGGCGCGCTGCAGCTGGCGCCGATGCTCGCCGGCACGCTCATTTCCGCCGGCGTGGGCTACCTGGTGCTGTTCCGCACCAACCGCAGCGCTCGCGAAAACGCCGTGTTCCTGGTCATGATGTATGTCATCGGCGCGGGCTGGGGCCTTATTCTTTCTGCCTTTGGCCTCTAAGTAGGCCTAACAAAACGAGCTTCAAAATAACCATGCCCGGCGCCTGCACAATGCGGCGACGCATGGCATTTTGAAGCCCGTTTTTTGTTGAGCCATGGATTCCGAGCGCTCATACCGCCCTAAACAAAAAGGCAGATTTCCGGGCATATCCCAAAAATCTGCCTTGGTTAGCGCAGCAGCTCGGTGAGGTTGCGCTTAAAGCGAGCGCGGTCTTCGCTGGTGAAGGCTGCCGGCCCGCGGGTGCGACCGCCAGCGCGGCGCACCTTCTTTTCCTCGTGACGAATAAACAGCTGCATGTCGATGGTCGCCTTGTCGTACACGCGCCCGCGCACACCGATGGCGGCAGCATCGCGACCGAGCACCATGCTCGCCAGGCCAATGTCCTGCGTCGCGACCACATCGCCCGCCTGCAGGCGCTCGACAATGGCAAAGTCGGCGCTATCGGCACCTACGCTCACGTCGAGCGTTGTGACCCAAAAGCCGCGTCGTGCGTGTTCGGCATCGCGCGGATCGTCGCGGCGAATGTGGCGTTCCAGGTTTTGCGTGCTGTTGCCGGCAATCACCACGGCGACGCCCGCCCGCCGCGCGCAGTCGATCGACTCACGCGTGACCGGGCAGGCGTCGGCATCAATAAACAGCGTTCGCGGCATCTAGTGCACCAGCTTGCCAAACTGAATGGCGCGGACAATGAGCGTCACGCCAAACACCAGGAGCGCGGCGCCGCTAAAGATGACGAGCATCTTTGCCGACCACAGCGGATAGATAAACACGAACATGCCGGCGATGATGGAGAGCGCGCCGCTCAGGATGGCGAGGGCGCGGTTAGACGAAAGCTCGGACTCCAGGATGGACATGACACCTTCGACAATCCAGCCAAAGCCAGCCACGACCACCACGAGTGTGGTGAGCGTCGCGGTCGAGAAGGCCTGATTGCGCAGGATTATGACGCCGCCCAGAATGATGAGCAGGTTGGAGATGATGCTCGTCACGCGCCAGCCGGCGGGCAGCAGCGGCTCAAAAATGGCGGTGAACAGCCTGACGCCAGCCGTGATCACAAAGTAGAAGCCCAGGACGGTCGTCAGGAAGACGAGGGACTTGGCGGGCGCAAACAGCAACGCGATGCCGGCAAGCAGTGCGATGACGCCCGTGGCGGCGTAGATCCAGCGCACGGCCTTGATTGCCTTGCCTGCCATGCTTTTCTCGTCAAATCCAAATGCGCTCGATTGCTTGTCATCGTTCTTAAAGATGCCCATAATGTCTCCTTTCCGTGCGGCGTAAGCCTTGATCGTTACAGCCAGTATCGCCTAAAGGCGCTGGCGTATGGGTCGGGGAGGGCGAAACGTAACCCAAAGGCCCCGATTTGTTTCCGTTGTTCCCTGTGTCGCGATTTTCTATTCAACAGGTGTAGAACATTGCGGCTCTGTTCGTTATTGCCTACGTTTTAGGTTAGATTTTCCTAAGAACAATTGCCTTTTATTGGGGGTCCCTATGAACGAAGCTGTTCCCGCGGCGCCGTCGAACGCGGAGTCGATGGCAAAGCAAGGCTGCGAAAAGCTTGGCTTGGAAACCTTTGATGCGCTGGTCCGTCGCGCCCGCACATGCCGCCGTTTTGACGAGTCCATGCGCGTGCCGCGCGAGTTTTTGCTCGAGCTGGCAGAGCTGGCACACCTGGCTCCCTGTGGCGCCAATGCTCAGCGCCTGCGCTTTCATGTGATAAGCGATGCCGAGGAGTGTGCGAGCTTATTTGAAAAGCTCGCATGGGCTGGTGCGCTCAAGGATTGGTCGGGTCCTGTCGAGGGCGAGCGCCCGACCGGCTATATCGCGATCCTTGCCGAGCGTCCCGCTCCGGGCAAGCCTGCCGCGCCAATTACCGAGGCAGACGCGGGTATCGCCGCGCAAACGATGATGCTCGCCGCCCGTAGCGCTACGCCTGAGGTGGCGGCGTGCATGTTCAAGGCCTTTCCGCCTCGTGCGATTGATGTCATGGGACTTGACGGCGACAAGTACGAGGTCAAGCTGATCATGGCTTTTGGCGTGCCAGCCGAGACACAGGTGATCGACGCGGTCGATTCCAACCCCGACGGCTCTATTAATTACTGGCGCGACGAGGCACGGGTGCACCACGTGCCCAAGCGTCCGCTTGCCGACGTGCTGGTGTAGTTGCGCGCCATTTCGGCGTGATCCGGCGGCAAAACCACCACAAAGGTACCTGGCCCCTTTGTGGTGGTGCGAGAGGAGGGCGTGTGGCCGATCTGTATTTGGTGCGACATGGGCAGACTGAGCTCAATGTGCAGAACATTTTGCAGGGCTGGCACGATTCGCCGCTTACGGCGCGCGGGCGCGAGCAGGCGCTGGCGACGCGCGCCGCGTTTAAGGCGCGTGGCATCTCCTTTGACCATGCGTATTCGTCTCCGTTGGGTCGGGCACGTCACACGGCCGAGCTGATTGTTGGCGAGGACCTTCCCATAGAGCCGGTCGACGACCTGCGCGAGTGGCGCCTGGGCTCGCTGGAAGGCACATCAAATCGCGATATGCCGCCGCAGCCCTGGGGTGATTATCCGGTGGCCTTTGGTGGCGAGTCGGAAGGCGAGCTTCGGGCGCGCATGGTTGCGGCACTGACTCGTATTATGGCTCGACCGCAGCACGATTGTGTGCTTGCGGTCTCCCACGGCTCTGCCTGCCATGAGTTTCTTAGATGCGTGACCGGCGGGGGAGAGCAACCCGACAACGGTGCCGTGCTTCAATTTGGCTATTTCGACGGGGCGTTTTCGCTCTTGGGCTGGTAACAAACGAAAGGACCCCTATGAATAAAGATCTGTATCTGGTCCGTCATGGACAAACGATATTCAACCTTAAACGCATCATTCAGGGTTGGAGTGACTCGCCGCTCACGCAGTTGGGCTGCGAGCAGGCGGCGCGCGCCGGTATGTTTTTGCGCGCACGTGGCATTGAGCCCGACCACGCCTACACCTCTACGCTGCACCGCACCGAGCAGACCATCGCCAGCCTGTGGCCGGGTCTTGCCTACGAGCGCCTTGATGGCCTGCGCGAGTGGTATTTTGGCGACTTTGAGGCCGAGCGCGTGATGCTGATGCCCGTGCGTCCGTGGCGTGACTTTTATCGTCAGTTTGGCGGCGAGGGGCAGATGCAGGTGCGCGAGCGCATGGTGGCGACGTTGACCGATCTTATGCGACGCCCAGACCATTCGTGCGTGCTCGCGGTGAGCCATGCCTCGGCAATCAAAGAGTTTTTGGACCACGTGAGGGGCGCGGCGGCCGACGAGCACGAGCGCGTGCCGGGCAACTGTTCGGTGCTGCATTTTGCGTTTGACGATGCGACCGATACGTTTGGCCTGGTCGAAGTCTTTACGCAGGAAGATTATGCGCGCGAGCTGGGGCTTGAGCCGCTCGTGGCTGCCGCGGGTCCGCAACGCGGGTAGCGCGGGCGTGGCGACGTGGATTGCCGACATCATTGCTCGATGTGAAAGGGGTGGGGATGCATGCGCATGTATCCCCACCCCTTGTTTGTTGAGCTGCCGAGTCTTTGTGCTGGGCGTTTAGACCCTGTTAGAACCGTGCGATCTGGTGGGTGAGCAGACCCGTCGGAACTTGCGGCGCGCCGCCGGCGACCTGTGCGGCGGGGAATAACGCGGCAACGGTAAAGTTGAACGGCTCTTTGCCCGTGTAGGTGCCAGCTGTGCAGGCCTCGTTTGCCAGGAGCTGCGCCGCCCCTGCCAGCGCGGCAGCGTAGGCGGGGTCGTCTGCCGGCGTCGGCTCCGGTGCCTGATCGAGCATGGCTCGGATGGCGGCAACGGCGTCCTCGCGCTTGACCTCCCACACGCGGTGCGTAATGCCGGCGGGGTCGGTGACGGCATAGAGCGACGCGCCCTCTTTGGCGGCGCCGAGGATGATATCCATGACGGGCGAGGCTTCGTAGGTAAGTGCCACAGGGCGGGGCTGCACCTTAAGCTCGGCGATTGCACGGGCGGCTGCGGTCGCATCTGCGGGGGTTACGCCGTCGCCCGCCAGTACGCCGACCGGGCAAATTGCTACAACGCCCGTCACGCGCCCCGGCTCTCCCGAACACTCGTACACGTAGTATGCCGCACCCGGATCTTTGAGCATGAGCCCGTCGGCAACGGCATCGCGCAGGGCGTCGTTGTCGCTTAGAATGTCGCCCATCTGCGGCAGCGCTTCGAGCACGCGGTCCTGAGCTGGGCGGATGCAGGGAAACGGAAGTGCTTTCATGGGCGGTCCTAACGCGCGAGTTGGTTTGTTCGCGGCTTATTATGCCCCAACTTGGCCGTTCGCGCCCCAGAGCGTGTTGTCGGCAAGCGCGATGAGCGCGTTCTGGCAGCGAACGATATCGGCATGGGGCACATACTCGTTGGGCTTGTGCGCGAGCGGCAACGAGCCAGGACCGTAGGTCATGCAATTGCGGTTACCTGTCTTGCCGGCAATGACGGCGGTATCGGTGTAGCCGGTAAAGAAGCCGACGGTTGTGTCCGCGTCCCAGCCATCTCCCAGGGTGACGGTATCCATGTGGCAGATGTGGACGAGCCGCGCCTCGTCGCTCGCGCCCGACACGGTAATCATAAGGTTGCGGCGCCCGGGGAGTACTTCGAGCTCGCGTATCTCTGCGGCGTCCAGCACGGGCGAATCGAGTTTGGCAACATACGCCTCGACCAGGCCTTTGATATGTTGTTCGATCTCGCCCCCATATGCGCCGGGGTCTGAGCTGTCAATCTTCACAAGGTCCTGCGTAAGCCGCCAGGCAAAGTCCTCATCAACCATATGCAGCGTCACAATCAGTCTGCTTTCCAAACCATTTGTAAGCCTCCTGAGGGATTCGTGACGTGGGCGTAGCAGTATTTACCGTTCGCAGGCTAAGCCATCGCGTTTGTCGTTCGATCGGGTTCGCAAACGACGTAGTGGGTACGTACCCTTCATGGACGACATGCTGTGCGACATATCTGCCTTTCGGTATCACCGGATACCTCCACAGGTCTTGGCAATAATGCCGGGCCTGCCCGATTCTGCGGACGATCCGCGCAGGGAACGCCTTTGTGAGCATCCGCTCGTCAAGCATTTCCTGGGCACCCCGTTACACGTGTTGGCGCAGGGCGGCTGCGGACGTAAGGGCGGTCGCATTGTCAGGCATGTTTGGAACGGGGAGAGGCCGTTTGGCTCCGTGCGGCAGACAGAGTTTGGCCTTGATGTCGCATCCCCGCTCTTTACGCTGCTGACCCTGGCTTCCTCGGTCTCAAACGAGCGTCTGATCATGTGCATGTATGAGATGTGCAGCACCTTTGCCGTGTGCAAGATTGCGCCTCAAGTAAAGTTGGCGCTTGAGCAGGCATATGGGAGCCGGTGGGGTGACGCACTGTCGGGCTGGGAAAACGTAAAGGATGCCTCGGGGAATCCAACGGACTTGTGGAAACGACCTCCCTTGATCGAGCTCTCTGACCTTACGGAGTTCGCCAATAAGATCCAGGGGCTCCGCGGTGCTAAATCGTTCACACGTGCCGCGAAATGCATTACGGGGATTGTGGCATCGCCGCTTGAGGTCCAGGCTTCGATGCTGTTTGGCCTTTCGAGGCTGCGCGGCGGCGAAGGGCTGCACCTCACCAATAACGTTGAGATTCGCATGACGCGCAGCGCCCGCCTGATTTCGGGGCTTGATAAGCGCTATGCCGATATCTTGCTGTCAAATAAGGACGGCAGCCGGGAGTGCCTGGTTGAATGTCAAGGTAAAGCCATTCACGGATCCATAGAATCCAAGATCTCGGACTCCGATCGAACGACGGCCCTTCAGACGATGGGATATCCCATCGTTCTGATGACCTATGGTCAGCTGGTCGACTCCGATGCCTTCCGCGTGGTGATGGAGCTTATCATGTCCCATCTCGATATGCCGCTGAAAGACAAGACGCCGCGGCAGCAGGAGCTCGAACGGCGACTTCGTGAGGAGATTTTTATCGATTGGGCGGGAATGTAGCCGCGCGGGTGGAAAACGGTGTTAGCGCCGGAATAATTTAGCCAAATATAGTCGGCCGAGATTGACCAATCCCG
>CAUBIC010000015.1 GCA_958435945.1 uncultured Collinsella sp. | reverse complement strand
CGACAGGGACCCCGACGACGCGGAGCAGGACAGCTTCACGTCGGGACGGGCGACGCTAAACGAGCCTTCGCCGCAAGGGAACGCTTCGGCCCCATCCAGAATGCACCAAGCCTTGACAGTCTTCTTTCCAAAGACATCTTGTAAATCATTTAACGGGATGGGACAAATCCAAGAATCGCCAGACCGTTTAGCCGGAATCCATTGGGACTTTCCGCCCTCGGATAATATTTGATATGAAACCACATTCGGCTCTATGGCCCATTGTCCAGCGTCAACGGTAACTTGAGTCTCAGTTAAATCGAAAGACAGCGAGCACTTATTGTCACCAAACGTCTTAGAATCCGCTTCAAAAGTCTCATTGCTCACCGTAACGTAAGCGCTGACTTTAAAAACGCCATATTCCCTATCAAAATCAAAGGAGGCACTCCAGCTGTGGTCCTTCTGATCGTACGCTTGAACCCAATCAATACGCCCCGAGGGAGATTCAACCTTAAATGCAGCATTTGTGGGCTCTCCACCAGAGCATTTCAAGGTCATATCGATCTTTTTACCTGATTTTTTATATTCAAGCGAGCCATTAAACCATGTTGATTTGGGGAACTGGGAAATGATGGCATCAGCGTCAGCTTCGCCAAGTTGCTTGCAGCCTTCATCGCTAAAATAATTCCAGACATCGCCTGCATTTGAAATAAAGCCATGTTCAATTAAGATGCCAGGGATCCCCTGCTCGCGGGCGCATCGGATTACCGCAAACTCATCTCCCACTTGCATCTGTAAAACACCGCGGTACGTAAGACCCATAGCAGCAAGGTTATTCATAACCTTATTGGCAAGCTCAACAGAAACCTGCGTATAGTCTGATCCATTTGCGGTGGGAGCGTAAACCTCAGCGCCATGAGCGGCGGAAGGACCGGAATTGATATGAAAGCTCACGAATGCTTGCGCGCCCTGATCAATGCAGCGCTGGACGCGATATAGAAAATCATTACCGGAATAATTGCCGTATTGTTCACGAGCAAGAACGACCTTAAAGCCATATGCCTCAAGCTTATTCTTGCATGCCGTCACAATCTTCCAGGTAAGATCGGCCTCGCTTTTGCCATTGCCCTGTGCACCGGGGTCAGATCCACCGTGACCAGCATCGAGAGCGATTACGCTAACGTTGCGAGCAGAGCGAGCGGCATAAGTAGAAACACCATCCGGAGAATCGGCGCACTCCAACGCCTGCTGAATTGACTGGGCCTCAACAGCATTTCCGTCCCCATCTGCATAATAAACAGATGTGCCCTCGGAGTTCATAGAGCTATCTGCGACGGTGAATGAATAATCTCGATCAGAGAGATCGATTTTATGCTCAGCCCCATCTCCCTCTAGATAATACGAAATCGATGTGAGGAAATAAGTATTAGCTTCGAGTTTTGCGCCAAAGGTAAAGGCGGCAGAATTATCAGCCGTAGAAGACGCGTCGACAGAGCCCTTTACGCCGTTGGCACTCACATAGCCAAGCGTAGCAGAGGAAAGAACTTCGCTGTCATTAGGGGTAGCAAAAGCAATGACCTGATCAGCTCCAGAGGGAAGGCTTGGGTAGGCCAGGTAAACGTATTGGAAGGTCGACTCGACCGAATCGACCTGTTGATCGGTCTTGACATCGCTTTCAGTTGCGCCTTGGCTCAACGAGTCGATAGCCTCACTATCACCTTCAACCGGAGATTGGTCGACGGTGGCCTCGCTGCCTTCAACATCGTCACCGCGTGAAGTTACTCCGTCATCACCTGTAGAAGCCACATCCGTCACAGCTTCAGCGGGCTTCGCCTCGTTCAACCCGTAAGCAGCAACTACAGGACTCATCAATGACGAAAATGTCAGAAGAGCAGCCAGAGAAAAACTGGTTGTGACACGTAAAACCTTTTTCATATTGAATCCCCAGTCAAAATGAATATCCATGTTGCAACATTATCCAACAATTATCTCTTCTTTTGAACAATTGTCATTGAAAGGAATCGTGTTGAATCAAGATGGCACGAAACGGAGATCCCGATTCGTTTGGCCATCTGCTAACTTGGCAACCCTTACCGTTGCCTTCACCCAAATGCAACTAAAACCGTTGCAAACGCAATTAGGTATAATTCTTCCAAATCGCCTAGAGAAAGTGTTTGAATGCTGACCGTAATCGTGCCTACTTACAATGCCGAGCCGTATCTTTCTCAGGCTATAGGCAGCCTATTAAACGAAAACAAAATCAACCTGGAGATCCTCGCCATCAACGACGGATCCACCGACAACTCGCTCGCCGTTATGCAAGATTTCGCTGCGCGCGACTCACGCGTTCGAGTGATCGATAAGGCAAACCAGGGTTACGGCGCAACCTGCAATCTGGGCATTCGCGAGGCAAAGGGCGACTGGATTGCCATCCTCGAGCCCGATGATTGGATTGAGCCCGGAATGTACTCCGACATGCTTGCCTTTGCCAAACGCGAATTTGGCGATCCGAACAAGCTCGATATTATTGAGACCCCGTATTGGATCATTCGCAACCCCGATACTCCCCAAGAGGTCAAACTACACTGCGCATATCGCGGTCGCATTAAACCGCCTCGGCAACCATTCACCATTCACGACGCTCCACACCTGCTGGCCCATCATCCGTCCATTTGGTCGGCAATCTATCGTCGCGACTTCCTGTTGCAAAACAATATCTGGTTTAAGGAAATCCCCGGTGCGGGCTGGGCCGATAATCCATTCCTTGTCGAAACGCTATGCCAGGCAAAGGCGATCGCTTACTGGCCCAAGCCGTATTACTGCTACCGCGAGGAAACGCCCGAAAAGGCGGCTGCTCTGGCCAAGCGTGACCCCTTGATGCCGTTTAATCGCTGGAACGATATGGTCGATATTCTTGAGCGGCTCAACGTCACCGACCCCGCCGTTTGGACACCCCAAATCACACGTGGCTTCACCTATATGGGCATCATGATTGAGCACACCGGAATTGAAGGCCACCCCGAAATCGAGCGGGCGATCCACAGGATGTTCGAACGCATGCCGCAAGAGCTGGTATTTGCCAATCCTCGCGTTACTCCCGCGGCCAAAAAGCTCTATGCCGAGTATATGGGCATCGCCAACCCTAAAATCAGCTACTGCGCATACGCCAAGGACCTCGTGGGCGAGGGCTTGTATAACGTATGGAACAAGGGCCCCAAGCAGACTCTAAAAATGATCACATCGCACTTTGGTTCATACAACGCACGCGCTGGAAAATAGTCTGATGGGCAGCAAAGCAAGCAGAAATACCTCCATCGAGGCGCTGCGCTTGGTCGCGGTCGCCGGGATTGCGATATTCCACACGTTTCAGTGGACCTTTCAAGCCGTCTGCGCCGGTCTACCGGAATATGCGCCGCTCGCCGTCTTCCCTTACTCCGGCGCGCTCGGCCTCATCAACCTGCTGGGCTGCTGGGCCAACGAGGTCTTCTTTATGATCTCGGGATACTTCCTTATTCCCTCGGCGGTACGCGCCCTCCAAAACGGTTCATCCGCGCAGGGCCTCACGCTCAAATCGCTTGATCGCCTCAAAAAGATCTTCTTGCCCACGCTCTTTTATTGCGCAGCTTGCCTGCTTGTTTCGATGTACGTCTATCCCCTGCCCGAAATCTCGCTGCATGAGATTGGCTGGCTTACGCTGGGCATCGAGTTTATCTGGGTTTATGCAGCATCCGCATTGCTCGTACCGGCGATTGCGTTGGCAAGGCAGCGGATCGGCAGCAAAAGGGCCCCGTTTGTCGTAGCGCTCCTCGTGCTCACAACATTTGGAATCAATTGCTTCATCGCGGCGACGGCGAACGAAGCGGACGGCATCGTTTTGTGGCGCAAGCTCATGAGCGCCGTTACCTACCTGGTCGCGTTTATTGCAGCAGGAGAAATGCGTTTTGTCCTCGAATGCCACGGCAACGCATCCGGCGCTCAAAAATCCAAGATCGTGCTTATCGGACTCATTGCAGCCACCGTCGCGCTCGAGCTCCTGCTATCGGCAAATTGCCAGTACGACGCGCTCTGGAAGCTCTCCTACAAGTCCACTTCCGTCATATCCTTTATCTTGGCTGCCGCATTCGTTGCCGCCGCAGCGCTCCATCAACCACGCCACGAAGTCCCAGTTGCAGACAAGACAATCATGTCTCTCGCCGCAGGAACGCTCGCTTTCTACGCCGTACAATCGTTTACCTGCAATGTCTGGCGCCCCATCTTCGACAAGGCGATCTACACCATGGCGACAGGCATCCAAACGGGAGAGCCCCGTCCAGCCGCCGCCATTTTGCTCGGAATCCTTATGAGCCTTTGCCTCGCGCTTTCCCTGCTCCTCGTGGATATCGTGCGCAGAGCCGTAGTCGAGGCCATCAAGGCCCGTATGAACGGCTAAGCGACCTTCTGACTCCTCAGACCACGAAGCGCGCCTACACCCGAAACAAATAAAATCGCAAAGACAATCGCCCAATTCTTGCAGCCAAATACCGGAATATGAACGATCGCATGGTCATGCATAACAACGAAATAACCCAGAACAACAACCAAGGGCAGCGCCATGAGCAGCGACTGGATCAACACCTTTCGACGACGACCGCCTTGCGCGCCGCCCCGTATCGAGCAAACGAGCACGGCAACCCAAATCGCCAATACGGCAGCAAACGAAACAAGGCAAACGACGTTCGAGATCATCGCATAACCAGCAGTTGAGCAAATGGCGAACAGCTGCGGGCTCATGCAATAGAACTCCTTCAAAATCTGAGGCCAGTCAGCCTGGGGCAACAGTGACGAAGCCCCATGCGCAGACCAAAGGCCCATCTCGCCCAGAACGTTCGAAAAGACCGCGTCCCAGCCCAGCACAAACGCCGCGACAACCCATTTCATCGCCCAGGTAAACACAAACGAAAGCCCAAACCCAAAGAGCGCCTGCAGCATCGTGACGACGCAACGCTTGGGGCGCTCACCCTTGGGGAGCGCAATGAAGGCGAAAAAGCAATGCAGGGTGACAACTGCGGCAGGAATCGTTAAAAAGTCAAGAAACGAAAACACGGCGCCCGTCGCTATCGACCAAAGGACAAGGCGGCTTGTGAAAACCCGTGCGTTCGGGGCCGAGCCCAAACGAAGGCTCATACAAGACATCATGATGAGCGCCACAAAGAACGAGATGCACAGCAGCAGATCACCGATAAAATTGAAAAACAGATTGGTCGAGAACAACAGGATTGCAAGGAAACCCAACGTCACTGGCTTTGAAAACCGCTTCCGCAAGGCAACGTAAGCGCAAGCGGAGCCGACAATCGCCAGAGCGGCCGCAGGCGCCACGACAACGTCGATACCGCCAATAAACAGGCAGGCATTCGTAAGTAGCTGCCATCCATGCCAATACCGGTAGTACTGCTGATGCGTAATCCCACCGGCTTTCGTAACGTCATCAATCTCGGCAACAGTCATCGTCTTAAATGGAGAACCTTGGTCCTTTTGCTGTGCGACTTCAATGATAAAGCGATTGTTATCAAAGCAAACAGGACCAGCTGCAACACGGTGGTCGTAGACATACATGTCAGACAACAGGGCAGAGGACTCCGAACCCTGCACATGCGACTCGATGACGGGCCTCGGCAGACAATTTGCCGCGGTATTGCTCAGGACAAATGCGGCCTGAAGAACCAAAAACAGCAACATGACCTTGACGGGAAGGCTATCGGCAAAGGAAGCTAAACGAGTTTTATTCACAGGGCATCCAAACACAAAGATCGCGTCCACGGGATTCGGCACCTATGTAATACCACAATGCGCGCTTGCAATCTCGCCGCGCACGCACGTCAACCAGGCTTGTAGCAAACGTTCTTGGTGATTAGTGGAACATTAACCGCGGGCGCCTACCTACGCTTACAATAGTCATGTCCAATGGGACACGTTGTTTATTCCGCAGGGCCGAAATGCTGCCCACGCGAAAGGATATTCTAGTTCATGACTTCCACCCTTCCCGCCCCCATCGACAAGCTTGCCATCGTTGTCGTCACCTATAAGCGCCAGGAGCTCTTGGCCAACCTGTTCGACTCTATGACCGAGCTCACGGCCGTGCCCTGGCGCATTGTGATCGTCGATAACGAGAATTCGCGCGAGACCGAAGCCATGTGCGTCGCATTCAACGAGCGCCTCGCCAACCTGTGGGGCATCGACACCGACCAGCCCGACGCAAAGGGTGGCACCGACCGCGTTATCTACGCGCCGCAGCTTGAAAACGGTGGCGGCGCGGGTGGCTTCTCCGCCGGCACCAAGTGCGCCTACGACTTGGGCGCCCAGTGGTTCTGGGTCATGGACGACGACGTGCTCGTCATCCCGGAGGGCATCGAGCGCCTGGCAAAGTGGACCGACCGCTACGACGTTATCCAGGGTTCGCGCCTGGACTTCGACGGCGGTGCCTTCTTTTGGCAGTACCAGCTCATCCTTTCGCTCGGTATCCCCAACCCCATCGCTAAGTGGGACCTGGGCCCCGAGGGCTACCGCGCCATGAACCAGCTGTGTTTTGAAGGCGGCCTGTTCTCGCGTCGCGTAGTCGACAAGATCGGCCTGCCCGATGCGCGCTTTTTCATCTACGGCGACGATGCCTGCTACGGCTATGTTGCGAGCCAGCACTTCCCCGCCGCCGTGGTTGCCGACGTGGTGCTCAAGCGCGCCCGCGCCGTCTCTAACTGGGACATCGCCGGCAAACGCCAGCTCAACTCCACGAGCGACACCAACCGCTACTACATCATGCGCAATCGCGGCTTTTTGGCCCGCTACATGCAGATCTACGGTGACTACCACCCCATCCTGTTCCGTCTGGGCAATGCCGCGACCTTCTGCAAGGAGTTCATTCGTCTGGCAGCGGTCGACAAATGCTTTAAGACCGGTATCCCAGCGCTGCGCCGCGGCATGAAAGACGCCCGCAAGATTATCAAGGATCCCGACTGGAAGCCCATGCCGCCTATGAAGGACGCGGAGTAGCGGGCACACTTACAGTATCACCTGCCCCTACAGCCGCTGGCACACCGCTGCCACATGCTGTCCGTCAAACCCGAACCCCCAGCGCATGCGGCCCACACCGGGTCGCGGTACGCGAATCTTGTCGATACCGTCGCGCTCTATGTCGAGCAGCGCTTGAACGGCCAGCAGCTCTAGGCCCAGCGCGTTCACACCGGGGTCAAACATCATATTGACCGTTATCAGCGGACGCTCGTCGAGCATGCCGATCGTGTCTGCCACGTCAAACACGGTGCCCGTAGGAAATACCTGGATGTCCCAGCGATCCGCGCCACGCTTTCGCCTCGAGGCAGGATTGGCATAGCCCGGCAATCCAAAGCAGAGTCCCTGCAAGAGCAGGTGATATGGCAGCGGCGCATCTGGGTTGTTCGCACCGATTCCCGCATCTCCCAGGATGCGTTCTAACGCCCGCTTCACCGCACCCTCGTCCCCACGGCACAACCCATCTCGAAACGTATCGACGTCTCGAACGTCCTTGGCAGCACGCTCAAACCAATCAATAATCACCAGACGAAAGGCCTGGCGAAGCTCGTTATTGGGCAACCGCAGAGCACGGAGACGACCACCATGTTCCGACTCCTCAGTCATATCTGTCGTCAGGAAACCGGACAGATACAGCGCCGTCCACAGGCCATCATCAGGCGAGGTCTCTGGCCCCGCAGCGCCCAAACAAACTGGAACCTCAACGCATGCATGGGGCTCGAGCAAATCGAACAAGACCGAAAGGCGGTCGAGATTCCACCCGGCAACTACCCTACTTAGGCAATCGGCATACCCATACAGGTCGGCACGCACAGGCGCCGTGCAGCCTCGGTCCAGAAAACCGATCACACGCGCCGGACTCGAGCAATAGGTCCTGCCAAACCGATATCCCTCGAGCCATTCACGCGCCTCATCCAGGTATTCCTCGCGTCCGGCATGACTCAACAGAGCCTCGACCTCGGCATCCGAAAAGCCGAACCAACGGTCGCACCACGTCGAAAGGGGCGTCGAAAGACGATACGAGCAGCTGCGCGAAGAAAGCGCCTCCTCGGCAGGACCGGGACGCTCCCCCATCAGACACGTCAACCGTAGCGAATGGCCCGCGGTGGCAATGGCGTCGAACAGCACGCGATCGAGCAGCTCCGCCGGACCGGCGCCGGAAGCGTCCCTCGCGCTCGCACTGGGCGACCACGCCGCGTCGCACCCATCAACGAGCAATACAACCTGCTCATCGCAGGCCATCTCCAGCAGCTCAATGAGTACACCGAGCACCGAGTCAACCTCGTCCGCGCTCGCCACGCCACGCGCAACGCGTTCGATGTGACGTACCTTGTCTCGAGCTAAATCCGGAGCTTCCAAGAGCGCCAACAGACGAGCGCATTCGCCCGAAAGAGCATCGCACACGACGTCGGCAACAGCGGCGCCACGCCTCGCAGCACCAGAAAAGTCCAGCGATATCACCGGATAGCAGGCGTACTCGTCCCGATAGCGCCCGCCGTCCGCACCCCAAATCAGAGTATCGGCAAACGAAATCCGACCGGCGCGACCGACTGCGGGACGCTCCAGAAAAGCCTTGAGCATCGACAAGTTCATGCTCTTGCCAAAACCCTCGGGTCGGCAGCACACCATAACGGACGCATCGCAATCCAGCATATCGGCAATAAACATGGTCTTGTCGACCAGCGTGCAGCAACCAAGAGCCTCCGCATAGTCGTACATGCCGATGGGCAAAACCACATCGTCGGTACAGCCGATTAGACGCACGCCAAAGCCGGCAGCACAACCATTATTTGCCTGTTCAGACATCGCAACGTTCCCCTTAAATCACAGCATGATGTCAATTGTAATGATCGCCTCGCACGTACTGATGTCGGTACACAAACAGATCGGGCAACGGTAGCAACATGGGGTGTGAGGGGGCATAACTAATCGTTGCACAACAAAACGGGGCCCGATGCATTCGCACCGGGCCCCGTCCCAACTCTTTAGCTATCTGACAACCGAGGGGCTACTCCTCAGAACCGTCCTCACCAGCAGTCTTATTCTGCTGATCGAGCTTATGCTTGCCACTCACAATAGACGTGGCACCAAGCGTAGCCAAACTTGCACTGGCAAGGCTCGCCATCACGATAAGGTCGCCCGTCTTGGGCATGTTGCCGCCCGAAGACTTGGTCGTGGTCGTGGTGGTCACCGTTTTAGAGCCATTTTGCTCCTGGTTCTGGTTGTCGGCGTTGCCCTTTTCCTCGTCCTTCTTTTGAGCGGACTTCTCGCCCTTTTCCTCAGAGCTAGTACTCTTATCGGACTCGGTCTTCTCGGAATCATCGTCCTTGGAGTCGCCCTTTGCGGCCTCGGCCTTTTCCGTGGAAGTCTGATCAGAATTGTTCTTGTCAGGAGACAAGCTGCTTGCGCCAGCCATCAGCGAGGAACCAAACGTATAGCCAAGCTGCACAACGAAAGAGGGCCTCTTGTCCGTCGAAATAACGGGCGCGTCCGGCGCCTTATTCGAGTCGTCCTTGGAAGCACCGGAATCAGAAGCGGCGTCAGAGTTAGAGTCATTGCTAGAACCAGTATCGGCGGAAGATTCGCTCGAGCCAGTGGAAGAGTCAGAGGAACCAGCGTCGGTCGAACCAGAGGCGGCGCTGCCCGTATTGCCGGCAGAGCTTGAAGACGAATCGCCCGCAGCAGAGCCGTTCGAATCGGAGCCGCTCGAGGAAGAGCCGTCGTTGGTAGTGCCACCAGCAGAGCCATCGCCGTCAGTATCGGTCGAGGGCGCATCCGTATCATTATCGTCGCCCGCACCGTCATCGGTACCAGGCGTCGGTGCGGCGGGAGCAGCAGGCGCCATGCTCGGACCAGGCGCCGGCGTGGGCTCGGGCTGCACGGGCTCCACAGGCGTTGCCGCGGCAGCCTCGTCCTCGGCAATATAGACCAGGCAATCCTTGAGCTCATTGCGGTAGCGGTTCTTCCAGCCCTCATGATACTGGGGCTGGCTTGCATACTTGGTCGCCACGTTATCGACCACGCTGTTGGAAAGCGCCGTCACAAACTCGCGGTCCGTCATGCTGTTGGAAAGGTTTGCCCAGCGGAAGAAGTCTCTGCAGCCACCGGTGCCGCACATGTTGGTAATACTCCACACCATGCCCTTAACACAGTCGGCGCGGCCGGAGATATCAATGCCGAGAGCACTCTTGAGCCACGCCTCGGTCACCGCATAGTACGAGTTGTACGCATACGCATCCTGCAGTGCCGAGAACTCAGCAGGGTCGGTGTTATAAGCACCCTGGAAGGCCTCCTGCGCAATACGACCCAGCTCGGTGAGCTGGCCGTTCGCATACATGGGGTTGTTCGCGTTGGAAATCTCACTGCCGTGATCGATCGCGGCCTTAAGCATGCCGTACTTAGCAGAATCGTAGTTGTAGACCTGTTTCATAAACGGAACAAGCGACCAACGGCGGTCGAACTGGTAATAGCCTAGCGCGTTATAGCCATCGCCATACGAAAAGCCCTGGTTATAGTTGCCATGGCTCTCGTATTTGGTGAAGTACTTCATCTCGGCAGTCACGTTGACAAACGAGACCCCCTGAACCGACCTCAGCACGCCCGAAAAAGACTGCTGGGTGTAAAGGCCCTTATCGATATCGGTGGCATCCGAGGCAACACCCGGCGCGGGCTCCTCGGCAACAGCAGTCACAGGCGCGGCAACGGCGCCAAACGAAAGCGCCAGCGTCAGGCCCGCCACAATCGCGGAATGCTTGGGCTGCATAAGATCCTCCCTGCATTGGTGTAGTTAAAGTGCAGTTTGCAAAGATGAATCTAAGTATCCCAGCTCGCCCGTTGTTGCACAACAACCCCTCGGTAAACGGCAACAACCCTCCGCGAAATCTTAAGGAATTAAACAAACTGGTCGTCAGGCGCCAACAGAAGCTCGCCGTAACGCTCCATCAGCCCGTCCCTCAACTGGCAGAAAGCAGGGATATAGACGTCCAAGATGCGCTGAATCAAATCTTGAGCGAGCTTGTTGTCGTAGATATGGACGTTCGTATTGCGGTCTCTGAGCATATCTAGCCAGGCTGCCTCATCAATAAAGTCATAGAATCGGTAGGACTCCTTCAAGATGGCACGAGGAGACCCCGACGCAGCAAGCGTGGCGCCCTCATACTCGAGCAGACGCTTGAGGAGCTTCCAGCTCAGTTCAAATTGAAGATTGAACTTATTAATCAATCCACTCTGAACAAAATCATTGTTGAGATCCTGATTGGGCGCATCCTCAAGATTCGCCAAGGCACTGGCAAAGTTCTCATATTTTTTCATACAGAATCACACCATCCCTGGCAATTTCATCGAGCAATTGCTGCGACAAGGACTCGTCGAGATTGACGACATCTACATCTAAAAGAGTATCAAGACGCTCCTCGATCAAATATGAGAAACGGCCGAAATCCCGACAACCTGCTACGGCGATGTCAATATCGCTCTTGGGTAAGTTGTCGCCTCGAGCACGAGAACCAAACAACACGACCTTCTCGGCGTCACATTCCCGAGCAAAAACTTCGATTTGCTTATACACCTTGTCGAGAGATGCCATTTGCAGCCCTACAGCTTAATGTCAAAGTTGATCTCGGGGACGGCGGCTAGGTCGGCCAACGTCACGCCGTCGACGTACTTTTCAATCACGTCGTCCAGCCCGCGCCAGAACTTGACCGTTGAGCACAGATCACTACGGGTACAGCTGTTGTCGATGCCATCGCACGCCACCGGAGCCGTGCTGCCCTCGACGGCACGCAGGATGTCGCCGGCACGCACCTCGGAGGGGTCCTTGGCCATCATGTAGCCGCCGCCCTTGCCGCGCACGCTCTTAAGCAGGCCCGACTTCATAAGCGGACGAACCAGCTGCTCCAAGTACTTTTGCGAGATATGCTCGCGGTCGGCGACCTCGCGCAGGGCAATCATGCCTTCGGCGTCGCCCAACGCCGCGATATAGATCATCAGCCGGAGGGCATAGCGGCCCTTAGAAGAAATGAGCATACCTACCCTCTCATCGTTGCCGGGACAAAATACCAGGCCTATTTGTCCCAAATCTTATGCACGCGGGGCAAACAAACCTGATTATTATGTCCCACATCTAAAAAGTCGAGTGGATTAGTCGGGTTTTCCCTTGACTAACGCCGAACCCATAGTAACTTTATTCCGAGAAGATTCCTAGGGTTTAGTACACCTATGAGTACACCATATACAGAGAGGGACAGCATGAGCGCAAATCCGCTGCTTTCCATCGAAGGTCTGACCGCCTCCGTGGACGAGAAGACCATCCTCCACAACGTCAACCTCAACGTCGCCGCCGGCGAGACCCACGTGCTGATGGGACCCAACGGCGCCGGCAAGTCCACCCTCGGCCACCTGGTCATGGGCGACCCTGTCTATACCGTCAACGACGGCCGCATCGTCTTTGACGGCCAGGACATCACCGAGCTCACCACCGACAAGCGCTCGCGCGCCGGCCTGTTCCTGAGCTTCCAGGCCCCGGTCGAGATCCCGGGCGTGCCGCTGTCGAGCTTTTTGCGTGCCAGCATCGCCGGCCGCCCCGGCCTGGAGATGAAGGGCAAGGAGTTCCGCCGGCGCGTCAAGGAGCTCGCGGCAGAGCTCAACATGGACACCGCCTACCTCAACCGCGAGCTGGGCGTGGGCTTCTCGGGCGGCGAGAAAAAGAAGGTCGAGATGCTCCAGCTTCTGCTGCTGCAGCCTAAGCTCGCCATCCTGGACGAAACCGACTCGGGCCTGGACGTCGACGCCCTGTCCACCGTCAGCCATGGCATGGACGCCTACCGCAAGAGCTGCGACGGCTCCATGCTCATCATCACGCACAACACGCGCATCCTGGAGCACCTGGATGTCGACCGCGTCCACGTTATGGTCAAAGGCCAAATCGTGCGCGAGGACGACGCCTCGCTGATCCCCTGGATCGACAAGAACGGTTTTGAGACCTTCGAGCGCGAGGCCGCCGAGCAGCACGCCAAGGCCGAAGCCGCCGCTGCCGAGCAGCAGGCGTAAAGGGGCGACGCAATGACCAAGAACCGCACCGAGGTCGCGGACATCGACCGCAGCCTCTACGACTTCACCTATGGCGAGGAGGGATTCGAGCGCCTCGACGCCGGCATCACGCCCGACATCGTGCGCGAGATCAGCGCCAAGAAGGACGAGCCGCAGTGGATGCTCGACCTGCGCCTCAAATCCCTCGAGATCTTTAACCGCTTCCCCAATCCGACGTGGGGCCCCTCCATCGAGGGCCTGGACATGGACAACATCGTCACCTACGTCAAGCCCAACACCGACCAAAAGCACGACTGGGAGTCGGTGCCCGACGACATCAAGAACACCTTTGAGCGCCTGGGTATCCCCGAGGCCGAGCGCAGCTACCTGGCGGGCGTCGGCGCGCAGTACGACTCCGAGCTCGTCTACCACAACATGCAGGACACCGCGTCCAAGATGGGCATCGTCTACTCCGGCATCGAAGAGGCCCTGCACGACCCGCAGTGGGAGCCGCTCATCCACGAGAAGTTTATGACGCTCATCCCGCCCACCGACCACAAGTTTGCGGCCCTGCACGGCGCCGTGTGGTCGGGCGGCTCGTTTGTCTACGTGCCCAAGGGCACCAAGCTCGATTTTCCGCTGCAGAGCTACTTCCGCCTCAACGCCAAGGGCGCCGGCCAGTTTGAGCACACGCTCATCATCGTCGAGGACGACGCCGACCTGCACTTTATCGAGGGCTGCTCCGCACCCAAGTACAACGTGGCCAACCTCCACGCAGGCGCTGTCGAGCTGTTTGTGGGCAAGCGCGCGCATCTGCGCTACTCGACTATCGAGAACTGGTCCAAGAACATGTACAACCTCAACACCAAGCGTGCGCGCGTGGACGAGGATGGCGACATCGAGTGGATCAGCGGCTCCTTCGGCAGCCACGTGGGCTACCTCTACCCCATGAGCGTGCTCAACGGCCGTCGCGCCCGCTCGAGCTTTACCGGCATTACCTTTGCCGGCGCCGGCCAGAACCTCGATACCGGCTGCAAGGTCGTGCTCAACGCACCCGATACCTCGGCGACCGTCGAGACCAAGGGTATCTCCAAGAGCGGCGGCATCCAGACCTTCCGCAGCTCCATCGTGGCCACGCCTAAGGCCGAAGGTTCCAAAGCAACCGTGAGCTGCCAGTCGCTGATGCTCGACGACCAGAGCCGCTCCGATACCATCCCCGCCATGGACATCCGCGCCAAGAACGTCGACATCGGCCACGAGGCCACCATCGGCCGCATCGGCGACGACAAGGTGTTCTACCTGATGAGCCGCGGCATCTCGGAGGAAGAGGCCCGCACCATGATCGTCAACGGCTTTGCCAACCCGGTCTCCAAGGAGCTGCCGCTTGAGTACGCCGTCGAGATGAACAACCTGATCAAGCTCGAGATGGAAGGAGCGATCGGATAATGAAACAGGAAACCAACACCGCTGCCACCACGCTCGAGCAGGTCAACGCTATGCCGGCCGCCACTTGGGGTTGGCTCAAGATGAACCAGACCAAGCTCGAGCTTTCAGACGAGCTTGCCACCGCTCCCGCCGAGGCCGTTGAAGTCGAGGGGCTGGATGAGCAGTTTGCTGGCACGGCCGACGCGTTTAACGCCGCCATGGAGGCCATGGCCGAGCGCTTCCCCGAGCGCCGCGCCTCCGCCCCCGGCGACGCCGCCGACCGCGCCCGCATCACACCCGAGACTGAGCTCGACGTGCCCGCAACCTCCGTCTACCAGGCCGGCGCCATCAAGCTCGAAGAGGAGCTCTCCCCCGCTGAGGCCTTCGAGACCGGCATGGGCGAGGCCGCCTACACCTATCTGGCCGATCACGCCACCAAGCGCGTCGTCATCGATGTGCCCGCGTACGGACGCGCCACGGTTACCGTGCGCGTGAGCGGTGTCGACGCCGCCGCGGCCATCGCCGCTATCGATGTCGTCGCCCGTCCGCAGGCAACGCTCGACCTGCAGATCGCCCTGGACTCCCCCGTCAACGGCCAAGGCGTCGTGGGCTCCGTGTTGCGCGTGTGCGCTCACGAGTACGCCACCGTCAACGTAACCTGCACGCAGACGCTCGATGACAGCTGGATCGCGCTCGACGACACCGGTCTGTTCCTGGACGAGGGCGCGCGCGTCAACGTGCAGCACACCGTCCTGGGTGCCGGTGCCAGCGCCACCGGCCTTGCCGGCGACCTGCTGGGCGACACCGCCAAGGTAACGATCGATACCGATTACCTTGGCGCCCGCGAGCAGGTGCGCGACTTTAACTACGAGCTGCGCCACCGCGGCCGCAAGACCGAGTGCGAGATCGACGCCAACGGCGTGCTGACTGGCACGTCAAAGAAGGTCTACCGCGGCACCATCGACCTCGTGCACGGCTGCAAGGGCGCAACCGGCACCGAGCGCGAAACCGTGCTGCTGGCCAACAAGGGCGTCGACAACAAGACCGTTCCCGTCATCCTCTGCGACGAGGACGACGTCGCCGGCAACCACGGCGCCACCATCGGTCACGTCCGTGACGAGCAGCTGTTCTATCTCGCCTGCCGCGGCCTTGACCAAAACGCCGCCGAGGACCTGTTCATCCGCGCCAAGCTGGAGGACGCCGCGCTTTCCGCCACTGACGAGCGCACCCGCGCTGCCGTCGTCCGCTTGGGCAATAACCTGATCGACAACTTTGAGGAGGAGCTCGCATGATCGACACCGAGCACGTTAAATGCGACACCTGTACCGCACCGGAGCCTATGGAGCTCGACGCCAGCGACGAGGCCTCGCGCGGCTGGCCTACCGTCGACATCGAGACCAACCCCTACAAGGCGCAGTTCCCGCTGTTCCAGCAGCACCCCGAGATCGCCTTCCTCGATAGCGCCGCCACCGCGCAGCGTCCCGCCTGCGTGCTCGACGCCGAGCGCGACTTCTACCAGCGCATGAACGCCAACCCCCTGCGTGGCCTGTACTCGCTGTCCGTCGAGGCCACCGAGGCCATCGCGAAGGTGCGCCAGCAGATCGCCGACGTCATCGGCGCCCCCCAGGCCAACGAGGTCGTCTTCACCCGCAACACGAGCGAGTCGCTCAACCTGGTCGCCAAGAGCTTTGCGCCCACGGTCCTCGAGCCGGGCGACGAGGTCGTCATCACCATCATGGAGCACCACTCTAACCTGATCCCGTGGCAGCAGGTCTGCCGCGAGACCGGCGCCAAGCTCGTCTACCTCTACCCCACCAAGACCGGTCAGCTCACGACCGAGGAGGTTCTGTCCAAGGTGGGCCCCAAGACCAAGATCTTGGCTGTGGGTCAGGTCTCTAACGTCCTGGGCGTCGAGAACCCGGTCAAGAATCTCGGCAAGCTCGTGCACAAGTACGGCGGCTATCTGGTCGTCGACGGCGCGCAGTCGCTGCCGCACATGCCGGTCGATGTGGCCGACCTGGGCGCCGACTTCTTTGCCTTTAGCGCGCACAAGGCCATGGGCCCCATGGGCATCGGCGTGCTGTGGGGCAAGATGGACCTGCTCAACGCCATGCCGCCCATGCTCACCGGCGGCGAGATGATCGACTCGGTCACCGAGCAGGACGCCGTCTGGGCGCCCGTCCCCGAGAAGTTCGAGGCCGGCACGCAGGACGCCGCCGGCATCTTCGCCACGGGCGCGGCGCTTGACTACCTGGTCAACACGGTAGGCTACGAAAACATCCAGACCCGTGAGAAGGCACTCGTCCACTACCTGATGGGCGAGCTCATGCAGCTCGACTTTGTCCAGATCATCGGCTCCATCTATTGGGACAACCACCACGGCGTCGTCAGCTTTAACGTCAAGGGCATCCACCCGCACGATGTCGCGAGCATCATGGATATGGACGGTGTCTGCATCCGCGCCGGTCACCACTGCGCGCAGCCGTTGCTCACCTGGCTAGGCGTCGAGAACCTTGCCTGCTGCCGCGCCAGCGTGGCTTTCTACAACGACAAGGCCGATATCGACAAGTTTATCGCCGGCCTGCATCACGTTTGGAGCACGTTCAATGGGTAATCTGTACACCTCCACCACGTTTATGGAGCACAACTCGCATCCCGACTATAAGTACGAGATGGATGCCCCCACGCACGAGCACGACGGCATCAACCCCAGCTGCGGCGACGAGCTCACCTTGCAGCTGCGTGTCGAAAACGGCGTGATCGAGGAGGCCTCCTTTACCGGTCACGGTTGTGCCATCAGCCAGGCCAGCGCCGACATCATGGCCGATCTCATCACCGGCGAGACGGTCGAGGAGGCTCGTCGTCTGGCAGGGCTTTTCCTCGCCATGATCCGTGGCGAGCAGCTCTCCGAGGAAGACCTGGAAGACCTGGACGAGGCCGCCCAGCTCCAGGACATCTCGCACATGCCCGCCCGCGTCAAATGCGCCGAGCTCGCCTGGCGCACCCTCGACGGTATGCTCGAAGGGTAAACTAGCCAGAAGCGGATGCCCCAGATCAAAGGGTTTGATTGCCGAGCCGCCCAATACGGGCGGCTCGGCTTTTTCATAACGCCTCGGACACACAAAGTTCGCGCGTCCGGCGCTCGCCCTGTCATTTACCGAACAGCCAGCCGCAAACACGGACGTTTTCCACAGTGCCAACGGCTAGCGACAGAGCCACGGGCACCCCAAGCAACGCCCCATGCCCCGTCCTGCTGGGCTCCGGTTCGCTTCGCGCCCGCCACAGACGGGTCCCATAGGGTGCGGCGTGCATTTTTGCGAGTTTTCAGCACGCCAAGTTGCGTGTATACGCATTGAAAGCGTTAATCAACGTCTCCAGGCACCCTTTTATATCGTTTTAGAACAAGCATAGTGGTCTCAGGGGTCACAAGCATGCGCTTTGGAGGCACATCGGCAGGCATAAATGGCTTCGGGACCCATATATTTCAAGATTACGGCGGTGCCGACAGCACCACGATGCTGAAAACTCCGCTTTTTGCACGGTGTGGACGGGGGTAGGCGCGGGTAAAACCGGACTGAGCCGTATTTTTATGCAAGACGGCAATCGTTCTATGCATATCAAGAAGTGCAGTCAGCGTACCAAGCATTTAGAACGCAGGTTGCGGCGCATGAACGACCCCAGCCGCGGTGCACAGGCAGCCCTACATCACGTTTCCGCCAGCCCGCATCGCCGTCCCCGTGCGGGTCCGCACAATACGAGAAACCGTACTTTTGCCAATCCCGGTATAGTGCTCAATCTGACGCACCGTAAATCCGGCATCGCGCAATCCAACGATAACGGCATCGCGCCGCGCCGGCGGTGCGGCTTTAACCCCGTGGAGCGGAGCCCCGAGGCTCTTCGCCAACCTGTCGGCAAAGGCGTGGCGTTCCCACTCCGTCTCTTTCATATCGCACAGCACCGGTTCGCCGCCGTCGGGCATCGCTAGCGAATAGGCAATAAAGCCCTCGGCAGAACCAAATAGCTCAAGCGCACAAGAAGGATCGGAAAATCCCCTCGTGACATCTGCCGCATCACTGTCGTAAGCGCGCAGATGCTCCGCAAAGCCGCTCCAGGGATAACGCTCGATTAGGCTAATGCCCGCCTCCTGCGGATTAGCGTACACGGAGCGAATAGCCTCCATCACCTGCCAGTCGGTATCGAGCGAGCGGCGCTCAAAACGCTCACGAAATAGGCAGCCCGCGCGCCCGGTACGCTTATTGAACCGACGAGCATACGTCAACAGTAGCCGCTGCATAGCAGCGCTCATTTTGTCCTCGTAATCCAAAAGCACCAGATCCGCGTAGTCGCTCATGAGACACCACGCCACAATCGTCACCTGGGCATCGCGGCAGCAGTCGCGCATCAGTTCCAAAAACTCCCACCGGTCCTCGTCGCTCTCAAAGATCACCTGCCCGCCCATACCGCGGGCACAAACATGGTAAAAACCGGTGATCGTTTTCCAAACGCGCTGCATGGCGCTCCCTTCGCCAGGATCTGCTTACCATCCAATACATCACGATTGAAACGTGCCATCAAAACATTCACGCAAAATGGCACCCGTCGACGGTAAAAGGCGGCAAACCGATGCCGAACGGCAATATAGCCACAGGTCGAGCAACGCTGTCTTGCCAAAAGCTTGACCACAACCGAGCTCCTTCAACGGACCGCACAACCACAAACAGTTTAGTTAAATCGTTTCAATTGAAAGTTCCGCGCTTCTCGCTACGAAAACTGCGCCGTTCGCCGAATATTCCGTGCATTTCGCGGTATTATAGGGGCTGCATGTCATGTCCCTTTCGAAGGGTCGCCCGGCAATCGCCAGCCACGACCCCCAGACGGGACGCCAACACGATAGAGAGGAGAGGCATGCAGTACTCACAGGAAGTGGAGAACATGTGCCCCGTTGCCAAGGGTGCATACCACGGCCCCGCACCCATCCCCGAGGAGGGCAAGTGGGTCCAGGCTAAGGAGATTTCCGACATCTCCGGTCTTACGCACGGTGTGGGTTGGTGCGCACCTCAGCAGGGCGCCTGCAAGCTCACGCTGAACGTCAAGGACGGCATCATCGAGGAGGCCCTCGTTGAGACCATCGGCTGCTCGGGCATGACCCACTCTGCCGCCATGGCTTCCGAGATCCTTCCCGGTAAGACCATCCTCGAGGCCCTCAACACCGACCTCGTCTGCGACGCCATCAACGTTGCTATGCGCGAGATCTTCCTGCAGATCGTTTACGGCCGCAGCCAGACCGCGTTCTCCGAGGGCGGCCTGCCCGTGGGCGCCTCCCTCGACGACCTCGGCAAGGGCCTTCGCTCTCAGGTCGGCACCATGTTCGGCACCAAGGCCAAGGGCGCTCGTTACCTCGAGCTCGCTCAGGGCTACGTCACCCGCATGGCCCTCAACGACAAGAACGAGATCATCGCATTCGAGTTCCTGAACCTCGGTAAGTTCACCGACGCCGTCAAGGCCGGCAAGACCCCCGAGGAGGCCATCGCTGGCGCTATGGGCCACTATGGTCAGTGGGAGAACGCTGCCAAGTACATCGACCCGCGCACCGACGAGGAGACTCACTCCGTCGCCAGCGTGTTCCCGGTTCACGAGTAGAAAGGGAGGGAAATAACTATGACTGTTACGTTCGAAGGTTACGAGCGCCGCGCTGACAAGATCAACAAGTGCCTCGCCGACAACGGCATCGCCTCCCTCGAGGAAGCTCTGCAGATCTGCACCGACAAGGGCTTCAACCCGCGTGAGATCGTCAACAACACCCAGTCCATCGCCTTCCAGAACGCCGAGTGGGCCTACACCCTCGGCTGCGCTCTCGCTGTCAAGCGTGGCGCCAAGTCCGCTTCTGAGGCTGCTGCCATCATCGGCGAGGGCATCCAGGCCTTCACCGTTCCCGGCTCCGTCGCCGAGGACCGCAAGGTCGGTCTGGGCCACGGCAACCTGGGCGCCATGCTGCTCTCCGACGACACCGAGTGCTTCGCCTTCCTGGCCGGTCACGAGTCCTTCGCTGCCGCTGAGGGCGCTATCGGCCTGGCTCTGAACGCCAACAAGGCTCGCAAGAAGCCGCTGCGCGTTATCCTCAACGGTCTGGGCAAGGACGCCGCTCAGATCATCGCCCGCATCAACGGCTTCACCTACGTGAAGACCCAGTTCGACTACTTCACGGGCGAGCTCAAGGTCGTCGAGACCATCCCCTACTCCGATGGTCCCCGCGCCGCCGTCAACTGCTACGGCGCCGACGACGTCCGCGAGGGCGTTGCCATCATGTGGCACGAGAACGTCGACATCTCGATCACCGGTAACTCCACCAACCCCACGCGCTTCCAGCACCCCGTCGCTGGCACCTACAAGAAGGAGCGTCTCGAGGCTGGCAAGAAGTACTTCTCCGTCGCTTCTGGTGGCGGCACTGGCCGTACCCTGCACCCGGACAACATGGGCGCCGGCCCTGCCTCTTACGGCATGACCGACACCATGGGCCGTATGCACTCCGACGCCCAGTTCGCCGGTTCTTCCTCCGTGCCTGCGCACGTCGACATGATGGGTCTCATCGGCATGGGCAACAACCCCATGGTCGGTGCCACCGTCGCCTGCGCTGTCGCCGTCGAGGAGGCCCTCAAGGCCTAATCGCGCCCGCGCGATGCTCATATAGTTGAGTTTTAGAGCCGCTACCTACCCGGGTAGCGGCTCTTTTTTGTCCCTCCCTCAGTTGCGGTGAAATAGTTCCTAAACAGCCGCCCCATCCTTCCAAACAGGAACTATTCCACCGCAACTTCTTAGCGGTCCTCCCGGTATACCAGTTGCGAGTAAATACAGGCCATCTGACTGCTCCAGAAGCCTTGTGAGTCCCAATTTCACCGCAACTTATTGAGAAGACTATGTTGGGCGATAAAGCATCGGTAACGCCCACCTTCCATTTTGGCCCTTTACCGAATACCTATGTCTTCACGATACCTTTGCCGATCACCCGTGCGACAATGCGCGGACGAGAAAGGAATCCCATGGAATCAACTGATGTACTGGTAATTGGATCTGGCATTGCGGGCCTTTGCGCCGCCATCGAAGCGGCACGCACGGGTGCAACCGTTGCCATCGCAAGCGCCGGCAAGACCATGAGCGGATCGAGCTTCTTCCCGGGCACCTGGGGCCTGGGACTAATCGGACCCGTTAACGAAGACGACGAGCAGGACCTTATCGACACCATCCAAACCGTCGGCGGCGGCGTTGCCGACCCCGAACTCGTCCAGACGTTCATCCACGGCATTCCACAAGCGATTGACTGGCTCGAACAGGATCTGGGCGTAGAACTCCAGCGCCCGCAAAGCGCCGAGAGCGCCCAGCAAAAGCAATTTATCCCCTGTTTTGACCATAAGACGCGCAATTGGCGCGGCCTCACCCGCAAGCCTCTTGAAGACGCGTGTGCGGCCCAGATCAAGTCTCTTGGCATTCGTCTGCTCCCACGACACGAGCTTATAGACCTTGTTGAAAGCACAACCGGAAAGATTACCGGCGCCGTGCTCTACAACCAAACAGACGAGCGCATCGTGACCTTTACAGCAAAGGCCACTATCATCGCTGTGGGCGGCACGGGCGGCCTGTTCGAGCGCAGCCTCACTTCCGCCGACGTGCTCAGCTCATCACAAGCCATCGCACAGGCGCACGGCGCATCCCTAACCAATATAGAGTTCATGCAGATGATGCCCGGCTTCATTGAGCCTAAGCGCAACCTGGTCTTTAACGAAAAAACCTGGCGCTATGTCAAGTTTGACCAGCCGGTCGACATTGCCAACGAAAAGTTAGACGATCTGCTTGAGCAGCGCTCCGGATATGGTCCTTTCACCTCGCGCTTGGCCTCCCGCGCCATCGATCTTGCCATCGATCAGGCAGGTGACGAAGGTCTGGCGCTCCACTACGACTTCCCTCGCGAGGATGTTCCCGAGTTCGTGGAGACCTTTGCCACTTGGCTACAAGACGAGCATGGTATCGCTCCGAGCGACGAGATGCGTGTGGCGATGTATGCCCACGCGGCCAACGGCGGCATCAAGATCGACAGGACCGCGTACACGGGAGTTGAGGGCCTCTACGCCTGTGGCGAGGCAACAGGCGGCATGCACGGCGCCGACCGCATCGGAGGGCTGTCGAGCGCCAATGGCATCGTATTCGGGCGTATCGCGGGCGCATCGGCGGCTCGAGCAGCACTGGACGCTCCCGAGGCTGACGCACCGGTGGATGTCGCCCTCCCCGAGCATGGCATCGCTACAGCAGTCGCCGAGCGCCTAACCCGCTGCCTCAAACACACAATGAGCACCTACTGCATGATCAACAGGACCGAACCAGGCCTATCCGAGGCGCTTCAAGAGCTTGAAAGCCTACAAGACGAGGCGACGTCGCTGCATAAGCCGCACGCCAATGACAGCGAAATCGCTGCCCTCGCCCGCCTAAAGTCGCAGATTCAGCTGGCTGCGGAGATGGTCAAAGCCATGCGCAAACGGACTGAAAGCCTCGGTTCGCACTATCGAGCAGACTGAATCGATTCACACTTTGAGTTTGATCACAATTTCTCAACATGCATCGAGCCCCGTAAGTATGATTCCCCCAAGGAGAACACGCTTACGGGGCTTGAGCCGTGTTTTCCCTAAGGGAATCACGGTGCAGACAGCTCAGCTCCGCGCCCTTTCGGGTTCGACCCCATGTGAGGCCAACAAAAAAGCGACCAGCCGAAGCCAGTCGCTTTTACAATCTTTGGGTGGGCCGTCAGGGGTTCGAACCCTGGACCTTGGGATTAAGAGTCCCCTGCTCTACCAACTGAGCTAACGACCCAAAGCTAAAGTCCGTTATGGCGGACTTTAGAGGAGATATCGTGTGGTGGGCCGTCAGGGGTTCGAACCCTGGACCTTGGGATTAAGAGTCCCCTGCTCTACCAACTGAGCTAACGACCCGATATCAACACGAAGCAAGAACTGGGGTGGGTAAAGGGACTCGAACCCTCGACCTACGGGACCACAACCCGTCGCTCTAGCCAACTGAGCTACACCCACCGTGTCCTGTGCGCTTCGCGCTCGACTATTATTGCAAGGAACGCCATGCGATGCAAGCCCCAATTTTCAAGAATTTTGAAAAGAGTTTTTCGAGTGCGTTTCGAGCAATTCCCACCCTTTTCATAGGAGTAAACTTGCCCCACTGCAAACCCTCGAAAGGACCGTCATGAAAGAACTCTCCAATCGCACGGCATCATTCACCGATTCGGTCATCCGCCGCATGACACGCATCTCCAATAAGTACGGTGCCGTCAACCTCTCGCAGGGCTTCCCTGACTTCGATCCCCCGGCGCAGCTGCTCAACAGCCTGAGCACCATCGCCGCCGACCCCAAGCCGCTCTATCACCAGTACTCCATCACCTGGGGCTCCCAGGCCATGCGCGAGGCGCTCGCTGCCAAGCAGGAGCACTTTATGGGCATGCAGGTCGACCCCAACCAGAACATCGTGGTCACCTGTGGCTCCACCGAGGCCATGATGGCCGCCATGATGACGGTTACGAACCCTGGAGACAAGGTCGTCATCTTCTCGCCGTTCTACGAGAACTACGGCGCCGATACCATCCTCTCAGGTGCCGAGCCCATCTACGTGCCGCTCAACCCGCCCACGTTCGAATTCGATCGCGAGGTCCTCGAGGCGGCCTTCCGTGATAACGATCCCAAGGCGATTGTCCTGTGCAACCCTTCCAACCCTTGCGGCAAGGTCTTTACGCGCGAGGAGCTCACCTTTATCGCCGACCTCTGCAAAAAGTACGACGCCTACTGCATCACCGACGAGGTGTACGAGCACATCGTCTACGCGCCCCACGAGCACGTCTATATGGCCACGCTGCCCGGCATGTTCGAGCGCACTATCAGCTGCAGCTCGCTGTCTAAGACGTACTCCATCACCGGCTGGCGTCTGGGCTACACCATTGCCCCGACCCAGATCACCGAGCGCATCAAGAAGGTCCACGACTTTCTCACCGTGGGTGCCGCCGCTCCCCTGCAGGAAGCCGTCGTCACCGCCCTCAAATTCGACGACAGCTATTACCAGGAGGTCCTCGACCTCTACGCCGCCAAGCGCGACCTGTTCTGCCAGGGACTCGACAGCATCGGTCTTGAGCACAACGTGCCACAGGGCGCCTACTACGTCATGATGGACATCTCTGAGTTTGGATATGATAGCGACCTCAAATTCTGCGAGGACCTCGCGTCTAAGGTGGGCGTGGGCGCCGTACCCGGCTCGAGCTTCTTCCGCGAGCCCGTCAACCATCTGATTCGTTTCCACTTTGCCAAGCGAGACGAGACACTTAACGCGGCGCTGGAGAACCTCAAGTCGCTGCGTGATAAAATCAAGCCGCGCGGGTAAGGACGGCCCAGCAACTAAAGCAACCAAAGAAGCCTCGCACCGCCCGCCGCGTTGCGAGGCTTCTTTTTATAGCGCTTTCTTAAATGGTTTAGAGCTCTATACTTTAGTCACGGAGCAACTCGTCCCAGAGAGAGGAATACTATGGCAGAGCAGCAGCTTATCGGAGCGCTCGAGGCTGGCGGCACCAAGATGGTCTGCGCCACGGGCTATGCAGACGGTACGGTCCTGGAGCGCGAGCAGATTGCGACCACGACCCCGCAGGAGACCGTTGAGGCCGTCAACGCATGGTTTGCCGACAAGGGCATCGCCGCGCTGGGCATTGGCGCCTTTGGCCCCACGGCAGTCAACCCTGCCTCGCCCCAATACGGCAAGATCCTGGAGACGCCCAAAACGGCATGGCGCTACTTTGATCTGCTGGGCACCATTCAAAACGAGCTCAATATTCCCTGTGGCTACGACACCGACGTCAACGTCGCCTGCCTGGGCGAGGTCACTTTTGGTTGCGCCCAGGGCCTCACTGACGTTGTCTACCTGACCATCGGCACCGGTGTGGGCGCTGGCGTGCTCTCGGGCGGCCAGCTCGTGCACGGCATGATGCATCCCGAGGCCGGCCACATCCTGGTCACGCGCGACCCGCGCGACACCATCGGCGAGCATAGCGCCTGTCCCTTCCACGACAACTGCCTCGAGGGCCTCATCGCCGGCCCCGGCGTTAAAAAGCGCTGGGATGGCAAGAGCGCCGGAGACATGGCCGATGACCCGGAGGCCATGGACCTGCTCGCAGGCTATCTGGCACAGGCGCTCATGACCTACACGCTGTGCTACGCGCCGCAAAAGATCATCATCGGCGGCGGCGTGGCCGACCACACCCCCATCGTGCCGCTCGCACGCAAAAAGTGCGCCGAGATGCTCAACGGCTATATCGTCACGCCCGAGGTCAACGACATCGATACCTACATTGTCAATAACAGCCTCGAGGGCAAGCAGGGCATCATGGGCTGCCTCGCCCTTGGCGCCCAGGCGCTCCAGTAAAGGACACCTCAACGGGGCGCAGCGTAGCCAAACTCGCAAAACGCCCGGACATCGCCGTCACGCCCCGCAGAAGCCCTCAAACGCGTAAGGCCGCCTAGGACCAAGCAAAACGTCCTAGGCGGCCTTTTTGGTGTAAATCAGCGACCGTAAGAGATATCGGAGCACGACGCCTGTCGTCGCCCCGCAGCAGTCGATCATCACATCGGTAATCATGCCGGCGCGACCGGGCACAAAAAGCTGGATCGTCTCGTCGATAGAGGGAACAAGCAGCAAGAACACCGCCGTGGGCAGCAACACATCAAACGTGCGCCGGCCTTCGAGGTCAAAGGCGTGCGTCGCCAAGATGCCAAGCACCATGTACTCGGTAAAATGAGCGCACTTGCGCACGACGAAGTTGGTCACCCACTCGTATGGAAGCCCCAGGGCCTGCAAAAAGCCGCGAATGGATTCCATGATCGACAAGCTCAACGAACCAGACCCCGTACCGGGAACCAGCGAATTGCCCCAAATGACGAGCACCATGGCGCAGGCGGCAAGCGCCCATTTTCGATCGAGCTTAACCATGCGGCAATTATGCCTCCGCGCGCAGCGGTGTAAAGCTGGCGGTACCGCCCTCGATAACGCTCAGATAGGCACGGCCCGTGCGCTTGACGGCCGCAGACTGTAGACGGTTGATCTCTTCCTCGAGAATCTGATTGACGCGCTCATGGCGACGGTTTTCCATAACGCCGGCAGCGATAGCCTCGGCGCGCTCGATACCCTCGCGCGAGATACGCGCGGTATCCTCGGGAAGCACGGAGCTGTGGCGGCCGACATAGACGGGAGCAACCGAGACAGGTGAGGCTGCAGGCGTGGGCACCGCCACGGGGGCGGGCTCGGCAGCCTCGGCCATGATCGCCATGGCGGCGGCCCACATGTCCTCGTGGCCCGAATAATCGGCCATGGGGACATCTTCCTCAAGAGAGGCATCGGGGAGACTATCGGTATCCACGCGATCCTGGGCGTCGATAGACGCAGTGATGGCGGCAGGCTCGTCCAGATCGGAGAGATCCACACCCTTGGCATCGGAAATGATGGGCATGCTGGCGAGCTTGGCGTTGTACGGCGCCGCCTCCGTGGCCTGCATTTGGGCCGAAGCGCCCCAAAGCGAGCTTTCGGCAGCTCGGCGAGCGGCAATGGTCTCCTCGTCGACAGCCAGGGGCTCATCGGCAAAGGGGTCGGCGACAGGAGCCGCCTGAGCTGCGCTCTGTTGGCCGGCCGAAGCAGCCGACGCGGCAGAGGCGTACGCAGCCGACGACGCGCCGTTATAGGCGGCACTATTGGCGGCGTTGGCTACAAGCGCCACGAAGGCCGCGGTGCTGCCCGCAGGGGCGGCATGAGAGCCCGAGACGGCGCGTGCGGCAGCGGCGATGTCATCGCGATTGTAAGAACCGGTCTTTCCACCGTTGGTGAGCTCGTCGATTGCAACCTGGTAGACATCGCGCGAACGCGCGGGATCGCAGCTGACCGGGGAATCGTCATCGAGCATACTGTCGATCATAGACCAGGCCTCGGCCTCATCCATGGCGTTAGCCGCGCGCGCGATGGTGGGAACGCCATCGTCGGTGTGGCGGCGCTGGAACGCACCGGTCAGGCCGGAGAGAAATGCGGAAGAAGGCTGTGCGGCATTGGCCTGATCAGCCGGAGCCGCAGGCTGAGGCGCCGCCCCCTGCTGCTGCGCAGGAATCGAGGCGGTCTTGAACTCGTTGTGGGTCCGGCCAAACTGAGCGGCGCCGCCCACGGCATCGGGCTCAAACAGGCGGCCATCATGCTCAGAGCGATACTCGGAGATGCCCAGCGAGGCTGCGTAGATGCCCACGCCCGCCACCGCGCCAACGGCGAAGGGAACCGCGCCCGCGACAACCGTCTCGTTGACCGACGAGAACGGCAACGTCGCGGCATACATCACCACGGGGGCGGCAAGGCCGATCCCGCAGGAAAGTCCGGCAAGGACTGCTCGTTGTGTTGCATCAGAAGAAGCCATGAGCTCTCCCCATCTTCCAGCACCCAAATCGCATCATTTAGTTGGCTGCGCGAGAGAAGATGAAGCAGGACATGCGTCCCAAAGCAACGGTATATGGTTCGTTTCATCTGCGTTTTCCGTCGCGAAGCTTAGAAGCTATTATGCGAAACCGACCCTCCGATTGCAAGCGATGAGGCCGGATTATGGCTCGAAAACTGCTGCTTGTCGGTCATAAGGTCAGAAAATGTTGTCGAGTGGCGCCGTAAAGAAAGGGCCGGGGCATAAACCCCGGCCCGATTGCCCGTTCTTATGGCGATATAGCGTGCGGCTTTTGGTCTAAAACGTCTGCTCGTAGTCGCTGTGCTTTTTGGCCGAACGCACCAGGAACTCCTGGTTGGTGTTGGTGCCCTTAAGGCCCTTAATAAACGACGCCGCCGCGCGCTCGGTGTTGTTCATGCCGGCGAGAATGCGACGCAGGCCGAAGACAAACGGGCGCATCTGCTCGTCGACCAGCAGGTCCTCGTTGCGCGTACCGGAGGCAACGGGGTCGATGGCCGGGAAGATGCGACGGTCGGCGAGGTCGCGGTCGAGCTTGAGTTCCATGTTGCCGGTGCCCTTGAACTCCTCAAAGATGACCTCATCCATCTTGGAGCCGGTATCGATGAGGGCGGAGGCGAGGATGGTGAGCGAGCCGCCGTTCTCGATATTGCGGGCTGCACCCAGGAAGCGCTTGGGCGGGTAGAGGGCTGCCGAATCGACGCCGCCCGAAAGGATGCGGCCCGAGGCGGGTGCCGCCAGATTGTAGGCGCGGGCAAGACGCGTGATGGAGTCGAGCACCACCACGACATCGCCGCCCAGCTCCACAATGCGCTTGGCACGCTCGATGACGAGCTCGGCCACGCGGGTGTGGTTGTCGGCGGGCATATCGAAGGTCGAGGCCACGACCTCGCCCTTAATGGAGCGCTGCATATCGGTGACCTCTTCGGGGCGCTCGTCGACGAGCAGACAAATGAGGTGCACCTCGGGGTTGTTGATCGAGATGGACTGGCAGATCTTCTTAAGGATCGTTGTCTTGCCGGCCTTGGGCGGCGACACGATCAGGCCACGCTGGCCCTTGCCAATCGGCGACACGATATCGATGGCGCGACCGGTGATGGAATCCTTGCCGTGCTCCATGCGCAGCGGCTCGTTGGGATAGACCGGGGTAAGGTCGCCGAACTTGGGGCGGTTGCGGATCTGCTCGGGATCCATGCCGTTAACGGTCGTGATCTTGGCGAGGCCGGCTCGCTTGTCGCCGCCGCGCGAGGGGCGCAGCGAACCCTCGATGACATCACCCGTGCGCAGGCGTGCGGAGCGGATGAGGTAAGCGGGGACGAAGGCGTCTTCGTTGGACTTCATGTAACCGTGGGCATGGATGATGCCGGAGTTGTCCGGGCGAATCTGCAGGATGCCCTTAATATCACGGAAGCCCTCGGCCTTCGCGGCGGTCGTGTAGATCTCCTCGACGAGCTCGGCCTTCTTCTTGCCGGTCGTCTCGATCTCGAACTCTTTTGCCTTCTCGCGCAGCTCGGCGACCTTCATGGCCGCAAGCTCCTCGCGCGAAAGCGTGGGCTCGGTGGGGGCGGCGTTGCGCTCCTTGTTGCGCTGTTTGCGGTCGCGCTGACGGCTGCGGCGGTCGTTGTTGCGGTCGTCCTTGCGGTCGTTGCGCTCGTCGTTGCGCTTGTGCTGACGGCGGCTGGGGCGGGCGCCCTCTTCGGTCTCGGTGCCTTCGGCAGCCGCGGCTGCGGTTGCATCGGTGCCGGACGGAGCCTCGCCCTCTGCCTTGGCGTCGGCGTTGGCATGGTTGCTGGGTTCGGCGTCGCCCTGCTGCTCGGCACCCTTGGCCCTCGCGGACTTCTTGCGCGTGCGCTTGGGCTTCTCAGTTGCCGGCTGGTCGACGTTCTCGGCCTCGGAAGCGGCATCGGCGGTTGCCTCGGAGGACTTGTCGTCGACGGGCTTGGCCTCAGCCTTGACCTTCGCCTTCGTCGAGCGCTTTGCCGCGGTGCGACGGCTGCGGCCGGGACGGACATCGGCGGGCTCGGCATCGGCAGATGCGGGAGCCTCGGTGGACGGAGCGTCCTGGACCGGGGCGTCGGCCGTGGCCGTAGGCTCGGCCGTCACCGCTGCGCCCTGGGCAGCAGCTGCTGCGGCAGCGGCTTTCTCGGCCTCAACATACGCCTTGGGCTTGCGGCCACGACGATGCGGGCGCAGAGCCGGATCAACGACGGGAACCTCGTTGACCTCAGCGTGCACGACGGGCTCAGCGGAGGAAGCGCCCTCCCCTGCCGCAGAACGAGCCGGAGCTTCAGCGACCTCAGGAGTCAGCTGCTCGACGGGCTGCTGCGTCTTGGCTGCCGCACGGCGACGCGTGCGCGGTGCCGTCTTCTCGGCCGACTGTTCGGCAGCAGGAGCCTCGGGGGTGACCGGCGCAGCGAGCTCAGTCAATGCCGCGGCCTCGCGCTCGGCAGCGCGACGGCGGGCACGCACAACCTGGGCCTCGCTAATCTGCGCCAGTGCACGGGCCTGCGCGACCTCATCGGAAATGGGGGCCGAAGCATCGGTGGCAACGGGGCGCTTCGCGCGCGTGGTGCGCGTCGTACGACGCTTGGGCTTTTCGGCATCCTCGCCGTCCGCAGCAGGCTTGGCCAAACGACGCGTGCGCTTAGGCTTAGCGGGAGCAGCCTCCTCGCTAGCAACGGGCGTGGTGGGCGCGGCGGCCTTAAGCGCCTCGGGAGCCGAGACCTGCGCCGGCGCGGAAAGCACGGCCTGGTCCGACGTAACCGGTGCAGCGGGAGCCGTTTGCGTCGTCGTTATTTCGTTTTCTTGTTGTTGATCAGACACAGTGTTTGCTCAACTTTCTTTTCAAGCCCTGTGATCACATGCTCCCTGCATAAACCTTCAGGGCGGCTAAACAGTCTAGCTCCGTCAAATACCGACGGACATCATTGATCTGTATAGAGATGATTGCGTTATATACGCAGCGTTAGTGTAACACAACCGCAACCACCTGCAACTTAGTCATCGGGGACGTTCTTAAACGACTAGTCAAAAGGGATGCTCTTTACAAAGTTCCGGCGTACACCATCGCCACATCATAAGCTGCGGTGAAATAGTTCCCAAATCCCGGCCGGCACCTCTCAAGCAGGAACCATTCCACCGCAACTCATAAGAAGAAGGCAGATCAAGCCTCAAGCATCGAGAAAACGGAACAGCTAAGGGACAAGGGCATCGGCCCCAAGATCGATGTGCCACGAATCGCGCCCATCTACTACGTTTGCCCCCGCACCCCTGACCATACTCACTATTTTTCGAAAGTCGCAGACCTGCTACCTGCGGTTTTAATATTGCGATTTTCGGCGTGGTTCGGGGTACGCACTTAAACGTAGTAGATGCCCCCGATTCTTGGCAGAAGGTATCCCACCGCTCCTCCACGGGACAAAAATGATCCGTTTTCCTTCGTCCCCTAGGGTCATTTTCAAAACTATGGCTGTTTACCACGATGAATCGCTCAACCACGACCACGTCAAAAACCGAAAAAATAAAACCCCAGCTAGATGGCTTGCACTTTTCGGTGAAAAGCCCGTGTGATTGGAATCCCTCGATTCATCGTAGTAAACCGGTATAGTTGCGATTTGATAGCATTTTCCAGCAAACCAAACAGTCTCGAAAAATGCAAAAAACCCGACCTCCGCATGGGAGATCGGGCTTAGAAGGCTCAGTTAAACCAAACCAACGCAGTCAAACGACCAGCGCTTACATCTGCTCGGGGGCAGAAACGCCAACGAGGGTAAGCACCAGGGCGAGCGTCACACGGACGGCATCGCAAGCGGCCAGACGGGCACGCGAAAGCTCGGGGTCGACGGGACGGCCCTCGCTCGGCAGCACCTGACAGGCAGCGTAGAAGCTGTGGAAGTCGCCCGCGAGTTCCTCAGCAAAGTGCGTCAGACGGAACGGGGCGCGGTCGCGAGCGCAGCTGGCGATGAGGTCGGTGAGCTCGTTGAGCTTGCGCGAAAGGGCGAGCTCGGTCGGGTCGGTCAGCAGCGAGTAATCGACGTTCTCACCGATGGCCTTGGCGGCGACGGCCTTCATGCCCATCTCGTCAGCCTGCTCGGGCGTAACGTCAGCGGCACGGCGCAGGATGGAGCACACGCGGGCGTGAGCGTACTGCACGTAGTACACCGGGTTGGAGTTGTCGCGCTTCTTGACGGCCTCAATATCGAAGTCGACCATCTGGTTGGAGCTCTTGGAGATGAGGGTGTAACGGGCAGCGTCGGAGCCGACCTCGTCGACGAGCTCCTGCAGGGTCACCATGGTGCCCTTACGCTTGGACATACGGACGGGCTTGCCGTTGCGCAGCAGGTTGACGAGCTGGCCCAGCAGAACCTCAAACTTGCCGGGGTAACCCAAGGCATCGCAGACGCAGCGGACGCGCTCGATGTAGCCGTGGTGGTCGGCGCCCCAGATGTCGATGACGTGGTCGACGCGCTGGAACTTATCCCAGTGATAGGCAACGTCGGAGGCGAAGTAGGTGTACTCGCCATCGGACTTGATCAGAACGCGGTCCTTGTCATCGCCCAGGTCGGTGGAGCGGAACCACAGGGCGCCGTCCTTGGTGTAGAGATAGCCCATCTTGTCGAGCTTCTCAAAAGCGCGGTCGACGGCGGAGGTGCCGGCGGTCTCACCCTCGGTGTCCTTCACATACAGCGAGCGCTCGGAGAACCAACGATCGAAGTCGCAGTTAACGGCATGGCAAAGGTCGCGCATGTTGTCGACCATCTTTACATAGCCGCGCTCGCGGAAGCTCTCCATGCGCTCCTGCGGATCGGCGTTGACCCACTTATCGCCGTCGGTGCGCCAGAACTCGGCGGCCTCGTCGATGATGTAGTCGCCGCCGTAGGAGTCCTTGCCCAGGGTCTCGGCAAAGTTGTCCTGATACGGATGGGTCTCGGGATGCTCGTCGTTCTCGTCGGCAACAAAGGCGTCGCGGTCGGCGATCAGCAGCTTGTGAGCCTCGTCGATATCCACGCCCTGCTTGGCGATGATGTCGGCAAGCTGCATATAGCGCGTGCTGATGGAGTTGCCGAAGGTGTTCATCTGAGAGCCGTGGTCGTTGATGTAGAACTCACGCTGGATGTCGTAACCGGCGTGATCCATAACGCGGCAGAGCGAGTCGCCCAGCGCGGCCCAGCGGCCGTGGCCGATGTGCATGGGGCCGACGGGGTTGGCGGAAACGAACTCGACCTGGGTCTTCAGGCCACCACCGACGTTGGACTTAGCGAAGTCCATACCCTTCTCGCGAGCCTCGCCAAAGATGGCATTCTTGACGGCAACGGAGAGGTAGAAGTTGATGAAGCCGGGGCCTGCGATCTCGACCTTCTCGATCGCGGGGTCCTCGGGCATATGGGCAACGATGGCCTCGGCGATCTTGCGCGGGGCGCAGTGGGCCAGCTTGGCGGACTTCAGGGCCATGGTAGAGGTCCACTCGCCATGAGAAGTGTCAGCCGGTCGCTCGATAGCGCAATCGTCAAGTTCAAATGCGGAAAGGTCGCCGGCCTCCTGGGCCGCAGCAAGCGCAGCGCGTACCAGCTCTTCAATCTTCTCGGGCATAGATCCTCCTTGTGTTAAAGCCCCCGAGCTCTTGGTCACTCGTAGGGCAAAAGCCAGAGTTTGTAGCACTCTATCACAAGCGACGGGCACTGTCGCAGGGTAAAGCTAATAGATATTGCATATGCACAAAAATGACTACCGCTCTTGCGCGGCGGTACAAAGTTGGCGGTTTGCCTGCTGTTTATACACGTTCTAGAAATGCATAAACGTATGAATAAGCCGTTCTATTTATCGAATACTCTTACCTATCGGAGTTGTGTGCTTTTCCTGCATAAAGTGATGGTTTGCGCACGTCATCGTGGTATTCTTAACATACGTAAATTCGTATAAGTTGGAGGTAGCATGTTCTCAATCGGTCAACACGTCATTCATCCGGGTCAGGGAGTCTGCACCGTCGTCGGCTTTAGGGACGACACACCGCAGCCCATGTTGTTGCTCGAGACCAAACAGGGACATGCGCAGACGATTCTCATGTACCCCGTGGCGCAGGCCGACCGTCTGCATGCCGCTATCTCCCAGCAAGATGCAGAGCACCTGCTGAGCCACTACGATGAGCTGGAGTGCGACACCTTTACCGAGCGCAATAGCTCGCTCGAGGAGACGCACTTTAAGCAGCAGCTCAAGCTGGGCGCGCCCGAGACGGTTCGCGTGGCAAAAACCATGATGCACCGTATTCGCCAGGCCGAGGAAGCAGATAAAAAGCCCAGCTCCTACTACATGCGCGTACTCAAGGAAGCCAAGCGCCGCTCCATCGAGGAGTTCGCCGTGGCCCTGGGCGTCACCGAAGAGGCCGCCGAAGCCCGCCTAGCCCAAGCCGCCCTCAACTAACCTGCCAAAAAGGGACAGGTTTATTTTGGCAGGTTTTATCTGGCCAAACGTCAACAAACAATCAGTAAATGGCCGGGTGCTCCGTTTTGTTTGTGAGCGCCCGGCCATTTTTCTATATCCGTAGAATACGTGAAGCCCATTTGCGATGACATCACGCGGGGGCCGTCCAGATCGACGCAACCAACGGCCGCATCCACAACAAGCGCGCCTGTCTTGCTCAATTACCATTAAAAAGCATCAATTTGAAAACGCAATAACATTTCGGCAGGTAGCAGCTATAGTCGGTGAACTGAATCTCGACAACCGAAGCCTCCGAATGAGGTATCTTCAGCCCATCCAAGCTAAAGGAGGGGCCATGCCGAGAAAACCTCGTTCAAAGTCACCAACCGGTTATTTCCACATCACGTTGCGTGGAAACGGAGGGCAATTGCTGTTTGACGATGCCGAGGACCGAATCGCCATGCTTCAGATCCTCGATGCGATCCTCCCCAAACACAATATCGAGCTTATCGCTTGGTGCCTTATGGGAAACCACATTCATCTGCTCATCGACGATCCGGACGACCGCAAGAGCGACGCGATGCACGCGGTAGCAGTATCGTATGCGGGCAGGTACAATGCGCGGACGGGGCATATCGGCCACGTGTTTCAGGAGCGGTTTTGGGATTCGCCCATTAAGTCAGAAGTATATTTACTCGAGGCAATTAGATACATTCATCTGAATCCACAAAAAGCGGGACTGGCGGCATACGACGAATATCCCTGGAGCAGCCATCGCGAGTATCTAATGAGTGCCAGGTCACGGCCGCATGTTACCGGCAGCGTTGTCGGTGTTTTATTCCCAACACCTCGCTCATACCTTCGGCTCATGGAAAGTACGCCGTCGCTTCCCTATCGCCCCAGCGCAACAGCCAAGGTTCGCGAGGAAGATCTATGCGAATTTGGCACGGCAATCGTGCAGAGTGTCGCAGGATGTGCTCCGACGGAACTCAAATCCGTCTCCAAGCCACTTCGCAATGAGGCGATTCTCGCGCTTCGAAAACAAGGGCTAACGGTTAAGCAGGTTCAGCTGCTGACCGGACTGGGAACATGGATTATCAAGAACGCGTCGTAGCGTCGCGTTTGCCGAGTTACGGATACGGCGAAGCGCAGCTGTCTGCCGCGAGGCGCCGCCATTCGCCAGCGTCACCATGTCAAACAGAAAACGCTTCCGCTGAATAACATCCAACGGAAGCGTTTTCCCAGATAAAACCTACCAAAATAAACCTGTCCCTTTTTGGCAGGTTAGGCCTGGAAGGTGTCGCGGTCGGGCGCGAAGGACTGCATGGCCGCGATGGTGCGGTCGAAGAGCTCGGGAAGCTCCCAGCCCAACATCTCGGCGCCCTGCGAAATCACGTCGCGCGAGCAGCCGGCGGCAAAGCGCTTGTCCTTGAACTTTTTCTTGAGCGACTTAGTCGTAAAGTCCATGACGCTTTTGCTCGGACGCATGATCACGGCAGCACCGATCAGGCCGGTGAGCTCGTCGCAAGCAAACAGGATCTTCTCCATCTGAAGCTCGGGCTTGGGCAGCGAGGCATTGAAATCGGACGTGTGCGTCTGAATAGCGCGAATGAGTTCGGGCGATGCGCCCTCGCCCTCGAGGATTTCTGCCGCATAGATGGTGTGGTTCACGGGGTCGTCCTCATGCTCCTCCCAATCCAAGTCGTGCAGCAGGCCGACGATGCCCCAAAACTCCTCGTTCTTGGGATCGAACTCGCGCGCAAAGTAGCGCATGGTGCCCTCGACCGTCTCGCCGTGGGTGATGTGGAACGGGTCTTTGTTGTGCTCGTTAAGCAGTTCGAACGCACGGTCGCGGGTGATTCCGGCGGAAAGCATCTGGGACATGGCAATACCTCCAGGTGAGTCGGTGCTAGGACACGGTGTCATTATCGTATATCGCCGTAGCTCAAGCCGAAAGGCAGAAAAGGTATACGGAGAAAAAAGCCGGGCAAACGTGTCGCCCGGCAAAACCGCAGATAAAACCTGCCAAAATAAACCTGTCCCTTTTTGGTAGGTTTAGGGGCGAACCTGGCCGGTGCCGCGGAGCTTGTATTTGTAGGTGGTGAGGGCCTCGGCGGCAAAGGGGCCGCGGGCGTGGAGCTTTTGGGTCGAGATGCCGATCTCGGCGCCCAGGCCAAACTCGCCGCCGTCGGTGAAGCGCGTGCTGGCGTTGGCGTACACGGCCGAGGCATCGACCGCATCCAGGAAGCGCTCGCAAGCATCCGTGTCCTCGGCAACGATGGCCTCGGAGTGCATCGTGCCGTAGCGGTTGATGTGCGCGATGGCCTCGTCCTCGTTCGCCACGACTTTCACGCTCATCTCGAGCGCCAGATACTCACGGCCCCAGTCCTCCTCGGTTGCGGCCACGTAGTCGTCGCCCTCGGCAAGACCGGCATCGGCGCATGCGGCGCACGTGGTCTCGTCACCGTGAATCAGTACACCGTGGTCGTGCAGCACAGCCGCGACCGCAGGCAAAAACGAATCTGCCACGGCGCGGTCGACCAGCAACGACTCGGCGGCATTACACACGCCTACGCGCTGGGTCTTGGCATTGACGATAATGTTGAGCGCTTTATCGAAGTCGGCGGATTCATGCACGTAGATGTGGCAGTTGCCCGTGCCTGTCTCGATCACCGGAACGAGCGACTCGCGCACGCAGCGCTGGATCAGGCCCGCGCCGCCACGCGGAATGAGTACATCGACGATGCCGCGGAGCTTCATGAGCTCGCCGGTTGCCTCGCGGTCGGTAGACTCGATCATCGAGACGGCCTCGCGCGGGAAGCCCTGCGCCTCGAGGGCATCGGCCAGCAACTCGGCAATCATGGCGCACGAGTGATAGGCCAGCGAACCGCCGCGCAGAATGCAGGCGTTGCCGGTGCGAATGCAGATGCCCGCGGCATCTGCCGTCACGTTGGGGCGCGCCTCATACACCATGGCGACCAAGCCCAGCGGCACGCTCACGCGGGTCAGATCCACACCGCTTGCAAGCACGCGGTGGTCGAGCACGCGGCCGACAGGATCGGGCAGCTCAGCGAGCTTCTCCAGGCCAGCGGCCATGCCCTCGACGCGCTCGGGCGTCAGCAGTAAGCGGTCGAGCAGGCCCGCCGAGGTGCCCGCATCGCGCGCCGCGGACATATCGAGCTCATTGGCGGCAACGATGGAATCAACGCCGTCGCGCAGCGCCACGGCCATGGCGCGCACGGCCTCCTGGCGCTGGACATCGCTCGCCGTGGCAAGCGCGCCCGAAGCGGCCTTGGCCTTAACGGCAAGATCGTGAACGTAGGTGGCTATATCGACCGACATGAACGGCCCTTTCTCTTAGATGTTTGCCAACCATGGTAGCCGATTTGCACGCATCCTCGCAGACGGCGGTAGAATTGGTCAATCCGAAACACCGCAACGAATGGAAGCATCACATGGCGCTCATCACTTCGTACCACGTCCCCGGCCTCTACGTCGAGGACCACAGCATCGACGTCCCCCTCGACTGGCGCGGCCTGGAGCCCATGCTTTTGGCCGTCGGCAGTACCATGCGCCGCGGCGCCATGCCGGCGCCCATCGCCGGCGCACCCGAAAGCATCAAGCTCTTCTACCGCGTGGTTTGCGCGCCCGACCGCATTAACGACGACTTGCCGCTCCTCCTCTTTTTGCAGGGCGGCCCCGGCGGCGAGAGCCCGCGTCCGCTGTCGCCCACAAGCGATGGCTGGATCGAGGAGGCCGTCAAGCATTTCCGCGTCGTGCTGCCCGACCAGCGCGGTACCGGGCGCAGCAGCTGCGTAGACGGGCGTACGATCGCGGCTCTGGGCGATCGCGCCGAGGCAGCAGGAGCCGATGCGGCCCGCACGCAGGCGGACTTCCTCAAGCGCCACCTCGCCAGCTCCATCGTGCGCGATTTTGAGTACCTGCGCCTGGTGGGCTTTGGCGGCAAGCCCTGGGTCACACTCGGGCAGAGCTACGGCGGCTTTTTGACGTTGAGCTATCTGTCGCTCTTTCCCGAGGGCGTGGCGGCAAGCTTTACCTGCGGCGGCATTCCGCACGTGCCGGCAAGCGCCAGCGAGGTCTACGCGCACACCTTCCCGCGCATGGCCGCCAAGACCCAGCAGTATTACGACCGCTACCCCGCCGACGTTGAGCGCGTGGCGGCCCTGGCAGATGCCCTCGAGGAACAAAAGCCCGTGCTGCCCGACGGCTCGCCGATGACGGTCGAGCGCCTGCAGCTCATGGGCAGCGACTTTGGCATGAAGCCGAGCTTTGAGCGCATGCACTGGATCATCGATCACGCGTTTGTTGATGGCGACGGTACGCTGAGCTGCGGCTCCTCGGTATCCGACAGCTTTTTGATGCGCGCCTTCGAGCGCACCAACACACGCACGAATCCGCTGTACTGGACGCTGCAGGAATTCATCTACGCCGATGGCGACACCATGCCCATCCGCTGGGCCGCGGCAGAAGAGAAGGCGCACCGCGCCGAGTTCGACACGCTTGCGCGCCCGCTCATGTTTACCGGCGAGGCCATGTTCCCGTGGATGTTTGAGCAGATGCCCGAGCTCAAGCCTTTCAAGCCCGCCATGGACCTGCTGATGGAAGACACCAGTTGGGACAAGATCTACGACCCGCAACGCTTGGCCTGCAACGAAGTACCACTCCAGGCTGCGGTGTACTTCGACGACATGTACGTCGATTCGGGCCTGCAGCTCGACACGCTCAGCCGCGTGGGCAACTCGCATGCCTGGGTGACGAACGAGTTTGAGCACGATGGCCTGCACGGCAGCGTGGTGTTCAAGCACCTCTTCGACGAAGCCCTCAACCGCGGAGACCTGCGCCAGATCTTCTAGCAAAGGAGCGTCCCCAACTGCCGGCACAAAAGGAACGCCCCCAAGTGCCAGGTTAATGAAGTCATTGTAGAAAGAGGACGGAAAGCGAAAACGCCCCTAAGCGAGCAAGGTGACGTGAAAGAGGAGGGCATTGACCTTCTGGTCATGCCCGACGATTGAACGTCAGATTGCCGCTTAGGGGCGTTTGCAGCGTCAATTGGTTAGGCGAAGACGATTAAGTTATCTCGATGGATCGCGGGCTTTTCGGCCAGGTCTGCCAGCAGGCGGTTCCCGGCGATCTGGTCCTGGCGGCGTCCTGCCGCAAGTTCCAGCACGTCCGAATCGGCCTCGGCGATACCGCGGGCGACAACCATGCCGCTTGGGTCGCACACGTCGAGCACATCGCCCTCGGCAAACGCGCCATCGACCTCGCGAATACCCACCGCGAGTAAGGACGAGCCACGGCTGACCAGCGCCTTTGCGGCGCCATCGTCAACCGTTACTGAGCCATGCGCCTTGTCGCCCAGTGCAATCCACAGCTTGCGGGGCGCAATGTCCAGGCGCTCCGCCGGCGGATCGAACAGCGTACCCACGCTCTCTCCGCGGGCGAGGCGCACGAGCGCATCGGGCTCCTCGCCCGAACATATCACGCTCTGAATGCCCGCCGTCATCAGAATGCGGCTCGCACGAATCTTGGTAATCATGCCGCCCGTGCCCACCGATGTGGAAGAATCGCCCGCCGAGGCGATGATCTTGGCATCGATCTTATGCACGACCGGTACAAACTCGGCCGTGGGATCCTCATGCGGATTGGCAGTGTAGAGGCCATCGATGTCCGAGAGCGTCACACACAGATCGGCAGAAACCAGGCAGCTTACAAGCGCCGCCAGCGTGTCGTTGTCGCCAAACTTGATCTCATCGACGGTAACGGTATCGTTCTCGTTGACGACCGGCACCACGCCAAGCTCCACCAGGCGCAGCAGGGCGTCGCGCGCGTGCAGGTAGGACGTACGGCGGGCCGTGTCGTGGCGCGTGAGCAGCACGAGCGAGGTGAGAAGGTCGCGCGCATGGAACTCCTCATCGTAGGCCGACGAGATGATGCACTGACCGGCCGAGGCGCAGGCCTGCAGGCTCGGCAGGTCGCCGACCGGCTTGCGGTCGAAGCCCAGCACGGGATAGCCGCAGGCGATAGCGCCCGAGCTCACCACGACCAGGCGCCAGCCGAGCTTGCGCAGCGCTGCGGCCTGATCGGCAAGCCCGCCGATAAAGGCGCGGTTGACCTTGCCATCGGCACCCACCACCGTGGACGAACCGATCTTTACCACCATCGTTTTATAAGAAGTCGTCATGCGTCAAACCAATCGAATGTTGAGTGGGCGGGCGAGAAAATGATCCGTTTTCCTCCGTCCCCAAGGGATCATTTCATTAGTGAGCCCAGGGAAATGCGGAAGCCGCGGCCATGTTTTTGCGCACGAGCTCGTCGCGCACCTGTGCCAGGCCCTGCTCCATGCCCACCACATAGGTCTGCGGATACAGGAAGCGCTTGTAGACCGGATCCAGATGGTCAAGCGCCCAGGCGCAACGCTCGCGTGCGTCCTCGATACTCTCGCGCGGGGCAACAGCGCTGCCATCGCGCACGATCGGCACCAGCAGCTCGCGATACTCAAGCTCCGACACATCGGTCACCAGAGCGGCATCGTTCACGGCCACGAGGGTATTGCCACGCGCGGCGCCCTCCCCCGACAGATGATCCTCGTCATAGATCATGTCGCAGATCGGGCCGCCAAAGCCGTCGTAATAGCGGCGTACGCGCTGCACGCCCGGGATCGTGCGCTTGTAGGGCTGCTCGGAGAGCTTAACCACCGGCGTCCACGGGTCCGACTCGCTCGCACGGCGGGCAGAAAGCTTATACACACCGCCCAGCGCCGGCTGGTCGTAGCAGGTCGCGAGCTTGGTACCCACGCCAAAGCTATCGATGGGCGCGCCCTGGTCGAGCAGCGACTGAATCGTGTACTCGTCCAGATCGTTGGAAACCGAGATCCCCACATAGGGCAGGCCCTCGGCATCAAAACGGCCGCGAACATACTTGGAGAGCTTGGCAAGGTCGCCCGAGTCAATGCGAATAGCCGACAGACGCTCGCCTGCCGCCTCCATCTCCTTGGCAACCGTAATGGCATGCTCGCAGCCCTCACGCACATCGTAGGTGTCGATGAGCAGTGTGCAGTTCTTGGGGCTCGACTTGGCAAAGGCACGGAAGGCCTCGAGCTCGGAATCGAAGCTCATCACCCAGCTGTGCGCATGCGTGCCAAAGACGGGAATACCGTAGCGGCGACCGGCGAGCACATTGGACGTAGAGGAACAGCCGGCAACGTAGCTCGCGCGCGCAACGGCCAGGCCGCCATCGGGACCCTGGGCGCGGCGCAGGCCAAACTCGGCAACGGGACGGCCGTCCGCCGCCAGCACCACACGCGCCGTCTTGGTGGCGACAAGTGTCTGGAAGCCGACGATGTTGAGCAGCGCCGTCTCGAGCAGCTGGCACTCCAGCGCAGGGCCGGTGACGCGCACCATGGGCTCGCGCGGAAAGACGAGCTCGCCCTCGGGGACAGCGTCGATGTTCACATGCGCACGAAAATCGCGCAGGTAGTCGAGGAATCCAGGCTTAAACATCGCGCCGCCGGCCGGGGCCTGGAGCGAGGCGAGGTAGTCGATGTCCTCAGGCGTAAAGCGCAGGTTCTCGACCAGCTCGGGCAGCTCGGCGGTACCGCACATGACGGCGTAGGCGCTACCAAAGGGATGGTCGCGGTAAAACGCGGTAAAACAACCCTGCTCATTGGCCTTGCCGCTCTCCCACAGGCCCTGGGCCATAGTGAGCTCGTACAGATCGGTGAGCATTGCAATGTCGGTAGGATGCGAGATGTCGGTCAAAGCCATGGGGCGACCTTTCGGATGCGTTGTGCAGAAGTTGAGGGTTGGACGAGGCGGACGTGCGGGCATGGAGCCCGGCGCGAACAGGTTAGTGCAGGCCCATGCTGCCCGTGATCGTGTAGACCATAAAGACGATAAACGCGATGAGGGCGAGCACAATGATGATTTTTTGAGCCGGAGCCATGCCGGGGATCTCATTCTCACCCGTAGGCTCCTTGGAGGTGACCATGCGCTGGGCAAAGGTCATCTCGTCACGGCTCGGCTTGGGCTCGGCGGGCTTGGGATGAGCCACCTTTTTAGGTTGAGGTTTGGGTGTGGCAGGCGCAGGCTTCGCAGTGGCGGGCTTGGGCGCGGGCGCGGGCTTGCGCTCGGATGCGGCCCTCGTGGCGGCTTCCTCGGCCTTTGCGCGCTCGGCACGCAGGGCAGCCAGCTCCTCACGCTCGCGACGAGCCTCTTCCTGAGCCTCGCGGCGGGCCTTCTCGGCGCGGAGCTCTTCCAACTCGGCGCGCTCCTCGTCGGACAATGGTTGGAACTCAAGCTCGGCCATAGTACCGCCCTTTCTTTTTAAAAAAAGCCGCCGACACAATGTCAGCGGCTTATCAAATCCAAGGGTGGAGACGAAGGGAGTCGAACCCTCGGCCTCTGCCATGCGACGGCAGCGCTCTCCCAACTGAGCTACGTCCCCAGGACAAGTTGTTATTTTACCTACGGCTCGCCAACTGTCAACGCCCAATACCCAGTCTTTTTGGGACGGAGCCATTTTGACTACTTTTCGAGCAGGCAATCCTCTCAATGATTTTTTAATCCCCGTCCCAGAAAAATCATCGGTGAACGCGCTACTTTGCGCTGGTGAGGACACCGGTGGTGTCGAAGGCCGGGGTAAAGCTCTCGTCTACCGCGCCGCCCTCTTGCCAGAACATCGTCGTAAAACCCAGGTCATCGGCATGGTCGAGCACCTGCTCGTACTCCTCGCGCGTCACAGCACGCGCCAGGTCGCCGCCCTGCTCGCGCATGAGCGCATTGGGCGTGTACTGGTTCATGACCGAAATCGGCACATCGCCCACCGTCTGCCACACCAGGTCCAGCACGCGACACGAATCGTCTGCATGTCCCGGCAGTACCAGATGGCGCACGATCATGCCGCGCTTCATGAGCCCGTCCTCGTCCACCAGCTCTCCCCCGCGGCGCTCAATCTCGCGCGCCATTTGCGCTAAGCCCGACACGGCCACGCGCGGGTAGTCCTGAATATGAGACAGTGACTGCGCAAGCGCCGCATCGGCATATTTAAAGTCGGTAAGCCACACATCGACCAGATTGCCGAGCGCCGACACGGCACTCGCACGCTCATAACCGCTCGTGTTGTAGACGATTGGGATGGCCAGCCCGCGCGCCCGTGCCGCGGCAATCGCAGCAGGCAGCAGGTGCGCGTAGTGTGTCGCCGTCACCAGATTAATATTGTTCGCACCCTGGTCCTGCAGCTCCAACATAATCTCGACCAGACGCTCGGGCGAAATCTCAAGCCCAAAATTGCCCGTCGAGATCTCGTGGTTCTGACAATAGACGCATTTGAGCGAGCAGCCGCTAAAGAAGATTGTGCCCGAACCGGCCTCGCCCGAGATAGGCGGCTCCTCCCACATATGAAGCGCGGCGCGGGCCACCTTGAGCGTGTCGTTAGCACCGCATACGCCGTGCGCGCCCTCATCGCGCGCCGCACCGCAGCGGCGCGGACACAAATGGCAGGCGGGCGAAAAAAGTTCGGTCAACGACGTCGGCATAAAAACATGCTCCAAAACAACGATTCAGCAGCTCAAACGCAAAAGGGCCAACCGCACAGACGGCTCGAGCCCAAGGCGCCGTAATCGTCCGACACGATTTTTGTAATGTCAAGACTGGAATCCACAAAGTGCCGCTTTATGATGTAGGTATTCCGCCCCCCGCGGAGCAACTGGGTGAACCGTCGCGTTTATTTAGGGAGCCCACACAGTCGTACCTAGTACAGGTATCCTTCGTTGTTAAGGACGCTGGAACAGTCGATGAGGGCACCCACCTGTTTTAGGTGGGTTCATTTTCGTAACGTGGGGGGTGGTTTTCTTTTGCCGAAAATCGCCATTGCAAATCCCGCCATGATTCCCAAAAGGCACCAGGCAGAGCCCCACTATCACTCGAATATCTGGTAAGCGCGTGATTATCGCCCCGTGCAATTCCTCACACCCTCCTTGGTCGAGTATCATGGGTCAGCTATACCCTTTGCGGCATGGCATCCTTTGACCTTTTCCTTCGACGCTTGGCGGTTTATCGATTCATGGCTTCCTCCACGAGCTTCATACCGTACCTTTGCGTGGCGGTCGCGGCTTTTATCACGACCTTCCTTGCGGTGCCCCTGGTCAAGCGCCTGGCAATCAAGCTCGACGCCGTCGATTATCCTTCCAAGCGCCGCATCAACACTAAACCCATCCCGCGCATGGGTGGCACGGCAGTCTTTTTGGGCCTCGTCGTCGCCTGCATTGTTCAGATCCTAGGCACCTGGTACCTGGGCTGGCCGCCCGCTTTGGTGCCCCACCCCCGTCTGCACATCAGCTACCCCATACTTGCGCTTTCTTTTACCGTCATCTTTGCGACCGGCGCGATCGACGACGTCTTCCAGCTCAAGCCCAAGCAAAAGCTCGCCGGCCAGGTCCTCGCCGCGCTCATCGCCTGCGTGGGCGGCCTGCGCATCGGCGTCATCGTCAACCCGTTTGCTCCCGGCGAGATCATGCTCGGCTGGCTCGCCTACCCCATCACTGTGGTCTACCTGGTGGCGTTCACCAACATCATCAACCTTATCGACGGCCTCGACGGTCTGGCCACGGGTATCTGCGGTATCGCGTCGTTCACCATGTTTTCGGTCGCGGTGCTCTCGGGCCGCATCGACGCCGCCGCGCTCTCCATCGCTCTCTTTGGCTCGTGCCTCGCCTTCTTGCGCTATAACTTCAACCCCGCGAGCATCTTCTTGGGCGACTCGGGGTCGCTGCTTCTGGGCTTTGCGCTGGGCTCCATCTCGCTGCTCAACGTGAGCCGCACCGCCGCGCTCACCTCGCTCATCATCCCGCTCATCGTGGCCGGCGTGCCCATCATCGATACGTTTAGCGCCATCGTGCGCCGTAAGCGCGCCCACATTAGCATCGGGCAGGCCGACAAGGGCCACATCCACCACCGCCTCATTCAAGAGGGCTACAACCAAAAGCAGGCCGTACTGCTCATCTACGCCTGGTGCATTATGCTTTCGGCCGGCGCCGCCGCCATCAATCAGGTCGAGGTCCCCATGCGCGTGCTCATCTTTACCGTGCTCGCCATTGGCTCGGCGGCCTTCGCCAAGCACCTGCACCTGTTTGAGCCCGTGCTACGTCACCATTACAACAAGCGCACGCACGAGGACGAGCTGGTAACCCCCGACGACCCCGCTTTTAAGCAGGAGGAGCAAGCAGCCGAGGAACGTAAAGAAGAGCGCCACCACAAGCTCTAGGATAAGCTGCCGAGGATGCGCCCAGGCGCCGCTGACCAAGCGCGGCCGGGCCGCACCCAGCGCGCAAGCCGCCTCCCCTCCCGCCCCTCCAATAAACGCGTTATCATCTTGACCCATGAATATACGTTAGGAGCAATCATGCCAAACGAGAACAGCTACGAAGTCGCGCTGCAAAAGAGCAACGCCATTCGCGAGGGCCTGGCCAAGACACCCGAGAAGTTCACCATGCTTACCGGTGACCGCCCCACCGGGCGCCTGCACCTGGGTCATTACTTCGGCACCCTCAAGGGCCGTGTTGAACTGCAGAACATGGGCGCCAAGACCAACGTGCTCATCGCCGACTACCAGGTCATCACCGACCGCGACACCACCGAGCATATCCAGGACAACGTGTACAACATGGTCATGGACTACCTTGCCTGCGGTATCGACCCCGACAAGACCATGATCTACGCGCACTCCGCCGTGCCCGCCGCAAACCAGCTCATGCTGCCGTTCCTGTCGCTGGTGTCCGAGGCCGAGCTGGCGCGCAACCCCACGGTTAAGGCCGAGATGGAGGCCTCGGGCCACGAGCTCACCGGCCTTTTGCTCACCTACCCGGTGCACCAGGCCTGCGACATCCTGTTCTGCAAGGGCAATGTGGTGCCCGTCGGCCGCGACCAGCTGCCGCACATCGAGCTCACCCGCACCATCGCCCGCCGCTTTAACAACCGCTACGGCAAGGTGTTCCCCGAGGTCGACGCGCTGCTGTCCGAGACCCCGCTGCTGCCCGGCCTGGACGGTCGCAAGATGAGCAAGAGCTACGGCAACGCCATCAACATCTCGATGACCGCCGAGGAGACGGCCAAGCGCATCAAGAAGAGCCAGACCGACTCCGAGCGCATGATCACGTTTGATCCCGAGAACCGCCCCGGCGTTTCCGGCCTGCTTTCGACCGCCGCGATCTGCACCGGCCGTTCCGAGGTCGAGATTGCCGAGGAGATTGGCATGGGCGGCTCCGGCCAGCTCAAGAAGTACGTGACCGAGGCCGTCAACGAGTACTTCGCGCCGATCCGCGAGCGTCGTCAGCGCTACGAGAACGATCTGGACTACGTGAAGGACGTGCTGCACGAGGGCAACCGTCGCGCCAACGAGATCGCCGAGCAGACCCTGGCCGAGGTTCGGGACGCCATGGGCATGGTGTACTAGACCGACCTGCTGGCTTGAACTTTCGATTGCTATAGGGCGGGCGCTACGGCGTCCGCCTTTTTTTGGTGCCCGACCGGTTCGGCTCCGCCCATCGCACTCCCCCGACAAACGGGAACGGGCCCGCCGGCAGTCAGTTGCCAGCGGGCCCGTTCCCGAAGTACACCGTTGAATCGCACAGAGGGGAGGGATGCGAATCAAACTCAACAGGGCAGGCTTTTTCATCGCCTATTGCCCGCTCCGTTGTTGAATAAAATATAGTTCACCGTGGTTTACTTTGCAGCATCAATATGAGCCGCCATAGCTTCTCCATAAGTTAGCCCCGGTAAACCTACAACGGAAAACCGCCGCAAAGGGGACAGGCACCTTTGTGGCGGTTTTGGCCACAGTAGAGCCGCTAGAACCCTGCTGGCCAGCGACAGGCGGCCAAGTCGACGTGCATGGAATCGGTAAACGCCACGCCCTCCCCCATTAAGAGCTCGCGCTGAGCATCGGGACCGCCAAAGGCAAAGCCCTCACAGATACGGCCGTCGGCAAACACCACGCGATGACAGGGAATTTGACCAGGGCGTGGGTTGCTATGCAGCGCATACCCCACATAGCGTGCACTTCGCGCGCGACCGGCGAGCAGCGCCACCTGACCGTACGTGGCGACCATCCCCTCGGGGATCTGCTCGACCACCTCATACACCTGCTCAAAAAAGCCCTCAGACGCCATCGCTCGCTCCCTTCTCCGCATTAACAGCATAAAGAAATGATCCCTTGGGGACGGAGGAAAACGGATCATTCACGGCCTCCGTGCGGTCGATGATCCGTTTTCCTCCGTCCCCAAGGGATCATTTGTTGGCAGGTTGGTTAGTTGGCGGGCTGGAAGAAGGCTACGGCTACGGCGCCAGGGCCTACGTGGGTACCGATGGTGGCGCCGATGGTGTGAACGGGCAACTCGCCCTCGGTGTGGCCAGCCCAAAGTGCCGCGCTGTCCTCGATATACTTCTTGAGCACCGCATCCGAAAGACCCGTATAGCCGAGCGCCAGCGGCATGGAAAAGTCGATGCCGCCCGCCTTTTCGACCTTTTGGTTCAGCAGGTTGCGGCCGTTCTTGGAACCGCGCGCCTTGCCCAGCTGCACGATCAGACCGTCCTCGACAGCCACCACAGGCTTTACGTTGAGCAGCGTGCCCACGGCGCCGGCCGCAGCAGACAGACGACCGCCGCGCACCAGGTACTCCAGCGTCTCGAGCAGGCCGATGACGACCACGCGGTCACGGACGGCCTCGACGGCCGCCGCGATCTGGGCCGCACTACGGCCCTCATTCACCAGGCGCAGGGCATACTCGACCAGGACACGCTCGCCCAGAGTGACGTTATTGCTATCCACCACGTACACGTCGCCGCCCGGCGCCTCGGCAAGTGCGGTACGGGCACTCTGATTGGTGCCTGATAGCTTAGCGCCCACGGTAATAATCACAGCCTCATCGCCGGCTTCACGAACCTTGGCAATCGCCTGCGAAAACGCGTACGGGTTGACCTGGCCGGTCTTGGGCAGCTCATCGCGCTCCACGAGCATCTCGTAAAAGCGCTGGTGATCGATGTCGATGCCATCCATGTACACATCGGTGCCAAAGGTGACGGACAGCGGCAAAACGGCCAGTGCTGGGTGCTCGACCGGCGACATATCGCTTGCGGAATCGGTAATAATGCGGACGGACATAGCGAATCCTTTCTTGCGCAGGTCCCGCGCAGGGAATTTTGACAGCAAGGCCCCGGCACGGTATACGCGCTCAAACAGGACTATGCAGTTGTTAATTGGAAGCAAAAGCCTTGGCGGCCCTACAGCTCGCGCAGGGTGTTGAGAATCGTGCGCAGCGACGCATACATCTGCTCGCGCTGCTCCACACCCATAGCCTTACCGGTGGTATCGAGCACCTCGCGAATGATGCTGTCCGCTTCGCTCATGCTCTCGCCGCCCAGAGCGGTCAGGCGCACCGGAGCACGATACTTAACGGCGGCATCGCCCGAATCGTCGACCTCGACGTAGCCGCCCTCCTCCAGATGCGCGAGCGTACGCGAGACGGCGGCGCGGGTCACGCCTGCCATGCGAGCCAGGTCAGCGCCAGTCAGACCGTCCTTGCTGCGCTCAAGATAGTACAGGCACATAACGTCGGAGCCCTTGAGGCCCAACCTTGCGCCCTCGGATGTCTTAATGCGCTGAATCTCCTTGTAGAGCCCGCTGATCAGTCCGACAAAGTCCTCGAAACGTGTCTCGTCGCTCTGTTGCATGGGAGACGACCGCCTTTCGCTTGCATAATGCTAACGGGTAAACATCTTAGCCGTACTTAACGACCGCCAGCCCTGCACGCCCTATTTGTTAACCCATCAACATAAAAACCACCACAAAGGGGACAGGCACCTTTGTGGTGGTTTTGACCGGCGAGTATGATTTGCAGAAGTTGCTACAGCTCCACGCGGGGATTGTCGCGGGTCACAAGCGTCTTAACGACAACCGTCGCCCCCAGATAGCGCTCAAGCAGCTCGGCTAAGCGATCGATGGCGGCCTGACAGTCCCCCATACGCTCGGGCTCTACGCACTCAATCGCCAAAAACGCGTCGGCCGAATCGTCGGATAGAGCCGTTCGAACGCCATCGCGCCAGTTCCAGCAGCGGCACACGGCGCCCGCATCGTCAATGTAGGCGAGCTCGCCGGGCAGCGTCGGGTCGTCCGCTTCCTCGCCAAGCGGCAGGAACGCATCCCCGCCGTCGGTCACCTTCAAGCGAAGGTCCCCCTCAATCGCATGCAGATCCTCGCCTCCCACGGGCAGTGCATAGGACAGCGACACCGTGTTATAGATATCCACCGCGGGCGTAATGTGGCCCACCGGCTTGCCCTTGAGCACGCGCTTGAGCAGGTTCTCGATTGAACAGCGCGCGCCCTTTTTGGTCTTGAACAGACGATAGGCCTCGCGCCATGCCTTGACCGGTGCGTTCTCGCTGATTGTATCGCTGGTCAGATGACGCTCCGCATCGATATTGGCACGGTCGAGCAGCGCCGCTATCGCGTCCACATCCTCTTGAGGTATCTGGGCCGCGGGCTTCATACCCTCCACGACCACAACACCGACCGCCGCCTGAGGAAACAGCTCCCAAAATGAATCCTCGGCAATAAAGCTCTTCATACGTGCTCCCTTCACGATTCGCGCCCGAGCGAGGGCACCCAAACAAAAAGCGCCCTTACAACGGCCACCTTCAAAGTCCTACGGTGCCGTCACAAGAGCGCTTGCGCTGTCCCCATCCGGAGAAGGGGACGATATGTCAGGCGTATTGTAACCTGAGTCATCCGCGCGAGCAAAACCACCACAAAGGTGCCTGTCCCCTTTGTGGTGGTTTTGGGTCTGAGGCGACGCTAGTGGCGGAGTCCCAGCAGGCCGCGGCCGCGATGACGGGCGTCGGCGGGCACTTGAGCGTGCGGGCCGGCGGCCTTGACGGACTCGGGCAGGTGCGAGTACTTCTTCTCGAAGTTCTCCTCGAACATCACCGCCAGGTTGTGCGCTGCCTCGTCGTAGCGCACGGTGCTCTGCCAGTACTGGCGCGGCACCAGGATACCGTCGGGCACACCGTGGCACGTAGTGGGAATGTCAACGTTAAAAATATCGTCGTGCACAAACTCGCTGTCCTCGATGGTACCGTCGAGGGCGCGGGCCACCAGGGCGCGCGTGTAGGCAAGCTCGATGCGATGGCCCACGCCATAACCGCCGCCAATCCAGCCGGTGTTGACCAGATAGACGCGCGTGCGACCGTCGGCGATACGCTCACCGAGCATCTTAGCGTAGACCATGGGGTCGAGCGGCATAAACGGCTCTCCGAACAGCGAGGAGAACGTGGGCGTGGGCTCGGTGACGCCGACCTCGGTGCCGGGGATCTTGGCCGTAAAGCCCGTCACAAAGTGATACATGGCGGCGTCGGCCGTCAGGCGCGAGATGGGCGGCAGCACGCCAAAGGCATCACAGGTCAAAAACAGCACAACGCTCGGGGTGGTGCCCATGCCCTTGGTCCACGCGTTGGGAATGTGCTCGACGGGATAGGCCACGCGCGTATTGTGCGTAATCGAGACGTCACCATAGTTAGGCTTGCGGTTCTCATCGAGCACCACGTTTTCGCAGATGGCTCCAAAGCGAACGGCGTTGAAGATCTCGGGCTCGTGGAACGCATCCAAGCCCTCGCACTTGGCGTAGCAGCCGCCCTCGACGTTAAAGATGCCCATGTCGGACCAGCCGTGCTCGTCGTCGCCGATCAGCAGGCGCGTGGGGTTGGCCGAAAGCGTGGTCTTACCCGTGCCGGAGAGGCCAAAGAACACCGCGGTCTCATGCGTGACGGGATCCATGCTGGCCGAGCAGTGCATGGGCAGCACGTCGTCCTCGACAGGCAGCAGGTAGTTCATAACGCTGAAGATGGACTTTTTGATTTCGCCGGAGTAACCAGTGCCGGCAACCAGAATCACGCGCTCCTGGAAGTTGATGACCACGGCGGCGCTGGAGTTGAGGCCCTTGATGGCGGGGTCGCACTGGTAGCCGGGAGCGGCGAGCACGCAAAAGTCCGGCTCACCGGTGCGCGCAATTTCACGAGCGAGCGGACGGGCGAGCATCTGCTTAATGAAGAGCGCCTGGCTGGCACGCTCGCAGGCGACGAGCAGGCGACGCGTGTGGTTGCGGTCGGCGCCCGCCATGCCGCGCGTGACGAACACGTCGCGCTCGTTGAGGTAGTCGACGATACCGGCTTTGATGGCCTCGTAGCTCTCGGTCGAAAGCGGGCGGTTGACGGCGCCCCAGGCAATCTTGTCGTGAACATCGGGGGTGTCAACGATAAAGCGATCGTTGGGAGAACGACCAGTACGCTCCCCCGTCTCGATCACCAGCGCGCCGTTGGAGGCCATGCGGCCTTCGTTGCGGCGGATGGCATACTCGACAAGCTCGGCTGCCGGCAGGTCAACCAGCAGGCGGGGCTGGTTCTCGGCGGGGTCTTCGACCAGCGTAATGCCAAAGTTGGACAGAACTTCTGCAGGGGTAACACCAGGCATGGGGCCTCCTTTAAAAGCGCGGCACGTGGACGCGGCGCGCACTTTACTCACGTAAAGCCCGTTGTACCCGATATGCAAAAACGTTTTTGCGGCAACGACGAAGCGCCCGCCCAACGGTCAAAAATCGCAGGCAAGCGGCCTAGACATTGGGACGTTCTTAAACGACTAGTCGTTGGGGACACTCTTGAACAGGCAACAACCAAGGAGTGTCCCCAGATGCCGGCACTTAGGGACGTTCCCAGAGTGCCGGCTACAGTGGCAGGCCTTGGCCGAGCATGGCGATGGCGCTCATGAGGACCAGCATGCCGACGGCGTAGGGCAGCACTGCACCCAGGAGTTCGGCGTCCTTACCGCGCACGTGCACGGCGGCAAGGCCAATCGCGAGCGTTTGCGGCGAGATCATCTTGCCGGCGGCGACACCCAGGGCGTTCAGCGCGACCATCCAGTAGTCGCTCACGCCCAGCGCCGAAGCGGCCTGGCTCTGGATGGGGCCAAACAGCATGCCCGAGGACGTGCCCGAACCGGTCACGAACGCACCGACGGCACCGATCCACGGGGCCAGAATCGGGTACAGGCCACCTGCGACCGCAATGCAGAACGCGCTGATCGAAGAGATCATGCCTGCATAGCCCATCACCTTGGCGCAGCCCAGCACCGAAAGCATCGTGATTACCGTCGGCATCATCTGCTTGACGGTCGCGGCCAGCACCTCGCCCATCATGCGCGGCGAAGCGCCCTGAATGGCGCCACCGACAAACGCAGCCATGAAAATCCAAACACCCGGCGTGTTGATCCACGAAAACGTAAGCGTGCCGGGGTTCTCGCCGCAATACACCTGCACGTGACTCGCAAAGGGCGCAAGCGCGGCATGCACGGCGGGCACCAGGTTGGACGTACCCAACAGCAGTACAAAAATCAGGATGAAACACGACCAGGCAGAAAGCGCCGACTTAGCGGTGAGCTGCTCACCGGCCTCGATATTCATGTGAAAGCGCGCGTCCAGGTGACCGGACTTCTCGGCGCGCATGGCAAGCGCGGCGGTCAGCGCGAGCGACACGATGGAGCCCACGACCACGGCAAGCTCGGGGCCCACAAACATAGCGACGACCAGGGCAGCGCCGACGAAGGACGCGCCAGAGAGCAGCGCGATACCGGCCACGCCGTGCAGGCGCTCGCCTACGCTCGCAACATCGCCTTGATCGTCGGCCACGCGGCCCGCAACCAACACGATGAGCAGCGGCATCACCACAAAGAACGGTGCGAGCTGCACCAGCTGAACGGTCGCCAGGTGCAGGGAATCCAGACCCACCAGGTCGGCAACGGACACCGTGGGGATGCCGATGGAGCCGTAGGGCGTGGGCACGCCGTTGGCCAGCAGGCAGATCAGCACGGCAGGCACGGCCTCAAAACCAAGGCCCGCGAGCATGCCGGCGGGAATGGCGACAGCGGTACCAAAGCCAGCCATGCCCTCCATAAAGCCGCCGAAACACCACGCCACGAGCAGCGCCAGCAGACGGCGATCGCTGCTGATGGAGGTGATCATGCTGCCGATCACGTCCATGGCGCCCGTGCGAACGCAGAGGTTATACGTAAAGACGGCGGCGATAATCACCAACACGATGGGCCACAGCGCCATCAAAAAGCCCTCGAGCGAGGCCGTGGCTATCTGCGCCACCGGCAAATGCCACCACGCAAAGGCGAGCACGCACGAAAGAACAAACGAACCAATCGCGGCTTTCCAGGCCGGCCATTTAAAGCACAGCAGCATCACGACAAGCCAGATGATAGGCACAAGAGCCAGCAAAAATGCGGCGACGTCCATGGGTAAAAGCTCCTTGGTACCGCGAGGGCGGCATCGGGGGTGTCATAAAACTTGAACAGGATACCGCACGCTTACCGACAATTTTCTGCCGCCTGCCGAAATATTGAACAATCCGTTCAAAAACACGAGCAAACACCACCGCGACTATACTAGAGCACAGTAAGAGAAAGGAACCGCCTTGAGCATCACGCCCCTCGATAGCATCCGACGCGCCATCGCCCGCCGCAATGGCGTCGCCGACCCCGCCGCAGCGAGCGGCGGCACCGCAAAGGCCCAAGGCGGACGCATCGAGAACGGCCTGTTCCCCGCATCGCACACCGCCGAGGAGCTCGCACGAATCCAAGAGCTAAGCCAGCGTAACGCCGGCGGTCCCGACAGCAACCAGGCCACACGCCGTCGCCGCGAGCGCGATCGCCAGCCCGGCCCCATCCACCGCATGGTCAATGCCTGGTGGAACCGCCTGCTCGGAGCCGTCTACGGCGGCGGCTTCTCCACGCAAGAAGCCGAGTACGAAGATCATGCCACCCGTCGCGACTACCTTTGGAATACCCTGGGCACCGCCGTATGGGGCATGGCGTTTCCTCTGCTCACCATCGTGTCCACGCAGCTCGTGGGCGCCGAGGAAGCCGGCAAGTTCTCCATTGCGTTTGTCACCGGCACGCTCATCATGATCGCGTGCAACTACGGCGTGCGCAATTTTCAGGTCTCGGACATCGACGAGAAGGCGTCCTTTGCCTCCTATCAGCTCAACCGCTGGCTTTGCGGAGCATTCGCGCTGGCCTGCGGCCTTGCATACAGCAGTGCCCGCGGCTACGACGCGCAGATGGCAACGATCGGCCTGGGCGTCTACCTGTATAAGGTGATCGACGGCGTGGCGGACGTGTACGAGGGCCGCCTGCAGCAGGCCGATAAACTCTACCTGGCCGGCATGAGCCAAACGCTGCGTTCCGCCGGCGTCATCGCGGTCTTTAGCGTGGCACTGTTCCTCACGCGCAGCATGCCCATCGCGGCCATGGCCATGGGTGTCACCGCCATCGTCTCGCTCGTGCTGGTCACCGCCCCGCTCGCCCTGCTCGAAACCGAAAAATCACGCCGCATGAGTCTGCGCGAGGTCGGCCACCTGTTTGTCCAGTGCGCCCCGCTCTTTGGCGCGCTCTTTTTATTCAACCTTATCGAGAGCATGCCCAAGTTTGTGATGGAAGGCACGCTGGCCTACAAATACCAGCTGTACTTTAATGCCCTGTTCTTTCCAGCGCAGGCTATTTTGCTGAGCATCGGATTTGTCTATAAACCGCAGCTCCTGCGTCTGTCGAGCATTTGGGCGAACCCGCGCAAACGCCGCCGTTTTGACTTGATTATTATTGCCGTTATGGCACTAATCGTGGCCATCACCGGCGTGTGCGCCGCATTTATGGCCGGTCCCGGCATTCCCCTCATGAGCTTTATGTACGGCCTCAACTTTGAGCGCTACCGCACGCTGGCACTGCTGATGGTCGTCGCCGGCGGTGTAACCGCGGCCATCGACTTTATCTATGCCATCATCACGGTGCTGCGCCACGCTGGAGACGTCACCAAGATCTACCTGATCTGCTTTGCCGTGAGCGTAGTGCTCCCGGTGATCCTGATCAACCTGCTGGGTCTGATGGGTGCCGTCGTGAGCTACCTGGCTATCATGGCCCTACTGCTGGTGCTGTTGATTGTCGAATACGCCCACATCCGCCAGCGCATAGAACGAGCCCGCAACCCGTACGGCGCCTAATTAGCTGCCCCCGGTCACCGGAATTTGCGATGGAATCACCCCGGCCGGGGTCTCGTTGCGGACAATATGCATCACGCAAACCTAAGTGAGTAGACTTTTACCGAATCCCCGATCACACCGACAAAGCACAAGTCTGTGACCTGCGGTTTTATTGAGGCAAATATGTTGAGTGCTCGGCATTTCCAAAAAAGTCTGCTCACTTAGCCAGCGGGCGGCCAAATGATTATTTAATCCCCGTCCCAGAAAAATCAATTAGCGGGCAGAAGGGCAAAAGTAGTCAAAAAGGCCCCGTCCCAAATTAGCTACCCTTTGCAGCGATTATTCGCCCGGGTTGATGTTCGCATAAAACTCCGCCCCGTCATCCAAACGCAGGATCCCGACGCGGCCGAACTCGGAACCGGTGGCCGCCGCGCAGTCGATATCGATGCGATCGGGCACACCGGCGGTATCCTCGCCACCCAAGCGCACCATTTGCCCGCGGCCCGACTCCTCATCGAGCCCTGCAAGGCCGCCAACCTCGCAATAGCGTCCCAGCGACACCGTGGGCGTGTGGCCGCTCACCACGACCGGACCCTTGCCCTCGGCAGAAAGCAGCCCCGTCGGAGCATCCCAGTAGCCGTGACGAATCCACAGCAAGTCATCGGACGACTGCACGGCGAGCATTTGCTGTAGCAGGTCGCTATCGGCATCAACCGCTCCCCTGCCGTCGGCGCAATCGACACCATGCTCAAGCAAAAACGCACGCGCCGCCTCGGCCTGAATGCCGGCGTGCACCAGCAGGTACGGCCGTTCGGCAGTCTCGGCCACCGCATAGAGCGGCAGGGCGGCAGCCCAGCGCACCAGCTCCTCGTATGCCTCAAATTCCATTTCGTTGAGCTGTTGGCGCGTAGTCCAACCGCCGTTGATATCCCAGGTCTCGGCATCGAGCGGGTCCTGGCCAATGATTGCGTCGAGCATAATCTGCTCGTGGTTGCCCTTAAGCATGCGAGCGTTGGGCAGCGACCGCACCAAATTGATGACACCGACCGGATCGGGACCGCGGTCGATCATGTCGCCCAGCACATACAGCGTGTCGTCGGACGCCAGCGAGATCTTGGAAAGGGCCTCGTCCAGCGCGCGCACGTGCCCGTGAGCATCAGATGTCACATAGATCGCCATGGAACGCCTTTCCCTGCATTACGGCCGAAGCCCGATGCCACGCCTAAAACTTCAAGTTGAACTTAAACGTTACCCATTGTACTCCGTTGCAATAAAGCTGGAAAGTGCCACCGCTGCCAACGGTCACAAGCGGTCGCCCGCACGCCCCGAAAACACCGCGCCACCAGCATCAACACCCCACCCAGCGCTTCCCGCGCACCTACCACGTGTCGAAAATACGAACGTCCACGGCTCGGCCCCATAAACCCACCATCTTTGGGTACAAATAACCGCAGACAATCGACCGTGCCACGCCAACCACCCAGGAGCGGACACTACCCATGAACCAGATACTTCTCTTTATCGGCCTCGTCATCATTTTGTGCCTGACCATCAAACCCGTCGGCAAAAAGCTCCCCTTCCCCACCCTGCTCATCTTTATCGCGCTCGGCATGCTGCTGGGCGTTAACGGGCCGGCGCACATCGAATTTAGCGACTACGCGCTTACCGAAACCGTCTGCAGTACGGCGCTGTTGTTCATCATGTTCTACGGCGGCTTTAACACCAACATCGACCGCGCCAAGCCCGTCGCCGCGCCCGCGGTACTGCTGAGCACGCTCGGCGTTATCATCACCGCTGGTATCACGGGCGCCTTTGCGCACTTCGCACTGGGCTTCGACTGGATCGGCGGCCTGCTGCTGGGCTCGGTCGTTGCGTCGACCGATGCGGCGAGCGTCTTTAGCGTGCTGCGCGAGCACAACCTGTCGCTGAGGGGCGGCACCGACTCGCTGCTCGAGGTGGAATCGGGCTCCAACGACCCCGTCGCCTACATGCTCACCGCGGTGCTCGCGACCCTCGCGGCGGGCGGCAATATCGACATTCCCGTGCTGCTGGCCAAGCAGATCATCCTGGGCGTGGGGCTGGGCCTTGCCATCGGCTGGACATCCAGCCGTCTAATCGAACGCGCACACGCAACGGCCGAAGGCGCGCAGACTATCTTTTTGTTCGCCGTGGCGATCGTCGCCTACGCGCTGCCGAGCTATCTGGGCGGCAACGGCTTTTTGGCCGTATACCTGGCAGGCATTGTGCTGGGTGCAAGCGACATCACCGGCAAGGTCGAGATGGCGCACTTCTTTGATACCCTCACCGAAATGGCCGAGATGACCATCTTCTTTTTGCTGGGCCTGCTCGTCACGCCTGCGCGCCTGCCGCAAATGCTGTTGCCGGGCCTGGCGCTCATGGCGTTTATGCTCTTCGTGAGCCGCCCCATCGCCGTCGGCCTGCTGTTGGCGCCCTTTAAGACCAATCCTCGCCAAGTCGCGCTCGTAAGCTGGGCGGGTCTGCGCGGCGCGGCTTCGGTCGTGTTTAGCCTCTTTGCCGTGGTGGTCGGTGTTCCCGGTGGGCACGACCTATTTGACCTGGTCTTTCTGATTGCCGTGTCGAGCATTGTAGTGCAGGGCTCGCTGCTACCGGCAGTGGCGAAAAAGCTCGACATGATCGACACGGAAGGCGACGTGCGCCGCACGTTTAACGATTACCGCGACGAGGACGGCATGTCGTTCGTTAAGCTCAAGGTGGGCGCGGGCCATCCGTTTGCCGGGCGCTCGCTCGCGGACATTGGCAGCGTCACCGACATGCTCGTAGTCCTGGTGCTGCGTGACGGCGCACACCCCGTACTGCCCAACGGTGATACCGTCATCGAGGAAGGCGACCTGTTGGTGATGGCCGCACCGACGTTTGAAGAACGTGCCGAGGTTACACTGCGCGAGGTCACCGTGACTCCCCACGGCCGCTTAGCTGGACAGCGCCTGCGCGACGTGCCGCAAGGCAAGCACCCGTTTATCGTCGTGATGCTCAAACGCGACGGCCAAACCATCATCCCCGACGGCAATACCCTCATATACGCCGGCGACGAAGCCGTCATTGCCACGCTAGCGTCGTAGCCATCCCCACCCATAAGTTGCGGTGAAATAGGGACTGAATAGGCCTTCTAGCAGCCTAAACAGTCCCTATTTCACCGCAAGTTATTGAGGGGATAAGGTTGAGGGGTGGCTATGGCTACCAACCGTCGTCCGTATCGTCGCCTGTGGCGAAGACACGGAGGTCGAGGCCTTCGCGTTCAGCTCGGGCTAGGAGCTCTTGGGGCGACTCGTCCTCGATATCCACTACGTCGAGCATGGCGGCCGGAAAGCCCACGCCAGCCGCACTCCCCGCGCGGTCGAGCAAGCTCTCGCGCAGCTGGTCTACATCAACGTCGATCTTCATGGTGAAACCTCCTACCGGCCAATCGCGATCGAACAAACCGCACACCCCAAATGATGTGCAATAAATACCAGATACGGCCATAATAAAACAATGAACATCAGGGAGGTTGCGGACGATGGATAAGCTCGATGCCATGACGGAACAAGTCAGGGACTTTTGTGATGCACGCGACTGGCGCAAATATCACACGCCAAAAGAGCTTGCCATCGGCATGGCAACTGAGTCCTCCGAGCTCCTTCAGCTCTTTCGTTTTGTGAGCGACGAGCGCATTGCAGAAATGTTCGAAGACACCGAGCAACGCCAAGCTATCGAAGACGAAGTCGCCGACACGCTCCTTTTCCTTCTGCGTTTCGCAGATTTAAATGAAATCGACCTGCCAGCGGCGCTTTCGTCTAAGCTCAAGCGCAATGGCGAGCGCTACCCCGTCGACGCATCATCTAACGAATACAGAAAGGCGAACCATCATGAGTAATGAGTTCGCCCTTCGGCAATACGCGCTTCCCCTACCCCAGCCCTTTGAGACAAGCGAATCGCTTCAGGACTTTGGCACGCCAAAGCCTGGAGCCCATCATGACGAGAGTTGGCCTGTCCTTTACATTCTTACCAACAGCAGAAACAAGACGGCATACATCGGCCAAACAACCAATTACCAGCGCCGTATGAAACAACACGCTGCAAACGTGGACAAGGACTTCGACCGGACCCTTCTGATCGACAATCCCACCTTCAACCAATCCGCAACGTTCGAGTTCGAGAATCGACTTATTGAGCTGTTCTGTGCCGACGAAAAATACCAGGTCACCAATGCCAACAACGGCTATGCCCAATTCGATTATTTTGAGCGGCCTCAGTATCGCCAGAGGTTCCGAGACCTCTGGACAAAGCTTCGCGAAGAAAACTACGCGATTCATCCGATTGAAGAGCTCGAGAACTCCGATCTGTTCAAGTTCTCGCCTTTCAAGACGCTTACGCCCGACCAATACGAAACGATCGAGACGATTTTTAAACGTCTCGAACAGGAGCATGAAGACGTAAAACATGGCGGCTCAAAAAGAGAACGTATAACCGTCGTGAATGGCGCGCCGGGAACAGGTAAAACAATCCTCGCCATCAGTCTCATGTTCAAAATCAAAAATGAGCCCAACCTTTCCGGCCTGCGAGTCGGTTTTGTCACCCCCATGGATTCCCTGAAAAAGACCCTCAGGAAACTCACGCACTTCCTTCCAGGGTTAAAGCCTGGCGATATCTTGAGCCCCAGTGACGTAACCAAAAATGATCGTTATGACATCCTACTTGTCGATGAAGCACATCGACTGGGTAATTATCTAAGCATGGGCTCCGGCATCAAGGCCTTCTATAGCACTTGTGATCGTCTTGACCTTCCACACACAAGCAACCAAGTTGACTGGATATTCAAATGCTGCGACAAGGCATATCTGTTTTATGACCCCAAGCAGCAAGTCAGGGCATCCGGCCTCAATCGAGACGGTCTTGAGCGGCGACTTAACCAACTCGAAGAAGAGGGCATTGAAACTGAAGAGTTCAGCCTAAGCACGCAAATGCGAGTACGCGGCGGCGATGAGTATCTCGACTTTGTATATGATCTACTCGATAACAAAGCGTATATGCATGCCGGCATGAAATTCAAGAATCTCTTTTCATCGGAGCCTTACGATTCGCGAACCGGGGATCCGAACAGCGATACCCCCAGATACCAGTTTGGAATCGTCAACCAATTTGAGGATTTCTGTTCCCTACAGCAAGCCAAGGAAGAAGAAGTTGGTCTATCCCGCATGACGGCAGGTTTTGCGTGGAAGTGGGAAACGAAGAAACACAAAGACGCGTTCGACATCGTCATTGAGGGCATCCCTAAACGTTGGAACTCGAGTCAAAAGGATTGGGTTAACTCCCCCAACGCCGTCAACGAGGTCGGATGCATCCACACGGTACAGGGCTACGACCTCAACTACGGCTTTGTAATTCTGGGGCTAGACATTTACTACGACAACGACAAAGGGGGCGTCTGCGTTAACAAGGCAAACTTCAAAGATACCGTCGCAAAGAAAAAGGCAAGCGACGACGACCTACGAAAGATCATCGTCAACGCCTACTATGTCCTCATGACGCGTGGCATGCTGGGAACGTTTCTTTATGTATGCGACCCGGCACTCAAGGAGTATTTGTCACGGTATATCCCGGTGATATAGACCTAACGACCGCCCTCCCCCATGTAACCATCCTGCAAATCATAGCGGCGCACTCGAGTTTTACCGTGATGCGGTCGCGCCTGGCGCTCCACTGTGCTAAAGTATCCCGAACGTTCAAACGACTACGAGGGGGGAACTAGAAGATGGCACGTGTGCACAACTTCTCAGCTGGCCCGGCCGCGCTGCCTACAAGCGTGCTCGCCGAGATCGCCGACGAGATGATGGACTACCGCGGTTGCGGCATGTCCGTGCTCGAGATGAGCCATCGATCTAGCATGTACCAGCAGATCATCGACGACGCCGAGGCAACTCTGCGCCGCCTGATGAGCATCCCCGACAACTACCGTGTCCTGTTTTTGCAGGGCGGCGCCACGCTGCAGTTTGCGGGCATCCCCATGAACCTCATGCGCCGCGGCCGCGCCGGCTACGTCGTGACCGGCAACTTTGCCAACAAGGCGTACAAGGAGGCCGCCAAGTACGGCGAGACCGTGCTGCTCGCGAGCTCCGAAGACACCAATTTCGACCGCATTCCCACCATGACCGATATCAACACGCGCATTGCCGCCGAGGCCGCGGGCGATGGGCTCGACTACGTCTACATCTGCCAGAACAACACCATCTTTGGCACCATGTACCACGGGCTGCCCGATTGCGGCGATGTGCCGCTGGTCGCCGATGTCTCGAGCTGCTTTCTGTCGCAGCCGCTCGACGTCGAGCGATACGGGCTCATTTACGCCGGCGCGCAGAAAAACGCCGGCGCCGCGGGCGTGACCGTGGTCATCGTGCGCGACGACCTCATCGCCGAAGGCCCCGCCTTTGCGCAGACGCCGCAGTACCTGGACCTCAAGACCCAGGCCGCCAAGGGCTCCATGCTCAACACGCCCAACACCTTTGGCATCTACGTGTGCGGCAAGGTGTTCCATTGGGTGGAGCAGACCGGCGGACTCGCCGCCATGGCCGAGCGCAACTGGGCCAAGGCCAACCTGCTCTATGACCTGCTCGAGCACAGCGAACTGTTCCATAGCACCACGCAGGCCGACAGTCGCTCCATCGCCAACGTTACCTTCCGCACCGGCGACACCGAACTCGACGCGGCCTTTGTCGTAGGCGCTGCCGAGCACCAGATCCAAAACGTCAAGGGCCATCGCCTCGTCGGCGGCATGCGCGCCAGCGTGTACAACGCCGTAACCATGGAAGACGTGCAGGCCCTGGCCTCGTACATGAAGGACTTCGAAGCACAGCATAGTTTGAGCCCGCGATCTAACTAGCCCGCAACGCGCGGGCCGACCAGCCACTTCAAACCACCTGTTTAAACCAAACCTGCTAAGGAGTTTTTCCATGCGTAAGATTAAGACCATCGACGACATCACTAAAGACGGCAAAGTCGAGTTTGGCAAGGGCTACGAGTTTGTGGGCACCGCCGAGGAGGCCGACGCTATCCTGATGCGCTCCACCGACCTGCACGGCTACGAGCTGCCCGAGGGCATCCGTGCCATCGCCCGCTGCGGCGCAGGCGTCAACAATATCCCCATCGAGGAGTACGCCAAGAAAGGCGTCGTCGTCTTTAACTCCCCCGGTGCCAACAGCAATGCCGTCAAGGAGCTCGTCCTGGGCATGCTGGTACTTTCGAGCCGCGGCGTGGTGCAGTCGATGAACTGGGTGCGCGACAACGCCGACGACCCCGAGATTCAGGTCGACGCCGAAAAGGCCAAGAAGGCCTTTGTGGGCCGCGAGCTCAAGGGCAAGCGCATCGGCGTCATCGGTCTGGGCAACGTGGGCTCCAAGGTCGCCAACGCCTGCGTCGATCTGGGCATGGATGTCTACGGCTACGATCCGTTCATTTCCGTCGAGCACGCGTGGGTGCTGAGCCGCGAGGTGCAGCGCGTCGGCACGCTCGAGGATCTGTGCCGCGGCTGCGACTACCTCACCGTGCACGTGCCCAGCAAGGCCGACACCATCGGCATGATCAGCACCGAGCAGATTAACCTGCTGGCGCCCGACGCTGTGCTCATCAACTACGCGCGCGAAACCATCATTGACGAAGACGCCGTCGACGCAGCCCTGCGCGAGGGCAAGCTGAGCTGGTTTAGCTGCGACTTTGCCACGCCCAAGACCGTCAAGATGCCCAATACGTTTATCACCACGCACTCGGGCGCCGGCACTGGCGAGGCCGAGGCCAACTGCGCCGACATGGCCATCAGCGAGCTCAAGGATTACCTGGAGAACGGTAACATCGCGCACAGCGTCAACTACCCCGCCTGCAGCATGGGCAAGGCGCGCGCCGCGAGCCGCATCGCCTGCCTGCACGCCAACGTGCCCAACATGATCGGCCAAATCACGGCAATCCTGGCCAAGGACAATGCCAACGTGCAGCGTATGACCAACGAGTCCGCCGGCGAGAACGCCTACACCATGTTCGACACGGACGAGCACCTGGACGGCAGCACCATCGAGGCGCTCAAGCAGATTCCGTCGATGTATCGCGTTCGCGTGATCAAGTAGCGTCGGCGCCAAGCCTGCCAGACAGGCCACGACGACCATTCGGCCCCCGTTTTCACAAAACGGGGGCCGAATTTCTTGTTCCCGAGGACTTGAAAAGTGCTACCCAGAACAAGTTGTTTCGGATAATCGACAGTGAGGCCCTAGTCGTTAAGCACAACTGCTTTTACAAACAGCTTTATCAGGGGTTTTAGTAGGTAAAAATCGATCTCTATATGCCAAACTAAAATTGACTGTCCATTTTCCGAAATAACTTGCTCTAGGTAGCACTTTTCAAGCCAATTCCAAGGAGCAATTGAAGGCTATTCGCAACTAAAACCTTAGCTCCCGCGACCGTTGTTAGCGCCGGGCGATTTTAGCCGCTAATAGTCAAACTATTTTGACCAATCCCG
>CAUBIC010000014.1 GCA_958435945.1 uncultured Collinsella sp. | reverse complement strand
GGAAATCCCCGGCGCGGCCCGCTTTTTTTGCTCATGCAACACCTTCGCACATTTAGGTCTAATACTTTTCCCGAGAAGTGAACGAGCAAAATCGAGCCCCCGGAGCATCGACACTTTATGGGAGCCATTTCCTGCAGTTTCATTGAGATTTTCCTGCGGTTTTGGCGCCAAAAAGTGTCGATGCTTCGAGGGTCCAAAATAGGTCGTTCACTTCTCGGGAAAAGTATTTGACTTCGTTTTCCAACAAACAAAACCGGTCATCGCAACGCAAACGGGGCCTGCGCTTAGCGTAGGCCCCGACGTGAGAAGTTGTTACCCCGGTAACTTAATACCGCTCGATTAGTACTGCTCGATACCCATGTAGCGACGAACCTCGGGGCTGTGGTCGAACACCTTGCCGCGGGCGGCGCGCAGCTCGCAGCTCATGTTGTAGAAGAAGATCGGCTCCAGGAACGAACGCACGCTGGCAGGCACGTCGCCCACACCGTACTCGAGCGCATCGAGCACCATGACCGTATCGGTGTGCGTGTTGAGGAATGCAAGTGCACGTTCCTCCATGGGGCGGCACTCGCCCGATCCGAGCTGTACAAAGTAGAACACGCCGGGCTCGGTGGCTTCGAACGGGCCGTGGAAGTACTCGCCGGAGTGGATGTAGCAGCAGTGCTGCCACTGCATCTCCATGAGCGAGCAGATGGCCATAGCGTAGGTCTGGCTAAAGTTGGGGCCGGAACCCAGGATATAGAAGAACTTGTGCTGCTGGCAGAGCTCGGCAAAGCGATCGCCCAGCTCGGCGTTGACCTTCTCGCGGGCAGCGGGCAGCAGCGCATCCATCTGCTTGAGGCCAGCGTACATGTCGGCAAGCGCCTCGTAACCCTCCTGCTGGTCAAGCAGCTCGGCAGCCATCAGGACGCCGATGCCCTGCGGAACCTCGGCCTGCGGCACGCCCTCGCCCCACGGATAGACCCAGGTGGTCCACTTGCCGTTATCGATCTTGGAGCCCTCGCAGTCGGTCATGGCCACGACCTCGGCGCCGGCGGCCAGCGCCATCTCGCAACCGTCGACGACCTCCTGCGTGTTGCCGCTGTGGCTGCAGGCGATGACGAGTGACTTCTCGCCAAGACTCTTGGGAGCCATCAGGCAAAACTCGCGTGCCGTGTAGACCGTCGAGGTAAACGTGGTTGCCTCGCGCTTGAGCAGCTCGTTGGCCGGCATCAGGTCGATCATCGAACCGCCGCAGGCGATCCAAAAGACATTCTCGATCTTGCCCTTGCGCTCGATGATTTCCTGAATCAGATCGTGTGCGTTCATGGTGATGCCCCTTCTTGTGTGGCGGTTTTGAACGACTGCAGCTCGTACCTGCAGTCGTTCTATGTTGTCCTATTTATAGCACGCACGACGACGCCCGTGAAGTCATTTCACCAAACTTGTTCTATATTGTTCTATCTGTGGACGTTAGATGTCGAACACGTAGCGCGAGCCCACGATCTTTTGGCGTCCGAGCAGCAAGGGCCGCCCGTCCGCATCCGTAAAGTACGCCTCCATATAAAACAGCGGCTCGCCGACTGGCACCTCCAGCAGCGGGGCCGCCTGAGCATCGGCAAGCGCAATCTCCACGGTGCAGGGGTCGGACTTGAGCGGCGCACGGCCCGAATGCTCGGCAACGAGCGCAAAGATGGAATTGTCCGTGAGGTCCTTGTCGGCAAGCGTCTGCAGATAGGGATGATCGGCCAGCACAAAGGCGTTGTTCTCGAGCATGACGGGCACGCCATCTGCCGTACGCACGCGCTCGACAACGATGAGCTCGCAGCCGGGTTCCACCCCAAAAAACGCCGCGTCCTCGCGCGTCGCCGCAACCACCGTGCGCGACACCAGGCGCGCTCCGGCCACCATGTCGTTGGCAGCGCAGCCCTCGGAAAAGCTCTGAACGTCGCCCTTCTGGACAATCTTGCGCTTGAGCTTGGGCGCACACACAAACGTGCCCCTCCCCTGCTGGCGGTTGAGATACCCCGCGCGCGACAGTTCCTCGACGGCGCGGCGCACGGTGACGCGCCCCACGCCGTAAGACTTCGCGAGCTCCATCTCGGAAGGAATGCGCGAGCCGGATGCGTACACGCCGCGCGCGATCTCGCCCTTTAGGTCGTCCATAACCTGCTGGTACAGCGGCACGGCGGACACCTCAGTGCGCTCGGTTTTATCGTCGGATGTCATCGTTATGCTCCATTCCGTGCATGCTCGGACTCAAACTCTTCAATCGCCGCCATAAACTGCTCGCCAAAGGCATCGGCCTTTTTCTCGCCGATGCCGTTGACCTGGATAAGCTCGTCGCGCGTCTGCGGGCGTAGGCGGCACAGGCCGCGCAGAGCCTTGTCGGAGAAGACCATGTACGGCGCCATCTCCAGCTCGGTCGAAATCTCCTTGCGCAGGGCACGCAGGCGCTCGAACAGCTCGGCATCGTCACCCACGCGCGGGCGCTGATCCAGCTCGGCCTCCTCGCGCAGCAGATCCACCGCACGGCGGGCGCGAGCCGAGGCCTTGCGCTTGGACGCGCGACGCTTAACGGTAAAGGCGAACGCTTCGTCCTCGACCTCGCCGGCGCGCGGGCCCAGCCCCACGACCGGGTACTGCCCCTGCGAGGTGGCCAGGTAACCGCGGCCGCACAGCTGGCCGATGATGTCCTTGATGCGCCCGACCGATTCGCTCGACAGCTCACCGTAGCCGCGGTCCTCGTCCAGATGCATCTGGCGAATGCGCTCGGTGTTGCCGCCATGAAGCACGTCGGCGATGAGCGACTTGCCAAAGCGCATGGGTCGCGTGGCCACATAGCGCACGGCGGCGCGGGCCATATCGGTGACGTCCTCGACCTCGAACTGCGTGAGGCAGTTGCTGCAGTTGCCGCAGCCCTCGGCCTCGTCCGTGGCGGTGGCGCCCGCACCAACCGCAGCCGCATGCTCGGCCGCCGCCTCGTCGCCAAAGTAGCGCAGCATGTATTCGCGCAGGCAGCCGGTGGTATTGCAGTAGCCCTCCATCTGGTTGAGCAGACGATATCGATTCTGGAGCGCCCACGCGCGCTGCTCGTCGTCGAGTGCCTCATCGGCAGCATCGCCGCGGTCGATCAGAAAGCGACGCATACGAAAATCGTTGCCGTTCCACAGCAAATGGCAGCTGGCCGGGTCGCCATCGCGACCGGCGCGACCTGCCTCTTGATAGTAGGCCTCGATGCTCTCGGGCACGTTGTTGTGGATCACGTAGCGCACGTTGGGCTTGTCGATGCCCATGCCGAAGGCGTTGGTGGCAACCATCACCTGGATATCATCGTCGATAAAGGCGCGCTGGCTTTGGCGGCGGGCGTCGTTGCCCATGCCGGCATGGTAGCGGCCAACGCGAATGCCGCTGGGGCCCAGCGCCTCGGCAAGCTCGCCTGCCAGCGCATCGACCGTCTTGCGGGTCGAGCAATACACGATGCCGCTCTCGCTCGAATGCGCGATCACATAGTCGCGCACCCACGCGGCCTTGGCCTTGTCGCCCATCTCCTCGCAGCCAAAGTAGAGGTTCTTGCGATCGAAGCCCGTCACTACCGTCGCGGGATTTTGCAGGCCGAGCATCTGCTGGATATCCGCGCGCACACGCTCGGTCGCCGTAGCGGTAAAGGCCGCCACGATGGGGCGCCGCGGCAGCGCATCGATGAACTCGCGAATCTGCAGGTAGGCGGGGCGGAAATCCTGGCCCCATTGGCTCACGCAGTGGGCCTCATCAATGGCCACGAGCGGCACGCCAATGCCGCCGTCCGCCGCGGCCTCCTGCGCAAAGGCCAAAAAACGCGGCTCGAGCAAGCGCTCGGGCGCCACGTACATAAGCTGGTAGCGGCCCTCGCGCGCCCGCTTGAGCACGGTGTTTTGCTGGGCCGGAGTAAGGCTGGAGTTGAGATAGCTGGGTCGCGCACCCGCCGCGAGCAACGCACGGGTCTGGTCCTCCATAAGCGACAGCAGCGGACTCACCACAAAGGTGATGCCGGGCAGCATGAGCGCGGGCACCTGGTAGCAAATGGACTTGCCGGCACCCGTGGGCATAACACCCAGCGCATCGCGACCGGCAAGGATCGCATCGACCATGCGGTCCTGTCCCGGGCGAAACGAGGTGTAGCCAAAATAGGCGCCGAGCGTGTCGAGCGCCATCTGCTGCATGCTATCGGTCATGGTTTCCTAACGTCCAAGTCATCTGCCGCCGATTATACGCCGCCACGCGGACCGGTGCCGCACGGCTGTCGGCCACGGGCAACGCAATCCAAAAGGAACGAGCGTGGGATTTTTGGACACTTTCCCAACGGCTAATCTCTTGACAAGCGCGCAAACGTCGCTGGTTGAGCATAAGTCAGCGAAAACGCCCCTAAGCGAGCAAGGTGACGTGAAAGAGGAGGGAAGCGTACTTTGGTACGCGACCGACGATTGAACGTCAGATTGCCGCTTAGGGGCGTTTGCAGCGTCGAGCCGTTACGCGGTTTGGTAAAACCGCGTAACTTACATGACCATAACGTAGCGCGATCCCACGTAGTACTGCTTACCCATCAAAACCGGCTCGTCATCAGGACCGGTAAAGCTGGCACGCAGGTTGAGCAGCGGATCGTGCGGAGCAATGCCCAACTCGGCCGCCTGCTCGGTATTGGCACGAACGGCCTCGACCGTGCGGTAGCCAACCGAGACAATCGGGATTCCGCCAACACGCTCGACCTCGGCAAAAATCGACTTGTCCTCAAGATCGGCCGTCAACAGCTCGCGGTAGGCATCAAACGGCACAAAGATGTTCTCCTCAAAGATGGGCTCGCCGTCGGCCGTACGCACGCGCTTGATATGCAGCAGCAGCGCATCCTTCTGCAGGCCAAAGAACTCCATCTCGTTTTGGCGCGCCGGCACAATCTGGCGATCGATCACGTGCGCACCGGCCTTCATGCCATTGCCGGCACACAGCGCGGTAAACGTCTGCAATGTCGAGGCGTGAAACTGGCGATTGATGTGCGGCGTGGAGACAAAGGTGCCACGGCCCTGCTGCTTAACCAGGTAGCCATCGGAGCACAGCTCCTCGACGGCGCGGCGCACCGTAATGCGGCTCACGTCGTACTGCTCGGCTAGCTCAAGCTCGGACGGAATACGCTCCTTGGGTGCATAAACACCTTTCTCGATCGCATCCTTGATTTCGTCGTAAATCTGCTGGTAAAGCGGTGCATTTTTGGGCGCAGGCATATCTAATCACTCTTATCGAAATATCGAAATAACTAATACGTATATAACGTCTAGTTTCATGTTACCTCATATTGATAAAACGATACACCCTCCCTACCAAAAAGCGACAGCTTCATTTTGGTAGGTTTTACCTGGGCAAACGAGAGCCCCTCGAAAGCAACGAGGCTTTCGAGGGGCTCATTCGGATGGACTACGCTTGGCCGGCAAAATGCCAAAACCCTACTTCCCGTCATCCTGCTGCAGGCTGTCCTGCTCGCAGAGGTGCGCCTGCCTGCTGGCCATGCGCGCGGGCTTGTCGGGATCGGGCACGGCCGTGGGCATGGGCTCGTCGACATGACCGCCCCACCAGCCGCCCACAAAGTTGAGCGTGTGGAACACATTGATCACGGCGCCGGGATCAATGTCGCACACCAGCTTGATAATGTCCTGACTCTCGTAGGTCGAGACAACGGCATGCAGCAGGTACATCTTTTCGCGGCTGTATCCGCCGATGACCTCGGCGCAGCTAATGCCGTGCTGAAAATGGTCAACATAGGCGGTCATGACCTCATCTGCCTTGCGCGTCGTGATCTGCAGCGTCACGCGGTCGTAGCGACGATAGAAACTGTCGATGGTCTTGGTCGAAATAAACTGGAACACGATGGAGTACGCCGCCTTGTCCCAGCCAAACATAAAGCCAAAGATCGCCAGGATAAAGCAGTTGAAACCAAAGATGACGCCCCATATGGTCTTGCCCGTGTGGTTGGAGACCCACAGCGCGATAAAGTCGGTGCCGCCGGTGGATGCGCCGGACTTTAGCGCAATGGCAGCGCCCAGACCCGAGACCACGCCGCCAAAAATGATGAGCATGATCTTGTCGCCCAAAAACGGGGAAAAGTGAAAGATGTTGAGGAACAGCGACGAGAGCACGACCTGCATCATCGAGAAGATGACGAAGCGCTTGCTAATGCCGCTCCAGCATAGGAGCGCCACAGGGATGTTGAGCGCGAGCATACCGAGCGAGATGTCGATGTGAACGCCGCCCAGCGAGGTAACGCGATCGAGCAGGACCGCAACGCCGGTAAGACCGCTCGGAAGCAGGTCGGCGGGCTGAATGAACGCCTGGATCAGAAATGTCTGAAGAACGGCGGAAATGGTGACCGCCACGGCAGTAATGGCGCGGCGGACGATGGTGAGGCGGCCGAGCACGAGCACTCGGTCCGTGAGCTGATCGATGGCGTTCGCCACGTAGGCTCCCTTCGAAGGCAGATATAGTTGTGGGGCATGCTCGCGATTGTAGCATGGAGCGAGAGGAGGCGCTTTAATTCGCCCTCTCTCGACGACCAAAACGGGACCAGCAACCCCACGACCAAAGAGCAAAATCCAAGTGAGTAGACTTCTTACGATCTGCCGAGCACACCCAAAAATAGCCACCTCTGTGACCTGCGGTTTTACAAAGGAAGATATGTTTTGTGCTCGGCCTGCGCCAAAAAGTCTACTCACTTAGCCCGAATCGAAGCCAAACAGATCAAAATCGAAACCGAATTGAGCCAGTCCACCGCAAAAAACGTTTGAACCCGTGCTTCTTGCGGTGAATCGACGCTACAGAGCGGCCAAAATGTCGGTCAGATTATCGATAACGGCATCGGCTCGCGATTGATCGAGGTTGACGCCCTCGTGCGGACGCAGTGCCAGGACGCGGGCGCCGGAGCGTTTGCCGGCCTCGATGCCCAAAGGCGAGTCCTCGATAACCAGGCACTCGGCAGGCTCCACCCCCAGCGCCTCCATGGCACGCAGGTAGATCTCGGGGTCGGGCTTAAACGCGCTGCACTCGTGACCGCTGATGGTGTAGTTCAGCACGTCGGCGATACCGACAATCTCCACCAGCTCGTCAATGAGCTCGCGATAGGACGAGCTTGCGATGGCGCACTTCACGCCGCGCTCGTGCAGCTCACGCATCACCGGCTCCGTCTGCTCGTTGAGCAGCTCAGCATACGGAACGGGGTGGACCGGGCTGTAGACCTGCTTGTACTCCACGCGCAGACGCTCGCGCAGCTCAACATCGTCGGGCACCAGCGCCTCCCAAATGGCAGGCTCGTTAGACCCCGAAAGATCGGGAATCTCATCAAAGTGGAACCCCTTCTCTTCCATAAACGCCACGCGGCGGCGGTTGTAGAACCACTCGGTATCGACCAGCACGCCGTCCATGTCAAACAGCACTGCCTTGATCATACGCATCTCCTCCCACCTGCCAAAAAGGGACAGGTTTATTTTGGTAGGTTTTATCTGGGGCTTTGCGACGCGACAGACACGCTCTCCCCAGAGCAAAAAGGGGACGGGGCGCAAACCCCATCCCCTCTCAATCAACCCGTAAGGTCTACTTACTTGTGATTAGTAGGAAAGCTTCCACATGTAGCGACGCATGGTCAGCGGGTGCTGACGGGCCTCGGCGATCTGGTTGCCGTACTCGCGCATAACGGCGAGGTGTAGCAGCGGGTTGAAGTAGGTGACGACGCTCGCGGGCACGGCGTCGGCCAGGCCGTAGTCCTTGGAGTCGATCAGAGCGACCTTGGCGCCCATGCGCTCAAGGAAGGTGAGGGCGCGGGCGTCCATCGGACGGGTGGCGCCATCGGACATGAGGAAGACGTAGGGCTTACCCTCGGTGGAAACCTCGAACGGGCCGTGGAAGTACTCGCCGGTGTTGTAGGCGGCGGCGTCGATCCACTGCATCTCGGTGAACAGGAAGGCGGCGTTAGAATAAGCCATCTTCTCGGAGGCACCGGAAGCCATGAAGTAGATCATCTTGTCGTCCTTGAAGTCCTCGGCGAACTTCTTGGCGAGCTTCTTGCAGTGCTGAGCGGCGTTCTCGCAGAGCTCGAAGACGTTGGTGAGGCCGGTGATCATGTCCTCGTAGTGGTCATAGCCCTCGGTCTGCTGAAGGATCTCGAGAGCAAGAGCGATGGCATAGCCGGGCTTCTCGCACTTGGCAGCGTAGTTGGCGTGGAAGCCGTGAACGATAACGTGGTCGGCGTCGACGGTCAGAGCGGAGCCAGCCTTGTTGGTGAGGGAGACGACCGGGCAGTTGTGCTTCTTGGCGGTCTTGTTGGCCTCGACGGTCTCGGGCGTGGAGCCACCGAGAGAGCAGGTGATCACGAAGGTGTGCTCGTTGACCCAGGAAGGCGTGTCGTAGTTGAACTCGTTAGCGGTGAAGATCTGAACGTTCAGCTTGTCCGTGTTGTTGGCCAGGAAGTACTTGGCGGGGTAAAGGTCGGACATGGAGGCACCGCAGCCGACGAAAGCGACGCTGTGGATCTCGTGGTTGGACAGGACGTCAGCGACGATCTGCTTAGGGAGGTTAAGGTCGATCTCGTACATCTGACACATTCCTTTCGATTTTTTGCGGCACCACATTGCCGGGCGCTCGCAGGGTTACCGTGATTTGGACCGAGTCGCCGGCCCGTTAAGGATGCGACAAAGGGACTGTCCCATTGTCACGTATAGGGATGGAAGCCTGCCTGGGGTATGGGATGCCAGGCAGGCCCCCGGGGGAAAGCGGTTAGACGCTTGGTCGCGACTAGGCCAGGATGCCGGCCGCGGAGAGGGCGATGCCGCCCACAATGGCGATCACGAGAAGCCAACCGGTGTTGACGTTCTTCTTGATGAGCCAGTACATAAGGCCGGTGAGGCCAAGGGAAATCATCTGAGGCATCATGCCGTCCAGGATGTCCTGGATAACGACGGTGCCCTCAGCGAACTGCAGCGGGGTGGTGGCGCCAATCAGCGTAGCGATCATGCCGCCCACGGACATAAGACCCACGATGCCGCAGACATACATGAGCTTCTCCATGAGGTCGCCGCCCTGAAGCTTGCTCAGGTACTCGTGGCCGCCCTGATAGCCCATCTTGGCTGCGAACCAAGTGATCAGCACAGAGGGGACGATGGAGATGAGCATGGCCAGGATCGGGCCCATGATGGAGCCCTGCTGAGCCAGCTGAACGCCCAGGCCAAAGGCGATAACGCGGATGGTGCCCTGGAAGAAGGAGTCACCGATACCGGAAAGCGGACCCATGAGGGAGGTCTTGACCGCGTTGATCGAATCGGGATCGAAGTTCTCGGGATCCTTGGCGTACTCCTCCTCCATGGAGGCGGAGAGGCCCAGAATGAAAGCGCTCGTCTGCGGGGTGCAGTTGTAGAACGCCATGTGACGGTGGTAAGCCTCTTTCTTAGCAGCGAGCTGCTTGGGGTCGGACTCATCCGGATAGAGGCGATCGAGCGTGGGAACCATGCCGTAGAGGAAGCCCATGTTCATCTGACGCTCGTAGTTCCAAGAGGCCTGGATGGCCCAGGAGCGCCAGAAGAACTGGCTGACCTTCTTGTTCAGGGACACGTCCTTGGTTGCGGTTGCCATAGTGTGTTCCTCCTTAGTCTTCGTCGTCTTCGAGCGGATCGTAGTCGGAATCGACACCGGCGGCTGCATGGGAACCGTTGAACTTGAAGCCCATGAAGACGACAGCCAGGCACACACCGATCAGAGCGACCGCGATGACGGACAGGTTGAGGTAAGCGGCGAGCAGGAAACCGATGAACAGGAACGGAGTCATACCCTTCTTGATCATCATGGTGAGCAGCAGGGCCAAGCCGTAGGCGGTCATGATCTTGGTCGAAACGTTAAGACCAGTGGACAGCCACTCGGGAACCATGTTGACGATGGCCTGAACCAGGTCGGTTCCAACAAAGACGGCGAGGAAGATCGGCAGGAAGTACATGATGGCGTACAGACCGGAGCCGGCGCAGATGTGCATACGGTAGGCGGTCTTGAACTTTCCGTTATCGATCGCGCTATCTGCCACATGGGTGAGGGCGGCGATGATGGAACGGAACACGATGCCGAGGAGCTGACCCAGGACGGCGACCGGGATGGCGATCGTCATGGCGGTCTCGGCGGAAGCATCGGTCAGGCACGCAAAGGCAGCGGCCACGATGCCGCCCAGGACCATATCGGGCGGAACGGCGGCGCCGACCTGCACCAGGCCCATGGACACGAGCTCGACGGCGGCACCGACGGCAAGGCCGGTGGGCACATCGCCCAGCAGCAGACCGACGAGCGTAGCGCCAACGAGAGGCTGCTCGAAGTTAAGACGACCGAGCAGGCGGGAGTCCCACATGCAGAACACGCCGACGAGGCCGACGAGCACCGCACTGATGAACGTATTCATACCCTTCTCCTTTCAGTCAGGCAAAAGCCTGGTTGATTACAGCTTGGCGTCGATATCGACGCTCTGATACGTAGGGGTCTGCTGGACGTAGAGCTTAATGCCCATGTCGAGCAGCTGGTTGACGTCGGCCTTCTGGGTGGCGTCGAGGAAGACGGAGCTGTCCTTGCCGCCGACCTGATCGGCACCGTCGTGGTTGGCGGTGGCGCCCAGGTTGATGGCGTCGAGCTTGTAGCCCTGGCAGAACTGCAGCATCTCGGCAGTGTTGCCAAAGACGAACATGACGCGCTCGCCGAGGGTGTTGAGCTTGTCCATCTTGGCGAGGGCACGCTCGACGGTGAAGACGTTCAGGCGAACGCCCTGGGGCTTGGCCAGCTTAAGAGCGCCCTTCTTGATGTCATCGTTGGCGGCAGCGTTGTCGACGACGATGATGCGCTCGGCCTGAACCTTGGTGGTCCAGGTAAAGACGACCTGGCCGTGCAGCAGACGGTAGTCAAGACGTGCGAGGACGATCTTGGCGGGACCGGAGCTGTGACGGGGCGCCTTGGCCTTCTTGGCGGGAGCCGCGGCAGCCTCGACCGGTGCGTTGGGGTTGGTCAGGCCGGTGCGGGCCTCGTTGATGAGGGCCGCGAGCTCGGCGCCCTTGACGGGGACGGGGCTCATAGCGAGCGTCAGTGCCAGCGGAATGTTGAAACCGCTGACAACCGTGAACTTCGTGCCGTTCTTGGAAAGCTCGACCATGTTGTTGTTGACCGAGCTGCCGAGCATATCGGTCAGCACATAGACGGTGTCGTCCGTGTTGAACGTGGCGATCATGGCGTCCACCTTATTGGTGATGGGCTCCTTGTCGTCACGAGCAAGCGACACGACGTGGACGTTCGACACGTCGCCGAGAACCATCTCGAGCGTGTCTTTGGCGCCTGCGGCCAGGCCGCCATGAGATGCGAGAATGATCTGATTCATCTTGCCTCCTCCTTTTCGTTATGGTCATTATAACGTCTTATACGTTGCGGATATTGCTAATTAGTATAAAGACCGTTCGCGGGTGAAAATCGACCGTTGACGGGTTTAACGTACTCGAAACGTTGGGGCCGGGTAGGCCGGCGCTGGCTGGATAACCCGAGGTCAGACCCTGCGCGCAATCCTCTATCGCACGAAGTACCAGGGGCTTTCCTGTACGGTGGGTTCCAGCGCAATGCCGGTGCGCTCCTTAAACAGATCCATGTCCTGCGATTTCTCCGTCCACCACGCGTTGGGCTTAAAGGTCATGCTCTCAACAACATGACCGACAAACACACTGTTGCGCAGCTTGGAGAAGTCGGTGTTCATAATCAGGATGGACGCGAGCACCAGCACGATGCCCAGGACTTTGATCACGCCGGCGGGCTCGGCATAGACACCAATGCCCACCAGTACGGTAACGACCGTCTCGAAAGACATTACGACGGGAACTTTCGATGTCTCGAGCCCCATGGACAGACCCTGCATATATAAGATGTAAGCCACGGCTGTGGGGATGAGTCCAAAGCCAAGGAACAGCAGCAGCAGCTGTGGCGACATTGCCGCGGCGACATCCGGCCACGGAGCCGCGATAGCCGCCATAACCGCACCGCCAAAAACAAAGCCCCAAAACGTGACAGCCAGCGGGTGGACCGTCTTGGTTGCTATCCGGCTAAACACCGCGAGCGACGCACCACAAAGGCCTGCAATCACGCCCGACGTGACGCCCCAAACCGAAAAATGAAAACCGGAAAGGTCGCCATTGGTCACCGCAAGCACGCAGCCAACGATGTTAAAGACAATGGCAACGAGCTTGTTGGGGGTCACGTCCTCGCGATAAAGCACGCGGCCGAGCATGACGCCAAACACCGGCGAGGTGTAGAGCAGCACCGAGGCCGTAGACATACCCACCTCACGCATGCACTCGTAATAGCAGGTGTTGGCGGCGGCTAAACCGACGATACCGACAAGCGCGCAGGGGACGAGCTCTTTGGGGCTTGCCTTGAATAGCGTCAGGGGACCCTGAGCCACGGTAGACCCCTCACCCGGACGGCAGCCCATAAACATCAGGACCGGCGCCAAGATAAGCGCTCCGACCAACAAGCGTAAGGCCGCCATGCTCTGAGACGAAACGCCCATGGCCGCAATGCCGTTTACAAAGATTCCGATGCTGCCCCACATAAGCGCGGCGATCAGTACCAGCACATAGCCCAGATTGCTTTTCTTCAACGCAGCCTCCTCGGTATTGTTTCCAATATGTTTCATACTACGTTATAGTCGTTATATACATTTTTCAAGACACAAATCGGCGAGCGGAAAAATCTGCTCTACCGCTACAACCCATTGGTGCAAAGGGGTCAGGTTCATATGCGCCAACTTGGTGCAAAGTAACCTGTCCCCAATGACTAGGACTGTCCCCAAGTGCCGAACGTCTCCAAGTGCCGCATCTGGGCCAAGGCGACGCCGATGCTTTGGCAACGCCAGCGAAAACCCACCTGAGCGAGCAAGGTGCCTTGAAGCGAAGCGGCATTGACCTTCTGGTCATGCCGCTGAAGCTGAAAGGCAGATTGCCGCTCAGGTGGGTTTGCAGCGTCGATCCGTTACGCGGTTTGGTAAAACCGCGTAACTAATACTCAAGCTTCCACATGTAGCGGCGCGTCATGTAGTCCTTGTGGGTGACGGCAGAGAGCGCGCGCATGTACACATTGTTGAGGATCGGGGCAAAGATCAGGTGGTTGAAGTACTCGCTCACGCTGTCCTTGATGTCGTTGAGGCCAAGCTCCTTGGCGTCGAGCTGATAGACGCGCTCGCCACCGTACTGGTTGACGAAGCGGATGCCGCGCTCGTCGTTGCAGCGGCTGCGGCCGACGCTGATGAGCTGGAACAGCGAGGTGCGCTTGTCCAGGATCTCGAAGGGGCCGTGGAAGAAGTCGCAGGTGTTGATGGTGCAGGAGTCGATCTGCAGCATCTCCTGCACGTTGCAGATGCTAAAGACGTAGGCGGCACCAAAGAGCGGACCCTGAGCCATCACGTTGATGCAGGGCTTGTCGGCGTTCTGCTCGGCCCACTTGGCAGCGAGCGGACGGGTGTACTCGACGGCCTTGCGATAGATGGGGTCGACCAGGTCGAAGGCGGCCATAGCGGTCTCGTACTCGGCATAGCCCTCGGTCTGCTGCGTGAGCTCCATGGCGATCATGGTCACGACGGCGGAGTTGGTACGGCCCATGCAGGACTCGTCCACGGCCAGGCTGTCATACTGGATCTTGTAGTCACAGACCTCGGTGAGGCCGGACTCGTCAACATAGATGGCGATGGTGCTGGCGCCGTGGTCCTTGGCGACCTGGGCGGCGACGATGGTCTCCTTGGTGCCGCGCATGGACACGACGACGGCCAGGGTGTTCTCGTTAACGTAAGCAGGGGTGGCGTGCACGAACTCGTTGCTTGTGTAGCTGGAGCTCACGACCTGCGTGGCCTCGTGCTCCATAAAGTACTGGGCAGGATAGTTGCCGCCGTTGGATCCGCCGGCGCCAATCCACACGACGCGCTTGATGCCGCCCTTGTCTGCCTTATCAGCCAAAACCTGGGAGACGACATCCTTAACCTGTTCCTGAGTAGTCATCGTGCATCAGCCTTTCTTCTTCGTTTGATGCTCATCACAGGCATACAAGTTACATACATGTTTTGGTTATGTCGACTAGTTGTATGCTATATTTGTCTTAGAAATTATGCTGATGCGGTTTTCGATAACTTGCTACCAGCGGTTTTGTTGTTGTATTGAATACATGCTCAATTAGATTCGCATATAGGTTAGATACAGGTTGATCGCATGAACGCTTCGTCTAAAAAGAAACTGGCCCAATACGAGCGCTTGGCGGGCATGCTGCGCGACCGCATTGCCTCCGGCACCTACGCACGCGGAGACAAGCTGCCGTCCGAAATGGAACTCATGGACGAATCGGGGCTGTCGCGCAGCACCGTGCGCCATGCCCTTAAGGTGCTCGTCGATGAGGGTCTGGTGCGCACCGAGCGCGGGCGTGGCGCCTTTGTGGCCGACACGCCGGCGCTCCACGAGAACAACCTGGTGTTTTCGAGCTATACGGCGCAGGTCCAGGGTCAGGGCATGAAGCCCACCACGCGCACGGTGGACTCGGGCTTTACCAAGGCGGGCGGCAGCATAGCTAAGTTCTTTGATGCCGCCGTGGGCAGCAAGCTCGTCAAACTTGTCCGCCTGCGTTATCTGGACGATGCGCCGCTGTGCCTGGAGACCACCTATCTGCCGCCAAGCTTTGAGGCACTCATCGATCGCGATATCAACGGTTCGCTCTACGCCACGCTGCGTCAAGAATTCCATCGCGCGCCGGCACAGGGGCACAAGACCTTTGAGGTGTGCTATGCCTCGCAAAACGAGGCGTTTTTGCTCAACGTTGAGCGCGGGCAGGCGCTGATCCTGATCACCGACTACGTCTACGACACCGACGGCCGCCCGCTCCATGTCTCCAAGCGCATCCAACGCACCGACCGCGCCAAATACACCGAGCCCATCGGCTAACCTGCCAAAATAGACCTGTCCCTAAATGGTAGGTTTGGGGAGGTCGGGGAACCAGGTTGGCTTGGGTTGGTTGGGCGTGCGCTCGGCTAGGACCAGCTCCATCCAGCACATGTCGTACCAGCGGCCGAACTTCTGGGCACAGCGGTCAAAGGCACCCACCAGGCGGTAGCCCATATGGGCATGGAAATCCTGACTGTTGTGCGTCAGATACTCGTCGTCCTTGTCGTGCGGCACGGCGATGAGCGCGCACATATTGGTGATGCCCATCGCGATCAGGCATTGCTTGAGCGCATCGTGCAGCTTGCGGCCCAGCCCGCCGTGGCGCACGTCGCGCGCAAGGTAGATCGATGTCTCGACCGACCAGTCGTATGCCTCGCGGCTGTTAAGCGGACTCACATAGGCATAGCCTACCGGATGCCCGTCCAGCTCCATCACCAGATACGGATAGCGCTTGAGCGTACGCTCGATGCGCCCGGCGAACTCCTCAACGCTCGGCACCTCGTATTCGCAGGTAATCGCCGTCTGGCGCACATACGGCTCATAGATGGCAAGCAACGCCGGCGCGTCTTCGGGCGTCGCCAGACGAATCGTCGGCTCGGACATCTCGGGCATGCAGCCCCTCCCCCTCAAAAGCAAAGGCCGCCCTGCGCCAAACCCAGCGCAAGGCGGCCCCTCGTCATTACATCAGACTACAGGACAGCCGCCAGCGCGTCGATGTCCTCCTGCGTCGTGGCCCAGCTGGTACAAAAACGCACCACCGTGTGGGTCTCGTCGTACTTTTCCCAGTACTCGATCGAGGCATGCTCGCGAATGCGGGCCATATCTTCGTTGGGCAGAATCACAAACTGCTGGTTAGTCGGCGTCTCCAAGAAGAACCGGTAGCCGTGCTCGTGCAGCACGCGACGAAGCGCCTGCGCGGTTTCGATCGCCTGTCGACCAATCTCAAAATACAGGCCATCGGTAAAGAGCGCCTCAAACTGCACGCCCGTCAGGCGGCCTTTGGCAAGCAGCGCGCCATGTTGCTTAATGCGAGGAATGGGATGCGCCGGGGCGTGCATGCCGCAGAACACCACAGCTTCGCCGCAGAGCGCGCCGCACTTGGTGCCGCCGATGTAGAACACGTCACACAGCTGCGCCAGCTCGGGCAGGGTAATGTCGCACTCATCGGCCGCCAGCGCATAGGCCAGGCGAGCACCATCCACAAACAGCGGAATCTCATGCTTCTGGCACACCGCGTGAATCGCCGCGAGCTCGACCTTGGAGTACAGCGTGCCGTACTCGGTCGACAGGCTCACGTACACGGCGCCCGGGAACACCGTGTGCTCGTAGCTCTCGTTTTCGTAGAACACCTGGATATAGTTTTCGAGATCTTCGGCGTGCATCTTGCCCTCGTAGCCGGGGATGGTGAGCACCTTGTGGCCGCCAAACTCGATGGCGCCCGCCTCGTGACAGGCGACGTGGCCAGTCTCGGCAGCAACGACGCCCTCGTACGGCGCGAGCAGCATGTCGATCACCGTCGCGTTGGCCTGCGTGCCGCCCACCAGAAAAAACACGTCGGCATCGGGGGCCTGGCAGGCCTCGCGAATAAGTTGCTTGGCGCGCTCGGTATGCGCATCGGTACCGTAGCCGGGCTGTGGCTCCATGTTGGTATCGACGAGCGCCTGCAGCACCGTCGGGTGTGCGCCGTGGGAATAATCGTTGTTGAACGCGAGCATGGCAATCCTCTCTTACCGGGTATCGGTCAGATGATTCAAACGGAGCTATTGTACGCCGCTGGGATAGGCAATGCGCGCGGCAAGGCACTCAAGTGCCAGTACCAGAGCAAAACCGCAGCTCACGTCACTCAAAAAGTGCGCTCCGATCACGATGCGGCCAAACGCGACGAGCGCCGCGACCACAGCCGCCGCCCAAAAGATCACACGGCGACGCGAAGGCTTTTCCGTAAAGGCTGCCGCGGGAAGCCCGGCGAGCATAAGGCCGATCGCCGCATGCGCCGTGTGTCCGCTCGCAAACGACTTGAAGCCGTCCTTGATCACGCCGGCGGCGATAAAGGCCCACTTGTCGGGGTTGCCAATCACCCACCACGGCTGAAAATCGAGCCCCTGCGTCACCTCGATCACGCGCATGCGCGGGCGCGACCACAGCGGCTTAACAATGACGTTGAGGATGATGGCTTGAGCGGCCCACACGGCCAGCACCATCAACGCCCAGCGCATAAGCTCGTCGGGCGCGGTGTCGCGCGTGAGACGATAGACGATAAAGTTAGCAGCAATCACCAGCACAAACGTCAGCACCAGCTGAACGGCAATGAGTTTGCCGCCAACCCGCAGGGACGAAACGATCTCGTAGCCAGCCAGACCAACGTTAACGAGGATGCCGAGCACGGCGAGCCATTTGCTCCCCCTGGAGTCGGGACGCACCGCTCGCACGAGCATAACGCCTGCGATGCTCGCCGTCAGCTCAAACGGCAGCTCGCCGGCAGCCTCGATAAAGCGGCCGTACATGCTGCCGATGTTGAACAGCGCGCTCGAGATCTGATAATCGAAGAAGCTGCCCACGCCCAGGCAAAGGGCAAGGATAACCGCGATAATGGCGACATCTTTCTTATAGATGTATCCGAACATGCTTTCCTTTCGATGTGGCTGGAATCAACCTGCAACGTGGCGGGGCAAAGTTGACTCCGCCCCGCTACGCCCCTTACTTGTCAGTCATCGTCACTCGCGCCTAATTGCTGCAGCAGCATGAGTGCCGCGGCCACCGGGCCGGTGCCGTCGTTGGCGTCGAGACCGCGACCCAGGCCGCTGCCCGCACCGGCGCCCGCCTTGTAAGGCACCGACAGCTTGCGGCTCTTGGGGAAGTTCACCGCGCCATAGCGAGTCTTAAGCTCATAGGCCACCTTCTTGGGCACGTCGACGCCCAAAAACGTGATGCGTCCGCCGCTGAGCGTGACACTCTCGAGCCCCAGGCGCTCGCCGCGGATGCGGATGCGCGCGCGATTGAACAGGTTAAGCCCCGCCAACGGCAGCTCACCATGCGCGGCCTCGGTCTCTTCCTGTACCTCGTCGATACTCTCCAGGTCCTCTGCAGCCGCGAGCTTGCGGTATACGAGCACGCGCTGGTCCACCGCCGGCAGGTACTCCTCGGACAAGAAATAGTCGGCCGGCAGGTTAATGCCCACGCTCGCCGCCTCCACGCCGGCGTCGTCATCGCCGCGCGCCTCGGCCACGGCCTGGCCCAGCATCTGCGTAAACAGGTCAAAGCCCACGCTCGACAGATTGCCGTGCTGCTCGGCGCCCATAAGCGAGCCAGCGCCGCGAATCTCCAGGTCGCGCATGGCGATGCGCATGCCGCTGCCCAGGTCCTGGAACTCGGAAAGTGCGGTCAGGCGTGCCGTGGCCTCCTCGGTAAGCGGCAGCTCGCCCGGGAACATAAAGTACGCATAGGCCTGCGTGGCAGAGCGACCCACACGGCCCTTGAGCTGGTAGAGCTGCGCCAGACCCAGGCGCTGCGAGTCCTCGATGATCAGTGTGTTGGCGGTCGCGTTGTCGATACCGCTCTCCACGATGGTCGTGGCGATGAGCACGTCGATCTTTTTGGTCGCGAACTCGATCATCACGTCCTCGACCTCGCGCGGGCTCATCTTGCCGTGCGCCACGCCCACGCGCGCCTCGGGCGCGGCCTCGTGCACGCGCGCCACGGCGTCGTCGATGGTCTTGACGCGGTTGGACACGTAGTACACCTGGCCGCCGCGACCCACCTCCAGGCGAATCGCCGCGCTCACCACATCGGGGTCGTACTCCCCCACGTGCACGATCACGGGACGACGCCCAGTCGGCGGCGTGGTGATCAGGCTCATGTCGCGCACGCCGCTCGTGGCCATCTGCATGGTTCGCGGAATCGGCGTTGCCGAAAGCGTAAGCACGTCAATCTGCTCGCGCAGGTTCTTGAGCTGCTCCTTGTGCTGCACGCCAAAGCGCTGTTCCTCGTCGATAATCACCAGGCCCAGGTTCTTGGGGTTCACATCGGCCGAAAGCAGACGGTGCGTGCCGATGAGCACATCGATCGTGCCCTCGGCAAACGCCTTGAGCGCGCGCTTCTGCTGTGCCGGCGTGCGGAAGCGGCTGAGCACCTCGACCTCAAGGCCAAACGGGGCAAAACGCTCAAAGAACGTCTCGTAGTGCTGCTGGGCCAGAATGGTCGTGGGGCAGAGCACCATGACCTGGCGGCCGGAGTCCACACACTTAAACGCCGCGCGCAGGGCAACCTCGGTCTTGCCAAAGCCCACGTCGCCGCACAGCAGACGGTCCATGGGCTTGGGCGCCTCCATGTCGGCCTTAATGTCGGCGATGGCCTCCAGCTGGTCGCGTGTCTCGTCGTAAGGGAAGCTCTCCTCCATCTCGATCTGCTCGGGCGTATCGGGCGGACAGGCGATACCGGTAATCGACGAGCGGCGCGTATACAGGTCGACCAGGTCAAACGCCAGTTTTTTGGCATTCTTGCGCGCCTTATTGGTGGCACGCGTCCAGTCGGCGGTATTGAGCCTGGTCAAGCGCGGTTTATCGCCGTCGGGACCGACGTAGCGCGTAATGCGGTCGACCTGCTCGAGCGGCACGTAGAGCTTGTCGCCGTCGGCATATTCCAGCAAAAAGTAGTCGCGCTCCTTGCCGCCCACTTCCTGGCGCGCGATCTCGCTAAAGAGCGCGATACCGTGGGTAGCGTGCACCACGTAGTCGCCCGGCTTAAACGGGAACGTGATCTGCGTAATGTCCACCTTGCGGCGACTGCGCGCGCGGTTGGCGTCCATGCGGGCGTTGAGGTCGGCGATCGAGAACACGGCCAGGTTGGCATCGGGCACCACCACGCCCTGCGGCAGAGCGGCATCGACAAAGGTCACGCGTCCGCGCGAGATGGTGGGCACGGCGGCACCGGCGGCAGCCTGGGCCGCGCCCGCCTCGAGCGAGCGGGCGTTGAGCGCGTCGACCTTACGCTCGCGAATGGAAGCGTGGGCCTCCTGGCGTGCGGCACGGTCGGCAGAATCTGCCGCTGCCACGCGTACGTGCTCGCCAATGACGCCGGCATTTTCGGGCGCCGCGGTCAGCGACTCCTCAAAGGTAATGCCCTCATCGCCAAAGGTGAGCTCCATCGACTCGCGCGCGCCACGATCGGGAATGGCGAACACGCAGGCGTAGCGCTTACCCACGACTTCCTGAACGCGCGTCATAAAACGGTTGTCCGAGCCTGCGATAGCAGGCTGCTCAATCTTGAGCTCGGCCGTCACTGCACCGCCGGCACGGATGAGGCTTACGTAGTTCAAGCGCTGCTGGGCACCAAAATCGAGCTGTTGAGCGCGCACGTACAAGCCGTCTAGACGGTCAATCCCCGCCTCGCCGGCACGGGCCTCGATATCCTCGTAGGCGCGCAGGCAATCGTCGAACAGCGAGCGCGGCTCGGACAAAACCACGAGCGCCTTGCCGCTCACGTGCGCCAGCGGGCTCACGGTCTGGCCGTACATCACCGGCAAAAAGCGGTCGAGCTCGGGCGTGACGATGCGCGCATCCACCATCTCGAGCAGCGCCGCCAGCTTGCTGTCGTCCTGGCTTGCGCGGTAGAGCGCCACGTGCATGTTGTGAACGGCATCGTCGGTAAGCGCCAGCTCACGGCAGGGGAAGATCTCGATACTGTCCTCGTTGCCGATGGTTTGGCCCGTGGAGCTCACCATGCGGCGGATGCGGTCAATCTCGTCGCCGAAGAACTCGATGCGCACGGGTGCCTTTTCCTGTGCGGGGAACACCTCGACGGTGTCGCCGTGAACGCGAAACAAGCCGGGCGCATCGGCGGCGCCGGCATTGGTGTAGCCCATGCCCACCAAGCGCTGCGGCACCTCGTCAAAAGGAATCTCCTCGCCCACCGCAAAAGTAGTGGACTCCCAGTAGCGGCTCTCGACCGGCGGCACGCAACGCAGCAGCGCGCGGGCCGAGGCAACCATGATGCAGTTGTCGCCGCGCACGATGCGTCCCAGGGCCTCGCAGCGCTGCGCCACCACGGCGTCGTCGGGCGCCTGCTCGCGCCACGGATAGTCCTTGCGCTCGGGAAAACGGCACACGTGCGCCAGGCCCACGTAGGCGGCAAGGCTACGCGCGGCGCGTTCGGCCGCATCCTCGCCACTCACAATGTAGACCGTCGGGCGCGGACGGCGCGCAAACTGGGCGGCCGCCATAAGCGTGCGGCCCGACTGCGACACAGCCAGCGTCACGTCCTCGCCAGCATCGAGTCCGGCCTCGACGGTCTGCAAGGCCTCGGCAGTGTAGAGCTGCGCGGCTATACGGTGAATGAGCATGCTGTTCCTCCGGCATTGCAACGCCAAAAGCCCGCCGGGGCAAGCTCGGCGGGTCGTACGTCAAATACATTGTCTGTCATGGTAACGCATGGAGAGGACTCCGGCTCAAGGGCAAACCCAGCCCCGCAAAAAACGCCAGACGAAAATGCGTTCCGCCCTACCCCGCCACGCGCACGCTGGGACACAAATCCGCCAGCGGACACTCGTCGCACTTAGGCTTGCGGGCGTCGCAGACCTCGCGGCCAAAGGTGATCCACTGGTGGTTGACCGACTCCCAATACTCGTGCGGCAAAATCTTGAGCAGATCTTGCTCGGTCTTGAGCGGCTCCTTGGCATGCGTCTTGGGGCTCAGCATCAGGCGGTGCGCGATGCGGTTGACGTGTGTATCGACCGCGATGCCCTCGACAATGCCAAACCCCACGTTGAGCACGATGTTCGCCGTTTTACGCCCCACACCCGGCAGTTTGACGAGCTCCTTCATGTCGGCCGGCACCTCGCCACCGTAATCGGCGACGATCATCTGCGCGGCCTCCACGGCGTGTTTGGCCTTACTCTTATAAAAGCCAAGCGACTTAATGGTATCGGCCACATCGGCCACGCTCGCCCCCGCCATGGCCTCGGGCGTGGGCCACTGGGAAAACAGCTTCGGCGTCACTTTGTTGACCTGCGCGTCGGTCGTCTGCGCCGAGAGTAGCACCGCGATGAGCAGCCTAAAGGGATTCTCATGGTCCAAAAAGCACTCGACCGGGCCATAGCGACGGTTAAGGCGCTCGCACACCTCAACGGCGCGCTCGCGTTTGGCGGCATTGGTCTCGCGTGGCATAACGACTCCTCGGCTCAGCGGCATAACAAACCTATGGGCACGATTGTCCCACGTATGGGGTCTTTACGCCTCCAAAAATGCGCCGGTCTGGCGGCCCCACAGGCTTGCGTACTCGCCGCCCGCCTCGACAAGCTGCGCATGCGTACCGTCCTCGACAATCTCGCCGTCCGCCAGCACCACGATGCGGTCGAGCGCCGCCACGGTGGACAGGCGATGTGCCACCACAATGGAGGTGCGGCCGCGCATAAGGTTCTCGAGCGCCTCCTGCACCAGCGCCTCGGACTCGCTATCCAGGGCAGACGTCGCCTCGTCGAGCACCAAAATCGGCGCGTCGGTCAGGATAGCGCGGGCGATGGCCACGCGCTGGCGTTGGCCGCCCGAGAGCTTGACGCCGCGCTCGCCCACCATGGTGTCAAAGCCGTTGGGCAGGCGGTCGATAAACTCCAGGGCATTTGCCAGGCGCGCGGCCTCGCGGATCTGCTCGTCGGTGGCGTCGGGGCGGCCGTAGGCGATATTCTCGCGAATGGAGCGATGGAACAGCAGCGCCTCCTGCGGCACGTAGGCAACCTGGCGGCGCAGGCTCTGCTGCGTGCAGCGCGAGACGTCTTGGCCGTCCACGAGCACGCGGCCGCCCTGTACGTCGTCCAGGCGCAGCAACAGTTTGGTGAGCGTCGTCTTGCCCGAGCCCGATTTACCCACCAGGCCCACGCGCTGGCCCGCCGCCACGTGAAGCGTCAGGTCGTCGAACACGTTCTCGCCCGCCGCGGCGTCACGGTATGCAAAGCTCAGGTGCTCAAAATCAATCGCACCTTCGGTCACTTTAAGCTCGGGAGCGTTCTCGTCGTCTGCCACCAGACGCGGCTCGTCCAGCACGCGCGTCATCTCGGCCGCATCACCGAGCGCGCGGTTGATGCGCTGCATCATGGAGCTTACGTAGTTCAGACGCATGGTGAGGTTGTACGTATAGGTAAAAATCATGACGAGCGCGCCGGCAGAGATGTCAAACCACGCGTTGCCGCCCGCGACGAACACGCTCACCACGGCCATGGTGATGACGATAAGGCCCGAGGTCGTAAAGTTGCGCTGCATCATGGCGTGCATCGAAACCGTCTCGGCGTCGCGCGCGGCGCGGTCGGCGGCATCGAACAGGTCGCGCTCAAAGTCCTCGCGCCCACAGGTCTTGACGGCCAGGATGTTCGTGACCGCGTCGGACAGCACGCCCGACAGCTTGTTCTGAGCGGCGGACGTCGCGGCCGAAAGCGGCATGATGCGCTTGTACATAAGCCAGACAAACGCGATGTAGACGACCATGATGCCCACCAGGATCACGGTAAACGTCGGCACCACCGGAGCGAGCGCCGCCACCGTGCAGACAACCGAGGTGATGGTGGGAATGAGCGAATACACCGTCACGTCTACCAGCCCCGTATAGCCGCTCATAAAACGACTCGTCTGGCTCACAAGCGATCCGCCAAAGCGGCTGGTATGGAATGTCATGGATTGATTGGAGAGCGTGTCAAAGCACAGGCGCGCCAAGTGATAGTTGCCCGCAATCTCGAGCTTGTAGACGGTGTAGTCCTGCAGCTTGGAGAGGATCTGGCCCACTAGGTTAACGAGCACGAGCGCCAGAATGTAGGGGCCAAAGACCTCGAGTACTTGATCGCCCGCCACGGGGCCGGCCTGGACGCGGTCGACGATAAGGGCCATCACGTAGGTGTTGGCAAACGTGAGCAAAAAGATGTAGCCCGCCGACGAGAACACCGAGAGAAAGACGATCAGAGGCTGCGTGCGCGTGACGTCCCAAAAACGCTGCAGCGTGCGGCGCACGGTGGAGCGTTTGAGCGGACTGGTGTTTCTCTGAGACATGGGCTTCCTTTCGCGTCTGATAGGGCGAAACGCCATTGTTGCACACTAAAGCGCACTCCAGGCAAGCACGATGCGAAAAGCGCCCGCGCCGTGCTTGCGCAAGCGCCCCGCCGTCAGATGCAGCTAGTCCTCGTCTTTTTGGTCTGCGAGCAGGCTCGCGGACGTGAGCCCCAAGATCGCGTCGGCCTCCCCGGCATCTTCCAGCGCATCGATATCCTTGAGCTTGCGCTCCATAACGTTGGTGCGCGTGGTGATGATGCCCTCGACCGTTTTACCCGCGGTCTCGATCTGCTGCTGGGCGCGGCGCAGCGCCGCCTGATAGCGCGGCAGCTCGGCCTTGACAGCAGAGAGCACACGCAGCACGTCATCGGTGCGTTTTTGCAGTCTAAACGTCTGGTAGCTCATCTGCAGACTGTTGAGGATGGCCGCCATGGTGCTGGGGCCGGCAACGTTGACGTGATAGTCGCGGCCCAGGGTCTCGATAAGCCCGGGGCGGCTGACGACCTCGGCGTACAGCCCCTCAAACGGAACGAACATGATGCCAAAATTGGTGGTCGCGGGCACGCTCAGGTACTTTTCGCAGATGTCCTTTGCCTCACGCTTTACCATCATATCGAGCGTCTTGCGCGCTGCGGCGACGGCCTCAGCGTCACCCGACTCCTGGGCGTCGAGCAAATGCTCGTACGCGTCGCCCGGGAATTTGGAGTCGATCGGCAGCAGCACGGGATCGCCCTCGTCTACCGGCAGCTTGACGGCAAACTCAACGCGCTCCGAGGCGCCGGGCTTGGTGGCGACGTTTTCCAGATACTGGTCGGGCGTAAGGATGTCCGCCAGGATTGCACCCAACTGCACCTCGCCCAAAATGCCACGCGCTTTTACATTGCCCAGCACGCGTTTGAGGTCGCCCACGCCGGTGGCAATGGACTGCATATCGCCCAAACCCTTGTACACAGCCTCGAGCTGGTCGCTCACCTGCTTAAACGATGCAGACAGGCGATCGTTGAGCGTGCGGGAGAGTTTCTCGTCCACCGTCGCGCGCATCTGATCGAGCTGCACGTTGTTGTCCTTGCGGATGGCGCCCAGCTGGGCATCGACCGTCTCGCGCACCTTGTCCAAGCGGTGCTCGATGCCCTCGCGGTTGGCACCGAGCTGTTGGGCCGTCTCGCGGCGCAGGTCATCCATACGGTCGCCAGCCTGCGAGAACTCACGCGCGATGGTCAGGTAGCGCTGCTGCCCTACGGCCGCATCGGTCGTCTGCTGCTGCGCGATGGCATTTGCCGTACGGCGGGTTTCTGCCAACGCGACGTTCAGGGTGTCGAGCGCGTTGTTGGCCTGCTCGAGCGCAGTCAGCATCTCTGCCCCGCTATCGCCGCGCTCCTGCAGCTCGGCACGAAGGCCCTTAAGCTGCAGGGCACAAGCCACAGCAACCCCCACCGCCGCCAAGGCGATCACAACAAGCGCAATATCAATAGCAGACATAGACTCCGCCCAACAAACCCAATCGACCATCAATCAAAACCGCGATCAATCTTACCCCGCCACACGCACCGGACGTCACATGGCAATCGGACAAATGGATTTTGGGCCACAGGTACTAAAACGCTAACTCTCCCAGCCGGCGCGGACGGTTGTTATGACATCGCCTAGACGCTGGCCGAGAGCCGCCAAGTGCTCAAGCACCTCGCTGGGCGAGGCGCCGTTGAGAATGCACGTGAGGGCATATGAGGCCAAGAAGATTGCCGCGAGCCCCAACGGGATCAGCACGATCATCGCCAGCGTACGCAGGCGCTGGACCCAGCGACGGTGGCGCGCACGACGTTTATCGAACGCGAGCTCCTGGGCATATGAATCCTGCTGTACGGAATAGGCTCCTGGGTCTACCTCACCCGCAGGCGATACCGCGGGCACGGCGTTTTGCGCAGGAGGCTGGACGGCCGCCCCTTGCATTTGCATCTCCATAAGCCGTTGCTGCTGGCGCAACATGCGCTCGGCTTGTTGCTGCGGGGTCTCAAGAAACAGATCCATGTTGGCCTCCTCAATCGGAGCATTCGATGCTTGCGCCCAGCATCCCGCACCGCCAAGGCCACGGCAACGCAATCCGTGGCAATAGCTGCAAAGTTTCTTGTTGACAAAAGCTGTCGAAAACCTCAACAACTCCCCTACCAGCACTTTCTCTGAGCTTTTTTGTCGAATGATCTTTTGCCCTTCCACCAACCCGCCAACTAACCAAAAGCTGACCAAAAGCTTGACGGAAATTGTGAAGACAGGGACCCCAAACAAAACGTGCCGCCCCATAAGGGGCGGCACACAAACTTCTAATCAGCTTTTCAGTAACGAGCACGCGACGACCCGAAGCCGGAGCGCAGGGCGGGGAAATACCTTTGCCTCGCGCGACCCTGCGGAGCCGTGAGCGAGAGGGAAAGGTATTTCCCCGCCCTGCGCTCCGCAGCAGCCAGCGCCACGCGCTAGTAGTTCACCACCTGCTCCTCAAAGTACGCCTTCGGGTGGTTGCACACCGGGCACACCTCGGGTGCCTCGGCACCAACATGCAGGTGCCCGCAGTTCAGGCACTTCCACACCTTTACGCCCTCGCGCTCAAACACCTCGCCCGATTCAATGCGCTCGACGAGCTTGTTGTAGCGCTCCTCGTGAGCCTTCTCCACGGCGCCGACGCCGCGGAACTTCTCGGCGATCTCGGCAAAGCCCTCCTCTTCGGCGGTCTTGGCAAACTCGTCATACATCGTGGTCCACTCATAGTTCTCGCCCGTGGCGGCGTCACGCAGGTTGTCCAGAGTGCCCGGAACGGCGCCGTCGTGCAGATACTTAAACCACAGCTTGGCATGCTCGGACTCGTTGCCCGCCGTCTCGGCAAAGATATTCGAGATCTGAACGTAGCCGTCCTTTTTGGCCTTGGATGCATAGTAGCGATACTTGGTGTGTGCCTGGGACTCACCGGCAAAAGCGGTCTCGAGGTTCTTCTTGGTCTGAGAGTTCTCAAAATCCATAGGTGTACTTCCCTTCAACACGTGCCGCCCATAGGCTTTGAGCGACCTTGTCTTTAGGATGCCCTCAAGCCGCGAATTTAAACCTTACAATCCCGTTCTTCAGATTTGGGCGGGCTACACACTCAACCAACGATCACCCTCGGAGCGGCAAAAGCCCTCGCGCTCCAAATCGGCAAGAATGCTTGCGACCAGCTCGCGTTCGACCGGCTCTCGGCCTGCTGCCGTCTCCATCTCGTTAACGCCTGCAACGGCTTCATCGAGCGTAATGCCTGCCGGCTGCCCATCGCGCGCTGCCAGCAGCATGCGCACAATGTGGGCGCGCTTTTGGCGACGCGAGCCCTCAAACTTGGACTGCCGACTATAGTTCGCCGATCGCCTGGACGGATTGGGCAGCGTCTTTTTAAGATACGCGCCGTAATCCAGCAACGCGTAATACCACGCGCGCGGCGTGTCGGCATCGTCTTGAGGCGCGGCAAAGGGCGCAATCTCATCCGCCACCGCACCAGGGGCCGCCGGACAGGCGGCTTGAATCAGCGGCACCAGCTCGCGATCGGGAACGGCCGGCACATCGGGAAAGAAATGGTGCAAAAAGACCGTGCGCACATTGGTCTCCAGATACACGCCCGGAAGATCGAATGCAAACGAACGGATGCCCTGCGCCGTTGCCGGGCCAATGCCGGGCAGCGCGACCAGATCGTGCGTCTCGCGCGGAAACTCCCCATCCCAGTCCTCCACAACGCACTGTGCAGCCCTGTGAAGCGCCAGGGCGCGGCGATTGTAGCCCATCCCCTGCCACGCATCCAAGACATCGGAAGGGGCAGCCTGGGCGAGAGCCTGGACAGTCGGAAAGCGATCGAGCCACGCCGGCATGCGCGCCTCCACGCGCGGCACCTGTGTCTGCTGCAGCATGACCTCGGAGAGCCAGATGATATACGGGTCGCGCGTTCGGCGCCACGGAAGGTCGCGATAACGCAGAACCCCTTCCGAACGAATCATCGAACGAAAGGGGTCCTGAATCATGGTAATGCTCCTTATGCGGCGCTATTCCTCCCGGCAAGCGTACGCGCAGGCGGCGTACTCGGGAAACGCATCGCGATCGGCGAACTTGGGATCGACAGCCGGGAACTGGCGATGGGCGACGATATCGCCGAGCGAAACGGAATCGAGATAGTCGCGCATCAGCGCCTGGGCTCCGGCCCACAGGGGATGATAGCAGCACGTGCCCATGCGCGCACAGTCACCATCGGGCGCGGTGCAGTCGTTCATAACCATGGGACCCTGAACGGCCTCTACAACCTGACGGATCGTGACATCGTCGGGACTCACCTTAAGGCGCATGCCGCCATGAACACCACGCAGGCTCTCCACAATGCCGGCCTGGACCAAACCGTGTTGGATCGAACGGGCAAACGAATACGGAACATTGACCTCTTCGGCAGCAGTGCGAACAGAAAGCAACCGCTCCGGCTCCTCGGCAAGCATCGCAAGCATGCGAAGGGCATAATCAGTCTTCCTCGATATGTCCATGTTTCCCCTTTCAAGGAATACGAACAGCTCGAACGAGCTCCGGGGCCGAGCTTGTGTCGAGACGCCAAATGACCGCCTGAACAACCAAATTATAAATTGGGTGTCCACTGAATGCCGCACTTGAAGACTGGCTGAATCAGGTACGGCCTACAGTGAAATATAGTATAGCCTAACCCCCTGCTTCATTGAACAGATGTTGCGCAACAAACCCCCTGTTTGAACGCATATATCAGTAAAGGCTGGCTCGCTCGTTGCAAATGCGGTGATTTTGATAAAGGGGCGCGTAAGATCGATGGCCTATTAAACGCAAAAAGCCACGTCCGAAGACGTGGCTTTAATTGCGTTGGCGGGAAGTACGGGGCTCGAACCCGCGACCTCCGACGTGACAGGCCGGCGCTCTAACCAAACTGAGCTAACTCCCCAGGCAGACGTTCGCGTTTGTTTCCGCTCGCGTGCGCTGCGGGGATTAGTATACACAGAAGTCTGTCCGACGCGCAACAACTTTTTTGAAAAAATTTTTCGGGGACATCCGGGAGGGTCTCCGGGGCTGAGGGCGGGGGTTAAGTTTGCTGCTCTACAGTCCTGCGCAAGACGGAAAGCACATTAAGTGCTTTCCTTTGCGTGCGGAACTCGCGACAAACTTAACCCCCGCCCTCAGCCCCGGAGACCCTCCCTGCCGTCACATTATTCAACCAGTTTTGCGGGCGTGCGCCGCTGCGCGGCTAGCCCGCGTGCTCTTCGGCGGGGTTGGTCTGATGGATCTTGTTGAACTTCGGCCTTTGGCTTAAAGAAAAACGGGGGACGCATTGTGCATTCCCCGTTTTTGTTGCGGTTAGTCTAGGTCAATAAACTTGGTACTTATGATCTTGCCGTCTTTTACTAGCATTCTGGCCATGGTGGGGCCTCGGGTGCCTCTGGGGTAGCTGGCGCTGCCCGGGTTGAGGACTAAGCAACGGCCCACTTGGGCTTCTTTGGTTACGTGGGTGTGGCCGTTGATGGCTACGTCTACGGATCCCACCGGAAGGTCTTCGCGGTAGTGGGCTACGGCGAATTTGAGGCCTTCGTAGGTAAAGAGGGCAAGACGGTCTACATCGGGGCCGTAGTCGCGGTAGTAATCGTTGTTACCCAGTACGGCCCGCACGGGGGCGATGGTGCGCAGGTGCTCGTAGTCCATCTCCGACGTAAGGTCGCCGGCATGGATAATCAGATCCGCACCCTTAAGCTCGTCCAGGAGCGCAGGCGAAAGATAGCCGTGGGTGTCTGAGATAATGTCGATACGCTTGGCGCTTGCACTGTTCATGGGATCCCTTCCGCAAAACGATTTGGTGCATTCATGCAAAAAGCCCCACGGCTCCGCAGACGATTTTGGTCTACAGGGCTGCGGGGCCAGCGTACTAGAGGCTCAGGGCCTTTTTAAGCGGCACGACGCGACGGCGCGAAACCGGTACGCGTTCGTCGACGCCCGTAATGCCCAGCTGGATAGCGCCCGAGGGAACCGTCTCGACGTCGGTAACACACGCCAAGTTGACGATATAGCGGCGGTGAACGCGGAAGAAGCCAAAGTCGCAGAGCTTGGCCTCGAACTGTGCCAGCGAGGTCGTCGACAAAAAGCGGTCATCGACCGTATAAATACAGGAGTAATCGTCCTTGGCCATGATAAAGCGAATGTCGTCCACGGGGATGAGGACCTTGCGGCCGCCCTTTTCCACCGGGATGCGCTCGATGGTCACCTTGCTGTCCGTGACAGGCTTGGCGCGTTGCATAACCTTATCGATCGCTCGATCCAAGCGAGCCTCCTCGACCGGCTTCATCAGATAGTCGACGGCATCCACATCAAACGCCTCGACCGCATGATCGCTGTACGCGGTTACAAATACGATCGCCGGCGGATTCTTGAGCTTATGCAGTGCCTCGGCAAGTTGCAGACCCGAAGCGCCGGGCATCGAAATATCGAGAAACACGACATCGACGCGGCTCTCCATGAGCATCTCGATGGCGGAGCGAACGCTCGACGCTTCTGTGATCGTGCCGATCTTGCCCGTCTGCTCGAGCAAGAAGCGAAGTTCCGAACGGGCCGGGGCCTCGTCATCCACAATCATCGCACGCAGCATAGGGATAAAACCTTTCGTCAACTAACTACGTCGGGCATCCGCCAACCGGCGTTAAACCCGTAACCTATTATTTTACTCTTGAATGTCGAAGATGCTCTCCGACAAATCGAGATGCAGGAGCACTTTAGTGCCCTTGCCCGGCGCCGATTCGACGCGCGTATAGGAGTGCGGTCCATAAAAGCGATGGATACGCTCCGAAATATTGTGCATGGCCACACCGGCGCCGCCACCCTGTGGGGAGTTGGCGTCGGGACGGGCGGAGCGTTCGTCAAACAGTCTGGCAGCGGTGCCTTCATCCATACCCACGCCGTTATCGGCGACCGCAATCAAAATCGCATCTTCGCCATCCCTGTGGACCGACACGTCGATCCTCAGTGCATCGTCGTCGCCCATACCATGGCGCACGGCATTCTCGACGATTGGCTGGATTACAAATGCCGGCACCAGCGTGTCCTCGACGTCCTCGGACACGTCGAAGGTCGCCAGCACGCGATCCTCGCCAAAGCGCGCCTTCTCAAACGTCAGGTAGCGCTTGGTCTGCGCGACCTCGCGCGACACGGGAATGAGCGAGCCCGAATTGTCGAGCGTGGCGCGATAGAACGAGGAGAACTCGCGCAGCAGCTCGCGGGCGCGCAGCGGATCGGTACGCGTAAACGACGCGATGGTGTTGAGCGTGTTGAACAGAAAATGCGGGTTGATCTGTGCCTGCAGGGCACGCACCTCGGCACGGGCCGTGAGCTCCTTTTGCACCTCGAGCTCGTGGATGGCGAGCTGCGTGGACAGGATCTCGGCAAAACCCGAGGCAAGCGCGTACTGAGTGCGGTCGACGGCACGCGGGGTCTTGTAGTAGAACTTGAGCGTGCCGACGGTGCGGTCGCCCACCTTGATAGGAGCGATGATACCGGCGGGAACATGGTTGTGCGAGCCATCCGAGCCCACCACGTCCACCACACGGTTGAACGACTGGACGATACCGTGCTCGATGACGTAGCGCGTGGCAAGTGTGTGGATGGGCGAATCGGGCAGCAGCTTTTCCTCAAACTCGCCCGCGCAGGCCAGCACGTTGCTCTCGTCGGTGATGGCAACCGTCATGGCACGCGTCTCGGGCAAAATGCGCTGGCACACCAGACGCGCCGACTCCTGCGTCAGACCGCCTTTGATGTCCTCGAGCATGGCAGAGGCCACCGAAAGCGTCTCTTCGGTGTACTGCGAACGCACCGAATCGGGATTGAGCGTCAAATAGATAAAAATGCACAGAAAGATGCACAGCAGTGCGCAGGCGACCACGGTCGCGATCGGCTCGATTCCAGTCGCCAGGGCAAAAATAAAGTACACCAGCACGCAAATGGCGCAGACAACGGCGATCACGCGAAAGATTGATATTGAATTATCGCGCTGGGCGCGGCGGTCGATCATTCAGTCCCCTCCAGGATGCTGGTCAGTTGTGCGTCGTGCCAGAGCCCGTCCATGATCTTGGGCCAGAAGCTCTGGAAACGCAGGTAGCTTGCGGCGTTTTGACGCGCGTAGGTCTTGGCCTCGTCAATACCATGACGCCAGATGCGCAGATACCCCTCGTGCTCGCGGGTAAACATGCTGCGGACCATGGCAGTCTTGCGCACGCGGTCGTCGAGCTCGCGCGAGATCCACGGACCCGGATAGGGCATGAGTGATGCGGCCGTAACCGGAATGAGCTCCTGCTGGTGCGCGGCAAATGTCAGCTTGGCACGCTCGTAGTACCAACGGTACACATCCTGCATAAAGCGCGGCGAGCGCTTCTCGGACTCGGGCGGCAGGTGACGAACAACCCACTCGTTGTCAAACCACACGTCGTAGCCAAACATGCGCATGTTAAAGAGGTAATCTAGGTCCTCGCCTCGGGTGATAAACGGGTCAAACGCCACACGGGTAAAGGCGCGGGCATGAAGCGCCACAAGGCCGCCGCACACGTAGTTTGAACGCGAAATACGGGTGCCCGAGAGCGCCTTTTTCATCCAGCGATTAAACTCGATGCGTTTGGTCCACCAACGATGGCAAATGCCCACCTTGTCTGTGGGCGCCAACGGCGATCCGTCTCGATCGTAAAAGTAACCGCTCTTAACCAAAATCGGCAGGCCTTGACGCGTCTGCTGGCCCAGTGCATAGGTCGCGCGCTTCATAAAGTCGGCATCGATAACGGTCTCGTCGTCATCCAAAAAGACAACGGCATCGTGGCCGAGCACCGCAGCGCAGGCAAGCCCCATATTGCGAATGGCGCCGTATCCGCGCAGGCTCACGCACTCGCCCGAGCCCTTGGGAGCAATCTGCGCCACACGGTCGGCGATACGCGATGCCTGGGTGTTGGTAACCACGGTGACCTTGAGCGTAGGGTGCGCGTCGACGATTTCGTGGACGCGCTTCGACACATCAGCCGTAGCCGAGATGGGGCAGACCACCAAAAGGATAATCCTCGGAATGTCGCGCACCTGCTCGAGCGAGGCCAGGCAGCGGTCGAGCTCGGGATTGGTGGCGTTGAGCTTCGTCGAGTGGTCATAGACGCCGGGAGCGTTTGCATGGGCCTCGTCGTCTGCCCAATATGTTGGAATCACAACCGTGGCGTTCATGCCTTCCCTCCCTGCAACACAAAAACGGGGCGCCGCCAAACACAGGCGACGCCCCGCGACCTAGCTGATTCCATCATACCCACTTGGGCAAATCATTGCTCGCAAGTCGCAATGTTTATTGCGGATAACCCCAAAAGAGTACCGCGGACAGGCCCAATAGCCGCTCGCTCCTATGCGGTCTGCTCTGCCGCCTGAGTCATGCGGGACAGGCGAACCAGCAGCATAAAGCCAACGATCAGCAGCACGCCAATGGAAAGGACGCCCAGCGACGGGTTGCCGGTCAGCGAGGTGACGACCGACACCAGGAAAGTGCCCATGACGCTTGCATAACGACCAAAGATGTCAAAGAAGCCGTAGTACTCGTTGGACTTTTCCTTGGGGATAATGCGGCCAAAGTAGCTACGGCTGAGCGCTTGCACGCCGCCCTGGAACAGGCCGACCATAATGGCAAGCACCCAAAATTCGAAGGCGGTCTTTAGGAAGAATGCGGCGAACAGCACAATGCCCATGTAGGCGGCGACGGCCACCAGGATCATGTTGAGCGTGCCCACGCGTCCGGCGAGCTTGCCGTAGATGATAGCAGACGGAAAGGCCACAAACTGCGTAACGAGCAGCGCCAGCACCAGCTGGGTCGAGTCGATGCCTAAAGCCGAGCCGTAGCTGGTAGCCATGGAAATGACCGTGTGGACGCCATCGATATAGAAGAAGAACGCGATCATGTAGACCAGCACGGTCTTGTTGTGGGCGATCTCGCGCATGGTGTGTCCGACCTCGGAGAACACACCGCCCACGATGTGGCCGATGGTGTCCTCGGGACCGCGCTCGCGACCGTACTTTTGCTTATAGGTGCGAATGAGCGGCAGGGTAAAGATGAGCCACCAGGCACCAGTGATGATAAACGACAGACGCGTTGCCAGCATGGTGGGGACGCCAAGAGCGGGGCCACCCATGATGAGCGCCAGGCAGATGATGAACGGCACGGTGGAACCGATGTAGCCCCAGGCATAGCCCGAGCTGGACACGGCGTCCATGCGCTCGTCGGTGGTAATGTCGGGCAGCATGGCGTCGTAGAACGTCATAGAAGAGTTAAGGCCGATGGTGCACAGCACGTACACGGTCAAAAATGCCATGGCGGACATTGGGATAGCCTGCGCCAGGCAAAGAACCAGGCCCGTGAGGAAGAAGCCCAAGAAGAACTTAATCTTGTTGCCGGCGTAATCGGCAAGCGCGCCCAGAATGGGCATGAGCATGGCAATGACCAGCGAGGCGATCGTCTGAGCGTTGCCCCAAGCGACCACCAGGTCTGCCGAGGAAGCACCAGTATTGATGGCGTTAAAGTAGATGGGCACCACCGAGGTATTGAGCAACACGAGGGCCGAATTGCCCACATCGTACATAACCCAGTTACGCTCGAGCTTGGTGTATTTCATGGACAGGGCCCCTTCGTATTCGCCCGATATGCAGTTAGTTCATCGTACCCCAATTGCACAGAAGCGCTGGTAAGGATTCGGCAAAGGGGCAGGAGCGGTCATACGGACACGCAGGGCGAAACACCATCCCATCAAGGCAGTTGCGGTGAAATAGTTCCTGTTTAGCCCTCCGGGGCTTCATTCAGGAACTATTCCACCGCAACTTATTGAAACGGTTTGTTATTCCTCGCGGTCGAACTCTTCGTCGGCGCCGAGCACGCGACCGCTGTAATTGACGTGGTTGGTCACGGCTTCCATATCGCCGGTCTCGATAAAGCGGGCGACGGTGAGCTCGTAATCGAGCAGTGCGCGGTCAAAGACCTCGGGGAAGCTCTCGGTCGAGACTTCATCGGTAAAGGGGCTCTTCCATGCCAAGTGGCCCAGGTTGCCGGTACGCTCGGGCAACTCGGTCGTCACGCGGTGCGCAAGGCCGTCGAGTAGCGAATAATCGTGCACCAAGCCCTCGAGCAGGGCAATCGCGCGCGTCTTGGCCGAACCGGCCGGCTCGATAGTGCGGTAGAGCAGCTGCATGTCGGCTACGGCGCCGGCGTACTCCCCCGCCGGGATGTCGATACCGTACACGCGCCCGGCGACGTAGCTCATCAGCACGCCGGCAACGCGATTGATGCGGTCGGTGGTGACGATCTCGCCCGCCGGCGGATAATCCTCGACCGTAGCCCCATCGCGCTTGAGCTGCAGCATCAGCACGTCCAAGTCGCTTTCGAGCACGGCATGAACTTGACTGCCCGAAGCCTCGAGCTCGGGATCGGACTCGACAATGCCAAACTGCTGCTCGTAGACAAAGGGGTGGGCATTGCGATCGAGCACATAGTGCGACAGCAGGCCCAGCGCAAAGGCGCGACCCAGATTGGCGTCGCGCGGCTGCAGGTGCGACACGCCGTCGCGCAGGCACGAGAGCTGGCGCGACATGCGCGAGCGGTGCATGACCTGAGCAAGCGACATGCAGTCGGAAATGCGCGGCGTGAGCATGTGGAAGAAAAACGGGTCGGGACCTTGGTTTCCCAGGATAAAGGCGATGCGCTCCTCGTCGGACGTGATAACGCCCTGCGGAAGACGGTCGATGCTTTCCTCGCCAAACAGATGATGCGTAATGAGCGCGGGCATAATGATCCTTTCGATTTCATTCGATGTCACCCATTATGCCCACCGCACGGTCATGCCAAACCTGCGGCGGTAAACGATGATATGCAGACTGCCTACACAAGCCCCAAGTGCGCCTTGACCTCGGCTGCGCGACGACGGGACACAGGCACCGTCGAGGTTACGCGATCGAGCCTGAGCTCCATAAGACCCGTGGAACCGATCTCGACATTATGCACGTCTTCCAAATTGACCAGATAACTGCGGTGGACACGGATAAAGCCCTCGGAGGCCAGGCGCCGCTCGAGCGAGGAAATCGACTCATTGATCAGGTACGTCCCCTCGGCGCAGACGGCGTTGCAAAAATCGGCGCGCGCCTCAAAGTAGCAGACATCCGCCACGGGAATGAACACCTTTTTGCCCCCGCGATCCACCGTCAGACGCAAAGGCTGGCGCGGAGCGTGGATAACACGACGGGCACCCAAGGCTGTCTCGATCTTGTCGAGTGCCTTTGACAAGCGGGCATCCTCGACCGGTTTGACGATGTAATCGACAGCATCGAGGTTATAGGCATCAGCCGCATACTCGGCAAATGCCGTCACAAACACCACGACTGGCGGCGTCTTTAGGTTCTGCAGCGTCTCGGCAAGCTCAATTCCCGAGCGACCGGGCATGGTAATGTCTAAAAACAGCACGTCGGGCTTGTTCGACAGAATCGACTCCACGGCTTCGGTGACATTGCCCGCTTCGGCAATCTGTCCCACACGCGTATCCTTTTCCAACAGATAGCGTAGCTCAGCCCTAATGGGAGGCTCGTCATCAACCACCAAGATGTTCCAGCCTTCGGACATATGCGCTTCCCCTCTTTTTCTCTCAATCCAACCGCGTGCTACACCGTTAGCGGCGCCGGCTCATGCGGCTCGCCGTTCAACTCAACGATGACCTGTGTTCCCACGCCCTCCTGGGACTTCACGCGCATGCCAGAATCTTCTCCGTAAAAGAAATGGATGCGCTGAAGCACATTGAAGAGCGCCAGACCGCAACCTCGCTTGACGGAGCCGTCGGCGGTAATGCTCTCGGGCTCCTCTCGGCGATGCTGCTCAAACAGATGCGCGCAGACTTCTTCGTTCATACCGATGCCGTCATCTTCGACGATGATCTCCAAGCCGTCATCGGTCTCAAAAGCCCTAACACGAATAGAAAGCGGCTCGGTCTCGCGCTGCGCATGCTTGATGCAGTTTTCGAGCAGCGGCTGCAAGATAAACGGCGGTACCAGGCTGTCGCGCACCTCAAAGTCGATGTCGACCGAAACGCGCAGACGGCCGTCGCCATACCGGGCCTGCATAAGGTTGATATAACGAGTGCCCTGTTCCACCTCGTGCTCGAGCGTGGTGAGCGTATCGGAATCAGAAAGCGTCTGACGATAGTAGTTGGAAAAGTCGATCAGCAGCGATCGCGCCTTGTCGGGCTCGGTTCGAACGAGCGACACAATCGTGCTAATGGTATTGAATAGAAAATGCGGGTCGACCTGCGACTGCAGGGCGCGAAGCTCAACGCGGGCTGTGAGCTCGTCCTGGCGCTCGAGCTCAAAGCTGGCGAGCTGCGTGGAAATGAGATCGGCAAAACCCGAGGCAAGGGCCGTCTGGCGCATATCGATGCTGCTCAGTCGGGGGTAATACAGCTCGAGTGTGCCCACGCAATGCCCGCGCACGGTCAGCGGCGCGACAATGCCGGCGCGCAGGCGGGGAAAATAGCCGCCCGTCTCATTGGAGGCGTCGCGCGAAAACACACTCTGTTCGCCGGACTCGATCACGTTGAGCGTGGTCTTGAGCACGACCGGGGTGCCGGCAGGGCACTTTGCCGAGTCCTCGCCCCAGCTTGCCAACACCTGTTTGCCATCGGTAAAGCAGATGGCAGAGGCGATGGTCTCGGACAGGATGATTTTAGAGGCGCCCAGGGCCGCTTCGGGCGTAAGGCCGCGCGACGTGTAGGCGAATATTTTTGATGCAATAGCGAGCGTACGGTCGGTTGCGCTCGATGTGAGGTCGTCGGGGACCACAAAGACATACGAGAAAAAGAAGCACAGCATGACCAGGCCGGCAATAACGACAACGCCCGGAACGGGATTGGGATTATCGGTTAAATCCCAGATAAGCAGCAGGATAAGCGCCGGAACGACAACACCGAGCAGGATGGCCTGGACCACATGCTGGGCCGTACGAAAGACCTTGGTAGAGTTGTAGCTCTTGCCCAGAATCAGCCTGTTTAAATCCACCGTCATCCCCTTTTTTCTATCGCACCCATAGCAATGGAGAGGGCCGCAAGCGACCCTCTCCATTGCATTATGCAATCAAAAACTGTGTTTTACATCCAGCCATCGACAAACGGTATCTTAGGCGCTGTATTTGTTGGCCTCGCCAAAGGTGCCAGCCTCGACGATCCAGCCATCCTTCATGATGACGTCCATGTTGTCGGTGTTGAGCACGTGGATGTCGGCGGCGACGTCACCGTTGACGACCAGCAGGTCGGCGCACTTGCCGGCCTCGATGGAACCGGTCTCGTCCTCGATGTGGCACATCTTGGCACCGTTGAGGGTGGCGCAGGTGATGGTCTCGACCGGGGTGAAGCCGATCTTGTCGACGAACTCGTACATCTCCTCGATGGAGCAGGTGCCGTACGGGGTGACGAAGGAGAAGGAGTCGGAGCCGATCGTCATGACAACGCCGCGCTTCTTGGCCTCGCGCAGGCAGTCGTAGTTGCGCTGCAGCTCCTTCTCGACCAGGGTGCCCTCGTACTTGTCGTGCAGCTCGGGGACGTAGACGGGCGGATAGGTGGCGTACCAGGTGGGCAGGAAGGCGATCGTCGGGGTGAAGAAGGTGCCCTGCTCGGCCATGAGGTCCATGGTGCGCTCATCGATATCGAAACCGTGAATCAGCTGCTCGCAGCCAAAACGAACGGAATCGTAGGCAGCGGCGTGGTTGTTGTAGCAGTGGCTCCACACGGGGATGCCGACCATCTTTGCCTCGTCGACCACGGCCTGGATCTCCTCGGAGCAGTAGTGCTGGTCGCGACCGGAGTCCCAGCGCCAGATGCCGCCACCGGTAGCCCAGATCTTGATGGCATCGGGGTTCTCGCGCAGGCGACGACGGACGGCCTTGCGCAGATCCCAAGGACCGTCGACCTGGTCGCCCCAGGGATGGGATTCCTTGTTGAGCTCCTGGGTGCAGTGGTGGGAGTCACCGTGGCCGGCAACGCGGCAGAAGCCGAGGCCGGTGGCCAGAACGCGCGGGCCCTTGAAGACGCCCTTGTCGATGCAGTCACGGATCTGGATACCAAAGCGACCGATCTCGCAGACGGTGGTGAGGCCATGGGTGAGGCAGTCGTAGGCCTGCTTGACGGCGACGGCCTGCTTCTCGAGGAGCGGCTGCATGACCCAATCGGTGTCATCGTCGGTCAGGTTGCCCGAGAAGTGCAGGTGGGTGTCGATCAGGCCGGGAAGGACGGTCTTGCCGGCGGCGTCGATGACCTCAACGCCCTCGGGAAGGTCCTGCATAGCGCCGGCGTACTCGATCTTGCCGTTGTCGTCGACGAGAACGAGGGAGTTCTCGACCGGCTCGGCACCGGTACCGTCGATGAGCTTGCCGCCAACGATTGCATACTTAGTGGACATGGTTCCTCCTTATGGATCCATATAGTGGGCGAGGCCGTGTTGGGTCGCAGCCTCACAAAGCTACCCAAGTGATGCCGGGTTCGGTGCGCGGAAGAGAGGGCCCCGCGCACCTGGTCCGCCCCGGCTAGGCGTTACTTTTTGCGGGAATTGGTGAAAGCCATGAGGGCCAGGCCAATAGCCAACCAGCCGATCACGATGCTCCACTCCACCATGTTGAGGGAGGCGGGAGAGAACGGAATCACGAGCAGGCCGATGATGATGGCGCAGGCAGCGATAGCGAGGCCGATGCCAAACTTGCCGCCGGGTACCTCGTAGGGACGAGGCAGGTCGGGCTCGGTGAAGCGCATGCGCAGGCAGGCGAGGGCGACCATGCCGCAGGAGAAGATGAAGGCGAGAGCCGACACGTTGGTCAGGGGGATGAGCATGTTCTTGCCCAGGAACGGACCAATGACGGTGATGACGCCCAGTACGACGCAGGCAAGCTTGGGAGCGCCGGACTTGGGGTCGACCTCGGCGAATTTCTCGGGCAGCTGGCCCTTGCGGCCCATGGCGAGCATGATGCGGCTCGTGGCGCCGTAGAAGGAGTTCATCGGGCCCATGGGTCCAAGCGTGGCGATGACGAGCATGGCCAGGTACAGGAGCATGTTGATGCCCTTGAGGCAGGCAAGCGCGGGAACCGGGCTCTTAACAAACTCATGCCAGTCGAGGATGGTGCCGAACGAGTAGATGCAGACCATGTAGAAACCGCCGGCGGCCAGCAGAGCCAGGGAGATGATCTTGCCGAACTTGTTCCAGTTGAGGCCCTCGGCTGCTTCCTCAGCCTGCTGAGGAATGGTGTCGAAACCGGCGTAGAAGAACGGAGTCAGAACCAGGACCGACACGATGCCGGCGAACAGGCTGGTGCTCTCGGTAGCGGCCTTGCCGCCGCCAGCGCCGGCAACCTGGGAGAACACAGGCATGGCATTGTCCGGCGAGCCGGTGAACAGCGAGACGCCCATGGCGAGCAGCATGCCGCAGAGCAGGGCCTTGGTCAGGAAGGCCTGGAGCTTGGCGGCCGAGCTGGCACCGCGGAAGTTGAGGAAGATGACGTAGACTGCAAAGCCGAGCGCAATCAGCGTCGGGAACAGGTAAACGTCGGCGCCCAGGATGGTGTAGAGCTTGACGGCGCGCAGCCACTCAAGGCCGGGCAGGCTGCCGAACATCTCGGACACGAGGGTCGAAATGGCGATGGCCTCCCACGGGCACAGGATGCCGTTGCCCAGAGCCAAAAGCCATCCGGTGATGTAGCTCAGCGTACGGCCAAAGCTACGATCGACATACTCGACGATGCCACCCGAGATGGGGATAGCAGCCGTGAGCTCACCGAAAACAGCTCCGACGGGCACGAGGAAGATTGCACCCAAGAGGAATGCGATCATAGCGGGAACGGGACCGCCGCCCACGACCATCCAGTCGCCGACCTGCAGAACCCAACCGGTACCGATGATGGCACCGAAACCGATGGTGAAGAAGTTCCAGAGCGAAAGCGTTTTCTTCATGCCGCCGTTATCCTCGACTGCAACTTCTGCGTTCTTGTCCGCCATTGTTCCCCTCCTTTCCTTTTTGACGCCCCTTGACGTCACCCCTTGCGCGGTCTGTTTTGCCGCGCTCTTTTATTTCGTGGCTTTAAGATACGGCCTTGGCGCAGCAGCTCCGCTTGTAGCTCGACCGAAGGCAGAACTGCAAAACGAGCGGCGCCGTTTTTGGGACGAACGGCACGGTTTGCCGCTCATTGTTGCCGCCCGTCCGACGGGCGTACGCTCATCGGACGCATATAGAGATGTTTTTGAGGCCGTGTGTTTTGCGCCTTTCGTACCGTTTACCGAGCTTTTGACGCGCGGACCCATTTGTTGCACATCTTTTTTGTAGGATAGACAGGTTATATATGAGACAAGGCGGTACGAATGGCATACGGATACAACGACGGTGATCAACGGCGACAAAGCGTTCGCCTTGCTGGCCGTACCACGCCGACGCCCAGAAGTGCCACGAGCAGCAATCCGCAACGCCCTCAAGAGCAACCCAGACCTTCGTCTCGGCAGCAGACAAGCAGAACACGGCAGAGCGGCCGTCCGAGTACGGCCACAAGCGCGCAGCAAGATAGCCGCTTGGGCGCGCGCACTCGACAGCGTCAGGCCGAGGTTCCGCAACTGCGCCGCAACGGCGCACGTCAGCCCGGCATCCATATCAACCGCTTCTTTTCGCATCCCCAAGGCGGACGCGACGGCAAGCCTTACCGCTCGACATCGTACGTGAATGCCCCCGCCCTGTCAGCTCGTCGACTTCGCCTCGCACTGTGCTCTATCCTCACCTGTCTGGTCTTTGTGCTTATGAGCTCCTGTATCTCCCACGGCTCGGCCGGCCTCGATCCAACCGCCGAGGATAAGCTGCTCAAGGCCCCGGTCGCGCCCGGCTATTCGTTTGCGTTTTCGACCCCGCGTGCGCAGTGGCAAGCCGGCACCATGCCCCACATCTATCAGATTGACCCGGCATGGTCGGAGCTACCCTACGCCGGCGGTACCATCCGTCAAAATGCCTGCGGCCCTACCTGCCTTACCATGGTCTACATCTATAAGACCGGTCACACCGATATGACGCCGGTCGATATGTGCGCTCTTTCCGAGGCGGGCAACTATGCCCCCACCGGTGCCACCGAGTGGTCGTTTATGACGAGCGGCGCATGGCAGCTGGGCCTTAACGGAACTGAGCTCCATATCGATCGCAGCTCCATCACCCAGGCGCTGCGCTCGGGCGCGCCCATCATCGCATCGGTTCGTCCCGGCACCTTTACCAGCGTTGGACACTATATCGTGCTCTGGGGCATCGACGATGCCGATCAAGTGGGAGTCTACGACCCCAACTCGCAAAGCCGCAGTGCCCGCCGCTGGGGCGTCGTAGAAGTCCTCAACGAAATCGAAGCCATGTGGGCCTACTACTAGTCATTTAAGAACGTCCCCAATGACTAGGTGAATAGCAAAAGCCCCGCAGTCGGAGCGGACTGCGGGGCTCATGAAGAGAGGCTAGTTTGTGGGCGCTTTGCCTGGCGCCCACGAGAGATGCAGCAGAGTAGAGACTACTCGTGGATGCGGGTACCGGAGAGGCCGGCCATGGTCTCGGCGGCCTTGTCCAGAGCGCCGATGATGCAGGTGCGGCCCTTGCGGGAACGGGCGAACTTGATGGCAGCGCGGACCTTGGGCTCCATGGAACCCTTGCCGAACTGACCCTCATCGGCCAGACGCTCGGCCTCGTCGGCGGTGAGCTCCTCGAGCTCCTCCTGGTTGGGCTTGCCAAAGTTGATGGCGACATGCTCAACGGCGGTCAACAGGAACAGAACGTCGGCATCGCAGTCCTCGGCCAGCAGCTCGCCGCCCAGGTCCTTGTCGATGACAGCGGGAACGCCCTTGTAGCAGCCCTTGTTCTCGTAGTCGCGGACGACGGGGATGCCGCCGCCACCGCAGGCGATGACGATGAACTCGTTGTCGAGCAGGTTGAGGATGGAGTCAGCCTCGACGATCTTCTTGGGATCGGGGGAAGCGACGACGCGACGCCAGCCGCGGCCGGAATCCTCGACGAAGACCTTGGAGGGATCCTCGGCCATGAACTCCTTGGCCTGCTCCTCGGTATAGAAGGGGCCGATCGGCTTAGTCGGGTTCTTGAACGCGGGATCATCCGGGTCGCACTCGATCTGGGTGACGACGGTGGCGGCGTGCCAACGCTTATAGCGCTTGTGCATCTCGCGGCCGATGCCCTGCTGCAGGTGATAACCAATGTAGCCCTGGGACATGGCGCCGCACTCGGGCAGCGGCATCTCGGGGGTGCCGATGGCGTCGTGGGCAGCGGCGAAGGCGTTCTGGATCATGCCGACCTGCGGGCCGTTGCCGTGGGTGATGATGATCTCGTTACCCTGCTCGATCAGGCCGAGAAGAGCGTGAGCGGTGTTGCTCACGGCCTCGATCTGCTCAACGGGGTTGTTGCCGAGGGCGTTGCCGCCAAGGGCGACGACAATACGATCGGGCTTGCCAAGAGGCTTAGACATTGCTGGAATCCTTTCTGTAAAAGGCCTACAACCCATTAATAACCCGTGTCCGTGCGATACACGAGTTTATTAAGGTTTATATTCCTGTTATCCCTTATTTTATTCATTTTGAAAACAGTTGAACGGTGAACGGTCATTTTTACCCGCTCAGCGTAAAGAAGCCCAGCTTAGGCATATCTACGCCATTTACGTGCGACTTTATTTTAATAGAGCAGGGATTCGACCAGATTATGCAAACTATATCTCTGCTAAACACAAAACAGACAGCGTAATATCTTACTCGCACTATACGAGATTCTATGCATTAATAAGACGAGTATGCACCCCTGCAAAAACATGGGGCTTTTCATTCAGCATAAGGAATAAAGATGAGCTCCAAAAAGGCAACCAGCCCCAAAGCACGGGGATAGAAGGCAACAACAACCAAAACCTCCATCCATCCCCAAAGCGGCGCGAGGTTTCGCGGCAAAGCCGCGAAACAGCGAAGGGGACAAAAGGCCCCCACAACCACGTCCTTCATCAGCCCACACAATCCGAGGACGTAGTCGTAGCAGGATCTGAGGGCTGACCTTCGCGGACACTCCGCAGGACGAAAGAACCCCCGCCGCACGTAGTGCGCAGCGGGGGTTCTTTCATGTCCGAGGACGTCCGCGAAGGTCAGCCCTCAGATCCTGCGGTGGGAGACCTAGGCCTCGTTGTACACCGTCTTGAGCTTCAGCAGGTGAGCGTAGCGGTCCATGGCGGCCTGCTCGTTCTCCTTGAAGAGCTCCTCGGCGCGCTCGGGGAAGGAACGCGTCAGCGAAGCGTAACGGGCCTCGTTCATCAGGAACTCCTGATAACCGCCCGCGGGCTCCTTGGAATCGAGCGAGAACTTCTTGCCGGCAGCAGCCTCGGGGTTGAAGCGGAAGAGGTTCCAGTAACCGCACTCGACAGCCTTCTTCATCTCGGCCTGGCAGTTCTGCATGCCGCCCTTCTTGATGGAGTGCATCTCGCAGGGGCTGTAGCCGATGATGAGGGACGGGCCGTCGTAGGCCTCGGCCTCGTGGATGGCCTTGAGGGTCTGAGCCGGGTTGGCGCCCATGGCAACCTGCGCCACGTAGACGTAGCCATAGCTCATGGCAATCTCGGCCAGGGACTTCTTCTTGGTCACCTTACCGGCAGCGGCGAACTGAGCGACCTGGCCCAGGTTCGAGGCCTTAGAGGCCTGACCACCGGTGTTGGAGTAAACCTCGGTGTCGAAAACGAAGACGTTGACGTTGTGGCCGGAAGCCAGGACGTGGTCCAGGCCACCGAAGCCGATGTCGTAGGCCCAGCCGTCGCCGCCGAAGATCCAGAAGGACTTCTTGGTGAGGTAAGCCTTGTCGGCGAGGATTGCCTTGGAAGCGTCACAGCCGCACTTCTCGAGCTCGGCAACGTAGGCAGCGGCAGCGGTCTTGGAGGCCTCGGCGTCGTTGACGGAGTCGATCCAAGCCTGACCGGCAGCCTTGAGCTCATCGGACGGACCATCGGCAGCGATGATGTCCTGGGTAGCGGCGATCAGCTTGTGCTGAACGGCCTCGTAACCGACGGCCATGCCCAGACCGTGCTCGGCATTGTCCTCGAACAGGGAGTTGTTCCACGCCGGGCCGTGACCGTCCTTGTCCTTGCAGTAAGGAGCGGTGGCAGCGGGGTTGCCCCAAATGGAGGAGCAGCCGGTGGCGTTGGAGATGAACATGCGGTCGCCGGCGACCTGGGTCACCAGACGTGCATAGGCGGTCTCGGCGCAACCGGCGCAGGAGCCGGAGAACTCCAGGTAGGGCTGCTTAAACTGGCTGCCCTTGACGTTGGCCGCGATGAGCTCCTTCTTCTCGGAGACGTTCTCGACCATGTAGTCCCAAACGGGCTGCTGGTCCATCTCCTGCTCGGTGGGAACCATCTCGAGGGCGCCCTTGGGGCAGACCTTGACGCAGTTGGTGCAGCCCATGCAGTCGAGCGGGGACACGGCCATGGTGAACTTCATGCCCTTGGCCTTGGGGCCCATAGCGTCGAGCGTGCGGGTAGCCTCGGGCGCGGCGGCAGCCTCGTCCTCGGTCATCGCGAACGGACGGATGGTGGCATGCGGGCACACATAGGCGCACTGGTTGCACTGGATGCACTTGGTCTCGTCCCAGTGGGGAACGACGACGGCGACGCCGCGCTTTTCGTATGCGGAGGCGCCCAGCTCAAACTGGCCGTCGGCGCAACCGACGAAGGCGGAAACGGGCAGGCTGTCGCCATCCATGCGATCGATGGGCTCGAGCAGGTTCTTGACCTGCTGGGCGATGGCGGACTTGGTCTCCTCGGAGAGCTCGACGGGAGCGGCATCCTCGGCGGTTGCCCAGTCGGCCGGAACCTCGAACTTACGGAAGGCGGTAGCACCGGCATCGATGGCCTTATGGTTGGCGTCGACGATGGCCTGACCCTTCTTCATGTAGGACTTGGTAGCCGCGTCCTTCATGTACTGCAGGGCGTCCTCGGCGGGCAGGACCTTGGCCAGCGCGAAGAAGGCGGACTGGAGCACCGTGTTGGTGCGCTTGCCCATGCCGACCTTGGCGGCCAGGTCGATAGCGTCGATCAGGTAGACGTTGACGTTGTTGTTCGCGATGTAGCGCTTGGCCACGGCGGGCATGTGCTCGGCGAACTCCTCGTCGCTCCACTGGCAGTTGACCAGGAAGGTGCCGCCCGGCTTGACGTCGCGGACCATCTTGAAGCCCTTAACGATGTAGCTGGGGTTGTGGCAAGCGACAAAGTCGGCCTTGGTCACGTAGTACGGCGAACGGATCGGGGAATCACCAAAGCGCAGGTGCGAGACGGTGACGCCGCCGGTCTTCTTGGAGTCGTACTGGAAGTAGGCCTGAACGTACTTGTCGGTGTGGTCGCCAATGATCTTAATCGAGTTCTTGTTGGCGCCGACGGTACCGTCGCCACCCAGACCCCAGAACTTGCACTCAATGGTGCCGGGGGCTGCGGTGTTGGGCGCATCCTCGGCCTCGGGCAGGCTCAGGTTGGTCACATCATCGACGATGCCGATGGTGAACTCGCGCTTGGGCTCGTCCTTCTTAAGCTCCTCGAAGACAGCGAACGCGGACGCGGGAGGCGTGTCCTTGCTGCCCAGGCCGTAACGGCCGCCGACGACCTTGATGCCCGTCTTGCCGGCCTCGTAGAGAGCGGAGACGACGTCCTGGTAGAGCGGCTCGCCGATGGAACCCGGCTCCTTGGTGCGGTCCATGACGGCGATCTTCTGGACAGTCTCGGGGAGAACGTCGACAAAGTGCTTGATGGAGAACGGACGGAACAGGCGGACCTTGACCAGGCCGACCTTCTCGCCGTGAGCGTTGAGGTAGTCGATGACTTCCTCGAGCACGTCGCAGAAGGAGCCCATGCACACGACGACGCGATCAGCATCGGGAGCGCCGTAGTAGTTGAACAGGCCGTAATCGGTGCCGAGCTTCTCGTTGATCTTCTTCATGTAGCCCTCGACGACGGCGGGAAGCTCGTCGTAGACCTTGTTGCAGGCCTCGCGGTTCTGGAAGAAGATGTCGCCGTTCTCGTGGCTACCGCGGGTATGCGGGTGCTCAGGGTTGAGCGCGTGATCGCGGAAAGCCTGGACGGCGTCCATGTCGCACATCTCGGCCAGATCCTTGTAGTCCCACATGGCGACCTTCTGGATCTCGTGGCTGGTGCGGAAGCCGTCGAAGAAGTTAAGGAACGGGGTCTTACCCTCGATGGCGGCAAGGTGAGCCACCGGCGAGAGGTCCATGACCTCCTGGACGTTGCCCTCGGCGAGCATGGCGAAACCGGTCTGGCGACAGGCCATGACGTCGGAGTGATCGCCAAAGATGTTCAGGGCGTGCGAAGCGACGCAACGCGCGGAGACGTGGAAAACGCCCGGGAGCTGCTCGCCTGCGATCTTGTACATGTTCGGGATCATCAGGAGCAGACCCTGAGAAGCCGTGTAGGTGGTGGTCAGAGCACCGGCACCCAGCGAACCGTGAACGGTACCGGCTGCACCCGCCTCAGACTCCATCTCGACGACCTTGACCGGGGTGCCGAAGATGTTCTTGCGACCCTGGGCCGCCCACTGGTCGACATGGTCGGCCATCGGGCTGGACGGCGTAATGGGATAAATTCCCGCTACCTCGGTGTACGCATACGAAACATATGCGGCCGCCTCGTTGCCGTCCATAGACTTAAACTTACGCGCCATATACCCCTCTCCTCTCATATAGGTATACAGGCCCCGGCGATCGCCGGGATATTGGCGTGATGGGATTTTCGTTGTTGCTTCCAATCATCTGGCAGGCAGACTGAGCAGCAGGTACATGGCGTGGAGAGAAGGCATGCCAAGGCGAGGAGGGCTGTACGCGCTCCACAGGCCCAGCTACCCGTCTTGCACATGACCGAGCGCCGCAAAGGCCGCATGCCGGATGCTCCCGGGCACGCCCCGGCGATGGGAGGCGCCCGCAACGGAAATCCGCATGCGGGTTTATTGTACCCCGCCGTCAAGCCATATTTCGGCAAATATAGGTGGCCGGTAAAGGTTTACCTCGGGTGACTATTGTGCGCCCGGCACCGACGGGCACAGTCCCCTGGAACCCCACAGCAGTTGCGGTGAAATAGGGAGTGTTTTTGCTGTTAACGGCCTTAATCAGTCCCTATTTCACCGCAAGTTATTTGGGGGGGGATGAGTTAGAGGGCGCCGAGGAGGATGGCGTAGGTGGTGGATTCGCCGAGTTTGAGCTCGTCGCCGGGGTTGAGCTGGGCGCGGCGGCCGGGCTCGACCTGAGTGCAGACGTTCGTCGCGCCGTTTACCACCACGGTTCCGTTGGTGGACGACAGGTCCTCGACGTACCAGGCATTTTGGTCATCGCACCACACGTGGGCATGGCGAGCCGAAACGTCATCGCCCACATCGGTGATATCGCCCTCCCCTGTCGCCAGCGCACCGATCTCCACGCCCTGCTCGCTCGGCTGAATCCAGCGCGGGGCACTTACCACGTAACCGTCTTGCACGCGAAGCAGACCCAGCGGATGCGCCGGCGCGACCTCGTGATCGCCCGTGACCGTCGAGGTGCTCAGCGAGCGCGGCGTCGACGTGGCGCCGCCACAGGTCGCATGAGCGTAGTCGATGGCATAGGTCACCGACGAGCGAACATCTGCCGAGCAGCCAACGGCGACAAACAGCACCAGCACGGCCTCGGCACGCTCGGCGGGCATAAGCTCCGCCGCCTGCGACAGACGCTCGGCCGCATTACGGTAGAGGTTCGTATCCTGATGGCATTCCTCGAGCGCCCGTACCATGGGCTCGCCAGCGGGCCCGCACACCATGTTGGTCACCGCCGTGGCATTCATGGGGTTGCGGCGACGCAGGGCCAGATGCGACATGATGCGCGCGGCCGAGGTGCCGTAATCGGCAAAATAGCGCTCCTGCAGCGTGCCGACCGGAGCGCGCACGATAAAACGCGAGACCCAGGAGCGATCGGCGGCGCGGCTCTGGGGGCTGCGGCCATCGGCCAGCGGACGGCTCGAAAGCACCATGCCACACAGCTCGATATGGCTCAGGCGCGCTGCGCGTTTAAAGATGTCGAACATGGCTCCGCACGGGGTGAGCTTGATTTGAGATGCCATGGCCTAGACCTCCTTGGTCGTTGAACTCGTATCGGACGACTCCTCGGTCGCCCCGACAAAGGCGCGAACCGCCGCGGCACCACCGGCAAGCGGCGTCGCCGTCTGGGTTTTTGCGCGCCGCGGCGCCGCGACGGGAAGCTCAAAGGCAAAACCCATCGACAGCAAAAACCATACGAGCGCGTATGTTGCAATTAAGGCGGCAACGAAACCGCTCGCTACGGCGCGCTGGGAAAACACGGTGCATGCAACCGCGATCAGCACCGGAACCTCGCAGGCAGAAAGCGCCAGTACGCCATGCAGGAACCCCGTGCGACGATCGTGCGCCATGGCGCCGGCGGCAATACCCGCCATGCCCGGCAGCGCCAGCGCGAGCGCGGCAACGATACCCGGCAGCGTACCGGACCACGAAATGTACCCCACGGCAACCGTCGCACGAGCACCAGACGCCAGCAGTGCCGCCGACACCACCACAACGGCCCATACGAGGCCGCAGACAGCCGCAGCGCCGATCATCGCAGCTCGACGGACCACGCGACCGGACGCGTCCATGGGACAGGGCGTGAGCGGCTCGCCGCGGAGCGAGCGGCCGACGTTTTGCGCGTAGTGGTCGCAAAACGTCGTAAGCGCCGCCTCCACCGCGGCGGGCCCGGGACGATCGCCCTGATTACACGACAGGCAGGCCATGACCACGTCGAACAACTGGGCATCGACAAATGCCAGCGCGTCGCGCAGCTCCTCGGAGTCCGGCTCGAGCCCCATCTGCTGTGCCTGCTCGGCGGCGGCGAGCGCCACATCGGGCTCACGCCGGAGCAGCTGGGTTAGGTCGCAACCGGGCGCATGGGCGCCAGCGGGATAGTCGGGGCGCGTATCCATCTTGAGACGATAGGGACTGGCAATATCGCGCGTCTTTTTGCGCGAACCCGAGGTGCCCGAAGTGCTCGGCGCCACCTCGTACGGTGCGACGCCGGCGATGAGCTCATAGACCGTGCTCGCCGCGGCATACACGTCGATTGCCGGCGACATGCGCAAAACGCGCAGGTCGGCAATATCGTCGGTGAGCATCTCAGGCGGAGCGTAGGCAACCGTCGCGCGGCGCAACGTGGCGTAGCGCTCTGTAAAGGACTCCTTGCCGCCGGTTCCCGCCACCGCAGAGGCGGGCTCGAGCGCCAGCGACGAGCCAAAGTCGATGAGGCACAAATCGAACGTGCCCTCGACAAGTTGTTGGTCGAGCGGCAGGCGCGCCGTGCGAACCATAATATTGGCCGGCGAGATGTCGCGATGGACAAAGCCCTCCCCCACCAGGTTCATGCGGCAGAGCAAGTCGAACAGGTCGCGGCCCAGGCGAGCGGCCACGAGCGGTGACAAGCGACCGGCATCGTCCACGGCAAGGCGTGGGCGCAGGCGGGCAAGCGTCTCGCCCTCGACCCATTCCATGACAATCGCAGGCACACCGTCGACCTCGCCCCATCCATACAGGCGGGGAAAGCCTTTAAGGCCCGAAAGGGCGCGATGGCATTCGTATTCCTCGCGAAACGCCGCCTTAAACTTAGCGACCAGCGCCTCATAAGCGGCGTCGTCATCGAACTCGTCGCGCGTCGGCAAGATGAGCTGCTTGAGCGCCACGGCCTCGCCCTGGGCATTGACGGCACGCGTCACGCGGCCGATGCCGCCACGGCGCATGGTGCCGTCGTCGGCAAACAGCATCGCAAATCGACGCTGGTAGACGGGTAGCTCATCCGGGCTCAGCGCAATAGCAGGCTCAAACCCTCCAACGCGCACCAGGCGCAGGCCCACCATGGGGTCGCGGTTTAGCGCGCACGATGCGCTAGAAGCAAGGCTATTCGTCATAGGGCGATCGCCGCCACTTTGGTATTGAAGTTGTTGAGCGCGACGTCGTCATCGCCGTAATGCCCCACCCATTGGCACAGGTTGGTGTAGCAGCCCCATAGGTTGGCGTATTGCTGATACCACTTTGACTGGGGAGAAAACGTTTGCCGGCCAAACTCGGCGCGAATGACAAACATATCGTTGGCCAGGCTATCGCACGGCCCGGTATCGCCTGTTGCGTTATAGGTCGAGACCGCACCATTGGCCCGAGAGACATAGCCATCGAGCATGTTGCACTTGGTCACGAGCCAGCTGTGTATGCTTTCCTCCTCGGCGGCCGAAAGGCCGCTGGAGTTTGTATTGCCACCGGTGCTGCCGCCCGTCGAGCTGTTGCCCCCGGACCCGCCGGAGGTGGAGCCCGAACCGGAACCACCGCTCGAGTTCGACGAATCGGAACTGGAACCAGACGAACCGGAGCCGCCAGGTTTCCCCGACTGCTGCGTATCCTGGCCCTTTTGCTGCTCGGCCTTGTTTACGACGGCCGAAACACTGTTATCGGAAAGGTGATGGATGATCTTGGTATTGGTGAGCACGATGGTCTTGCCGTTGGCAAGCGCGATTTCGTTGTCCGGCGCCTCGGCGCTGCCCGCGTCGTCGACACCAAACACGACGTGCGTGACTACGCTCGCCCAAGCGTATCCGGTTGTGGTGCCCAAATCGCTTTTGGCCTTGTGCCCCACGCGCAGCTCGCGCGCGGTACGCGCTTGCACCATAGGTGGCACAGCCAAACCGTAGGCAGAAACGCCGGCAACGACCAGCGCCAGCGAACAGGACAGCAGCACACACGCCCGAGGCGCCAGGCCCAACCGGCGCCGCATACGCACCGCGGCGCCATGCTTTGTCTGAGTGCCCCCGGGCCGCATGCGATCTCCTCCAACAAAAACACGCCGCTCGAAAGCGGCGCATTCATTCAAACCCATAGTTGAGTGTATCAGCGAACACAAAAGGTTGCGCAACGAACGCGCAAATACGGGACACGAACAGGGGCATCCACGCGATAAGCGGATGGAAAGTGCATTTGTTGCACAACAAATGCACAAACATGGGGCCAATTATGGCAACCGCGTGCAACGCGCAGGGAAACGCGAGGTCGGCGGGCCGATATCTAGATCCTAGATTGCGCGACGGGCCTCGATGGCGCGGCCGAGCGTGAGCTCGTCAGCATACTCCAGGTCGCCGCCCACGGGCAGGCCGCTCGCCAGGCGCGACACCTCGACGCCCAGCGGCTTGATGGTGCGAGCAAGGTAGCTCGCCGTGGTCTCGCCCTCGATATTGGGGTTAGTGGCGATAATGACCTCGTGGATATCCTCGTGGCCCAAGCGCGCCAGCAACTCGCGGATGTGCAGCTGCTCGGGGCCGATCTTGTCCATGGGGCTGATCACACCGCCCAACACGTGGTAGAGGCCGTGGTAGCTGCCCGTGCGCTCAATCGCCTGGACATCGCGCGGCTCACCCACCACGCAGATGCGGGTGGTGTCGCGCATCGAGTCTTGGCAGATGGAGCACTCGTCAGCGGTGGCGTAATTAAAGCAGCGGCTGCAAAAATGCACTTCCTGCTTAACCTCCAGAATGGCCTCGGCCAGGCGGCGTGCCTCCTCGGCGTCGGCCTCGAGCAGGTAGTAGGCGATGCGCTGGGCCGACTTGGGGCCAATACCCGGCAGGCGCCCCAGCTCATCGAGCAGTTTCTGCAGACTATGGTTGGCACTCATATATATGCGCGTCTTAGAACGGCATGCCCGGGATGTTGAGGCCGCCGGTGATGGCGCCCATCTGCTTGTTGGCGAGCTCGTTGACGCCGCGGACAGCCTCGTTGACGGCAGCCATGATCATATCCTGCAGCATATCGACGTCCTCGGGATCGAGCGCATCGGGGTCGATGGTGAGGTTGACGAGCTCCATCTCGCCGTTGACAGTCACCTTGACCATGCCGCCGCCGGCAGAGGCGTCGACGGTCTGGGACTTGAGGTTTTCCTGCGCGGCGGCAAGCTGCTCCTGCATCTTTCGGGCCTGCTTCATCATCTGCTGCATGTTCATACCGGCCATGATGGCTCCTTTACGTGCGGCCGCGCGACAAGCTGCAAGGGCAGCCGGAGCGCGGCGGGACTTTCAAACGCAAAAATCGTACCACGCCGCGGGGCAAGCGAGCGGGGCGGTCGTGCTACCTCAGTCGATATACATGTCCTGGAGTACAAGCCGCGCCCAAAAGATTATGCAAAGTTGAATAATTCGCATCCGCATAATATCGAAAGCTAAATCTTGTAGAGCCGGAACCCAGCATTTTCCGCATCCAGCTAGATACCAAAATGCCGGACCGCCGCTCGAGGTGGCGCTCATGACGGCATGGTAAAATTTGATTGTCAAAGACAGCAATTTGGAGGTGCCCCATGAATGCCCCCGACGCGCTCCAAAACATCCGCTCAAAACACCCCGTTGCATATGTGGTTCTCTATCTCTTTGTCGGCTGGGCATTGCTGGTTGTCGTCACCCATGCCATAGCTTTTGGAGCAGAACTGCTGATAGCCAGCTCGGACCAGCCCGTCGTCAAATGGGAAGCGACCGATGAGTGCACCGACGGGACCCGGACCGTTTACTACAACAGCCCGTCCCTTTACCAAGAGCTCAAGGTCAAGATAAAAGATTCCAAGATTGTTGATGCCGAGCCAGGCTCTTTTTTGACAATCGGAGCAGTTGCCAACGACATGCAAGTCGAGTATACAGGCAGCCGTGCGACGTATCGTGTCGACCTCAGCACCCTAGGACGACCGTCGCGTACCTGCCTGCTCGAATGCGAGATACGCGGCACCACGCTACACATGTCCGAAATACAGATGCGCCCGGACAAAGAGACCCCTTCTTGAGCAGTATACCCGCCCGCACGGTTACTCCACCGGCTTGAAGATGGTGGCCTGGCCAAAGACGCTGCGGATGAGGGTTTTGGCCTCATCCTCGGTCTGCGGAATGCTCGGGGCTGCGCCCTGGTGGCCGAAGGGGCTGCCGGCGCCGGGGTTGGACTCCCAAGGGGCAGCGGGGACGTCGTCGCTTGCGGGAGCGGACGTCGCAGCTGCGGGGGCCACGGCTGAAGCGGCAGGGCCGGGCGCAGGCGCCGCGGCAGGCACGTCGAACGGAGGAAGATCGTCCCCGCTCGCATCGCCAGCGAAGCCGCCGACCATGGCGTCGTCGTAGGGCACCTGCTCGGATTCCCACGGCGCAGCCTGTGCAGACGGCTGAGCCTTGGGAGCGGACGTGCGCTCGGGCGCACGGGGCGCGGGCTCGGTCGGGAGCTTGCCCGTGGCAGGAGCGCCGGCCGGGTTATCGGAGCGCAGCCAGGGAGCCTTGGCCAGGTCGGATGACTTGGGCGCGGGTGTGGCAGCGGGCTTGGGCGAGGGGACCGGAGCAGCCGGTTTGGGCGCAGCGGGTTCAGGCGCCGACGGGGTCGGTGCCGCTACCGGCGCCGCTTTTGGCTGCGTCGCGCTGACGCTCGAGGATGCAGGGACCATCGAGGACACGGGTTGCGGGTCCGCAGATGCCGCAGCCCGTGCAGATGGAGAATGCTCCTCATGTTGAGGAGCCGGCGTGCCACCCCCATTCAAGACATAGTCGACGGTACGACGACCGAAGACCGCGCAGACCGTTGGCAGGACCACCGACTGTGTGTCGGCGCGACCGAGCATCTTGATGGCAAAGGTCGAACCCGCGGGGAACGAGACCGTGAGCTTGGATCCGTCGTCGGCCGTGGCGCGAGCGTTGAGCAAAAGCCCTGCATAGGAGGCCTGACGAGCCTTGACGCGCTCGACGACCTCGGCCCATTTGCGTTGGAGCTCACCGGCATCCTCGACCGCGGGGGTCTCGGCGGCGCCGGCGGCAGCAACCTGAGCGGCAGTGTTGGGCTTGGACACCGGCACGGTCGATGCAGCAGGCGCGGGAGCCGGAGCCGTAACGGGTTGAGGTGCAGGCGTTGCAGGTTTGGGCGCCGGCGCAGGAGCCGCGGACTTGGGCGCGGGCTGGGCAACCGGAACAGCAGCGCCGCGGTCCCAGGGCATGCCGCCCTGGTGCGCGGACGTGGCAGTGGGAGCGGCAGATGCCGCAGGGGCAGCAGCTCGGGCACCCGAGATCAGTGTCGGTTGTTGTGTCGCCGCAGGTGCAGCCGCGACAACCGCAGGCGCGGCACCTGCAGCAGCCACGCTCGCCGGCACCGCGGCGTTGGCGACCATGACCTCCAAGCGCGCCACGCGCTCGGCCAGGGCCTCAATGGTCAGATCGGCCTCGGGACGCGTCAAGCGGGTGCAGGCGATCTCGAGCACCAGGCGCACGTCGCTCGCACCCCTCATCTCCAAGGCAGCATCGTCGAGCACCGTCAGCACACGAGCCAAACGATCGGCAGGATGCTCGCCAAAGGCAGCAGCCTCGGCTGCAAGCGCCTCGGCCTGCTCGACACCGCCCTCAAACAACTCGGCACGGGCACCGGCAACGCAGGCAACATACACGTCGCGCACGTGCGCCACCAGGTCGCGCGTCAGTTCCAGCAGATCGTTACCTTCCTCGACCTGCGCGCGAATAAGCCCATAGAGCTCGGCGACATCACGATCGGCAATGGCGCGCGTAAACTCTCCCAGAATCTGGTCCGAAACTTCGCCCAAAAGTGAGCGGGCATCGTCCGCATGCACGGTGCCGTTGCCGAAGACGCTCAGCTGCTCCAGCGTGGAGAGCGCATCGCGCATGCCGCCCTTGGCATGGCGCGCCACGATGGCAAGCGCCTCGTCGTCGTAGTCGAAGCCCTCCTGCTCGCACACGTATGCCAGGCGGCGCTCGATATCCTCGTTACCGATGCGGTGGAAATCGAAGCGCTGACAGCGCGAGAGGATGGTCTCCAGAATCTTTTGCGGGTCGGTGGTGCACAGCACAAAGATCACGTGCGCCGGCGGCTCCTCGAGCGTCTTGAGCAGCGCGTTAAACGCCGCCGTCGTGAGCATGTGAACCTCGTCGATGATATAGATCTTGTACTTGCCACGCACCGGGGCAAAGTTAACGGAGTTGATGATCTCCTCGCGCACATTGTCCACGCCCGTACGGCTTGCGGCATCGAGCTCGTAGACGTCCGGGTGGTTGCCCTCGGCGATGAGCTCGCACTCCTCGCAGGTGCCATCGGGCATGCAGCCGCTCGCACCCTCGGCGCGCGCCGCCTCGGCATTGCGGCACAGCAGCGCCTTGGCCAAAATGCGCGCCATGGTGGTCTTGCCCGTGCCGCGCGGTCCGCAGAACAGGTACGCGTGGGACAGGCGCCCCTCGGTAATGGCGTGCTCGAGCGTCGAGACGATATGCTGCTGGCCCACCACGGAGTCGAAGGTGAGCGGGCGATACTTTCGGTACAACGATTCCATGGGTGCTCCCCCGGGTATACTGAGTCTTGTTGCCGCGGCGGCCATGCGGTCGCACGGCATACTGCATTCATAATAACCCGTACGGCGAGCCCGCCGCGATAGGAGTCCAAAGAGCATGGCAGACGCAGAGAGCAACCTCGTTCCCTCCGAAGCAGCCGACCAGGTCGAGGTCGCGCTCGAGACGCAGGCAGCAGCCGATGACGGCATCCTGTACCTCAACGAGTATCAGTACGAAAACGACCTCGTCACCGATTTCGCCCGCCTGGTCGCCTCGCCCAGGCGCCGTGGCTCCCTGTACGTCGCCGCTGCGATTGCCGCGCTTATCGGCATCGGCATGCTAGTGGCCGGCGGCAATTGGATCAAGTTCGGCGTCGTCCTGATCGTGTTCGGCGCCTTTTTGGCCTGGTGGAGCAAAAATCTGCACCATACGCTCGCGCGCGACTTTATCGAAGCCGTCGAGGCAGACGAGTCCATGGGCGGCCGTTACCGCCGCGTCGCCGCCAACGAGGACGGCCTGATGGTCTGGGGCAAGAGCGGCAAGTCGCAGTTCTTCCCGTTTGAGAAGCTCGACCACGTACTCGACGGCGAACGCATCTTTGTGGCCATGTTCGCCGACCAGGGCGTGACGATCCCCAAGGACACCTTTGTGCGTGGTGATGCCGAGCAGTTTGGCTCCTTCCTCAAGGCGCGCATCAACAAAAAACTCCGCATCGAGACCAAACGTAAGAAGATGAAGGCCGAGAAGGCCGCTGCCAAGGCCAAGCAGGAAAGCGAGCCCAAGAACGCAAAGGCCAAACAGCGCAAGCAGAAGAAGAACAAGAAGAAGCACTAAGGCCGAGCCAGACAGGCCACCTCGCCCCGCTACCTTCACCATGCGCCCGAGCGTGCTACACTAGCAGCATCTATGCCACCGCGAACGGCTTGGCCCCGGCCCGCCGCTCGCAAACGAACTTTAAACGCACGAGGGTTGGCCATGCCGCTTTTCTCGCAACATACCGCCCGGTTCTCGCCGGACGTTCCCTTGGAGGGCACCAGCTCTCGCGAGCTGCTCAAGCGGTACCAGCCGCTCGAGACGCTTGCGACCGGTGGTTTTGGCTCCATCGAGATTTGCCGCGACACGCACCTGCGCCGTCGCGTCGCCATTAAGCGCATTCCCCTCACAGGCGGTGCCGGCATGCCCGCCAGCGACATCATGGATGTCCTGCGCGAGGCACACACCGCCGCTATGCTTCAACATCCCAATATCGTGCAGGTTATCGACTTTACGCACGATACCGCCTATGCCTACCTAGTCATGGAATATGTCGACGGCATGTCGCTCGCCGACTTTTTGCATCGCGTGGACGGCCATTCGCTCACCTTTGACGAGGCCGCGGCAATTGCCGACGCGCTGGGCCAGGCGCTCGCCTTCGCCCATAGCAACGGCGTGCTCCACCTGGATATTAAGCCCGCCAATGTGCTCATCGACCACTCGGGCAATGTAAAGCTCACCGACTTTGGCATGGCGCGGCTGTCGTCTGCCGGTGGCTTTGGCGGCTCGCGCGGCGGCACCATCGGCTACATGCCACCCGAGCAGCTCGACATCGAGACTGGCACGGTTGACGAGCGCGCCGATGTCTTTGCCCTCGCCTGCGTGATCTACGAGGGACTGTGCGGCAGCGCCCCCTTTATGGCCGCCACGCCCGCCGACTCGCTCGGCCGCATCATCGGCGGTGCCACCTACCCCAGCGAGCTCATCCCGCACTTTCCCCCGGGAGCCGAGGCTGCGCTCATGAGCGCCCTCTCCCCCATGCCGCAAGACCGCCCCAACAGCATCGAGGCATTTTGCGACCAGCTGCTCGCCGGCTTGGGCAGCGTGCGCGAGGGCCGTCGCAGCCTAGAGCAGATGGTGGGCGAGCTGTCGGATGACGAGCGCACGGCAGACGATATCGAATCGCTGCCCTATGAGGACGACACCATCGAGGTCGACCCCGCACTCGGCTGGGCCGGCACGCGCTGGGGCCACGCGCGCGATTACACCATGCGCGCCATCTCGGCGCTAACGTGCGGCGCCTTTAGCTTTTTGATCATGCAGACGGCTGGCGTCGCGGCGCTTCCCGGACTTATTGCCGCGGCCATCGCGATTGGGGCGGCCGCCGGCCTGGCCCCGCAGATTGGCTCGGCTATCTCGGCCGTGGGCTTTTTGGTACTTATGGCCAACGCCACCATGCAGGCGCAGGGCATCCTGTCGATGCTGCCCGTCGCGGTGCTCTTTGCCGCCACCATGTCCGGTTGGTGGATCGCCTGGGGCCGCACCGAGGCCGCCGCGAGCGCTGCGCTCACCTGCGCGGTGGCACTTGGCTGTCTAACGGGCGACGTCCTCCTTGCCGCCGGGGTCGCCACCGGCATCGCGGCCTTTTGGCTCGGCCCGGCAAGCGCCGCGGCCGCCACGGGGATGGGCGCGCTTTTTGGCCGCCTGGCTACGGTTGCGCTTTCCGCCGGAGGCGTGCTGGGGCTCGGCGATGTTGCCGCAGCGCTGGGAGACATGCTCTTCTGGGCTGCCGTCGTGCTTGTCGCGGCGACAGCTGCACTGACATCTCTGCTGCTCAACGTCCATGCCAATCGTGCCGAGCAGGGCTCGAACCTGACTGCAATCGCTGCCATCGCCGGCTGCGGAATAGGCTCCGCGGCGTCGCTCTGTCTTGCACACCATATGGAAATTGCCAGCCTTGCGGCCGCGGTCGTCGTCAAGGCGGCGGTTGCGGGAACCCTATCCTCTATAATTGTTGGGATATGCCTATATTTGCTCGGATACCAAAGAACCTATACGGAGAGTGATCTTTCGTGAACTTCCTGAACATCTTCGAGGACCACGTGGCCGGCATCTTCGGTGCCACCCGTGCCCCGTTCTCCTTTAAGAAGCTTGCCAAGCAGGCCGCTCGCGACATGGAGGATCAGACTCTGGTGATCAACGGCGTCAACACCGCGCCGGCACTCTATACCATCCTGATCGCCGCCGACGACGATCCCATGCTCGCCCCGTTCTACCCCGAGCTTTCGCGCGAAGTCCGCGAGTTTGTGAAAGCACAGGCCGAAAAGCGCCGCTATGTGTTTGTCGGCGAACCCCTCGTTCGCTTTATGATCGACCCGCAGCTGCGTGCCGGTAAGTTCTCGGTCTTTGCCGAGAACGTCGATGCCCCCACGCTCGGTCGTCTGTACGAGGAAGAGCGCGCCTACCAGAATGGCCTGGGCCAGAACAACTCGGCCGCAAGCCGCGCCGCCAGCGCTCCCCGCGCCGGCAAGCAGCAATTCGCCGCTCCGCAGCAACAGCACCCCGCCGCCATGCCCCAGCAGCCGACGCCCCGCGCCGTCGCTCCCGACCCGCTCGCCATGGCCGATCCCTTTGCGCCCAACGTCCCCGACCCCGCCGCCGCGCCCATCCCCGTGCCGCAGACCGTCTCTCGTGACGCCCTCGCCGGTATGGGCGGAGCCGCCGCGACCGGCGCCGCCGTGGGCCTTGGCGCCGCGGCCGGTATTGCCTCCAACATGGCGAGCACCCGCGCCCCGCAGCGCCCGCTCGCCCAGCTCGTCGACGTAGTGAGCGGCGAGAGCCACAGCATCACTTCCGCGCAGGTGACCATCGGTCGCGAGCGTTCGGTTTCGGACATCGCCCTGCGCGACCCCAACGTGTCGCGCCGTCACGCCCAGCTCACCTTTACCGGTTCGGACTGGTCGATCGAGGACCTCAATTCCACCAACGGCACGCTCGTCAACAACCGCCGCATCACGCGCTGCCCGCTGCGCAACGGCGATCTGCTGACGTTTGGCCTGAGCACCTTTGAATTTAGGGGATAGTCGCTTATGAACATCGATATCGTCCTTTTTGCAGGCCGCATCGTCCTGGTCGCCCTGCTCTACATCTTCCTGTTCGCCGTCATGAAAACCGGCGTGGGACTCGTACGCGGCCAGCGCCGCGACTCCGCTATCTGGACGATCGATGTGGACAAGGGTCCGCGCGGCATCCGTGGCATCCATGTAGATATGCTCGGCCCCGTCATCGTGGGCCGCTCGCCGTCCTCGGACATCTGCATCAACGAACCGTTTGTCTCGGCCTCGCACGCACGCTTTTCGCTGCAGGGCCCGGCACTCATCATCGAAGACCTCAACTCGCTGAACGGCACGCTCGTTAACGGCCGTCAGCTGGTGGAGCCCGCAACGCTGCGCGAGGGCGATGAAGTCCAGATTGGCGACGTGGTCATGAAGGTGAACCGTCGATGATCGACGAGGAGAACAAGTCCGCAACCATGCCCGAGACGCCAACTGCCCCCGCAGCTGCGCCGGCTCATGCCGCTCCGGCGCGCCCTGCGACCGTGGAGCCCGAGGACACCGTGTTCTCCCTGCCTCTTTCGCATGTAACTCAAGAATATCCGGCACTCGTCGATGACGAGGACGCCGACACCGAGCAGCTCGACGCCCCCATCGGCGCGCACGCTGCCGAGCAGTCCGCGGAACCGGAGGCAACGCCCGCACCGGCTCACTTTGCCGAGCCCGTCGCCGAGGCGATTAACGAGAGCGCTGCCGTGTTTGCCGCCCCCGAGCCTGCCGCGCCGGTATTCCCCGTCGCCCCGGCAAGCGAGGCGGCACCCGCGCCCGCAACGCCTGCCGAAGTCGAGCAGCCCGTTGCCGCGCCCGCCGCAGCTCCCGAGCCCTCCGCTCAACCCCAGAGCACGCCCGCGCCGTCGCACTTTGCGACGCCCGAGCCGACGGCCGTCGAGCCGCAGCAGGACGGCGATCCCGCCGACCGCGTAACCGAAGATCTCAACCTTCCGGACGTCTCCGACGCCGAGTCGGGCAACGATGCCGACACCGTCTCCCCCGGCGACACCGCCGAAATCGATGTCGCCGCCGTGGAGGCAAAGCTCAAAGATCCCGGCTCGACCATGAGCTTTGAGCCGCTGACCGACGAGCGCATCGAGACCGACTCGACCTACGACGCCGGCACCACCACACAGCTTATGTGGGGCGCCCGCTCCGACGTCGGATGTGTGCGCCCGCACAATGAGGACTCCTATCTGGTGCAGTCGCCGCTCTTTTGCGTGTGCGACGGCATGGGAGGACACGCCGCCGGCGAGGTGGCATCCTCCATCGCCGTCGAAACCATCGCCAAGACGGCGCCGCAGTCCGCCGACGCCGCGCGCCTGGCCGCAGCCGTCGAGGCCGCCAACGCCGCCGTGATCGAGGCCGCCCTCAACGGCCTGGGCAAACCCGGCATGGGATGTACGGCCACCTGCGCCTACATCGAAAACGACACGCTCGCCATCGCCCACGTGGGCGACTCGCGCGCCTACCTGCTCCACGAGGGTACGCTCATCCGCGTGACCCGCGACCATTCCTACGTGGAGGAGCTCGTGGATGCCGGCGAGATTACGGCCGACGAGGCCCGCGTCCACCCCAACCGCTCGGTCATCACCCGCGCGCTGGGCTCGGATCCCGCTATGTATGCCGACCACTTTACCCTGCACATCGAGGAAGGCGACCGCCTGATTCTGTGCTCCGACGGTCTTTCGAGCATGATTCCCGATAGCGATATCGAGAACATCGCTACGCAGTCCTCGAGCGCACAGATCTGTGTCGACAACTTGGTGGACGCGGCGCTCGCCGCCGGCGGCCACGACAATGTGACCGTGGTGGTCGTCGACCTGGTCGACGACGGCGTCATGCGCGAGGCAAAACGCGTCCGACGCCGCAATGTCACCATCGCCACCGTCTTGGCCCTTGTCTTTGTGCTGATAGCAGGCATCTGGGCATACACGGGCGTCACCGGCTCCTATTACTTGGGAACCTACCACGGCAATGTCGCCGTCTGGCGCGGCCTGCCCGGCAAGACGCTCGGGGTCGAGCTCCACTGGCTCGAAAGCGAAACCAGCATCAAGCTGTCCGACCTGCCCGAAGACACGCAAAACCGCCTGAAGGCAGGCATTCCGCAAACGAGTGTCGACGATGCGCAGGACACCATTTCCAAGTACCGCCATCAGATTGACGAGGAGCAGACCCGTCAGGTGATTGACGCGCAAACGATTCGCGACAACACCAATCAGGAATCCACCTCCGAGTCAGATTCCGAGAAAACCGCCGAACAGTCAGCCGAGGCCGAAGCCTCCGATAAGAATTAGAAAGGGAGTGCCGCTTATGAGTCGCCGCAACACCGAACTGCTCTTGCTCATCGCCTCGGCGTTCCCCGTCATCCTGCTCTATGCGATGTACGTGCTCACCGCGGGTGCCACGATTTCCTTTGAGACGCTCGCCGTGCCGATCGGCCTGTTCGCCGCCTTCGCCGCGGCGCATATCGCCGTACGCATCCTGGCGCCCGGCGCCGATCCCGCCATCCTGCCCATCGTCTTTGTGCTCTCGGGCATCGGCATCACATTCGTGACGCGCCTGGCCCCCGACCTCGCCATCTCGCAGCTCATCATCTTGTTTGTCTCGGTGGCGCTCATGGTGGGAACGCTCGCACTGGTCAAGAACCTCGACGTGGTCATGCGCTACAAGTACACCTTTGGCATTATCGGCATCATCCTGCTGATGCTGCCGATCTTTATCGGCACCACGATCTCGGGCTCCAAGCTGTGGATTCGCATCGCGGGCTTCACCATCCAGCCCGGCGAGTTCGCCAAGGTCTTCATCGTCTTGTTCCTGGCAGGCTATCTGGCCGAGAACCGCGAGCTGCTCTCCATCTCCAACCGCAAGATCTTGGGCCTCAAGATTCCGCGCTTCCGCCTGCTGCTGCCGCTGTTTGCCGTGTGGGGCGTGTGCCTGCTCATCGTCGTCTTCGAACGCGACCTGGGCTCGGCCGTCCTGTTCTACACCATCTTTTTGCTGATGCTCTATGTTGCCACGGGACGCTTTTCGTACGTCATCATCGGCCTTGCGCTGCTGGCCGTTGGAGCCGTGGGCGCCTACAAGTTCCTGTCGCACGTGCAAGTGCGCTTTCAGGTCTGGGTCGATCCGTTTAAGGATGCCCAGGGCCAGGGCTACCAGATCGTACAGTCACTTTACTCACTGGCTGACGGCGGCCTGGTTGGCGTCGGCATCGGCAACGGCATGGCAAACAACATCCCCGTCGTCGAGTCCGACTTTATCTTCTCGGCCATCGGCGAGGAAATGGGCCTTTTGGGCGGCGGCGCCGTGCTCATCCTGTTTATGCTTTTTGCCGTGCGTGGCCTCACCACGGCAGCCCGCGCCAAGTCCGACCTTGCCGCCTTTAGCGCGACCGGCCTTACGGCGGCCATCAGCTTCCAGGCATTCTTAATCGTTGGCGGCGTAACCCGCCTGATCCCGCTGACCGGCGTCACCCTGCCCTTTATGAGCCAGGGCGGCTCCTCGCTGCTGGCGAGCTTTATCATCGTCGCGCTGCTGCTGCGCGCCGGCGACGAGGCAACCGGACGCGAAGCCGAGCTCACCGGCACCGGCACCATGGCCGCCATCACCGATGACCAGGTCGCATCCGCCGCTGCCCCGACCGGTACGCGTTTTGCCAACGTGCCTTCCTACAGCCACGGCAACCACTCCGCGGGCTCTCGCATGCGTCGTCGCCTGCTCGACACGCCTGAGTCCGGCGTGCTCGGCCGCGTGGCGCTTGCCAACCGTCTGACTCGTGCCGTGTTTGCCTTTACGGCGCTGTTCGCCATCCTTATCGGCAACCTCACCTATGTCCAGGTCATCAAGGCGAAGGACTATCAGGACATGCCGACCAACAACCACACCATCGCCCGCTCCAAGTACATCCAGCGTGGCTCCATCATCACGTCTGACGGCGTGACGCTAGCCGAGTCGCTGCAACAGGAGGACGGCACCTACGCCCGTTCCTACCCCAACGGCAACATGGCCGCACACGTGGTGGGCTACGTGAGCCAGCAATACGGCACCGCCGGCATCGAGAGCGTCATGAACGATACGCTCACCGGCTCCAAGGATTACTCCAGCTGGAACAACGCCATCGCGTCGCTCGCGGGGCAGACCCAGCCGGGCAATACCGCCAAGCTTACCATCGACTCGCGCATCCAGACGGCTGCCGAGCAGGCGCTCAAGGGCTTTAAGGGCGCTGTGGTGGTCATGGATCCGCGTACCGGTGCGGTCCTTGCGTGCGCGAGCTCGCCCACCTATGACAACACCAACATCGATGCCCTGATGCAGTCGGGCGGTGGCGAGGACGGCTCCATGTACGACCGCGCCATGGACGCGCTGTACACCCCGGGCTCGACCTTTAAGGTCGTCACGCTCTCCGCGGCGCTCGAAACCGGCACCGCCAGCCTTACCAGCACGTACCAGGCGCCCAGCTCCATGGACATCGGCAACGCGCCGGTCACCAACTACGCCAACGAAAGCTACGGAACCATCAGCCTGCAGCAGGCCTTCGCCGTGTCGTCTAACGTCGTCTTTGGCCAGGTGGCCAACGAGGTCGGCGCCAACTCGCTCGTCCAGTTTGCCAACGCCTTTGGCTACGGTCAAAAGCTCGGTCAGGATCTGACCACCGCGGCTTCCATCATGGCCGACCCTTCGCTTATGACCGAGTGGGAGACCGCTTGGGCAGGCGCCGGCCAGCCCGTCGGCATGGACCACACACCTGGCCCGCAGACCACCGTCATGCAGAATTGCGTGATCGCTGCCGCTATCGCCAACAGCGGCGTGGTCATGGACCCGTTCTTTGTGTCACAGATACTCGCCCCGGACGGGACCGTGGTTAAGACCACGCAGTCCCGCTCGCTGGGCCAGGCTGTCAGCTCTGCCACGGCCGACCAGGTCAAGCAGGCCATGCTCGCCGTCGTCCAGTCCGGCACCGGCACCGATGCCCAGATTCCGGGCGTCAAGGTTGCCGGCAAGACCGGTACGGCCGAGATCGGCGGCACCAACGTCAACTCGATGTTCGTCGGCTTCGCACCTTACGATTCACCCACGGTCGCCATCTCGGTGGCCCTGGAGGATTACGACAAACACGACGTCGAGGCAGCCAAGATTGCCGGCATCGTCCTGACCGCGGCGCTCGCCGCACAGGGAGCGTGATGCCCGTGATCAAGGCGGATACTTGGGGCACGCCACGGCCGATGAGCTAGCGGCAACGCGCCACACGGCCCCAGCGGCCACACATTTGGTACCACACACATCGTTGAGCGAATAGTTATGTTAGGAGCAGGAATGGAACAGAGGGTCCTCGGGGGAAGATACCTCCTTAAGGATAAGGTGGGAACGGGCGGTATGGCGACCGTCTTCCGTGCACAGGACCAGGTCCTCGACCGCACGGTTGCCGTCAAGATCATGCTGCCGCAGTATGCCGGCGACGCCACCTTCGCCGCCCGCTTTAAGCAGGAGGCCCAGGCAGCGGCCGGCCTGTCCTCCCCCTATATCGTGGGCGTCTACGACTGGGGCAAGGACGGCGACACCTATTACATCGTCATGGAGTACCTGCGCGGTACCGACCTTAAGAGCGGCATCAAGAGCCACGGCGCCCTCGATCCCAAGAAGGTCGCGCAGATCGGCTCGCAGATTAGCTCCGCGCTTTCGGTCGCACACAAGCACGAGATCATCCACCGCGACATTAAGCCGCAAAACATCATGGTGCTGCCCGACGGCAACATCAAGGTAATGGATTTTGGCATCGCACGCGCCAAGAACAGTCATCTCACGCAGGACAACAACGTGCTGGGCACCGCCCACTATGTAAGCCCCGAGCAGACCCGCGGCCAGGACCTCGGCCCCACCTCGGATATCTACTCGCTGGGTGTCGTCATGTACGAGTGCGCCACCGGCCGCGTACCCTTTGACGGCGACGACGCTATCTCGGTCGCGCTCAAGCAGGTCAACGAGCTCCCCATCCCGCCGAGCCAGATCAACTCCGGCGTCGATGCCGACCTGGAGCGCATCATCCTCAAGTGCATGGAGAAGGACCCGGCAAACCGCTTCCAGACCGCCGACGAGCTTCGTCAGGTGCTCAATAGTTACCTGTCGGGCCGTGCCGCCAACGTCTCGGAGCCCACGCGTATCATCGGTGCCCCCGGTGAGCTGGGCGCCACCAAGACTCGCGAGCTTTCCGATCAAACGCGCGCCATGGTGCGTCCCGTCTCGGGCGTGAGCGGCCAGAATACCGCCCGTAGCTCCGTTTCGGGCTCCACCGGCTCCTACGAGGTCGAAAAGCCCAAATCCAACAAGAACAAGATCATCGCCGCCGTGGTGGCGGCCGTTGCCGTCATCGGCATCGTGGTGGCCTTTGCCACAGGACTCTTTGGCGGCGAGCAGGTCACCGTGCCCGATGTGCTGGGCAAGGACCAGCAGACTGCCGTCGAGCTGATCAAGGAAGCCGGCCTCGAGGTCGGCACCATCGACCAAAGCTACAACGACGATGTCGACGAGGGCAAGGTCGCCGAGCAGACGCCCAACGGCAACACCAAGAAGGCCAAGGGCACCAAGGTGAACCTGGTAATCTCCAAGGGTCCCAAGCCCTCCGAGAAGGTTGAGGTTCCCCCGCTTGTCGGCCTGACCAAGGACCAGGCCGAGGCCGCGCTGGCAAGCGTTGGCCTGAAGGGCAACGCCTCCGAGGAGGCCAACGAGGCCGATGAGGGCCAGGTCTTTGAGCAGGGCACCGAAGCCGGTAAGGAAGTCGCGAAGGGCACGACCATCTCGTACAAGGTCTCGAGCGGCCCGGATACCACGTCCGTCCCCGATCTGACCGACATGACCGAGGCCCAGGCGCGCAACGCCCTCGATATGGCAGGCTTTGGCGTCGACGTTAGCTACCAGGAGAACGACTCGGTTACCGAGGGCACCGTGATCAGCTGGAACCCCAGTGGCAAGCAGAAACCCGGCGCCACGATTACCGTCGTCATTGCCAAGAAGTCCGGCAAGGCCAGTGTTCCGGGCAACCTGTACGGCAAGAGCATCTCCGCCGCCGTCACCGCGCTCAACAACGCCGGTTTCTATAACATCGGCTTCTGTGACCAGAACGGCAATCCCGTAAGCGGTAACGAGGATGCCACCGTTACGGGCGTCTCCCCCACTGGCAAGCAGTCCACCGACAGCACGATTACGCTGACGGTCGCACTTTCTGGCTCGGGTTCGGGCTCTGGCTCGGGCACGGGTGACGATTCCGGTACGACCAACTAGTCGCCACCCCACCGCTCATCACGGCTCTCGCCGCAAACATATTCGCTCACAGGCGCCCGCTTGCTCCCCCAGCAAGCGGGCGCTTCGTTTTTGACATGGCATTGAACCAGAAGAACCCGGCACCGTAGCGGTACCGGGCTCGATATTCCTCTGGTGCCCCCGGGCGGATTCGAAAACTCCCCCCGCGGGGAAAT
>CAUBIC010000013.1 GCA_958435945.1 uncultured Collinsella sp. | reverse complement strand
GGATTGGTCAAAATAGTTTGACTATTAGCGGCTAAAATCGCCCGGCGCTAACATTTTATTTACGCAGCTAGTTGGCTCGCGGCTCATTGACGGTGTTTTGCCAACCAGATTGGTATCTTTTTGTTTGGCTGGTATGGTTTGTGCAATTATTAACCCCTCGTCAGTCCGCACCTAACATGTCAGCTTTCCACTTGCTTCCCAACTTTCCACTTAACTTTCCAGCTTTCCACCTAACTTACCAGCTTTCCAGCTAACCTACCAGCTTTCCACCTTAGGTGGTAAGTTGGGTGGAAAGCTGGAAAGTTGGTGGGTATCTGGGACAGCAGCGGGTCAGGCGAACAAGAAAAAAAGGGCGGCAACCGGGTGGTTGCCGCCCCTCGCGTGGCTAGTTGGTTTTCGTCTCGTGGGGAATGCCCTTGGTGTTGATGCGCGCCAGCGTGTACGTCACGTAGTCAGAGTTCGCATAGCCGGCGAGGTTGCTGACGTTAACCGGCGTGTCGTTGACACCGCCACCGAACATATGGGCCGTAAGCACCAAGCGGTAGTTGGCATAAGTTTGGTCCTTGCCCTCAACATCCGTGTTCACCTTAACGCGGAAAGCATGCTTAAAGGCAAGGCTGTTGCCGTCGCGCGTGGCGAACGCGCCGCCAGCCCCCTTGCTATCAGTAAATACGTAGTTCTTGCCATCGGCGCTCAAAGAGCCGTTAGCCAACTTGTCGCTACCGAGCACCGTAATGTAGCTTGAGATGTTGTCGACCGCATCATAACGACCATCATCTTGGCGGCGCTTCTGCAAGCTCAGCGTGTACGTCACCGTGCTGGCATTGGAGATCATGGCCTCGGCACCCGCGAGCTTGGACAAATCATACGTTCCCACCAGAGCGATCTCGCCGTCGGCGGACTTGAGGTCATCGATGTTGATGCCCAGCTGCGACTTCTTTGAAGCCTCGAGCGCAATAGTCGAGGAGCCCACGTCCATGCGGTAGTATCCAGCTTTGCCGTCGATGTATGCCGAGTTGCTACTGGTGCTGAGCGTTTCATCATTCGTAGAGAGGCACGCACGGTAGTTGGGCTTTGTGTACTTATCTGTGCCGCCATTCTGCGAAGCGATAATACCAGCCTGGCACGCAGGCTCCGTCATGGCGAGATTCGCCTCCATGGTGATGGTGAACTCGCTGCCATGGTTCTTAGCGATTTCGCGAATGCCGGAAAGATCAATTGCCCCAAGACCTGCGTCGGCCAGCGTCAATTTCATGTCCGTACCGTCCGCGGTCCATACACCCGTAGCGGCGCGATGATCTTCAGCGGTGGCCTCCCCCCATGTCCACTTCGTCTTGCCGTTCACGGTTGAGGCATGCGGGGCGTAGTACTTGCCCCCCACTGTCACGTAGAACGAATACGTGCCCTGGGTTCCAGTCGGGTAGCCATGCGCACCCGCAGCACTACCGTTCTTCCCGTAGTTCACGAGCGAAGAATCCAGCTGGTAGTACAGCGCGTCGGAGCTTGTGTATTGCTGGTTCGAGTCGAACTTCACGGTGTCGCTTACCTTCATGGTAAGCGGATAGGTGACATCGTTAAGCTCCATCTGTTTGATGCCGTTCTTGTTGTTATCGATGAGGCCGTGCGTGTAGTTGGATGTCACGCTATAGGTCGAGGCCGTATTCTGGTGCCCATCCTCGGCAGCCTTGTCGTCGGCTGCTATCTTGCCTCGCAGCAGGTAGTTGATGTGCTCGTTAAGGCTCGTGTCCACCGTGGTGGCGGTGTAGCCGTTGACGCCCGCGGACCCCGCCGGCGTGCGCACCACCAAGTAGAAGTTTTCGCTCTTGGGCTCTTCCTTATCAACGGAGAGGGTATAGAACGTGCCCGTCGCGTCGGAAGAAGTGCGCGCGCGGTAGTACGCGCCATCGACCTTGGCGCCAGCCATCTTCGCGAGTTCGGCCTGGCTCTTGTCCTTGACCTCGTCATCGGCGAGCTTGACCCAAGCGCCGTCCTTGTCCTCCTTGGCCTCATCGGCCTTCACGCCCACGGTTTCACTCAGCCACGGCTCGACGTAGGCCTTCTTGCTAGCGTCCACAAACTCGGTGAGTTTGACCGACGCCGCTCCGCCCGCGCCCACCGTGCAGTGGTATTCACGGTTGTTATGAGCAGTGTCCACGAGTGTGAGCTGCGTACCCTCGGGCAGCGTGGCGCCGAAGGTGATGCTCTTGTTGAGCGGGCCCATGGAGCCGCCGGCTTCGAGCAGCGTGTTCCAGCCGTATTCGACCGCCTCGCCCCGAGCGCTGCCATAGGTCCAGGTAAGGTAGCCGGTCATGGTGTCGCCGCTGCTCACAAGCACGTGCTTGTCGTATTTTGTCGCATAGTCGGCAGCCTTGAAGTTCGCACCTTCGGAGTAGGTGGCGGTAAAGTCGATCTCGAGCATGCGCTTAACGATGATGGGCACCTGCACGCGGTAGCTCTGGCCGGCCTCGCTAAAAGTGACCGTGAGCAGCGTGAAGCGGCCCCGCTCGTTGTCCCAGTCGGTACTCGCGCGGAATACCATGGAGCTCGTGCCGTTGTTGAGCACCTTGAGCGTGGGCGTTTGCGAGGCGATTGCGTCCTTGACGAAGGCGCCGTTATCGGCAAGCGAGAAGACCTCGGCGGTGGCGGTCACGTGCTTGGCGCTGCCGTTGAGGCGGCGGGCATCAGAAAAGCCGCCGTTAGTCACGATGTTCAGATACTTCTCGACCGTCGTCGTGTCGTTGCCGGGAATCATGAGTACCGGGAAGTCGTTTGCAACCTTCTTGCCCGAAGTAACGTTGTTGGTGTTGAAAGTGGGCCTTGGGCTGTCCGCGCTATAGGTGCTCGTGTTTTGGTACGCGCCGGCATCATTAATGCCGCCGATATTGGTATAGGTGTAGCGGCCGGCAACACTGGTGCCTGCCTCGCTCTGGATGGTCGTCGCGGTGTCAATGGCGACACCGTCGCCAAACAGATAGCGATCAGTGGTGTCGTCGTTGGAGGCACGCACCGCCAGCGTGCTCACGGGGCTCGTGGTCACGTATGGGCTTGCAGCCGTAGTAGCGGTATCGTCCGCACCGTAGAGCGTGGTGTCCTTGCCGGGTACGTCGAGCCTGTCGCTGTAGTCTCCGAACGCGATGTAGGTTTTCTTGTTAACGGCGGCCGTATTGGTCGTGTAAACCATCGGTGGCAGGTCGCTCGTGGTCTTGCTGTTGCCAGGCTTTACGTCCACGCCCGCTGCAAAGAGGCCGTACTGATTATCTCTTGTGTCAACCTCGCCCAAGAGCACGCCCTGCTTAACGCCGGATTTGTAGGTGTTGCCGTCCATGAGCACGTTTACCAGATGGAACTGGCCGCGTCCATCGCCCGCAATTCCACCGTTGGAGATTCCGCTAAACGTGGTGTTGGAAACCTTTGTGTTGGTGACATCGATGACGTCGGAACCGCTGTTAATCGCGCCAAGTAGACCGCCGCTCCAGCTGCCATTGATCGCAGCGTTCTCAATTGCGACGTTGTTGCAGGCTATGCCCAAGTTGCTGAAGTAGTAGCCGATAAGCCCGCCTGAACATTGGTAGGTGCCAGCGATGTTGATATTCTTGACGCCGCAGTCCTTGAACCAGTACGCGTTGGAGCCGCTACCACCGCTCGTAACCTTCCCGATCAGGCCGCCCGCATTGCGAATCTTCGAATTCTTTCCGGTCTTATCGCCAATAGTGGCGTTCTCGGTGCCGCCTCCGGCTTCAATGCGCACGTTGCTCATGGAGATAACACCGCTATAGGCGTTTCCGACCACGCCGCCGGCACCCATATTTTTCAATTGTTCTTCCGTCTGCCCCGCAGTCTCTCCGGTGATGAGCACATCGACCTTGGAGATGACCGCCGTGCTCGATGCGGCGGCTACCGTGGTGCCAATATTGGTGTTCACCGATACGTTGCTGGAGGTATAACCGAACACACCGCCCGCACGGCATTCTGAGGCTAGTCCCGTAGCAGTTATGGTCGAGTTCGCGCCAACAGTCTTTTCGCCCACTCCTTCGGCCACGGTTGTCCACACGCCGCACGCCGAGGCAACCGTACCCACGTAGCCGCCAACGTTCTTCTTTCCCGTGACGTTAAGACCAGTGTACGAGCAGTCATAGAGCTGCACCGGAGAGGACACTCCTCCCCCGTAAGTCACAATCGAACCGTTGGCGCCATCGGCGCTGCGGCTCATAACGCCAGCGCTTCCGATGAGGCCACCGGCCGTGCAGCCTCCGGCTACGGTACTGCTAGAAATGTCCACGTTTTTGAACACGCCATAGGCGACCTCGCCATAAACTCCTTGGTTCGCAGTTGAGCCCGCAAGGCAGCCGACTCCCACCGAGCCGCTGTTTGTATTGCTCGTCGACGTGGATTGCTCTGCCCCATTGGAAGTTACATAGGCAAGCGAAATGTTGCAGCTCTCGAAGTTGAGATTGCATACGTTTGCATTGCCGTTCTCTTCAATGCTTCCTTTATTGAATTGATTCGAGTAGAACTTGATGGTGCTGAACAAGCCGCCTACGCCTGCAATGTTGTAGTCATCATCGACATACTCGCGCGTATTGTTCTTCACCTTAATCGTCGCGCCGTTGCCGTTGATGGTGGCGATACCCGGGGTGATGAAATCTTTGTCGTTGACCTTCTTGTCGGTCGCGCATGCGTTTGAGTAATAGCGGCCCGAAAGACCCAAGAACCCCGAGCCGTAATCCCTCATATCATAGGGCGCGCCTTGCTCAAACTGCAGATCCATGCCGCAAACGCCCATCGCACACACATAGCCAGTGCGCCAATCGGTTGCATATTTCTTAACCAAGTAAGGCGAGTTAATATCTTGTCCGTCTTTGCCGTCCAGCGGACCTTGGTACCCCTGGTTGCCCGGCGCCTTGAGATCATCGTTGACCGAAGTCGCGAAATCGCTCGCTGCGGCGGCATCGTCGGGTTTTCCGACCGCAGCGTAATTCGCATTGCGAACCTTGCCATACCGCTCATTTCCGAACTTGTATCCCGTCGAGGAGATGGGGCCGTGGACGCTACTGCCCTCATACGCATGCGATCCACGATACGTGCCTCTGCCATCAGTCACGTCGGTATGAGCAGCTCCGGCACCCGCGCCACTGTTGATAATTGCAGACAGCACAAGCAGACCCTGTCGATCTTTAACTGTAGTTTTAGGAGCCTTGTTGTTTTGCTGGCCGGCACCCCAGCTGAATTTCATATACGTATCGGTTGTGGTTATGCAGCCGGTGTCATTCACATCAAGCTCGTTGATCTTGTAGTTAGCGTCTCCGTTCTCAACGGAGCAGCCTTCGCTAAAGGCATAGCCATCAATCACACGACCAACATAAGGATTGTCGTACAGCTGGAAGTTGCCGCCACCTTCGCCACGGCTTTTGAACTTTTCCTTGGTTCCAGCGCGCCAAGATGTCTCCGACATATGGCGGAAGATCACACCGCCGCCCGCAATGGCACCGACGTACCCGCCGATCGGAACAAGATGAGGCTTAGTTCCGCCACCAGCAACCGTAAAGCCAGTTGTAGGGCTATCGGCCGTCGTCCCATTCACGACCACACCATCAATAATGTTATCGCCGCCAAGGATGCAGCCGATAACGCCACCAAAGAACGACGTTGGGACACCGTCGGTATCCTTGGCAGAATAAGTAATCGTCGCCGATGCGTTCACATAGTTGATGTTGAGGTTGCGCACTACGCTGCCATAGCTATAGGGAACCAGGCCGCGAAGCTCGCCGTTGTTGTTTTCAATCTCAATTGTTGCAGTCGAGGCACCCGGCTTGCCAACGATAACACCGCGGAACGGATTGGCCTTGTTGCCAAACCCGCCAAACGACGCCGCGTCTAGAGTGATCTTGTTGTCATTGATTGGCTCAATGCTGTAATACGCGCTTTGCAGATACCGACGCATTGTGTCGTCGGAAAGCACTTCATTGGGATCGGTCTTGTCGCCAATCTTCTTCTCCCACCTCTTCGTGGCGTCGTTCGTCTGCTTATAGACATAGGTAACTTCATTGCCACGGTTGCCGTCATTTCGACGTTGGCAAAGCGTCGATTGGTCCTTTGCGATGGTCACCTCCCAGCCGTCGAGAGCGGTACCATTATTAATGTAGTTCGCAGCGGTATTAAACTCCAATGCCGAAGTGATTGCGTACGGGTCGCCATAGGTACCGCAGCCTGTCACAAAGTTAGGAATACGCTGGTTGACTTTGATTTCGTGGTACTGAACGCCGCTTTCGGTGGCTTTTCCCTTGGCTACATAAGGAAGATAGTCGCTAAACCAAGGCCTTTCGGCATCCGTCGACTCGCCCTTTACCTTTACAAACCCTTCGTTGGTGCCATACGTCGCCTTATCGTAATACCAAAGTTGCTTGCCGGAGTACTCCCCCTTGGCATCGATTTCGCTTCCATATGTCACCTTGCCCGCATCGGCATCGGCCTTAGTAAAGGTATAGTCCGCAGAGCCCGTGCTCGTGCTTCCGTAGCCAAAACTCTCCAGCAGGCTCGCATGGGTGAAGATCGTTTTGTTCTTTTGGCTGGGCAAGCTGATTTGCTCAAACTTCGCCGTCACCTGATCGGAATTTTTTCCCACGCCGAGTCTGCCGAAGAGCGAGGTTGCCGCCGTGGCCCCATTCGCGTAGCTACGGGTTGAAATATTCTTAGCGCTCAGGTTCACGCATGTCTGCATCTCGTTGATAAGCAGAGGAGCGTAACTGGTATCGTCATTCACACCGTCGACCGTCAAGCCGTCGAGTGTCAGACCATCTATCTCGAGCTGCGCCACATTAGTCTCATTGATGGGTCCATAGATACAGCGGCACACAAGTGCGCCGGACGAACTTCCCTCATCGTTCACAACAGAGCCCACGGTGCCTGCAAGCGTGACATTTTTAACCTTGAGGCTGCCCGTATGGGTTCCGATGAGAGCGCAGTGCATATTTTCGTGCTGCGTGGCTTCGCTATTCTTTTTGTTACCTTTTTGCTCAGCTTTAATGTCGGAATAATGGAACGTAATCGTTGCATTATTCACAGTAACCGTTGAGCCCTTCGCGGGGTCAGTAGGATAGAAACTGTATCCATCTAAATTGATTTCCACGCCCGCGCTGTCGCTCGTGCCAATATTGTTTCCTTGGAAAATAGCCTGATTTCCCGGAATGATATAGTCCTGAATCGCGCTAGGAGCATACAGGTACGCACACCAAAGTAATAAGTACTCTGCGGAGTTCATCCAATTTTCTTTGCTAGCGTTTTCCGGATTGTTGCCTACCTCCGCATATGCTTTGTCAAGATTGTAGTAGTAGCGAACAGAACCATTTGATTGTGGAAAGCCATCAGAAGAATTAGCGGGGGCAATGCGATTTCGATAACTATTATCTCTAGCGGGATCTCCGCTCATGTCCAGCTTTTCGTCCTTGGTATGAAGCGAGACAACCGCATTGCAGCCGTTATCGATCAGATTACTTTCGGGCTTTACGCCATTTGCAAGCCATTCGTCGTATGTCGTTACCTTTGGGGCGGTTATAGACACGTCATCCACAACATAAGCGGTGTCCCACCAAGCCCTGTCCTCCAGATATAGACCGTTATAGTTGGTCTCGGCACCAAAGCTATTATCCGAATTGGATGTACTGCCTCGAGCAATAAGAACACCAAGCGTGGTGGCATTATTAGCGGTAAAGGAAGCTCCGCCCAAATTGATAGCATAATTATTGATGATCCAGTGTCCACTAGCGGCGTATACGAGGCCGCCGACCTCGGTAGAGCTATTTGCGGTCACGGTCGTGTTGTTGGTAGTTTTGAGGGCATAGGCGTTATCGCTGGCGCTCGCAGCAGCATCGCCAATGGTGACGATGGCGTTGCCCCAGCTGTAGCCCAGAAGACCACCGGTGCCGTTGAACTTGTCGCCGTTCTTGCCCACGGTCATAGCGAATTCACTAAAGCTAAGACCGGTAATGGTGACGTTCTTCTCGTTCGATCCCTGCACAATGCAGCCGATAAAGCCACCGACTTGGGCAATCTTGCCGCTAGCGCAATTGCCGGTTTCGATTGATCCGGCGACTTCGAGGCCCGCAACATTGAATGACGAGCCATAATCGCCCACATAACCAATGGCGCCGCCAATGCGACTATTGCCGTTAAGCGTTTTAGTTGCAGCGATGGTCGCTTGAGCCCTGCTGTTATCCTTAAACGCAACCGTAGAAGCCGCCGACACGCTGCCCGCAATACCACCAATGTTCACTTCGTTGCCGAACGTATCATCACACGCGATATTCGTTTTGCACGTTACGCCAGACAATGGCAGGTTGCCGACGATGGTACCTGCAAGCGACCCGGCATCGATAGCCGAACCGTTATCGAACTTCATGGAACCAGCGATTGTGACGTTGGAGATGGTTGCGCCGTTGACGGCCGCGAACAAGCCCAAGCGGCCGTGGCGGTAGATTTTGCCGTTGCCGTTGCTCGTGTCATTGCCGTCGAGCACAGCTTCACCACGCTTGCCGTACGGCTCGCCGACGGCAAGGTTGATTGTGCCGTTGCCATTTGTGCCGCCGCCGTTCAACGTTCCCGAGAAAACTTGCGAGCCGTCTGCACGATCCTGCGTGAAACCCGTCAGGCCCGTGCCCTTGAGATCAATAGTGCCGTTCACCGTAATGGTCGAGGACTGCAAGATGTTCGGGTTGTTTTCGGAAACGCCCTCGACCATGGAGTAGTAGCCGTTGGTTTGCCAGGTGATTGCAAGTTTGGCGAAATCCTCAACAGAGGTTAGGGTGTAGGCACCGTTAGCTGCCGTCAGCGAATCCGGCAAGGTCAACTTATGAGTGTCCACATCAAGCTTAATGAAGTCGCCGCCCAGACGAATAACTTCGCCGTAGGTCGCGATGTCGTCCGTCTTCGAGGCAGTATTGCTACGTTTGAAGGTCCAGCCCGCTGCACCCTTGTCAGCGTCAGAGCCATCGCCGACAGCAAAAATCAGCGCGTTGTGGTTCTCGTATACGAGCTGGCCCGTCGTGCTGTTTTCGGCAAAACTTGCGCCCGACAGATCCGTGATGCCGCTGAATTTGATTACAGCATTCCACGCGGAGCCTGCAATTCCCGCGGCACGGTTGCTTTGCGCCTTACCGATAGGATTGTCGCTTGTAAGTTTGAAATCTCGCACGTCAAGGACATTGCGCGCGTCGACAACGCCCACGGCACCACCGAACTTTCCGGCGTCCGTTCGCGCCGAAGCATCTCCCTTGCACGCAACCGTCACGCCGTCGAGCACAACGGCGACAGGCTGCGAATTGGAGTCCGCGCTATCGCCAACATAGCCAACAACACCGCCCGTATCGGACAGCTTGCCCGCAAGTTCAAACTCAATTGAGCACGTTTTCTTATCCGCATCCTTTTGGACCACAAAGGCGCGCAGCAGCTCATCGACGCCTTTTGCCGTCGCAAACACCTTGCCGACAAGGCCACCGTAGCTGCCGTTGAAGCTAACTTCTTCCGGTAAGGTGAACTTGCTCTTATACGTTCCGCCTTGCACCACGATGTCGCCATTAGAAATATCGGCCACACCAAAAAGGGCGCCGGCGCGTTGCGATGCGCCAAGCGTCACAAGCTTGCCCAGGTCGAACATATTGGGCTTAACGATAAATCCTTGCGCAAAGCTCACGTCGCCGATGACGCCACCGGAGCAAGCGCTGTCTTTATCGCCGACGTTGCACGCCGGCTTAACCGTTACGCCATCAGCGATGTTGAGCGTGAGGTTGGTGGCCTTACCGATAAGACCGCCCGCCGCGTTTTTACCTGCGACGCTCAGCGCCGAGACATCGATGCCAGTTGGTAGGGCGACGGTGGCACCCTCCCGCGCCTCGCCGATAAGACCCCCCGCGTTGGCATCAGCGGCTGTCGCGTTGATAGTGGGGGTACCATCGAGTTTGTCCGGCAGGGCGAGGCCAGCAAGCGTAAGCGATGCTCCTTCGACAAGGGTGTTCACAAGCAAGCCCATGTTGCCTGCGCTCGATTGCATATCGACTGCCAGGGGGCTGTTCGCGCTTGTCGTGTAGGTGGCATTAAGTGCAATCGCGCCCGTGACCTCGCCCACAAGCGGCGAGGTGAGCTTGCAGATGTCCTTTTCGGTATCGCTTTTGGGCGTGCCCACGGTAACGGTGGCAGCAAGCGTCTTGTCCGCGCCCGTGACCTTTGCGGCCACGATGGGCTGGGCATCGGTACCCTTCCAGGTGAGCTTTACGGTGCTGTTGGCGTCGCTGAGCTCGATGTTGTTGAAGAGCGTCTTGTTGACGGTCAGGGTCCTGTCGCCGAGGTTGAGCGCGCCTTTGAAAGGGTAGGCATCGCTGCCGAAGCCCTGGAACGTGAGGCTACCCAGGCCGTCCACGATCTCCGCGCCGCACACGTCGAAGTCGATGCCGGTCGAGCCACCTTTGGAGATGTTCGCGTTCTGGTAGATGGCGGGATCGGTATTGGAGATGGCGATAAGGTCGGCGTTGGACTCAAAGGTAATGGCCGTAACGGCGTCCGAGTCGTCAGTGATGACATCGCCGTCACCCAACACGCGCCTGAGGGCCTCGACAGTAGCGATGGTGGGGGCAGTGTTTGCCTGATCAGCAGCATCCGCGTCCGCGTCATCCGCTTGTTCTTCGTCAGCAGCACCCTCATCGGCAGCCGCATCGTCTTGGGACGCGTCGCCCTCCGCTGGAGCATCGCCGCTGGTGGTTCCATCGGTCGTGGAGTCCTGCGATTCGCCAGCGTTGGTAGAACCGTCGCCGCCCTCGGTGGCGCCCGCATCGGCGCCCGGAGTCGTCGCGGCATCATCAGATGTAGCCTGGTCAGCATCTTGCAGCGAGGTGGCCACGGCATCCTGTACGGAGCGGGCAGTATTGCCCGCGGCGCGCGCGGCGGAGACGGACGCCTCCATAACGGCGTCGAGCTCTTGCGCGAACACCTCTGTGGAAGGCGCGAGCGCCTGGAAAATCATGATCGCAGTCAGGCATGCGGTTGTTATGCGCTTTGCCGTTCTCATCTGGTCCTACCTCGTTCTATCTCTTGCCCCATGCGGGGTCTCAAAATCTATGCTTGCGGATCGCTTCGGCTAGTTCTGTGCGGCCGAACACGTAACTTTGATGTCGTCGGCATCCCAGCCGGTCGGCTTACCGGTGCCCGCTCGGTAAAAGGTAATAATTTCCGAGCCGGGAGATGCATCATATTCGACCGAGCCGCCGTTGACGGTTTTCTGCACGTCAACGTTCTCGTGGTTCTGCTTAAAGAACGGGTCGAGCTCGATCCCGCTTCTCCACGTGAGCCTTACCCTTGTCGTGACGCCCGTAACGGTCACGCGATAGTTGTAGGCGTCAAAAGCGTCGATACCTGAATTCTCGTCGACCCACTCGCCCGAAACGCCCGAAGCCGTCACCTCTGCACGCTCGGAAGGCGCAATCTTGGCGGCGAGCCATTTTAGGTTGGTGCCAGGGCTATTGGAGCCGACCCGGGCCTTAACGGTAAAGGATGCTTTGTTGAGGTCTGCCTTGGAAAACGTAACCTTATAGGTATACATGGTTGCCTTGTTGGCAGGGAAGGAAAGGTCGACCGTGCCGCCCGCCGTCAGCGTGGGCGAACCGCTTATCCTCCAAGCTTTCGTCGTTCCCGTCGCCTCCACGCTCAGCGTCGCGTTAACGTCCTTGTCGTTGACCTTGTTCTTGTCGCCCAGCAGATGGTTGTAAATGCGAAAGGTAAAAGAGCAGTTTTTCCCACTCGTGTCGACGATGACGCTTCGGACGGCAATGTCCCCGTCATTCAGCGTCTCATTCGTGTAGCCCGTAAGCATGTCCGAGGCAAACAGCGCCTGCGACGTGCCCGAAACAGCAACCGACTTAAGAAAGTCACCCGCCAAAAAGGCCGTGTAAGTAAGGTAGGTACCCGCCACAATCGCGACGGCGCATAGCAGCACCGCAACCGCCCATAGGCGCTTGCGCACTTTGGAATTAGGGGCAGCAGGCTCCGCCAAGGCAGACTTCGCCGCATGATCATCAACCTGTGCAAAGTGCTTTCCGGCAGGCCTTGCGATTTCATTTTGTGCGTTCTTGTCTTTCCTCATCTGGCGCCCCTCCCTTCCTGCTATTAGTTGCCGCTCGTGCCGTGAGCGATTAGGTAGACCATGTCGGTCTCTTTGACGTTTGAGACCTTGGCACCACCCACGGTTACGCCATCCGCGTTCCACGTGCACTCAACAATAAAGTTGGTGGCATCGTTGGCTTTCGTGCCATTCCAACCGTCTAGATCGTCTTTTTGGAACACGTGGTACCGATACAGCGGACGGGCGTTTTTCTGGACGTCCTTATAAGTACCGTACGTTGGATCATTGCTGGCGAGCTCTTTAGCCAGGCCGTTTGTCTCATCCCTATTGATAAAGTCGAACGAAATTAGTTTGCCCTTACTCCACGAATACGGATTGTTGAGCCCGTCGAGGCCGACCACGGTGCCGTTTTTATCGTTCGGATTATTGACCGTCACGTGATATACGTTGATCGTCAGCCCCGTGATATTCGTTGTGTTGGCAACCTGCAGCTCAAACGCTTGACCGCCGGCAGCGGGATCGCCATTGTCGCTCTGCACACAAAACGCGCGACGAACGGTCACGGTGCCGTCGTCTTTCTTCTCATCGCCGCGCGACTCGTCATACGAAATCTCGACGGGCTCAATGCTTGTCTGGTTGGGACCCATGATCTTAAGCTGCGCGGGCGTTTGGATCTTGCCCACCGTAGACAGACTTTTGCTGCCCACAAACCACGAGAGCGACAAGCCGATGATAAGAGCGATTGCCGCCAGCAATATCAGGACCGCAAGGGCCTGCGCGCGGTGGTTTTCTATCCAATTGCGGGCATCGCCGAGGCGCGTTTGCATGGTGCTCATGAGCTCACGCCCTCCTGAGCGCTAATTCTAAGTTGGATGTATTTGACCTTATTGCCGATCTGCTCGTCGGCATTGTTGTACAGCGCCGAGCAGATGGCGGTGTCGTTGAAGGACATGCTAGACGAAACCGCAGGAGCGTTGGCAGCACTTGTGCCGTTTGCTGCGCCATAGAAGTAGTTCGCTTTATGCGCGTTCATGTCCGCCTGCAGAGCGCCGTAGTCAGACTTGGCGTCGCCCGCCGCCGCAAACAGATTCTTGTAGTAATTCGTGTTGCCGGTAAGGACGAAGTTCTGAAAGTACTCCGGCCATACCCAGTACAGATTGATGGTGACGGGCTTGTTCGTTGGCCTGGTCACATCGCCGTTTTCGCAAAATGCCCTCTTGTGAATCCCGATCTTGCTATCAATCACGCGACCCGAGTAATACCCGTTCTGGTCGCAGCTCGTAAAGAACAGTACATGGCCTTTGATCAAGCCAAGGAGCGCCTCCGCCTCGGGCGCCAGCGTTCCTCCGTCCCCAACAACGCCAACAATGTTCGTGACCTTAAGCAAGCGCGACAGATTGATCGTGACCCCGTCCAGGTCACTCACCAGCGGCTTCACCGTAAATGTAATCTTGCCGCGAGCACCCGGGTACAGAGAGCCTGCGGTCTCGTTGTTCAGGTTGGAGCCGAGTGTTACCGTCATGGCGTCGGTCGTATCCAGGCGATCGATGGCATCCTTTTCCTCGGGCGTGCGCTCGGAGCGCTCGTAATAGCCCACGTGTGCGCCGGACTCACCCTCGCCCGCGGCGGTCAGCGTGTACCGCCCCGCCTTCGCCCCGATCGTGCTCCCCGTGGCGCTCACTCGATTGTTCGCGGCAAACCAGGCCAGGCACGCAAAGATAGCAACGATGGCAGCCAGCACAAACAGGCCGCTCACCAGGAAATCCTTCCAGAAATCCTTGAGGGTCCGCACGTGCTCGTCGACAGCTTGGCGGTACTCGGCCGCTGTCTTGTGCTGCTGGAGCTCGCTATGTCGGTCCATGCCACTCATCGCTTACGTTTGCCCTGCTTGCGGGCGTGCCATCCTTTTCTGCTTGGTCGCGTTTATCTGTTGTTCGCAGGTAGAGAATTCAGGCAGAATACAACACCATACGATAAGGTAAAAGAATAGCATTGACCTGCGGCTTGCTCCACAACGCAAACCTTAACGATGTCTTAAAAGTCAAACCCTTGGCGCAAGGGGTCAGGTCACTTCGCACCAACATGGCGCAAACAAACATGACCACTTGCACCAATCTGTGGCACCGGGCAGCGGACACACGGCGTGCCGCCCCTTAACACCCCAACGCGCGAACGGGTATCACGTAGATACCGTCCTCGACCTCGCGGGCGTACTCACCCACCCCCACAATCACGGCCATAAACTCCGGTTCGCGTGTGCGTGAACGATGATTTCCACAGACCTTCTTGCGAACGCGCCTGAGGCTCTCGACACCGGCGCTCGCTTTATCTTCACTCACCTTAATCTCAAAGGCGGCCCACCGTCCGTCGGCTAGCTGCACGATAGCATCGCACTCAAGGCCCGAATCGTCGCGATAATAGCGCACGGGCGTGCTATCCAGCAGGTCGAGAGAACGTGCGTAGACCGAAAGGTCGCGTATGACCAAATTCTCAAACACCAGACCAAATGTCTGCCAGTCGGCAAGCAGCGCCTGCGAGGACATACCTAGCAAGGCGCAAGCAAGGCTCGGATCTGCCAGATAGCGCTTGGGCTTGACGGTAAAGCGCCGTTTGTCGCGCGCGGCGGGAACCCAACCGGGGACCTCCTCGAGAATAAACATGCCTTTGAGGGCATCCAGGTACCTGCGCACCTTGGTCTCATCGGCAAACGCTGCGGGTTCCTCCTCGGCACCGAACATATCCATAAGAATCGTTTTATACGTGGTTGCCTGTCCCAGATTGCGCGCGATCGATGCGGAGACTCGACGAGCAATATCGGGGTCGAGACCGACCGCCGGGAAGCTGCTCGAAAACGTGGTGTTGAGATATTCGCGGGCGATGAGCTGGGCGTCAGCCGAAACCATATCGATCGCCTCGGGCCAGCCGCCGCGGCAAGCGGCTTCGACAAGCCCCGGTGTATCGCCATCGCACCGGCAGGGCTCAAAACGATGCTCAAACAAGCCCGCCAGGCTCACCTTGCCGTTGGACTCACCTGTCTCGGCAAGCGTCATGGGGTGCATGCGGACGCGGCCGATGCGGCCAGCTCCGCTATGCGCGGGCGCCTCCGCCTTTGAGCCAAACGCGGGCGTGGCGGAACCCGTGAGGATATAGGCGCCGCGCGTACCCCGGGTGCGGTCAACCTCGTGTCTAACGTAGTCCCAAATCTGGGGAACGCGCTGCCACTCATCGATAATATGCGGACGGTCTCCCAGCAACATCATCGCCGGGTCGGCACGCGCGAGGTCGAGATTCTCGTCGACATACGAGGCGGACGCCCCGTGCTCGAGCGCGGCCCACGTCTTGCCGCACCACTTGGTGCCCGCAATCTCGACCGCTCCAAAGACACGAAGGTAGCGCTCGATTTGCGCATCCACGATACGTGGGATGTATCCGTCCCGATGTAGCCTCTCGCCTGCCATGAGCCACCCCCGCAGATTTCCAGTTCCTGCTTTCTGATTCTTCTATTCCACTGTAGCAAATTCGGATTTTCGGGTGGTTGCGATTCGGATTTTCGTGTTCAGAAAATTCGGATTTTCGGATGCTCAAGATTCGGATTTTCTGAACCCGCTGGTCAGAGGCACTCTTATCGACAAAAAGGCGGGGAGCACCGATACGGCACTCCCCGCCCACTCAATACGCGATGGCTTTCTCGGCTACAGCTCGTTGGCCGCGTGATACGCCGTGCGAATGGCGCTCGCAATATCGGCGGTGCGCTCGCCCGAGCAGTCGCCCACGCAGGTCACGGGCACCGTCACGCCATCCAGGTCAAACGCGTTGGCCTTGGAGCCCACGGCCATCACCACGTAATCGCAGGCGATCTTCACCGGCTCCTCGGCGCCGTCCTCGGCAGTGCGCACGGCCTCCACGCCCTCGTCGGTAATGGCGGTCAGGCGGGTCTTCACGTGCTGCTCCACGTTGTGCTCGGCAAAGTCGCTCATGATCAGCGGCAGAATGGTCTCGGACTCGCCCGCGGCAATCTTGTCGAGCATCTCCACGATCGCCACCTCGCAGCCGTGCTGCAGCAGGTACTCGGCAGTCTCGGTGCCCACCAGGCCGCCGCCAATGACGGCGACGCGGCCCGTAAGCTCCACCTTGCCGGCCAGCACGTCCCAGCTCGAGACGACCTTGTCCGAATCGGCACCCGGAACGGGAATGACCACGTCGTGCGCGCCCACGGCCACAATCGCGGCGTCGGCGGCGTTGAGGTCCTCGGCGGTAGCGGCATGGTTGAGCTCGACCTTCACGCCCAGGCCAGGCAGAATCTTCTCGTAGTACTCGACCGAGCGCATGATCTCGTCCTTGCGCGGAGGCGCAGCCGCCAGCACAATCTGGCCGCCCAGATGATCGCTCGCCTCGTAAACGGTCACGTCGTAGCCGCGCTTGGCCGCCACGCGCGCGGCCTCCAGGCCGGCGATGCCGCCGCCCACCACGGCAATCTTCTTGTCGCCCTCGCCTGGCTTAATGGCGATAGTCGCCTCGTCGCCGTTCTCGGCATTGAGAACGCACGAGATGTACTTGCGGTTTTGAATCGCGTCGACGCAACCCTTGTTGCAGTTGAGGCACTCGCGGATGGGCTCACCCGTGGCGGCCTTCAGCGCAATGTCGGGGTCGCACATGAGCGAGCGGCCGTAGGCGATGATGTCGGCCGCGCCGTCTTCCAGGATCTTCTCACCGGCCTCGACCGAGACAACACGGCCCACGGTTGCCACCGGCACGGAGACCAGGGCTTTGACGCGCTCGGCCACCGGCAGCGTCCAGTTGTAGGGCATGGCGCCCATGGGCGGAATGGTGTCGCCCATGTTGCCGGTGTGGTTTGCCTGTGCGACCTGGATCATGTCGATGCCCGCGCCCTCGAGCAGCTTGGCAAACTTGCAGGCCTCGTCGGGCTGCAGGCCGCCCTTGCCGCGCGGCGTGCCGTCGGGGTTCTCCATAATCACGGGGAGCTTGTACTCCACCATCAGCTGCGGCGCGGCTTCCTTAATGGCGGCGACGACCTCGAGCGCATAGCGAACACGGTTCTCGAACGAGCCGCCGTACTCGTCGGTGCGCTGGTTGAGGATGGCCGAGCACAGCGAACCCACCAGGCGGTCGCCGTGGACCTCGATGGCGTCAATCCCGGCCTGCTGCGCGCGGGCGGCCGAGGCAGCGATGGCCTCCTTGATCTGGGTGAGCTGCTCTACGCTCGCCTCGTTCACAAAGTGCTGCATGTCATGGTGCAGCTTGGCGTATGCCTGCTTGCGGATCTCGTTGGACTCGGCCATCTTGGCGGCAAAGGTCTCCTCGTCGCCGGCGGCCTTGGCCTCCTGCGCGACCTTGGCGGCAGCCATGGATCCCATGACCATACGGCCGACACCGGGCACGTCGTACTCGGGGTGGAACAGTTGCAGCGCAACCTTGGCACCGTGCTTGTGGACGGCATCGGCCAGCGCCTTAAACGTGGGGATCTGGGCGTCGGTCGCCAGCTTGGGCGTGGGGCTTGCGGTCATAACGGGAGCGACGTCGCCGATGACGATGTAGCTCACGCCGCCACGGGCCAGGCGCTCGTAAAAAGCCAGGCTGCGCTCGCCAATGGAGCCGTCGCGCTCCTCGTAGCCGGTGGTCAGCGGCGGGAACATAATGCGGTTCTTGAGCTCAAGGGGGCCAACCGTAATGGGCTGGAGCAGTTTGGATGCAGGTGCGGTCATGGACATTCCTCTCTTGTAGGCGCGGCGGCGATGATGCCGCGTAGTTGTCTAGAGGATATGGCATGGGAATACAACAGCGCAACGGAAATCGGCGGATAGCAGGTGGCGGCAGGTGGATGGGGCGAGGCGGCCCGTCGGTTGGTCTCAATCTGCAACATCTACAGGCCAAAATCTGACCCACCTGTTACAGATCGAGACGTTCCTCTCGACCCATCCTCAACAATCTAGGTCTGTAACAGCTAGGCCCACTTTTGGCCCCTACCTGTTACAGATCGAGACAATAGGAACCATCCCAACAAAACGTCTCAATCTGTAACATCTATCGACCAAAACCGGCCCTAGGCGTTACAGATCGAGACAAACCAAACCCGCCTGCTAGAAAATCTCAATCTGTAACAGCTGCTCGGCAAAATCCGTCCCTCGTGTTACAGATTTAGACAAACGGGACCCAACCCACCGGTATATCTCGATCTGTAACACCTAGCCGCCCAAATCGGGTCTAGATGTTACAGATCGAGATTTTGTTTGAGAGGCCGAGAATTGGACCGAAAACACGGTCCCCAGATAACAAAAAAGCTCGCCGGCTAGGCCGACGAGCTGCAAGTTCTTGGTCGCGGGGGCAGGATTTGAACCTACGACCTCCGGGTTATGAGCCCGGCGAGCTACCAGACTGCTCCACCCCGCAATGTCTGGGCGCCTCATGTGCGCAAGAAAGAATATTACGTGGGAGTTCGGTAAACGGCAAGGAAAATCTCGTAGAGCATAATTCCTTCATATTTAAAACCCCTCAGCCCATATCACCGTAACCGAATCGCAGCCGAGCGCTGTCGACGGCGCGTATACAATGGTGCGCGTCCTTTTATGCCAACACTGGGAGTAGACATGCTGCTCGCTATCGATATGGGAAACACGCAGACGGCCATGGGTCTGTTTGACGGAAACGAGCTGGTGCAGTCGTGGCGCATGCCCACCGACCGCTCCTATACCGCCGACGAGATCCATGTGCGCCTGATGGGTTTCTTTAAGATGTACGGCCTTTCGCTCGACGCGGTCGACGCGATCGCCTTTGCCGGCGTGGTGCCGCAGCTCTCGCGCGAGTGGCACGCCGTGGCCGACCGCATTGCCGCGGACGCCATCGTCATCGGGCCGCAGACGGCCGCCGTAACCAAGCTGCGCGCGGCGCGCCCCCAGGCCGTAGGTGCCGATCGCGTCGCCAACGCCGTTGCGGCCGAGACTTTCTACGGCGCGCCGGCGATCGTGGTGGACTTTGGCACCGCGACCAATATCGACGTCATCGATAAGGACGGTTATTACATTGGCGGAGCGATCGCGCCGGGCATCCGCATCTCCATGGACGCGCTTGCCGCCCGTGCCGCCAAGCTCGCCAGCGTTCCGCTCGAGGCGCCGGAGCACGCCATCGGCCGCGATACCGAGGAGTGCATCAAGGTCGGCGCCGTGATGGGCGCCGCCGCCATGGCCGAGGGCCTGGTCGCGCGCATGAAGCGCGAGCTGGGCCGCGAGGATGCCACCGTTATCGCCACGGGCGGTCTCGCCGGCATCGTCGCCGATTCGACCGATGCCTTCGACGTGGTCGACGGGCAGCTCACCATCAAGGGCATCTGCGAAATCTACCGCCGCATGCAGGAGCTGGGGTAAGACAGGGGCATAAGTCGAGCACGAGCGGCGAACTAGGCAACGCATCGGTCCTATTCCTCAAAAACGAAATTTTTTCAATTTTGAGGAATAGGGCCGAGATGCCACCCTATAGTCGCGCGAAAGCCCTCCCCGGTGCAGGCCGAGGAGGGCTTCGTTGTCATTGTTATCTATGGACGCGGACGCCTCGCGTTACAGCCCGCGAATCCGTACGGCCTCAGGCGGAAACTCCTGCTCGCCGGCATCGGTCTTGATGGTCGCGCGGCCCCAGATGTCCAGGCCCGCAAACACACCGACCGCAAGCGGCAAACCGTTGGGCGACACCGCCGCAACTTGGCGACCGAGCAGCGGCACCATATCGAAATACTCGCCCAGCACGGGAGCCAGCGGACCGGCAGCGCCCTGCGGCGTGTTAGCAACAACCGCCCAGGCGTCCACGCGGGTCAGCACGGCGGCAGCCAACTCCTCGACCAGCGCTTCGTCGGCAACATCCACACCGAGCTCGCTCAGCGCCGAACGCTCAATATCCACCGTCACGGCACCGAACATGCCCGCGGCACCGGCACCGCCGTTGACGGCGACGCGCGCGAACGATGTCTCAAACGCGGGCGCGCCGCACACGATATTGCTCGGCCACTCAATGCCCACCTTGCCGGCAAGGCCCAGGCCCGGCGTCGACGCCGTGCCCACGAGCGCGTCCATCATGCCCATCGCCGCCACAAACGGCAGGCCGTGGAAGGCATGCATATTCACGTCCGGGCGCACGACCAGCGAAAACGTCAACGACGCCTCGCCCGCGCTCCAAGCGCACCAGCCCGCGGACGCACCCTCGCGGCCCGCGTCGCGTGCGGCGTCAAGCTCGGTGCCAACGGCCACAGCATTCATCTCAATCATCTACATACGCCCCAATTCGCCCACGATGTGGCCCACGCGGTCCTCGGGCTCCTTGACCTCGACGCCGTTGTAGCGGAAGAACCGCGCCGGGTCGTGCATCAGGTCCTCGAGCGGCACCAGCACAAAGTCGCGCTCGCCAATGAGCGGATGCGGCAGGCGCAGCTTTTTGCCGCCGTGGGTCTCGCCGTCCATCCACAGCAGGTCCAGGTCGATGGTGCGCGGACCGTTGACCTTGGCTTTCTTGGAGCGGTCGCGCCCCAGCTCGGCCTCGATCTTCATAAGCTCATCGAGCAGCACCAACGGCGCCAGCTCGGTCTTGATCTCGATGACGGCGTTGGCAAATGCGTCCTGGCGCGTCTCGTAGGCCGGCTCGCTCTCGTAGATGCGCGAGCAGTTGGACACGCAGGTGAGCGGGATCTCGGCGATCATGTCGCGTGCGGCGCGGATGTTGTCGCAACGATGCCCCAGATTGGAGCCCACAGCCACAAACGCACGGCGCGGCTGCGGCTTGGCGACAGCCCAGTAACCGTTCAGGAACTGCGCAAAGCCGGTAACGTCGTGCACGCGCACGACGTTGGCACCGGCCTGGATAGCGCCCAGGCACACGCCAAACGTGGCGGCATCGCGCGCGGCGGCATCGGTCACGCCCGAGACAGCGCCCACAAAACGCTTGCGTGACACGGCGCACATGAGCGGATAGCCCAGCGACGCCATCTTGGCGGTCTCGCGCTGGATGACGATGTCCTCGTTGGCCGTCTTGCCAAAGCCCGGGCCGGGATCGATGCAGATGCGGTCGCGCGACACGCCGGCATGGATAAGCGTGCGGGCCTGATCGGACAGAAAGCCCATGACGCGGCGCATGATGGGCGCCGAATCGGGCAGGGTGAAGCGGCGGAGCTGAGAGGTGGGCACGTAGGCCTCCTCGCGGCGGGCGCTGCGGCGCATCATGGCTGCCAGGTGATCATTGGGCTCCGGCGCGGGCTCAGGGGTCGCGGCGGCCTCGGAGACAGGGGCAGCCTGCTCGGCGGCCGGTGCCTCCTGCTTCTGCTCGTCCGTGGACTCGGGCGCAGGCTCCGGATCGCCGAACGGCAGCGAGGGCTGCACCACGCCACCCGGGAGCTTTGCCTCGGGCTTAGGCTCGCCTAGCAGCTTGCCGCGACGGCGGCGCGCCGGCTTCTCGGCCTCGCGCGCAGCCTCGGCGGCCGCCTCACGCGCCTTCTCGGCAACAAACGCCGCGGCCGAGGTATCGAGCTGCACCGTTGCATGCGTGCGCGTGGGCACCGCGACCTCGCCGGCGTGCATCACGATGACGCCGCAGGTGCTCGTCGCGACAAACTCGACCATCTTGGGGTCGGTGAAGCCCGTCACGTCGTTGACGATCGAGGCGCCGCAGCGCACGGCAGCCTTGGCAACCGCCACGTGGCGCGTGTCGATCGAGACGATGGCACCCTCTTTGGCCAGCGCGCGTACCACGGGCAGCACGCGGCGAGCCTCCTCGTCGGGGTTGACCGGGGTAAAGCCGGGGCGCGTGGACTCGCCGCCCACGTCGATGATGTCGGCGCCGGCGTCGAGCATCGCCAGGCCGTACTCGATGGCGGCATCCGGGTCGAAGTGCTCCCCGCCGTCGCTAAACGAATCGGGCGTCACGTTGAGGACGCCCATGATGCGCGGGCGGTCAAAGCTGAGCTCGTACTTTCCGCACCGCCATGTCTTGCTGTCGTTCGCCATGAACATCCTCCTAAAATGCCCGCGCCGCCGCGCTCGAGCGCAGGCGGCGGGGTTGCTTTGCAATTAGTCTTTCTATTGTATCCGCGCACACGGGCTAGAACGCAAACGCGGCCGCGATGTCGCAAGAAATCAGCAGGTCGGCATTTGCATCCTGATCGGTGGGAGCAAGATTGCAAATGGCCAGCGTATCGCCGGTAAAGTAGCGCGTAAGGCCCGCCGCCGGATACACCACGAGCGAGGTCCCGCCCACAATGAGGGCATCGGCCGCGGCGATAGCGGCAACGGCGCCGGTCAGCACATGCTCATCGAGCGGCTCCTCGTAGAGCACCACATCGGGCTTAATGCGCCCGCCGCACGCGGGGCACACGGGCACGCCCGCGGCATCCTCGTGCTCGCGCGCGCAAATCCATTCGGCGCTGTAGACCGCGCCGCACGACTGGCAAACGTTGCGATGGACCGAGCCGTGCAGCTCGAACACACGCTGCGAGCCCGCCATCTGATGCAGGCCGTCGATGTTTTGCGTTACCACGGCATCGAGCTTGCCGGCGTGTTCCAGCTCGGCCAGCTTGGTGTGGCAGCGGTTGGGCTTGGCGCCAAGCGCGATCATCTTGGTGCGGTAGAAGTCGAAGAACTCGGCCGGATGCGCCTCATAAAAGCTATGCGAGAGCATGGTCTCGGGCGGATAGGCAAACTGCTGGTGGTACAGGCCGTCCACGCTGCGGAAATCGGGGATGCCGCTCGCCGTGGAAACACCCGCGCCGCCAAAGAAGACCACGCGCTTGTGGGTGCCGAACAGCTCCGCCAGCGCGGCGGAGGCCTGCTTGGGATCCGTTATTGCCTGCGTCATATGAGTCCTCCGTCCGTGTCTCCGGGACGGCGGCGTTCGCACTATCACTCGCGGACTACGCCCCGCCCCTGTTGCGCTAATCTTAAGCCTGCCAACCCCGTCGAAAGGACACCATGCCTCAGACTTACACTTTCGCCTCGTGGAACGTCAACGGCCTGCGCGCCGTGCTCAAAAAGGACCCGAGCTTTATCCAGATCGCGCAAGAACTCGACGTTGATATCCTGGCGTTGCAAGAGACCAAGCTGCAGGAGGGCCAGGTCGATATTGACCTGGCCGGCTATCACCAAACCTGGAGCTACGCCGAGCGTAAAGGCTATTCGGGCACCGCGGTCTTTAGCCGCCAGGAACCGCTGCGCGTGCTGCACGCCGACGCACTGCTACCCTACGCCGGCGAGGACGAGGCGGCCGAGCTCGTCGCCCAAGCCGCAGCCGAGGGCCGTGTCTGCGCGCTCGAGTTCGACAAGTTTTGGTTTGTGGATGTCTACACGCCTAACGCCCAAAATGAGCTCGCACGCATCGATGTACGCATGGCCTGGGACGATGCCTATCGCGGCTTTTTGAGCGCACTTGAACGCGAGACCGGCAAACCCGTCGTAACCTGCGGCGACTTTAACGTGGCGCACGAGGAGATCGACCTTAAGAACCCCAAGTCCAACCGCGGCAACGCCGGCTTTTCGGACGAGGAACGCGGCAAGTTTACCGAGCTGCTCAACGCCGGCTTCACCGATACCTGGCGCGCGGCAAACCCTGACGTCGAGGGCGTCTACAGCTGGTGGAGCTATCGCTTTAATGCCCGCAAGAACAACGCCGGCTGGCGCATCGATTACTTCCTGGTAAGTGATTCAATCGCCGCCAACGTTCGCGACACCGGTATCCGTGGCGACATCTTCGGCAGCGATCACTGCCCCGTCACCCTCACCCTAGAGCTCTAGCCCCAACTGACCCCCTGGGGACGGAGGAAAAGGGATCATCTGACCTCGTCCCCCTATAAGTTGCGGTGGAATAGTTCCTGCTTCGGCCCCAAACAGCCAAACGAGAACTATTCCACCGCAAGTTCGTAAGGGAACGCAGCCAGCCCTACAGTCCGTACTTCACGACGACGCGGTTGATCCGTCGACACCAGGGCCTGTACAGGGCGGCTAAGAACACGCAGGTCGCGAGGCCGTGTGTGATATCGAACGGCACTGCCGTGGCAAGACGCGCCACGGCTCCCGCCCACGTGAGCGGCTGCACAAAACCGATGATGTCGTAGGCGTTGATTACCACGCCGTAGAGCAGGCCCGATGCAAAGCCGTACGCCATCAGCGCCGGCATGCGCACGGTTCCATCCGCACGGTCGAACGCGCCCGCATGCGCCAGCGCGCCGCCAACATAGCCAACCAGGCCCCAGGCATACATCTGCCATGGCGTCCACATGCCCTGTCCAAAAAAGAAGTTGCTGGTCAGCGCCGCCAGCGCACCGACCATAAAGCCGTTACGACGACCGAGCGTCGCCCCGGCGATAATGGCGATGGCACTCACAGGTTTAAAGTCGGGAATGGGGCCAAACAAGATGCGCCCCGCCGCGGCCAACGCCGCCAAAACCAGCGTTGGCATAATCTGGCGCAGGCCCGGTCGCGACGCCTCGTAGCCCGCAAAGAACAACGCAAGCACCAGCGCCACCACGACAAGCATGGCAAGCGCCGCCTGCTCAACGCCCGCCAGCAACGCCGCGGCCATTACCGCCGGCACCGCCAGCAGCAGTGGGATCTCCAGTTTTGCTAGTAGGCGCGAGACGCGATAATCCGTCATCCCATCACGCCCTGTAGAACACGTTGTCGGCAAAAAAGTCGGTCGGCGGCTCCATGCAGGCAATCTCACCGTCGAACATCATGGCAATGTCATCGGCAACCTGCTCGGCAAAATCCAGATCGTGCGTGGCCATGATGACGGTGCCGCCAGCCTTCGCATGGTCACGCAGGGCGCGGGCGATAATGCGGCGGCTGGCCAGGTCTAGACCCTTGGTGGGCTCATCGAGCAATAGCAGCTCGGGGCCAATCAGAAGCAGCTTTGCCAACGCAAGCAGTTGACGCTGTCCGCCCGAAAGATCGTACGGATGGCGCCCATCCAGGCCCGACAGCCCCAGGCTCGCCGCGCGCTCCCGCGCCGCAGCCTCGTCATATCCGCAGGTCGAAGCCCATTCCATCAGCTCGTCGCGCACCGTCTCGGCAACCAGCAACGCCTTGGGGTTCTGAGGCAGCAGCGCTGCCGATCCCGCCCCGCGCTCCATATGCCCACGCTGCAACTTGACCGTCTTGGCCAGCACCGAAAGCATTGTCGACTTGCCGCAGCCGTTACCACCCACAACCGCATGCACCGCGCCAGCCGAGAACGCCGCATCGAGCCCACGCAGCACCCAGCCGGACGCCCGATCGTAGCGAAACCAGCTCCCTGCCAGGGTGGTAGCCGGCCCAGCGTGCATTTTTGGGAGTATTCGGCATCCACCGGCGCGCGATGGCGCCCCCGAGTCACCCTGCGGCAGTATTTGCGCCCCAAATTCAGCCGATTTGTCCGATTTCAGTCCTTTTTTTGCACCCGGAGCGCCCCCGCGCGGGTCCAAAGAGCCCGGCTGGCCACTGGCGCTGCTGAAAACTCCGTTTTTTGCACGCCGCGAGGCACCCCACCCCGGCACCTCGCCAGAAAACAGCTCTTCACGGTGCCCCAGGGAGGCAATGTCAGCCACCTCGCACACGCGTCCGTCCTCAATCCGGTACGCGCACGTCGCGTATTCGAGCATCGGGCGCGGCTGGTGCGTTGCCACAACAACCGTGCAACCCAACTCGCGATTCACGCGAAACAGCGCATGCAGAAAACTCTTCTCGGCAACGGGATCCAGTTGGGACGTGGGCTCGTCGAGCAGCAGCACGCGTGGGCGCAACGCCAGCACAGCCGCCAGCGACAGCAGCTGTTTGCGTCCGCCCGAAAGCGTATCGGTATCGCGGTGGAGCCAATCCTCCAACCCAAAGAAATAGCTGGTCTCGGCCACGCGACGGCGCATCTCGTCACGCGACATGCCTAGGTTTTCCAGGCCAAACGCCATCTCGTGCCACACGGTTTCGCACACGATCTGGTTCTCGGGGTCCTGAAACACATAGCCCACACGCTCCGCGGACGCCCGGACATCCATGTCGGCAACGCTCTCGCCCAGCACGAACAGCTCGCCAGCGCATTCACCCGTCGGCGAAATCTCGGGCTTGAGCAGCGAGAGCAGCGTCGACTTGCCCGACCCGGTACCGCCAACGAGCAGTGCAAACGCACCTTGGGGGACAGACCAGTCGAGCCCATCGAGCACCAGCGCCTCAGCCCCGGGGTAGGTAAAGCTCAGGCCCCGTACCTCAATCGCGGGTACATCAGAGCCGCACGCCACGCCCGTTACCGAGCAGCTATCCAACTGGGTCATCAGCCAAACCTCTTCTCGTCAATCGCGTACAGCACGCAGGGCAGCGCCATCCAGGCCGCATATACGACATAGCCCAGCCACGGCGCCGGCACCGATAGTTGCGGGTAAAACGAATACTGCGCCATCGCGGTCCACGCCACTGCCGTCGTGGCCACACCAAACAGCGCAAGCCCAACCAGCGCGGCAACATCGCCGCGCCCCAGCCGATACCGCGCGTACGTCGTGCGGCGTGTCGCGGCGCCCCACCCACGGGAGCGCATAGCGTCCGCGCGCTCCAGCGAATCTTCCATGCCCCAGCCCATCAACACGCTCGACGCCCGCAGGCGCGAGCGCACGGGGTCGGCCGGCGCGCGGCCAGGCACATCAATCGCATCCTGCACCGCCAGCACCGTACGACCGCGGCGCAAAAACTGCGGGATAAGCCGCATGCACATCGAGATCATGAGCGCGATCACCGGCGCGGCGTTACCCAAAAGCGCAAGCACCTTGTCGTAGCCAAGCATCGATGCCGCCGCCTCAAACCACAGCACGCTCGCCACAAACAGCCCGCCCATGCACAGGCCGTAAACCATGCTCTCTAGATACACCGCACGCATGCCAATACGGAACAGCTCCGTCGAGCCCGAGGTACTAAACAGCGGATTGAGCACCGCGATGATCAAAATCACCGGCAGCTGCCAGCGAAGCGCCCCCAACGCGCGCGCGGCGCCGCGCGTCGCAAACCCGTACGCCAGCCCGCCCGCAAGCGACAGCGCAATCAGCACCGGCTGCATCGAGAACATAGTGAGTCCCAGCGTCAGCACCATGTAGAGCGCTGGCACCGCCGGATGCGACATCGAAAATGCCGCGACGGGTTCGTTGCCCGATTCCTCTCGCATGATGTCCACGGGCACCCCCATCCTCTCGCTCAAACGCCAACGCCGCAGCGCCGCCGCCATGCACAGCCAGCGCAAACACCACGCCGGCAGCAGCGACATCGGCCGTCACGCGCCAATCGCTACGCGCTCATCATATGCCTGCGGTATCATATTGCGCCGTGTATCGTTTCCAAACACACGTCTCTATAACGTAACAGGAGATCACATGGACGCAACCGCAATTATCCTCGCCGCCGGCGAGGGCACCCGCATGAAGTCGAACCACTGCAAGGTTTCGCACAAGATCCTGGGCAAGCCCATGGTCCAGTGGATCGTCGACGCCACCATCAAGGCCGGCTGCAGCCGCGTCGTGGTCGTCATCGGCAGCCACGCCGACGAGATGCGCGCCCTTATCGACGGCGCCTACGCCAACAGCGCCACCAAGGTCGAGTGCGTCGAGCAGACCGAGCGCCTGGGCACCGGCCACGCCGTAAAGGTCGCACTCGAGGCCTGCGGCATCGCGCAAGGCCCCGTTGTCGTGCTCAACGGCGACCTGCCGCTCATCACCGCCGACACCGTCGCCAAGTTCGCGCAGACCGTCGCTACCGGCGAGCTCGCCTGCACCGTCATGACCATGACCCCGCCCGACCCCTTCGGCTACGGCCGCATCAAGCTGGGCGCCGACGGCCAGATTGAGCGCATCATCGAGCAGAAGGACTGCACGCCCGAGCAGGCCGCCACGTTGCTCGAGTGCAACGCCGGCTGCTACGCCTTCGACGGCGCTCAGCTTGCCGCGCATATCGACGAGATCGGCAACGACAACGCGCAGTCCGAGTACTACCTGCCCGACATGCTCGAGATCCTCAAGGGTCACGGCCAGGCGGTCTCCATCTTCCACTGTGACGACTACCGCGACGGCCTGGGCGTCAACAGCCGCATCCAGCTCGCGCAGCTCACCGCCATCGCGCGCGACCGCATCAACGAGCGCTGGATGGCCGAGGGCGTTACCTTCATCGATCCCACGCAGGCCTGGATCGGCCCCGATGCCGTTATCGGCCGCGACACCGTCGTGTGGCCGCAGACACATCTGATCGGCCACGTCACCGTGGGCGAGGAGTGCCAGCTCGGCCCCAACAGCCGCCTCACCGACACCACCGTCGGCAGCGGCTGCACCATCGATGAGACCATCGCCATCGAGGCCGTCATCGAGAACGGCGTCGACTGCGGCCCGCGCGCCTACCTGCGCCCGGGCACCCACATGCTCGACGGTTCCAAGGCCGGCACGCACGTGGAGATCAAGAAGTCCACTATCGGCGAGGGCTCCAAGGTTCCGCACCTGTCCTACATCGGCGACACCACCATGGGCTCCGGCGTCAACGTGGGCGCAGGCTCCATCACCTGCAACTACGACGGCGTTCACAAGCACAAGACCGTCATCGGCAAGGACGCCTTCATCGGTTCCGACACCATGATGGTCGCACCCGCTCAGATCGGCGACGGCGCGCTCGTTGCCGCCGGCTCCGTCATCACCGAGCCGGTCCCGGCAGACGCGCTCGGCCTGGGCCGCGCCCGTCAGGTAAATATTGAGGGCTGGGCCGCCGATTACCGTCGCCGTCTGCACGAGGACGACGAGGCATAACGTTTCGCCAAGCACAAAAGGAGCTGTTCCATGGGGACGGCTCCTTTTTCTATCGTGACCTGCGCGACCGGATGAGTGGTCGGTTCGTGTCCGTTGACGGTAAAGACGTTATCAAGACTCGATAAACCCCGCCGCACGGTTACAATGCAACAAGGCATCTATATGGCATTCGATGTATAAAGGAGAAGGGTAATGCCGATTAATGATCCCGAGAAGTCGGAGAATATGCGCAAGTCCATCCGCGTGTATTCCGGTTCCTCCAACCGTCCCCTCGCTCAGAAGATTGCTGAGTACCTTGGGGTCGAGCTTTCGGGCCTTACGCTAAAGCAGTTCGCCAATGGTGAGATTTACGCCCGCTACGACGAGACCGTCCGCGGCGCCGACGTCTTCCTGATTCAGTCCGTGGCCGGCGGCAACGTTAACGACATGCTCATGGAGCTGCTCATCGCCACCGACGCTGCCAAGCGCGCATCCGCCCGCTCCATCACCGCCGTTATCACCCACTACGGCTATGCCCGCCAGGACCGCAAGGCCGGCCCGCGCGAGCCCATCACCGCCCGCCTCGTCGCCAACCTGCTCGAGCGCGCCGGCGTCAACCGCATCATCACCCTCGACCTGCACCAGGGCCAGATCCAGGGCTTCTTTGATATCCCGGTTAACCACCTGTCCGCGCTGCCGCTGTTTGGCCAGTACTACAACAACATGCACTTCGACACCGACAACCTGGTTGTCGTCTCCCCCGACGTGGGTCGTGCCAAGGCCGCCAAGAAGCTGTCCGACATGCTCGGCTGCGACCTGGCCATCGCCCACAAGGGCCGTCCGCGCCACAACGCCGCCGAGGTCATGGGCATCATCGGTGACATCAAGGGCAAGACCTGCATCATCAACGACGACATGATCGACACCGCTGGCACCCTGTGCGCCAACGTCAAGGAGCTCAAGGCCATGGGCGCCGGCGACATCTACGTGTGCGCCACCCACGGCATCTTCTCCGGTCCGGCCATCGAGCGCCTGAACGACGCCCCGATCGTCGAGTGCCTCGTCACCGATGCCATCCCCGTCGAGGTCGGCGGCAAGATCAAGACCATCTCGGTCGCCGAGGAGTTCGCTCAGGCCATCTCCGCCGTTTACCACGAGGAGCCCGTCTCCACGCTCGTCGGCGGCGACTTCGCGCTGTAATCCAGCGTGCATCGCATCATCTTTGGTGTTTTTAAAGGGTCGGAGGCTCGCTTCCGACCCTTTTTCTACCCCTCGACAACCCGCCATGGACAGTTAGTTCAGATTTGTATTAATTTAGGCATTCGTTTGGGCCATTTAATACGTCGAAAGCGCTCTTGCCGGCATAATTCCGTTCGATCCCTCCGCCTATGGATCTCTTCACCATGCCGTTGGCCCCATTTTGCCCACCGATTCCTTCAACAACGGCAATACGCCCCGGTCGCCTTATACAAATCTGAAATAACTGTCCAACACCCACCTCAGCTGATGCCTCCAAGGCCAGCCCATCGCTCCATTCTCCACTTTTTCAAGGCATTCCACATGATCACGCTACCGCCCGCGGCGCGCGACACCCCTTTGAGCGAAAAGACCGATACGGCAGTATCACTTCGCCAACGGATTAGTACCTTATAGCTATGACGACCGTGATTTCATATCTTTCCGCCCTCCGCGCAATTCGTCGCGCACGACGGGCGTACTCTGCCCTACCCTGGGACTTCGTTGATAGTGAACAGCAAGCACAGGCCTTGGCTAGCTGCATTCCCAATAATGACGCAATCGACTTTGGCGCACTTTCGATACTCGATGCCTGGAATGAAGATGATTCCGAACTGCTCGATCTTCTCGTTTCAGACGAAGACAACAGACGCCCCGACAAGCGACTTCTTCAGCATATTCTCTCCGCTCCGCTTCCTGAAGGTGCAATTATGCACGTCGAGGCCGACATCTACGCAACGTCTCCCGCCGTGACAGCCATGCTTTGTTCCAAAAATGAATCAGTCGCCAAAACCTTGATGCTTCTCATGGAACTGCTCGGAACCTACTCCCTTCCTCCCGGGGCAACATACCCCATTGCCCATGACGACATCTGGCCCAAGGGCGATGGCTGCGCGGCGACGGGCGATCTTGATTGCCTGGGCAACCAGTCGGTGGCCGAGCAACAGAACGAAACCCGCTATGAACAGGCACACTACAAATGCGAGCCCGCCACGACCATCGAAGAGCTCGAGGCGGTCGCACGGTTCGCCAAAAGTAGCTCGTACGCCTCGTTTCGCACGGCCGTTAAACTCGCCCGGGCCGGATCCGCATCCCCAGCCGAATCCCTAATGTTTGCCGTTCTCGGAGCACCCATGCGCTTTGGCGGTTTCGGGTGTTGCAGCCTACCTATGGGAGGCTTGCTACTCAACTATCGAATCGACTTCGACACCCTTGCGGTCAACATGTCCTCCGGCATCCCTTACGCCATCTGCGACCTGTATTGCCCCGCAGCCGGAGTCGACAGCGAATACAACGGAATTGGGCATGAGCTTCAAAACGCTCGCATCCACGATGGCAATCGAAATAATGGCCTCAAGGCAATGGGCATCCACGTCCTGGTTATCAATCGCGACCAAATGAAAGACCTTGTTGCACTCGAAGCCTTCGCCCAAACGATGCATCGACTCGCGGGAGTCCGATTCCGATATCGCATCAAGGGCTATCGCAAGCGTCAGGCCGCTTGGCTCAACGCTCTGCGGGCCGGAATCGGCCTTGCACCGGTCTAAACGGCGAATCACCCGTGCGCCGTCAAACAGGGCTGGACAGTTAGTTCAAATACGTATAACTAGACATATTGAATTAGGCTGTTTTGCAGCTATCTCTATACCATTCGCCCTATTTGAAGGCAGGGTAGACTTCAAAACAGCGTCATATGGGCTAACTAAAGCTCCAAAACAACGCATCGGCATTGAATTGAGCAATTCGAATCCTCAGAACTTATACGTTTCTGAACTAGCTGTCCACCTCGGATTTCGACGGCCGTCCAAACGCCCCCAAACAACCTCAATCGCCCTCCATTTGACAGCGGCAGCAGGGTCGCTCACCATAGCAGGCGACAAATCAACGAAAGGACAAACATGGCAGCTGCACAGCCGCTCAAGATTCGCATGGTTGCCGGACTTGGCAACCCGGGCGAGGAGTATGCCGAGACCCGCCACAACGCCGGCTTTAAGGCAATCGACGAGCTGGCCCGTCAGGCCGGCGTCACGTACTGGAAAAACCAGGCCGGCGCCGAGGTCGCACTCATCAACATCAACGACCCCGAGGAAGAGGGCGGCAAGCGCCAGATTGTGCTGGTCAAGCCGCAGTCGTACATGAATACCTCGGGCGGTCCCATCTCCAAGCTCTGCCGCGAGTACAAGATCAAGGCCGAGGAGCTGCTCGTGATCCACGACGAGCTCGATATTCCCGCCGGTGATGTTCGCGTCAAGGTGGGCGGCGGCCATGCTGGCCACAACGGCCTGCGCTCCATCATCGACAAGATGGGCAGCCGCGACTTCAGCCGCATCCGCACCGGCATCGGCAACCCTCCCGGCAAGATGGCCGTCGCCGACTACGTGCTTAAGCAGCTGCGCGCCCGCGAGGCCGAGGACTTCCAGGACACCTGCGCCCGCGCGGCCGACGCCGCCGGCCTGGCGATCGTGCACGGCGTGGTCTATGCCCGCGACCATGTCAACGGCGCCGCCTCCGCCAACGGCAAGCACTAAAACCTACCATTTAGGGACAGGTTTATTTTGGCAGGTTTTACCTGCGGAAACGCTCCATTTGCGCATCGCAATAAACCGCGCGCCGCCATACGCACATAGCACCCCAAAGGGGGCCGGCCTCATCACAACCCGAGGCCGGCCCCCTTTGCCGTTTTACCCGATAAAACTGACCAAAATAAACCTGCCCCTATTTGGTAGGCCAAAGTGGATAAACCCTGCTCCCAACCGCCGAAGATACACGTAAGCGACATGTCCATGAGGGTATAATTTGCACCGTATGTCTGCACAACGCCTGTGCGCGTACGGTTTTATTCGGGCTACCGTCCATTTCCGTGGAGGCACGGTTCGGTCGCCCTAACAAGAGAGGGGTTCTATGTATAAGATCCTGGAGAAGACGCAGTTCTCGGAGAAGGTGTTCAAGTTCCGCATCGAGGCGCCTGCAATCGCCAAGCATGCGCACGCTGGACAGTTCCTCATGGTTCGCGCCAACGAGACGGGCGAGCGCGTCCCGTTTACCCTGGCCGGCTGGAACGGTGACGAGGGCTGGGTCGAGTTCATCTTCATGGTGATCGGCAAGACCACCGAGATGCTGTCCACCTACGAGGCCGGCGAGTCGCTGCGCGACGTCGTGGGCCCGCTGGGCGTTCCCACCGAGATGGCCGAGGGCCCCTGCGCCGTCATTGGCGGCGGCGTCGGTCTGGCAATTGCCTTCCCGGTCGCCAAGCACCTGGTCGAGACCGGTCACGAGGTGCACGCCATCATGGGCGCCCGCACCAAGGACCTCCTGCTCATGGAGGATCAGTTCCGCGAGCTCCTCGACGAGGACCACATCCACATCACCACTGACGACGGTTCCTACGGCGAGCAGGGCGTTGTCACCGCTCCGTTGGAGCGTCTGCTGCAGGACAAGGCCGTGAGCCAGGTCTTCTGCGTCGGCCCCGTTCCGATGATGAAGTTCTCGACCCTCACCGCCCAGAAGTACGACACCCCCATCACCGCGTCGCTCAACCCCATCATGGTTGACGGCACCGGTATGTGCGGCTGCTGCCGCGTCGAGGTGGGCGGCGTGACCAAGTTCGCTTGCGTCGACGGCCCCGACTTCGATGCCACCCTGGTCGACTGGGATGACCTTCGTGCCCGCCAGGCCGCTTACCGTTCCGAAGAGGGCGCGTCCCTCAAGGCCTATGAGGAAAAGAGCTGCGCATGCCACTAGTTAACGGTCGTTTCGTTGCCGATATGAAGTCGCCCCGCACCCCCGATAACGAGGAGCCGGCTGCCGAGCGCGCCTGCGACTTCCGCCCCGTCGACAAGGGCTTCACCGAGGAGATGGCGCTGGCCGAGGCCGAGCGCTGCCTCAACTGCAAGAAGCCGTTCTGTGTTGAGGGCTGCCCCGTCAACATCAACATCCCCCGCTTTATCGAGCAAATCCGCGCGAAGGACTTCGGCGGCGCCCTCGATACCATCCGCGAGGACTCCATGCTTCCCGCCATCTGCGGTCGCGTCTGCCCGCAGGAGAACCAGTGCGAGGGCAAGTGCATCCGTGGTAAGAAGTCCGAGCCCGTGGCCATCGGCCAGCTCGAGCGCTTCCTGGGTGACCGCCCCGAGCTCGCCTCCACGCCCAAGATGGCTCCCAAGAACGGCAAGAAGGTCGCCGTCGTCGGCTCCGGCCCGTCCGGCATCACCTGCGCCGGCGAGCTCGCCCGTAACGGCTTTGACGTCACCGTCTTCGAGGCCTTCTTTACCGGCGGCGGCGTGCTGGTCTACGGCATCCCCGAGTTCCGTCTGCCCAAGGCAGTCGTCAAGCGTGAGATTGACGGCCTGGAGGACATGGGCGTCAAGTTTGAGTACAACTCCGTCGTGGGCAACATGGCCACGGCCGAGGAGCTGTTCGAGCAGGGCTTCGACGCCATCTACGTGGCGACCGGCGCTGGCCTGCCCAAGTTCCTCAACGTCCCCGGCGAGAACCTGCCCAACGTCTTCTTCGCCAACGAGTACCTCACCCGCGTGAACCTGATGAAGGCTAACAAGTTCCCCGAGTACGACACCCCCACCAAGCACGGCAAGAACGTCGTCGTCTTTGGTGGCGGCAACGTGGCTATGGACGCCGTCCGTACCGCCAAGCGCCTGGGCGCCGAGCACGCCATCATCGCCTACCGTCGTACCGAGGACGAGATGCCCTGCCGTCGCGCTGAGCTGCACCATGCCAAGGCCGAGGGCGTCGAGGTTCTGCCGCTCGTCTCCCCGCTCGAGTTTGTCGCTGGCGAGGACGGCTCCGTGTGCGCCGTCAAGGTCCAGAAGATGGAGCTCGGCGAGCCCGACGAGTCCGGCCGTCGTCGTCCGGTGCCCATCGAGGGCGCCATCGAGGAGATCCCCTGCGACGTCGCAATCTCGGCTATCGGCACCAACGCCAACCCCTTCGCTGCCAAGATCGGCGGCAAGATGGAGCTCAACAAGTGGGGCTACATCGTCGCCGACGAGGAGACCGGCCAGACCACCGATCCCCGCATCTGGGCCGGCGGCGACATCGTCACCGGTGCCGCTACGGTCATTCTGGCGATGGGCGCCGGCAAGAAGGCCGCCGCTTCCATCACCAAGAGCCTGCTGGGCGAGTAATCACCTACAGCACTAGCCACCAAACGGCAAAGTCCCCGTCGAGCATACGCCCGGCGGGGACTTTTTCTATGCCGACCGTCCCACCACCACGATGGGGACAGGCACCTTTGTGGTGGTTTGAGGCTTGGTCGGCAAACCAATTCCAGCGTTTGTCTCAATCTGTAACAGTTAGACCCTGTTGAGCCTTGTAGTTGTTACAGATCAAGATATTGTGCGAACATCCGCCTGTTTGTCTCAATCTGTAACAGTTAGAGACCAAATTCCTCGCTACGTGTTACAGATCGAGACGTTAGGTTGGCGGCCGAACAGTTCGTCTCAATCTGTAACACCTGGAGCCCAAATATCTGGCTTGGTGTTACAGATTGAGATTTTGCTAAAGCCGAGGATGGGCGCCGCCGCCAAAACCTAACGCTTGCGGCGCTTGGTCGCGGCGAGGCCGGCAGCGGCTACGGTTGCGCCGGCGATGCCTAGGGCGGCGACCGTCATCGCGGTGGTATCCCCCGTGGTAGCCAGGACAGCATCGCCCTTCTTGGCCTGCGTGGTTTTCTCAACCGTCTTGGTCGTGGCGGTTGTCGTGACCGGTTTAGCCGCGGGCTTGGTCTCGGGCTTCACCTCGGGCTTGGGCTCAGGCTTGACCTCAGGCTGCGGCGCGGGCTTTTCGGGGTCGACCGGAGCCGGCGTGGCCTCGGGCGTAAACGTCAGATCGGTGTTGAGCCACAGAGTGAAGATACAGCCGCTCTCGAGATCAACTACACTCGCTTCGCCCACCTGGTAGCCGCACTCCTGACCGTTGATCACCAGCTTGGTGTCGGGCGTGAAGTAGAAGCCGCGCGCGGGCTTGAGGTAGATACCGTAGCGATAGGTCACGCCGGGCTTAAAGGCGTCGATGTGATTGGTGATGTGCTGGTCCCAAAACTCAACGGAATTCACCTCGCTGCCGTCGCTACCCATCCAGTACTCACACTGAGGAAGGGAGTTGGAGCCCGTCGGAACATTCGCCGTAAAGACCGGCTTATCGCCTGCCTTGAAGGTGGTCGTGGCACCGTTGATCTCGATAACGTCGATGGCCCGCCATTCGTCGATCGGCTGCTCGCACACCATATTGTCAGCGTTTGGCGCGAAGACGCCGTTGACGGTCTTTACGTGGTGCACCCAATGACCGTTGACGTTCATATTGCAGTCATCGGCCACGGTATTGTCGCCCTTGAGCCTCAGCTCAACGGAGTACATGTAGAACTTACCATCTTCGAAGTGTTCAATCCTCCTCGCGCCCGTCGGATACTTGGCAGGGTCGGAATACCAGAAGGCAACGGGCGTGAGCCCCGTAGGGTCGCTGGCATCCATCTCTTCCCAGCACTCGTAGGCGATCTCGTACTTGTCGGCATCGGCAGCGGGGACCGTCGCAGTCGCGCGCGGCGCCTCGCCGGGCGCGTAGTCGGTCTTCACGTCGTTGACATTCAGGTTATGGAGGGCTTCGTTTTCCGATGCAACAAGCGTAATTTCGCTATTGATGGCATAGCGGAGGTAATAATCGTACCTGGTTTCGTTGACGATAGTCGAGCTGCCTTCATAGTCAGTTCCGGTATACTCCAGTGCCGAGCCAATATAGAGAGCCTCATTGCGCGTGAGTCGATACGAGCCGCCTGCCGCGCCACCCGTAAAGGTCAGCGTCAGCCTCATGTGATCGCCAGCGGGTTCGAAGCGAGCCGTCACGTCGGACATGGATGCATCCTGAACTTCGACCAGAGTGCCCGAAGCGGCATCGGCCCTGTAGTACTTAACCTCGACGACTTCGCTCGCAAGCGCTTCTGGAATGCCACCCTCAATATCGGGAAAATCGTGGGTATACGGCTGGCCCTTTTCGAGTGTGACATTGCACGGAAGCACACAGTCCGTGTAGCGGGGAACCACGGTCGTATTGACCCTAACGTCGCTGCCGCCAACAACATCGGTCACACCGCAGGGCATGATGGCGTTGTTTGCCGACGAGCTGTCGGTGCCACCAAGAGAGCCATCTTGGTTGACAGCAACCGTATCGTTCACCGTTGCCGCCGGTGCGTCCTGCTGATCTTGCTGAGCTTCTGCCGTGGACGGTGTCGCCGGAGCCGCGTCAGTCATCGGCGCAGCCGGAGCCACCGGTACCGGCGCCGGAGCCGCCGTATCCTCCGCAACCGTCAGCGTCACCGGAGCCGCGGCAACCTCATCCGTCCCGGCGGCGGGATCGGCGCATTCCGTCGCCAGAGCCACGCTCGGCAGCAGCAGCTGGCCGACCATAAGCGCACACGCACCAGCGCAAGCGATTTTGGCACCCACACAACGCCAGGTACCGTGAACCAGCGAGCAGGTACGCTCGCGTTGGGTTTGCTTGTCAAAGTGGCTTCCGTACATAACGGCCTCCTTGGTCGTAGGGACATACCACCAAGATGTGCCAAATGACTCCATATGCCTAGGTTCGTAGATGTGAACCTAGGCCTCTACCTGCGGTTTAATTCAATATGATTTCGCCATCGCCACACTCGTCCCGGTAACGCTACAATCGAGGACACGATTATTCGTCCACCCAAAGGACCGTCCTTGAACCTGAGCAGGTCTAAAATCAACGCACTTCTGGCACTCGCGCTCTTCACCTTCGCCTTCCTTGCCGCCGAGTTTCGCTTCGACGTCAACGTCGGGCTGCTCGCCGGTGCCGAACGCGTTGTAATCGCACAGGGCTTTATTCTGGGTGCGAGCGTGCTCGGCTTTATCGGATACGCGCCGCTGCTCGGGCTCGCACAGCGCAAGGGCCACTCACTGGCAGCCGTCAACGCCGCCGCCGTCCCTATCGTCATCGTGGGCCTAACCCAAATTCAATCCCCCACGGACCCGCTTGCGCTCGAGATTCTGGGCTGCGTGGCATTCTTTGGACTCGGCCTGCTGGGCGCCGCTGCGCACCACGCCTTTTCACTGGCGTTTCAAGACGATCCCAAGCTCGCCACCGGTGCGGGAGCAGCCTATGCCGCGGGCATCCTGATGCAGTTCGCCGTCAACCTGCTCAATTGCGGCGGTATCGCAGAGCTCATCGTCCTTGGCGCAGCGACTATCGCCATATCCGCCCTCAGCGTCGTTCCCCAAAAAGCTGCCGAGAGCTCCAGCCCCGCCATCAATCCCTTTGCTGAGTCCTCTCATGCCCTCGCCAAACAGGCATGCTGGAGCATCGCGCTCGTCATGATTCTTGCCTGTCTGTTCTCCACCCTCGACAACGTGGTCACACTCTCCAACGCCCACGGCACCATTGCCGTGCAGACTTGGCCGCGCCTCTTTTTGGCGGCAAGCGGCCTTGCCGCCGGTCTTATCTTTGACCTTGCCGAGCGCCGCTACATGGGACTTGTCATGCTCGGCATCGCCGTGCTCTCGACCATTTCCATCCTGGCCGTGGAGGCCGGCGCCGATCCCAACCTAGGCCTTGTCGTCTTTTACCTGAGCTCGGGCTTTTTTGTCACGTTCTTTACCGCCACCTTTACACAGCTGGCACCGCGCATGCATGCACCCGCCCTCTGGGCCGGCATGGGGCGCGCCGCCAACAATGTATGTGCATTCACTACATCGGGCATCTCGCTTGCCCTCGTGACCTCGGGCAACGTTGCCCTCATCATGATCGGTGCACTCATGCTGCTTGTGGCGGCGAGTGTGGCGTTTGTAGCCGCGGGCCTGTTCCGCCTGCCCCAAACCGAGCAGGAGCGCGAGCGCGAGCAGCTGGCAGAAGAAGCACTCGCCGCCCCCACCATCGAGGAGCAACGCCAGGCCTTCATCGCCAACCACGCTCTCACCCCGCGCGAAGTCGACGTGCTCATAGCCGTGACCCAGGATGAACGCCCGCTCAAGCAGGTCGCCGAGGAGCTCGGTATCTCGATGCGCATGGTGCAGCGCCACCTGAGCTCTATCTACCAAAAGACCGACACGCAGACGCGCGCCGGTCTCACCAAGGCCTTCCCCTCCGCCTAAAACAAAAACCACCACAAAGGCACCTTTGTGGTGGTTTTTGGTCGGTTAAGCCTCGAGTTGCGCCATTTTGTAGCGGTAGGCGGCGGCGATAACGTCTTTACAGCCCTCGCGGCCCAGCTTGGCGCGGTTGACGACGATGTCCTTGCCACTCGTCATCTTCCACTTTCCGGCGCTGTAGCGCTTATAGAACGCCTCGCGCGCCTTCTGCTGCTGCTTGACCAGCTTGGCGCCCTTCTTTTTGTTAAGGCCGCGCTTCTTGCGCACGATCTCGACGCGGTCCTCAAAGGGTGCGGTCACCAACACGGCAATGTGGTTGGGATTGTTACGCAGCAGGTAATCGGACAGACGGCCTTCGATAATGCAGCTCTCGGTCTCGCCCAGATCCAAAATCACCTGGCTCATCTTTTGGAACAACTTGTCCGAGTACGAACGTGCATCGTAGCGGTCGGGCAGAAACGCCATATTCTCCACGGCCAGGCGCTCGTCGTAGGCAGCCATCTTGTCGAGCGACTCGCCCGCGCGCAGCGACGCACGCACCAGCAGCTCGTTGTCGTACAGCGGAATCCCCAACTCGTTGGCGAGGATGCGTCCGATCTCGTGGCCCTCGGCACCAAAGTCGCGCGCGATGGTAATGACCACAGGACTCTTCTTGTTCTCCAGATCGCTCATCGCGATTCCTTTCTCTATGTGACAAAGGGACAATCCCTTTGTCACATTCTACGCTGCCACGATACGACGTTGATACGCTCGGACCAGCAGCGAGATACCAAAGTTGAGCACAAAGTACATCGCAAACACCAGGCCGTAGAGCATAAGCACCTGCGACAGATCGATCGCGTGGGCCATCACAACGTTGGCCGTGTACATGAGCTCGGCCACGTTAATGCCCGAAAGATACGAGCTGTCCTTAATGACGGTCGTGCACTGGCTAAACAGCGCCGGAATGATCGTCTTAAACGTCTGCGGCAGAATGATGTAGCGCATGGTGGCAAAGAAGCCGAAGCCCTGGCTCTGCGCTGCCTCAAACTGGCCGCGCGGAATCGAGTTGAGGCCGCCGCGCACAATCTCGGCCATAACAGCGCTGGTAAACAGCGTAAAGGCGATGGTCGAAATCACAATGTCCAAACCCTGCACCGTAAAGTAGATAAACAGAATCCACAGCAGGTTCGGCGTGCAGCGAAACAACTCGATATAGGCGCTCACCAAAATACGGAACGGGCGGGGCGCATAGCTCTTAACGAGCGCCAGCACCGTGCCAAAGATGAGCGAGAAAAAGATCGACAGCGCCGAGATCTCGATCGTCTTAACAAAGCCGCCCCAAATGTAGAGCAGGTTGGTCGCGTTGAAGATTTCCATGCGCTAGGCCTCCTCTACGTTGTCGAGCCCCAGCTCGGCCAGGCTCACGCCGCGCGGACGCTCCTTGGAGCGGCGCTCGAGCCACTGCACCAGCATGGCGAGCGGAAAGCAGATGATGAAGTACATAAGGCAGCAGACGATGTATCCCTGCAGGTAACCGTACAGACTCACAAAGTTGTCGGAACGGTACATAAGGTCGCCGCCGGCCACGAGCGCCAGCACCGACGTGTTCTTGACCAGGTTGAGCGCCTGGTTACACAGCGGCGGCAGAATGATCTTGAACGTCTGGGGCAGCACGATGTACCAGTACGCCTGCGCACGGGTAAAGCCCTGGCTCTGGGCCGCCTCCATCTGACCGCGCGGAACCGCCTCGATACCAGTGCGGATGACCTCCGAAATGTAGGCCGCGTGATACAGGCCCACACCCAAGAAGCCCAGCACGAACGGCGCGATGCGCACCGGCTGGTCGGCACCGGTTATGGCCTGCAAAAACTGCGGACCGGCCATGTACATAAAGAGCACCTGCACGGGCAACGGGGTGTTCTGGTAAAACTCCACGTACACGCGGCTTATGGCGCGCAGCACGCGCGAGCGAGTGGTAGAGAACACGCCCAGCAGCGTGCCCAGCACCAGCGACAGCAGCAGACCGGCAACGACCACCTGCAGCGTCACGCCAAAGCCCTCCCAGAAGGGCCCCATGTTTTGAAATGTCGTCGACCAACGGTCGGCGTCAAATAATCCTTCGAGCATTTGATTCCTTCCTTGGACGATGCGCCTATACAAGACCCCAGGTCTTGACCTCTTGGTCGAGCCAGCCGTCGGCCAGGCGATCGCAAATCACCTGATCGACTACGGCCGAAAGGTCGCAGCCCTTCTTGGTCGCCACGCCGTAGCCCTGCTCGCCAAACTTGACCTCGGGCTGCAGCAGCTCAACGGTCTCGTTCATGTAACCGGCCAGCGTGGAGCGGTCCATGGCAAAGACGTCGATATTACCGGCGTCGAGCGAACTCTTGATGATAGGGTAGCCGCTAAAGGCCCTAAACTCGGGCTTGCAGCTAAAGCCGTTGTCCTTGATCATCTGCTCGATCAGGCTCTGCGTGGTAGCACCCTGGCTCACGCCGATAATCTTGCCGTCCAGGTCCTCAATCGAGGTAAAACCCGAACGCTTCTTGACCATGAGTCCCACGTAGTCGGTGCGGTACGGCGTCGAGAAATCCCAGCTCTTCTTGCGCTCGTCGGTGATGGTGTAGGTCGCCGCGACCACATCGAGCTGGCCGTTATCGATCAGCGGGCCGCGCGTCTTGGGCGTTACGTCGGTAAACTCGACAAGCTCCTGGGAACGGGCCTCCTTGTAGCTCACGCCAAAGACGGCAGCGGCGATCTGGTAGCACAAATCGACTTCCATGCCCTCAAAGCGGCCCTTGGCGGTGTCGTAATAGCCATAGCCGGGAACGTCCTTCTTAACGCCGGCATTCAGATGGCCACGCGACTTGATGGCCGCAAGCTTGGACCCCTTGTCAGAGCCCTCGCCGCTGGTGGAGTGGCCGCAACCGGCAAGCGCGGTCCCCGTCAGCGCAAGCATGCCGGCGCCAGCCAGCTGCAAAAAGCGACGGCGCGACACGGCCGCCCTCGTCATATCCGTCATGTCCATCACCGCGCCTAGTGCAAAATCTTGGACAGGAACTCGCGGCAGCGCGGGTTCTCGGGGTTATCGAAGAAGTGCTCGGGCGTGCCCTCCTCCAGAATGCGGCCGTCCTCCATAAAGATGACGCGGTCGGCCACCTGGCGCGCAAAGCCCATCTCGTGCGTCACGCAGATCATGGTGATGTCCTCCTGCGCGAGCTCAATCATAACGTCCAGAACTTCCTGGACCATTTCGGGGTCGAGCGCCGAGGTCGGCTCGTCAAACAGGATGATGGGCTGCTTGGTGCACAGGGCACGGGCGATGGCGATGCGCTGCTGCTGACCGCCCGAGAGATTCTGCGGATACTCGCCGGCCTTATGCGCCATGCCGACGCGCTTGAGCGCGGCGATGGCGATCTCGGTCGCCTCCTCCTTGCTCTTCTTTTGCAGCTTGATGGGCGCGAGCGTCAGGTTGCCCAGCACCGTCATGTTGGGATACAGGTTGAACTGCTGAAACACCATGGAGCTGTACTTGCGAGCCATCTCCAGGTGATTCTTTTTGGTGAGCGGCGTACCGTCGATGACGACCTCGCCCGACGTAGGCTCCTCCAGATAATCGACGCAACGGATGAGTGTCGACTTACCCGAGCCGGAAGGCCCGATCATTACGAGCTTCTCGCCGCGCTTGACGGTGAGATTGATATCTTTGAGCACATGCAGGTCGCCAAAGTACTTGTTGAGATGCTTGATCTCGATCATGTCTGCCATGAATGTCCCTTCCCTGCTTTTACACGAGTTGAACTATTGTACGGAAAGAACCACGTTTCCGCAGCCCACACTACATTCCCGTAAAGAACCCGCAACCTTTAACCCACTCATTGGGTACTCATTTAAGTCTGTCCCCAATGAGCGCCGAAAATAATACAACCGCCCTTGTTGGGCATAAGTCAGCGAAAACCCGTACACGCAAGCAAGGTGACGTGAAATGAAAGGGCGCAGACCTTATGGTCGCGCCCTTGAAATTGAACGTCTGATTGCCGCGTGTACGGGTTTGCAGCGTCGAGCCGTTACGCGGTTTGGTAAAACCGCGTAACAAATTACGCAAGTTTGGCGCCGACGATCTTTGCCGCGGCAGGCTTATCGAAGTTGCCGCCGGTGGCCTTGCCGAGTGCCCCCATGACCTGGCCCATCTGCTTCTTGGACGTGGCGCCCAGCTCGGCGATGACCTGCTCGATCAGGGCCTCGAGCTCCTCGCCCGAAACCTGCGCGGGCAGCAGACTCTCCAGAATCTTGACCTGCTCGGTCAGGTTGTCAGTACGGTCCTGGTCGGTACCGGCCTTAATGGACATCTCCAGCGTCTCGCTCGTCTGCTTAATCAGACGCTTGATCATGTTGTTGACGTCTTCCTCGGTCACGTCGCGGCGCTCGTTAACCTCGATATTCTTCACCTCGGCCTTGACCTGGCGAATGATGGACAGGCGAACCTTATCCTTGGCCTTCATGGCGGCGATCATTTCCTGCTGCAGCTCTTCGTTGGTCATCTGCAAATCCTCCTTAATAGTGTGGGCGGCACTCGCATGAGCACCGCCCCATGATTACTCAGTCGTCGACGAATCGTCGGTCGAACTCTTGGTGACGCCCTTCAGGCTGACGTTGTACGGTACGTCCTTGGGCATGGGGTTGACGGTGATGTCGGCGTCCTTCTTGTACTGTTCCAGCCACTCGCTGTATGCAGTGCTGGCCGCCTGCGTCTTCACCACGTTGGAAATATACTTCTTGATGTCCTTGGGTACCTGCTTGATGTCATCGACCTGGCTATCGACATGGAAGTAGTCGGTGCACTTGATGACGTGGTAACCGTACGTCGACTCGATCACGTCGCTCACATCGCCCTTGTTGAGTCCCTCGAGCGCCGCCTGGTAGCTGTCGACGAAGGTGGTGAGCTTGTCCCAGCCCACATCGCCCTTCTTCTCCTTGGAGCCGGTGTCATCGGAATACTGCTTCACGGCGTCCTCAAAGCTCAGTTCGCCGGAGTTGATTTTGTCCAGGCACTCCTGCGCCTTGGCCTTGGCGGCGGCCTTGTCCTCGTCAGATGCGTCGGAATCAACCTTGATCAGGATGTTCGACGAGCGGCGGGCATCGTTGTAGTTAGACAGGTTCTCGTTGATGTAATCGACGATCTCACTGTCCTTGGGCTTACTGGTGGGCGCCACGGCGTCCTTAAGCTTTTGCTGTGCCAGGTTCTCCTTGAGCGAGTCCTTGTAGGTGTCCTCGGTATAGCCGTAGGTCTTAAGGGTCTTCTTAAAGGCCTTGGCACCGCCCGCGCTCTTGCACGCGTCCTTCCATGCCTTCTCGACCTCCTCGTCCGACACCGTCACGCCGTTTTCCTTCTGCGCCTGCTGGAGCAGAATCTGCTGCGTGTAGGAATCGATGAGCTGCTTGCGGTACTTTTTGGGCGTCAGGTCGTTGTCGACCAGATACTGCGCCCAGTCCTTGTCCTTGGTGTAACCGTAGGACGTGCGCATGCTCATGATCTGCTTGGTCACGGTGTCCTCGGTGAGGTTGGTGCCGTTGATGGTGGCGGCGACACCGCCGGTAAGCTTGTAGCTCGAGGTATCCTCTGCCTGCGACATGAGACCGGAGCATGCCATGGCCGAGACGGAAAGCAGCATTGCCAGCACGCCGATAACCACCAGGACGATCTTGACGGTCTTAGACACGTACGTCTTGCGCTGCTTCTTACGAGAGCTGGAGGCAGCGCGAGCCTGCTGCTCGGGCGTCGGCGCGGCCTCGGAGTTCTTTTTCTTGTTTGCCATAGTTGGCCTTTCGCATCACGAATCGAACAAACGCCATTGTGTCACAACGCGGACCCCGCGACACACCTGGTGCATGGGGGACAGGTTAATCTGCACCATTTTGGTGCAAAGGGGGCTGTTCTGGCTGTCGGCAGTTAGGGACATTCCTTTTCTGCCGGCAGTTAGGAACAATCCCCAAGTGCCGGCCCTAAAAGTGGCGACGGATGGCGTCGACCATGCCCTGGCATATGGTCTGGCCGAGCACATCGGCTGCGGCGTCGGCATCCATAAAGATATTCATAAGCGATTGCAGGGCCTCGACCTGGCCGCCCGGCTCGGCGATGCCCAGATTGATGATGATCTGCGCCGGCACGGGGGCACCCATGCCCGCCATTGCGCTGAACACCACGGGCGCCGCGGGCTTTACCACCGCGATATAGGGCTTAGCCACAAATCCGGGATCGGTGTGCGGGATGGCGATGTTGGCCGCCGGCATGGCAAGACCCGTGGGATAGGCGTCCTCGCGCGTGCGGACGGCATCGAGCCAACCGGGCGCAATGTAGCCGCGAGGTGCAAGCTCGTCCTCGAGCCGCGCAAACGCCTCATCCGGCGTCGCGCACTCCCAATCAAAAAACACCAGCTCAGGCGTAAACAATGCTTCGTTATCCGCCATGGGCCCACCTCTCTCACCTTGTCACCTGCGACGTTCTTTAACGACTAGTCATTGAAGAGCGTCGCAGGTGATTACCTAAAACAAAGGATGGCCACTTGCGCCTTGGCGCCAATGACCACCCTGACTACTCGGCTAAATTGTACTGTGCGCCACTAGCCGCGCGGCGCATCAATTGCCACTTTGCCGCTCTCCAACACGTGGACGCGGCCGTCGGCGAGCATCTGCACGACCTCGGGATACAGCACGTGCTCAATCGCGTGGATGTGCTCCTCGAGCGTATCGACATCCCAGCCTTCCTCAACGGCCAGCGCGCGCTGGGCGATGATGGGGCCGTTGTCGTAGATCTCGTTGGCAAAATGCACGGTCACACCGGTTACCTTGACGCCGCGCGCAAAGGCATCGTCGATCGCATGCGCGCCGGTAAAGCTCGGCAGCAGCGCCGGATGCAAGTTGACCACGCGGTTGGGAAACGCCGCCAGCAGCGGCGTATGCACCATGCGCATGTAGCCGGCCATGACCACATACTCGCAGCCGCGCTCGAGCAGCTCGTGCGCGATGATCTCGTCGGCGGCGATGGGGTCGGCATAGACATCCTTGGACAGCGTAAGCGTCTGGATACCCGCACGCTCGGCACGCTGCAGACCCTTGGCCGAAGGACGGCTCGACACCACGAGCTCAATCGAGGCATTGAGCTTATCCGCGGCGATCAGGTCGATCAGCGCCTGCAGATTGGTGCCGGAGCCGCTGATAAGCACACCGATCTTGAGCGGCTCAGCCGTATCGGTGCCAGTCGGGCGGGTATAGGGCACAAAGTCCAGGCCCTCGGCGGCAGCCATCTGCTCGTTAGCGCTCATCGGAGTACACGACCTTACCGGAACCCTCGACACACTCGCCCACGCGGAACGGCTTCTCGCCCAGCGCAACCAGGGCCTCGGTCACGGCAGCCTCGTCCTCGGGGGCGACGATCAGGCACAGACCGACGCCCATGTTGAAGGTCTTGCATGCCTCGTTGGGCGCGAGCTCGGCCTGACGCGACACGTAGGTGATGACGGGCGGAACATCCCAGCCCATCTCGGCGCCGTTGCGGGTGACCACAGCGTCGACGTCGTCGGCAAGCGCGCGGTTGAGGTTCTCGGTAATACCGCCGCCGGTGATGTGGGCAATGGCATGAACGTTGGCGCCATTGCGCAGCAGCTCCAGAATCGGCTTGACGTAGATGCGCGTGGGGGCCAGCAGGGCGTCGGCCAGCGAAGCACCGCCGAGCTCCTCGAGCGGACGGCTCAGCTCCTCGGCCTTAGCGGCGGCCTCGGGCGTGCCCGGCTTGATGCCGTCAACACCGATGACCTTACGCACGAGCGAGTAGCCGTTGGAATGCACGCCGGTGGAGGGCAGGCCCAGGATGACATCGCCGGGGCGGACGTTCGCGGGGTCGAGCATCTTGGGACGGTCGACGACGCCCACGGTAAATCCGGCAAGGTCGTAGTCGGCAGGAGCCATGACGCCGGGATGCTCGGCCATCTCGCCGCCCACGAGCGCGCAGCCCGCGAGCTTGCAGCCATCGGCCACGCCCTTGATGATCTTTGCCATGTGCTCGGCCTCAATGTGGCCGATGGCAACGTAGTCCAGGAAGAACAGCGGCTCGGCGCCCGAAGCCAAAATGTCGTTAACGCACATGGCGACCAGGTCCTGGCCCACCGTCTCGTGACGGTCCATGATCTGGGCGAGCACGAGCTTGGTGCCCACACCGTCGGTACCGCTGATCAGGATCGGGTCTTCCATATCCTTAAGCGCGGCGGCCGAGAACAGGCCACCAAAGCCACCGATACCGCCGATGACCTCGGGGCGGTTGGTGTCCTTTACCATTTGCTTAATCGCGTCGACGGCGCGGCCGCCCTCGGCGGTATCGACGCCGGCATCCTCATACGTCACATGCTTGCTGTCGCTCATCTGAGCCTTCCTCTCCCACTACCGTTTGCCGCCCGGGCGCCAAACGGTGCTCATAGTTGCGTTCATTTCGGCGCGCGTCATAACAACGCGCGCCGCTCAATCAACAAAACAGTAGGTAAAACCTACTAAAATAAACCTGTCCCCAAATGGCAGGTTTTAGGCCTCGCCGTGCTTCTCTTCCCAGCTGCGGTCGTCGTATTTCTCGACCACGGCGTCGTCGTCAAAGTGCAGCGGCTTATCCAGGTTGCGGGGCTTAAAGCCCTCCATAAACTTGTCGCGGCCAAATCTCTCGGGAATCGCCACGGGATAACGGCCGGTAAAGCACGCATCGCAGTAGCCGCCCTTGGGCATGACCTTCAGCAGGCCCTCAACCGAAAGGAAGGCCAGCGAATCGGCGCCGATATACTCGCAGATCTCCTCGACCGTCTTGTTGGCGCTGATGAGCTGCGACTGCACGTCGGTATCGATACCGTAGAAGCATGGCCAAATGACCTCGGGCGAGTTGATGCGGATGTGAATCTCCTTGGCGCCGGCGTTGCGCAGCATCTTGACGAGCTGCACCATGGTGGTACCGCGCACGATGGAATCGTCGATGACGACCAGGCGCTTGCCCTCGATGTTGTCACGCAGCGGGTTGAGCTTCATGCGCACGCCCATGGCGCGCAGCTCTTGCGTGGGCTCGATAAACGTACGGCCCACATAGCGATTCTTGATGAGGCCCTCGCCAAAGGGAATGCCGCTCTCGTGCGAATAGCCCTCCGCAGGCGGCAGGCCGGAGTCGGGCACGCCGATGACCAGGTCGGCCTCGACGGGCTCCTCGTGTGCCAGCTGACGACCCATGTCGTAACGGCAGGCGTAGACGCTCTTGCCGTTCATGATGGAGTCGGGGCGGGCAAAGTAGACCTGCTCAAAGATGCAGTTTGCGGGCTCTTCGGCTGCAGGCACGCCCTGCTCGGACACCAGGCCCTCGGCGCTGATGCGCAAGATCTCGCCGGGGCGGACGTCGCGGACGTACTCGGCGCCCACGATATCGAGTGCGCACGTCTCGGAGGCAACGACCCAGCCGCCAGCGTGCGTAACATGGACGGCCGAGTCGACCGTCGAGGCATCGTCTTGCGAGGGCAGCTGCGAAACAGAAGCGGCGTCGGCCTGGTCCAGGCCCTCGTCCACGAGCTTGCCCAGCACCATCGGACGAATGCCATGTGGATCGCGGAAGGCGTAGAGCGCCTGTTCGTTGATGAGTGTCATGGCGTAGCCGCCGCGCACGAGCTCCATGGTCTTGCGAATGCCCTCGCGCAGATGGCCCGTACGCTGGGTAAAGTAGCCGATAAGCTTGGTCGCGACCTCGGAATCCGAATTGGAGAGGAACGGCACGCCCAGCTCGATCAGCTGACGGCGCAGCTCGTCGGTGTTGACCAGAGTGCCGTTGTGAGCAAGCGCGATGATGACGCTATTGATGGTAGAGAGGTGCGGCTGCGAGGCTTCCCAGCTCTTGGCGCCGGCGGTGCCATAGCGCACGTGGCCCACGGCCAGCTGGCCGGAGAGCGTCGACAGGTCAGCGTTGGAGAACACGCGATCGAGCAGTCCCAGGTCTTTACGAACCATAACCGTGCCGCCATCGCCCACGGCGATTCCCGCCGATTCCTGGCCGCGATGCTGCAGCGCGCGCAGACCAAAGTACGTCAGTCGAGCCACATCGCGATCGGGTGCCCACACACCAAAAATGCCGCATTCCTCATGCAGCTGGTCGGAGTCCGGATCATACGTCGACATGGTCGTCACCTGTCCCGCGGCACGCTCGGCCGCGCGGATGGTTTCTTGAGACATGGTATCCCCTCAGAGCCTCGTTATTTGGCGTTACCTGCCCTATTATACGCACGGCAAGACAAGCACTCCCGCGCATGAGCAGCGCTTTTTAAAAGCCCACCGAGCTTATAATCCGTTTTGCAGCCAAACATTTTATTGGGAAACCTATGCTCGAGACCAACGATCCCGTATGCCTCCGTCGCGGCGCGTCTCGTCCACCGTTAGGGCCTACATTGCTGCAATTGGGCCATTCGTCCTGTCTTTTAGCAGGTCGGCGGCGTATCCTTGTAACCTACAACAAAGCGAGAAAGGTTCTGTATGGATCGAAACGAACTCGACCCCAGCGTCCCCAGCGCCACGGAGGTCAAGAAGATCCCCCTCATCATTAAGGTGTATGCCGTCCTGTGCATCCTGTCCGGTGTTGGTACGCTCCCGTCGGTCGGCGCCTTTATGTGGCAGGTCATCACCGCACTCATCAACGGCAACGCCGCCGCCAAGCTCGGCGACAACACGCTCGTCGCGATCGGCCTTATCGTCGCCGGCATCATGCTCTCGGCGGCGAGCGCGGTCATCTTAATCATCTTCGGCCTAGACCTCATCAAGAACCAGCGCCGCAACGCCGCGCGCCTGTCCTATATCCTTATCGCATTTACCGTCGTTGAGCTTTTGGTCGACGTGATGCTCCAGGGTATCGGGCCGTTCTTGTTGCGCCCCGCCATCCAGCTCGGCATCCTCATTGCGCTGTCGGCCACCGTCGACCCCACGCTACGCCAGGAGCGCGAACTGCAGCGCCGTCTGCAAGAGATGCTCGACCGCGATGCCGCCGCCGAGGGGATGCTCGGCCGCGACGAAACCGGCGAGGGCTACATCAAGCTCAACTACTTCAACCTGTTCTGGGTATTCTTCGTCTGCAGCGTGTTAGGTCTCATTCTCGAGGAAGTCTGGCATATGGTCGTCGTCGATCCCGGCGTCTATCAGGACCGGGCCGGTATGCTATTTGGCCCCTTTAGCCCCATCTACGGATTTGGCGCGGTGCTCATGACCATGGCGCTCAACCGCTTCTATAAAAAGAATCCTCTGATCATTTTCCTGGTAAGTGCCCTGATCGGCGGCGCTTTCGAGGTGTTTGTAGGCTGGTTTATGCAGACCTCATTTGGCGTGGTCTCGTGGAGCTACTCGCACATGAAGCTGTTCGGCATGCCCGACCCACTCGCCGTCCTTACGGGCGGACGCACCTGCACGGGCTTTGCCTGCCTGTGGGGCCTGGGTGGCCTTATCTGGATCAAGTTGCTGCTGCCGAGGCTGCTCAAGCTCATCAACATGATTCCGTGGAAGAGCCGCTACTCGGCTACCGTCATCTTTACCGTCATTATGCTGGTCGACGGCGTCATGACGCTGCAGTCGCTCGACTACTGGTACCAGCGCGTCAACGGCACGGAGCCGGATATTCCCGTCGCGCAGTTCTACGGCAAGTATTTCGATAATGAATACATGGAAAATCGCTTCCAGAGCATGACCATGAGCCCCAAGGACGCCACACGCGTATAGCGCTGGCGCTGCTGCAAGTCGGTTCCAACGGACAAGTAAGCCCGCTGGCAGTTCAATCTAACTGCCAGCGGGCTCTTGCTACAGATGGGCTCGAATCGATCGCAAAGCCCTATGCCTCGCGCTCTACCTCGTTCACGCATTCATTCTTGATGGTGCCGACAAGCGACTGCAGGGCATCGACCACGTGCGGACGAATGTCTCCGCCAATGAGCACGAGCATGATATCGTCGCCCACGGAAAGCTCGCCGCTCGCCAGCCACACGCGCACATAGCCGATGCCGGGCATCGCGCGCGTGGCTTCGATGGCAGACCGCACCTTTTCGGCGTCGTAGTCAAAGACCATGCCGCCCACCTTGTGGCCCGGCGCCACGCCACCGGTCTCAACTCCGCGCACCTCGGCCTTGGGCGTCGCACGCACCACACCGTTATGCGTCAGATACATACCGCACGCAGGCGCCGACGAATCGGCTTTGGCCTCGCGCAGCCAAGCATCAATCGAAGGCATCGTTTTGCCATTCTCGAGCATCATTTCCTCCTTTTACCGTCATCGAGCAGCTCATTTGGGACGGGGCTCTTTTAGCTACTCTTAACAATCTATTCCTCGACCGGCGTGAGCACCATGACGGCGCGCGTATTGCTAAATGACAGCGAGCGACAGGTCACGAGCGTCACGACCTTGGTTGCCGAAGCAGCGCGATCGCCTGCATCACTCGCCACTGCCGAAGCACCGTCGAGCATCTCGGACAGGTAGTTCTTGAGCCCGTCGTCACCCTCAAAATTAGGCGTGCGCGCCTTGGCATACGTATCCTCGACGACCTTGGTCGCCAGCGGTCGCAGCTTATACGTTGCATCGCGCGTGATGTAATACACGTACTCGATGCTATCGAATGTCGCTTGGTCGGTGGTGTCCGAAATCACGTTGAACATCGACCCGTCATTCATGTGGTGGCCGTAGATCGTGGTCTGCTGGTCAACCATTCCCGGCGCGGTGTCATCGCTATCCAGAAAAATGGCCCCGGACGCATTGGCCGTACCGTCGAACAGCGTGTTGAGGTATTTGGAGTTGTTGTTGGTCTGCACCACGGGATAGTTGATGTTGGTTCCCGGCACGTAAATCCAACCCACAATCTCGGGGTTTGTCTGAGCAAGCGCATCGAAGTCGATAATCGGCACGCCGCTGGCGTCCTTATCGCTTACATATTGCTTCTCGATTTTCTGGTACGAATCGCTCGCCTGCTTATAGCCAATCTGAGCATTGATAAAGATGGCGGCGGCGGCGACAATCAGACCGATGCCCACGATGATGAGTAGGATGGGGATGATGGAGCGGCGCTTCTTACGCGGCGGCTCGGTGTAGCTGGACGGAGCGCCACTCGGTTGCCTCGTCGACCGGGCCCGCTTCTTTGCCGTGCCATATGACGAGGGGCGATACGCAGCCGGTGTATCCTGACGGCGATGGGACGTCGGCGTTACGGGGCGCGGTGCACGAGCCTGCTGAGGAGAGGATGCCCGACCCTGCTGCATGGAGCGGGCCGATCCCGCCTTGGATGGATCGGGGATCTGAGAAGCCGAAAAACGTTTTCCCTGATAGTCGGACATGACTCTCCCTATGATTACAGCGGAACGGCAAGTCGCTTAGGCGTCGGCCATCTCCTGCTTCATCTTCTCGATAACCTTGCGGTACTCGGGGTCGCAAGCACCCAGAATCTGCGTGGCATAGATGGCGGCGTTCTTGGCGCCGTTGATGGCAACGCAGGCCACGGGCACGCCCGAAGGCATCTGCACCATCGACAGCAGCGAGTCCATACCGCCCAGGTCACTTGTCTTCATAGGCACGCCGATAACCGGCAGCGGCGTAAAGGCAGCCACGACACCACCCAGGTGAGCGGCCTTGCCGGCGGCAGCGATAATTACTTTGATACCGCGATCGGCAGCAGTCGAGGCCCACTCGTGGACCTTCGCCGGCGTGCGGTGTGCGCTCGCAATGACGAGCTCATAGGGCACACCAAGCGCCTCGAGCTCGGCGGTGCAGCCTTCCATAACGCCCAGATCGGACTTAGAGCCCATGATGATCCCGACAACCGGCTTTTGATCTGCCATAAACAAAGACCTCCTGTTGAGAGCGGCGACGCGGCGGATCCGCGACCCTTAACTACTGAGAGTAGTATAGCTGCTCCCGTCCCTGCGGTCTTTGTGGTGGCGGCTGAGCCTTTCCCTCGGGAACTGGGCTTCGCGAAGTTTCCCGAGGGAAAGGCTCAGCCGCCACCCTGCGACCTACCGGGAATTGCCATGACGTACGTTGGCTGAAATAAATGAGCTCCGGTTGCTTCGCAAAGTCGCTCAGCTAAATAACCCAGCCCGCCGCGGGGCACCCGGGGACCTACCGGGGATTGCCATGACGTACGTTGGCTGAAATATTAACGTGGGATTCGCCGTTCGAACGAACGGCGGAGCCCACACTCATTTTCTATTCAGCCCTAGTCATCGCGCAAAGCCCCTTCGGCAGCACACGGTGCAGCCAAGTCACCGCAGGCCGGGGCGGGAGGCGGTCCTTTCTCTCGGAAAACTTCGCGAAGCCCAGTTTCCGAGAGAAAGTGTCCGCCTCCCGCCCCGGCCGGCCAGGTCACACTACACCGTGTGCTGCGGCAGGTCCTGCAGGGCGATGACGTCCATGCCCATGTCGTTGGCGCTGCCGTGACCCTGCTGGTCCTCACGCACCGCCTCGATGGCACTCACGTACGTGTTGGCGGCAGACATCGCGGTCACGCAAGTCACGCCGCGGCGCACCGCCTCGGTGCGCAACAGATAGCCGTCGCCACGCGAGCCCGGGCCGTACGGTGTGTTGATGATCACCGCGATCTTGCCATCGGCGATGAGGTCACCGATGTTGGGACGCTCGCCGTCGTGCGGGCCGCTGATCTTTTCCACGACCTCACACGTCACGTTGCCTCCGCGCAGCACGCGCGCCGTACCCTCGGTAGAGCAGATGTCAAAGCCCAAGTAGCGCAGGATGCGGGCGACCGAAAGGATATGACGCTTATCACGATCGCACACGCTGATGAACACCTTGCCGCAACTCGGGTCGGGCAGCTTGTAGTCAATCGCCAGCTGCGTCTTGGCGTATGCCTCGGGATAGCTCTTGGCGATACCCATGACCTCGCCCGTCGACTTCATCTCGGGCCCCAGGATAACGTCGGCGCCCGGGAAACGACCCCAGGGCATGACGGCTTCCTTCATGCAGAACCAGTCCAGCTGACGCTCATCGCTCGGCAGGCCCAGGCTCGCGATGGTATCGCCCGCCATGATACGCGCCGCGCACTTGGCCAGCGGCACGCCGGTGGCCTTGGAGATGAACGGCACGGTACGGCTGGCGCGCGGGTTGGCCTCGATCACGTAGACGGTCTCGCCCTTGATGGCATACTGCACGTTGACCAGGCCGCGGACCCCCAGCGCCAGCGCGATGCGGCGCGTGGTCTCGCGGAGCTTCGCCTGCAGGCTCTCGCTAAAGCTGAACGGCGGAATGCAGGTCGCGGAGTCACCGGAGTGAATACCGGCCTCCTCGATATGCTCCAGGATGCCGCCGATGTAGACCTCCTCGCCGTCGCACAGGGCGTCGACGTCGGACTCGATTGCACCCTCCAGGAAGCGATCGAGGTACACCGGGTAGTCGGGGCTAATGCGCGCAGCCTCGGCCATGTAATCGCGCAGATGCTCGGCATCGTAGGCGATCATCATGCCGCGACCGCCCAGCACATAGCTCGGACGCACCAGCAGCGGGTAGCCAATGTGCGCTGCAACGGCCTCGGCCTCCTCAAACGAGGTGGCCTGGCCCGCCGGCGGGTACATAATGCCCAGTTTGTCGAGCAAGGCGGCAAAACGCTCGCGGTCCTCGGCAAAGTCGATGGCATCGGGCTTGGTGCCCATAATGTTCACGCCGCTCTCCTCGAGCATGCGTGCCAGCTTAAGCGGGGTCTGGCCGCCGAGCGTCACCACGACGCCGTCGGGACGCTCAACGTCGATAACGTCCATGACGTCCTCGTAGGTGAGCGGCTCAAAGTACAGGCGGTCTGACGTGTCGTAGTCGGTCGAGACGGTCTCTGGGTTGCAGTTGACCATGATGGTCTCAAAGCCGCGGGCCGCCAGCGCATAGCTCGCATGCACGCAGCAGTAGTCGAACTCAATACCCTGGCCGATACGGTTGGGACCGGCACCCAGAATCATCGCCTTGGGCTTGCTTGCCGGCGTGGTCTCGTCGGGGGCAACGCACTTCTTGGCGATCGGGCTCGTGCGGTAAATGTTCTCGTAGGTCTTATAGTGGTATTCCGTGGCACTCGAGAACTCGGCGGCGCAGGTGTCGACCGTCTTCATGCTGGGAACCACGCCCAGACCCTTACGGTAAGCGCGAACAAAACGCTCATCCGAGCCGGTCAGCGCGGCAATCTCGGCATCGCTCGTGCCATACTGCTTGAGCAGGCGCATCGCGTCGGCGTCAATGTCCTCCACGCGCAGGCCGCGGATGCTCTCCTGGACCTGCACCATATCGTTGATGCGGTTGAGATACCACGGATCGATACCGCAGATGGCGTGGATGCGCGCAACATCCCAGCCACGGCGCAGGGCCTCGACCACAAAGAAGATGCGGTGCTCAGTCGGGGTGCCCACGGCCTGGGCGAGTTCATCGTCGCTCAGCTTATCGGCGCCCTCCTTGCCACCGGCGCAAATACCCTGGTGCCCGTCCTCCAGCGAGCGCATGGCCTTGCCAAAGGCCTCCTCAAAGGTGCGGCCGATCGCCATGATCTCGCCCACGGCCTTCATGCGCGTGGTGAGCGTGGGGTCGGTGCCCTTGAATTTCTCAAAGGCAAAGCGCGGCACCTTGACCACGCAGTAGTCGATCGTGGGCTCAAAGCAGGCGGGCGTGGCCTTGGTGATGTCGTTGACGATCTCGTCGAGCGTATAGCCCACGGCCAGGCGAGCGGCGGCCTTGGCGATGGGGAAGCCCGTGGCCTTGGAAGCCAGCGCGGACGAACGACTCACGCGCGGGTTCATCTCGATGACAATCAGGCGGCCGGTCTGGGGGTTCACGGCAAACTGCACGTTAGAGCCACCGGTCTCGACGCCGATCTTCTCCAAGATAGCGAGCGAGGCGACACGCATGCGCTGATACTCAAGGTCGGAGAGGGTCTGCGCCGGCGCCACGGTGATGGAGTCACCGGTATGCACGCCCATGGGGTCGAGGTTCTCGATGGAGCACACGATGATGCCGTTGCCGGCGTGGTCGCGCATAACCTCCATCTCGTACTCTTTCCAACCCTCGATGGATTCCTCGACCAGCACCTCATGGGCAGGCGAGAGTTCAAGGCCCTGGCTCACGATGGAGACGAGTTCCTCGTGAGTATGCGCGATGCCACCACCGGCGCCGCCCAAGGTAAAGCTCGGACGCAGCACGCAGGGATAGCCCACACGCTCGGCGATGGCCTCGGCGTCAGCCACGCTGTAGGCATAGCCCGAGCGCGCGACCTCCAGGCCGATCTCGGCCATGGCCTCGTTAAAGAGCTTGCGGTCCTCACCGCGCTCGATGGCGGCAAGGTCACAGCCGATCATCTCGACGCCGTACTTGTCGAGTGTGCCGTCCTTTGCCAGCTCGACGGCGGCATTCAGACCGGTCTGGCCGCCCAGCGTGGGCAGCAGCGCATCCGGGCGCTCCTTCTTGATCACGCGCTCGATAAATTCGGCGGTGATGGGCTCGACATAGGTGCGGTCGGCCAAGCCCGGGTCGGTCATGATGGTCGCCGGGTTGGAGTTGACCAGGATGACCTCAAAGCCATCCTCCTTGAGCACCTTGCAGGCCTGGGCGCCGGAGTAATCGAACTCGCAGGCCTGGCCAATGACGATGGGGCCCGAGCCAATGACGAGGATGCGCTTGATGTCGGTACGTTTAGGCATGTTAGTTCTCCTCGGTCTCGGTCGCGGCAGAACCGTTCTCGGCGAAATTCCAGCCGGCAAGGCGGTCCTTGGCGGTATCGATGTCCAGATAGTTCTCCTCGCCGTCCATGAGTCGCGTAAAGGCGGTAAAGAGATAATGGGCATCGGTGGGGCCGGGCGATGCCTCGGGGTGATACTGGACCGAGAAGCACGGCGCATCGAGCAGCTGAATGCCCTCGGCGGTGCCGTCATTGAGATTCACATGCGTCAGGCGAATGCGGCCGAAACGCTCGTTCATCACGACCGGCGCGATACCGCGGCGCACCCAGACGCGCAGATCGCCATCGGCCGCGTGCTCGGTCTCGCCGCCCGAAAGCTCGGGGACAAGCTTGCCCAAGCTGGGGAACAACAGGCCAAAGCCGTGGTTTTGCGCGGTGATCTCCACACGGCGGCTGACCAGATTCATAACCGGCTGGTTGCCACCACGGTGACCGAATTTGAGCTTTTCCATCTGGGCGCCGCACGCCAAGCTGATCATCTGGTGACCGAGACAAATACCAAAAATTGGCACCTTGCCGATCAGCTGCTGCACCTGCTCGTAGGTCTCCACCACGGCATCGGGGTCGCCGGGGCCATTGGACAAAAAGACGCCATCGGGATTCATATCGAGCACCTGCTGGGCGGGCGTATCCCACGGCACGACGGTCAGGTCGCAGCCGGCACGGACCAGGCCCTCCAGAATGCCGCGCTTGACACCGCAGTCGTAGGCAACCACTTTGTGGCGGGCAGGAGCGGCAGGGGCAAGCGCAAAGTCATGCGTAGTGGGCAGGTCACTCGCGGCAAAAGCGTGGGGCTCAGGGCAGCTCACGGTCTTGGCCAGGTTCTCGCCGACCAGCGTAGGCGCGGCGGACAGGCGCTCGGCAAGCTCGTCGACGTCGAAGATCTCCGTCGAGATTATGCCCATCTTGGAACCGTTGTCGCGCAGGTGGCGCACGAGAGCGCGGGTGTCGACGCCCTCGATAGCGACGATGCCGTGTGCACGCAGGTACTCCGGCACGCTGACGGTCGAGCGCCAGTTAGAAGGCGTGGCGCACATGTCGTGGACGACCATGCCGCGCATGGCGGGAGCGCTCGCGGGGCGAGCGGTATCGCCGGGGAAGGCCGACTGGACATCGGTCTCGTCAATGCCGTAGTTGCCGATCTGCGGATAGGTCATGGTTACGATTTGGCCGGCATAGCTCGGGTCGGTCATGACCTCAAAGTAGCCCTCGAGCGACGTGTTAAAGCAGACCTCGCCGGTTGCGGTACCCTCGGCACCGCATGCACGGCCATAAAAAATGGTCCCATCCTCAAGATACAGGATGCAGGGACCGCAGGTGCCCTTGCTGGTTTTAGCCAGCATACGCTGGCACAGCTCGCTGGGCGCGACGGTGCGGGCGGCAGCGCCCGCAATATGGTTGTTCGCCATAGTTCTCCTTCCCGGTCTCACAGGACCGGCTTAAAGGTGTGTAGTTAGGCCTCGCGGTATTCTAACCGCAAGCATCGCCCATGGCATTAATTACATAGAATTGTTTACAAAATGATAATTATGACTTCCTGTGCATAATGATTTTTCTGGGACGGGGATTAAAAATTATTCTGAGAGCAGGGCTTTGTCGCCAACTGCATACATGACAGAATGATTTTTTAATCCCCGTCCCAGAAAAATCATCCCGCGTGGGCTTGCGGCTCACGCGGGATGGCATCGTTCTATGTGGCTGCGGACTACTTTTGCTTGTCCTGCTCCAGCAGCTCGGACGGCGTGCGATCGGGCTTTCCGCCGCGGAAGATCTCTCGACCGTGCAGACGATGCTCAAGATCGCGCTCGGCCTGCTCCTCCGTGATCTTGGTCTGGCTCACCACCGGGTCCTCGATCAGCGATGAAACCGAGTTGACCTGTTTTTGAATGCGCTCGGCAATGGTGTCGTCCATGCTTACGATGCGCATCTTCCAGTCGATACTCGTGGCGTTGGACGAGCTCTTGGTCCAAACGAACGTCAGGATGGCGCTTTGGTGCCCCTGAGCAGGAAACATGCCAAAGAAGGAATCATGCTGGATCCTGCTGTCCTCGTCGATATAGGCGTGAACGTTATACACCACACGGTCGATCTTGTCGTTGAGCAGGGCGTTGGTTGCGAGCGCCGCCGCCTGAATCTGACCGTTGGACAGCAGCTCGAGTTCATTGGCAGAAGACGTGTCCAGCACCGTCACCTCAACCGTGCCCGTGCGCTCATCTGCCTCGTCGACGGTAAAATCGAGCGGGAACTGCGTAAAGCCATTGCCCCATTCAAGTCCACCCTTGAGCGCGGTCGAAACGGTATCCACCGAAACACTTTCGGAAAGGTTCGCGGTATTCAGACGTCGCATCACGCCGTAGCCAATCTGCATGCCCACAATCAGCACCAAAATGCCGATAACCACGGCCATGGCGGTCTTCGTAATGGTATGGCTCACCTGCGAGCCCGAAGGGTCGTCCTCGGACAGCGGGTCGATATGTTTTGCCTGGCTCGCGCGATCCTCGCTGCGCAGCCGCGCCAGCGTCGCCTTGTCGCCGCGCTTGACGGCGGCCTCTTTCTCGCGCATGCGCTCGGTGCGCTTTTTGGCGAGCGTAGGATCCAAGACGCCGGATGCATCGATTTCGGAGAATAACTCCGTCACTTCTTCCGGAGTCAAAGGGTTCTTATCAGCCATGATCTTCCTGTCATATCAATCAGTCGAGCTCGTGCGCACGCGCACCTTCGAACTGCATTCGATAGTAACGGGCATAGGTGCCGCCACGGGCGAGAAGCTCCTCGTGCGTGCCACGTTCCACAACGCGACCATGCTCAACGGTCGCAATCTCGTCAGCATGCTTAATAGTCGAGAGACGGTGGGCGATGATGATCGTGGTACGGCCGCGTGCCAGCTCTTCGAGCGACTCCTGCACCGCTTCCTCGCTCTCGTTATCCAGGGCACTCGTCGCCTCATCCAAAATAAGGATCTTGGGATTCTTGAGAAAAACGCGCGCGATGGCGACGCGCTGCTTTTGACCACCCGAAAGACGGCTGCCGCGCTCGCCCACCACGGTGTCGTAGCCTTGCGGAAGCGATTCGATAAAGGTATCAATATTGGCGCGGCGGGCCGCTTCGGCGATCTCTTCTGCCGTGGCGCCCGGCTTGCCGTAGGCGATGTTCTCGCCGATCGTTCCATCAAACAGGTACACATCTTGCTGCACCAGGCCGATGGCACGGCGCAGACTATGCTGCGTCACGTCGCGCACATCCTGGCCGTCGATGCTAATGGAGCCGGCGGCAACGTCGTAAAAGCGCGGCAACAGCGAACAAGTCGTCGATTTGCCGCCGCCCGAGGGGCCAACCAAAGCGATGGTCTGACCGGGCTTGATGGACAGGTCCATGTGGTCGATAACAGGGCGTCCGTCGGCGCCGCGCTCGGCCAATTCAACATCCTCGTAGCTAAAGCACACGTCGCGGTACTCCACAGCACCAGCCGTCACCTGCAGATCCGCAGCACCCGGCTTATCCTGAATATCGGGGACAGTCGAGAGCACCTCATCCATGCGCTTAAAGCCGGCGATGGCTTTCTGATACGTCTCAGCCGAATTGACGAGCGTCTCGAGCGGCGTGCAGAACAGCGAAATGTAGAGTGCGAAGGTTGCCATATCGACCGCCTGCAGCTGACCCTGGGCAACGAGCCAACCGCCCAGCAGCACCACGATCACATAAAGCACTCCCGAGAGCAGGCCATACGTCGCGGTATAGACGCCCATGGCGTGATACATGTTCTCCTTGGACGAAAGGTAGCGATTGTTCGAGGCGCGAAACTTAGAGCGCTCGGTCTGCTCATTGGCAAAGCTCTTGACCACACGCATGCCCGCCAGCGAATCCTGCAGCTGCGCGTTGATGCCGCTAATCTTTTTGCGGTTATCGCTAAAGACCTCGCGCATGCGCATATTCTGCCAAAACATAATGACCGCGAACACCACCGTCACCACAGCCATGGCGAGTGCGAGCACCGGCGCGATGGTAAACAGAATCACAAACGAGCCGATGATCTCGATACCGCAGATAATGATCCATTCGGGCACGTGGTGCGCCGCCTCGCAGATATCGAACAGGTCATTGACCACGCGGCTCATCATGTCGCCCGAGCTGTTGCGATCAAAGTACGCAAAGCTAAACCGTTCGTACTGATCGAACAGGTCCTCGCGCATTTTGGACTCCATGCGCGCGCCCATCACATGACCCCAATAGCTCACAAAATAGCGGCAGGCGCAGCGGATGACATACATCAGCACCAGTCCCACCGCGATCATACCGAGCGCCTGCATAATAGCAGCCTGACCCTGAGTAAAGAGCCCACCGGTCAGATTGCGCAAGATAATGGGGAACGCCAGGTCAATGGCGGCAAGCACCAGAGCACAAAGAGTATCAGCAACAAAAAGCCCCATCTGGGGCTTGTAATAAGACAGAAAACGCTTCAGCATGTGGTCCTCTAGAAATAGGAAGAACGGAAAAATCGGTTGACCAAGCGAACCGAAAGAAAAACCCACGACAGATATAACGCCGATGTTCTGGCAGCGTCAGCGAAAACGTCCCTAAGCGAGCAAGGTGCCTTGAAAGAGGAGCGACGCGTACTTCGGTACGCGAGCGACGATTGAAAGGCAGATTGCCGCTTAGGGGCGTTTGCAGCGTCGACTCGTTACGCGGTTTGGTAAAACCGCGTAACCTAGAGCTCCGCTCCACCCAAACGATGAGCAATGCTGTCGCAAGCCAAGGCACCCACAACGGTCTTGGCGTCTTCGATCTTGCCGTCGAGTACGGCGTCGATCAGCTCATGCAGTGGCACCAGGTCGACGTTGACAAACTCGTCATCGTCGGGGTCGGGCGCATCAAACTCGAGCTTGGTAGCCAAGTAGATGTGGATGATCTCATCGCAAAAACCGCAGGACGTGACAATCGACGTCAAAAAGCGAATGCGACCAGCCCTAAAGCCCGTCTCCTCATGCAGCTCGCGCTTGGCGCAATCGAGCGGGTCCTCGCCCGGATCGAGCTTGCCGGCGGGAATCTCGACCGTCACGCGGTCGATGGCGGTGCGGTACTGACGCACCAGCACGATCTTGCCGCTCTCGGTCAGTGCCACAACGGCCGCCGCACCCGGATGGCGAACGATATCGCGGGCGCTGCGGCGACCGTTGGGCAGCTCAACCTCAAGACGGTGGACGTCGAGGATCTTGCCCTTCCAGGCGCACTCCTCCGAAAGAATCTTCTCATGCAGCTCGGCATCGTGCGGGTCGTCGTCGCCCAGCACCAGCGCCGGCTCGTCAGCGACCTCGCCGCCAGGCTCGCCCTCGGCGTGCCCATACATGCGGCCGTCTTCCTCGACGATCTGCGCGTCCACGAGCTCTTCGTTCTTCTCGTCCATCCGTCTCATTCCTCTCGGATTTTAGGCATCCCAGGCGTCGCGGCCGCGCAGCGCACGCAGGCCAATGTCGTGGCGCAGGGTCTTGCCCTCAAAGTTGATCTTCTCGCAGGCCTCGTAGGCAAGGTCGCGAGCGTTCTCGAACGTATCGCCCAGCGCGGTCACGGCGAGCACACGACCGCCGTTGGTCACGAGCTCGCCGTCCACCACGGCAGTACCGGCGTGATACACCGTCACGTTCTCCATAGCCTCGGCATCCTCGATGCCGGTAATGACCTTGCCCTTCTCGTAGCTGCCGGGATAGCCCGCGCTCGTCAGGACAACGGCCACGGCCCACTCGTCACGCCAATCGAGCTCAATCTGATCGAGCTCGCAGTTGGCGCAAGCCAGCATGACCTCGACCAGGTCGTTCTTAAGGCGCGGGAGCACGACCTGAGTCTCGGGATCACCAAAGCGGGCGTTGAACTCCAGCACCTTGGGGCCGGCGGGGGTGAGCATAAAGCCGCCATACAGGCAGCCGCGGTAGTCGATGCCCTCGGCAGCAAGCTCGGCCACGGTCTGCCCCATGACCTTCACCATGGTGGCGTGCTCCTCGTCGGTCACGATGGGCACCGGGCTGTAGACGCCCATGCCGCCCGTGTTGGGGCCCTTGTCGCCCTCGAGCGCACGCTTGTGATCCTGCGAGGTGGCCATGGGACGCACGGTCTTGCCGTCGGTAAAGGCCAGCAGCGAGCACTCGGGGCCGGTCAGCATCTCCTCGATGACCACCGTGTTGCCGGCATCGCCAAAGGTGCCGCCAAAACACTCACGCACAGCCTCCTCGGCCTGCGAAAGCTCGGTTGCCACGATAACGCCCTTGCCCGCGGCAAGGCCGTCGGCCTTGACGACCAGCGGAGCGCCCTGCTCGCGCACGTAGGCAAGAGCCGAGGCCTCGTCGGTAAACGAACCATAGGCTGCCGTCGGAATGCCCGCACGTTCCATGAGCTGCTTGGAGAACAGCTTAGAGCCCTCCATCTGGGCACCCTCGGCACCCGGGCCAAAGCACGGGATGCCCGCCGCGCGGACGGCGTCGGCAACGCCCGCCACGAGCGGAGCCTCGGGGCCAATCACCACGAGTCCGCATCCATGGCTCTGGGCAAACGCCGCCACGGCCGCAGGATCGCAATCGTCGAGAACCACATTCTCGCCGCAGCTCGCGGTGCCGCCGTTACCCGGCGCGATGTAGAGCTTGCCGGCGCGCGGTGATGCTGCGAGCTTGGCTGCCAGAGCATGCTCGCGGCCGCCGCTGCCCAACAACAGGATGTCGATGGTTTGAGTGTCCGCCTTCAAGGGTGCCTCCTCTATGGATTACCGGCCCGCTCCGCGCGGGCCCATTACAAGCAAATATACCCCTCGGCCGCCCATCTGGGCTGCAAAGGGGTATATCGCAATAACCAAATAACGCCGATTACTTCCAGAATCGGTTGATGATCTGCTCGCGACCGGCGCCGACGCCGATGAACGTCACGCGGGTGTGTGCCAGATCCTCGATAAATGCCACGTAGTCCTGAGCCTCCTGCGGCAGCTCATCAAAGCTGCGGCAGCCGGTGATGTCGCACTTCCAGCCAGGGAGCTCCTCGTAGATGGGCTTGGCATGCTCAAAACGCACCTGGTGCTCGGGCACGCTCGTGTAGCGCTCGCCGTCGACGTCATAGGCAACGCACACCTTAATGGTGTCGAAGGCCGAAAGCACGTCGAGCTTGGTCACGGCGATGTCGGTGAGGCCGTTGACGCGCGAGGCATAGTTGGCGATAGGGCCGTCAAACCAGCCGCAGCGACGACGGCGACCGGTGGTCACGCCGTACTCGTAGCCCTCCTCGGTCAGCGTGTGGCCGGCCTCGGACTCATAGGAAAGCTCGGTGGGCATGGGGCCCGAACCGACGCGGGTGATATAGGCCTTCATGACGCCCAGCACGCGGTCGACGTTCTTCATGCCGACGCCGGAACCGGTAATGGCGCCGCCGGCGGTGCAGTTAGAAGACGTCACGTACGGATAGGTGCCGTGATCGATGTCGAGCAGCGTCGCCTGGGCGCCCTCAAACAGCAAATCCTTGCCCTCATCGATCATGTTGTTGAGCAGCAGGCTCGTCTCGGTGATGTAGGGGCGCAGGCGCTCGGCCATGGGCAGGTACTCATCGCAAATCTGATCCACGGTGTAGGTGGGCAGGTTGTAGATGAGCTCTAGCTCGGGGTTCACGCGGGCAAGAGCGGTCTCCAGCTTATCGCGGAACAGCGCCTCATCCAGCATGTCCTGCATACGCAGGCCAATACGGGCCATCTTGTCCTGGTAGCACGGACCGATGCCGCGCTTGGTGGTACCGATGTTCTTCTTGCCGAGCTTCTGCTCAAAGGCGCCATCCAGATCGATGTGGTACGGCATGATGACATGCGCGTTGCCGCTGATCTTGAGATTCTTGGTGGTGATGCCGTCGGCCTCGAACATGTCGATCTCCTCAAGGACGACCTTGGGGTTGACGACGCAGCCGTTACCGATCACCGACACGTGGTCGGAATACATGATGCCGGAGGGCACCTGGTGCAGGCCGTACTTCTTGCCGTTGACGACGATGGTGTGGCCGGCGTTGTTGCCGCCCGAATAGCGCACGACGGCATCAAAGTCGCCGGCGACCAGGTCGCAGATCTTACCCTTGCCCTCATCGCCCCACTGGGCACCGACCAAAACGGTTGACGGCATGTTTACTCCTCACATTCATGGACTGTCCGCACACCGCAAGTGCGCAGAAGCACAAAACATTCCCAGTATACCCGTGCAACGGGCGCCTGTCCTACTCCTCGGTATGCGCCCCATCAAGCTCATAGAACTTGGTGGATGCCGGCAGGAACATCAGGTCGACGTCGCCAATCGGGCCCGAACGGTTCTTGGCCACGACGATACGCGTAACGCCCTCGTCGGGTCGGTCGTCGCGCGAGGCCTCGGCCTCGTCGGCGGATCGGTCCAAGAACATGACGATATCGGCATCCTGCTCGATGGAGCCCGATTCACGCAGGTCGGACAGCTGCGGGCGCTTGCCGGTACGGGACTCGACCTGACGCGACAGCTGCGACAGCGCGATCAGCGGAATCTTGAGCTCCTTGGCCATAATCTTCAGACCACGCGACATCTCGGAGACCTCGACGGTGCGGCTCTCGGAACGACGTCCCGGCGGGGGACTCACCAGCTGCAAATAGTCCAGGATGATGATGGCCTTCTCCTTGTTATGGAGCATGCGGCGGCTCTTGGCGCGAATCTCGGTCACCGTGGTGCCGGGCGTATCGTCAATCAGAATATCGAGCTTGGACAGCGTCTGCGTGGCCTCATTGATGTTGGCCCACTGCTCGGGACTAATGCGGCCCGTACGGAAGTCGCTGATCGAGATCATGGCATAGGCGCAAATCAGACGCTGGGCAATTTCCTTGCCCGACATCTCCAGCGAGAAGAAGCCGACGGTATAGCCCGCGGCGGCGGCGTTGAGCGCCAAGTTCAGGGCGAACGACGTCTTACCAACGGCGGGGCGGGCGCCGATAATGATGAGCTGGCCCTCGCGGAAACCCATGAGCATACGGTCGAGCGACGGAAAGCCCGTGGGCACGCCTGCAGCCTGACCGCCGGCCTTGCACACTTCCTCGGCCTCGTTATAGGCCTCGACCATAAACTCGGTCAGCGTCTTGTAGCTCGACTTAACCTCACGCGCCGTGACCTTGAGCAGCTTGCTCTCGGCCAGCTCCACGACCTCTTTGGTGTCGGTGGGGGCGTTGTAGGCCAGCGCGTTGATCTCGTTGGTGGCGCCAATCAGCTCACGCAGCATCGAGTCGCGGCGAACGATGGCGGCATGGTGCTGCCAGTTGACGAGCGACAGAGTCTGTCCCATCAGCTCCAAAATGTACGCCTCGCCGCCCACGGCATCGAGCTTGTTGATGCTTCGCAGGTAATCGATCAGCGAGATAGAGTCAATGGGGATGCGACTGTTATACATATCGACCATCGCAGTATAGATGGTCTTATGAATGGGCCGGTAGAAGTCATCGGGCTGCAGCTCGACTTGGGCCTCTTCGACCACCTCGGGCGATAGCAGCATAGCGGCCAGTACGTTGGCCTCTGCATCTTGGTTTTGGGGGAGACCCAACTTAGAGCCACGGTCCTCGACCGTCAGTCCCGTCTCCCTGTCGTCATATGCCATGAGCATCCTCATTCATATCGCTTGCGAGCATCCATAGTATCAGCCACAGTCCCAAAACGGGCCGCGCCCCGGCAATCATCACCGAACGAAACGGATAAACGGTCCCGCATTTGGAACCTCACCGCAACGCCTGCCATGGCGCTCGCCGAGCGTAGAAAATAAAAGGGCGCCCTGGTCTCCCAGAGCGCCCTTCTTAGAACAAGATTGTTGCGTTGCAGCAAATGCTACTCAGCAGCAGCCTCGGTCTCGACCTCGGCGGTCTCGGTCTCGGCGACCTCAGCGGTCTCCTCAACCTCAGCCTCGGCAGCGAGCTCCTCGGCGGTAACGCCGACGAGAACGACAACCTCGGCCTTGATCTCGCGGTACAGCGAGATAGCGACGGTGTGGGCACCGGCAACCTTGATGGGCTTACCGAGCTCGACGCGCTTGCGGTCGATGTCCATACCGAGCTGATCCTTGATGGCGTCAGCGATCATAGCGGCGGTAACGGAGCCAAAGAGGATGCCCTCGTCGCCAACCTTGACGTCAACGGTAACCTGCTTGCCCTCGAAGGCAGCCTTGGTCTCGTTGGCGGTAGCCAGACGGACGGCCTCGCGCTTGGCGATGTTGTTGCGACGCTCGTCAAGCTGCTTGAGGTTGCCCTTGGTGGCGGCAACAGCGAGCTTCTTGGGGAACAGGAAGTTCTCAGCGTAACCCTGAGCGACCTCTACGACGTCACCCTCGCCGCCCTTGCCCTTGATCTCATCGAGAAGAATAACCTTCATGATGCGTCTCCCTTCTTAGCCGCGGTCGCGGTTGCCACGAGAGGAAACCACGGGGACGGTGTACGGCAGGAGAGCCATCTCGCGGGCGCGCTTGATGGCGTTGGCGATGTCATGCTGATGCTGCGTGCAAGCGCCAGTGACGCGACGGGGCTTGATCTTGCCACGGTCGGTCATGTACTTACGGAGAAGCTGAGTGTCCTTATAGTCGATGAACTCAGTGTTCTCCTTGCAGAACTGGCAGTACTTACGACGCGGCTGACGTGCAGAATAATCATTAGCCATGTCAAAATACCTTTCGTTTGGCAACTTCGGCGAGCCGAAGCCGCCTCTCACTCAAAAATAGGTGAACAACCCTTAGAACGGGATGTCCTCATCGTAGACGTCGACCGTGGGCGGCGTAGCCACCGGTGCGGCAGGACGTGCTGCGGGCGCGGGAGCTGCGGGGGCGTAACCGCCCTGATCGTAGCCACCCTGGCCACCACGGGAGCTCATAAACTCGATCTCATCGACGATGACCTCAAGCTTGCTCCTGCGCTGACCGTCGCGCTCCCAAGAGCTGTAGCGCAGCTTGCCCTCGATCGCGACCTTGTTTCCCTTTGCCAGGAAACGGCTCACGGCCTCGGCGCGGGTGCCGAACATAGTGCAGTCGACAAAGTTGGGATAGTCCTCCCACTCGCCAGTCTGCGCGTTGCGGCGACGATCGTTCACGGCGACGCCAAAGGACAGAACCTGGGTTCCGCCGGCGGTGGCGCGCAGCTCGGGATCGCGGGTGAGGTTACCGGTGATGTTCACTCGATTGATGCTCATAACTCACTACTTCCTCTTGGGGCACAAGCCCAGTCCAAAACGACAGTCTTACTCCTGGTCGTCGCGACGGACGATCATGTGGCGGACCACAGCGTCGGTGATGCGCAGGACGCGATCAAGCTCGGCGATCTGGGTAGGATCTGCGTGGAAGTTGATGAGGGTGTAGTCACCATCGGTGAGGTCGTTGATCTCGTAGGCGAGCTTGCGCTTGCCCCACTCGTCAACGGAGTCGACCTTGCCAGCGCCCTCAGCGATCGTGGTATCGATACGCTTCATAACAGCGAGACGAGTCTCGGGGTCGAGCGACGGGTCAACAAAGAACAGCAGTTCATAAGCCTTCATATTGTCACCTCCTCTGGGCAAATGTGGCTTCAGGTCGTGAAGGTGCGCCTGAAGCAGGAAAAGACTTGGTAATAATATCTTTCAACCTCCCAGGCTGCAAGAATATGCAGCTACAACCTCATGACCTCCACATATACCCATGCTTACACGGCTCTTCATGCGTATTCCAACCAAATGCTGACCAAGAGCTTGACGAATTCGATAGCAAGATACGCTGCGGCGAGGACAACCTGAGTCAAACCGCAGGTCGCCGATTGCAGGGTTGTGGTCACGAAATGCATACCACCGGTTCGATCGATTGCCTCAAAATTTTTAAATTCGCTGCCACGTCATTCATGAATACCTATTTTGAACAGATCATCGAGCGGGATCTGGCTGGTCAGGATGCTTTTTTAGTACTCATCTGGCACATGCCGGATACGGGTGCGGAGCGAGCGCTTTAAAAAATGCCAAGTTTTCTGTTTGCACTTTTCGATTCCTCGTGTATACTGACTTTCGCATTTAACGGAGAGTTGTCCGAGTGGCCGAAGGAGCACGATTGGAAATCGTGTAGGCGTCAAAAGCGTCTCCAGGGTTCAAATCCCTGACTCTCCGCCAGTTAATTCCAAAGCAGGCCTTAGTGCCTGCTTTGTTTTTACCCCACGCGGAGGGGTGGCAGAGTGGTTGAATGCGGCGGTCTCGAAAACCGTTTGGCCTGTATAAGGTCACGAGGGTTCGAATCCCTCCTCCTCCGCCATTTTGGTTGAGAAAGCTCCCGGGAATGGGGGCTTTTTTGTTTTGAGTCCCTTACAAATAAATACGGCAGAGGAGGAGGGATTCGAACCCGCCAGGGCGCGGAGCGTAAAGAAAACGCGCCGGTGGCGCGTTTTTAGCGCAGCGCGGTCGGCGCAAGCCGACCGAATAAATTTTGAGCTCCGCTCAAAATTTGGACATCCCTCCTATTCAGCCACGCCCCCATCGCATTCAGCATCAACCCAGATCCCCAAACACGTACATCACCCTCCAAAAACGGCATTGTTCGACATCTTTGGAGGGTGATGTACATGCTTGGGCCCTATGACCGTACCCAGTCCCGACCGTTTGCCGAGCAATAGGGTCGCAATAGGCGCCGAACATGTACTATGTACGGGCATTGTCCAAACCCGCAACTCAAAGGACCCCATCTTGCCCGTCGTCGCCGCCATAACCGTTACCTCACATGCCTCGGATGCCATGGTCGCTATCCCATTTTGGCTCGAGATGTTCGCCGTTGTCGCTGCATCGATCTCGGGTGTGCTGGTTGCGCGCGAACACAAGCTCGACCTGGTGGGCGCGGTCGCACTCGCGGTAGTCTGCGGTCTGGGCGGCGGTCTTTTGCGCGACATGACACTCCAGGTCGGCAACGTCTACATCCTCAACCAGCCAATGGCGCTGCCGCTCTCCATCGCCACGGCGGCCATCATTTACATCTTCCCGGCAATCGTCGATAAGCCCGACAAACTCATCCCCCTGCTCGACATCATCTCGGTCGGCATCTATGCGGCAACCGGCGCAGACAAGGCACTGGTCTACGGATTTGCACCCGTCGTTTGCATCATGATGGGCTTTTTCACCGCGGTGGGCGGCGGCATGCTGCGCGACGGCTTTATGGGCGTGGTTCCGGGCATTTTCCAACGCACCAACTTTTATGCCATCGCGGCCATCGCCGGATCGGCAAGCTATGTAAGCCTCGTCATGAGTGGCTTGGTCAGCAATGTCGCCGCGCTGGTCGTATGCGTTATCGTGACCATGGGTCTGCGCTGGCTCTCGCTGCGCTTTGACATCAAAAGCCCCACCGAAGAAGACATCGCGCACTTTTTACATCGCAAAAAGTAGATAGCACGGCACGACCTTTCGAAATGCAACCGAGAGGTTCTTTTAGAGCGCTCGCACGTTGGGTACCCTGTTAGATATATGCCGAGTATCTAACGAAGGATTCACTATGCCTTGCAACCTAGAACCGTCGACCAAGCGCCACAAAGCGCAGGCCCGCATCGCCCTCCTATTCGTACTGATTGCGCTTGCGCTGACCGTACTTCCCACGGCGTCGTTCGCCGGCACAGACACCGCGGGCAACGTACTCGCAACCGAAGCTGACTCAAATCCGTCTGGCGTCGCGGGCGACCTGTACTGGGCTGGCCAAAGCCTTAACCTGGACGATGCCTCCATCGGCCGCGATATTATCGCGGCAGGCGACAGCCTATCGATTCGCGACTGCACCGTAGGCGGCGCCATTCGCCTGGCGGCGCGCACCATCGATATCTCCAAAACCGCAATCGATGGCAGCGTGACGGTAGCCGGTAAGCACGTCGTGCTCAACACCGGTAGCACCGCCAACTGTTTTTACGCGATGGGCGATACTGTTGCCCTGCGAGGCTCCACCAAGTCGGCAGCACTTGCAGGCGATACGGTGACCATCGACGGCACCGTCGAGGGCGATGTCGAGGTTTGGGCCGACAAGCTCGTCTTGGGCAAAAACGCCCGCATCACCGGCACCGTGAGCGCGCATGTTTCCGAGGACCCCGAGCGGGCCGAGGGCGCTCAGGTCGGAGCCCTCAAGATCGACCGTACCGAGAACGAGAACACCTCAACGATTAACGACACCATCGGCGGCATCGTCGCCGCGGCGCTTTCCACCTGCTTTGTCGCGATCCTCCTCGAGCTCGTCTTTCCGCGCGCGACCGCCAGCGCCGCCGGCATGCTTCGTCAACGACCTACCCCTCTGTGGGTGAGCGGTCTTTTGGGCACGGTGGCCGCCGTTCCCGCCGTCCTGTTACTCATCATCTCGATTGCAGGTCTGTCACTCGCCGGAGCTCTCATGTGCGCCGTGATCGGTATCGCTCTGGTCTCGGCGGCGTTTACGGGCACCGCGATCGCACGCATGATCGGACACAGCCAGAACCGCTACGCCATGGCCGCCGTGGGCGGTATCGCCGCGGGCGCACTCACGGCACTTCCCCTTATGGGCAGCTTTGTCAGCGGCGTAGCCTTCGTCTTTACGCTCGGCTACGTCATCCAGATCATCTGGCGCAACGCCCGCCTCAAGCCGCAGCAGGCCGCCAATACTCCGGGCCTTCCTTCCGCCTAGCCGTCAACCACCGCAAAGGGGACAGACACCTTTGCGGTGGTGCAGACCAACTCAATCCCTGTGCACCAAAAAGGGCACCGACCGCGATGGTCGGCGCCCTTTCTTGTTAGTCGCTATAAAGCTCGGCGCTTATTTGTTGACCTGACCGGCGCGGACTGCGGCCTTCTTGCGGTCGGTAGCATTGAGCAGACGCTTGCGCAGGCGGATGTTCTTGGGAGTGATCTCCACCAGCTCGTCGTCGGCGATGTACTCCAGCGCCTCCTCCAGCGAGAAGGTGCGGGGCGGCACCAGCTGGACGGAGATATCGGAGGTCGAGGAACGCTGGTTGCCCAGGTTCTTGGTACGGGCGATGTTGACGACCATGTCGCCGGCCTTGCTGCGCTCGCCCACGATCATGCCCTCGTAGCACTCGGTACCCGGCTCAACAAACAGCTGGCCGCGCTCCTGCAGCGTGCCCAGAGCGTAGGCAACGGCTTTCTCGGTGGTCATGGAGATCATGGCGCCGTTCTGGCGGTTGCCGATCTCGCCGGCATAGGGGCCGTACTCCAGGAAGGTGTGGTAGAACACGCCCTCGCCGTGAGTGACGTTCATGATGCGGTTCTTAAGACCCATGATGCCGCGGGTCGGGATCTTAAACTCAAGGTGCGTCACGATGCCCGAGGTATCCATGCTCGTCATGATACCGCCGGAGGTGCCGAAGACCTCAACGACCTTGCCCGAGTACTCGTCCGGGCACTCGACGACGGCCTGCTCGACGGGCTCCATCTTGTTGCCGTTCTCGTCCTTCTTAAACAGAACGCGGGGACGACCGACCTGGAACTCAAAGCCCTCGCGGCGCATAGACTCCATCAGGACGGACAGGTGCAGAATGCCGCGGCCCGAGACCTCGACGCCGCTCTTGTCCTCGAGCTCCTCGATCTTCATGGTCACGTTGTTCTCGGCCTCGTTGAACAGGCGCTCCTTGAGCTGACGGGCACCCACGATGTCGCCGTCACGGCCGACGAGCGGGGAGGTCGAAGCCTCAAAGACGATGGACAGGGTCGGCGGGTCGATCTCAATGGGCTCGAGCTCGACGGGGTTCTCGGGATCGGTGTAGACATCGCCGATATCGGTGCGGTCAATACCCACGACAGCAGCGATATCGCCGGCGCCGACTTCCTGGCACTCGGTGCGGCCCAGGTAGTCGAAGGTAAAGAGCTGCTTGACGGTAGCGGTGGCGCTGGAGCCGTCGTTCTTCACAACCAGGATCTGGTCGCCCTGGTGAATGGTGCCGGAGTACACGCGACCGATGCCGATACGGCCGACGAAGTTGGAGTGGTCGATGGTCACGCACTGCATGGCCAGCGGGGCGTTCTCGTCAACCTCGGGCGCGGGCATATCGTCGATGATCATGTCGAGCAGCGGGTACATGTCCATGTTGCCGTCGTTGGGGTCAAGGCGGGCAAAGCCATTCATGGCGCTGGCGTAGACCACGTGCTCCATGGCGAACTCAAGCTGGTCGTCGGTGGCGCCCAGGTCGGCCATGAGGTCCAGGCAGTCGTTGTAGGCCTTCTCGGGGTTGGCGCCCGGACGGTCGATCTTGTTGATGACGATCATGATCTTAAGGCCGGTGTCGATAGCGTGACGCAGCACGAAGCGGGTCTGGGGCATGGGGCCCTCAAAAGCGTCGACCAGCAGCAGGGCGCCGTCGGCCATACGCAGCACGCGCTCGACCTCGCCACCGAAGTCGGCGTGGCCCGGGGTGTCGATGACGTTGATCTTGACGTCCTTGTACTCGATAGAGATGTTCTTGGCGAGAATCGTAATGCCGCGCTCGCGCTCCTGGTCGTTGGAATCCAGGACGCGGTCCTCGACCTGCTGGTTGGCACGGAAGGCGTCCGTGGCACGCAGGAGCTTGTCGACCATCGTCGTCTTGCCGTGGTCGACGTGGGCGATGATGGCGATGTTCCTCAGATTGTCTACGCGCATGTAGTTCCCCTATCTTCTATCCATATACAAACGGCACGCGTATGCGGCCCGCCCAGCGATACAACGCTCAGCGGGAATATTGAGCCTTTTACCGAAAAACTCGTTTATTTTAGCGATTTTAGATGAGAGGGGTTTCCTCACCTGCAGGTTCAGGGTCGCTCCACATAAAACCATCGCCGGCGCCCATGCCCTCATACAGCACATATGCCGAAAAACCGCTCTCGAGCGTAGTCTCAAAGAAGCTCACGAGCAGAGCGTCGTGGTAGCCTCCGTCAATCTCGACGCAGCCGGTGTAGCCGATGGCATAGCGAGCGATACGGCCCAGGCCCTCGTCCTTAAGACCCATCTTGTGCTCGGAGATAAAGTTGGTGGCCGCCTCGAGGCACGCCTCTTCGCCATCCTCATCGAGCGCCGCCAGATAACGGTTGGAAGCGGCGTCCTCAATTGCCACGACCACGCCAGGGTTTTCACCGGCGGCAAGGTCGTCCAAGAACGCGCCGATCAGATCGCACACCATGGCGTCGAGCTCGGCGGAGACGTTACCGGCGTCCTGCATATCCTGTGCCATCTTTAGACCTTCCCATCGAGTCTGGCGTCGTTACAGTTCTTGTGCCTCGGCGGCGATCCTGGCGGCAGCGTCGCGGGCGCGCATCATGTCCGCTGCGCGCTTGTCGAGCACCTTGATCTGACTGGTCAGCATGACCGCATCGACCACACCCCAGATCACGAGGCCCGTAGAGATCGAAAACCCAAGCGCACCAACTGTACCACGAAGGCGCGAGCAGATTGCCGCAACAAGGGCGGAGATGACAACCATCTTGATAAACGAGCCGCGACGCTCGCGAAGCGTGCGGGCCTGCGTCACATAGGCAATGCGAGCCGCCTCAGAAGCCTCCGAGTGCATCTGGGCCTCGCGTGCAATGGCCGCCGCCTCAGCCGACATACCGCCGGCCATCAGCGAACGCTCCGCAACCCGGCCGCCCCGCATTTAGAAGTCATCGGGGGAGAGCGTATGGACGAACTCGTCGAACTTCTCGAACTCCTGCTCGTCGTCGACTTCCTCGGCGTGGGTAGAAACAGTGCCCAGGCGATTCATGATGTCGTCCTCCACAAACATGGGGGCATTGCTGCGCACGGCAAGGGCAATGGCATCACTGGGGCGGGCGTCGATCTTGCGCTCGTCACCATCGGCCAGTACGACGATCGTCGCGTAGAACACCGGCGGCTCGGCGCGAACGATCTCGATGCGCTCGAGCTTGGCACCCAGGGCGTCAACAGTATCGAGCAACAGGTCATGGGTAATCGGGCGCTCGGCACGGCCGCTATCGATGCCGCGGCTAATGGCAGCAGCTTCAAACGAACCAGTCTGAATGGAAAGAGAACGCAGCGGTGCGGGCGAGTCCGACTTGCCGCAGCGCTCGCGAAGCACGATAAGCGATGGCACGGGACCGGCGGCCATGACGATGGTCTCTATGTCGACACGAACCATGGAACACCTCCGGTACGTAGCGGTTAACACGCGGCAGCTCGACCGCATTGAATAGCTATACTACCCAATCTTTCGCACAGCACACAAAACCAAAATGAGATTTATCACAGACAAGAAAAAAGCCCCGAGGCAATGCCCCAGGGCTCTTCACAGTTTTGATGGTGGACCTGACAAGATTCGAACTTGTGACCTCCCGGTTATCAGCCGGACGCTC
>CAUBIC010000012.1 GCA_958435945.1 uncultured Collinsella sp. | reverse complement strand
GGATTGGTCAAAATAGTTTGACTATTAGCGGCTAAAATCGCCCGGCGCTAACATTGTCGTTGGTGTCGTCCCAGGTTAGGTCCATCTGGCACCATTTGCCGTCGATCTTTACGGCGTTCCAGGTGTGGCCGTTGCCGATGATGCGGCCGTTGGCGATGTCTGCGGCGTCAAGGAGCTTGGAGTAGATGCGCTGGTAGCTCTCGCAGGTGCCCTGGTGGCGCGTGAGGCCGCTTTCGGCCGAGCACCAGTTGAGGCTGTGGTCGTACTCCAGCTGGTCGAGTGTCCAGTCGTGGAGCTACAGCGCCATGTCGTATTCCGAGCCGTTTGTCTCTTGCCTGCACAGGTCCACGGCGTTGCTGACGATCTGCGTGACGCTCGGGCGGGCGGCGTCGTTTACGGTCACCTCCGCCGTGGTGCGCAGGTAGTAGATCCCCTTGTCGTTTTGGGGGTCGTATCTGTCGTTGTCCATAAAGTAGAAGTAGATGCGGTACGTGCCCGATGCCGTGAAGTCAAAGGTAAAGTCGTGGCCCGCGGTGCCCAGGCTGTAGTAGCTGCCCCATGCTGCGCGCGACGGGTCGCAGACGCTTTCCTGGCTGCCGCCGTCCCAATAGGTGGGCACGTCCATGCGCGCCTTGGCCTGGGACGAGCCGTTGGTCTGGGTTACGTGGAAGGTCGTCGCGGTGCCCGCGGGGGCGTCGTTCCACGAGACGGTGAAGGTGACGCCGTTTTGGGTTGCCGTGGCGGAGTGGGCGTAGCCGGTTTCCGCCGCGACGGAGATCGACTCGGGCGTGCCGTTGGTTTGGGCGCGGAGAGATGGGGTGGGGGCTGTGGTTGCGGAGGTGGTGCCGTCAGCGCTTTCCGAGTTGACGGCGCTGGTGCCAGTGGATGTTGCGGTGCCGTCCTCTACGGTATCTGCTGTCGCATTTGCTTTGGTGCCGTCTTTGGCCTTGCCTGTGTCGCTGCTCGTGGCGTCGGCTTGCGCCCGCTGCTCGACTGCAGCCTGAGGCTGCATGGCTTCCGCAATGGCTGCCATAGGCATCGTCGCGCCGACCATGGACGCGCACGCGATCGCGCAGATCAGGTAGTAAAGGGGTCGTTTCATAGCGGAGCCTCTCGGTGAGCAGCCAATAGGGTCCGAAGGCAGCTCCAGGCCAGCACTCCGCACATATTTTGTTGGGGATTATTTTACGGGAACACCAGTCAACATCAGCGAACTTTCTGGGTAATGTGGGGAGGGGGAGCGGGATGGTTGGTTGCTCGGTGACGTGGTGGATCGCGTTGGGTTGACTATGCAAATCTTGGCAGGGTTGATTCATGAGGGATATTCTGCTCTCATATATTGAATTGACCCTTTGAGGACCAGGGGATACGGTGAACAGCGGTATTGACGTAGTCAACCTACGGGCCTACGACCTGCGGAGTGGCGGCTGTTCTTCTGAATGGCCGTCTCTCTTCAATGCACCCATGATGAGAGACTATATTGTGCCAAGGTTGGCGGGCGCAAAAACGTCAACTTTATTCGAATGGTTTGGATGCTTGAGCGTTATTTGACTGAAAGTGAGTTTAAACGATTTATTAAGAATCTCACTTTTACTGGTCCCGGTCTCCATGTCAGTTGTCGCTTGTGTCGTCCATGGTTAGGTCCATCTGGCGCCATTTGCCGTCGATCTTTACGGCGTTCCAGGTATGGCTGTTGCTCTTGGGCATTTTGTCTTTTAAACTCCGATTGTCGTTCTGGTGGCTTTTTTCGTCCCTGCAGTGGCGGACAATTTTCTTAGATGCTTTACGGCATGTGAGTGCTTCTCACGGTTTATCCTCACATTAATTAATTGTGATGGCGCTAAGTGGTAAGAGGTGTATATGGACGAAGCGGTTTCAAGGGTTTTAGCCAATCTGGGGCTCGACGCTAAGCCGTTCAGGCAGGAGAAGGTAATTGAGCTGGTTAAGAACCCTCTTTCTGGAGCATGGACGACTGTCTATTCGCATCATACTGATGCTAATAGAAGGCCTTCGGTTTTCGCCTGTTTTGCCGACCTTACACGAAAGCAGGAGATCCTTGCAGGCGATGATTGGTTGAAGAACGCCTCCAGTTTCTCACCAGGTTTCTGTATATATGGAGATGACGTCACTTATCATAACGGTCGCGACGAAGGCTATGACTTTATTGTTGCCGAGCAGTATTTCTATCCGCTTGACCAAGCGCAAATTCTGGTCAACCAAGAATTTATCATGCTGTTCGAACTCTTCCGCGACGAAGACGGTTGCTATTACGGCATCGACAAGTGTGCCGAGAGAGAAAAAGTCGTCGACTTTACTGGAGACGAGGTACGCGTCAGGACCAAGTATTTATTGCGCTTCATTGCGGCTAAGCAATGCCTTTTCGTCCACTTTGTGGACGCGCGACTGGCGTCTGCGCCCAGCTTTCCCCTGGGGAGCACTGAGTGCATTGCGGAACGTGATGAAGTCGGGGAGAACTACCATATCAGGCATTGGTACACGAGCGATACTGATGAAAACTATCTGCTGTCAATGATCTACGCTCGAAGTTTTATCGAACCCGGCCACGTCGAGACTTGCGGCGTATGGCCGTACGATGAGAATAAAGAACATTACCCTGAGTTCATTATCGACGAACGGCCTGACGGCTCGTTCGTTCGATTCACATCCGATCCGGATAAGCTTGGCACCTACTTTGATAAGGAGCCTCGCGCTCCACATTATTTAACCCCCGTTTTCTTCAAGCCCGCCGTGCTTGATAAGTACAGGAGCGACCCTCGCTTCGATGTAAGCGAACGTCACATTTCTTGCGGGAGCCAATGGCGGTGCGAGATTGACAATGTCGACTCGGACAGAGTCATGGTGTATCTCGGCGATCTGGGGCGCGACCTACCCGAGAGCGAGCGCACCCATTTCCTCTCTTTTGAGATGTCACCCGTTGACCAGCATATTTCTGATGAGGTGTTCAAGACAGATTTGCTCAATATGTGGGTTAAGGATCCGTCGGGCCCTGTTTCCATGCTTATGCGGGCGCGCATGGAACTTGATAAGGCATGGAGGAAGCGGTTTGGCTTGGCGCTGTTCAGGCCTTTCCACCGTGCAGACGAAGGCATTCTTGAACAAATCCACATTCCATCTGGTAATGGCGAGCCTGAATTTGAGGCCGTGATCATGGCCCTCACGAAAGCCTTTGTCGACTATATCGATGAGAGTTCTCTTAAGGGCATTGATGCGAAGGGAAGTATTAACAAGCTGGAGACCTTTCTCAGCGGGAATGGTATCGTGGCTGACATAAAGCCTCTCCGTGACCTTCAGAACCTTCGATCTGCGGGAGCGGCGCACGGCAAGGGTTCAAAATACGATAAGCTTCACGGTGATGTGGTCACCGAAGACCATAGAGAAGATGCGAAAAGACTCATTGCTCGACTTACGACCATGCTGAACGAGTGGACTGAGGCCTTAAAACCTGCCGACGATCGGAAAGAGTAATTGCAGGGTGATGGGCTGTCATGCGCTAGGGAAACAAGGCTGTTGCAGTTGGCGGATTTAGATATTCTTGCATCAAGACCTTCCGATTTCCTATAGATAGAGACAGGTCCAATTAACTTTCAATGTGTATCCTCCTTATTTTCTGAGTTTATGTAGCACTAGCTGCGTTTATAGGAATGGGCTATGCGCGATACGGCGGTTTCAGCATGAGGCCGGCTTGTACTTCTTCGAGATTCCATATACTGATACCTTCCAGGTCCGATTTATGTCCGCGCCAGTAGTTATGCTTTAAGCAAAGCGGCACGAGTGAACTTGCTGCAAGCCTCATGCTGTGAGCGCGTTAAGCAATCGGTCGTGAAGGCGAGGTGAGTATGAAAGGTAGAAACCAGCACGTTACGAAGCGGGCGGATGGCAAATGGCAGGTTAAGGGCGAGGGAGCGCGTCGCGCTTCCTTTGTTACGACGACCCAGGGCGAAGCTATAAAGCGCGGTCGTCAAATTAGTTCTAATCAGCACTCTGAGCTAATCACCCATCGTCCCGATGGCAGAATCCGCGCAAAGGATTCCCATGGGCACGATCCCTTCCCGCCGAGAGGATAGGGGCTTGACGCCATTGCGGCTGCGGGCATGGATTAGCGTGTCCGCAGCCGCAAACGCCTGCCGGAAGTATGCGGCAAATTCTGGAACCCCCGAGCACAACGGCTTTTCCGCATAAAGGATCCGCAGGCAGAAGCATTGCGGCATTCCGGAGTGCTCGGCATGCTAGGGATTTGCCGCATACTTCCGAGTTTTGGCCTTGTACCCTTTGCTCCACATACTGCAAACACTTGATTGATGCTATTTAAGGTCTATAATCAAATAAAAACTCTGAAATATCTTTTCAAAACAATGAAAGGAATTTTGAGGACGATGCTTTGCCAGTTTACCTTCAGGAACTATAGATCCTATCGCGACGAAACTGTGCTTTCCATGCAGGCAACATCGATGAGGGAGTTCGAGCGCTCCCTCATAGAGTGTCCTGACGGGCAGAGTTTCCTTCCGGTAGCTGCGGTTTACGGGCCTAACGCTGGCGGCAAGTCTAACCTGCTCGAGGCTCTTGACTATATTCGTTCGGCGGTGGCAAGGCCGATCAGATTGTTGTCTGCCAGCACTGATGCGCCAGAAGGTAACCGATCTTCGATACCCCGTTGCTCTGCGTTCGAGTTCGATGACGTGTCGGCTGCTAAGCCCACCGAGTTCGAGCTCTACTATCGCGCGGGTGAGCATGAGTACCGCTATGCCCTGTCCGTGCATGCGGACGAGATCGTGTCCGAAGGATTGTGGCGGCGCAAATTGGGGGCGTCACGCACGGCGATGCTGTTCGAGCGCGAGGGGACAGGGGTTGAGCTTGGTCCCACGTTGCGTAAGCTCGTGACGGCTGCGAGATTCAACCCGAGCCTGCCATACCTGTCGTTTCTCTGCATCATCTTTGACGCGCCGGTGATCAAGGAGGCCGCCAGTTGGTTTCTTGATGGGGTGTTCCTGAACTACAACAGCTCCTATCTGGAGCAGATGCTCGAACAGTTGCTCGACGAGGATGACTCACTCGAGATCACGCGTTTTCTGCGTGCCGTTGACGTACGTATCGATGGCTTTAGGGTTGAGAAAGCTCCGGAATGGCGCGGCCAGCGCGTCTTCGTAAAGCATGAGGTGGACGGCAAGGGCTATGAGCTGCGCCTGTCCGAGGAGTCGGCCGGTACTCAGAAGCTCATGGGGTTGGCGTCGTTTCTGCTGGCGGCGCTCGAACGCGGCGGTACCGTCGTTGTCGACGAGCTCGACGCCAAGTTGCATCCGAAGCTCCTGCGCTACGTGATTCTGCTGTTCAAAGATCCCGAAGTCAACAAGAGCGGCGCGCAGCTCATCTTCTCGTCTCAGGACGTGTCCACTATGCGAAACGATGTTTTTCGCCGCGACGAGATATGGTTTGCTGCACGCGGCGAGTGGGAGGCGAGCCAGCTATGGTCGCTCGCCGACATCCACGAGGCAAATGGTAACCTGGTCAGCAAGAACGCGGCATTCGACAAGCAGTACCTGTCTGGCCGCTATGGTGCCGACCCGTATCTCACGCGCATTGAGGAGTGGGATTAATATGGCCGCGAAAAAGTCGAGGGACTGGCGCAGCGGCAAGCGCGAGGGACGCTCTCGCATGGTACAGATGACGCGCCATCTCGTGGTGACCGAGGGCAAGGAGACTGAGCCTCGATACTTTGAGGGCGTGCGCGCCGCGTTAGGCGCAGCAAATGAGCGGAAGGTTTCCGTAGTCGTTAAGGGGACTGGCAAACATACTCTCGACCTACTTGACTTCGCTGTCGAACACTGTCGCTATGCTCCTGAGACGTTTGACCATGTGTGGCTTGTATTTGATAAGGATGATTTCCCTGCATCCGATTTCGATGCGATGGAGAGCAAATGCGCCGAGCTCACCGATGGATTGAGGACGTTTCATGCGCTGTGGTCGAACCCCTGCTTTGAGCTGTGGCCCCTTCTGCACCTTCGATATACGACTGCTCCCATGTCGGCCGCAGAGTGCCAGCGTGGCCTCGCTCAAGCCATGTCTAAAGACCTGGGCATTGAGTACCGCAAGAATTTGGCAGGGCTGTTCGAGGTGGTGGACGGCAAACGAGGCGAGGCGTTGCAGCGTGCTGGACGCCTCGTCACATACCATAGGGGGCTGGGTAACGTTAAACCATCCGCGCAAAACCCTGCAACCAAGGTGGGCGAGGTATTCGATGTGATTGGGCCGTATCTGGTTTGACGGTCAAGTTCGATCGGGCTTGATAGGACTGGAGATTCATGAAAGATGTTGTTTCGGGCTGCCTGCCGTCTTTAACTGGATTGACCTTTTGGGACCCGATAGGATACTAGGCCGAATCTAGCGGTATTGACGCAGTCAACCTACGGGCCTGCGTCCTGCGGGGGCGGCTTTTCTTTTGAATTGCCGCCCCTTTTCATCATTTGTATGGATGTAAGATTCGGCCTGTCAAAATTTACATCTCAATAAAGAAAAGGCGAAATTGCGTGCGATTTTCTGCTCGTATGTAACTTTACTGACGTGTTGTTGCTCAGTCTTAATTCGCTGTGGTTGCCGGTAAGGGATTGACCGGAATTGGGCTTTTCCCTATCCGCTCCGTCGCGAGTTCTACATCGAGTGCATCTGCAACATGATGCGCCCGTGGACCATCGTGAACTATGAGCGTGAGCCGTGGGTGATGGACGAAGGTACCGTGCGCATTACGTTTGACATAAACATGCACGCGGCGGTGGATCGCTGGCGTTTGCTCGACCTGGGCGGTTGAAATGATCCGCTGAGACCTTTCCAGTCGAATATTTTTCGGGCGAGGGTTGGGTATCATGGTGAAAGCGATTTCAACGACAGGGGTGCTCGTGGTAAAGATGAAAGATGTGGCCGAGCTGGCGGGCGTTTCGAGCGCCGCCGTCTCGCGCTACCTCAACGGTGGATATATCTCGGCGGACAAGGCCGAGCGCATTAAGCAGACGATTGAGCTGACCGGATACGTGCGGTCCAGCCAGGCTCGCGCGCTGCGCACCGGCTCCACCAAGCTCATCGGCGTCATCGTGCCCAAGATCAACTCGGAATCCGTGAGCCGCATTACCGCCGGCATCGGCCAGGTGCTCGGTCGTCGTGGCTACCAGATGCTGCTTGCCAATACTGACAATGCCCCCGATCGCGAGCTCGAATACCTCGATTTATTCCAAAACCACCCAGTCGATGGCATTGTGCTGGTGGCAACTATGATTACCGACGAGCACCGTCGGGCGATTGAGTCGTGCCGCGTGCCCATCGTGCTGATCGGCCAGAATGTTGAGGGCGCGGCGTGCGTCTATCACGACGATTACGAGGCCGCCTTTGAGCTGGGCCATGCGCTTGGGGGTCGCGTGGACGGCAAGATTGCCTATATTGGAGTTACCGAGGAGGATCGCGCGGCCGGTTATGACCGCCGTCGCGGTTTTGAGGCCGGCTTGCGCGCCGCGGGCAACCCGCTCGATGCCGCCTTGATTCGCCTGGGCTCGTTTACGCTCGACTCGGGCTATGGTGCGGCGAGTGAGCTGCTTTCCGTCGCTCCCGATGTTTCGTTTATCGCCTGCGCGACCGACACCATGGCGGCGGGCGCGCTGCGCGCCATCGACGAGGTTCGAGGCATGGGCGAGGGCATACACCGCGTAAGCGGTTTTGGCGACAACGCGTTTTTGCGCGCGCTGACGGGCGGCATTCCCACCGTGCACTATGGCTACCTGACCAGTGGCGTCGAGGCGACCAACATGTTGCTCAACACGCTCGATGGCGTGGAGGGGGAGAGCGGTCTCAAGACGCTTAAGCTCGGCCATCAGCTTATGAATGTCTAGCCTTGATCGTGCCTGCCTACCTTTGAGTCCCCCGTTTTTGTCCCAAAACTACCATTCGCCGGCTTTTTCCTACCGTTCACCCTACAATGAAAACGATTACAGACATATGAAACTGAAAACGATTACAGTGTAAGTGTCAAAGATGGCCGGGTGAAATGCGCCCGTTGGAGGAAAGGGAAGTCATGGACTACCGTAAATCAGCCCAAGAGGTGCTCGACAACATCGGTGGCGCCGACAACGTTGTTTCGGCCGCACACTGCGCCACGCGTCTGCGACTGGTGATCGCCGATAACACCAAGGTTAACAAGGAGGCCATCGAGAACGTCGATGGCGCCAAGGGCGTCTTTGAGGCCCAGGGCCAGCTCCAGATTATTTTTGGCACCGGCACCGTCAACAAGGTCTACGAAGAGTTCATCGCGCTCAGTGGCGTCGAGGCTGCCACCAAGGCCGAGGTCAAGGAGGCCGCGGCGCAGCAGCAGAACATCTTTATGCGCGCCATTAAGGTACTCGGCGACGTCTTTGTCCCCATCATCCCCGCCATCGTGGCTTCGGGCCTGCTGCTGGGCATTATGAGCGCCCTCAACTTTATGGCTTCCAACGGCTTTATCGCGCTCGATACCAATAACTTTATCTACAAGATCGCCGACCTGGTCTCGGGCACGTCCTTCGGCATTCTGCAGATCCTGATCGGCTACTCCGCCGCCAAGGCCTTTGGCGCCAACCCGTATCTGGGTGCCGTCGTCGGCGGTGCGTTTATCAACTCCTCGCTGCAGAGCGCCTACACGGTTGCCTCCGAGGGCGTGCAGACCATGGTCACCGTCATCCCCGGCGTGTACAGTTTTGAGTGGGTCGGCTATCAGGGCCATGTGATCCCCATCGTTATCGCCTGCGCCATTCTGGCCTTCCTTGAGAAGCGCCTGCACAAGATCGTTCCCGAGATGTTCGACCTCTTTGTGACCCCGCTCGTCTCCGTGTTCGTGACCGTGCTCGTGACGCTCGTTGCCGTCGGCCCCATCTTCGTGTGGGCCGAGAACGCCATTCTCGGTCTGATCCAGACCCTGCTGACCCTGCCCTTCGGCATCGGTTCCTTTATCGTCGGCCTGTTCTATGCCCCCACGGTCGTTACCGGTATCCACCAGATGTACACCGCCATCGACCTGGGCCAGCTCGCCCAGTACGGTGTGACCTATTGGCTGCCCATCGCCAGTGCCGCCAACATCGCCCAGGGTGGCGCCGCGCTCGCCGTTGCCTTTAAGACCCGCGATGCCAAGATCAAGGGTTTGGCACTTCCTTCGGCCCTGTCCGCCTTCATGGGTATTACCGAGCCTGCCATCTTTGGTGTGAACCTGCGCTTCTTTAAGCCCTTCATCGCCGGCTGCATCGGTGGCGGTTGCGGCGCCCTGGTCTGCGCGCTCACCTCGCTTGCCGCTTCCGGCACGGGCGTTACCGGTATCTTCGGTATCCTGCTGTGCCTGGCCCAGCCCGTGCAGTACGCGATCATGTTTGCGGTCGCCGCGCTGGTTTCCTTTGGCGTCTCGTTTGTCCTGTACAAGGACGAGCCCAAGGCTTCCGAGCAGGCCTAAGAGCTTTTGATTGAAGGGTGCTCGCGGGTTGTATGCTCGCGGGCGTTTCCCGTATCTGGTGTCGATCTCTGGCGCCTTGTTACTTTCGATCCGTTAGGACTTTGATATGTCTAATGCACTTGGCCGCGACCTTGCAAAGCTGGTCGCCGCTGTTGACGCTGCCGCCTCTGAGTGCGGCCATGGCGCGTATGGCCAGCGCTTTCATATTATGCCGCCGGCGGGCTGGCTCAACGACCCCAACGGTCTTTGCCAAGCGGGCGGCGTGTTCCACGCTTATTTTCAATATGCGCCCTTTGATGTCGAGGGTGGCGTTAAGGTCTGGGGCCATGCGATGAGTCGCGATCTTATGACGTGGGACTACGTTGGCGCCCCACTGCTGCCCGACGAGCCGTTCGATTGCCATGGCGTATATTCGGGCTCCGCGCTTGCCGAGAACGGCCGCATTCGCGTGCTGTACACAGGCAACGTTAAGCTTTCCGATGCAGACGGCACGTACGACTACGTCAATACCGGCCGCCGCGCCGATACCGTCTATGTGGAGAGCGTTGATGGCCTTGCCGGTCGGGAGTTCAACCAAAAGCGCGTGGTGCTGGCGTCCGAGGATTATCCCGAGGATTTGACCTGCCACGTGCGCGATCCCAAGGTGTGGCGTGACGCGGACGGGCGTTATCACATGGTGCTGGGCGCCCGTCGTCGCGTGGATGGTCCGCATGTCGATAGTCGATTTTGCGCCATGCACGGCGAGGGCGCCGGTCGCGATGTGGGCGAGATCTTGGTGTATGGCTCGGCCGATATGCTGAGCTGGGAGCTCGAGAGCCGTGTCTCTACGCCCGAGCGTTTTGGCTTTATGTGGGAGTGCCCTGGCTATATTGAGCTCGATACGAATGGCGATACCGCTGCATTTTTGTCGTTCTCGCCCCAGGGCCTTGAGGGCGGTCGTTGGGATCGCGGCAATGTGTATGCCGCTGGCTACATGCCTGTATCGGGCGACATTACGGGTGGCAAGGACGCTTATGAGCTGGGCGATTTCCGCCTGTGGGACGCCGGTTTTGACTTCTATGCTCCGCAGGAGTTCACGGCCGAGGACGGTCGCCACATTCTGATCGGCTGGATGGGCATGCCCGATGAGCCGACCTATGGCAACGCACCAACCGTGGTGTGCGGCTGGCAGCACTGCATGACGGTGCCGCGCGAGCTTGTTGCCGGTCCGGATGGCATTGTGCTGCAGCAGCCGGCGCGCGAGATCGAGCGCCATTATGTCTCGGTGCGTGTGGGGGAGGGCTCGTTGGAGGTTGCCGGCGATACCTGCTTTGACGTTGTTGCCGACGGTGTCGACGGCGCATTTACCGCGACCGTTGATGGCGAGCTGAAGCTGGCGTTTGTGCCCGCCAACGGCGAGCTACCCGCGCGCTTTGAGATGCGATTTGCCGATGAGGATCGCGCTTCTGCCGGCTGCGGTCGTACCGTGCGCTGGGAGCCCGTCGACGAGGTTCGTAACGTGCGCATTGTCGGCGATGTTTCGTCGGTCGAGGTGTTTGTGAATGATGGCGCGCTCGTGTTTTCGACGCGCATCTATCCCGAGGCCTATGGCGTGACCGTTGACGCCCCGGGTGCGAGCGTGACCTATCACGCGCTCAACATCTAGGCGATTGGTCGTCTATCGGCGCTATACTGCAGCCGTTGCCCACGATGCGGGGAACATCCGCATCGTGGGTTTTTGCTTATGAAGGGACGGTGCCGCGTGGATGTACAGCAGCTAGAAGATGCCTGGACTGCAAGGGTCGGCGCGCGTGAAGCGCGGTTGCTCGCGGCCTCGCATGTGCCAGCAGCGTTGTCGCTATTGGGAATTGTGCGCTCCGGTGACCGCCTGGTGGCCTTTGCGGACGACTTTGCCGATGCGTTTGCGAGCGGCTTTGATTGCTGCGATGTCGCGCTGGTGGGTTCGCCGTCCGTCGAGGCGTTTGCCGCCGCGTCCGAGAACTTTGATGCTTCGTTTGATGCCGAGGGGCCGAATCTGTGGTGGTTCGTCAACTCTATCGGCGGGTTTGGTCTGCGCGTGCCCGATCTGCGCGCTCTGGGCCGCGCGGCTCGTGAGGCCCGCGCGCTGCTCGTGGTGGATAACACGGTGGCTGGTGTCTTTGGGTGCGATCCCCTGCGTTTGGGTGCCGTCCTGTCGCTTGAGGCACTCGACCGTGTTTGCGCCGGCAAGGCTCCGCGCAAGCTCGTTGCCGCTTCGGTGGCGCGTTCGCAGCTCAAGCGACATCATGTGGATGCTGCTGCCGAGTGCGCGCATGCCCTGCTTGAGGGCTGTGGCTTGGCTAAGCTTGATATGCCTGCTGACGAGGCCGACGTGCTGGAGCGAGGGCTGGACTCGCTCGATGTCCGCATGCAGGCGCATTTCGACCGTGCCCGTGCGCTGGCAGAGTATCTGGCCGCTAACGAGATGGTGCTCAACGTGCGCTATCCCGGGCTGAGCTCGCATCCCGACCATGCGGTTGCAACGGGAATCCTCGAGCACGGCTTTGGCCCGGCAGTTGAATTCGACCTTATCGAGCGTAGTGCGGATGATCTGTTCGTTGCTTTGCCGGAGGAGTTTCGCACATCGTCCGCCGGCGGCGCAACGACGCGTCTTTCGGCTCCACGCGGCAAGCAGGGGAGCACCATCCGCCTCTTCGCCGGCACCGACGATCCCTTGATCGTGGCCGCCACCCTAGATAATGCCCTCCGCAACTAGCTAAATCATCCTCAACTCCATAAGTTGCGGTGAAATATGGATTGATTTACGGCTTTAACCGCATAAACAGTCCCTATTTCACCGCAACTTAGGAGAAGGGGTTGTGTGGCTAAAAGCCCCAAATTGGCTACTCTTTGATGCTGGCGATGAGGTCGTTGGCTTTGGTGGCGATGACGTTGTTGATGTCGGCCTGCAGCTCCTCGTAGACCGCTATGGCTCGCTCGCCGGCGGGGGTGAGGGTGGATCCGCGGGCGCCGTCGCGCTCGATGAGCTTGCAGCCCAGCTGGCCTTCGGCTTCGTTCACAATGCGCCAGGCCTTGGAATACGCCATGCCCATGCTCTTGGCGGCACGGTTGAGCGAGTGCTCGCGGGCGATACCTTGCAGCAGCAAGACGCAGCCGTGACCAAACACGCCCGGCAGATCCTTGTCGCACGCTTGAATGACCAACTTTGCCGTCGTCTTGTACTCCATGTGCTCCACGTCTCCCCGCTAAAGTGTTTGCTGGGCAAACGCAAAGCATGCGTCAAACCCTCGTGTGCTCTTCTTAAATCATGCATTGTAGCAGTCAAAGTGCGTTAACATACTTCCCCAGTATTGGGCGCCCAAGGTTGGGCTGGGTCCTACGAGGCCTGCAGCCGACCGGTCGCATGGAAAAAGGAGAAACATGGCTACGTTCTTTCCCGGTGAGTCCCACACGTTTTCGGAGTATCTGCTGGTCCCTGGTTACTCGTCCTCGCAGTGCATCCCCAACAACGTCTCTCTTAAGACGCCGCTGACCCGCTTTAAGCGCGGTGAGAAGCCGGCAATCACCCTGAACATCCCCATGGTTTCCGCTATCATGCAGTCCGTCTCGGGCGTCGACATGGGTGTCGCGCTCGCTACCGAGGGTGGCCTGTCCTTCATTTACGGTTCCCAGAGCGCCGAGTCCGAGGCCGCTATGGTCAAGGCCGTCAAGGATCACAAGGCCGGCTTCGTTCAGTCCGATTCCACGCTGACCCCCGACATGACCATGGAGCAGGTCATCGAGCTCAAGGAGAAGACTGGTCACTCCACTATGCCGGTCACCGACGACGGTACCCCCAAGGGCAAGCTCCTGGGTATCGTCACCAGCCGTGACTATCGCCCCAGTCGCGATGACCACCAGACGAAGGTCTCCGAGTTCATGACCCCGCGTGAGCAGCTCATCGTTGGCGACAAGAATATCAGCCTCAAGGTTGCCAACGACGTCATCTGGGACAACAAGCTCAACGCTCTGCCCATCGTCGACGACAACGATCACCTCATGGGCATCGTCTTCCGCAAGGACTACGACAGCCACAAGACCAACCCCAACGAGCTACTCGATAACGACAAGCGCTACATGGTCGGTGCTGGTATCAACACCCGCGACTATGCCGAGCGCGTGCCGCTGCTCATCGAGGCCGGCGCCGATGTCCTGTGCATCGACTCTTCCGAGGGCTTCAGCGAGTGGCAGAAGCGCACCATCGAGTGGATTCGCGCCAACTACGGCGAGGACGTCAAGGTCGGTGCCGGCAACGTCGTCGACGCCGAGGGCTTCCGCTTTTTGGCCGACTGCGGTGCCGACTTTATCAAGGTCGGTATCGGCGGCGGTTCCATCTGCATCACCCGCGAGACCAAGGGCATCGGCCGTGGCCAGGCCACCGCGCTGATTGACGTCTGCCGCGCCCGTGACGAGTACTACGAGGAGACCGGTGTCTACGTGCCCGTGTGCTCCGACGGCGGTATCGTCTACGACTACCATATGACGCTCGCCCTTGCCATGGGTGCCGACTTTATGATGCTGGGCCGCTACTTCGCCCGCTTCGACGAGAGCCCGACCGAGCGCGTCAATGTGAACGGTCAGTACATGAAGGAGTACTGGGGCGAGGGTTCCGCGCGTGCCCGCAACTGGCAGCGCTACGACCTGGGCGGCGCCGCGAAGCTCAGCTTCGTCGAGGGCGTCGACTCCTACGTTCCCTACGCCGGATCCCTCAAGGACGGCGTGGGCGGCACGCTCTACAAGGTCAAGTCCACGATGTGCAACTGTGGTGCCCTCTCGATCCCCGAGCTCCAGGAAAAGGCACGCCTGACCCTGGTGAGCTCGACCTCGATCGTCGAAGGCGGCGCCCACGACGTTGTCGTCAAGGACTCCCAGCAAAGCGTCAGCTACCGCTAAGCGGCTTTCCCAAGCACCGCACCTTGCCGTTCAAACCGTCGCTCGCGTACCAAAGTACGCGTCGCTCCTCTTTCACGGCAATCTGCGGCACTTGGAAAACCCGTCCATGCTAGGACGATTAACAAATAGCGGTTGAGTATCAACCACGTTATTAAGATAAAGCGAGATGCCTGCAAGTCGCAGGCATCTCGCTTGTTGTATTTGCTATCATCAGTCAAGTTAACCTTAGGGTCGGGCGGCTTGGCTTTGTTCGCTACAAGTTCCGCACGCAAAGAAGAGCACTTAATGTGCTCTTCGTCTTGCGCAGGACTGTCCGCAGTAGCGAATAAAGCCAAGCCGCCCGACCCCAGCTAAGATTAAAGGAGCTGATATGTGCGATTGCACAGATCATAAGGACGAGATCCCTGCCTACGACGCGCAGGCCATTGAGTCCAAGTGGATGAAGGCCTGGGAGGACTCCAACCTCTTTGCCGTCGACACCGACGACAGCAAGCCCAAAAAGTATGTGCTCGAGATGTTCCCGTATCCGTCGGGCGACCTGCACATGGGCCACGCGCGCAACTATACCATCGGCGATGCCATGGCCCGTCAGGCCCGCATGCGCGGCTTTGACGTGCTGCATCCCATCGGCTTTGACGCCTTTGGCCTGCCTGCCGAGAACGCCGCCATCAAGCACAATACGCAGGCTGCCGCCTGGACGTATAAGAATATGGACCAGGCGCTCGCCACGATGAAGCGCATGGGCTTCTCCTACGATCTGGATCGCATGGTCAAGACCTGCAGCCCCGACTACTACCGCTGGGGTCAGTGGATCTTTGAGAAGCTGTGGGAAAAGGGCCTGGTCTACCGCAAGAAGAACCCGGTCAACTGGTGCCCCACCTGCAAGACCGTTCTTGCCAACGAGCAGGTTACCGAGGGCAAGTGCTGGCGCTGCGGCACCGAGCCCGAGAAGCGCGACCTTGAGCAGTGGTACTACAAGATTACTGAGTACTCCCAGGAGCTGCTCGACGACCTGGAGAAGCTTCCCGGCTGGCCCGAGCGCGTCAAGCAGATGCAGGCCAACTGGATCGGTCGCTCCGAGGGCGCCGAGGTCGACTTTACCCTGTGCGACCAGGATGGCGAGCCCATCGAGGGCGACGAGGGCAAGATCACCGTCTTCACCACGCGTGCCGACACCCTCTTTGGCGTCTCCTTCTTTGTCCTGGCTCCCGAGTACGCTCGTCTGCACGAGCTCGTCGAGGGCACGGAGTACGAGGAAGCCGTCACCAAGATCGTCGAGGACTCCAAGCATATCTCTGCCGTCGAGCGTGCCCAGGGCACCCTCGAGAAGCACGGTGCCTTTACCGGCCGCTACGTGGTGAACCCCGTCAACGGCGAGAAGGTCCCCGTGTGGGTTGCCGATTATGTCGTTGCCGACTACGGCACCGGCGCCGTCATGGCCGTTCCCTGCGGCGACCAGCGCGACTTTGAGTTTGCCCGCAAGTACGACCTGCCGATCGTGCCGATCATCCTGGACGATGACGATCGCGCTGCCGTCGAGGCCAGCGGCGAGACCATCGATACCTTCCATGCCGAGACCGTCGACTGGGATTGCGCCCATGCTGCCGAGGGCACGCTCGTCCAGTCCGGCAAGTACACCGGCATGCGCGGCGGTAAGCACTCCGAGGGCGAGGCTGCCATCGTGGCCGACCTCGAGGCCATGGGCTGCGGTCGTCGCAAGGTCGAGTTCCGCCTGCGCGACTGGCTCATCAGCCGCCAGCGCTATTGGGGCAACCCCATCCCGGCCATCCACTGCGAGCACTGCGGCATCGTGCCCGTGCCCGAGGACCAGCTCCCGGTGACGCTGCCCGAAAACCTGGACCTGGGCGCCGGCGAGACCCTTGCCGAGTGCAAGGACTTCTACGAGACCACCTGCCCGGTCTGCGGTCGCCCGGCCAAGCGCGAGACCGATACCATGGACACCTTCACCTGCTCCAGCTGGTATTACCTGCGCTACACCGACCCGCACAACACCGAGCTGCCCTTCTCCCGCGAGGCGGCCGACCGTTGGATGCCCGTCGATAACTACATCGGCGGCATCGAGCACGCCATTCTGCACCTGCTCTACAGCCGCTTCTTTACCAAGGCGCTTCGCGACCTGGGCCTGTTGAGCGTGGACGAGCCCTTTACCAACCTGCTGTGCCAGGGCATGGTCAAGGACGAGAACGGCGACACCATGTCCAAGTCCAAGGGCAACGTCGTGCCCCCGAGCTCGGTTATCGAGCCCTACGGCGCCGACACTATGCGTCTGGCGATCCTGTTTATCGCACCGCCCGAGAAGGACTTCGACTGGGATCCCAAGGCCGTCGAGGGCGCCAACCGCTTTATCAAGCGCGCCTGGCGTATCGTGTGGCAGCTCGTCCAGTCGGGCGACGCCAGCGTGGCCTTCGACAAGTCCGTGCTCGACGAGACCGCGATGAAGCTCTACCGCGAGCGTCACCGTACCATCGCCAAGTGCACCGAGGACTTCGATCGCGGCCAGTTCAACACCGCGATCTCGGCCGTCATGGAGCTCGTCAACGCGGCGAGCGCCTACCTCAACGCCACCGAGGGTGCTGACCGCGACAAGGCTCTGTGCTACGGCGTGGCCAAGGACATCGTGAGCGTCCTGGCGCCCATCTGCCCGTTCTGGGCTGATGAGCTGTGGCACGAGGCACTCGGCTGTGAGGGCAACGCCTACACCGCCGCCTGGCCCGAGTTTGACCTGGCCGAGTCCATCGAGGACACGGTGCAGATCGTCGTCCAGGTGCTCGGCAAGGTCCGTGGCCGCATCGATGTGGCCCGCGATGCCTCCAACGAGGAAATGCAGGCTGCCGCCGAGGCTGCTGTCGCCAAGTGGACCGAGGGCAAGACGGTCGTCAAGGCCATCTGCGTGCCCGGCAAGCTGGTCAACCTGGTGGTCAAGTAAACGCCACGCGCATAGTTGACGTGTTAAAGACGAGGGGCGATCCGATTGGATCGTCCCTCGTTTTGCGCTGTATGCCCTGCTTGGCTTGTTCCTAGCGCCACCCTCTACGGAATGTGTACCAAGTCCCTAAAGTAGACGTTGCCCGTTTGCTCCTCAAACATCCAGATGTTGAGGTAGATGTCGTTGAGGTCGTTGTTCACGCCAAAGTTTGGGTCGTCGAAGGTGCCTACAAAGGTGAGCATCGCGGTCGTTTCTTCGCCTGCGGCGACGGGCTGGCGCATGCGCACGTCGCGGACGACGCCGTTGACGTAGGCATAAGCATCGACATCGCCAAACATCATGTCGACATCGGTGTTGTTTGTCACCGCAAAGACCAACACAGCGTCGCCGTAGCCATCCGTGTCCTTGCCCACGCAGGTAACATGGACGTTCTCGTCTGCCTCTAGGTCGATAGGGAACTGTTCTTGGGGGTCGGGACCTAAGCCCTGGGGGTCGACTATATCTTCGTCTATTTTGTCGAAACGCTCCGATGGCGTCGTTTTCTCGATGGCTTTGGTGCTGCCGAGATTCGGCTCACATGGTCCGGTGTTGCCATCGATGTTGCCGCAGCCCGCCAGAGCGAACGAGCAGGCTGTAATGGCGAGCGCGATCGTGCAAAGGGTGCTTAGGCGTTTCATGGTGTCTCCTTGCCGTAGAGGATCTGGAAGGTTGTGCGGTCTATGCGTGAATACGGCTTATCTGTTTCAGAATGTCCCTTACGAGCAGTCTGACCGATGTGCGCCCGGGGATGGAATGCCCATAGGGCCCGATTCGGACGGCGCGTTGGGACGTATGGCCCGTTTTGGGGCTTTTGGGTGGGCGCCGCGCAGGAGTCCTCGCCAAATTGTTCTATTCTTGTGGAGAAGCTGTGGGCGCGCTGACCTGCGAATTTCTTTGACGCTTGCACGTTTTCGCAGGTATTGGTATAGTTGGCTTGCAAATGAAGTTGAAATTGAAAGAAGTGGGGTTTCGGCCCCGCTTCTTTTTTGTATGGATGGAGGTGCCGCAATGGTCAAGACCAAGACCGAGCAGGCGATCATCGACGCGCTCGAGGCCGTCGCTCCCCAGCACGATGTCGATATTGTCGACGTTGAGCTCGTGGGCGCCACCAAGGCCCCCTGCGTGCGTGTGCGTATCGAGGGTGCCGAGGGTCAGAGCCTGTCGCTCAACGACGTCACGGCCAATACCAAGTGGGTCGGCGACGTAATCGAGGAGCTCGACCCCATTTCTTCGAGCTATACGCTCGAGGTGTCGAGCCCGGGTATGGCGCGCCCGCTGCGCCGTCCGCGCGACTTTGCCCGCTTTGTGGGCGAGGACTGCGAGCTCACCTCCACCGCCACCGAGGGCCGTCGCAAGTACTCCGGCAAGATTGCCGCCGCGACCGAGACGAACGTGACCCTCGAGCTCGAGGACGGCGAGTCCGTCACCCTCGATTTCTCTGATGTTAAAAAGTGCAAGTTGAAGCCCACCTATGACTTCAAGCCCGCGAAGGAAGGAAAGTAAGATGGCAGCATCCGACATGATGTCCGCCCTGATGGAGCTTTGCCAGGAGAGGCACATCGACCAGCTCTACCTGATCGACCGCCTGGAGCAGTCGCTCGCCAAGAGTTATGCCGAGATCCTGCATCTTGAGTGGGGCGCCAAGGTGACCATCGACCGCACCACCGGCAAGATCTACGTCTACCGTCTGGAGCCGATCGACGATTCCATGGACGAGGAGGGCAACTTCACCGAGTTCGAGGAGATCGACGTCACCCCCAAGAACACGAGCCGCATCGCCGCCCAGCACGCCAAGGCCGAGATCAACGCCATCGTGCGCAACTCCGCCCGCGAGCAGATCTACGAGGAGTTCTCCGGTCGTATCGGTGACCTCATCAGCGGTACCGTGCTGCAGTCCACGCCCGACTTCACGATCGTCAAGATCCGCGATGGCGTCGAGGCCGAGCTGCCGCATTTTGACCAGCGTCGTTACGAGAACGAGCGCAACGAGCGTCCGATGGGCGAGCGCTATCTGCACAACCAGCACATCAAGGCTGTGATCATCGACGTCCGCGATCCCAATTCCAACCTGCAGCCGGTTCGCGGCGAGCACAGCCGCCCGCCGATTGTCATCTCCCGCACCCATCCCGAGCTCATGCGTCGTCTGTTTGAGCAGGAGGTGCCCGAGATCTATGAGGGCACCGTCCAGATCAAGTCGATCGCCCGCGAGCCCGGCCAGCGCTCCAAGGTCGCCGTCCACTCGCTCGACGACCGCCTGGATCCCGTGGGCGCCTGCGTCGGCCCCAAGGGCAGCCGTGTCCGCGCCGTCGTAGGCGAGCTCCGCGGTGAGCGCGTCGACGTCATCCTGTGGGATGCCGATCCGGCCGTCTACGTCGCCAACGCCCTGTCGCCCGCCAAGGTCACCCGCGTCCTCATCGACGAGGAGAAGGCCTACGCCGGCGTGATCGTGCCCGACGACCAGCTTTCGCTCGCCATCGGCAAGGAGGGTCAGAACGCCCGCCTCGCCGCTCGCCTGACCGGCTGGCACATCGACATCAAGTCCGAGACCCTTGCCGCCGACATCCTCAAGAACGTCCCCGTTCACGAGGAGCCCGCCGCCGACCTGATCGGTGACGAGGAGGACGACGACGCCCGTCGCTGCGAGTACGTGTCCGAGGACGGCGTCCAGTGCCGCAACCAGGCCCGTCCGGGCTCCCGTTTCTGCGGTGTCCACGACACCGACGCCTTCGATGATGCGGAGGACCTGATCTAGCGCGCGGTCGCGCCGGACAGGTCCCGGTGCATCTCCCACGCTCGTTCAGTCTCTAGGCACCCAAGGTGCCAGAAAGGGTAGGTGAAGTCATATGGCAAAAGTCCGTGTGTCCACCCTGGCCAAAGAGTTCGGCATGACCTCCAAGGAACTGATGGGTCATCTCGCCGAAATGAAGATTCCCGCTAAGTCCGCTTCCTCCGCCCTGGAGGACGCCTACGTCGCCATGGTCCGCAAGCAGCTCGCTTCGGTGATCGAGGCCCGCGCCAAGGAAGTCGAGGCCGCCAAGCAGGCCGAGGAGGAGGCAGCCGCCGCCGAGGAGGCAGCGCGCGCTGCCGAGGCCGAGCGCGAGCGCATCGCCGCCGAGAAGGCACGCGAGGAGGAGCGCCGCCAGTTCGCCGCCGCCCAGGCTGCCGAGGAGGCCGCCCGCGCCGAGGCCGAGGCCAAGAAGAAGGCCGAGCAGGAGCGCCTTGCCCGCGAGAAGGAGGAGGCTGCCCGCGAGGCCCAGCGCCGCGCCGTCCCCGCTTCCGACTCCGGTTCGCGCTTCCGTTCGCTGCTCGACCAGATCGCCGCACAGGAGACCGTTCTCAAGGAGAAGAAGGACGCCGAGGCGAAGGCCAAGGCCGAGCGCGCCGCCGAGCGCGGCAACCGTCGTGGCGGCAACAACGACCGCCGAGGTGGCCGTCGTAACGATCGCAACGCCTCCGACAGCAACTCCGAGCGCAACGCCTCCGAGAGCCGTCCGCACAGCCATCGCACCAACGCCAGCAACAACGTCGCTGCCGGCATGGACTTCCCCAACCCCGATAAGCAGGGCAAGGGCAAGAAGCGCAAGGGCGGTCACGGCAACGATGAGGACCACTACAGCCGCATGGCGCGTGAGGCCGAGGAGTACAGCCGCGAGAAGGTGCTCGAGGAGGCCCGCGCCGCCGTCGAGGAGGCCTCTCGCGAGTCCACCGGTCGCCGCAAGAAGCGTAAGGAGAAGCGCGAGCGCGAGGCTGCTAAGGCTCAGGAGGAGCGCAAGATAGAGGAGGCGCTGGCCCAGGGCGTGAACCCCGAGGAGCTCGACGCCATCAAGGTCTCCCAGGGCGTTACCGTCCAGGAGCTCGCCGAGGCGCTTGACGTTCCGGCCAACGACATCATCAAGCGCCTGTTCCTGCTGGGCACGCCGCTCACGATGACGCAGTCCATGTCCGACGACCTCGTCGAGCTCGTCGCCGACGACCTGGGCCGTCAGATCAAGATCATCACCCCCGAGGAGGAAAACACCTTCTCGTTCTACGACGATCCCGCCGACCTTAAGCCCCGCGCCCCGGTCGTCACCGTCATGGGTCACGTCGACCACGGCAAGACGAGCCTTCTCGACGCCATCCGTCACACCGGTGTCGCTGCCGGCGAGGCGGGCGGCATCACTCAGGCCATCGGCGCTTCGCAGGTCATGATCAACGACCGCAAGATCACCTTCATCGATACCCCGGGCCACGCCACCTTTACGGCCATGCGTGCCCGCGGCGCCAAGGTGACCGACATCGTCATCCTGATCGTTGCTGCCGACGACGGCGTCATGCCTCAGACCATCGAGTCGATCAACCACGCCAAGGCCGCCGGCGTACCCATCGTCGTCGCCGTCAACAAGATCGATAAGCCGGGCGCCAACCCCGACCGCGTGCGCCAGGAACTCACCGAGTACGGCATCATCCCCGAGGAGTGGGGCGGACAGAACATGTTCGTCAACATCTCGGCCAAGCAGAAGATCGGTATCGACGACCTGCTCGAGACCGTGCTGCTCCAGGCCGACGTGCTCGAGCTCAAGGCCAACCCCGACACCTTTGCCTCCGGCAACGTTCTCGAGGCCAAGCTCGACAAGGGCCGCGGCTCGGTTGCCACGGTTCTCGTGACCCGCGGTACCCTGCACGTGGGCGATACGCTGGTCGCCGGCCTTACCTACGGCCGCGTCCGCGCCATGCTCGATCCCAAGGGCAACGCCGTCACCGAGGCCGGCCCCTCCGACGCCGTCGAGATCTTGGGCCTGCAGTCCGTGCCCAACGCCGGTGACGAGTTCCGCGTGTTCGAGGACGAGCGCGAGGCTCGCGCCCTGGCTGATGAGCGTTCGCTCAAGGCCCGTATCGAGGAGCAGAGCCGCGTGAAGCACGTGACGCTCGAGAACCTCTTCGAGACCATCGCCGACGCCGAGGTCAAGGAGCTCAACCTTATCATCAAGGCCGACGTCCAGGGCTCCATCGAGGCCCTTCAGGACTCCCTCGACAAGATGGATCAGTCCGAGGTGCGCATCAACACGATCCATTCCGCCGTTGGTGCCATCAACGAGACCGACGTCGTCCTGGCCGACGCTTCCAACGCCATCATCATCGGCTTTGGCGTCCGTCCCGACGGCAAGGCCCGCTCCGCCGCCGAGCGCGAGGGCGTCGAGATCCGTTGCTACGACGTCATCTACAAGTGCCTCGAGGACCTCGACGCTGCCCGCATCGGTATGCTCAAGCCCACCGAGGTCGAGGTCTCCACGGGTACTGCGACCGTCCTGGATACCTTCAAGGTGCCCAAGGTTGGTATCGCCGCCGGTGTCCGCGTCGAAGAGGGCGAGATCGCCGCGACCGATTCTGTGCGCCTGGTGCGGGACGGCATCGTGGTCTTCAACGGTAAAATCGCCTCGATGCGCCACTACAAGGACGAGGCCAAGAGCCTCAAGAGCGGCTCCGAGGGCGGTATTGGCCTGGAGAACTTCCAGGACATCAAGCCTGGCGACACCATTGAGGGCTACCGCATCGACCAGGTTGCCCGTACCGAGTAGGGGGTAGCGCTATGAAGCAAACGCAGGCAACCCGCCGTTTAGGCGAGCAGCTTCGCGAGAAGCTCGGTTATATCCTGCTCTTTGAGGTTTCCGATCCGCGTCTCGACCTGGTCACCCTGACCGCGGTCGAGGTCGCGGTGGACCGTTCGTTCGCGCGCGTGTACGTGTCGTGCGACGCGAGCCGCTACGAGGAGGTCATGGAGGCGCTCGCCAGCGCCAAGGGCCGCATTCGTAGCCTGTTGGCTCGCTCGCTCGATTGGCGCGTCACGCCCGAGCTCGATTTTCGCATCGATCGCTCGACCGATGAGGCCGAACGCATCACGCGCGCGCTGGAAAACGTTCCCGCCACGCTTGCGATCGAAAAGGACGAGGACGGCTACCCGATAGCGGATGCCGCGCTGGAGGCAGCTTTAGATGACTAATTCCGCCGATCTCGCCTTGTGCGAGTCTGCAGATATTAAACGACGCATCCTCGAGCTTATCGAGGGTGCGTCCTCCATTGCGATCTCGGGTCACACCTCTCCCGACGGCGATGCCCTGGGCTCCGTGTTGGGCCTGGGCCTTTCGCTCATGAAGGTGTTCCCCGACAAGGACATCGCCCTGCTGCTGGCAGACGACGATCCCGTTCCGCGCATCTACCGTTTTATGGAGGGTGCCGATCTGCTGGTGCCGGCATCTGCCTACACCGGTAACCCGGACCTGTTCATCTCGGTGGACGTGCCGGTCGTCGAGCGCCTCAATAATTCCGCCGAGGTACTCCGTCGTTCGGCCCATGTGGCATGCTTTGACCATCACCCGGCGCGTGAGGAGTTTGCCGAGGTCAGCCTTAGGTGCGTCAATGCCGCTGCTTGTGCCATGATCATCGACCGTTTTTTGGCCGATTGTGGTATTACCGCAAGCGATAGCATCGCTACCTGCCTGCTGTGCGGCCTGGTCACCGACACCGGTCGTTTTCAGTATCAGAACGCCGATGCCGCAGCGTTTCATGCCGCCTCGCGTCTGGTGGCGCACGGTGCCGATCCGGCACGCGTCGCGCTCGAGGTCTATCAGAGCATGCGTGTCGAGTTCTTGCACCTCAAGTCCATCGTCATGGGTCGCATCAAGACGGTCGCGCACGGGCGCGTGGCGTATAGCTATGCGTACGAAAGTGACCTTAAGGAATGCGGCGTCACCTCTGATGAGTGCGACGGTCTGGTCGATGTGGTGCGCTCGGTGATGGGCGTCGAGGTTTGCCTGTTCCTTAAGGGCATCGAGGGCGATACCAAGGTGCGCGGTAACCTGCGCTCCAAGGGCGAACTTGATGTTTCCGAGATTGCGGCCAACTTTGGCGGAGGTGGGCACCACGCTGCCGCCGGCTTTACCAACGCCGGAACGATTTCCGAGACGCTCACCGTGGCACTTCCCATGCTGGCCGAGCTGGTAGGGGAGGATCCCGCTTCGGTGACCGTCGAGCTCTAACTTTTTGGATGGTACATGGCTCGTCGTACACCTTCTCAACTTAATATGCTGCTCGCCGTCGATAAGCCGGTGGGCTGCACGTCCCATGACGTGGTTTCGCAATGCCGACGCGCCCTCCATGAACGGCGCGTCGGTCATGCCGGAACGCTCGACCCCATGGCATCGGGCGTCATGGTGGTGGGCGTGGGCCAGGCAACGCGTCTGCTGGGCATGCTCACGCTCGATACCAAAAGCTACGTCGCCGACATCTCGTTTGGCGTCGAGACCAATACCGATGATGCGGAAGGCGAGGCCGTCCGCACAGTGCCCATTGCCGCCGACCTGCGCGATCCGGCCTATGCCCGCGAGCGCCTGTCCGGCATGCTGGGCCCGCAGATGCAGGTGCCTCCGGCGTTTTCGGCCATTTCGGTCAACGGCGTGCGCGCCTATAAGGCTGCGCGCGAGGGCAATGCCGTGTCACTGCCCCCGCGTCCGATCGAGGTATATTCCGCCGACCTGATTGCCGTGGGCGGCGAGGGCGATGCTTGCGTTTGGACCGTGGCGTTTTCGGTGAGTAAGGGCACCTATATCCGTGCGCTCGCTCGCGACCTGGGTCGTGTCTGTGACAACGCGGCGCATATTTCCGCATTGCGCCGTACAGCCTCCGGCGTCGTTTCCATCGGTGCCTGCCATGCGGTCGAGGAACTTTCTGCCGAGTCCGCTGCCGGCTTTGCCTTGGATCCCATTGCGGCACTGGGCGCCACGCGCGTCGACTTGCCGGGCGATCTTGCCGACGATCTGCTGTGCGGACGTCGCATTCCTATTGAGCGCGCGCTTGCGGGCTTCGATGCGTCGAAGGCGCCGTTTGCGCTGGTGCTCGATGGCGGGCTTAAGGCGCTTGCCCGTATCGAGGGTGGTCGCTTTGTAATGGAGCATGTCTTTCCGCAGGCGATCGGCGGTGTTCGATGATGCTGACCTCTCACGAGCTCGCGCATATCTTTTTCGCGGGCGAGTCGGATGAGGCCCGCATCGTCGCCGCCGATGCATTTGATGATTGCGCGTGCCTGGGCGCCGCGTCGATCGCCATCGGCGTATTCGATGGCGTGCATCGGGGGCATCACGAACTGATCGACGCGGTCGTTCGCGATGCGCGTAACCACGGCTGCAAGGCGGTCGTGGTCACTTTCGATCCCGACCCGGACGTAGTGGTGAGTTCCTCGCCCGCTCAAAAACTGATGACGACGGCCGACCGTCTTCATGCCCTGGCTCTCACCGGGGTCGATGCGGTCGTGGCCGTTCCCTTCACGCCTGCGGTGGCGGCTCTCGACCATGAGGGCTTTCTTAAGCTGCTGTCGCACGTCGTCGATATCCGCTCGATTCGTGTGGGCAGCGACTTTAGGCTGGGTCGCGGCGGCGCCTCGGGCGTTGCCGAGATGCAGACATGGGGTTCCGAGCACGGAGTTGACGTCTATGGCCACGAGCTGCTGTGCGTCGATGGGCAGACAATCTGCGCTACCCGTATTCGCCAGGAGCTGCGCCAGGGTCATGTTGAGCTTGCTGCCGAGCTGCTCGGCCGCCCGTACATGTTGCGAGGTATTGTTGCCGGCGGTCGTCACCAGGGTTCCGACATGGGTTTTCCCACGGCAAATATTCAGGTGCCCGAGGGCATTCAGGTGCCTGCCGATGGCGTCTACGAGGGCCTGGTGCTGGTCGACGATACCGTATGGCCTGCCGCTGTCAACGTGGGCCTGCCGCCGACGTATGCCGACGATGCCGCCTCGGCGCATCTCGAGGCCAACTTGATCGGGTATGCGGGCGACCTGTACGGCGCCTCGGTGTCGCTGGCGTTTACGCGCTGGCTGCGCCCGTCGCGCGTGTTCGATTCGCTGGACGAGCTTATCGCGACCGTCGAGGGTAATATTGACGATATTCGCCACAACTTGGGTGAGCAGGGGGTGAGCATCCGTGATTAGCGATGAGGAAAAAGACCAGGTGCGTGCTGCGTCCGATCTGGTTGCCATCGTGCAGGAAACGGTTGAGCTCAAGCCCCGCGGCCATGAGTTTTGGGGTTGCTGCCCCTTCCATGGCGAAAAGACACCGTCGTTTCACATTATCCCCGCCACGCAGGTGTGGCATTGCTTTGGCTGTGGTGAGGGCGGCGACGTCTTCACCTATATCATGAAGCGCGAGAACCTGAGCTTTCCCGAGTCGATTCGCTACCTGGCCGACCGTGCCGGCATTGAGCTGCACGATACCGGCGCCCATCGCGAGCGCGGCACCAAGCGCGCCCGCATCTATGACCTGTGTGCCGAAACCGCCCAGTTCTATCACACCATGCTTATGCGCGGTAAGGACAGCCGTCCGCGCGAGTACTTTGCGAGCCGCGGTATGGGTGGCGACGTCTGCCGCCGCTACTGCCTGGGCTTTGCGCCGGGTCGCAACATGCTGGTGTCGCATCTGTCGCAGGCGGGCTTTACCCCGCAGGAGATGATCGACGCCAACGTGGCCGTGAGTCGTGGGCGAGGGCAGCTTGCCGACCGTTTTTACGACCGCGTGATGTTTCCCATCTTTGACGAGCAAGGTCATAACATCGCCTTTGGCGGGCGCATTATGGGCGACGGCCAGCCGAAGTACCTCAACACCGCCGAGACGAGCGTGTTCCATAAAAAGCGAAACCTCTACGGCTTTAACTGGGCCAAGGAGTTTATCGTCGCGCAGGATACCGCCATTGTGGTGGAGGGATATACCGACTGTATCGCCTGCTGGGAGGCGGGGATTAAAAACGTCGTCGCCACGCTGGGCACGGCGCTGACGGAACATCATGTAAAGACGCTCACCCGCTTTGCCAAGCGCATCGTGTATATGTTCGATGGCGACGCCGCCGGTCAAAAGGCCGCTCGCCGCGCGATTCAGTTTATCGAGCAGGATTCGATGGACCTGCGCTGCGTGGTGCTTCCCGACGGCAACGACCCCATGGAGTTCATCACCGCGCATGGTGGCGAGGCACTGCAGGCGCGTATCGACGCCGCCGAGCCCCTCATGGACTTTGTATATCGGTCGCTGCAGGAGTCGAGCGACATCACCACGCCGGGCGGTCGTGCCAAGGCGCTTGAGGATGCGCTGACGCTCATCTATCCGCTGCGCGATAGCTATATGATCGATACGTACTTTATCCAGATTGCCGACCTGCTGGGTTTGGATCTGGAGACGGTGCGTTCGAGCTCGGGCCGTGTGTTTCGCGATGTTGCCAAGCGTGAGGACGCCGAGCGTCGTCGCGAGCAGAACTACGAGCGCCAGCGGGCGCAGGCCGAGCGTGCAGGCAGCGCCGGCGGTCGGGCGTCCGTTTCGCAAGGGACGTCTCGCGGTGCCTGGGCGTCGGGAGCGACGCCGCCGGTGTCCGCACCGGTCGAGGAAGAGCCGTACGACTATGTGCCGCTCGAGGCCTACGGGGCTGCGCCGGTCGAGGTCGTCGGCGATATGCCGCCGATCGATGTGCCGGTTGGGTTGGATGGCGCGGCGCCGGTTGCCGATGCAACGGACGCGTCTGCGGCACCGACGATGCCGATCGTGCTGACCGACCTGGAGCGAAAGTCTCTGGCGGGGGAGCGCGAGCTGCTGACGATGCTCACGAGCTATCCCGACCTGTTCCGCACGTATGCCGACCGCATCTGCTCGATCGAGTGGGTGGATCCGCGTCACGAGTCCATCGCGTGGGCCGTGCTTGCGACGCCGCCGGGCACCGACCCCACGGCGTGCATGGATGCGGCGCGCGCGGTGTGTCCCGAGGCAGCGTCGCTTGTCAGCGCCGGGCGTATTTCGTCGACGAGCAAGCACCCCACCGAGACGAACATCGTGTTTATGCTCGATACCCTCGAGCTCTACACCATCAAGCGCCGCATGCGCGCCGCACAGGCCAAGCTACGTCAGGACCGGTCGCTCGACGATGAGGCGCGCCGTGTGCTGACGATGCAAGCGATGCAAGATTCTCAGCGCCAGCGCGAGCTCCAAAAGTCGATCGGTGGCGTGGCCGATCCGTTCCGTTTGATCGGTTTGGAGACGGCGGGCGCCGACCAGGTCTAGATGTTGTGGTCAACCAGCGTATTCGCGCCTATATCCAGTCTGAATTTTGGGTATAGACGTCAATGTGTGTGCTAAAGTAATGAGTCCTGTGGACTATGAAGGGAGAATCTGTGCCAAAAAAGAGTGAGAGCACGGGTACTGGGCTGGAATCCTACGTTGCAAAGCTCATGGGCAACGGCTCAAACAGGACTTCGGTAACCGAGGACGAGATTCAGGTCGCCCTGAAGGATATCGATGTGTCTGACGAGCAGCTCAACGCGGTGTATTCCGCGCTGCGCAACAGCGGCATCCAGATTATCTCCGCGAGCGGTAACGACGACGCCCCCATGGACGTCGACGATGACGATAACGATAGCGATACCGACGATTTCGATGACGACGAGCACGATTCCGGCTCGCTCGACGATCACGAGCTTAAGATGGCCCGTCAGGCCGACGCCGAGATGGGTTCTTCCAAGAGCAAGAAGAAGCGCACCGTGCGCACGTCCCGTTCGCGTTCGCGCGTGCGTGGCATCGATGCCTCCACGGTGATGCTGACCGGCGACCCGGTTCGTATGTACCTTAAGGAGATCGGTAAGGTCGACCTGCTGACCGCCTCCGAAGAGGTCGATCTGGCCATGAAGATCGAGGCCGGTCTCGATGCCACCGAGAAGCTCGAGGCCGCCGATGCGGGCGAGATCGAGCTCACCCGCGCCGAGATGCGTCGCCTGACCCGTATCGAGAACGTCGGTCTCGAGGCCAAGCAGGCGCTCATCAGCGCCAACCTGCGCCTGGTCGTCTCCATCGCTAAGCGCTATGTTGGTCGCGGCATGCTGTTCCTGGACCTGATCCAGGAGGGCAACCTCGGTCTGATCCGCGCCGTCGAGAAGTTCGACTACCAGAAGGGCTTTAAGTTCTCCACGTACGCCACGTGGTGGATTCGCCAGGCCATCACGCGTGCTATCGCCGACCAGGCCCGTACCATCCGTATTCCCGTGCACATGGTCGAGACCATCAACAAGCTGGTTCGCGTGCAGCGCCAGCTCCTCCAGGACCTGGGCCGCGACCCGACTCCCGAGGAGATCGGTGCCGAGATGGACATGAGTGCCGACCGCGTCCGCGAGATTCAGAAGATCTCGCAGGAGCCCGTGTCGCTCGAGACCCCTATCGGCGAGGAAGAGGATTCCCAGCTGGGCGACTTCATCGAGGACTCCCAGGCCATCGTTCCGCCCGATGCCGCCAGCTTCTCCATGTTGCAGGAGCAGCTCACCCAGGTGCTCGACTCGCTTGCCGATCGTGAGCGCAAGGTTATCGAGCTGCGCTTTGGCCTTGTCGACGGACATCCCCGTACGCTCGAGGAAGTCGGCCGCGAGTTTGGCGTCACGCGCGAGCGTATCCGCCAGATCGAGTCCAAGACCCTGGCCAAGCTCCGCCACCCCAGCCGCTCCAGCAAGCTCAAAGACTATATTGAAAGCTAGTCAAGCAAGAATCGCCCTCAAGCACATCCGCTTGAGGGCGCTTTCATGTAGTCATTGGGGACGCCCCCAATGACTAGGTCGGAAAAATTCTCAAAAAAGTTCTTGCCCTGAGCTGATTCGTCCGTATAATAAACTTCGTTGCTTGAGAGCACGCACCTATTCCTCGGTAGCTCAATGGTAGAGCACGCGGCTGTTAACCGCGCTGTTGTAGGTTCGAGTCCTACCCGGGGAGCCAGAATTTTCCAGCCCTTTCCGTTGGGCTTTAAATTCCTCGGTAGCTCAATGGTAGAGCACGCGGCTGTTAACCGCGCTGTTGTAGGTTCGAGTCCTACCCGGGGAGCCAGCTTGTAAAACCCGTCGCTTATGCGGCGGGTTTTTTCTTGCCGCGATAGACTGGCGCGAACGTTGCCATATCAACATTTCGTGTCGAGGATGTAATCCCGCGACCCACCACCTCAACATGGCGCGCTCGTTGTAGAATATTGCAATGATTGCTCCCACGAGATGGTGCCGCGAGCACCAGATAAGGAGATTCTTGTGTCTGAGACCATTAACGGCAGCCTGAGCGTCTCGAACGACGTTATTGCCGATATTGCCGGTTATGCAGCGATGACGTGCTATGGCGTCGTCGGTATGGCCGAACAGCTCCAGGGCGCCGAGAGCGTGCGCCTGCTTGCCGGTCAGCGCCTCCGCAAGGGCGTGCTTGTCTCCGCCGACGAGAACGGCCTTACGGTCGATCTTCACGTCGTGCTCGAGAACGGCGTCAACATGAAGTCCGTCTGCCACAATCTTTCGAGCTCCGTTGCCTTCACCCTGCAGGAGATCGCCCAGATCGATCCCGCCAGCCTTAAGATCGGCATCCACATCGACGCGCTCAAGAGCCGTCTGAACTAGCATCCGAAAACGGAGATTCAAATACCCATGATTGCAAAGACCATTCGCACCTGTTTTCCGATCGCTGCGGCTGCCGTTTCCGACAAGGCCGAGGAGATCAACAAGCTCAACGTCTTCCCCGTACCCGACGGTGACACCGGCACCAACATGTCGCTCACGCTCGCCTCGGTGACCAAGGAGCTTTCCGCCCTTCCCGCCGATGCCGATATGGAAGCCATCGCTGGCGCCATCACCCACGGCTCCCTGATGGGTGCCCGCGGCAACTCCGGCGTCATCACCTCGCAGATCCTGCGTGGCGTGGCCGAGGGTCTCGTCTCCGCCGATGAGCCCATCACGTCCGCCAACATCGCCTTCGCTTTCCGCCGCGCCGTCAAGGTCGCCTTCCAGGCCGTCCGCAAGCCCATCGAGGGCACGATTCTCACGGTCCTGCGCGATGTCTCGACCAAGGCCGACGAGTGCGAAAAGAAAAAGTTCTCGGCCGAGGACGCGCTCGACGCCATCGTCGTCGAGGCCTACCAGTCCGTCGCCCGCACGCCCGACCTGCTGCCCGTTCTGAAGGAGAACGGCGTGGTCGACTCCGGCGCCTTTGGCTTTGCCATCTTCCTGGAGAACTTTGTCGCCGCCGCGCTTGGCCGCAGCACCGTTGTCGAGGATTTCTCCGCCACGTTTGATTCCGCTGGCTCTGCCCGCGACGCGGCCCTCGGTCGCGTTGAGATTGAGGCCAACGACGATTGGGAGGGCTCGGAGTTCCGCTACTGCAACGAGTTCCTCTTTAAGGCCGACGCCCCGTTTGACGAGGACGAGTGCCTTAAGTTCCTGGGCTCCATGGGCGACTGCGAGCTGCTCGTGGGTGCCTACCCCGACTACAAGATCCACGTGCACTCCAACACCCCCAACCTGGTGCTCGAGCACATGCTGCAGCTCGGTCAGATCTACGAGGTCTTTATCCACAACATGGAGATGGAGGCTCACGACCGTACCGCCAAGATTCACGAGGACCAGGAAAAGGCCGCCGAGCCCGCCAAGGCGCTGGGCTTTGTCGCCGTTGCCGCCGGTTCGGGCGAGGCCGACATCCTCAAGTCCCTCGGCGTTGACGTGATCGTCTCGGGTGGCCAGACCATGAACCCCTCGACCGCCGACCTGCTGGGCGCGGTGGACCAGGTCAACGCGACCTCGGTCATCATCCTGCCCAATAACGGCAACATTCGCATGGCTGCCGAGGCCGCAGCTTCTGCCTGCACCGACAAGAAGGTCGCCGTCGTTCCCACCAAGACCGTCCCGCAGGCGTTCTCCGCGCTGTTCGCGGTCCTGCCCGATTCCGAGCTCGAGGACGCCGTTGCCGCCATGGTCGACGCCATCAGCGAGGTTCGCGATGGCGAGGTCACTCGTGCCGTGCGCGATTCCAGCGCCTCTGACGGCTCTCCGATTCACTCCGGTGATGTCATGGGTATCATTGCCGGCTCCATCGACGTGGTCGGCTCCGATGTGAAACAGGTCACGCTCGACTGCATCAACCGCATGCAGGAGGAAGAGGAGGGCGACGCGCTGACGATTCTGGCCGGCGAGGAGCTGTCCGATGAGGCCTTCCAGGAGATCGTCGACGCCATCGAGGAGGCTCAGCCCGACCTGGAGATTGACGCCCATCGTGGCGAGCAGCCGCTCTATCCCGTGATCTTCTCGATCGAGTAGGCATCTACCCATGTCCGAGCCGTGCTCCGTGCCGCGCGTCTCGGAGCGCTTTGCCCAGAGCAATGCGCTCGACGAGGATATCGCGCGACTCAAATATGTTTCGGGTAAACGTGAGGAGGCCCTTCGCCGTCTGGGAATTCGGACGGTGGGGGACCTCCTCCTCCATATCCCTCACCGATATCTCGACTTTACGCGCTCCTGGTCCATCGAGATGGCGCCCATCGGTACCGTGTGCACGATTGTCGCCACGGTCGATCGTATCGTTCAAAAGCAGCCCCGTCCGCGTATGCAGGTGACCGAGGTCTCGCTGGTGGACGATACAGGCGTGCTGCAAGTCGCCTTTTTCCGTCAGCCCTGGATTGCCCAGCAGTTTAAGCAGGGCGACCGCCTGGCCGTGATGGGTAAGGTCGAGTTTGCCTACGGCTTTAAACAGATGGCCTCGCCGCATTTCGAAAAGCTCGAGGGCGGGCGTGCCGCGGGCACCATTCTGCCGGTCCATTACGTGAGCGATGGCGTGAGCCAGGCGTGGATGCGCCGCATCGTTAGCGGCGCGCTCGAGGTCGTCGGCAATCCCTTCGACCCGATTCCCGCACGCTTGCGCGTCAAGCGCCGCCTGATGAGCAATGCCCGCGCGCTGCGCTCAATTCACTTTCCCTCGAGCATGGCCGAGCGCGATATCGCGCGCGCACGGCTTGCCTACGAGGAGTGCCTCTACCTTCAGCTGGCGCTGCGCCTGCGCAACGACGGCGGCTTGGTCGAAGTCTCTCCCTACGCCCACGCCGCGGGTGAGCACCTGGCGGCGCTCAGGGAAGCCCTGCCGTTTTCGCTGAGCGACGAGCAGGAGGCCGCGTTCCAAGACATCCTGCACGACATGTGCGATGGCGGGCGCGTGATGAACCGCCTGCTACTGGGCGACGTCGGTACCGGCAAGACGGCCGTCGCCGCCTGCGCGCTGGCTGTCGCGGCCGATTCGGGCACTCAGTCCTGCGTTATGGCGCCTACGGGCGTGCTGGCGCGCCAATATGCCGATAAGACCGGCCCCTTGCTCTCCCAGGCTGGCATGTCTTGGGCGCTCCTGACGAGTGCCACGCCGGCGGCCGGGCGCGAGCAGATCCATGCGCAGCTGGAATCGGGCGAGCTCGACGTCCTCTTTGGAACCCACGCGGTCCTTTCGGACAACGTGGCGTTTAAGCATCTGTCGCTTGTCGTCATCGACGAGCAGCACCGCTTTGGTGTGGGCCAGCGCAATGCTCTGCGTGCCAAGGGCCCGGGTGCCGACCTTCTCGTTATGACGGCCACGCCCATCCCGCGCACGTTGGCGCTCTCGGTCTACGGCGACCTGGACACGAGCATCATTCGCCATCGACCTGTTCCGGGTGCGGGCGTTACGACGCGCGTGCTCACCGAGTCGAGCCGCGACCTGGCCTACGGCGCCATCCGCGATGCCCACGCAAGGGGCCAGCAGGCCTACGTGATTTGCCCGCTCGTGGAGCCGAGCGACTCGGCCGATGAGCTTGAGGATGTTCCTGGTATCGCTCGTGACGACGAGGGCCGTGTGACCGTGCCCGTGCCGCTGCACGATACGGCAACCGAGCTCGACCGACTGCGTCTGGCGCTGCCGGGACTTACCATCGAGCGCCTTCACGGCCGCATGCCGGCGGGGGAGAAGGACCGCGTGATCGACGCCTTCAAGCGCGGCGAGATCGACGTGCTCGTCTCGACCACGGTGGTCGAGGTGGGCGTCGACGTGCCCAACGCCACCGTCATGGTCATCGAGAACGGCGAGCGCTTTGGCTTGGCGGCCCTGCACCAGCTGCGCGGCCGCGTGGGCCGCGGCAGCGTGTCGGGCACTTGCCTGGTCATGACGCACTCCAAGGGCAACGGCGGCGCGTCGGCGGCACAAGACCGTCTCCAGTCGCTCGAAAAGACCTCTGACGGCTTTGCGCTCGCCCAGATGGACCTGCGCCTGCGCCACGAGGGCGAGATTCTGGGCTACCGCCAGCACGGCGGCGTGACCCTGCGCTTTGTGGACCTGGACGCCGACGAGGATCTTATCGAATGGGCCCATTTGGACGCGGTCGAGCTCTTGCGGTATGCTTGCAACCTTGACTCCGTGGCGACGCGCCCCTTGCGCGACGCGGTCGCCATGCGTTATCGACATATCTTTAAGGAGGTCAGCGGAGGATGAGAATCATCGGCGGTGAATGGCGCGGCCGCAAGATCGAAGAGCCGCGTGGGCGCGATGTCACCCGTCCCACGACCGATCGCGTGCGCGAGGCATGCGCGTCCATGGTCATGTCGGCGTTCGACTTCGATCTGGACGAGGTCCGCGTGCTGGACGCCTTTGGCGGCTCCGGCGCCCTGGGAATCGAGATGCTCTCGCGTGGCGCCCGCTCGCTCACTACGTTCGAGATCGATCGCAATGCCGCCCGTCTGATCACCAAGAATATCGAGTCGCTGTGCCGCGACCGCTCGCGTTGGCGTGTCGTTACCGGCGATGTGTTGGCGAGCGCCTCGCGCGGCCGTGTGCCGGGTGGTCCCTTTGATCTGGTTTTGCTCGATCCGCCGTACTCCTTTGGTGCCGAGCCGGTCGAGGAGTTGCTGCAAAATCTTTCCCGGCAGGGTTTGCTGGCACCCGGGGCCTTTGCCCTGTTTGAGCATGCCGCATCCGATGCGGGTGCTCATCCAGCTGGTTTTGAGACCATGCGGGAGAAGCGTTACGGCATTACCTCGGTTGACTTGCTGCGCTGGGCGGCCGAGGACGAGAACGGCCATGCTGACGAGAACGAAAATGACGAGGATGCGCCTTCGGAGGACGCCCATGAATGACACCATCAACCGCGTGATCGTCCCGGGCACCTTCGATCCCATCACCTTTGGTCACATAGACGTGATCCGCCGAGCTCGCCGTATCTTTCCCAGCGTGATCGTCGCCGTGGCCGAATCGCAGGGTAAAAACGGCGTGGGTACCACCTTTATGCTCGACGAGCGCGTGGCGCTGGCCCGCGAGGCCCTCGGTGATTTGGACGGCGTCGAGGTACTGCCCTTCACCGGCCTGCTGGTCGACTTTGCACGTGAACAGAGGGCGGGTGCCGTCGTTAAGGGTCTGCGCGCCATGACCGACTTTGAGTACGAGTTGCAGCAGGCCGACCTCAACTATCGCCTGGATAGCGAGCTGGAGTCCATCTTTGTCATGAGTGCTCCGCAGTACGGCTATATCTCGAGTTCGGTGGTGCGCCAGATCGCGTCGCTTGGCAGCGACGTGTCGACGTTTGTGCCGCCCAACGTGGTCGAAGCACTCAAACATCGCTTTTCGTGACGTTTTTTATTGCCTGGTGGCATGTGGTAAACTAACACGATGATATGTTACCTATGAAAGGAGACCGGATGCCGGGCGAGAATTTTCCTGGCGACAGGATCGTGAGTCTTGTCGACGAGCTCGAGGGGCTCATCGAAGAGGCTAAGACGCCGTTCGGCAAGAACGCCCAGATGAAGGTTATCGACGCCGACGTCTTCTTTAACATCCTCGATGAGATCCGCATGAGCTATCCCGAGGAGTGGCAGAAGTCCCGCCGTATCCTCAAAGAGCGCGAGGAGCTTATGGCTTCCGCCGCCGCTCAGGCCGATTCCATCATTGCCGATGCTCAACAGCAGGCGCTCACCATTGCCGGTGAGCAGGAGATCGTCCGCCTGGCACAGCAGCAGGCCGACGACATCCGCGACCGTGCCCAGCAGTACGAGCGCGAGACGCGCTATGCCGCCGAGGATTACGCCGAGCAGGTCTTTACGCACCTCGAGGAGAACCTTAAGAGCCTGACCGGCACCGTCACCCGTTGCCGTCAGCAGCTCAACGAGGGCGCCGCTCAGCAGAACGGTCAGTGGTAATGGCCGAGTTCCCGAGCGTAACCGTCGATCTTTCCGAGCAGCTCGAGTTTCCTGGAGACTCATACCCGCTGACCGGCAAGGTCGATGTCGCCACCTACACGGTGGGCGAGAAGGAGTACCAGCTGCAGGACGGCATTGCCTACGACGTGGTCTTTACCAACGCCGGTACCGGTGTTCTGCTCTCGGGCATGGTCCGCGCTCACGCCACCGGCGAGTGCGATCGCTGCCTGGAGCCCGCCTCGTTTGATATCGCAGGCGAGATCGAGGAGTTCTACCTCTTTGAGGAGCCCGAGGACCCCGAGGCCTACGAAGACGGCTACGAGTTGCTGGGCGAGGATCGCATCGTCGATCTGGGTGAGCCCATCAACGACGCGGTCGTCATGGACACGCCGTTCGTTGTCCTGTGCAAGCCCGATTGCCGCGGCCTGTGCCCCACCTGCGGCATCAATCTCAACGTCGAGCAATGCGATTGTGCCGCCAGGGCGGAGGCCGAATGGGCCGCTGCCACGGAAAATCCATTTGCAGCATTGAAGAATCTCAAGCTTGATGAGTAAAACTGTGGTAGTATCGCTACTTGCGCGTAATCGCCACACTGGATAGTTCATAAGGAAGGTCACTATGCCCGTACCTAAACAAAAGCAGGGTCGTATCCGCACCCATACCCGTCGTTCCGCCAACATGAAGATCTCGGCTGCGGCTCAGTCCACGTGCCCCCGTTGCGGCGCTGTTAAGCTCCCGCACCACGTGTGCCCCAGCTGCGGTTTCTACAAGGACCGCGAGGTTATCGTTACCGAGTAACTGTATACTCTGGATGCGATGCCGTTCCAACTGGAACCACAATGGCCGGCTCAATGAGTCGGCCATTTTTGTATAAGGAGCATATGAAATGAGTAACGTTCGCGTTTGTGTAGACGTTGTGGGCGGAGACGAGAAGCCCCAGGTCGTTCTCGATGGTATTGAGGCTGCGCTTGCGGCAGATCCCGAGATCGAGGTCCTGGCCGTCGGTCCCGCCGAAATCGTCAACCCCTTTGCCGCAGCGCATACCCGCGTGGAGGCCCTGGAGGCCCCCGACGTCATCAACATGGAGGACGATCCCATCCGTGCCGTGATGACCAAGCGTAAGTCCTCGATCGTGCTTGCATGCCGTGCCATTAAGAAGGGCAATGCGGACGCGTTTTTCTCGGCCGGCTCGACCGGTGCCATGACCGCTGCCGCCACGGCCTACGTCACGCCGTTTAGGTATTTGGCAGAGGGCAAGAAGCAGCCGGTCCGTCCGTGCCTGACCAACGCACTGCCCAATCGCGCCGGCGGCCTGACGGTGCTGTGCGATATGGGCGCCAATCCCGATGTCACGGTGGACGATATGGTGCGCTTCGCCCAGATGGGCTCTGCCTATGCCCGCGTGGTTTTGGGTATTGAGCATCCTCGCGTGGGCCTGCTTGCCAACGGTACCGAGGACGAGAAGGGCTCCAACTTTACCAAGTCGTGCTTCCCGGCCATGAAGGTCGCGGTTCCCGGCTTTGTGGGCAACTGCGAGGGTACCGATCTTACGTCGGGTAATTTTGACGTCGTGGTCGCCGATGGCATGTCGGGCAACATCGCGCTTAAGGCCACCGAGGGCGCTGCCAAGTTTTTGCTGCAGGAGCTCAAGGGTGCCTTTATGTCTTCGCTCGGCACCAAGATTGCCGCGCTGCTCATCAAAAAGCAGATGCGCGAGATCAAAGCCAAGCTTTCGGGCGACGCCAAGGGCGGCGCGATCCTGCTGGGCCTGCGCGGCGTCGTGTTGATCGGCCACGGTGCCACGTCGGTCGAGGCCGTCAAGAACGGTACGCTTGCCGCGGCCCAGGCCGTACGTGCCGGGCTTGTCCAGGACGTTGCCAATTCCATGGACGGTATCGTTTTATAAAGGCCCCGTTACGTGGCTCAACCTGTGCCGCGTGGGGTAGAATCGGAGCCGTATTGTAACGCGGCTCCGATTGCCGTTTTATGTTGTGTTCCATGACATACGAGAGGAAGCGCTATGGACCGCTCCGAAATTTTCGATAAGATCGCCGAAGTCGCCGCTGACGTGCTGGGTGTCGATGTCGCCGACATTAGCGACGAGACCACTTTTGACGATCTCGATGCCGATTCGCTCGAGCGTCTGCAGCTGGTGACGGCCATCGAGGACGAGTTCGACCTCGAAATCGATGACGAGACTCTGCTGTCGCTCAACTCTGTCGCCGACGCCGTCGACGCGATCGAAAACGCCAAGGAGGCCTAAGTCTTGGCTTTGTCTGAACGACTCACGCGCGCCCAGGAGATTCTGGGCCATGAGTTCAATAACAAGGTGCTGCTGCGCGCGGCGCTCACGCATCCCTCGGCCGTCGAGGGCCTGCCGGTCTCTGCCAGCTATGAGCGCCTTGAATTTTTGGGCGATTCCATTTTGGGCGCCGTGGTGGCCCGTTCGCTCTTTGAGTCCTATCCCGAGTTTGACGAGGGCAAGCTCACACGCCTGAAGGTGTCCCTTGTCTCGGGCGCCACGCTGTCCGAGGTGTCGCACGAGCTGGGTATCGATGACATCATCATCTTTGGCGCCTCCGAGACCGGTACCGGCGCGCGCGGCCTGCACTCGGCGCTTGAGAACGTTTACGAGTCGCTCGTGGGCGCGTTGTATCTGGATGCCGGTTGGGATGCGGCGGCGGAGTTCATCCACCGTACGCTTAAGCCGCATCTGGCCACCGAGCGTGCCGAGCACCCCGCGAACCCCAAGTCGTTCTTGCAGGAGTGCGTGCAGGCAGACGGCCACGAGCCTCCCGCGTATAAGCTGGTCGGCTCCGAGGGCCCCGCACATGCGCCTACCTTTACCGCTGTGGTGCTCATCGACGGTATTCGCCAGGGCCGCGGCACCGGGTCCTCCAAGAAGGAGGCCGAGGGGGCCGCTGCACTCGAGGCGCTCGACCGCATGGGCTACACCACCAACGGCGTGATTCTTAACAAGAAGCCTGTTTAAGCGAGGAACCGTGTATCTCAAGTCCCTCACGCTCAAAGGGTTCAAGTCGTTTGCCGACCGCGCCCATATGTCATTTGAGCCGGGCCTGACCGTCATCGTCGGTCCCAACGGCTCGGGAAAATCGAACATCTCCGACTCGATTCTGTGGGTCCTGGGCGAGCAAAGTGCCAAGCAGCTGCGCGGCCAGGCCATGGAGGACGTCATCTTCTCGGGCTCGTCGGCGCGCAAGCCAGTGGGTGTCGCCGAGGTCACGCTGGTGCTCGATAACTCGGACCATATGCTGCCCGTCGACTTTGACGAGGTCGCCATTACCCGTCGCATGTACCGCTCGGGCGAAAGCGAGTACCTCATCAACTCGAGCCCGTGCCGCCTGATGGACATTCAGGACATCCTGCACGATTCGGGCCTGGGCAAGGATACGCATTCCATCATCAGCCAGGGCAAGCTCGACGCCATTTTGCAGAGCCGCCCCGAGGAGCGCCGCGCCCTGATCGAGGAAGCTGCCGGCATCTCCAAGCACAAGCGCCGCAAGGAGCGTGCGCTCAAAAAGATTAAATCGATGGACGAGCACCTGACCCGTGCCCGCGATATCAATAAGGAGATCGCCCGTCAGCTGCGGCCGCTGGAGCGTCAGGTCGATCGCGCGCGCAAGTATAAAGAGCTGTCCTCGCGCGCGAACGAGCTTACGCAGATGCTGGCCGTCGACGAGCTTCGTTCGCTGCAGTCGCAGTGGAACGATCTGGAGAGCCGCTCCAAGGAGGGCGCTGCCGAGCTTGAGCTTGCGCAGTACCGCTTGGGCGAAAAGGAGCGCGAGCTCGAGAAGCTCCAGGTTATGCTCGAGGAAAAGGGCCTGTTTGTGGGCGATCTGGGCGAGCAGCGCCGTCATATGCAAGACGTGGTCGGCCGCATTAACTCCGACATGCGCCTGCTCGAGGAAAAGGGCCACAACATGGTGTCGCGCCTGTCCGACATGCGCGGCCAGATCTCGAGCTCTGAGCATCAGCGCCGTCGCGTGGTCGAGGAGCTCGAGGATGCGCGCGCCCAGCTTGAAGAAGTGACCGGTGCACACATGCAGGCCCAGGACGACGTTGACGCCGCCGGACCTGCCGCCGCCCAGCTCCACGAGCGTCGCGTTGCGCTCGACAATCAGATTTCGCAGCTCACGCGCGAGCAGCGCGATGTGCAGCGTGTGGCCGATAACGCTGCGCTCGAGCTCGCCAAGGTGAAGGACTCGCTGAGCAACGCCGAGGTCGAGGACAACATGTACGCCTCGCGCCTGGAGCAGATCGACGAGCAGCTCGAGGAGGTCACGGCCTCGCTCGAGAGCCGTCGCGACCGCGCTGAGGAGCTCGACGGCGCGCTTGATCAGGCCCGCCAGGACCAGGTCGATGCGCGCGAGGCCACCGAGGTCGCTCGTGCGGCGTTGAAGGACTTGCGTAATCGTGAGAGTGAGGCGCGCAACAAACTTTCCGAGGTGCGCTCGGAGCTTGCCAGCCAAAAGAAGCTCGATGCCCGCATGGCTGACAGCTCGCCGCTGGTGAGTCGTCTGATGGGCGCGCTGGGCGATGATGTCTCGGGTCGCCTGGGCGACGTGCTCGAGGCCCCTCGCGAGCTCGAGGGTCTGGTCGAGCAGCTGCTTGCCGGCGATATCGATGCCCTGCTGTTCGATGACGCCGCCACGCTTGAGCGCGCCGGTCGTGCGGCTCTGGACCAAAAGAAGGCTTCGGGCGAGGCGCTGCTGGCGACGCGCAGCGTGAGCGGCGGCGCTGCTGCTAAGGGCGCTGCCGGTTCGCGTCTGGTCGATCGTCTGTCCGTTCGTGCCGGTTATGGCCCGGTTGTCGAGGCACTGCTCGGCGGCTATTACGTGGTCGATGACTTGGCTACCGCGCTGACGGCACCAGTCGTTGACGGTGTGACCTACGTGACGCCCGATGGCGCCCGCGTGAGCTGTGGCGGCCTGGTGCGCGTGGGACTCGATGCCGGCGAGGCTTCGGGTGCTCTGGAGCGCAAACGTCGTATTCGTGAGCTGGAGGGCCTGGAGCCTGATCTGGCTGCCGTGTTTGAGCATGTGTCGGATCAGGTCGTCGAGGCCAATGCGGCCGTCGAGGAGGCGCGTGCCGCCGAGGACGATGCCGCCGGCGAGATTGCTCGTCTTGAGGGCGAGCGCCGCTCGCTGCTCTCCGAAATCGGCCGCTTGGAGCAAAGCGCCAACAATGCCGAGGTCGAGCGCGTACGCATCTCCAAGCGCCGCGAGCAGGCCGCCGAGGCCGTTCGTGCTGCGCGTCCGCGAGTTGACGAGCTCACCCGTTCGCGCGACGAGGCCCGTGCGCAGGCAAGCGATCTGGGTCTCCAGATTGCCGAAGCCAACGACGAGCTCGATCGCGTGCGCCGTGACGATTCCGAGGCCGCCGGTAAGCTCGCCGATGCCAAGGTGCGCCTGGCCCAGACGAGCGAGCGTCTGCGTTCGCTGAAGGGCCGCGTGCCCGACCTGGAGCATCGCCTGGAGGGCATCGACCGTCGTATCCGCGGAACACGCCAGGCCTCGCGCTCACTCGAGCTGCTGCGCCTGCGCGTCGATCCCATGCACGAGCGCTATTCGGCCCTGCTGGAGCGCGCGTCGGATTGGGCCGCGCGTCTGCGTGACCAGGCTTCGCTCGAGGAGGCGGATTCGGCCTCGCTCAAGAAGACCATCGAAGACGCCAAGGCCGAGGTCTCCCGCGCCAAGGAGCGGGTCGATGCCGCCACGGCGACGCAAAACGAGTTCAAGGTCGCACGCGGCAAGCTCGAGGTGCAGGTGGAGGCGGCCATCAAGGCCATTACCGCCGATGGCACCACGGTACTCGAGGAGGCGCTCATGCTTCCTGCTCCCACCGACCGCGATGCCGCCGAGCGCGAGCTCAACCAGCTCGTGCGCCAGATCAATAACCTGGGCCCTGTAAACCAGGTTGCTATGGAGGAGTACGAGCAGCTCAAGCGCCGCGCCGATTACATCGAGGAGCAGCTGGCCGATCTGGAGAGCGCTCGCAAGGCGCTCACCAAGATCACCGTTGCCATCGACCGCAAGATGCGTAAGGCCTTCCTGGTGACCTTCGAGAAGGTCGATGCGAACTTCCGCGAGATCTTCGCCATGCTGTTCCCAGGTGGCCAGGCACATCTGGAGATGACCGACCCCGAGCATCCGGCCGAGACGGGCATCGAGGTCGTGGCGCAGCCGCGCGGCAAGCGCATTACCAAGATGATGCTCATGTCGGGTGGCGAGAAGAGCCTGACGGCGCTCGCCCTGCTCTTTGCCGTGTACCGTACGCGTACGGTGCCGTTCTATGTGCTGGACGAGGTCGAGGCGGCGCTCGATGACGCCAACCTGTCCAAGCTCATCGGCGCACTCGATGTGTTGCGTTCCGATACGCAGCTCTTGGTTATCTCGCACCAGCGCCGTACTATGGAGGACGCTGACGTTCTCTACGGCGTCTCGATGCAAGCCGACGGCGTCAGTCGCGTCGTCTCGCAAAAACTCGATCGCGAAACCGGAAAGGTCGTGAATGCATAATGGGATTCTTCGATGCTCTCTCGCGTGGACTTGAGCGCAGTCGCGAGGCCCTCAACGAGGTCTTTTACTTTGGCGGCGAGGTCGACGAGGATTTTTGGGAGGACCTAGAGGACACCCTTGTCATGGGTGACATGGGCGCTGAGGTTGCCATCCAAGTCTCCGATGACCTGCGCGATACCGCGGCCAAGAAGAACCTCAAGACCGCCCCGCAACTCCGTCGCGCCCTGGTCGAGCAGCTCGAGCAGCATTTTGTGCCCGTCGAGCGCGATCCGTTCTCTGACACGCCGAGCTGCGTGCTGTTTGTGGGTATTAACGGTGCCGGCAAGACCACGACAGTCGGCAAGATCGCGAGCGCTATGGCTGCCCGCGGCAAGAACGTCGTGATCGGTTCGGCCGATACCTTCCGCGCCGCCGCCATCGAGCAGCTCGATGTGTGGGGCCAGCGCGCCGGCGTTCCCGTCATCAAGCGCGACCGCGGCTCCGATCCGGCAAGCGTTTGCTATGACGTGCTCGATGAGGCCGACAAGCGCGGCAGCGACCTGGTGCTTATCGACACCGCTGGCCGTCTGCACACGAGCCCCGAACTCATGCGTGAGCTTGCCAAGGTGGTCAATGTGACGCGTAAGCGCGCCGCCAATATGGCTGCCGGCCCCATGCCTGTCTCGGTCGTCCTCGTGATCGATGCCGCGACAGGTCAAAACGGTCTGAACCAGGCGCTCGAGTTTAACGAGGCGCTTGGCCTGGACGGTATTATCATGACAAAGCTCGACGGCACGGCAAAGGGCGGTATCGCCATGGCCGTAGCCGAGAAGCTCAAGCTCCCGATCCTGCGCATCGGCGTGGGCGAGCAGGTCGATGACCTGCAGGAGTTCAATGCCAAAGATTTCTGCCGCGCCCTGGTGGGCGAGTCCAATTAAGGAGTGACTAGTGTTTGATTCTCTGAGCGATCGCCTCAACGACACATTTGACCGCCTGCGCGGCAAGGGTAAACTGACCGAGGCCGATATCACCTCGGCTATGCGCGACATTCGCATGGCGCTGCTCGAGGCCGACGTCAACTTCAAGGTCGTCAAGGAGTTTGTCGCCAAGACCAAGGAGCGCTGCATGACCGCCGAGGTCATGGAGTCGCTGTCGCCGGCGCAAAATGTCGTCAAGATCGTGCTCGACGAGCTTACCGAGATGCTCGGCTCCACCGAGAGCAAGCTTGTCTTTAGCAACCGCATTCCCAATGTCATCATGCTCGTGGGCCTGCAGGGCTCCGGTAAGACCACGGCGGCCGTAAAGCTGGCCTACCTGCTCAAGAAGCAGGGCCGCTCGCCGCTGCTCTCCGCGTGCGACGTCTACCGTCCCGCCGCTGCCGACCAGCTGGCCACACTCGGTGGAGAGATTGGCGTGCCGGTCTTTCGCGGCGACGGCGAGCACCCGGTCGATATCGCCAAGGGCGCCATCCAGGAGGCAGTCGACCACCTGCGCGATGTAGTCATCGTCGATACCGCCGGCCGCCTGCAGATCGACGAGCAGATGATGCAGGAGGCCGTGGACATCAAGAAGGCCGTCAAGCCCGATCAGGTGCTGATGGTCGTCGATGCCATGACCGGCCAGGATATCGTCAACGTCGTCTCGACCTTCGCCGAGCGCACCGACTTTGACGGTGTGATCATCTCCAAGCTCGACGGCGACGCCCGCGGCGGCGGCGCGCTTTCCGTGCGCCAGGTGACCGGCAAGCCCATCAAGTTCGTGAGCATGGGCGAGAAGCCCGATTCGCTGGAGCCGTTCTACCCCGACCGCATGGCCAAGCGCATCTTGGGCATGGGCGACGTCGTCGGCATCATCGAGAAGGCCCAGGAGGCGGCTGACGCCGAGCAGCTCGAGGCTGCCGAGCGCATGCTGCGCGAGGGCTTTACCATGAACGACATGCTCGACCAGATGAAGGCCGTCAAGAAGATGGGCGGCATGAAGGGCATTCTGGGTATGCTTCCCGGCGGCCAGCGCGCACTCAACCAGATGGGTGGCAACCTGGACGAGGGCATCTTCGATAAGAACGAGGCCATCATCATGTCGATGACCAAGGAGGAGCGCCTGCGTCCCTCCATCATCAACGGTCAGCGCCGTGCCCGCATTGCCAAGGGCGCCGGCGTGACCCCCACCGAGGTCAATAGCCTTATGAAGCAGTGGGGCGAGATGAACAAGATGATGGGCCGCATGCGCACGATGGCCAATCAGGCTCAGGCCGGCGGCAAGAAGGGCAAGAAGGGTAAGAAGGGCAAGAAGATGCGCATGCCCAATATCCCTGGCCTGGACGCTATGGGTCTGGGCGGCATGGGCGGCCTGGGTACGGGCGGCCCCAAGTCCGATATGGACCTGCTGCGCCAGATGGAAGCGCAGATGCGTAATAAGAAATAGTGCTGTAATTCCAGCTTGATATGGCAAAGGCCACTCGGTAGCTACCGGGTGGCCTTTGTTGTTGGCTTTGATTGTTGGGTTGCGTTCAGTGTCGCGCCCCGAGTTCGCGGTGCCGTGCCGTTAGTGGCAGCCGCAGCCCTCGTGGCCCTCGTGCTCGTGATGGCCGTGGCAACCACAGGATTCGCCGTGCTCATAGGCGTGCTCGTGGTCATGGCCGTGGCAGCTGCACGTGGCCTCGCCGTTCTGTGCGAGCGTGCCGGAGATAAGTGCCTCGACGCAAGCGTCGCAGTTGCCTTGGGCACCTGCATATACCGTGATGCCGGCTTGAGCAAGCGCGTTGATAGCGCCACCGCCGATGCCGCCGCAGATGAGCGTGTCCACGCCACCGTTGGCAAGCAGACCCGCCAGCGCGCCGTGACCAGTGCCACCGGTGCCTACGACCTGCTCGTTGAGCACCTTGCCATCCTGGATGTCGTAGATCTTGAACTGCTCGCTGCGGCCAAAGTGCATAAAGATGCTGCCTTTGTCGTACGTCGTTGCCACCCTCATGGTGCCGACCTCCTTTGCTGGCCATGCGGCCGTCGTCGTGGTGATGGGGGAGTATGCGATATTACCGCCCTCGATACTCAGCGCGCGCCCGTTGACCAGCGCGTTTGCCACCTTGCGATGCGCGCGGCTGCAGATGGCCGCCACGGTGGCGCGAGCGATGCCCATGTGCTGGGCGACGGTCTGCTGATTGAGGCCTTCCAGGTCGCACAGCCGCAGGACTTCGAGCTCGTCGACCGTCATCTCGATGGCGTCTCCGCTGGCAAGGCCGTCAGGGGTAAAGCCGCGATATTCGGGGATGATCCCAACGCGGCGCAATTTTTCGCGTCTTCCTGCCATACATGCTCCTTATCTGCCATATGTCAATAATAGAATAGCGAATATGCGGATTTGAGCAAGGAATTTCTGGCATATGTCAGAAAATGAGGGCTTATGTTTGGGCTGTGGGGCTGCGTGCGCCTGAGCTACAATGAATCTCGCTTATAGGCGACTGACAGGAGGGTCAATGAGCAAGGCTGATCAACAGTTTGTATCCATGTGCCGCGATATTCTGGACCATGGCACCACCACCGAGGGGCAAAAGGTCCGTCCGGTGTGGGAGGATGGCACCCCTGCCTATACCATTAAAAACTTTGGCGTTACGGCACGCTACGACCTGCGCGAGGAGTTCCCCGCGCTTACCTTGCGCCGCACGGCGCTTAAGTCTGCGATGGACGAGATCCTGTGGATCTATCAAAAGAAGTCCAATAACGTTCATGACCTCAACAGCCATATTTGGGACGAGTGGGCCGACGAGACCGGCTCCATCGGCAAGGCCTATGGGTATCAGATTGGCCAGAAGAGCCATTATGCCGAGGGCGATTTCGACCAGATGGACCGCGTGCTGTACGATCTTAAGCACACGCCGTACAGCCGCCGCATCATGACCAACACGTACGTGTTTAGTGACCTGTCCGAGATGCACCTGTATCCGTGCGCCTACAGCGTGACCTATAACGTTACGCAGCGCCCGCATGACGATAAGCCCACGCTCAACATGATTCTCAACCAGCGCAGCCAGGACATTTTGGCCGCGAACAACTGGAATGTGTGCCAGTACGCCATTTTGCTGATGATGGTCGCGCAGTCGGTCGACATGATTGCTGGCGAGCTGCTGCACGTGATCGCCGATGCCCATATTTATGACCGTCATGTCGATATCGTCCGTGAGCTTATCGAGCGTCCGCAGTTTGCGGCGCCTAAGGTAACGCTTAACCCCGACGTGCATGATTTCTACGCGTTTACGACCGATGACCTTATCGTGGAGGGCTACGAGCACGGCCCGCAGGTCAAGAACATTCCCATTGCGGTGTAGGTGGCGCTTATGACGTGTAAGCTTTCTGCCATCGTCGCCGTGTGTGATGATTGGGGCATTGGTTGCGAGGGCGACATGGTGGTGTCCAATCGCGCCGACATGCGCCATTTTGTGGCGTGCACCAAAGGTTGCCCGGTCATTATGGGACGCAAGACGCTGCTGAGTTTTCCCGGCGGGCGTCCGCTCAAGAACCGCCGCAATATTGTGCTTACCCGCGACGAGAGCTTTGCTCCCGAGGGCGTCGACGTGGTGCATAGTATCGACGAGGCGGTCGCCGCGGTTGCCGATGAGCCCGTTGCCTGGGTGATCGGTGGTGGCGATGTCTATCGGCAGTTTTTGCCGTACTGCGTGGAGGCCGAGGTCACGCATAACCACTGCGTTCATCCCGTGGACACGTATTTTCCCAATTTGGACGCCGATCCTGCATGGGAAGTTTCGCAGGCTGGCGGGGTTGCCACGATTGCCGCGGGCGAGGGTGACGAGGGTCTCGATTATGAGTTCGTGACATATCGTCGCGTTGAGGCGTGAATCGCCTAGCGTGAACGGTATTATCGGGTTGATTGAATGCATGGGGCGGCGCTTCGCGTCGCCTCGTTTGGTATAGATGTGCTGTTAAGAAGGGTGCGGGCTGGCTGCTATGACTGATGCCGTTGAGGTTCTGCGAATCGATTCGCTTACGGATGAGCGGCTCGACGCCTACGTGCGACTGACCGAGCGCGAGCTTCGCTGCGTGCTGGAGCCCCAAAAGGGTATCTTTATCGCTGAGAGTGCCAAGGTTATCGAGCGCGCGGTGCGCGCCGGATACCAGCCGGTGAGCTTTCTTTTGAGCGAACGCTGGCTTGATCAGATGATGCCGCTGTTTGAGCGCCTGGTTGTGCGCGAGGGCGCAGGTCCGGTTCCTGTGTTCGTTGCCTCCATGGAGCTCATGGAGCAATTGACGGGCTTTAACGTGACGCGCGGCGCGCTCGCGGCGTTTCGTCGCCCGCGGCAGATTCCGGTTGATGAGTTTCTCGACGGCGTCGTCGAGGCGGCGGGGGAGCGTCCGGTGCGCGTGTGCGTGCTCGAGGGCATTGTCGACCATACCAATGTGGGCGCGATTTTCCGTTCGGCGGCCGCATTGAACGTTGACGGTATTTTGGTCAGCCCTACGTGCTGCGACCCGCTGTACCGTCGCTCGGCCCGCGTGAGCATGGGCACGGTTTTCCAGGTGCCTTGGACGCGCATTGGCAGCGAGGCTCGTGTGTGGCCGCACGATGGCCTGGCGGCACTGCACGAAGCCGGTTTTTCCTGTGCTGCCATGGCATTGACGGACGATTCCGTATCGCTGGACGATCCCGTGCTGCAGGAGATTGACCGCCTGGCAATCTTTATGGGTACCGAGGGTGCCGGCCTGGGTGCCAAGACTATCGCGGGCTGCGACCGGGCCGTGCGCATTCCGATGGCGCACGGGGTCGATTCGCTTAACGTGGCAGCGGCGAGTGCCGTCGCCTTTTGGCAGCTGTGCCCGCACGTGAGTAATGAGTACCACTACCAGCCGGGGCTGTATCACTAGGCAGATAGTTCGCACCGGGCTCTTATTCGGGGTGTTTCGGTCGACGCCGGTCGGTGCTAAGCTGGTATTGGCGTTGGCCTTAATTTGCTGTTTTGTCGGTTGACGTGCGCTTTTGGGGAGGGCGTGTGGCTAAGAAATCTACGGCTATCGATGTAACGCAGGGTGTTATTTGGCAGCAGCTGCTTTCGCTGTGCGTTCCCATCTTTTTTAGTTCGTTTTTTCAGCAGGCCTACACGCTCATCGGTACGTATATCGTCGGCCAGTTTGGCGGCAAACTCGCACTGGGTGGCATTCAAGCCACGATGGTGCTTACCGAGCTCTGCATTGGCTTTTGCGTTGGTGTTGGCGCCGGCTGCGCGGTCATTACCGGTCAGTATTTTGGCCAGCACGATGATGAGCGGCTGAGTCGTTCGGTCCATACGGCCATGACGCTCGCGTTGGTGGGCGGTATCGTTTTCTCGATTCTTGGCATAGTGTTCGTTGAGCCCATGCTGGTGCTTATGAACACGCCGCATGAACTATTGGCCGAGGGCGTGGCATATGCTCGTTGCTATTTTGCCGCCATGGTTGCGGCGCTGCTGCTCAATATGGGAACGGCACTGCTGCGCGCCGTGGGCGACACGCGCGGGCCTGCTGTGATTATCGCTTCCGGCTGCCTTGTTAATGCGGTGCTGGATGTCATCTTCGTTGCCGTGCTTCATATGGAGGCTCTGGGCTGCGGTATCGCGGTGGCACTGACCATTTGCTCTAACGCCACGATGATCGTGATTCGTATGATGCACGCACCGGGTGCGTGGCGGCTTTCACTGTCCAAACTCGGCATTGATCCTGGCATTTGCAAGAGCATGATCTCGTGTGGTCTGCCGCTTGGCTTTCAGTCTGCTGCGTATTCGATTTCCAACGTTTTGATTCAGGTGTCGGTCAATTCGTTTGGTGCCGATGTCACCACGGCGTGGGGTCTTTCGGGCCGCTTGGATGGCATCGTCTGGATGGTTACCGAGGCGCTTGGCGTGTCGATCACCACGTTCTCGGCACAGAACTTTGGCGCGCGCAACTACGAGCGCATGCGCAAGGGCTACCATACGTCGCTCGTGCTGTCGTTTATGCTCATTGGCGGCCTGTCTGCCGTGCTGCTGGTATTCTCGGGTCCGTTGTCGCGTCTGTTTGTCGACGATGCTTCGATTTCGGCGTATACCACGACGATTCTTCATTTCATTGCGCCGTTCTACGCGATTTTCTCGATTATCGAGAACGCGTCGGGCTCCATTCGTGGTGCCGGCGTGAGCTTGCAGCCCATGCTGCTCACGATTTTTGGCACCGTCGTGCTCAGGGTGATCTGGGTGTTTGCGATTATGCCGTTCGATCCGTCGCTTGAGCACCTGCTGCTGGTCTACCCTGTAACCTGGCTCATCACCGCCACGATGTTCACCATCTACCACCATAGCGGCAACTGGCTCGGCCGCGCCACCGCCTAATGATCCGTATGAGACGGAGGAAAACGGATCATTTCTCTCCGTCTTGATGTCGATGGTCCGTTTTCCTCCGTCCCCTTTGGATCAATTAGTATTCGATGCCTTGACGGGCTAGGAGGCCTTCGTCGAAGTAGTGTTTGACGGGGCGCATTTCGGTGACTAGGTCGGCGAGGTCCGCGAGAGGCAGCAGCCCGCGGCCGGTGAGCACGAGCTCCGTGGTGGCAGGCTTCAGCGCGATCAGTCCCTCCACATCCTCGCGCGTCACGAATCCGCGGCGCATCGCTTCGCCGAGTTCGTCCAAAATCAGAACGTCGACCTGTGATATCTGCTCGCGTGCGAGCTCCATGATCTGCTCGGCGCAGGCCTCGGGTGTGTCGCGATCGGCCTGTACAATGCGCAGTCCCAGGCGCGGCGCGGCGTCGTGCTCGGCGCAGTGCAGCTTCTTGGCAAACTGCAGCATGAGTACGTCGAGCCCATAACCTTTGGCGCGCATCGCCAATCCCAGCGCAGCCGTGGTTTTGCCCTTGCCGTCGCCCGTATAGATCTGAACCTTGCCGACTTCAAGTGATGCCATCTCTGTCCTTTCGTGCCCGGCGTCGGTTTATCGCCGTCCGGGTTGGGTATTCTAGTTAGCATTATCAACCCCAGTAGATGGAGTTCAAGCAGATGGAGATGGATGACAACAAACGTAGACGGAATATGATCCTCTACGTGCTCATCGCCTTCGTCGTCTACCTCGTGCTCTCGACCGTTCTGTTCCCCAACATCGGTCACACGCAGCAGATTACGAAGACCGATTACTCGACGTTTGTCAAAGCGCTCGATAAGAAGAGCGTTGACAAGGTTGAGTACAACACGGACGATTACACGATTTATTACACCAAGAAGGGCGAGGACGAGAACATCGCCTACAAGACGACCGGTGTGCCGAATGATGCGGGCTTTACCGATCGCGTGCTTGAATCTGGTGCCTCGCTTGAGTCGGTCGTTCCCGATAAGAACTCGGGTCTGATGACCTACTACCTGCTCACCCTCATTCTTCCCATGGCGATTTTCTTCCTCATCGGCTGGTGGCTCAACCGCCGTATGAAGAAGGCCATGGGCGAAGACGGTCCGTCGATGAACTTTGGCGGTGGTGGCTTTGGCGGCGGCGGACTGGGTAAGTCCGGCGCTCGCGTTATCGCCTCCAAAGATGTGGGCGTGACCTTTAAGGATGTTGCAGGCCAGGAAGAGGCCAAGGAATCCCTTAAGGAGGTCGTCGACTTTCTGGAGAAGCCGCAGCGCTACGAGGAAATTGGCGCCAAGCTGCCGCGCGGTGCCCTCCTTGTCGGCCCTCCGGGTACCGGTAAAACCCTGCTCGCCAAGGCCGTTGCCGGTGAGGCGGGCGTTCCGTTCTTTAGCATTTCGGGTTCTGAGTTCGTCGAGATGTTCGTCGGCCGCGGTGCCGCCAAGGTTCGTGACCTGTTTAAGCAGGCCAAGGAAAAGGCCCCGTGTATCGTCTTTATCGATGAGATCGATACCATCGGCAAGAAGCGCGATGGCGGCGGCTTTAGTGGCAACGACGAGCGCGAGCAGACGCTCAACCAGCTGCTGACCGAGATGGACGGCTTCGATAACCACAAGGGCATCGTCGTCCTCGCTGCGACCAACCGTCCCGACAGCCTCGATCCCGCCCTGCTGCGCCCCGGTCGTTTTGACCGCCGCATTCCCGTTGAGCTGCCCGACCTGACTGGCCGCAAGAACATCCTCGAGCTGCATGCCAAGAGCGTGAAGACGCAGCCGCCGATCGACCTGACCGCTATTGCCCGCGCCACGCCCGGTGCCTCGGGCGCCGACCTTGCCAATATCATCAACGAGGGTGCCCTGCGCGCTGTTCGCGAAGGCCGCAAGCGCGCGACCCAGGACGACTTCGAGGAGTCGGTGGAGGTCGTCATTGCCGGCCAGCAGCGTAAGTCCACGGTGCTTTCCGACCACGAGAAGCAGGTCGTTTCCTACCACGAGATCGGTCATGCCATAGTCGCTGCCCGCCAAAAGGGTTCCGCGCCGGTTACCAAGATCACCATCGTGCCGCGCACGAGCGGCGCTCTGGGCTACACCATGCAGGTCGAGGAGGACGAGCGCTTCCTGACCACGCGCCAGGAGGTCCTGGACAAGCTTGCGGTCTACTGCGGTGGCCGTGCAGCCGAGGAGCTCATCTTTGGCGAGATGACGACCGGCGCCGCCAACGATATCGAGCAGGCAACCAAGCTCGCCCGCAACATGGTGACGCGCTTTGGTATGTCCGATGAGTTTGGCATGATGGCACTCGGTACCGTCCAGAACGCGTACCTCAACCAGGACACGTCGCTCACCTGCGCCCCCGGTACGGCCGAGCGCGTGGACGCGATTGTCGCCAAGCTGATCGAGGATGCGCACGACCGCGCCCTGCAGATCCTGAAGGAGAACAAGTTCAAGCTCCACGAGCTGGCTCGTTATCTGTACAAGAAGGAGACGATCACCGGCGAGGAGTTTATGAACCTCCTCACGCGCGAAAATCCGCTGATGCCTAAGCAGCAATAGCGTTGCGTTCGGGACAGTAAATATCGACGCCCCATTTGAGTGCCTATCTCAAATGGGGCGTTTTGCTTGAGAGGGATGCATATGAAGATCGTGGTGAGTGCCTGTTTGATGGGCGAGAGCTGCAAGTATAACGGGCTCGACAACTACCATCGCGAGCTGGTCGAGGCCTGCGAGCGTACGGGGACCGAGGTCCTCTTGGTGTGCCCTGAGGTCTTTGGGGGCCTGCCCACGCCGCGCAAGCCGTCCGAGATTGTGAACGGCGAGGTTCGTACCTGCGAGGGCGTGTCCGTTGACCGGGAATTCCGCCTGGGCGCTCAACGTGCGCTCGATATGTGTGAGCAGGCGGGTGGGCCGTCCGAGATTTCCGCGTGCATTTTGCAGGATCGTAGTCCGTCGTGCGGCGTGGGCCATATCTACGACGGATCCTTCAGCGGCACGCTCACAACGGGTAACGGTGTCTTCGTTGACCTGCTCCTGCGCCACGGCTACCGCGTGATCCCGGCAAGCGAATTCGACTCGAGCATGTTACAGCAATAAAAAACCGCCACAAAGGAACTGTCCCCTTTGTGGCGGTTTTGGCCGGTTAGGCCAGGATAGAGTGGCCGTAGGCGTTGGCGGCCTTGATGGCGGCGGCGAACTTTTCGTCAGTGAAGGGCTCAGGGTTGCCCTGCTTCCACTCGTTGGTGGCGTGCGCGTATTCGCACAGGGCAGGGATGTCGGCCTCGGAAAGCCCGACCTGCTCAAGCGTCACGGGCAGGCCCATCTGCTTGTTAAAGGCGGCGTAGCGCACAAGGTTCTCGGTATCGCCCGTATAGGCAAACAGGACGAGCACGCCCAGGCTTACGACTTCGCCGTGCAGGTAGGTGCCCTCACGTGGAATGCTGCAGGTGGCGTTGTAGAACGCGTGCGCCACGCTCGAGTTGTAGTAGTAATCGTTCTGGTTGGTCAGGTTCGAGACATAGCCCGTGTTGACCACGATGTCGAGCGCGATCTGCTTGACGGCCTCGGTCGACAGGTCCTGGCGCACGTCCTCAAGACCCTGGACGCCATAGGTAAACAGCGGCTCGGAGCAGGTGTGGGCGAGTGCCAGGCCAAGACCGGCGGTGTGCTCCAAATTACCGGCGCTCGTGGCGTACTCGACCTCGGGCTGCTTAGACAGGGCATCGCCCACGCCGGCCCAGAAGTACTCTGCCGGTGCCTCGGCGATGATCTTGGGGTTGATGAAGATGTGCGCGGGGCGGTTGGGGTACGAATAGCCCTCGAGCGAGCCGTCGTCGTTGTACACGACGGCAATGGCGGTCGCGGCGGAGCAGTTGGAGCAGATCGTCGGCACGGTAAAGACGATCTTCTTGAGCTCGATGGCCGCCGTCTTGACGGTATCGAGCGCCTTGCCGCCGCCGCAAGCAATGAGCACGTCGGCTTCCTGGCAGGCGGGGGAGTTTACGACCTTGGCGATATTGGCACGCGTACTGTTGGTACCGTAGACGCGCGTCTCCAGGACCTCGACATCGGTATCTTCAAGTGCCGCCTCGAGCCCTGGTAGCGCTGCAGCCAGGGCTCGCTTGCCACCGATGATGGCGACCTTGGTCGCTCCGTACTCGGCCAGCGCGCCGGGCAGCTCGTCAAAGCAGTCTTCGCCGACGGTATAATCACTCATTCCAATGGTTCGCATAGCAACCTTCTTTCGTTCGATAAAGTGCTTTCAGGTATTTTGCTCCAAGAGAAGGTCCACAGCCGCGAGAAATTTCGAACGTATAAAACCAGTGTTGAGGGTTTTTCGCCGGCGCGGAACGTGCTAGCATACTCCGCATAAGCGTTGATGGGGACGAGTAGTCGGCCGTCCGCATGTTACAGAGAGCGGGGAGCGCTGAGAACCCGTGCATGCGACCGATGAAAATCACCCCGGAGCTGCGGTCCCAACGGACGCGTCGCACAGGCTCGTCTTAGTAGATATCGCCGAGATGGTCGTCGATACAGGCCAGCCGAGTAACGGATGCGAGCGCGCGAATACGCGGGCGAGGGCATCTAAGCTGGGTGGTTAAACGAAGAGCTTTTGCGGGCGTACAGTCCGTTTTGTGGCGCTTCGTCCCAGCTTGTAGGGACGGGCGCTTTTTTGGTGCCCAACGGGCGTGCGCGCCCACGACATGAAAGGGGTACCGTGGCAAACGAGTACAAGCAGACGATGAATCTGCCCAAGACCGGTTTTCCCATGCGTGCCGGTCTTTCCAAGTCCGAGCCCAAGCGACTCAAGGACTGGCAGGACAACAAGGTCTACGAGCAGGTTCTGAAGAAGAACGAGGGTCACAAGAAGTTCGTGCTGCACGACGGCCCTCCGTACGCCAACGGCCCGATCCACATCGGCCACGCCATGAACAAGATCTCCAAGGACATGATCAACCGTTACTGGATGATGCAGGGCTATGAGGTTCCCTATGTCCCCGGTTGGGACTGCCATGGCCAGCCGATCGAGCATAAGGTCGAGGAGAAGCTCGGCACCGAGAAGTTCAACCAGACCTCCACGGCTAAGATCCGCGAGCTTTGCAACAAGTTCGCTGTCGAGAACATCGAGCTGCAGAAGGCTGGCTTCCGTCGCCTGGGCGTGCTCGGCGATTGGGACAACCCCTATCTGACGCTCTATCACCAGCATGACGCCGCCGACATCGAGGTTTTCAAGGCCATGTTCGACAAGGGCATGATCTATCGCGGCCACAAGCCCGTCCACTGGTGCAAGCACTGCCATACCGCACTTGCTGAGGCCGAGATTGAGTACTCCGACGAGACGAGCCCGTCCATCTTCGTGCGCTTTGAGATGACCTCCAAGCCCGCCGGCCTCGAGAACTTCGACGGCCCGGTTGACTTTATCATCTGGACGACCACGCCGTGGACCATCCCCTCCGACCAGGCCGTTTCTCTCAAGCCCGGCGCCGCCTACGTCGCCGTTGAGCACGACGGCCGCGCCGAGGTCATGCTCGAGGACCTGGCTCCCAAGTGCTGCGAGGAGTTTGGCTGGGAGTACACCCCGGTTGTGGTCGACGGTAAGCCCTATGTGGTTCCCGCCGAGACCTTCCACCACATCCACTACAAGCAGCCGATCTTTGACGGTGTTGAGGGCGTGGCGCTCCTGGCCGACTACGTCGGTGTCGATGACGGTACCGGTATCGTCCACAACTCGCCCGGCCACGGCGTCGACGACTACTTCGCCTGCCTCAAGGAAGGCATCACCGACATCTGCATGCCGGTTGATGGCGACGGCAAGTTCTACACCGGCGAGGAGTTTGGTACCGGCGGCCCCTTCAGCGGCATGGATACCGACGAGGCCAACCCGCATATCATCGAGTTCCTGCGCGAGCGCGGCACCCTGATCCTCGAGAAGAAGATCACGCACAGCTATCCGCACTGCTGGCGCTGCAAGCACCCGGTGCTCTTCCGTGCTACCGACCAGTGGTTTGTCTCGATGGACAAGACCGGTTTGCGTGAGCAGGCTGGCAAGGAGGTCCGCGAGAACGTCAAGTGGTATCCGGCCCATGCCGCCAACCGCATTGGCGCCATGGTCGAGCAGCGTCCCGACTGGTGCATCAGCCGCCAGCGCAACTGGGGCGTGCCTATCCCCAGCTACACCTGCGCCGACTGCGGCGAGAAGGTCATGAACGACGCCACGCTCGACGCCGTCATCAAGCTCTTCCACGAGAAGGGCTCCGACGCCTGGTTTACTGACGCTCCCGAGAGCTACCTGGGCGAGGCTTGCGTCTGCCCCAAGTGCGGCGGCCATCACCTCAAGGCCGATAAGGACATCCTCGATGTGTGGTGGGACTCCGGCGTTTCCTGGAAGGCCGTCTGCGAGTATCGCCCCGAGCTTGAGTACCCGGCGGACGTGTATCTCGAGGGATCCGACCAGCACCGCGGTTGGTTCCAGAGCTCGCTGCTCACCTCGGTGGGTGCCAACGGCCATGCTCCGTACAAGGCGGTCGTCTCTCAGGGCTTCACACTCGATGGCCAGGGCCGCAAGATGTCCAAGTCGCTCGGCAACGTCATCGACCCCAACAAGGTCTGCGACGAGATGGGCGCCGATATCATCCGTCTGTGGGTTGCATCCGTCGATACCAGCTCCGACGTTTCCATCGACCACGAGATCCTTGCTCGTACGTCCGATGCCTACCGTCGCTTCCGCAACACGCTGCGCTTCCTGCTTTCCGAGCTCGAGGGCCAGTTTGAGCCTGAGACCGACGGTGTCGCCTTTGCCGACCTGCTGCCGCTCGACAAGCTCATGGTTGCCCGTCTGACCCAGGTTCAGGCCGAGGTCGACGACGCTTACTCTTGCTACGAGTTCCCGCGCGCTTACCGTGCGCTTTATGACTTCGTGGTTACCGAGCTTTCCAACGTGTACCTCGACGCCCTGAAGGACCGTCTGTACTGCGATAAGCCCGGCTCGCTCGAGCGCCGCAGCGCCCAGACCGTGCTGGCCGAGCTCTTCTCGATGCTCATGCGCGACCTGCAGCCGATCCTGTCCTACACCGTCGACGAGGCCATGGCATATGCGCCCGCCGGCTGCGTCGATCACCAGAAGTACGCCGCGCTGCTCGATTGGTACAAGTCGCCCATCACGGTCGATGAGGCCAACGAGTTTGAGGGCGTGCTCGAGGCTTCTCTTGAGCTCCGTAGCGCCGTGACCAAGGCCCTTGAGGATGCCCGTTCTGCCGGCACCTTCACCAAGAGCCAGCAGGTCCGCGTCAAGGCGGTCGTTCCCGCCGAGATGTACGCGCTGCTGACCGGTGATAAGGCCGTCGATCTGGCCGAGTTCTACATCGTCTCCGATGTTGAGCTGACCCAGGGCGAGGAGCTCTCCGTTGCTATCGAGGCAGCCGAGGGCGAGTGCTGCGACCGTTGCTGGAACTACCGCACCACCGTCGGCGAGTACAACGGCCACGCTCACATCTGCAAACGCTGCGCTGATGCGCTGAACTAACCGTTGGACGTTCTTAAACGACTGTCAAACAAGAACGTCCCCAACGTCAACTTTTGTCACGTCCAAGCGGCATTCTGTTTTTCGGAATGCCGCTTTCGTTTTTTTAGCTGGTTATTTCGCTTGCGTTGGTGGATATGTCGTGCGCTCTGCTTGTGGCAATATAAGATGTTTACTTGTGTTAAACGGAATTCGATGTTCTTGAGGGTAGGGGATTTCTTTGGGTCGTGCTGGGGATATGACGCCGCCTTTGCGCTGGCGGTTAGGTGTTGCTGGTGGGGTGGTGCTGGTTGTGCTGCTTTTTGATCAGCTGACCAAGCTTGCGGTTCGTGCCGTGGGCGACGCTTTGCATGTGACTGTTATCCCCGGTGTGATCGACTTCCTGTTTGTCCGCAATATCGGTGCTGCCTTTAGCATTGGCGAGGGGCATGGCGTTGCGTTTGCTTTGCTGGCGCTTGCGGTCATTGTCGCCATTGCCGTGTACTTGCTTCGCGCGCCCCAGCTTGCTCGCTTGGAGGTTGTGGGCATGGCTATGGTCGCGGGCGGTGCTATCGGCAACGCTATCGATCGTTTGGCCTTTGGCTTTGTGACCGATTTTATTGCCACCACCTTCATCGACTTTCCGGTCTTCAATGTGGCCGATATCGGCATTACCGTGGGCGTTGTGCTCGCCCTCTTCGGCTACATGTTCTTGAGTCCCGCGGCCCGCGAGGTTGATGCGACTGCCGAGCTCAATGCCCGTGATGAGGCCCGCGCTAAGCGCAAAGCCAAGCAGCGTGGGGAGCGTGCCCGCAAGATTCGCGAAAGGAATGAGCGTTAATGGCCGACATCCATATTCTTGTTGCCGACGATTCCGCTGGTCAGCGTCTTGACGCCTATTTGGGCGCCAACGATGGCTGTCCCACGCGCTCTGCCTGCGCGCATCTGATCGAGGGAGGCGCCGTTGCCGTCAACGGTGAGACTTGTCTCTCTAAAAAGTACGCCGTACGCGCCGGCGATCGCATCTCGGTCGACTTGCCCGAGCCGCACGACCCGACCGACGTGATTCCCGAGGCCATTCCCCTCGATATCCGCTACGAGGACGACTACCTTATCGTGCTCTCCAAGCAGCGGGGCCTGGTGTGCCATCCCGCCCATGGCCACGAGAGCGGCACCCTTGCGAACGCTCTGGTCTACCACTGCGGCATCGATCATCTTGGTACTGTGCAGGGTGAGGACCGCCCCGGCATCGTGCATCGCCTGGATCGCGATACCTCGGGCCTTATGCTCGCGGCAAAAGATGACGACACCCAGCGCGCGCTTCAGAATCTCATCCGCACGCGCACGCTCGACCGCCGCTATATCACGCTTGTCCACGGGCACATCGCCATGGACGAGGGCACCATCAATACCGGTATCGCCCGTTCTACGCGCGACCGCGTCAAGATGGCGGTTTCGGATGACCCCTTTGCCCGTCAGGCCATTACGACCTTTAAGGTCCTCGAGCGCTTTGATTCCACGCGTTTTGACGACGGCTATACGCTCGTTGAGTGCCACCTGTTTACGGGCCGCACACATCAGATTCGCGTGCATATGCGCCATATCAACCACGCCTGCGTGGGCGATCCGCTCTACGGCAAGTGCGATGCGCGTGCCGATCAGGGCCTGACCAGGCAGTTCCTGCATTCTTGGCGCGTTGCGTTCGATCATCCCGTAACGGGGAAGCGCATTGAGTGCCGTGATGAGCTGCCGTGGGATCTTGCCGCGGTTCTGGACGATCTGGCCCCGCGTTCGCTTGGTCGCACTGCCGCCGGCGACGACATCGTTCCGCAGCTCGGTCTTCTCGAAGCCTAGCCAGTATTAGGTGGTTTCTTGAACTCGGTAAGCCTGCGGTAAGATATACGATTGTTTACGTTACACGTTGCTGGGAGCCTGCATGCTCGCCTTTTTACAAACCAACACACCCATCGTGATCTTCAACCAGATTGTCGTCACGCTGCTCACGGTCTGCTTTCTGTACCAGGTGGTCTTCTTTGTCATTGGCGCTCTTCGTGGCGAGGTCGCGCCTCCCAAGGCCAAAAAACTCCATCGCTATGCCTTCTTTATCGCGGCGCATAACGAGGAAGCCGTAATTGCCAATCTCGTACGCTCCATCAAGGACCAGGACTATCCGTCCGAGCTTATCGAGGTCTTTGTCGTTGCCGATGCCTGCACCGACAACACGGCGCAGCTCGCGCGCGAGGCCGGTGCCATTGTTTACGAGCGCAATGACCTGGCCCGCAAGGGCAAGAGCTGGGTCATGGACTTTGGCTTCGACCGCATTCTCAACGAGTATCCCGACACGTTTGAGGGCTACTTTATCTTCGATGCCGATAACGTTATCTCCCGCGATTACGTTTCCAAGATGAATGATGCCTTTGACCAGGGCTTCCATGTGGTCACGAGCTATCGCAATTCCAAGAACTTCGGCAGCTCGTGGATCTCGGCTGCTAATGCCACGTGGTATCTACGCGAGGCGCGCTTCCTCAACAACGCGCGTAATATCTGCAAGACGTCCTGCGCTGTTTCGGGTTCGGGTTACCTTATCTCGTCAAGCGTTATCGAGGGCATGCACGGTTGGCAGTTCCACACGCTGACCGAGGACATTCAGTTCACTACGTTCTGCGCTATTCACGGTATTCGCATTGGCTATGCGCCGGCGGAGTTCTTTGACGAGCAACCCGTGACGTTCAAGGCATCCTGGAAGCAGCGTATGCGCTGGACCAAGGGCTTTTACCAGGTGTTCTTTACCTACGGTAAGCATCTGGTCAAGTCGACGTTCCGCTATCATCGCTTTGCCGCCTACGACATGTTCATGACGATCGCCCCGGGTATGCTGCTATCGCTGATCTCGATGCTCGCTAATGCGACGTTCTTGATTGTGGGTGGCCTTTCGCATGGTTTCTTGGCTACCGAAGTCGAGATGCAGGCGTGCGCCGCTTCGCTCATTATGACCTTCGCCATGATGTATCAGACCTTCTTTATCCTGGCGCTGCTCACGACTATCTTTGAGTATAAGCACATTCACTGCGCGCAAAAGTGGCGTCTGGTGACTAACCTGTTTACCTTCCCGATCTTTATGTTCAGCTATATCCCCATCACGGTGGCCGCGCTGTTCCTGAATGTCGACTGGGTGCCGACGCAGCACGCCGTCAACGTTACCCTTGACGAGGTCATGCAAGGCGCCAAATAACCACCACCAAAACCACCGCAAAGGGGACAGGCACCTTTGTGGTGGTTTTTGCTTTTGCGATGCAGCTCGAGGAGGAGTCCGATGGTCTATATCCCGTTTTGGATTTGCATCTTTGCCGGCGTGGCAATTGATGCCCGAGAGCGACGGTTTCCCAATGGGCTTGCCGGCGCATGTGCCGTGGCGGCGTTGGCGGGCGTTTGGCTCGACCTCGGTTTGAACACAGCGCTTGACCACGCCGGTCTTGCGGTCATCGTCTACCTTGGCCTTGTGCTTACCGAGTCGCTCTGGCGTAGAGTTCGCCACGCTCCTGGCATTGGCATGGGGGACGTCAAGGCACTCTTTGCCCTTTGTACCTTCGATCCCCTGGGCGGCGTTGTCGCGTTTGCGGTTGCGCTCCTGACCCTTGCCGTCGCTTGCCTCATCGCAAAATCGCGCTCCCTGCCATTGCTCCCGTTTTTGGTGCCGATTTTTGCCATAATCGAGGTCGTGGGCTGCACATTGTAACCGATTGCGCATCCTTCTTAAGGAGCATGCCATGGCAACTAATCAAGAAACGGCCGTCATTAAGGCGCGCATGGACCGCATTCCCGCGGCGTTGTCGCCCGAACTCATCGAGCGCATTTCCGCCGATCGCGCTTCGGGTGCCGTCAATCCGTATCGTTGCAACGACGACCAGGTCATTCGTCGAATTGATCGCGCTGCCGACAAAGGCACGCTCATGCGCCCGGCGTTTATGCGCGATACCGAAAAAATTCTGCATTTGCCTGCATACACGCGTTATGCAGGCAAAACGCAGGTCTTTAGCTTCCGTAGCAACGACGACCTGTCACGCCGCGGTCTGCACGTGCAGCTTGTTTCGCGCATTGCGCGCGATATCGGTCGCGCCCTGGGGCTCAACTGCGATCTGATCGAGGCGATTGGCCTGGGCCACGACTTAGGACACACGCCCTTTGGCCACGCCGGTGAGCGCTTTCTCAACGATATCTATCACGAGCGCACGGGTCGCTACTTTTTCCATAACGTGCAGTCGGTCCGCGTGCTCGATGCCCTGTACGGCCGCAACGTGTCGCTCCAGACGCTCGATGGCGTGTTGTGCCATAACGGCGAATATGAGCAGCGCGTATTTGAGCTGTCACACATGGCATCCTTTGGTCAGTTCGATCAGACGGTTGAGGACTGTATTGCCAAGGGCTATAGCGCAATTGGGCACCTGCGTCCCATGACGCTCGAGGGCTGCGTGGTCCGCATCTCGGATATCCTTGCCTATGTTGGGCGCGATCGCCAAGACGCCATTGCGGCGGGCCTGCTGTCGCCCGATGCTTTTGACGATGGCCTGGGTGGGGCATACAACAGCTGGATCCTTACGCATGCCTCCATCGATATCGTTGAGCATAGCTACGGCAAACCGCGCATCGAGATGAGCGAGGAGCTGTTTGAGGAAATCCGCCGAGCCAAGCGCGAGAACTACGAGAAGATCTATAGCAAGGGCGGCATCGAAGGCGACTCCGAAGCGGAACTGCGCGAGGCGTTCGAAAAGCTCTACGACCGTTGCCTGCAGGATATAAACGAAGGCGACGAGTCCTCGTACATCTTTAAGCACCACATTTCTCGCATTGATCAGCAGCTTTCCTACTACGACCGTACCTATGCCTGGCAGGACGACAAGGATCAAGCGGTAGTGGATTACATCGCGAGCATGACGGACGGCTATTTCTGCGAGCTCACGAGCAAGTTGTTCCCGGGATTGAAGTTTCCGCACCGTACCTATATTAACGAACGGTAGTTCGTATATATTCGGTATAATTATTAGTGAAAAACGTTTTTGATTGATGCACGGGATGGCTATGGACGACCTTTTTTCTGCCTCGACGCGCGAGCGTTCCTTTCAGAATGCGCCGCTTGCGGTTCGCATGCGCCCCAATTCGCTCGACGAGTATGTGGGCCAGCAAAAGGCCGTCGGTAAGGGCTCATGGTTGCGTGCCGCGATCGAGCACGACGTGCTTTCGAGCGTGATTCTGTACGGGCCGGCCGGTACGGGTAAGACGACGCTGGCCCACATTATCGCCAACCATACAAAGAGCGAGTTTGTCGAGGTCAGCGCCGTGACGGGCACCGTGAAGGACTTGCGTCGCGTGATCGACGAGGCCAAGACGCGCCTGAATACGTACGACCGCCGCACCATTCTATTCATCGATGAGATTCACCGTTTCTCTAAGTCGCAGCAGGATGCCCTGCTGCATGCAGTTGAGAACCGTACCGTCATTATGATTGGCGCTACGACGGAGAATCCGTACTTCGAGGTCAACTCGGCGCTGCTCTCACGTGGTCGAGTCGTGGAGCTTGAGCATTTAAAGGACGAGGATATCGCCATGCTTATCGAGCGCGCGCTCGAGGCACCTCAGGGCCTGAACGGCAAATTCTCGGCCGATGATGATACGGTCAAGACCATTTGCACGCTGGCAGCGGGTGATGCACGCTCGGCCTTGACGACGCTTGAGTTGGCGAGCGAGATTGCCGTCACGCGTCCCGATACCGAGGGGACGCCGGCTCCGGCGGCGGGGGAGCGGTATCCCATCACGGTCGACGATGTGAAGATCGCCAATCCGCGCCGTGGGTTTTCGTATGACAAAAACGGTGACATGCACTACGACATCATCAGTGCGTTTATTAAGTCTATGCGCGGTAGCGACCCCGATGCCACGATTTATTGGCTCGCGCGCATGATTGACGCGGGGGAGGATCCTAAGTTTATCGCTCGTCGTATTATGATTCAGGCTTCTGAGGATGTTGGCAACGCCGACCCACAGGCGCTTTTGGTGGCACATGCCGCGTTTAAGTCTGCCGAGGTCATTGGCTATCCCGAGTGCCGTATTAATCTGGCTCAGGCTGCTCTCTATGTGTGCTTGGCGCCTAAATCGAACGCGTGCGAGGCTTCGATCGATGCGGCGTTGGCCGATATTCATTCAAGTGGGCTCCGCGAGGTGCCGAGTTATCTGCGCGATCGTCATCGCCCGGGCAGCGACGAATACGGTGTGTATAAGTATCCGCATGATTATCCCGAAGGCTGGGTCGATCAGCGTTATTTGCCCGAGGGGCTGGAGCGCGGTGCGTTTTGGCAGCCTGCGGGCCGTGGCTGGGAAGAGTGGCGCGTAGAGCAAAGCGAGCGCGACCGTAGCGGCAGAGCGCCCAAGTAGGTCCTTGGGACCTCGCATATTCCCTTTGGGTATCTTTCCCCTTCTTTGGGGTACCATGAACAGCGTCTGTATTTCGATTCCTTCGGGAGGCTTGTATGAGTCCCATTCAAATCGCCCTGCTGCTGCTCGCCGTTGCCGGTGTGTGGGCTGTTATCGAGCTCGCGCTCACGCTGCGAAAGACCCGCACCGTCGTTGATTCGCTCGATAAGACCGTGAGCGACCTTAACAACACCATCGCCGAGGCACAGCCGGTGGTAGCAAAGCTCGATGGCGCTGTCGATGAGCTCACCCCCGCGTTGGCTCAGGTTGAGCCGCTCCTCAAGTCGAGCAAGACCGCCGTCGACGCCCTTACCTCCAATCTCGTAGAGGTCGAAGCTGTGGTTCGCGACATTTCCGAGGTTACGGGCAGCGTGGCCGAGGCCAGCAATGCCGTATCGAGCGTGACTGATTCTGCTGCTGGTGCCGTGCAGAAACTCTTTAACAAGGTGAAGGCTCCCGCGGCCGACGCCGAGCGCACGCTTTCCGCTGCCGCCGAAGCCGAGCAGCCGACCGAGCGTGTCCTGATTGACGAAGCCGGGGACGATGCCGCTGCTGGTGACGATGATGCACAGAAGCCTGCTGCTAAAGCAGCCCAGTATTACACCTATACGCCCGCCGAGACCTCCGAGGAGTCCTGCGATGAGTAGCGAAGCAACCTGCCCTATTACGCTGACTGTTGCCGGGGATCCGCGTCTGGCACGCCTCGTGCGTATGACGGCGGCCAACGTCGGCGCGCTGTGCTCCATGTCCGTCGATCGCATTGAGGACATTCGTATGGCTGCCGAGGAGGCCTTTATCTTTGGCTGCACGGCTGTTGATTCCGATGACATCATGATCAGGTTCGATGTCGATGAGTCTCACGTTGGCATGAACTTTACCTTTGGCGATCGGGCCACCGTCGACGAGGATGACCAGGCTGCCGTGTATGCCGAGCTCATTCTGGCGAGCGTGTGCGATTCCTACGAAAAGACTGAGGCGCCCCTGACGCTTTCCCTCGACCTCAAGGCGGATATCTAATATGACCGAACGTTCCCGGAGCGGTAAGACCGCTTGGGACAAGGAGAAAACCCGCGAGCTGTTTCGTCGCTATAAAGAGACTGGTGATCCGGACGCACGCGAGCAGCTCGTCATGTCCCATATGAACCTGGTAAGGTTTCTTGCCAACAAATTTAAGAACCGCGGTGAGCCGCTCGACGATCTGATGCAGGTCGGATACCTGGGTCTACTCAAGGCAATCGACCGCTTTGATCCCGAGCGCGGACTCGAGTTCACCACGTTTGCCACGCCCACCATCCTGGGCGAGATCAAGCGTCACTTCCGCGACAAGGGCTGGAGTGTGCGCGTGCCGCGTCGTCTGCAGGAGCTTTCTGCCAAGGTCAATCAGGCTACCGATAAGCTCACCAACGAGCTACAGCGTTCGCCCAAGGTTGAGGAAATCGCCGAATACTTGGACGTGACTGTCGACGAGGTACTCGAAGCCATGGAATCGTCCTCGGCTTACACCTCGGTGCCCATCGAGGCTCCCGGCGCGTCCGATTCCGACGATGCGCCCTCGATTCTCGACCGCTATGCCGATGACGACAACGAGCTCGACTTTACCGATGACCGACTGGTAATCGAGGAAGCCATCCGCGATTTCTCGCCGCGCGAGCGCGAGGTTATCGAGCTGCGCTTCGTAAAGGGCATGACCCAGATCGAGATCGCCAAGAAGCTGGGAATCTCGCAGGTGCAGGTCTCGCGTCTGCTGCGTCGTACCCTTAAGAAGATTCAGGACAAGATCGACCCCGATGGAGTGATGGTTCGTTCATGAGTGAGCACCCCCAACAAACCGACCGCACGCTGCGCGATACCCGTATTCTGACGCTTCGCATTTGGTCCGTCGTTGGCTGCATCGTCATCGCCGCCGTCATCTTTAACCTTATGGGCATCCTGGCGCCGGTTATCGAGTTTCTAGCTGTCGGCTCCATCATCGCTTTTGTGATGTCGCCGATCACTAACTGGCTTGAGCATCACGGCGTCGGTCGTGGCATCGGTTCGCTCATCGCCCTCATTGTGGTTGTTGCCGTGCTTGTTGGTGTCGTTTGCATCCTGTCGCCTATTTTGCTCGGTCAGATTATGGAAGTCCTGAGCCGCCTGCCTGAGCAGCTTCGTGTTGCGGGCGGCGATCTCAACGAGATGGTCTCGCATTTCAAGACGCTCAACAACACGCCGCTCAAAGAGTATCTGGATGATAATCTTTCTTCGCTTGTCACTGTGGCGTCTAAGTATGTCTCACAAATCGCTGCCGAGCTTGGTCGCGGTGTATTCCCGCTTATTACCAATACGGCCTCCCAGCTGTTCGTCATCTTCCTCGGTCTGGTGCTTGCCTACTGGCTTGCCTGCGATTACCCCCGTATGCACCATGAAGTCTGCACCATCATTGGTCAGGATGCACCATCATTGGTCAGGAAAAGGAGACCTCGTACCGCTTTATGGTCGCCATCCTTTCACGCTCGGTCGGCGGTTATATGCGTGGCATGGTCGTGACGTCCATCTGCGGTGGTATCCTCGCTTTTATCGGCTTTACGCTCATTGGCCATCCATATGCAGCGCTCATGGCCATATTTACCGGCATTATGCACTTGGTCCCGGTTGTCGGTCCCTGGGTGAGCGCGGCGATCGCCACGGTGCTCGGCTTTATGTTCAGCCCTATGCTGGCATTGTGGACGCTTGTCGTGACCATGGTGGCTCAAAACGTCACCGACAACGTCATTTCGCCTAAGGTCATGCAGAGCTCGGTCCAGGTGCATCCTGTCATGAGCCTGACGGCGCTCGTTATCGGTTCGGCGCTTATGGGCGCCATCGGCATGGTGGTGGCCATCCCGCTGTGCGCGGCTCTGAAGGGTATCTTCGTGTACTACTTCGAGAACGAGACCGGCCGTCAGCTCGTGGCCTACGACGGTGCTGTGTTTAAGGGCACCCCGTATCGCGATGCCGAGGGTAACCCGGTCGCCGCCTATGACGCGCTTGGAGACGATACGTTCATCTATGAGTCCGAGCTCATCGGTAACGAGACTGCGCCCAAGGCCCAGGCCATGCCCAAACCCGAGCTTGATAATCCTTGGATTAAGCTCTCGGGCCTGCAGCCCGACGCGACGGGCTTTTTCAAGAACCCCTTCGCCAAGGATGACGATTCCAATACGGACGACGACACCAAAACCGGCATCGACGGCTCCATGGACGATTCGGATTCCAAATAGGCACCGCTAGCGTTTCTTTAAGTTGTAAACGACAAGAAACGCGAGCAAAGCGATTGATAAGGGGCCGGCTACATAGAAAAAGAGAACGTCAATTGCGCGTAGAGTGAAATAAGCCTTATCACCGGACATTACTGCATACAATACGTAGCCAAATGCTGGTTGGTTTGCGTACCAGCAGGAGAAGGCCAAGAGCGCTAAAAGTGCTACAACCAGAAGTGCATTCAGGACAAATCGTTTGCTTTTCATCGATCGCTCCTTTCGGGTGAATCTTATATGTAATTCTACATTAGTCTTTTTCAAAGGATCGCACAGTCCTACATAACGTGCACTTTCGCTGTAGGGTCGGCTTTATGTCGGTCCTCTTTTTTGCATGGGGGCGGTTGGATGGTAATATCGTTACGTTTGAACTGTTTCGATGTGAAACCGAGGAGATTCCCTCTATGAGTGCTGACTACCCGTCAATGACTACGGCCGAGATCCGCTCTAAGTTCCTCAACTTCTTTGAGGAGCGCGGTCTTAAGCTCTATCCTTCTTCGTCCCTTGTTCCCGACGATCCCTCGCTGCTGCTTGCCAACGCCGGCATGAACCAGTTTAAGGAGTACTACCAGGGCAAGAAGACCATGAAGGAGATCGGCGCGATCTCCTGCCAGAAGTGCGTCCGCACCAACGACATCGACTGCATCGGCGAGGACGGCCGTCACCTCTCGTTCTTTGAGATGCTCGGCGACTTCTCCTTTGGCGGCGTCTCCAAGCAGCAGGCTTGCGCTTGGGCCTTCGAGCTTATCACCAAGGAGTTCAAGCTGCCGCTCGACCGCCTGTACTTCACCGTCTTTACCGAGGACGACGAGACCCACGACGTGTGGCGCTCCCTGGGCGTTGCCGAGGATCACATCTCGCGCCTTGGCGAGGACGACAACTTCTGGGCCGCTGGCCCCACCGGTCCCTGCGGTCCGTGCTCCGAGATCTACTTTGACATGGGCGAGGAGGTCGGCTGCGGTAGCCCCGACTGCAAGCCCGGCTGCGACTGTGACCGCTTCCTTGAGTTCTGGAACCTCGTGTTTACCCAGTACGACCGCCAGGAGGACGGCTCCATGCCGGAGCTGCCGCACCGCAACCTCGATACGGGCATGGGTCTGGAGCGCATGGCCGCCATCATGCAGCACAAGACCGCCAACTACGACGGCGATCTGATGCAGCACCTCATCAAGCTCGGTGAGAAGATCAGCGGCAAGACCTATGACGCCGACGATTACTCCGGCGCCAGCCGCTCCCTGCGTATCATCGCCGACCACTCCCGTGCCGTCGACTTTATGATCTCGGACGGCATCCTGCCCGGTAACGAAGGTCGCGAGTACGTCCTTCGCCGCCTGCTCCGCCGCGCCGTGTTCCACGGCCGTCTGCTGGGCATCGAGGGCGCCTTCCTGACCAAGTTTATCGACGAGGTCAACGCCCAGATGGGCGAGGCCTATCCCGAGCTGCTCAAGAACGTCGCGCTCGTTAAGGGCATCGTTGCCTCCGAGGAGGAGCGTTTCTCCACGACGCTCGACAACGGCCGCGTTTACCTGGACGAGGCCCTGGCCGCGCTCGCCGACGGCGCTGTCCTTCCGGGCGACGTTGCCTTTAAGCTGCACGACACCTTTGGTTTCCCCATCGACCTGACTGTCGAGATCGCCGGCACCGCCGGTCACGACGTCGATATGGACGGCTTCACCGCTTGCATGGAGGACCAGAAGGCCCGCGCTCGCGCCAACGCCAAGGGCGACGCCTGGGGTAGCTTTAACGACGTGTGGGTCGAGCTTTCCGACAAGGTCGCTGCGACCGATTTCGACGGCTATGACAATGATGCGATCGAGGGCGCCAAGGTTGTCGCCATCGTTCGCAACGGCGAGTCCGTCGAGTCCGCTGCCGCGGGCGAGGATGTCGAGGTCGTGCTTGACCGTACTCCGTTCTACGCCGAGATGGGTGGCCAGCAGGGCGACGCCGGTGAGATTTCCGCCGAGGGCGTTTCGCTGGTCGTTTCCGATACAAAGAACCACAACGGCCTGTATGCCCACGTCGCCCACATTGCCGAGGGCACGCTGACCGTCGGTTCAACCGTGACCGCCACGCTCGACGCCGAGCGCCGTGGCTTCCTGCGCCGCAACCACACCGCCACGCACCTGCTCGACGCCGCGCTTAAGCAGGTCCTGGGCGAGCATGTCTCCCAGGCCGGCTCGCTGGTGACGCCCGAGCACCTGCGCTTTGACTTCACACACTTCGAGGCCCTGTCCTCCGAGCAGCTCAAGGCTGTCGAGGACCTGATCAACCAGCAGATCTTTGCCTCTAAGCCGGTCGTGACTCGCGTCATGGGCATCGACGAGGCCAAGGCCGCCGGCGCCGTCGCCCTGTTTGGCGAGAAGTACGGAGACGTCGTGCGCGTCGTCTCCGTGGGTGCCGAGGACCAGCCGTTCTCCCGCGAGCTCTGCGGTGGCACCCATGCCGCCAACACCGCCGAGATCGGCCTGTTCAAGATTATCTCCGAGTCCTCCACGGGCTCGAACGTCCGCCGTATCGAGGCCGTGACCTCTAAGGGCGCCCTCGACTACATGGCCGACCGCCTGGCACTTGTTGACGCCGCTGCCGCTGCGCTCAAGTGCCGTGTCGACGAGGTTCCCGCTCGTGTGGAGAACCTGCAGGCAGAGCTGCGCGAGACATCTAACAAGCTCAAGAAGGCGCTGACCGGTGGCTCCTCCGATGCTATCTCCAGTGCTATCGAGGGCGCCGTCGAGCTCGATGGCTACAAGCTCGTCGTCGCTGAGCTCCAGGGTCTTGAGGCTGCTGACCTGCGCAACGTCTGGGATACCGTGCACCAGAAGGTCGCCGGCCCCGTCGCCTGCGTCGTTGCCAGCGTGACCGAGAAGGGCACCCCGGCCCTGCTCGCCGCCGGCTCCGATGACGCCGTGAAGGCCGGTTTCCACGCCGGCAACGTGATCAAGCAGATCGCGGGTCTGGTCGATGGTCGCGGTGGCGGCCGTCCCAACATGGCCCAGGCCGGTGGCAAGAACGCTGCCGGTATCGCCGATGCCCTCGCGGCCGCCAAGACCGCGCTCGGCGCCTAAGTAGTCGCTGTGGTCGCGCTCGCGCTGGACATAGGGGAGACCAGGATCGGCATCGCCGTCTCGAGCCGTGATGGCAAGATGGCGATGCCCGTCAAGGTGCTTCCGGCCGCTGAGGTTACCGGTATGGCCAAGACGTTCCGTTACCTGGTCGAGGACTATGAGCCCGACATCTTGGTAAGCGGGCGTCCCCTGACCATGGCCGGCGAGCCTGGCCCCCAGGCCGATCGCGTTGCCGCCATAGCGCAAAAGATCGCCGACGAGCTCGATCTTCCGCTGGAGTTTGAGGACGAGCGCCTGTCCTCGCAAGAGGCCAAGCGTATCCTGCGCGAGCAGGGACTCAACGAAAAGCAGATGAGGGGCAAGATCGACATGATCGCCGCCAGCCTGTTCTTGCAGACGTGGCTCGATCGCAAAAACGAGGAGGTTTCGCATGTCTAGCGCTTTCGATCCGCGCCAGCCGAATCGTACACGACAGCCTGCGCCACGCCCTGTATCGTCCGGTCAGCGTCCGATGCAACCGACTCAGCGCGCGGCCCAACCCGCCGCACGTTCGGCGCAGCCCTCTTCTTGCCCCACTCAGCCCACTCAGCGTCCAGGCCAGCAGCCTGTTCGTCGTCCTGCTCAGCAGTCTGCTGCCCATACAGCCCAGCCCGCGGGCGGTTCCCGCTTTAAGCAGCAGGCTCCTGCCCAGCGTACGCAGGGACAGGCACCGCAATCACGCTCCCACGCACATCATGCTCATGGCTCGCACGGCGTTGCTCCGGCCACGCGCTCGAGCTATAACACGCGCGCTCGCCGTGGTGCCCAAAAGAAAAGCTCCCCGGTGCCTATGATTATCGGTGCTGTGGTTGCGGCGATCGTTCTTGCTGCCATCGCCTTCTTCGCCGTACCGGCTGTCAAGGGCTTTTTTGCCGGTGAGGATGCGAAAGTCACTGCTGGCCAGCAGGTTACTATCACTATTCCCGATGGTGCCTCGGGTGACAGCATCGCTTCGATTCTCTCCGAGAACCATATCGTCGAAAATCCCAAGGACTATTACGCGGCGGTCAAAAAGCTCAACGCCGACATGTCGCTCAAGCCCGGCACCTACTCGTTCACCACGCTCATGGACGCGACCAAGGTCGTTCAGCAGCTCATGGAGGGCCCCAATGCGGGCTCCGATGCACTGACTATCCCAGAGGGCCTGACGGTTGACCAGGTCGCCGATCGCGTGGCCAAGGCATACGACAGTATCTCCAAGGAAGACTTCCTCAATCAGGCAAAGGCCTCCAACTATGTGAAGGACTATAGCTTCCTTGAGGGCGCTGCAAACGATTCGCTCGAGGGTTTCCTGTTCCCCAAGACCTATTCGCTTGGTAAGGACCCAAGCGCCGATGATGTGATTCGCGCCATGCTTGACCAGTTCAACGCCGAGTATAAGTCGCTTGACTTTGCCAGCTGCGAGGCCAAGATCAAGGAGCGCTATGGCGTGGATATGTCCGATTACGACATCGTTAACCTTGCCTCCATCGTCGAGCGCGAGGGCCTCAACGCCGACCAGCGCGCGCATGTGGCATCGGTTTTCTATAACCGTCTGGCAGGCAAGCTCGATGGCCTGCGCTACCTCAACAGCGACGCGACCATGATGTACGTCACCGGTGGCGAGGTTACCGCCGACGACCTGCAGAGTGATAACCCCTATAACACCTATAAGCACGAGGGCCTGCCGCCCACGCCCATCTGCTCTCCGTCGCTCGAGGCGCTCAAGGCCACCCTTGAGCCGACCGACTCCGACGACCTGTATTTCTACATTACGCAGGACGAGGAGTATTTCTCGAAGACCTACGAAGAGCATCAACAGTCTTGGAATTGATCATGAGGATTTTTAGCCCCAAACGATATGTTGCCTCGGTCGATCGCATCGACCTCGATACCCTCTGGGCCGACGGCAAGCGCGCCATTCTGCTCGACCGCGACAACACCCTGGTGCCGCGTGATACCGAGCAGGTTCCCGCTGCGGTCTCCGCCTGGCTCGAGGCCGCCCATGCCAAGGGCTTTAAGCTGTGCATGGTGTCCAACAACTGGCATCGCGACCAGGTCATGGCTTCGGCTCGTGAGTTGGGGCTCGAGGCCATTAGCCACGCCATGAAGCCGGCGCCATTTGCCCTCAAAGCGGGCCTTAAGCGTCTGGGCGCCACGGCCGACGAGGCCGTGCTGATCGGTGACCAGCTGTACACCGACGTATGGAGCGGAAACTTTGCCGGCGTTGACACTATTCTGGTCAAGCCGCAGGCAACCCAGGACCTGTGGTACACGCAGATCTTCCGTATCTTTGAGCGCCGGGCCCTGCGCGACCTTCCCTGCGAGGAATAGGTTTCGCCATGTCTCAGCACATCAAACACGGCTGCGACCATATCTTCTTTATCGGCTTTTTGGGCGCGGGCAAGTCGACGCTTGCGCGCAATGTGGGCACTATGTTCAAGCGTCGATTCATCGATACCGATCGTTTGGTTGTGCGTCGATGCGGCAAGTCGGTGACCGAGATATTTAAGACCGAGGGTGAGGATCGTTTTCGCGAGCTCGAGACCTCGGCACTCCGTTCGCTTCAGAGCGAGCGCAGCCTGCTGGTATCGTGCGGGGGTGGCATCGTCGAGACGCCGGTGAACATTGAGCTGATGCACGAGATGGGTACATGCGTGTACCTCGAAGGCGACTTTGAGGACTCGTTGCGCCAGATCCGCCGTTCCGATACCCGACCCGATTTCCGCTCGCCCGAGCACGCCGCGCGCCTGTTTGAGCATCGGCGTCCGCTGTATCGCCAAGCCGCCGATATTACCCTTGATATTCGCAACAAGTCCTTCGAGGACGTTTCCTACCTTTGTGCCGAGATGCTTTTGGAGCGTGGACTGCTATGATTCGCCGTCAACTTATCAATTTCCAAAACCGCAGTGTCGATGTCCGCGTCGGATTGGGCGCGTTCGAGGAGCTGCCGCGCATGTTTGCCTCGGCTGTGGGCAAGCCTAAACGCGCGATGGTGGTTTGGAACGAAGGCGCATCCGAGCGTTTTGGCGAGGTCGTCGAGCATGCGCTGGTCGACGCCGGTTTTGCCGTGTCGCAGCTTTCGCTTGAGGTTTCGCCTGCCGGCGCTATGCTGGCCGATGCCGATACCGTCTTTGGCGCCCTGTCGGCTAACGGCATTACCTGCGACGACCTGATTGTCGCTGTCGGCGACACGGTGACCTGCTCGGTCGTTTGTTGGTGTGCCAATCAGTGGTGCGGTCGCACCGAGTGCGCCTTGCTGCCGACGACGTTCGACGCCATGCTTACGGTCGCGACGACCATGAAGCCGCTCGTCGCCTCGTCGGCGAATGCACTTCCCGCTATCGCGTTCCGTCCCGAGCCGGGCTTGGTCGTGTGCGACCTCGACCTTGTTCGCGAGGCGGACCCCGAGGGCCTCAAGCTCGGCTATGTGGTACTTGTTGGCACCATGCTTTCGAGCAGCAAGTCCCGCTGGAATCAGTTTACTGAGACCGTCCCCGAGATTCTCGCGGGCGAGGAGGTCGCGCTCGTCAATGCCGTGCAGTGGTCTCAGACTGCCCGCAAGGACGTACTGATGGCTACGAACCCGAGCGCCCGCCATGCGCTCGATTTTGGTAAGACGGGGGAGCGTACCCTGCGCGCCTGCTTGGGCGATGCCGCTTCGCAGATCCCTGCCTACCAGTTGTTGTCCGAGGGCATGCGTTTTGAGGCGCGCGTTGCCCACGATGCTTGCGACTTCGATATCGATTACGTTTTTGAGGTCGATGACTGCCTGGAGGACTTTGGTATCGAGGAGCTTGCCTTCGACCTGGAGCCCACCGCGTTTATCGAGGAGTTCCGCAAGCAGCAGTTCGCCCGCTCAAACCGCAGCATGTTGCCGCTGCCCGCGGCACTCGGCGCCATTCGTCTAACGAGCGTTGAGGACGAGGTTCTTGAGCGCCATGCTCATGCCTACTTGGCTTCTCGCAAAGAACTTCTCTAAGTTTTATTGACATCCTTCGTCTTTCGTATCATGTTGAGGGACGGGTTTCCAATCGGTTGCGGATCGCATGCGATTCTGACGTTCGGTTGAGACCCGTCCCGTCTTTATAGAGACAATAAGAAAGGAAACTGCATGTCTGAGTTTGCTGCCGGTCCTGCCGGTCGTATCGAACGTGTCCGTGCCCTGATGGTCGAGCGCGGCTACGACGCTATCGTGGTGCGCGACGAGGCAAATCTTCGTTGGCTCACGGGCGTGAAGGGCGTCTTCGACTACACCTTCGAGTTCCCGCACGCGGCGTTTATTACGGCTGACCAGTGCCTGTTCCATACCGACTCGCGCTATCTCAACAGCTTTGAGGAGAACACGCCCGCCGGCAGCCCCTGGGTCTACGACATGGACGAGGGAACCATCCCCGGTTGGGTCGCTGGCAAGATTGCGGCCAACAAGTGCCGCGTCTGCGCCGTCGAGGACGACATGCAGATCAATTTCTACCAGGGTATTCAGCGTGGTCTGGAGGACCGCTCCGTTGCCTGCATGTTGCCGCTGATGCACGACGACATCCGTAAGATGCGCGCCATCAAGGACGCCGAGGAGATCGAGCTCATGCGCCATGCGCAGTCGATCACCGATGCCGCCTTCCAGCACATGCTCGGCTTTATTAAGCCTGGTATGACCGAGAAGCAGGTTCGCAACGAGCTCGAGATCTTTATGTTCGCCAACGGCGCTGACAGCCTGGCCTTCGGCTCCATCGTTGCGAGTGGCCCCAACACCGCCAACCCGCATGCCGTCCCGAGCGACCGCGTGATTGAGAAGGGCGACTTCGTCCTCATGGATTACGGTGCGGGCTACTGTGACTACCGCTCCGACATGACTCGTACCGTCGTGATGGGCGAGCCCACCCAGGAGCAGCTCGACCTGTACGCGCTCGTGCGCCGTACGCACGAGGAGTGCGTCGCTGCCATCCATCCGGGCGTCGAGGGCAACGACATTTTTAAGCTTTCCAAGAAGATCATCGGCGATGCCGGTTATGGCGATTACTACAACCATGGTCTGGGCCACGGCGTGGGCATCGACATCCACGAGCTGCCCAACTTCAACCGCAGCAAGAACACCATCGAGGTCGGCTCGGTTATCACCATGGAGCCCGGCGTGTATCTGCCCGGTGTGGGCGGCGTGCGCCTGGAGGACTACGGCGTGGTCACCGAGAACGGCTACGAGCCCTTCACCAAGACCCCGCACGACCTGCACATCATCGATTGCTAGCCCATTTCGATAGATTTTTGGGGCGGGGCGTCCGGAGTAATTCGGGCGCCCCGCGTTCTCTTTTTATGCGCTCGCTGCAGGCGCCGTCTGCAAGTGTATAATTTCGGTCGTATGTAATTTGGACGCTTGTGCGTTCTGCCCATAACAAGAAAGGTCGCTATGCCTACCATTTCTACCGCCGACTTCAAGAACGGCCTCGGTCTCCGCATTAAGGACAAGGTCTACACCATCGTCGAGTTCCAGCATGTCAAGCCGGGCAAGGGCGGCGCGTTTGTGCGCTACAAGACCCGCGACATCAAGAGCGGCCGCGTCGTCGAGAACACCTGCAACGCCGGCACCAAGTTCGAGAGCGTTATGCTCACCACCCGTGAGTTCCAGTACCTCTACAACGATGGCGCCGACTACATCTTCATGGACAATGAGACCTATGAGCAGGTTCCCGTTCCTGAGGACATGGTGGGCGAGAACTCCAAGTGGCTGCGCGAGAACGACATCTGCCAGCTGCTCTTTGCCGACGATGAGCTCATGGGCGTGACCCCGCCGATGTTCATCGAGACCACCATCGTCCAGACCGACCCGGGCTTTAAGGGCGACACCGTCCAGGGTTCCACCAAGCCGGCCACGATCGACACCGGCGCTGTCATCCAGGTCCCCATGTACCTCAACGAGGGCGAGGTCATCAAGGTTGACACCCGCGACGGCAAGTTCGTCTCCCGTGTCTAGCAACCACTCTTCTAGGAGGACTCATGCCCCAGGAAATCAAGATTGACGGCATCGGCATTTCGCCCGATGTTCTGACCGCCATCGTCTCGCGCGCCGTGTCGGATGTCGAGGGCATCGCCTCCGTTGGCGTCAAGGACCTTGCCACCAACCTTGTCTCCATGATGCTCTCGTCCAAGGCCCCGGCTTCCGAGCCGGCGGTCGAGGCCGAGGTCGTCGGCGACAAGCTCGCACTCACCGTGCGTGTCGTGGTGTTCTTTGGCTATCCGTTCAAGAAACTCGCCGAGGCCGTTCGCGCCGCCGTGGTCGCCGCCATCGATGCCCAGGTGGGCGTCGAGGTCGAGCGCGTTGACGTTTGCATCGACGGCCTCGTTTTCCCCAAGGAGTAACCTTTGAGCCTTAAGGTTTATCGCGGGCGTACGCTTGCCCGCAGTCAGGCGCTGCAGCTTCTGTTCCAGGCCGAGGCCACGGACAGCCCGCTCGAGCGCGTCCTCGAGGGCGATTTCCTGATCTCGAAGGGTCCCCTCGACCCCTATGCGCTGGAGCTGTGCCGCGGTACCTACGAGCATATCGACCGCATCGACTGCGCCCTTCGCTCCGTCACCAAGAACTGGGATCTTATGCGTATGCCCGGTGCCGACCGCAATTTGCTGCGCATCGCCGTCTATGAGATGCGCTTCCTCACCGACGAGGAGGTCTCGGACGCCATCGTGATCAACGAGGCAGTCGAGCTTGCCAAGGCCTATGGCACCGACCAGTCCGCGTCGTTTGTCAACGGCGTGCTGGGCAAGATCGCTCGTAGCGAGGAGCTGCCGGGCGAGGACCTCTATCAGGAGCTGCTGGCCGAGGACCGTGCCCGCGAGGAGGCCCAGGCTGCCGAGGCTGCCGCCAAGGTCGCCGCCGCTCAGGCTGCGGCCGGCGTTCTCGATGAGGGCGCCGAGGTCGCCGAGGCCGAGACCGGTACCGTCGAGGAGTAGCCATGCCAGAGGGTTCCGTCCGCAACTTCGACGAGATCTCGGACCGCTTGGACCAGATTATCGCGACCGTTCGCTCCAAGGATACGTCCCTGGAGCGTTCGCTCGATTTGTTTGACGAGGCGATCGAGCTGGGCTCTCGTGCGGTTGACATGGTCGATAAGTTTGAGCTGACGCCTCGCGAGGCAGATAAGCTCGAGCAGGAATACGATGAGGATGCGGCAAACGACTCCAAGGATAGCCAGGCCGCGTCTTCGGATACGAATGGTTGATGGCATTCATGAAACGCGTGCGTCTTGATGACGAACTGATTTCACAGGGCATCTGCGCCGATCGCGCGGATGCCCTTCGCACTCTTATGGCCGGCTTGGTCTCGAGCGGCGGCGAGCGTTTGACCTCGCCGGGCCTTAAAGTGACGCCCGGCTTGCACCTGCACGTGAAGGGTCGTATTCCCTACGTGGGGCGCGGCGGGCTCAAGCTCGAGGGTGCACTCGATGCGTTTGGGATTGATCCGACAGATCTTGCTTGCCTCGATGTGGGCTGTTCTACGGGTGGCTTTACCGATTGCCTGCTCAAGCGCGGTGCCGCTACGGTCGTTTCGGTCGATGTAGGTCGCGCCCAGTTTGATTGGTCGCTGCGCCAAGACGAGCGCGTGACGCTCCATGAGCGCACCAACGTGACGCAGCTGCCCGAGCTTGGCTACGGCGGCGCCATCGACTTGGTCGTGTGCGATGTGTCGTTTACGAGCATCGCGAATATCATCGACGCCGTGCTCGCGTGCCTGAACCCTTCGGGTTCGTTCTGCACGCTCGTAAAGCCGCAGTTTGAGGCGCCGGCTGCGCTGGTGGGCGAGGGCGGCATCGTGACCGACCCTGCCGTCCGCCGCGATACGCTCGTGGCGGCGATTGAACTCTTTGCCGTCAAGGGCCTGTTCCCGCTCGACGTGTGCGTGTCGCCTATCCATGGCGCCAAGGGCAACGTCGAGTTTTTCCTGTACGGCACGAGGTTTGCTCCCGGGGAGCGCACCGACGATGAGCTGCAATCCCAGGTATCGGTTTTGAGCGAGAAAGCTGCAACGCTATGAAGGTCTTTCTGGTTCCCAATTTCTATAAGCAAGAAGCGGTCGAGAGTGGCCTGATGCTCGAGCTTTGGCTTTCGCGCCAGGGCTACGAGGTCGCATGGGCTGCAGACCAGCGTTCCAAGATCCAGAGCGCGCCCGATGTTGACGATGCCGACCTGGTCATTACGCTCGGTGGCGACGGTACACTGCTGCGCGCCGCCCGCATCCTCAACTACCGTGAGATTCCCATTTTGGGTCTTTCCTATGGTCATTTGGGTTTTTTGACGGCTGCGAGCCCCGAGGAGCGCGACATTTTGCAGGTCGTGAGCGATGCCCTGTCCGGTGAGCTCCATGTGAGCCGCCGCGCCACCATCGCCGCCGATATCGTTTCGGTGCGCGAAGACGGCACGAAGGATGTTGTGCGCACCTTTGCCCTTAACGATATGGCGCTTACGCGTGGGCCCCTGTCCGATATGGTCGAGTTCGATATCACGGTGTCCGGCCATCATATCGACCGCCTGCGTGGCGACGGCGTGGTTGTATCGACGGCGACTGGCTCCACCGGCTATGCGCTTTCCGCCGGCGGACCCATCGTCAGCCCCGATTACACGGGCATGGTCTGCGTGCCCATCGCCCCGCATACCATTCAAGCTCGCGCCTTTTTGACCTCGCCGAGCGATGTCGTCGAGATCTTTATGTCCAATGACCGCCCGAGCGTGCCGGCGATCGCCATCGATGGACAGTTTATTACCTGCGATGGCACGGTCGAGAGCGTGGCCGTGCGTCGCGGTCCCGGCGATGTGCTGCTGCTGGATTACGGCCCCGAGAGCTTCTACAACTCGGTGAGCCGCGTGTTCTACGGAGTGCGTCATGATCGATGAGCTGCAGGTTTCCAACATTGCACTCATTCGCGAGGCGACGTTGGTGCCAAGCGCGGGTCTAACGGTTCTGACTGGAGAAACCGGCGCCGGTAAGACCGCGTTGCTCTCGGCGCTCAAGCTCATTTTGGGCGAGCGCGCGGATTCGTCGACAGTGCGCGAGGGCGAGACGCTTGCCAGCGTCGAGGCGCGTCTGTTTGACGGACCGCACGACACGGAGGGCTTCACCGTGCAGCGCAGCCTTTCTGCCGAGGGCCGCAGCCGCGTAAAAATTGACGGCCGCATCGCCAGCGTGCGTGAGCTTTCGGAGCGCGTTGGCGTGATGATGGATCTGTGCGGCCAGCACGAGCACCAGCGTCTGCTCGACCCGGCGCACCATGTTGCCATGGTCGATGCCTGGGCAGGGCGCCCTGCACTCGAGGCGCTCGGGCACTACCGTGCTTGCTTTAAAGCCTCGCGCGCGGCTGCTAAGGAGGTCCGTCGCGTCGAGGAGGCCTCGCGTGCGCAGGGGAGTCGCGTCGAGGAGGCGCGCTTTGCCCTGGAACGTATCGCCGAGGTCGACCCCAAACCGGGTGAGTATGAGGAGCTCGAGGAACTGCTGCCTCGATCCGAGCATGCCGAGGTGCTGGTGGCCACGGCCAACGATGCCCATGCGTCGCTTGCGGCCGAAGGGGGAGCGCTCGATGCCGTGAACAGTGCCGTGGCGGAGCTTTCCCGCATGGCTGCCGTCGATCGCAAGCTGGGCGACATTGCCGATGCGCTTTCGGATGCCTGCATCTCGCTCGAGGATTGCGCCAACGAGTTGCGCGCCTATCGCGATGGAGTCGCCTTTGATCCGCGCGAGCTGGCTCGTATGCGCGAGCGCTATTCTGATCTTAAGGGCCTGCTGCGTCAGTGGGGGCCCACCATGGACGATGTCTTTGCCATGCGCGATCGTTCCCAAGAGCTGCTGTCGCTGGTAGACGATGGTGATGAGCAGGTCAAGAAGTCTCGCGAAGTGCTTGGCGCGGCGGAGCGTGAACTGTTCGCCGCCGCCAAGGCGCTTAAGCGTGCGCGGAATATGGCAGCTCCTCGTTTTTGTCATGAGGTTGGCCGTCAGATGGCGCGCCTGGAGATGGGCGGCGCCGAGCTCGTTTGGGAGTCGCGCGATCTTCCGCGTGCCGAGTGGACACCGGCGGGCCCTTCGAGCTACGAGCTTTTGTATCGCAGTGGTGCCGGATTGACGCCACGCCCCCTGCGCCGCATTGCGTCGGGCGGCGAGCTGAGCCGCGTTATGCTGGCGAGCAAGGTTGTCCTCGGTAACGCGGACGGCGTGGATACACTGGTATTCGACGAGGTCGATGCCGGTGTCGGAGGCTCTACTGCACGTGCCCTCGCGAGCGTGTTGGCAGATCTCGCCGCTACGCATCAGGTGATTGTCGTAACCCATCTGGCACAGGTCGCCGTCATGGCCGACAAGCACTACGTGGTGAGTAAAGAACCCGGAGACGTACCCCAGACGCATCTGGATGAGGTGGCTGGGGATGCCCGCACCGCAGAGATCGCCCGTATGCTGAGCGGCGATCAATCGGCGGCAAGCCTGGCACACGCCAGGCAGATGTTGGAAGAAGCGCGTGCTTAGGCCGAGCCGTCGGTGCTGGTGGCAAAATATCAGTAATTGTTGCCCCGTCACTTGCTTGTCTGGCCCGACCGTCAAAAACTATGCCGGTTTACTACGATGAATCGGCGTAGCTCGAGCACAGCTAAAATTGTAAAAAGAAAACCGCAGGTAGAACGCCTGCGGTTTTCTTTTAAAATGGGATGTGGTCGCATATTCCGATTTCATCGTAGTAAACCGGCATAGTTTTGTGGGAACGGTACATAACGACCCCTGCTAAAACCTATTCCACGACCTTATCCGGCTGGATGAGCTCCTCGTAGTAGCTGATATGCTCGCGGGCGTCTTCAATCTCGGGCAGCAGGAAGTTGTAGATAACCTCGATGATCATCGTGGCGCTCATCTTGGAGAACGCAAAGTCGCCCGTGGTGAGCAGCGCCTCGTGGTTCACGGTATTAAAGGTGTAATCGGCCAAGCGAGCAAGCGGTGACTTGCTGTCGCTGCTGATGACGACTACGGTGGCACCACAGCCGCGAGCCGCTTTTGCCATGCGATTAAGCCGGCGCGACTTGCCGGAGTTCGAGATCAGCACGATGACGTCGCCGGGGCGCAGCGTAAGCGCAAACCCAATCGAGGTCTCGCTGATGGTGCTTGCCATGCAGCGAAGGCCCAGCTGCGAAAACTTAAACGTCGCGTCGAGTGCGACGGCGTTGGTGTTGCCTACGGCTGCAAACTCGATAGCCCCTGCGTTCTTAAACGCGTGCACGACGGCTGCCAGCGTGTCGTGATCAATGCCATCGATAGTCGCATTGAGCTCGCTTACCTTGGCAGCGAGAATATTCTTGAGGCTTTGCTCCATATTGTCGATCGAGACCTCGTCGGTGAGGCCTTCATTGCGCTGGCTCTCCAGATCGCGCGCCAGCGAAAACTGAAAACTGCGAAAACTGCCAAAACCCAGTTTGCGGCAGAAGCGCGAGACGGTTGCCTCGGAGGTTGCGGCAGCGCGCGAAAGCTGGGCGGCTGTCAGACGCGGTGCCTCGGACTGGTGCTCTAGGATATAGTCGACAATGCGCTGCTCGGACTCGCTGTACCCCCTGTGCATACTAATAAGGGAGAGTGCGCTCTTGCTGCTATCGGACATGGGATGGCTCCTGGCTGGCATAAAAATCGGACTTGTTTTGTAATTTCGTAGTATAGGGGCATTTTCAGTTACAAGATACACCTTGCCGTTTCAATAGTTGATGGTAAACTTTCATCGACCGTTTACGGTTATGAAAGAACCTTTCACCGGAGTAATGAGCCTTATTGCTTCTCATAAAAGCGGTGGCTTGGTATCTTTCAGGTGTGGAAAAACGCGCATGGAAGCGCGTGTAGGGGAGCGCCTGCGGGCGCAGTACTCAAGAAGGAGGGACACATGGCTAAGTTTGACATCATCGCCGCCACCGGTTGCCCGACCGGCATCGCGCACACCTTCATGGCGAAGGAGGCGCTGGAGAAGGCAGCTGCCGAGCGCGGTCTGACCATTAAGGTCGAGACCCATGGCCAGGTCGGTGTCGAGAACGAGCTTACCAAGAGTGAGATCGCTGGTGCCAAGGCCGTCGTCGTCGCAGCCGATAAGGATGTCCAGGCAGAGCGTTTCGCCGGTAAGCCCATGGTTTCCGTTGGCGTTTCCAAGGCTCTGTCCGTCGAGGCTGCTGGCAAGCTGATCGATCGCGCCCTCGCCGCCAAGGGCGACGACACGGTTGCGGCTGCTGCCGATGTTGAGGATGAGGTTGAGGAGAAGGAGTCCATCGGCCACATCATCTATAAGCACCTCATGAACGGCGTCAGCCACATGCTGGTCTTCGTCGTTGCCGGTGGCGTCCTGACCGCCGTTTCGTTCCTGTGGGGCATCACGTCCTTCGATTCGACGGCTGCCGACTACAACAGCTTCGCCGCGATGCTCAAGATCATCGGCGGCATTGCCATGAACCTGATGGTTCCCGTGCTTTCCGCCTATATCGCCGAGTCCATCGGCAAGCGTCCGGCGCTCGTCCCCGGCTTTGTTGCCGGTATGATCGCCATCCAGGGCCTGCCCGTTAACGCCGATACACACATGATCGATGCTGGCGGCACCGGTGTGGGCTTCGGCTTCCTGGGCGGCATTGTCGGCGGCTTCCTCGCCGGCTATGTCATCCTTCTGCTCGAGAAGGTTTTTGCCAAGCTGCCCAAGAACCTGGACGGCCTCAAGGCCATCTTCCTGTACCCGCTGTTCTCGACTGCTATCGTCGGTCTGGTCATGCTCGGCATCTCCGGCCCCATGGCTGCCATCAACACCGCCATGATGGACTTCCTCAAGGGTCTGTCTGCCTCTGGCGCTGTTGTCCTGGGTCTTGCTATTGGTTGCATGTGCGCCTTTGACATGGGCGGCCCGGTCAACAAGGCTGCTTACGTCACCGGTACCGCCATGCTCACCGAGGCCCTGGCTGCTGGTGTCGGCACCGACACCTACAACTTCGGCACCAACTTCATGGCTGCCGTCTCCGCCGCCTGCATCGTTCCGCCGCTGATCACCACCTTTGCCGTCATCGTCGGCAAGAAGTACTTCAGCCAGGAGGATCATGACGCCGGTGTCGTCAACCTCATCCTTGGTTGCACCCACATCACCGAGGGCGCCATTCCGTTCATGACCAAGAACATCTGGCCCGTCATGCCCATCATGATGCTCGGTTCCTCCATCGCCTCGATCCTGACCATTATGTTCAACGTTCACGATCCGGCGCCCCACGGTGGCTTCCTGGTCCTGCCCGTTGTCGAGAACGGTCCGCTGTGGGTCCTCGCGATCCTCATCGGCGCTGTGGTCGGTGGCATCCTGTTCGTCGCTTTCAAGAAGTATGACTTCGAGAAGAGCCAGAAGGCCGCTCCTGCCGCTCCCGCTAAGCCGGTCGAGGCCCCCAAGGCCGCTGCCGTCGAGGCTCCCAAGGCCGAGGCTGCCGATTTCGTGAAGGTCGAGAACGTTTTTGTCGCCGAGAACTTCGCTTCTCGTGACGAGGTCCTGAGCTTTGTCTCCAATCAGGCCGTCAAGGCCGGTGTCGCTGACGACGCCGACGCCGTGATGAACGCCTTCCTGGCCCGCGAGGCCGAGGGTACCACGGGCATGATGGAGGGCTTCGCTATTCCGCATGCCAAGTCCGATGCCATTACCGAGGCCGCCGTCATTGTCGTCAAGGATGGCTCTGGCGTGACCGGTTGGGACACCATGGACGGCGCTCCCGTCAACGTGGCTATCGCCCTGCTCATCCCCGGTGCCCAGGCCGGCACCACGCACCTCAAGATCCTGTCCAAGGTCGCCGAGGCGCTTATGGACGAGGGCTTCCGTGCCACCGTCAAGGGTTCCACCGACGCCGCCGAGATCGCCAAGACGATCAACGCCCGTCTGGTGTAATCCCGCAACGCGCGAATAATATCGCCTCTGTAACAAAGGGGAGACCCTCTCCAGGGCCTCCCCCTTTTTCTACCCCCCCCCACAAGTTGCGGTGAAATAGGGACTGTTTAAACGATTCAACTCCAAATGCAGTCCCTATTTCACCGCAACTTAGAAGAAGGGGATAGCGCGGCCTGTCTATCGGGTCGTCCGTGCGGATAAATATTCAGCCAGAATTCCGTTCGCACGATATTACTCTGGACCGACCGAGTTTCCGCAGCTCGCCTGCCTGGCGGGGCGGTTAAGTTTGTCGCGAGTTCCGCACGCAAAGGAAAGCACTTAATGTGCTTTCCG
>CAUBIC010000011.1 GCA_958435945.1 uncultured Collinsella sp. | reverse complement strand
GGGATTGGTCAATCTCGGCCGACTATATTTGGCTAAATTATTCCGGCGCTAACAACAACTGGTATGGGGACCTGGACCAGCGCCTTGCCGTTGCGCGTGCGGTCTGCTCCGACCCCCTGTGCTTCTGCTCGATGTATGCACATCGGCCCTCGACCCCAAGACCGAGCGAGAAATGCTGGACCGCATGCGAAATCTCGGTCATACCGTCATCATCGTCACGCATCGATATGCTGCGTTGGAGGTTTGCGATCGGGTTATAGGCCTTGCATCTAAATGGTGATCTGCCGAGCAGGCTCTGCTCCCCAACGCCATGCAACTTACTTCGGATCGGACTCTACACCACTTTCTCGGCACTATCGGCGCGATCGAAATCATAAGTCACATTAAAGCAGTGATTAACACTTATTTCTTCAATGCGCAGGACCACTGCATGAGACCAGCTCTAATCAACGCAAAATAATGGGAAGAGAATTTACGCGCAAGGTATATAGGCCATTTCCAATTATTATATGCAAGCTGAGCGGCCCCATTACCAACCACAAGCGCCCAGACGCCCATGCCAGTAAAGGAAATTAAGACATACGACAATACAAAACCTGCAATAGCCGAAACTATATAAGCCGGGAGATAGGGGATTTCATTCGTACTGATAATGTAATTACAACACAATGAATGATGGTTCCAAACCGCAAGATAAACAACCAAGGCGAAATAAAGAAGCCCGTCGGGGGAAAAACCTTTCTTAACTAGGAACAAGACTGGGAAGCCGACAAACCAGACACCGATCGTGCATACAACAATTAAAATCCAATATAGAGACAGACTTTTTTCAATAATTTTTCGTGCAGTCTGAACTTCGCCACCAGCATAAGCAGATTGAAACATTGGAATAAAAGATCGAACGTAGGCGCTGGCAAACCCGTAAATTGCACCGCCAACTTGAATAATTAATGAATACTGAGAGTTAACCTCCACACCAAGAAAATAGGAGCAGAGCAGCGAACTCAACTGAGTGGAAGCATAGCAGCAAAGTTGAACAACGCCGTCCCTCCACGCCAAATAAGCCACTGAAATAAACGTTTCTTTTATTTCAGAAATAGAAACACCCGTACAAGCATCGTTTGCTTTTTTTATCGCCTCTGAGTGAACCTCCAGAAAGCGACCGCAAAAAAATCTCAGCACAATGTCATTAAACAGATAACCGATGGCAGCGCCAATGATGCCAAAACCCATAAACAGCAAAAACGCAGAAACCACAAGCTGCCCAATGCGACCATAAGACTTTGCCCTGCTTTCAGCGGAAATATCCCCGAACCCTCTCAGGCAGGTCGTATAATGAAAAAAGAATAGATTAAAAAACACATCAAAACAAAAAATTAACCATGCGGTCCAACAAGAAAAGGGATCAATAGCACTTGAAATTGAAGAAATGTAGGCAGTTCCAACTGTAGCGGTAAGCATCAGGACAACGCAAGAAATTAGCGCGTAAACAATCCGGGATGTTTTAATCAATTTGCCAAGCAGCTCATAGTCTACAGAATCACCAACTTGAGATGAATCGTAGCCGCTCTTGCTAATGCTACGCGCACCGCTAAGACAATAGACAATATTTCTCGCAAAAGTTGGTGTAAAGCCAAATTCAAATAACAGCGTTAAATTCCCAATGGCAACAAAAGTGTACCAGAGACCAAGTTCGGCGTTAGATAAGTAAGCAAGCAGAAACGGAAGAAGAAGGAAGCTGCTCCCCATTGAAAGAACAGTGCTTACATAGTTCCATATAATGTCTGACTTGGTAGTATTAATTTTTGCCATTATTTAGCCATCTCCACAACATCCTTTGATGGCACCCTGGATTGACAGGGCCCCTTATCTGAAAAGGCGGGCAGCGCCATAAGCATAAAGAAATTACATGCTGGATATAACATTCCGCATTCAACAAACCCCATTAGGGAATACAAGACCAAGCCCATGAATGTCACGTGGGCCGAAATACGCGCTTTATTTATCGCTACGCAATAGAAAGCAACAAACGCGGTAAATGGGATCAAACCGTATTGAATAAGTAGTCGACAATATGCATTGTCAAGCATGACTCTTGTTTGTATTAAATAACCACCCGTTGCAGACGGCAGCGAAACTATGGCCGTTAAGTCATTACCAAAAACAGTCAGAGGGTAGTTTTCAAAATAATAGGCGGAATAAAAAATCCGGTTGGTCATTAAATTATCAAGCTGAACAAGACATTTATTGGCACCATGGGACCACATAAAGGGCAGGGCTATACTAATAATCGCCAGAAAAAGCGGTAAAAAAGTAAATAGGGACCCATATGGTTTTGAACGGGGGCTTCTGAATGAAATAACCGAATACAAGGCCATTACGAAAATGCCTGCTGCAGAAGTTTTTGAATCAGCTACGAAAAAAGCAATTGCGAAACAGAAGATGCCCGCAAGACCGCTTCTGCCTTTCAGCTCAAAAATAGAAGCAGAATAAGCAATAAACAAAAGCTGTCCAAAATTATTAGGATGGGCAAAGCCCATCGAATTTCGTACAAAATTGCTACCGCGCGACATTAATACAGAAGGAATGGCACCGACACTATTGAGACCAACAACCATCAATAGCATAAAGACGGACGATACAAGAATAGACCTTGAGATGTAGTATTCAGGGACGTCTTCAGCGCAAAGGCAAAACAGCGCCAACCAAATAATCTGAGGGGCTTTATTTGATTTCAGCGACCCGACGCAAATTAAAATCAGCAGCAAGCCAACTAGCACTTTCACATGAGAAGTCTTTTGTAGTAAAAGCTTCAGCAGTAGAAACGCTAAGGCAAAAAACTCAAGGACCAGCGAAAGCACCGCAAGAGAAATCCCAAACACATTGGTAGCATTTACTGATCCAATATAATAGGAAACTGAAAATAAAGCCAAAGCAAAGCTGAACATTACAGCCCCGGCATTTGCTCGTATAATCTCAGTCCATGATCTTTCCACATTAGTCAAATTCAATTAACGTACCCCATAAACAAACTTAGTAAAGCCAATTGCAGCCATAACACGCCTCGCAAGAAGAAGACGGATCGTAATGCGATTTTTCACTTCAGAGATAAATCGACGTGAATAGCGGTGAGAAGCAAAGCCTTCCATTAAATAGCTGAAATACGACTGGCAGACCATATTAGAGACAGGCTTAAAAAGCTGATTCGATTCCAAACGTGCACAATTACGAATCAAAGATAAGACTTCCCTGACTGCAGATTGCTTATATAGTTCGCTTAAATCCGGATTCACGTGACATAGCTCATATAGTTTTACCAGTAAATTATCAACACTCTCGATAGCCGAGATATCAGTATTTCTCGTTACTGAATCACTATTGTTGACATAGCAATAGACCGCCGAGTCCACTACTTTTACACTTTCAGCCAGACGATAAGCATCTACCATAAACAACGCGTCTTCACCGAAACGAATGCCATCTTCAAATTTAAGAAAACCATTCCGGAATAATGATTTCTTAAATATCTTTCCGCAAACGCTTCGGAATACAACACCTTTAGTAAAGCTCGAAAACGGAACTTTATTAACATTATCCCAAAATGCAAGGCTAAGAGAGCATGCTGTTTTCCAGTCGATGCTTATAGCCTTGCCCGAATAATCGCCATGCTCATTCAGTAGAGCCCCGATAACCAAGCTACAGCCATCTGAGGATTCAAGCAACAGCCTAACTGCATTTATAGGCAGCATATCGTCAGCATCAACAAATGCCACCCAATCACCGGAGGCCTCATCGATACCCCTATTACGCGCCACGCATACACCACTATTGTTTTGACTAATCAGCTTAATCCGGTTGTCGCCCTCTGCAATAGCCATAACTAGCTCAGCGCCACGATCTGTCGACCCATCATCAACAATAATTATTTCAATGTTGCTCACACTCTGACGCTGAAGACTATTTAATGTCTTTTGAATCGTTTTTTCAGCGTTATACATCGGCACAATCACGCTCACGAGAGGATTGTCGACCAAGGAAGATTGACAGCAATTTACTTGCTTGCTTGTTGACGTCATAAACAGACGCCCCCCGCAAGCTTATTTGGACGACCCATAGAAATAATTGCTTCAATCCATTCGGCAACATTAAAGGAGCATTTTAAAAATTTATCAGAAATATCAGCCGCATCTGGAACGCCAAATGAACAGACATAAGGTAATCCGTTAAGCTTGGCCTCAATTGCGGCAACACCAAGTCCCTCAAACGAAGCAAGAAATTCAAACGTAGCATATGAGCTGAGGGCCTTTATATACCTACCAACAACGATTTCGGTTCCACCCAGCCCATTTGAAAGGCCAGATACTAAAACCCTAGGCTTATTGTGGTCTAAGGCAGACGAAACCATTAAAAAGCCTTCCTTCCAAATCTAAGTACCGATAGAACAGAGGAGATGAACCAAGACAGCTTGGGTCCAATTACTGGCGCAAGCTTTTTCCGCATTTCAACACGGAACTTCTTAGCGGGTGACAACCAGGTGCCTGAATAATGGTGAATAGAATATGTATCATCAGTAATTTCAAACTTGCCACTATGACTGTCTAGGGGATCAAAATAAGTAGCAGGGTATGCAGTGAAACCATTTAACTGCTGAAATGAACCATCTCTCTTAAGAGCACAACTCACTTCCAGGTAATCAGTTAGCACCCTCGGAGAGGTATCCATAGAGTTGCGGCCTTTTCGCATCTCAAATCTCATAGATTCATATAATTTTGCGACATCGCTCATGACATGGCTTCCGGCCTCAGAACCCATGATGAGGCCGGGATTCAAGAAGAAATTATTCTTCATGAATCCCGCAAAAGCCTCATTATCTAAAAGCTCGTCCAGAGGCTTCAGGACTTCGACATCTGTATCGAGAAGGATTCCACCCTCTGAATACAGTATTCTGTAGCGCGCATAATCGCTGACAAACGCCCATTTTTTTGAGGCATATGCCTCACGACAAAATTCACATTGATTTATATCGAAATTGCTTTCGTCCCATCTACGAATTTCCCAATCAGGCATGATCTTCGACCAAGACTCAATGCATTTTCTTTCAAGTTCAGGAAGCTCACTTCCACCGAACCAGATGTAGTGCAGAACTTTAGGAATCATCAATTCCCTTTCGAACAATAGGCTACTTCTTGATGATTTTTTTAACCAGACGCTTCATCGGGTCATAAATTCCAAGCTTTTCGCATGTATGCCTAGCAAAGCGCTCGGCTTTTACTTTTCCGGAATCGGGGAACCACTTATTCATAAGCTCCTCACCATCCAGATTCGCCACATCAGCCATGAATTCATCGCGACGCGGATTCAGCTTCACGGACTTAGTAAGTTCACGAACACCTTCTACTGCAGCCTCAACATCAATCTCCTTCATACGGGCATAGCTTGAGGCTCGATCAAGCAATTCTTGTCCCTCATCGCTTTGGATGAGAACTCGAGTGACGCCCCGATTGTCGTCGAACTCTTTCGAGAGTCGATAAACATCGAAGAAATCCCAGCAAGTCAAATCAGTAACGCGATAACGCTTTTTAAACGGGCATTCGTAACAAATGGGTCGATCTGAAAGATCAGCAAAAAAGGCCCTTAGGTAAGGATCTGTTTCGACACCTTCACTGTACAGCCGTTCACCATACAGAGTCTCGCCTTCGAGCTCGCACATATTTGAATAGCGATAGCCAAACCGTGATTTATCTCTAAAAAGAACGGTCTCACCTTTTACGCCAACCTTTGCGTCAAGCCATTCGACCTGCCGCGCGAACACAGCGCGAGCGGGGTTCGCGCGGCAGACGAAGTCTGCCACGCGTAAATTTGCCGGCTTGCCGCCCAAAAATCGAAGTAGGCCTTCGCATTGACAAGGGGTACCAATAAAGAGAACTTCACGTCCAGTTTTTAGTTGTTGTTTGACCTCGGGATACGCAGGGCCAACAACGCTCTGAACATATTTACTGTTGCGGAAGCGCCAAAGTTCATCAACGCTTTCCACAGAAAAATGTCCGACCTTAAGTCGCCCAGGGGCTCCTTCGGCTCGCACAAGCTGTTCACCGCGCAAATAACCTGCACCAAACACAATACCGCCGTTGGCAATCACGGCCTGAGCAAGGGCAGTGAAGGCTCCACCAGAAGTGCTTTCAGCAAGCACCTTTTGATCATTATGCTGGACTAGAAAGGCTCGTTGGGACTTAGGCTCGTCCTTATCAACATTAAGCACTGGGCAAGCCTTTTCGCATAATCCGCAATCAATACACTGGTCAGCATTGACTACGGGGTACTCGCAGCCCTCGGCGTCATATTCCATTGATATGCACTGCTTGGGACATTTTTGAGCACAGGCAGCGCAACCGCAGCATTTACTTTTGTCCGTGATGGAGATCATACTGTTCCCTACAACTCAAGAGCTGATTTAAGCCAATTGGCCGATTCATTCCTATACACATTAAGTCGTTGACGTACTGACACAAAGTCAATTTCATTTGCCATTGCGGCACGGAAAGCATCCTTCGATTCGCAAATACGATCGGAGTTTCCAAGGACACGCAACAATGTATCAATACGTGAGTTCGTAGACTGAGCACCCATATTCTCGTGGCGACGGAACGAGAAGAAGGGCACCTCAAAAATATTTGAGAAAACGCTTCCGTGGAAAGAGTCAGTACAGACATACGAAGCATGGGCAATCAAGTTGACCCACTCAGCCGGACCGGCTTCCCAAGGATAATAATCCGCGTAATCGTCATCAGCCTTAACATATTCATCGGGATGAGCAATGGCGACGATCTTCAAATTATGCTGCTTGGCAAGCTCTTGGGCACATTCACGATTCCATGCATTCTTACCCATGAAATAACAGAAAACATAGGGCTCGTCAGGAACGTCAATCGAAGAGGAACAAGCAAGGCTTGCCCACTGATCTCTAGCCAGCAGCATCGTAGGGTCGCATACAACAGAGCATCGGACGCCCGTAGCTTTCTCTACCAAATCCGCTCCCGTATCCTCGCGAACAGAAATGGCCGAAAAATCGGAAAGAAAATCTTTTGTTTTACGAAGATATTTTTCAGAAAGGGAAGATACTCCAAAACTAGTGGAATAAGACACCTTGCGGACAGGAGGCTGCACGAAAGATAGTGTAAAGTACCTACCAGCAATGTTAACAGGCAGCCAAAGCTGATCGCTGCCAACAACAACGCTGTCATAATCAGCCACAAGCGCCCCAAGTTCTTCAAACGAAGCGGCTTGAGGAGTAAAACTAAAATGTGTTGACTCGAAAGATGAAAATGCACTTTTCCTCTTTGCCATTTTCTTTCCAAAGTCAGCATCAAGCTTCTGCTTGATGCGATGCTTTACAAAACCCAGCTTTGCACGATAAAGATCTACATCAAATAGATGCTCAAGATAGTAATCATTGCGTCCTTCAGAAATAGCATGACCCAGGCCACGTTTATCAATAGTATTGACTTCAACTCCCAGCTCCTCAAGGGCACGCTGGGTCGCGTACGCCTGAAGAACGCTGCCAAAGTTGATTTTGTCATGACACGACGCGACTGCGACTCGCTTAGAACATGTAATAGTCAAGCTATCCCCTTAATCAACAGAACCTAAATAGGTCATATAACAATCCAATAACACTCTGGCCGCAGCATTAATTTCAAATACCTGCAAACCGGCATCGTCGCCAGGCGCGAAGACCTCTGTGCTCAACTCAATAAGTCTTTCGGCCCACTTTATACAGGAGCTAGAAAGTGATTCAAATTGCATCATGGATGTAACAGCGGTCTCAGAGGTAACGGTATCAGACGCAAGAATGGGTGTATGCGATGCCTGGCATTCAACTCCGACCATTGGGAGGCCTTCATACAGGCTCGGCAGGCAGAAAACATCAAATGCTCGATATAAAGATGCTGCGTCGCTTCTAGTGCCCAAAAACCGAACAGAATGGCTAATCCCCAGACAATCAGCTTGGTCCTTTATCTGTTCAACCAACGGACCAGAACCAACCAAAACTAAAACTGCATCATTACGAATCTTTAAAACCTGATCGAATATATTAAGCAAATATGAGTGATTCTTCTGCTCTGTAAAACGACCAATGTGCCCAATTAGAAGCTGTCCATCAGCAACACCAAGCGATCGCCGCGTCCTTAGGCGATCCTCATCATCTGGCGCGAAAACAGACAAGTCGACAGCATTACGCATGACTACAAATTGAGAACTCGATCCAAATAACCATTCACCAGCGAATTTACTACATGCAAAACGGTGAGTCGGATACCGGTTTGATTGCGTTTTCAGCACGGCCTTCAGGGCATTCTTGGCATACTCACCCCTACCACTCGTAGAGTGGCTATGGGCGATACGCACGGGGACACCCGCCTTCTTCGCAGCACGAAGAGGAAAGACCGAAAGCGCGTTGATGTGACTATGGACAATCTTCCAGCCCTCTTGCTTAAAGAGACGCTGAAGCTCTCGCTGGTATTCAGCTACATGCTGATAGGGCGGTATCTCAAAGACCCTGCCACCGAGCGATTCGATCTCGTCACGGGGAACAAGCGTCGAATCGGAATCAACAAGAAAGTCAAACTGCACTTTACCGCGATCGATGTGACGATAGTAATTCATAACGACAGCTTCGACGCCGCCACCAACCATCTTGCCAACAACCTGAGCCACCCTAACCGGTTCAGTCATTTAGCAAGCACCTCCACCGGTAAAGACCTCAACGACCGTGAGGAGAACAATCTTCAAGTCCGTGATGGGGCCGCGCTTGGCGATGTACTCCAAATCACGGCGGACCATGCCGTCGAAGTCGGTATCGTTGCGGTCAGTCACCTGCCACCAGCCGGTAATGCCCGGCTTCACAGCCAAGCGCTGCAGGTCGTACTCGGTATACTCCGCGACCTCGTTGGGCAGCGGCGGGCGCGGGCCGACGACGGACATCTGACCCATGAACACGTTCAGGAACTGCGGGAACTCGTCGATGGAGTGCTTGCGGATGAACTTTCCAATCTTGGTGACACGCGGGTCATTCTTCATCTTGAACATGGCGCCGGCGATCTCGTTCTGCTCCCTGAGCTCGGCGAGGCGCTCGTCGGCGTCCTTGTACATGGAGCGGAACTTCCACATGCGGAAGGTAGTCAAACTACCGTCGGGACGGGTGCGGCCAACGCGGATCTGACTATAGAAGGGGCTGTCCTCGCTCTCCAGTCGGATGGCCGCGGCCAGCACCAGGCTGGGCACAGCGATGACGACGAGCACGGCACCGCTGAACACGATGTCGAATGCGCGCTTCACTGCCCTATATGCCAAGCGCGAGCGGTCCCAGTCCATGATGGATTGCATGGCCTTGTAACGGCCGGCGCCCTCGCGCCGGTCCATGGCCTGGGCAATCAGTGCCGCCCCCGCAGGCGCACAGCTCTTTGTTACTTCTTTAGCAGCCACAGTCAAAAATACATCCCCATTCCCCAGAGATCCCCAATCGGTAAATTCAAAAATGCGAACGAATTGCCAGTGCGACGTCTCCCTTACGTTTTGCTGGGAACGTCGAGCGGTAGCAGCTCCCTAAATGCGGAGTTACCTTCGCCCACGTCCACCAGGCACCAGCGTTTATGACGGTCGATCTTTTTAACACGGGCCTCTTGCCCCACCAAAGGGCCCTGTTCTATGTGCAAAACGCCGTCTTCTATGCGCGCAACGCTGTTGCGCACCACGCCGTCGTCGTCCAACACACTGCGGTACCAATCCTGCGCATCGTCCGGCATGGGCATGTACGCCCGCTCCCTACTGCCAGCGATGCGACAGCCAAAGCTCAACTGGGCCAGCGCCCTATCGAGCGCGGCGGCATCGTGCGTGGCGACGAAGAAATATTCCTTGTACATGGGTTTGGTTTGGAGCGACCAGGCGCCGTCCCGCTTAAACCAGAACTCCTTTTGCATCACAAAAGCGTCCTGCATAAGGTTGTGCGGGATAATGCGGCGGACCTTTTCGCAGGTCTCGCGCTCTTTTCCATGGGGGGTGTGGACCAGATACCAGCAGACGCGGCCGTGCTGGCTGTTGGTGGCGACGCCGTTAAATGCGCCTGGCAGTTGCTCTTGGCGCCGTGCCGTCTGTTCCATGTTCTCGCCCCCCTCTTTTGGCTTTGCGATGCACGCAAATGCAGGGGCGTTTAGAACAGGCTTCTCGCTCGCAGCTAGGCGCAGTCGCAAAAGTACAGGTTTTTGTATCTTTCGACATAGGCCATTATACGAGCACTTAATCAGCATTTGCCCAGATTGCGCAAAATGTACTGCTAGTAGGTACATCTCCATACCCCTCTACAAAAATCTGTACCTTTTTGTGCAACAAAAAAAGCCGCTCAACCAGCGGCTTTTCTAATTTAAACATGAAAAAGGCGACCGCTCTGTGTGAACGATCGCCTTTGTTAATTGTTGTGAAGCTTGCCTTAGGCGCGGGTCTTGATCTCCTCGAGCACCTTCGCAACAAACTCGTCGACGCTCATCTGAACGGTCTCGTTGGAGCGATCGCGGACGGAGATGTTGCCGGCCTCGACCTCCTTCTCGCCCAGGATGAGCATGTAGGGCACGCGGTCGATGCTGCGGGCCTCGCGGATCTTGTAGCCGATCTTCTCGTCGCGGTCGTCGCAGACCACGCGAATGCCGGCCTCCTCCAGCTTGGCGCACACCTCGTGGGCGTAGTCGCGGCTCTTCTCAGAGACGGGAAGTGCCTTGACCTGCACGGGAGCCAGCCAGGTGGGGAACTTGCCGGCAAAGTGCTCAATCAGAATACCGATGAAGCGCTCGATGGAGCCAAAGCATACGCGATGCAGCATGATGGGGCGCTTCTTGGTGCCGTCGGCGCCCACGTACTCCAGGTCAAAGTTGAGCGGCATCTGGAAGTCGAGCTGCACGGTACCGCACTGCCAGGTACGACCGAGCGAGTCCTCCAGGTGGAAGTCGATCTTGGGGCCGTAGAAAGCGCCGTCGCCCTCGTTGACCTCGTAGTCCATGTGCAGCTGCTCCAGAGCAGTGCGCAGGCCCTCCTCGGCGCGCGCCCAGTCCTCGTCCGAACCCATAGAGTCCTCGGGGCGGGTGGAAAGCTCAACGTGATACTTAAAGCCAAACTTCTGGTACACGGAATCGATGAGGTTGACCACGCCCACGATCTCGTCGGTCAGCTGGTCGGGGCGCACAAACAGGTGGGCGTCGTCCTGGTTGAAGCAGCGCACGCGGAACAGGCCGTGCAGGGCGCCGCGAAGCTCGTGACGGTGCACCAGGCCAATCTCGCCGGCGCGGATGGGCAGCTCGCGATAGGAGTGCGGCTTGGAGGCGTAAACCAGCACGCCACCCGGGCAGTTCATGGGCTTAATGCAGTACTCTTCGTCGTCGATGACGGTGGAGTACATGTTGTCCTTGTAGTGGTCCCAGTGGCCCGAGGTCTTCCACAGCTGCTTGTTCATGATGAGCGGCGTGGAGATCTCCACGTAGCCGGCCTTGTGGTGGATCTCGCGCCAGTAGTCCAGCAGCGTGTTCTTAAGGATCATGCCGTTGGGCAGGAAGAACGGGAAGCCGGGGGCCTCGTCGCGCATCATAAAGAGGTCCATCTCGCGGCCGATCTTGCGGTGGTCGCGCTTCTTGGCCTCCTCCAGCATGTGCATGTGCTCGTCGAGCTCTTCCTTGGTGGCAAAGGCGACGCCGTTGATGCGGGTGAGCATCTTGTTGTCCTTGTCGCCCTTCCAGTAGGCGCCCGAGACGCCGGTGAGCTTAAAGGCCTTCAGAGCCTTGGTGTAGCAGATGTGGGGACCGACGCACATGTCGATGTAGTCGCCCTGCTGATAGAAGGTGATGCGGGCGTCGTCGTCCAGATCGCCGATGTGCTCGACCTTGTACTTCTCGCCGCGCTCCTCCATAAGGGCGATGGCCTCGGCGCGAGGCTTCTCGTACACGGAGAACTTGAGGTTCTCCTTGACAATCTTTTTCATCTCGGCCTCGATCGCGGGGAAGTCATCCTCGCTGATCTTGACGCCCTCGGGCAGGTCGACGTCGTAGTAGAAGCCGTTGTCGGTCGCGGGGCCGTAGGCAAAGTCGGCCTCGGGGTACAGGCGCTTGATGGCCTGCGCCATGATGTGCGCGGCAGAGTGGCGGATGACGTGCGTGACCTCGTCCTGCGGGAGCTCGGCCACCGAACCGTCATTGTAGAGTGCCTTCATGGGTATATTTTCTCCTCTCGGATGTCTGATGCAAGTGCGTGCGATGCGCTCGGCGTTTTTGACTTGCATCATTATAGGCAGGTTGCCTTGGTATACAAGCGCCCGCCGCACCTTAATGGCACGGCGGGCGATTTTCTACGCATGCTTCATCGTGTGGGGGCGGGGCTGCGGGATGCGTGTGCGGCTTGCGCGCGGTGCGCGGTGCCCGTGGTGCGCTGTGCCAGTGGCTTGCGGCCGACCCGGCGATGGATGCGTTACTGAATGCGAGTTCGGCAGTAGGGGCAGACCTTCCAGTGCGCGTCGAGCGGGCGATGGCAGCTGGGGCACACGTTGCGAACCTGGGTGTCGCACACCGGGCAGACCACAAAGTCCTTCTCGATGGGGGCGCCGCACTGCGGGCAGGTACCGTACTGGGCAAGCTGGCGCTCGCGCAGGGCCATATCCAGCTCCTGCTCCTCGCGGTCGGCCGCGTAGGAATGCGGGCGCAGGACCAGGTAGGCAATGAGGCCCACAAACGGGATGAGGGCGATGATGCCCCATGCCACGTAGGCGCTGGCGCCGCGGCGGCGAGCGTCGATGAACACATAGACGACCGACAGCACGTACAGGGCGATGATAAAGCCAACAAAGGCATAGATGACGCCCATAAGCTGCGGCGACATGAGCTCAGAGATGTACTTGGACATTGGGGTGTACCTTTCGGAATATTTACAGTCCGGTCAAGTTTACCACGGGGTTTGTTTATATGGGACTACGGTTGCAAGCGGGGCTGGTGCGGACACAAACATCTCAATCTGTAACAGATGAAGGGCGGATTCTGGGTCTAGGTGTTACAGATCGAGACACAAGGGTCCCTCCCCGACTTCGATCTCGATCTGTAACATCTTGACTCCAAAATCAGTCCTTACTGTTACAGATCAAGATGAACGGTAAGCCCTCCGTTAAATATCTCAATCTGTAACAACTAGGGGCCAGAAACCCTTCTATCTGTTACAGATCAAGACAAAGGAAAACGTCCAATCTCAATATCTCAATCTGCAACAATAATTCGGCAAAAACAGGTCTAACTGTTACGGATTTAGACATTCGAAACCGTCTGATAGGTTCATCTAAATCTGTAACACCTAAACCCCAAAACGGTCCCGAGATGTTACAGATCGAGACAGAAGAATCTCTCCCTGACTTTAAATCTCAATCTGTAACACGTAGGACCGATTTTCTCTTCTAACTGTTACAGATCGAGACAAACGGAGGACCCGCCTGGCAAACGTCTCGATCTGTAACATCTGGAACCCAACTCTTCTGCTTACTGTTACAGAACGAGACAAACTTCTGACACCAGGGGGGGCAGACGAGGTCACCGATGGTCCTGAGTCTCCCCTCGCCTGCCGTTGGCGGATGCAGTTGGGGCTGTTCGCCGCATTGCCGCTGCGCTAGGGGTGTGCAGACCGTAGGATAGTCCTATTGACAGCCTGTCAACTTGTCTGGGAGGCACTGTGATGGAAACGTTTGATATCGCAATTGTGGGCGCGGGCATCACGGGATGCGCCATCGCGCGTCAGCTCGCGCGGTTTGACCTGTCCATATGCGTGATCGAAGCGGCCAACGACATCGCCCTGGGCGCGTCGAAGGCCAACGGCGGCCTGGTTCACGCCGGCTACGATCCGGCGCCGGGCACGGTAAAGGCGCAGGTCAACGCCCGTGGTTGCGAGCTATATGGCACGTGGGCCCAGGAGCTGGGATTTTTGTTCCGGCGCACCGGTTCGATGGTGCTGGGCTTCAACGACGAAGACCGGGCGCACCTGGAGAAGCTGCGCAGCAATGGGCTGGCAAACGGCGTGCCCGAGCTGTCGATTATCGGCCCCGAGCGCATCCACGAGCTGGAGCCGCGCGCGAGTGCCCAGACCTCGTGCGCGCTGTGGTGCCCCTCGACCGGTTACGTTGACCCATTTGAAGTGGCCATCGCCGCGCTGGAGAACGCCGTTGCCAACGGCGTGACGTTTATGCGCTCCGCACCGGTGGAGGCGATTGAAGTTGCCGGCTCGGATGACGGAGCCGCGCGCTTTACGCTGGCGACGCCCGCCAGAGACGTGCGCTGCCGTTACCTGATTAACGCCGCGGGCAATGGTGCCGCGGACATCTCGCATATGGCGGGCGCCGAGGAGTTCCAGATGGTCTGGCGCCAGGGCAACATCGTGGTGCTGGACAAGGAGCCACGCGCGCTCATGCCGCTCTACCCTGTTCCTACGCCGGTGTCCAAGGGAGTTATCGTCACGGGCACTGTACATGGCAACACCGTGATTACCGCGACCGCTGCCGTGCGCGAGCCCGGCGACACGCAGACCTATGCGAGCGATATCAACGCGCTGCTGAGCGGCGCGCGCAAGCTGGTGCCCGATCTGGATACACGTCGCGTGGTGCGCGCGTTTGCCGGCGGGCGCCCTGTCATTCAGGGTACGAACGACTTTTTTATTGGGCAGTCGGCCGTGGTGCCGGGACTGTTCCAGGCGGCAGGCATTCAGTCGCCGGGCGTGGCGAGCGCGCCGGCCATTGCCGAGCGCATGGAGCAGGTGCTGCGCGATGCCGGCGTCGACCTGCGCGAACGGGACGATTGGGACCCGATTCGCCACGCGCCGGACGATTTTGACCGTGCACCGCTTGCGCGCAAGGAAGAGCTCATTGAGTCCGACCCAGCATGGGGGCAGATCGTCTGCCGCTGCGAGACGGTGCCCGAGGCCGAGATCGTGGCCGCGATCCGACGCCGCCCGGGCGCGGTTTCGGTCGAGGGCGTCAAGCGCCGCTGCCGTGCCGGCATGGGTCGGTGCCAGAGTGGTTTTTGCCAGAGCCGCGTGGTGGCGATCCTGGCACGCGAGCTGGGCTGCGAGCCCAGCGAAGTGCTACTGGAGGACACTGGCTCGTGGCTCGTTGAGGGACCTTTGAAGGGGGTGCGCTAGGATGGCAAGCTTTGAAGTGAATGTCACAATCGCGGCGGACGGCGCCGACGAGGCAGTGCCAACGCAGGCGTTCGACGTGGTCGTTATCGGCGGCGGACCCGCTGGCATGGCTGCCGCGCTTGCCGCGCATAAGGCCGGCGCGCGCGTGGCCATCGTGGAGCGCGAGCAACATCTAGGAGGAATCCTCCGCCAGTGCATCCACCCCGGATTTGGCCTGTCGCACTTTAAGCAGGAACTCACCGGTCCCGAGTACGCGCAGCGCTTTATCGACCAGGTGCGCGCGACCGACATTGCGCTGTTCCTGGGCAGCATGGTGCTTGGGATCGATTCGAGCGAGTCCACGGAAGACGCCGCACTCCACACCGTCACGCTCATGAGCCGTGCCGGCATGTTGCAGCTCACCGGACGCGCGGTCGTCCTTGCTATGGGATGCCGCGAGCGCACGCGCAGCGAGATCAAGATCCCCGGCAGCCGCCCCGCCGGCGTGTTTACGGCTGGCCTGGCGCAGCGATACATCAATATCGAAAATCTCAAGCCCGGCTCGCGTGCCGTCATTTTGGGCTCGGGCGACATCGGGCTGATCATGGCGCGCCGCTGTACGCTCGAGGGAATTTCGGTCGAGGGCGTGTACGAACTCATGCCGTACGCCAACGGTCTGCGCCGCAACGTCAAGAACTGCCTGGACGACTTTGGCATTCCGCTTCACCTGTCCACTACCGTCACACGCGTAATCGGACACGATCGCGTGGAGGCCGTCGAGGTGAGTCGGGTCGACGAGCGCCTGGCACCCATTCCGGGGACCGAGCGCATTGTTCCGTGCGACACGCTACTGCTTTCAGTGGGCCTGATTCCCGAGAACGAGCTTTCGGTGGGCGCGGGCGTTGAACTTGACCCGCACACGCGCGGCGCCGTGGTGGACCAGAGCCTGCAAACGAGCGTGCCGGGCATCTTTGCCTGCGGCAACGTACTGCACGTGCACGACCTGGCCGACAACGTGACGACCGAGTCCGAGCGCGCCGGTGCAGCTGCGGCGGCGTACGCGCTGGGTGGCAGTGCGGATCTCAAGACGAGCCCGGGTTGCCAGCTCACGGTCTCCCCCGCTGGCATTGCAGGCTACGCGCTGCCGGGACGCATTACGGCCGTGGCACTCACCAAACTCAACTTCCGCGTGCGCCGACCGGTCGACGCCGCCCGCGTGCGCATTCTGGCAGGCGACGATGAACTATTCACAGGCAAGGTCCGCCCGTTTAAACCGAGCGTAATGGAAAGCATCCCTCTGCCGGCAAAGATGATTCAGCGCGCACTAGACCTGGGTGTTAGCGAGATTGTCCTGTCCGTCGATCCCATTGAGGAGGCGTAGGGTCATGAGCATAAACGCGATAGAAACGCAGCAGTTCAACTGCACCACCTGCCCATCCGAGTGCCTCCTGACCGTAGAGGTCGAGCGCAACGCAGACGGCGCCGTGGTAGAGGTGCGCTCCGTGACCGGCAACAGCTGCCCGCGCGGTGATACGTTCGCGCATCAGGAGCTCACCTGCCCCATGCGCGTACTCACTACCACCGTTGCCGTATCCAGCGGCGACGAGGCACTGTTGCCCGTGCGCACGGTCGAAGCAATCCCGCTGGCACTCCACGCCCAAGCCATGAACCTCATCCGCGGCCTGGTCGTCAAAGCCCCAGTCCGCATGGGCGACGTCGTTCTAGAAGACCTCCTCAACACGGGCATAGACCTCATCGCCAGCATGGACATCGACCCTGCCTAGGTAGCTCATTTGGGACGGGGCTCTTTTAGCCACCCCGCCATCCACCCCACCCTCCACAATTGCGGTGAAATAGTTCCTGATTTCCGCCAAAACCCCGGCATCCAGGAACTATTCCACCGCAACTTATGTGGGGGCGTATGGGATACCATGGTGGCAACCTAGCGAAAGGATGTTTCATGGCACATGTCGATGACCAGCGCGTGGCGCGCGTGCTCGATGCGCTCGAGGCTCAGCACCCCGGCGCGCAGTTGCTTGTAAACGACCCGTGGTCGATTTATTACCTGACCGGCTTTTATGCCGATATGTTCGAGCGTTTTTGCGGCGTGCTGCTCGCGCGCGGTTGCGAGCCCGTTATCTTGGTCAACGCCCTGCATCAGCTGCCCGAGTATGACAATGCCCGCGTCGCCTATCACACCGATACCGACGTCGTGGCCGACGCCATCGCTCGCGAGGTCGATCCATCCAAGCCCCTCGGCATCGACACCGTCATGCGTTCCGGCTTTTTGATGCCCCTTATGGAGCGCCACGCCGCCAGCGAGTTCTTCCTGGGCGACTTTGCCGTCACCGCTGCGCGCACCCACAAGGATGCCGCCGAGCAGGAGCTCATGCGCGTGTCCTCGGCCGCCAACGACGCCGTGATGTCCGACGCCATCAAGCTCGTCCGCGAGGGCGTAACGGAGCGCGAAATTGCCGACCAGATGCTCGGCTTATATCGCAAGCACGGCTGCGAGGGCTTTAGCTTTCCGCCCATCGTGAGCTTTGGCGCCAACGCCGGAGACCCGCATCACGAGCCCGACGACACCGTGCTCAAACGCGGCGACGTGGTGCTGTTCGACATTGGCGGACGCCGCTGCAACTACTGCTCGGACATGACGCGCACGTTCTTTTGGGGCGAGCCGGACGAAGAGACGGCGCGCATCTACGACATCGTGCGCCGTGCCAACGAGGCCGCCGAGGCTCTCATCGCACCGGGCGTGCGCATGTGCGACCTGGACCGCGCCGCACGCGACGTGATTGAGGAGGCGGGCTATGGGCAGTACTTTACGCATCGCCTGGGACACTCGATCGGTCTGCAGGACCACGAGCCGGGCGACGTCTCGCTCGCCAACGAGCAAGTCGTAGAGCCCGGCATGACGTTCTCCATTGAGCCGGGCATCTACCTCCCCGGCCGCACCGGCGTCCGTATCGAAGACCTGGCCCTGGTCACCGAGTCCGGCGTCGAGATCCTCAACGCCTACCCCCACGACCCAGTCCGCCTAGACTAGCCTGGTCCCCAAGCCCCCAAACTAAGTTGCGGTGGAATAGTTCCCAGATTAACCCACAGAGGCATAATCCAGGAACTATTTCACCGCAACTGCTAAAGGGCCAAGTCGACCAATTTGACAGTCTAGAGATGCGCCACGAAAAAGGGCTATCTACTACGTTTAACCCGCATGGGTCAACCATGCGGGTCTTTTTTGAAAATTGGCAAGCCATCTACCTGCGGTTTTGATTTCGCAATTCTCGGCGTGGTCGAGGGCAACCGGTCAAACGTAGTAAATAGGCCCATTTCGTGGCGAGCAGGGCAACCAGCTGCCCTACAGAAAGGCTCTAGCGCAGCAGGCCGGCCACTTCGCCGGCTAGGGTGATGGTGCCGGCTGCTACGAAGGGCTCGCCCGCGGCATCGAGGGCCGCGAGGGCTTCGGATACGCTGGGATACACACCCGCGAGCTTATCGGCGTCCACCAGGGCAGCGAGCTCATCTGCCGGCAGGGCGCGATCGGAATCGGTCTGGGTCACGACCACGCGCGGGAAGGCCGGAATCAGCACATCGACGATGCCCGCCACGTCCTTGTCGGCCAGCGCAGCACACAGCAGCGTGGGGCGATTCTCTACGCACGTATCGATCTCGTCCAGTGCGCTCACAAAGTTCTCGCAGCTCTGGGGGTTATGGCAAGCGTCGATCAGTTTGAGCGGATCGGTTCCCAGCACGTCAAAACGACCCGGCGTGGGGCAGCCCATAAGCGAAGCGTCGAGCGCATCGTGGTCGAGCTCGCGACCCAGATAGCCCTCGCACAGCATAATCGCGCACGCAGCATTCTGCGGCTGATACGCCGGCTTGACCATCCTCGACGTATAGATCGCGCGCGGTGTGGTGCAGCTAAACTCCACCGTGTCGCCCACATGCGCCGGCACCTTAGTCGTGACATGATTCACCACGAGCGGCACAACACCGCACTCGCGGCAACGGGCATCCATCACACGCTGAACGCTCGCCTCATGCGTGCCCTCGCCCAAAACAACCAAACGCCCAGGCTTAATAACCGCAGCCTTCTCCCCCGCAATAGCCTCAAGCGTGTCGCCAAGGACCTTCGTATGGTCGAGTCCAATGCCCGTAATGGCGACGGCCACGGGATCGGTCGCACTCGTAGCATCCCATCGTCCGCCCATGCCAACCTCAAGCACGGCCACGTCCACGCAAGCCTCGGCAAACATAGTCAAACCAGCCACGGACAAAAGATCGAAGGGCGTAATAGAACGGAGCTCCTCGCCCGCCGCCTCACGACGTGCGTTGAGACGACGACCCGCCTCATACGCCGCAGAGACACCATGGGCAAAGACCTCGTCTGAGACGACCTTTCCGTCAATCTCCATACGCTCGGGATAGCGCACCAGATGAGGCGACGTAAAGAGTGCCGTCTTAAGGCCCTCACCACGAAGAATGGCAGCCGAGAATCGCGTCGTCGAGGTCTTTCCATTGGTACCCGCTATCTGGACGCAATCGTAGAACTCGTCAGGACGACCAAGCTCATCGAGCATCTCGACGACGGTCTCGAGCAGCGGCGTGGAATAACGCGCAATCTTGCCCGTATCGGCCGCAAGTGCAACAGCCTCATCAAAAGAAAGCTCCGGAACCTCAAACGGCACCGAATACAACCCAGAACGCTTTGCCATAGCCAAAGTCTCCTCAACATAAAAAGAGGCCCGTAAGCAACAACGAGCCCCTCCCATTCAAAATATCAGCCAAACAACGCTTTACAGCAGAATCAAGGCCACAACCCAGTGGCCCTAACGCGCCAGATGCAAACAACCACGTAAACGAACTAGGAGCGGCCCGACGCTTTGCTCGATACAAGTTCCGCACGCAAAGGACAGCACTTAATGTGCTGTCCGTCTTGCGCAGGACTGTCCGCAGTAGCGAGCAAAGCCCCAAACCGCGCCCCTCAGTACCGCCTACGAGAAGTCAGCAACCTGAGCAGTCAGTGCCGTCACGATCTCCTTGAGCTCAGCTGCACGGTCCCTCTTCTTCTGGACCACCGCGGGCGCGGCCTTGGCCACAAAGCCCTCGTTGGCAAGGGTCTTCTCGCAGCCGGCGAGCTCCTTCTGGGCCGCGGCAATTTCCTTCTCCAGGCGCGCCTTCTCGGCCGAAAGGTCAACCTTGCCCTCGAGCACCACAAAGACCTCGACGCCGCTATCGACCACGGCAATACTCGCGGCAGGCTTCTCAACATCGGTGCCCATGACCAGCGAGGCGGTATTCGCCAGCGGCTCGATGGTCGAGCGCAGGCTCTCGAGCTTCTCGATATCCTCGGCACCGGCGCGCACGACCACGTCGAGCTCGACCTTGGGGCTCAAGCGGTAACGCGAACGCGTGGCGCGGGCGGCGGAAACGACGGTGCGGCACAGCTCAAACGCGCGCTCAGCGTCCTCGTCGACGTACTTGACGTAGTCGGCGGGCTCAGGCCACTTGGCGATCATGAGCGCCTCGGCGCGGTCAACGTTGCCCTCGGCGTCCAGATCGAGCACGCTCGCCGGCATGTTGTCCCAGATCTCCTCGGTGACAAACGGCATAAGCGGGTGCATCAGGCGAATGGAGGTGTCGAGCACAAAGATCAGGTTGCGCTGCGCCTGCAGACGGCCCTCGCCCTTCAGGCGGGCCTTGGTGACCTCGACGTACCAGTCGCAGACCTCGTTCCAGAAGAACTGCTGCACGCCGCGGGCCATGTCGCCAAAGGTGTAGTTCTCGATGCCCTCGGTGACCATCTTCACGGCCTTGGCCAGGCGGCTGAACATCCAAGCGTCGGCCGGCGTCTCCACGACAGGCCCGCCGGGCGTGTAGCCCTCCATGTTCATGAGCAGGAAGCGGCTAGCGTTCCAGATCTTGGTCACAAACGACTTGGCCTGCTCGGTACGCGGGCTGTCGATAAGCTTCTTGGTCTTCTTGTCGATGTTCGCGTCGAACTTAACATCCTGGTTGTTGGTGCACAGCGTAAGCAGGTTGTAGCGCATGGCGTCGGCGCCGTACATGCCAATGAGGTCCATGGGGTCAACGCCGTTGCCCTTGGACTTGGACATGCGGCTGCCGTCCTTGGCCAGAATCGTCGGGTAGATGACGACGTCCTTAAACGGCACCTCGTCCAGGAAGTACAGCGAGCTCATGACCATGCGGGCGACCCACAGCGCGATGATGTCGCGCGCGGTGACCAGCGCCGTCGTGGGGTGATGGCCCTCGAGCAGCTCCGGCTTTTGCGGCCAGCCCTGCGTGGCGAAGGTCCACAGCTGCGAGCTGAACCAGGTGTCCAACACGTTCTCGTCCTGGCGCACGTGATGACCGCCGCACTTGGGGCACACATCGGTGTCCTCGGTAAGGGCGTCCTCCCAGCCGCAGTCCTCGCAGTAGAACACGGGAATGCGGTGGCCCCACCACAGCTGGCGGCTGATACACCAGTCCTTGAGGTTCTCCATCCAGGTGGTGTAGGTCTGCGTCCAACGCGCGGGGTGGAAGGTGACCTTGCCAGAGTTGACGGCGTCGAGCGCCGGCCCCTTGAGCTTATCGACGGCGACGAACCACTGCTCGGACAGCCACGGCTCAAGCGCGGCGTCGCAGCGGTAGCAGTGCATGACGGAGTGATCGAGGTCCTCGACGTGATCGAGCAGGTCGTGCTCCTCGAACCACTTGATGACGGCCTCGCGGCACTCGTCGCGGTTCATGCCGGTGAACTCACCGTAGCCCTCAACGACCACCGCGTGCTCGTCGAAGATGTTGATCTGCGGCAGGTCGTGGGCCTGGCCCATGGCGTAATCGTTGGGGTCGTGGGCCGGGGTGACCTTGACAAAGCCGGAGCCAAAGTTGGCGTCGACGTGCCAATCCTCAAAGATAGGGATCTCGCGGTCCACGATGGGGAGCTTGACGGTCTTACCCACAAAGGCGGCCTTCTCGGGGTCCTTCGGGGAGACGGCGACGCCCGTGTCGCCGAGCATGGTCTCGGGGCGCGTGGTGGCGACGACGATGTAGTCCTGGCCGTTGACCGGCTCGGTCAGCGGGTAGCGCAGGTGCCACAGGTGGCCCTTCTCGTCCTTGTACTCGGCCTCGTCGTCCGAGATGGCGGTAGTGCAGTTGGGGCACCAGTTGACGATTCGCTTGCCGCGATAGATCAGACCGTCATGGTACCAGTCGCAGAACACCTTGCGCACGGCCTGGGCGTAGTCCTCGTCCATGGTGAAGCGCTCGTTGTCAAAGTCGACGGAGCAGCCCATACGCTTGATCTGCTCGACGATGATGCCGCCGTACTCGTGGGTCCAATCCCAGCAGGCGTCGACAAACTTATCGCGGCCGATCTCCAGACGGCTGATGCCCTCGCTCTTGAGCTTCTTGTCGACCTTGGTCTGCGTGGCAATACCGGCGTGATCGGTGCCGAGCACCCAGCGCGTGGACTTGCCGCGCATGCGGGCCATGCGGATGATGGCGTCCTGGATGGAGTCGTCGGTGGCGTGACCCATGTGGAGCTTGCCGGTCACGTTGGGAGGCGGAATGGTGACGGTGCAGTCGCCCACGCCCTCACGGCGCTTGTAGTAGCCGCCGTCGAGCCACTTCTGCAGGATCGCCGGCTCGTTGGTCGACGGATCGTAGTTCTTGGGCATTTCTTCCATATATCTCTCCCTGTCCCGCCGGGGAGGAATGTAGGCCCGATTTTCGCTCGGTCAGGTCCTGGGCTCGCTCGAAGACCACATTACGTGGTCTTCGGCTCGTGCGGAATCTACGAAAATCGGGCCTACATTCCTCCCCTTAGGTGTCGATTACTTCAGTCTGAAGGTACTAACTTGACAATCTCACAGAATAGCACAGGCATACCTGCCGAAAAGGGACAGGTTTATTTTGGCAGGTTTTATCAGGGGAAACGACATTTGCCCATATAAAAACGACCAAGATAAACCTGTCCCTAAAAGGCAGGCCCCGCGGTAGTTGCCGCGGGGCCTGAATTCAAGCTATTTCCCGTAGATGCGTTGGGGCTGTTCTTCGCCCTTTACGGAGGCTTCGGTCACGATGACCTTGGTGACGCCCTCCTCGCTGGGCAGGTCGAACATCGTCTGCTGCAGCACGTCCTCGCAGATGGAGCGCAGGCCGCGGGCGCCGGTCTTGCGGGCAAGTGCCATGCGGGCGATCTCGTGCAGGGCGGCATCCTCAAACTCAAGCTCAACGTCCTCGAGCTGGAACATCTTGCGGTACTGACGCACCACAGCGTTCTTGGGCTCGGTCAGGATCGACACCAGGTCGTCCTCGTCGAGCGCCTGCGTCTGGGTGACGACGGGCGTACGTCCCACAAACTCGGGGATCATGCCAAAGGCGTTGAGGTCCTGCGGGAGCACCTGGCGCAGCAGATCGTTCTCGTCGACCGAGGTGGGGCCGGCGATCTCGGAGTTAAAGCCCACGCCCTTGTTGCCCACGCGATCGGCGATGATCTTGTCCAGACCCACAAAGGCACCGCCGCAGATAAACAGAATGTTGGTCGTGTCGATCTGCAGCAGCTCCTGTTGGGGATGCTTGCGGCCGCCGGTGGGTGGAACGCTTGCCACCGTGCCCTCAAGGATCTTAAGCAGCGCCTGCTGAACTCCCTCGCCCGAAACGTCGCGGGTGATGGAGAGGTTCTCGGCCTTGCGGGCGATTTTGTCGATCTCGTCCACGTAGATGATGCCCACCTGTGCGCGCTCAATATCGCCGTCGGCGGCATTGATGAGCTTAAGCAGGATGTTCTCCACGTCCTCGCCGACGTAACCGGCCTCGGTGAGCGCGGTGGCGTCGGCGATGGCAAACGGCACCTCGAGGATGCGCGCGAGCGTCTGGGCGAGCAGGGTCTTACCGGTGCCGGTGGGACCGAGCAGCAAAATGTTGGACTTGGCGAGCTCCACCTCGTCCATATCATCGTCAAGCTGCGAGTCCAAGCCATCGTCAAAGGCCGAAAGCGCAGCACCGCCCTCGATCACGCGGCGGTAATGGTTGTACACGGCAACCGACATGGCGCGCTTGGCGTCCTCCTGGCCCATGACATAGGCCGAAAGCTCGTCATAGATCTCGTGCGGCGTCGGCACATGCGTAATGACCTGGCGGGCGTCGTCCTCGAGCTCAAAGCCCTCGGACTCGGGGTCCACGGCGGGCTGGGATGCAGCCTGGCCGTGGTCATTGAGGAAGCCCGGCAGCTTGCCGTTGCGGGCAGCGTCCATAAAGTCCGAAGCCAGTGACTCCTCCAAGATCTCGGAGCAGGCGGCAACGCACTCGTCGCAGATAAAGATGTTGGTCGGACCCTTAACAAGACGGCGAACCTGACCCTGCTCTTTTCCGCAGAAGGAGCAACGGATGGGGTTGCCGTTCTCGTCGAAGTTGTCCTGCATGTTACCGGCCATCCTAGGCGTCCTTCGCGGCGAGGTCGCGCGAGGTGACAATACGGTCGATCAGGCCGTAGTCGAGGGCCTCGGCAGCGGACAGGTAGTTGTCGCGCTCGGTATCGGCCTGGACCTTCTCGATAGGCTGGCCCGAGGCGTCGGACAGGATCTGGTTGAGCTCGCGACGGGTCTTCTTGATCTCCTCGGCCACGATCTCGATCTCGGTCTGCTGACCCTGGGCACCGCCGCTGGGCTGGTGAATCATAACCTTGGAGTGCGGCAAGCAGAAGCGCTTGCCCTTGGCGCCAGCCGAAAGCAGCACGGCGGCCATAGACGCGGCCATACCGACACAAATAGTGGAGACCTGCGGCTTAATGAAATTCATAGTGTCAAGAATCGCCAGACCGGAGTAGACCTCGCCACCGGGCGAATTGATGTAGAGCGAGATATCCTTCTCGGCATCCTGGCTCTCAAGATGCAGCAGCTGGGCAACGACCAGGTTGGCGCTGACGGAGTTGATCTCCTCGCCCAAGAAGATGATGCGGTCGTTGAGCAGGCGCGAATAGATATCGTAGCTGCGCTCGCCGCGCGGCGTCTGCTCGATAACGTATGGCACGAGGGCGGAATCGAACTTAGCGATCATACGCATCTCCATTTCTCTCTTACGGACCAAATTGGTTCTAGATAAACGTACGGTGCCCGCATGCTATGCATTGGCTGGCACCGTACGAAGCAACCGGATAACCGGTGTATAACTTTACCCCATCACGGGCGCAGGCATGCGCTCGCGGGCAAGGTGGCGAGAATTACGCGGCGTCCTTGGCGGTCTCGTCGACCTCGGTCACCTTGGCGTTCTCGACCAGGTAGTCGACGGCCTTGGAGCGACGGATGGACTCGCGGACGGCGGGCATGCGGCCATCGGCGATGAACTCGGCCTTGGAAGCCTCGACGTCCTTGACGCCGGCCTTCTCGAACTCGGCGTTGATGTCGTCCTCGGTGACCTCGATCTTGAGCTCACGGGCGAGGGCGTCAAGAGCCAGGGACTCACGGGCAACGTCGTTGGCCTGCTTGTGCAGGTCGCCGATGAACTGCTCCATGGTCAGGCCGGAAGCGGGCAGCCAGGTATCCAGCGTCATGCCGCGGGCAGCGAGGTTGGACAGGAAGTTCTGGCCAAGCTCCTCAAAGACGGACTGCTCGTAGTCGGCGTCCATCTCCTCGAGCTGCAGGCGCTCGGCGAGAGCGGAAACGCAACGGTTCTCCTTCTCGGCCGGGAGGCGGGAAGCCTTGTCCTGCTCGATCTCGATCTTGATGGCGTCGCGCATGGCGTCGATGCTGTCGAAGCCAAAGTCGGACTTGACGAGCTCGTCGGTGAGCTCGGGGGTGTTGCGGACCTTGATGCCCTTGACGGTGACCTCGACGGTGTGGGTCTCGGCCTCCTCGCCTTCCTCGACCTCGTCGGTCCAGGTGACGGTCTTGACGTCGTCAACGTTGGCGCCGATCAGGGCCTCGTTGAACTCCTTGGGGTTGCTGTCGCTACCGGCGATGAGCATGCGGCCCTCGGCGGCAAAGTTGTCGGCATTCTCGACGGCCTTGAGGTCGACGGTGACGTAGTCCTCGGCCTCGACGGCGCGACCCTCGACGTCCTCGAAGGTGGCACGGTAGTTGAGGAGCATCTCGACCTGGTTGTTAATCTCGGACTCGGTGACCTCCGCAGGGGGCATCTCGATCTCGACGGCGTCGAAGGAGGAGAGCTCAGCGGCAGGACGCAGGGAGAACTCGACGGTGTAGGTGTAGTCCTCGTGATCCTTGGCGAGGTCGAGGTCCTTGTAGTCACCGTTCTTGGTGGGGACGATGTCCAGCTCGTTGAGGACGGCGGGCTCGTTGGCGGCGATCAGGTCATTGGTGGCCTGGGCGAGGGTAGCCTCGGCGCCAAGAGCAGAGTCGATGACCGGACGGGGGGCCTTACCGGCGCGGAAACCCGGGAAGCGGTACTTCTTGGCGGTGTCCTTGTAGGCCTTCTTGATCGCGGCGTCGACGTCGGCGGCCGGGATGGTGACCGTAGCGGTGAGCTTGGCGTCCTTGACGTCAGAAGCGGTGATGTTCAACACGTTCCTCCTCATACTGCCCAGCTTATCTGAGGTGCTGGTACCTTTATGCAACAAGCGTCGCGAGGGCATAAGCCGACGCGGGTGCGTTGGTGCGGGCGAAAGGACTCGAACCTTCACGGGAATCCCACCAGAACCTAAATCTGGCGCGTCTACCAATTCCGCCACGCCCGCATGAGCGCACAGACTAGGAATGATAGCAGATACGAGCGGCAAGCGCACGCACACCTTTTACAGACTCACGACCTCACCACGAGTGCAAAAGGCGGGGCGAGTTGCCCCGCCCCGCAAATTACGACTTGTCCGCAGACCCGCTACTCCCCCAGCAGGGCCTTCTCGGGCGTGATCGGCAGCGAGCGCACCTGGTGGCCGGTGGCGTGTGCCACGGCCGAGGCCACGGCGGCGAGCGGCGTGTTGATGACGACCTCGCCGATCGACTTGGCACCAAACGGACCCGTCGGCTCGTAGCTCGGCTCAAAGGCCACGCGTATGCTGCCGATATCCAGGCGCGTGGGTAGCTTGTAGCTCATAAAGTTGCCGGTGCGCAGGCGGCCGCGGTCGTCGTGCTCGACGATCTCGTAGAGCGCATGGCCGATGCCCTGGGCAATGCCGCCCTCAGCCTGGACGCGCGCGAGCGCCTCGTTGATCACGGTGCCGCAGTCCACGGCCGCCGCATAGTCCACCACAGTCACCTTGCCGGTAGCCTTGTCGACCTCGACCTCGGCAATGCCGGCCATAAACGGCGGAGGCGAAACGGGCAGGCAGGCAGAGGCGTGCGAGGTGAGCGCGTCGCCGCCCGCGATGTTCTTGACGCACAGGTTGGCAAAGTCGCGCAGCGTGAGGTAGCGATTCTGCTCGCGCGCGGCACGCTCGTCGGACAGACGCACGTACTGGCCATCAAAGACCACATCGGCGGCGTCAACGTCCCACATCTGGGCAGCCTTGGTGCAAATCTTCTCGCGCAGCTCGGTCGCGGCGTTCTTGGCGGCAAGGCCCGTCACGTACGTGCCCGAGCTCGCGTACGAGCCGGCGTCGAACGGCGACACATCGGTGTCCACGCCGCGCACCACAATGAGCGAGCTCTCCACGCCCAGCTCCTCGGCGGCAATCTGCGCCAGGATCGTGTCGACGCCCATGCCGTTATCGGTGGCGCCGGTGCCGATGGTAATGAAGTCGTCCTCTTCCAGGCGCATGTCGATGCCGGCGATGTCCACGTTGGAAATGCCAGAGCCCTGCATGGTGAGCGCACATCCCAGAGCACGCACGCGGTCGCCCAGGTCGACGGCTAGTGGCTTGTCTCGCCAGCCGATCATGTCCATCGCGCGCAGCAGGCAGCGGTCGAGCGCGCAGGCGTTGAGCTTCTCGTTGTAGTACTGCGGCATGACTTCGCCCTCGCGCACAATGTTTTTAAGACGCAGGTCGGCGGGGTCCATGTGCAGCATGTCGGCAAGCTCGTTGACGGCGCTCTCCACGGCAAACTGGCCCTGGGTGGCACCGTAGCCGCGATACGCGCCGCCGCGGTTAGTGTTGGTGTAGACGGCGTCCCAGCTAAAGCGGCTCGCCTTCACGTGGTTGTAGATGGGCAGGCTCTTGTGACCCGAAAGGCCGATCGTCGTGGTGGCGTGCTCGCCATACGCACCGGCATTGGACAGCGTATGCAGGTCGATGGCCGTGATGGTGCCGTCGTTCATGGCGCCCAGCTTGACGGTCATCTGCATCTGGTGGCGCGAGTTGCCTGCGGTGATGGTCTCCTCGCGGGTGTAGCAGCAGTAGCTCGGACGGCCAGTCTGCTGGGTCACGAACGCCACGAAGATCTCGCAGCAGCCCGTCTGCTTGGAGCCAAAGCCGCCGCCGATGCGCGGCTTAATGACCTGCACCTGCGATTGCGGAATGTCGAGCGACTGAGCGACCATGCGGCGCACGTGGAAGGGCACCTGCGTAGAGGTGGTCACCGAGATGCGCCCAAACGCGTCGGTCGTCGCGAAGGCGCGGAAAGTTTCCATGGGCGCGGTCTGCGTGGCCTGGCTGGTGTAGGTGCGCTCAAAGACGATATCGCTCTGGGCGAAGGCCTCGTCCAGGTCGCCAAAATCGCTGGTACCACTGCAGACCAGGTTGCGCGGAACATCGCCGCCCTGCGGGAACATAAAGGTCACGTCGCCCTCGGGGTGGACCACGATGTCATTATCGAGCGCCTGGGTAAAGTCGAGCAGGGGCTCGAGCACCTCATAGTCGACCTTGATGAGCTTGAGCGCCTTGTCGGCGGCCTCCTCGGTCTCGGCGGCGACGATCGCCACCTCTTCGTTTTGGTAGCGGACGAGGTTCTCGAGGATCAAGCGATCGTAGGGACTCGGCTGCGGATAGCTCTGGCCGGCGATAGTAAAGCGGCGCTGGGGTACGTCCTCGTAGGTGTAGACGCCCACCACGCCGGGCACCTTCAGGGCGCGCGAGGTGTCGATGGAGCGGATCTTGGCGCGGGCATAGGGGCTGCGCTTGAGTTTGACGATGAGCGCGCCGGCGGGCACCATATCGCCCGTGTAGACGGGACGGCCCTCGAGCAGGGCCTTCGAGTCCTTCTTGGGCTGCTTGTGAGTGATCTGCTTGTAGGAGACACCGTCGCAGCTGGTGTCGTTGACCGGCAGCTCGGGCATCTCAAAGCCCACCTGCACGCCGGACTCGTTGAGGAAGCGAACGATGGCGCGCAGCTGGCTCTCGTAGCCGCTGCAGCGGCAGAGGTTGCCGGCGAGCTGGCGTGAGAGCTCCTCGCGCGTGGCGACGAGGCTCGGGTCCTCCTTGGCGGCGCGGGCAAGCGCCAGCACGTTCATGATGAGGCCGGGGGCGCAAAAACCGCACTGCTCGGCACCTTCGGCAGCCATCGCACGGGCGAGCGCCTCGGACTCGGCCTTGAGGCCCTCGAGCGTGGTGATGGAGCGGCCCTCGACGCGGGCGGCGGGAACCGAGCAGCTCAACACCGGATCGCCGTCGAGCCACACCGTGCACAGGCCGCAGTTGGTGGTCTCGCAGGCGCATCGCACCGACGCGCAGCCCTGCTCGCGCAACAGCGCAAAGAGCATGGTGTCGGGGGCAATCTGAACCTTGACCTTGCGGCCGTTGAGCGTAAAGGAGAGATCGATGAGTTTGGCAGCCATTAGCGCACCTCGCTAGAATCGACGCCGGGCACGCGGCGGCAGGAATACTCGTCCGTGGCAAACTTGGGGATCTGCACGGTCTCGAGCTCGCGGGCAAGCGCGGCCGAAAGCTCGATGCCGGCGGCGCGGCGCACAGCCTGGACGGCAAGCGGGGCAGAGATGCGGCGGCGGTAGTCAGCCGAGCCCCACATGTTGGTGCCGTAGCTCAGGGCACGCACGGATGCGGCCAGGGCGCGCAGCTCGTCCTCGGAAGGCTGCTCGGCGGTAAGGCCACATACCTCGCCCTGCAGCAGGGTCGCGCGCAGCGGGCGGGCACCCACGGTGACATGCCAGCTGTTGTCCCACCAGGCGGCGGTGACGTTCAGTGAGGGGAAGTCCGTCGCGGCCTTGCGCACGGCCTCGTAGCTCGCACGGTAATCGTGCTTGACGACCACGACATGCTCAATAACGTCGCGCACGTAGCCCATCCGCACGAACTCGGCGAGCGGCACGCGGCCGGCGCCCGTCAGCTCAACATACGAATCGAGCGCCAGGAACGCCGAGAGCACGTCAGAGAAGCCAAAGCGACCATAGATGCTGCCGCCCACCGTGGCGGTGTTACGCAGCTGCACGCCCACGATATCGTGGACGGCGAACTCAAAGACATGGTTGACAAGTGCGTTGAGCTCGGCATGGCGCTCGAGCTGGCGCAGGGTACACATGGCACCGATGCGAAACTCGGTCTCGGTCTCCTCGATTTGATCGAGCCCGCAGGCCGAAAGGTCAATCGCCGTCGCCACTCGACGCGAACCCAGGCGCATCCAGATGCCGCCGCCCACAATCTTGTTGTTGCGGTTCTTCTGTAAGAGCTCATAGGCTTCGGCCGCGTTTCCAACACGGACGTAGGTACCGAACTTGAGCACGTTCTCCCCCATCTCTCCACTTGTCCAGTACCTTTAAGTGTACCAAACGTGAGCGCACAGCTCGTGTCGGGACAAAATGATCCGTTTTCCTCCGTCGCATGCGGATCAAAAAAGGCTCCCAGCCAAGATGACTGGGAGCCTCATCACATGCTATGTCAAGCAAAGATTTAGCAGACGCCCTGGGCGAGCATGGCGTCGGCGACCTTCAGGAAGCCGGCGATGTTGGCGCCCATGACAAAGTTGCCCTCCTGGCCATACTCCTTGGCGGTGTCGTCCACGTTGTGGAACATGCCGCGCATGAGCTGCTCGAGCTTGCCGTCGACCTCCTCGAAGGTCCAGGACAGGTGCTCGGCATTCTGGCTCATCTCCAGACCGGACACGAGCACGCCGCCGGCGTTGGCAGCCTTACCGGGCATAAAGGCGACGCCGTTCTCCTGGAAGTAGGTTGTGGCCTCGATGGTCGTGGGCATGTTCGCGCCCTCGCCGACCACCTTGCAGCCGTTGGCGACGAGCGCCTGGGCGTCCTCGAGCAGCAGCGTGTTCTCGCAAGCGCAGGGCAGTGCGATGTCGCAAGGAAGCTGCCACACGCCGCGGCCGTCGCCCTCGTGCCACACGGCGTTGGGCTTCTCGTCAACGTACATAGCGAGCGTGACGCCCTTGTCGTGGCCAGAGCGCTTCTTGTTGTAGACGTGCTCGAGCACGGTGTAGTCGATGCCGTCGGGATCCTCGACCCAGCCGTGGGTATCGGAACAGGCCAGCACCTTGCCACCGAGCTGGGCGACCTTCTGGACCGCGTAGATGGCGACGTTACCGGAGCCGTGAACGACGACGTTCTTGCCCTCGAAGGAGTCGCCGCGGCTCTTGAGGTACTCGTCCACAAAGTAGACCAGACCGTAACCGGTGGCCTCGGTACGGGCGAGCGAGCCGCCAAAGGAGAGGCCCTTGCCGGTGAGGACGCCGGTCCACTCGTTGGTCAGGCGCTTGTACTGACCGAACAGGTAGGCAACCTCGCGGCCGCCAACGCCCAGGTCGCCGGCGGGAACGTCGGTGTTGGGGCCAATGTGGCGATAGAGCTCGGTCATGAAGGACTGGCAGAAGTGCATGATCTCGTTGTTGGACTTGCCCTTGGGGTCAAAGTCGGAGCCGCCCTTGCCGCCGCCCATGGGAAGGGTGGTCAGGCTGTTCTTGAGAATCTGCTCCAGACCCAGGAACTTGAGCATACCCAAGGTGACCGTCGGGTTAAAACGCAGACCGCCCTTGTAGGGTCCAATGGCAGAGTTGAACTCGACGCGATAACCGCGGTTGACCTGAACCTTGCCCTGGTCGTCGATCCAGGGAACACGGAACATGACGATGCGCTCGGGCTCGACGAGGCGCTCCAGCAGGGCGGCCTCCTCGTACTCGGGGTGGACGTCGAGCGCCGGCTGGATCGTGCCGAGGATCTCGGTCGCGGCCTGGATGAACTCAGGCTGCTCGGGATAGCGGGCCTTGAGCTCTTCGAGAACTTTCTGCGTGTAGCTCATGCTTCCTCCAATGATGGGAAACGAAAAATGTCGGTCGCGGCACCCTATGCGCCGCGAACTTTATCGAGTATGGATAATATCGCACTGTTGCAGCAAAGTTTCGCATAAGCCGACGAGCAGATGTTTCGTTTTGATTACGATGCAGGTAGAAGCGTTTTTGAGTGCCTGACATGCAAAACCCGTGTTTCAAACCTGTTTCGTCCACGTGTTCCAAACCACCACAAAGGTGCCTGTGAACTGCCTCCCATTTCTTGGACATCGGGAAATGGGAGGTTTTCCATGAGTATAGACCTCAGGGTGAAGCACGACCTGGAGTCCAGGAGGCGGGCCGTCGAGCTCTTCGACGCCGGCGTCGGCTGCAAGCCGGCGGCCGAGGCCCTGTCCGTCCCCCGCGAGACCGTGAGAGAATGGCAGCGGGTATACCGGGCGTTCGGAAGCGAGGCGCTGCTGTCCATGGGCGGGAAACAATCCAGGTACACATTCGAGCAGAGGGTCGCCGCGGCGTCGGCCGTGGTCGACGGCGGGATGGCGAAGGCCGACGCCATGGCCGAGTTCGGGATCAGGTCGAAGTCCCCGCTGGAGCGCTGGTGCAGGCTCTACCGCGAGGGCGGCGCCGAGGCGCTGCGGCCCCGCCCGAAGGGCAGGCCGAGGGGGTCGAGGTCGAAACCCCGGGCCCGCACCCGCGAGCAGGAGCTCGAGGAGCGCTGCCGCAGGCTCGAGGCCGAGGTCGCCTACCTAAAAAAATTGCGCGCCCTGGTCGAGCGGGACGGGCTCTGACCAGGGCGGCGGCCGAGGCGGTGAGGGCGCTGCGCGCGGAGGGGCACTCCCTGCGCCACCTGCTGGAGTGCTCGGGGCTCAGGAGGTCGACCTACTACTACGCGCTGGCGCACCCGCGAAGGCCGACCAGGCCCGAGCTGCGCGACGCCGCGGCCGAGATATTCTCGCGCACCGCCAACGGCTGCGGGCACCGGCAGATAGCCATGTGCCTGCGCGCCGAGCTGGGCGCGGTCGTGGCCGACAAGACCGTGCTCAAGATGATGCGCGAGATGGGCATCCGGTGCGGGATACGCCGCCGGGGCTCCCGCCGCCGGTACAGCTCCTACAGGGGGCTCGTGGGGAGCACGTTCGAGAACGTCATCGCGAGGGACTTCGGCGCCGAGGGGCCGTGGCAGAAGCTCGGCACCGACGTCACCGAGTTCAAGGTGGCCGGCGCCAAGGCCTACTGAGCCCCGGTGCTCGACTTCTGCACGAAGGAGATCGTGGCGAGCGACATATCGACCTCGCCGGACCTCGCCCAGCAGCACAGGATGCTCGACCGGCTCCTCGAGGCCCTGCCCGACGGGGCGGCGCCGACCATGCACTCGGACATGGGCTGGCAGTACCAGCACGAGTCCTACGCCTCCAGGCTGGAGGGGGCGGGCATCACCCAGAGCATGTCGCGCAAGGGGAACTGCATCGACAACGCCGCCACCGAGCAGCTCTTCGGCCACGTGAAGGACGAGTTCTACCGCGGCAGGGAGTGGGGCAGCTTCGGGGACTTCAAGCGCGACCTGGAGGAGTACATAGCCCATTGGAACACGCGGCGCAGGCAGGTAAGATTGAAGGGCCTGACGCCGGAGGAGTTCCGGAACCGGGCCCTTGCGGCGTAGTCGCTATTTATTCAGTCCAAGTTTCGGAGCGCAGTTCACAGGCACCTTTGTGGTGGTGTTGGTGGTTAGAGGACGAGCTGATGGTAGTCGGCAGGGGTTATGCGGCCCTCGGTGGCGGCGCGGAAGGCGGCGAGAGCGTCGCCCGAGAACGGCATGGCCCAGCACAGCCCGCAGCCGGCGGTGATGGAGCCGGGCAGCGGCATGATGCGCCCGGGCACACCGGCGGCAAGACACAGCTGTTCGCATTCCATCACATCGAAAGTGCTGTCGAACGACACGATAATCTTGCGTTCGTGGTCGAGAGCGCCACCCGACGGGCCTTCGCGGTGTGCCTCACGATACGCCTCGGCGGCCGCTTCCTCTTCCGCGGTATGTCCACAGCCACCGCAACCGCAGGCACAGGGTTCGGACCCGTCGCAAGTGCAAGGCTCTCCCGTGTCGGGACAAATATCGTGAGACATGACAACTCCAATCGTCTAGGCGAGTAACTCGGCCGCCACAAACTCCTCGGGCGTATTAACGTTTTCGAAGCAGAGCGTCGAGCCTGCGACCTCAACAATCTGAGGCTCATCCAAATACCCAGCGTTCACTCGGTCGATCAGGCAGCGAATTCGCTGACGGTCGCAGGCGAGCAGCTCATGGGCAACCGGCGTACACGCGTCACGGCGCCAGACGGCGCAAAGCGGCTCAATCCCCCGCTCCTCGCGCGGCACGCACACGTCGAGCGCCTCGGCCTCAACACGATTGGCAAGGGCACCGATCAGCTCCGAAGAGAGAAACGGCATATCACAGGCGACGATAGCCACGAGAGGCAGCCGGGCTGCAGTCAGCGAACTCGCGATGCCGCGCATGGCGCCCGCCGGCCCCTCAAGGTCCGGCACTATTCGCGGCATCAGGCCGCCAAACGTGCGCTCCTCAAGGTAGGCAAGCTCGCTGGGACGCGAAGTCGTCACGACTAACTCATCGGCAACTGGCGCCAACCGACCCAGCACGCGCTCGATGAGCGGCTCGCCGCAAAACGCCATGCGAGCCTTATCGCAGCCCATGCGCGAGGACAGCCCGCCCGCCTGGACGACACAAGAAAGATCGGCACGTCTTACGGTAGTCATACGGCAAAACACCTCCATCGGCATGCTCGAAACCCGGTGCACGAAGCTAAATACAGCCGCCGAAATAGCGTTGCTACAAAAAGCTCGTACAAAAACAAAACAGCGCCTTTGCGGCACGCAGCAAGACCGCGAGCAGAAAAGCGCTGGTAGCGTATGGCGGGAACGTATGTGAATCGAACACATCCAAGACGTTTTGCACGCCTCGCAACGGTTTTGAGGACCGCGGAGCCCACCGGAGCCCATCCGTTCCCAAGTGCGGCGGTATTTTACCAAACCGAGCAGGCTAGCGAATTGGGACGGGACCGCTTTAACTACCCAAAGCTGGATCAAAGGATGATTTTTCTGGGACGGGGATTAAAAAATCATTGCGTGCCTAATGATTTTTTAATCCCCGTCCCAGAAAAATCATCCGCAGTCCCGTCTGTTAGCGAACGGCGATACGGCGGTCCCTAGCGCAGGGAGCGCAGGCCGCCGGCCTCTTTGTCGAGCACCGTAAAGCGTACGGCATCCAGGTGCTCCAAGATGCTGATGGCACGCTTGCGCGACACACCGAGGGCCTCGCGCAGCACGCTCGTGGTAGCAGCGCCGCCGGCCGTCTCAATGGCGGCGGCGACGAGCTCGCGCGCATGGGCCTCGGCGGCAGCGGACAAGGCAACGTCACGCTCGATCTTCACGATGGAACGGTTGAGCGAAAGCTCGCGCAGGGCACGCGTCATGGTGTCGCGATCGAGCTGCAACTGCTCGCCAACCTCGGGCAGCGTCGGCGCATCGAGGCCGGCTTCGTCCAGCAAGGCAACGATACGTTCGCAGGCCTCGCGCACCACGCGTGCCGCCGCGGCGGCCGAGTGCGGGTCGAACACCTCGGCCCCCTCGGCAGCGCATACGCCACGCGCGCAGCCCTCGGAAATAAGGGCTGCGGCAACCGTATCGTCAGCGGCAGACCACGCAGCATGGGCAACGGCGCCGGGCGTAAAGCCCGTCTCCTTGGGAGCCGCCGCGTGCATGGCTGACAGGGTCGCCGCCAGTGCATCCATCCCGGCGTCCAGCACCACGGCGTCCGCATAGAGGTCCGCATCACCCACGGCAAGCTTGCGAACGGAGCCCTGCGCCACCAACCCGCGCAGTGCGGCATCGGCCTCGCCGACACCAAGATCCAAAGCCTCGGCAACATCAATCGCCGTAACCGGCAGCGTCTGCAACGCTAGCCACGCGCCCACACCGCCCGCGATATCGCCGGACTCGAGCGCCGTAAACAGCGCGCGCTCGCCGGCCGAAAGCTCGCGCGAACGGCGGCAGCGCGACAACAGTACGCGCCCTCCACCAATAAGCATGATCGGCGAATACGACAGCACCACGGCATGGTCTCCGGCGCGCAGGGGCAGCGGCTCCTCCAAGCGCACCTGTACGGTACGGGTCTCGCCCACCGCCATGGGGGCCTCGCCCTCCAAAAGCATGATGCGGCCGACGACCTCGGCCGTGCCGGCCATCACATGCACACGCGCACCCGACTCAAGCACGCGCGGCTTGGCGCCCTCGCGGCCCAGGTAGGTGAACGTCATCATAAAGCGCAACGTCTGACCAAAACGGCCCGCCACGCCCAGCATCTCGCCACGGTCAAGCACCGCGACACCGTCACCAACCAGGTTGAGCGCCACGCGTTGCCCAGGCAGCGCGCGCGGCGTATCGCCATGCACCTGAATCCCGCGCACACGACAGACCGTACGCGACGGCAAGGCCATCAGCTCGTCGCCCACCGCAACCGGCGCATCGTGCAGCGTTCCCGTCACGACGGTGCCGACGCCCTTAATCGTAAAGCAGCGGTCAATCGGCAGGCGCGGCGCGGCATCGCTCCGATCGGAACGGTCGCGACAGGCATCCCAGCAAGCGGCAACCTGCTCGTCGAGCACGGCGAGCAGCCTTTCGATCCCCTCGCCTGTCTTGGACGACACGGGTACGATCGGCGCGCCTGCAAACACGGTACCTGACAAAAAGTCATCGACATCGAGCTCGGCAAGCTCGGTCATCTCGGCATCGGCCAGGTCACACATCGTCAGCGCCACCACCATATGCGTGACACCCAGCAGCTCCAGCACGTGCACGTGCTCGCGGGTCTGCGGCATCACGCCCTCGACGGCCGAAACCACCAGAACGGCCACGTCGATGCCCGTGGCGCCCTGCACCATGGCGCGCAAGTAATGCGCGTGGCCCGGCACGTCGACCAGGCCAACGATCTTGCCACTCGTCAGCGCCAGCTCGCCAAAGCCCAGCTCCACGGTCATACCGCGACGGCGCTCAACCTCCAAACGATCGGGATTCTTGCCAGTCAGTGCCTCGATCAGTGCCGACTTACCATGGTCAACGTGACCCGCCGTGCCAACGATAACGGGGCACTCCACCAGCGCCTGAACCTCACTCATCGAGCAATCGCCTTCTCAACGCACGCGACGAGCGTCGACGCCGCCGTCTCGATATCGCGGTCGCCCACGAGCGTACGGACGTCAAACAAAATGCGATCGTGCGAGGTTCGCGTGACGACCGGCGTGTCGAAGTCCTGGACAAGCGAGCGCTTGAGCGCATCGACCGTCAAGCGCGCGTCAACAAGACGCACGGCAACGCACATCGTGGGCAGCTCGACGGTGGGCAGCGAGCCGCCGCCGGGAGTCGACGACTCCTCGACGATTTCCACCTGCACGGCACACGGGCAGCCAGCCTTATCGAGGCCCGCCACCATCAACTCGCGCAGCTTGCGTGCGCGACGCTCCAGATGAGCCTGCGGAAGCGTGAGCATGTTGAGCACCGGCACCTCGCGATGGGCCACATCCGCCCCATCCATGTAAATGCGCAGTGTGGCCTCGAGCGCCGCCAGCGCGAGCTTGCCCGGGCGCAGGGCACGCATAAGCGGATGCGACCCACAGGCCTGGACCAGATCGCGACGGCCCATGATAATGCCCGCCTGTGCGGCACCGAGCAGTTTATCGCCCGAGCACGACACGATATCGAGCCCCGCCGCGACCGAAGCCGGCGTGGGTTCCTCACCGCCGCGCACCAAGATGTCGTCGGGCAACAGCGCGCCCGAGCCCTGATCCTCGTAGAACAGCAGGCCATGCTTGTGAGCAAGCGCCGCAAGCTCCCGAGAGCCCACCTCCTCGTGAAAGCCCTCGATGCGATAGTTGGAAGGATGGACCTTGAGGATCATCGCCGTATCGGGCGTGATGGCGCGCTCGTAGTCGCCCAAATGCGTGCGGTTGGTGGCGCCGACCTCGACGAGCTTGGCGCCCGAAGCCGCCATGACATCGGGGATGCGAAAGCTGCCGCCAATCTCGACAAGCTCGCCGCGGCTGACGATAACCTCTTTGCCCGCAGCGTGAGTCGCCAGCACCAGCAGCACCGCGGCGGCGTTGTTGTTGACCACAAGCGCGTCCTCGGCACCGGTGAGAGAGCGAATCAGCTGCGCGGCGTGCTCCTTGCGCGACCCGCGCGAACAGGTGTCCACGCTGTACTCGAGCGTACTGTACCCGCGCGCGACCTCGGCCACGGCCTTTGCCGCCGACTCCGCGAGCGGGGCGCGACCCAAGTTGGTATGGATGACCACGCCCGTTGCGTTGACGGCAGGGCGCAGGCTCGGCAGCGCGGAGCGGTGCGCACGCCACTCGATGGCCGAGGCTAGGTCGCGCTTAGAGCGCGGGGCGGCGCCGGCGCGAATGGCGGCTCGCTCCTCGTCGAGCTCGGCCGTGACGGCAGCATGCACCACCGCGTCGCAGGTCTCCCCCGCCGCCTTCACTACCGGCCACTCGGCAAGCAGCTCGTTGACGGAGGGAATGGCGCGCAGGCGGGCGCGCACCTCATCGGTCATGTTCTGGCTATCGCTCATGTGCGGCCTTTCAAAAGAAACGTGGATCAGTCGAATGCATCAGCTGAGTCAATTACTCGTTATTATCCTCGCGCGCCGCGATCTTTTCCACGCGAACGGCGTTTTCCTGGGTGAGCGCGGCACCCGTCAACGGGTCCCAGCGCAGCGGCGTATGGTCGAGTGGGCCCACGCCCAAGGCTTGAGCGCCACCGGCATCGGCACCAAACGAACGCCCGCCGGGGGCGGCCGAGGTGAAGATGGACGCCGGATGCAGATACGGCGTCGTCTCCACGCGCACGCGGTCGCGGCCCATGTCGCTCACAAGCTCGACGACCTCGCCATCGGCAATGCCCATGCGCGCAGCGGCATCGGCATTCATCTGCACGGCATCAAGATCCGAGCCCGTCTCGGCGGCGCCAGCCGCCGCCAGCCTGCGCGAGGTATGCGACTCAAAGGGTCGATTGCCGCTAATGAGGCGAAACGTCCCCGGGCTGGGCTCCACCATCGGCGCGATCCAATCTGGCACGCATCCCAAGCCGGCACGCTCCCATACGTCACTTGCCAGCGCAATTTTGCCGCCATCCAAGGGAATCGCCGGCTCGCCCGTACGCGACGGCAACGCAACACCCGTGTCGGCCCAGCCGCGCTCCTTGAGCTTGTCAAGATTGATCCCAAAAGGCGCCACCTGGGCAGCCGCCAGATCGTCAGACGTAAACTGGAAGTACTCGCCCATGCCACACGCCTGCGCCAGACCGGCAAAAATCTCCCGGCCGGGACGCGTGTCGCCATGCTGCACGGGCAGCACGGCATTGCGGTAGAACACGCGCGTATCGTTGGCGCCTGTCACCGTTCCCAAGCCACGGTCGGCCTCCAGATACGTCACATCGGGCAGCACGAAGTCAGAAGCGCGCGCCGTCTCGGACCAGCGAATATCAATCGTCACGAGCAAGTCGAGCTGCTGCAAAATACCCAACCAAGCCTGCGCGTTGCCATAGCCCGCGCCGGGGTTACTGGCATAGACGATGAGCCCACGCAAATCGCCGGCAAGAATCGACTGACCGATGGTCGTGCACAGGCCGCGCACCGGATCGACCAGTGGATAGCGCTCGGACCCCAGCTTGGGCCCGCGCGGCACCGGCGGCGTCGCAAAGCGTGCGGGATCGAGGTCGCCCAACACGAGCGGCGTGGGTGGATTGAGCGCGCCGCCCGCATGTCCAATACAGCCCAGCAGCACATCAACCATGCAGATAGCTCGCGCCGTCTGCGTACTGTTGGCATACGCGATACCGATGCCACCATGAAAGCCAGCGTCCACCACCGCAGCAGGCGCCGCGGCAGCCAAATCACGCGCAGTCGCTCGGATATCGTCCGCCGGCACGTCGCACATCGACTCGGCCCACTCAGGCGTCCAAACAGCAGCCGCCTGCGCCAGCTCGTCAAAACCCGTGGTGTAGCGGGCAACGAACTCGTGGTCGTACAGGCCCTCGGCAATGAGCACATGTGCAATGCCCAGCAGCAAGGCCAGGTCACAGCCCGGGCGCACGCGCAGCCAGCGGTCGGCAAGCGCAGCCGAGCCACTGCGCCGGGGGTCGACCACGATAATCTTCGCCCCACGGCGACGGGCATCGTTGAGCGCATCAACGGCCCCCATCGTCGACGAATCGACAATGGAGCGCCCCAGATACATGATGCAATCGGTATGCGCCAGGTCGGAGGCGGGACTATAGCCCAAGCTGTGCTCCCAGCCGGTAAGTCGGCTTACCTCGCAGGCACCGTCGGCACCGTATACGTTGGGCGAGCCCAGCGCATGCATAAAGCGATACGCCCAGTAACGGTCGAACGAGGGCACGCCGAGCGTCATGCCCAGCGCACGGGGACCATGCCCGTCAACAATCTCCCCAAGGCGCGCTGCGATCTGCGCGAACGCCTCATCCCACGAAATCACATCGAACCCCGAGCCATCCTGGCGGCGTCGCATGGGATGCAAAATCCGGTCGTGCTCGTCAAACGGCATTGCCAGGCGATGCCGTCCGCGGGCGCACAGGGCACGCGCCGCGCACGGATGCCCCGACACCGGCAACTCGGCCACCACGCGACCGTCCTCAACGCGTGCCGCAAAGGCGCAATCGGCATAGCATCCCCCGCATGTGGTCACCACGGCGCGACCGTCACGCTTCACAGCAGATGCCATCTCGATTACCCCTTTCATCAGCCAAACACAACAGGCCAACAGCCCGACAACGAGCCCCAGACCCAAAAAGCCTCCCGCACGGCAACGCCCCGCGGGAGGCCCAACGTCAAACAGACGGTACCTTACGCCTCGGACTTCTTGGCGTAGATAAACCAGTAGCCGAGCGTGACCAGAACCGCGCCGCCCACGATGTTGCCCAGCGTGGCGGCGGACAGGTTAAACACAATGCCCGCAGCGTTGAGCGCATCGGCGCCGGCGACCTTGGCACCATAGCCGCACGCGTGCATCACGGCACCCATGGGCAAAAAGTACATGTTGGCGACGCAGTGCTCAAAACCGCAGGCCACAAAGGCGGCGATGGGCAGCAGAATGCCCACAACCTTATCGACCACAGTCTTGCCGGCGGTACCGATCCACACGGCCAGGCACACAAAGATGTTGCACAGGATGCCGCGGAAGAAGATCGTCACCCAGTCGATCGTCACCTTGCCGGCGGCGACGCTCACCATGGAATTGGCGACCGCCTCGCCGTTGAGCTTGTAAATGCCGGCCATGTACACCAAAAAGACGATGAACAGGGCACCGACAAAGTTACCAAGCCACACGACTAGCCATGCCTTGAGCATCTGGACCAGGGTGATCTTTTTGCTCTTGAGTGCGCAGACCATAAGCGAATTGCCGGTAAACAGCTCGGCGCCGCACACCAGCACCAGCACCAGGCCCAGGCAAAAGCACAGGCCGCCCACGACGCGCTGGGCGCCCCAGCCCAGCGTGCTATCGCTCAAGAACACGGTAAAGAACAGGCCGCCGAAGGCGATGAACGCACCGGCGAACATTGCCAACAGAAAGGCCTTTGCGACCGGCAGGTTGGCCTTGGTCACGCCGGCGGTCTCGGTCTTGGCCTCGATCGCGGCAGGCGCCAGGCAATCGGGAGCGGGATATTCTGCCTTGGAATCTGCCATGTCAATCACTTCTTTCCTAATCAGCGGGGACAAGCGCTCCTATTGCTCTTGCCCCAAGCGGACAAAGTGGGAAAAGTCGTTGGCGGCCACGGCGTCGTACACGGCGTCGACGGCGTCAAAGACTTCCGGGGACATGGGGTTGTAGAACTCCGTGTCGCCCGGCTGAATCCCTATGAAGACGATATCTTCGCACGATTGCTCGATTTCCTCGATCAGAATCGACAAAGGGAGCGAATGCGTGGTGAACATCGACTTGCGGGCCACGTCACGTTTGTCGAGCAAGCGGATGGCGCCGACGGGCAGCGCCATGTCGGCGGCATCGACCAAAACCAAACGCGGCGGACGCTCGCGCTTGACCTCGATGATGTCGTCCTCGGGCGTTTGCCCGCCGTCGATGGTGTACCAACCGGCGATGGGCGCGTCCTCCATCTTTTTGGAGAGCACGGGGCCGGCGGCATCGTCGGCACGCAGCACGCTTCCCGCCGTGAGCACGATACCCGCAAACGGGGCGCCGTTCACACGAGCATCCACAACGCGACCCATTACTGCAACCTTCCCGTCAGATACACGCCCGACACATCGCGCACGCGCTCAACCAGATCGCGGAACTTCATCAGAAACGCGACCTGCTGGGCATGCAGGCCAAAGTCGTCGTCGAACACCGAGATGCCGGCCTTGGCCGACCCGCGAAAACCGCGCTCGTCGAGCAGCGCATCGCAGGCCTCGAGCAGCGACGGCACTGCCGCCTTGTCGAGCTGGCACTCGCCAAAGGAACGGATGGCCTCGAACTTGGTCTTGGCCTCCCCCTCCGGCAACGCGTCGACGAGCGAATAGAGCACATCCACCGGCACCGACAGGCGCGGCTCAAAGCAATCGAGCACGCCGGTGTGGTGGCCCACGGCGAGCGTGTAGTACAGCACGTCGCAGGCCTCCTGGGGAACGTCTTCCTCGGTCTCCACAAACTTACGCGTGAGCTCGTAAAAGACCACCTGGTCGGGCGCATGACCCAGGCAGGGGTCGGCGACGCCCTCGGCGGCCTCGTCGCTTGCGCGCGAGGCATCGCCAAAGGAGCCGCCGAGCATACCGGGACCCGCAAAGTAACCAGAGCGGTCCGTGAGCTCCATCTAGCGACCTCCGGCCAGCACCAGATCCTGCAGCGCCGAGTACACCTCGACGCGGCGCGGATCGTCCTGCTTGTCGATGAGCAGCGCCATGGCACCGCGGATATCGCCCTTGGGCGCGCCCTCGAGCGTATCCATAAACTCGTTCGCCAGGTCGCGGCCGTAACGGTAGCCACTCATGGCGCGAGCCTCGCGCTCGATGGCAACGCGCAGCTTGTGCGGCACGCCGGGGTGCAGGATATCGGCCTGCTCGCCGGCGGCCTCCACCGTGGTCTCGGCATGGAGCTTTTGGTCCAGCAGACCGAGCGCCATGGCAAAGCCGTAGATGGTCTGCGCGGGGCTGGGCGGGCAGCCGGGGATGTAGACATCGACCGGCAGAATCTTGTCCGTGCCGCCCCAAACGCAGTAGTTGTCGTAGAAGATGCCACCAGTGCAGCCGCACGCGCCATAGGACACCACGATCTTGGGATCGGGTGCGGCCTCAAAGGCGCGCAGGGCCGGCATGCGCATGGCACGCGTCACGGCGCCGGTGTACAGCAGCACATCGGCGTGACGGGGCGAGGGCACGACCTTGATGCCGAAGCGCTCGACGTCGAAGACGGGCGTGATGGAACCGAAGATCTCGATCTCGCAGCCGTTGCAGCCGCCGCAGTCAACGCGGTAGACGTACACCGAGCGCTTGATCTTCTTAAGAAGGGTCGCCTTGGCCTTCTCGATGCTCTCGTCGAGCTCGATCTTGGTCGGGCGGTACTGGAGCCGCTCGGGCAAAAGCGTGGGTTCGGCCATGGTTACTCCTCCTTCGTTTCAAAATCCATGATGATGCCCTCGACCGGCGCAGGACCGGCGGGAATCTCGGGCGCATCGGGGTTGAGCTCGCGGTCGACATACTCCGGGTTCACGCCGTGGCCGCCCAGATACTCCATGCCGGGGCCCTGGGGCTCACCGGACGCAAGCGTCTCGTTGGCAGCCATGCCGGCAGCGTTGCCGGTCTTTACGGCCGAGGCGGCGCGCAGGGCGTCGAGCTCGCGCTTGCATTCCTGGCACATACCGACGGTACGGGCGGCCTGGATGGCCTCCATGCCGCCGGTCTTTTGCAGCAGGCGCTTGGCGTAGTCGATTTCCTTGTGCGGGGCAAACGGCTTGCCGCAGCGCGAGCAGTGCTCGAGGGTGTAGACGCTCTTGCTGGTGAGGTCGTCTTTGCTCATGACGGCCAGCTCAAACTCCTCGGTGAGCTTGATGGCCTCCATGGGGCAAGCTTCCTCGCAACGGCCGCAAAAGATGCAACGACCGTAGTCGATCGACCAGGTGATGGTATCGGCCGCAAGGTCGGTGTCCATGCGAATGGCATCAGCCGGGCATGCCACGCCGCAGGCACCGCAGGCGATGCAGAGCTCGGCATTGTGCTCGGGCTTGCCGCGCATGTCCTTGTTAGTGGGGAACGGCGCAAACGGGTACTTGACCGTCGCGTCGCCGGCCTTGGCGTTAACCTTCCAAAGCTTCAGCATATTAGAGCGCCTCCTCATCGAGCGGAGCAGCCATGGTGCCCTCGCCCGCAAGCGGCGACTTGTCGCGCCAGACGTTCTCGAACTGCTCCTTGTCGAGCACGTGGTCGCGCTTGGCGGCGACATCGGTCACCGTCACGCGGTCGGTGCAGGAGTAGCACGGGTCGAGCGAGCCGACGATCAGCGCCGCGTCGCCCACGGTGTTGCCGCGGAACATGTAGCGCAGGACCGGCCAGTTGCTGTACGTTGCGGCCTTGGCGCGCCAGCGGTAGCACTTCTGGTTATTGCCGAGCATGGCCCAGTGCACGTCCTCGCCGCGCGGCGCCTCGGTGGCGCCGATGGCGTACTTGTGCGGGGTGTACTCCCAATCCGTGGTGAGGATGGGGCCCGACGGGCAGTTCTCGAGCATGGTCTCGATCATGTCGATCGAATCGTAGACCTCCTGGATGCGAACGGCGGTACGGCCGAAGGCATCGCAGGTGTCTGCCGTGGCAGCATGCATCTTTTGGACGTCCGGATCGGCGTAGCCGTCGAAGGGATGGTCAAAGCGCACGTCGCGGGCATAGCCCGAGCCACGCATGAGCGGGCCGACCGGCGAGAAGTCGCGAGCGATCTTGCGGTCCAAGATGCCGATACCGCTCGTACGCTCAATAAAGTTGGGCGTGGAGAGCAAGACGTCGACGAGTTCCTGAACCTCGGAGCGCAGCTGGTGGATGGTCGTGAGCGTGGAAAGCTTCTGCTCGGCCAAAATGTCGCGACGCACGCCACCGATCACGTTGAGGCCGTAGGTCTTGCGGTGACCGGAGAGCTTCTCGGCCAGGTCCATGGACTTCTCGCGGACGCGGAAGAACTGCTGGAAGCCGGAGTCGAAGCCCGTGTAGTGCGACGCCAGGCCAATGTTGAGCAGATGCGAGTGCAGGCGCTCGACCTCGAGCATGATGGCGCGGATGTACTGGGCGCGCGGCGGGACATGAATGCCCTGGGCGCGCTCGACGGCCTCGGCATAGGCCACCGAGTGGGCGCAGCCGCAGATGCCGCAGATGCGGTCGGCGAGGAACGTCACGGCGTCATAGTTCAGGCGCGTCTCAGCGACCTTCTCCATGCCGCGGTGCACGTAGAACAGACGGTAGTCGGCGTCGACGATCGTCTCGCCCTCAACGAACAGGCGGAAGTGGCCGGGCTCGTCGGAAGTAATGTGCAACGGGCCCATGGGGACGAGCGTCGTCTCCTTGCCCTTGGTATCGGCCAAGAACTCGTAGTTTTCCATGTCGCTCGCGGGAGCGGGACGGAAGCGGTAGTCCATGGAGTCCTTGCGCAGCGGGTACAGGCCGCTGGGCCAATCGTCGGGCAACACCAGGCGACGACGGTCGGGCAGACCCTCGGGGATCAGGCCGAACATGTCGCGAAGCTCGCGCTCGCCCCACACGCAGGCGGGGACAAAGGGCGTCACGGACGGGAACGTCATCTTGGCGGGATCGACCTCGGTGCGCACGGTCACCCAGCCGGGGTCCTCCCCCTCCATGGAGATGACGTAGTACACGGCGTAGCGACCGCACAGACTGCGCTCGTCGTTGCCGATGATTACGGGAATCCAGCCGTAGCGCTCGTAATACAGGTAGTGGACGGCCTCGGGCAGCTTGTCCTGCTTGACGGTGATCGTCAGCTGGTCCTCGCACTGCCACTCGACCTTCTCGATGCAGCCCGGAACGGCGCGGCGCAGGGCCTCGACATGGCTCTCACAGCGGCGGGCATACACCTTGTTCTCAGTTTCAATCATTCGTTACTCCACCTCGCTCTGAGCGGTCTCGGTACCGAACACAGCGCGGTACATCGGCGTCGCGTGAAGTTCCTCGGTGCTCTGCTCGAGCACGATGCCGGTCGCGGTCTCCACACCGTGCACGAGAGGCAGCGGGGTGGCGATGCCAAACCACAAGATCATGACAGCCAGGATGATTTCGGGGATAAGCATGAGTGCTGGGGCCTCATGCTTATCCATGCCCTGGGGTGCATGGCCGAATACCGACTTGAGCGCGATGCGGGTGAGCGCGGAGATGGCCACGGTAAGACCGAGGGCGACCACGACGACCAGCCACATGGGACCGGCGGTAACACCGGCGACAAAAGTCAGGAACTCGGAGATAAACATGCCAAAGGGCGGGAAGGCACCAAGACCGAGCAGCGCCAGGACGGCGAGCGCGGCGGTTGCGGGGGCAACCTCGACGACGCCCTGGATCTTGGCCAGGCTACGCGTGCCAAAGGCGTGCTGAATGTTGCCGGACACGCAGAAGGCAAGCGTCTTGGTAAAGCCGTGGAACACGCAGTGCAGCAGGGCCGCGGCGATACCCAGCGGGCCACCGATACCCAGGCACAGGGCGATAACGCCCACGTTCTCCACAGACGAGTACGCAAAGCGGCGCTTGAGGTCGTCCTGGCGAAACATCGAAAGCGCCGCCACCAAAATGGACAGCGTGCCGACGATCAACAGCAAAAGTTGCGGATACTCGGCACCCACAGCCTGGATAGTAAAGCCGTAGAAGCGCATGATCACAAGCATGGCGCACTTAAGCAGCACGCCCGAGAGCAGGGCCGAGACAGGGCTCGGGGCCTGGGAGTGGGCATCGGGCAGCCAAGTGTGCATGGGGAACAGGCCGGCCTTGGTGCCAAAGCCGATCACGATAAACGCAAAGGCGAGGCGCATGAGCGTCGGGTCGAACAGGTCGGCATACGGCAGCACGCACGACAGGAATGCGGCCTCGTGGGCGTTGGGAATCACGTCGGCGGCGTTGGCGTAGATCAGCAGCGTGCCGAACAGGCCGAAGGCCACGCCGGCGGTGCAGACCATCGCATACTTCCAAGAAGCCTCGAGGGCCGTCTTGTTCTTGTAGATACCCACGAGGAACACGGTGGAAAGCGTGGTTGCCTCCACGGCGGCCCACGTGAGGATCATGTTGTTGGACAGGCACGCGAGCAGCATGGTGAACACAAACAGGCTAAACAGCGCAAAATACTGCTTGGCGCGCTCGGCGGGCATGGAGCCCTCCTCGATATCGGCCTTTACATAGGGAAGTGAGAACAGCCCGGTAAGAAAACCGATAAAGCCGATGAGCAGCACAAAGATGGCGCCCAACGAATCGAGGTGAAACCACAGGCCAAGAGCGCTCGCGGTGTCGCCGCTCATAAGGACGTCACCGGCCGTCATAATCGACAGCACCAGGACGGCTGCGACGGAGACCAGGTTGAGACCGGCAAACACGTTATAGGACGTGTTCTTGGGCAAAAACGCCATGACCAGCGAGAACACCAAAGGAGTCGCGAGCAGGGCGAGAATCAACGTTTCCATGGACTACCCCCTCAGCTCGGACAGGTCGCGCGCATCGAGCGAGTGGGAGTCGTCCCAAATGCGACGCACGACGATGGACATGATGATGACGGCAAAGATGGCGTCGGTGGCGATACCGATCTCGATGATCTCGGGAGCGGTGGGGGCCAAAAGCGCGAGCGTCACATGGCTGCCGTTTTCCATAAGGCAGTATCCAAAGATCTGCTTCATGATGTTGCGCTGCGAAATGATGCAGGTGAGGCCCACAAAGAAGTGAGCGAAGCTAATAGCGAGCGCAGGCGTTGCGACCTCGGCCGTGGGCAAGCTGATCTGCGTCACGACGGCAAAGCAAATCGCGACCTCGACGGCGATGATGCAAATGGCCCACGCGGGCTTAAGGCCGGCCTTGAGCGATGCGTCGCTCGGCTCACCCATCTTCTTGTATGCGCGGTTGAGGATATAAGGGACCAGGACGACCTTGGTGATAAAGGCAGATCCAGCCCACATAAGCAGCTCCTGCGCACCAGTGGTGACACCGAGCGTGGCGAGAAGCCCCACGAGCACCAGCGACTGCACCGCATACCAGTGGATGGAATGTTTGATGTTCTTGGAGACAACCACCATGGTGGACGTGACGATCAGAAGGCCGCCAAGGATGTTGACGATCGAATAACCCATGTCGTTCTACCTCCTAACCGATCCAGCTGGCCGAAAGCGGGCCGCTGACGATGACCATGATGATGAGCACGATAAACACAAACGCCATCGCGTGGGGAAGCGGGGCTCCCGCAGCGACCTCTTCGCTCGGCTCGCCGGGCAGGCAATAGCCCATCCACTTGAGGAACCAGGCGAAGGTGGCGACGGTCTCGGCGACCATGATGCACACGAGCACCAGGATCGCGACGTTGCCGGCACCCACAGAGAAGCCGCCGGCGATGATCTGGAACTTCGAGAAGAACGTGTTCATGGGCGGCACGCCGGCAATGGCGAGCGCCGCGACACCAAAGCCCACGCCCGAGATCGGGTACTTCTTTACGATGCCGCGAAGCTTGGGCAGCATACGCGTGCCGAGCGTAAAGGAGAACGAACCGGCGATCAGGAAGAACAGGGTCTTGGCGAAGGCGTGGTTAAAGATGTGGCACACGGCGCCATCAAAGGCCAGCTGGCTGCCAAAGACCGAAAGGCCCAGACCAAAGAACACATAGGAGAGCTGGGCGATCGTGGAGAAGGCCAGCAGGCGCTTCATGTCCTTTTGCGGCAGGTACATAAGGAAACCAAAGAGCATGGTGACCATGGCGTCGATAATGGCAACCCAGCCAACGATCTCGGGAATCTCGCCGGCAGAGACGAGTGCACGCGCGAACACGCACACGCCGACCTTAACCATCGAGGCGCCATGCAGGTAAGCCGAAACAGGCGTCGGCGCCTCCATGGCCGAAGGCAGCCACATGTACATGGGAACCTGTGCGGACTTGGCCCAGGCCGCAAACAGCACGAGCAAGAGGACGATAGCCTTGAGCTTGGCGTCGAGGCCGGCAATCGCGGTGATGGCGAAGGTGCCGGTGTGGGCAAACACGATGGCGGCGCCCAGATACAGGCCGAGCGCACCGATATGCGTGATGATCAGGGCCTTCATGCCGGCCTTCTTGGCCGTAGGCGACATGTAGTAGCTAATGAGGCCCCAAGAGCACGCACCCGTGATCTCAAAGAACACGAGCTGGCCCAAAAGGGTCGAGCTGTACACAAGGCCGGCCATGGCGCCGATGAAGGTCGCGAGGTACGCGTAGAAGCGACGACGCGGTGCGTCGGGATGCTCACGGTTATTCTCGCTCATATAGGGAATCGAATAGATCACGACAAGCAGGCCGATACCCACAAAGGCGGGCGCGAGCAGCGTGCTCATGCGATCGAAGGTAAATCCCATGACGAGGGTCTGCCCAAACGAGATCAGGGGGACCTGCGTGTCGGGCATGCCGGCGCCAGCGAAATTCGCGGCGAGGGCGATGGTGCAGACCGTCGAGACGGCGGCACCCAAAACGCTGAACCACTTGGCGTACGGACGGGGGAACAGGGCGACGAGCACCGAGGCCACCATCGGGGCCGCGATAGCGACCAAGCCGAGAAGGGACAGACTGACTGCAAATGACATTGTTTCTCCCTTCTCCTACACGCCGACGACCACGAAGACAAACGCCAGAACGGCGATGCCCACGACGGCCCAGGTCTGATTGCCAAGCACCTTAAAACGCGAGCGCGAGCAGGAGTTCTCGATCACGCCGCATATGACAAAGTCGATCAGGCACTTAACAAGGAAGATGACCGCGCCCAGAACGGCCGCGATACCCACGGCCGCGGGCTCGCCCCAGGGGACGAAGATCGCGCAGAACCAGGCGACGACCAGGACCTGCTTCATGGACATGGCGAGCTTGGCCATCGCAAGCGACGGGCCGGAAAGCTCGGCGAGCGGACCTTCCTGGAGCTCCTGCTCGGCCTCGGCCTGATCAAACGGCAGCTTGCCGAGCTCCATGTAGCAGGCGATCGCAAAGGCGATGCCGGCGAGGATCACGGCGACCGGCGCGTCGATGGCACCCGTCATGATGTGCTGACCCATGGTGGCGATGTCGGTGGAGCCGCACACCAGGGCGGCGGCAAACAGCGCCAGCAGCATGGACGGCTCGATGAGCACGCTCATGAGCAGCTCGCGGACGCCGCCGATACCGGCGTAGGCGTTGGACGAATCCACACCGCAGAGGGCGAAGAAGAAGCGGGCGAGCGCCAGGCTGTACATGATGGTGATGGCGTCACCAAAGACCGGGATGGGGCTTTGTGCCGTAAAGAGCGGCAGGCCCATCGCGAGCATAAAGGCGACGGCGAAGAACAGCGGCGGCATAATGCGCAGCGCAAAGCTCGCGTCCTCGCTCTGGGACTCGGGGCGCGCAAAGAGCTTGGCCAGGTCGCGGTAGTCCTGCATGATGCTGGGGCCGCGACGGTTGTGCATCTTGGCGCGGATAACGCGACCGAGACCGGAGAAGAACGGCGCGACGGCCATGACGACCACGCCCTGCAGAACGGCAAGTACGATGTTGTTCATGCTCTCCCCTCCTTAACCCATTTGCACGGCGAGCACGAGGAACACCACGAGTGCCGCGACGATGTAGCAGATATAGATGCTGTAGTTGCCGCCCTCGAGCTTAGTCGCGAGGCCGGCGAGCTTCTCGACACCCTTATGCGGGGCATCGACGAGAACCTTGTCGGGCACGGGCTCCACAGCCTCGGCCACACCGGTGAGCTTCTGGAAGAAGTGCGCGATGGACCAGCAGACGGCCGTGCAGCGGTCGCGCAGCGTGTAGAGCGGCTGCATAAACCAGGACACCTCGGAAGCAAAGGTCGTGGCCACGACGGGCATATGCTCGTTGGGAGCATAGCCGCACGCCCACGGCTGGGACTTCTGCACCTTGCCGACGGTCTTGAGCTTGCGATAACCGCAGGCAAGGCCGACGAGCACCACGAGCGCAATGGCGATCGCGGGCGTGGAGGTGGCAGCGCCGGAGTACTGGTTCATGAGCTCCATGCCCTCGGCGGCAAACACGCCACCGGAAGGATGCAGCACGGACGCGGCGACATCGACCAGCACGGGCGCGATCACGGGAGCGCCAATGCCCAGCACGACGCAGATGGCCGCGAGCAGGCCCTGCGCAAACACCATGGGGGCGGGAACCTCCTTGGCATTGGCCGCGGCCTCGGAGCGGGGCGCGGAGGCAAAGGAGACGCCATAGGCCTTGACGAAGCACGTGACAGCCAGCGCGCCGGTAATGGCAAGCGCGACGGCAGCGAACACGGCCACGATCATAACGGCCTTGTCGCCCTGCATGGCGGCGTTGAACAGCGACTGGTAGGTAAACCACTCGGACACAAAGCCGTTGAAGGGCGGGATGGCCGAGATGGCCAGCGCACCAATGAGGAAGCAGATGGCCGTTGCCGGCATACGACGGAACAGGCCGCCCATCTTCTCCATATTGCGCGTACCCGTGGAGTACAGCAGTGCACCGGCGCCCAAGAACAGCTCGCCCTTAAACATCGCGTGGTTAAACGTGTGGTAGAGGGCGGCCATCAGAGCCAGGACGGCGATGCCGACCGAGTTGAGCGCCATAGCGGCCATGGAGGCGCCGACGCCGAGCAGAATGATGCCGATGTTCTCGACGGAGTGATAGGCCAGCAGGCGCTTGATGTCATGCTCCTGCAGGGCGAAGGCCACGCCGAGAACCGACGAGATCGCACCGAAGACCATGACCATAAGGCCCCACCAGACCTGAACGCCCGAGGCGGAGAGCAGGTCGAGACCCACCTTGAGAATACCGAAGATACCGATCTTGATCATGCCGCCGGACATGAGGGCCGACACGTTGGACGGCGCCTCGGGATGTGCCTTGGGCAGCCAGCCGTGCAGCGGAATGATACCGGCCTTGGCGCCAAAGCCAAAGAAGGCGAGCACGAAGCACACGGATGCGACCGCGGGGCTAAACTGCGTAGCGCGGAAATCCGCAAAGGCAAACGAGCCACCGGCGAAGTTGGTCATGGTGAGGAAGCTCGCCATGATGAGCACAAAGCCCACGTGCGCGATCACAAAGTAGAGCCAACCGCCATGGATGGAGTTCTCGTTCTCCTCGATCACGACCAGGAAGTACGAGGTCAGCGACATGAGCTCAAAGGCGACCAGGAACCAAAAAACGTTGTCGGCGGTGATGACGAGCATCATGGACGCCACGAAGGTGTTAAAGAAGAAACCGGCGCGGCCCTTTTTGCCCGGGTACTCATCAAAGTAGTTGAGACCGTAGATCGAACCGGCAAACGCGAGCACCGAGATGAGCGCCACGAACAGGCCGGACAGCTGATTGAGCAGCAGCTGGAAATGGGCAAACGGGAAGAACACGATGGTGTCGACCGACGTGACATCGCCCAGCACGGCCTGGATACCGGCCACAAACGAAAGCACCGCGGCGACGGCGCCGATAAGGCAGCCGGCGGTCTTGGCGGCGTTATCGGCCTTGATCAGCAGAACCGAGGCGAGCGCACCGATGCACGAGACGGCAAGCGATGCGATAAACAGCGTCATGCTATCCATTGTTTACGCTCCCTCCTGCTTTCTCGGACAGACCCTGGGCCACAGCGGTAACGTCGACGACGGGACCGTTTTCGATCGAGCGCAGGCGCTTGGCCTCGTCGAGCTCGCGATCGGCCGCGCCGCCCATGACGGTCAGTGCCTTAGTGGGACAGGCCGCCACGCAATGCGGGCCGTCCGGGTCAAAGGCGCACAGGTCGCACTTAACGGCGCAGGTGTACTGACCAGGAGCCCACGTAAGCAGGCTGCTCAGGGACTTAGGATACGAAGGCGTCGGGTCGCACATGCCTGCGACGCCGGCGATAGACGTGCCATCGGGATGGATGGCTCCGAAGGGGCACGCGATGGCGCACAGTCTGCACCCGATGCACTCCTGCTCCTTGACGTGGATGCGGTCGCCATCGTGCTCGATGGCATTCACCGGGCAGACCTCGGCGCAGGGGGCACCCTCGCAATGGTGACAGGCAAGGGCGGCCGAAATACCGCCGGTCTTCACGAGCGCCAGGCGCGGCGTATCCTGAAGGCCCTGCATCCGGTGGGCGTCGGCACAGGCGGACTGGCATGTTCCGCAGCCGATGCACCTCTCCGGGTTGATGTCGATGAAGCGGTTCATCCCCACTTCCTTTCAAAATAACGGGCCGGGCTCCCGAACGTACGGGACGCCCGGCCCAAAAAGCCAACGAGAACGGGACTACACGATTTGATTCACGTGCGTCTCGTCGTCGAACTTGGCGGCGCCGGGCTCAACGTCCTGGGGAGCGGCGGCGTCCACCAGAGCCTGCTTGAGCTCGGTGTACTGACGCTCGACCTCGCCCTCAGCCCAGACCTGGTCGGCGATAGCGTCGACCTGGCAGGCAGAGAACTTGTCCTCGGGCGTGTGCGAGACCGGGTCGACCTTGTGAATGGTCAGCTCGTTGCACTTGCCGATCCACCACTGGTAGGTCATGTAGACCGTGCCCTTGTTGATGCGATCGCTCACGTCGGCGCGGCTGTATACCTGGCCGCGGCGGCTGTGAATCGAGACGATGTCGCCATTCTTGATGCCGCGTGCCTCGGCGTCCGCGGGATTCATGCGGACAAAACCGGGCTCGTCGGCAAGCAGTGCCAGCGTCTTGCAGTTGCCGGTCATCGAGCGGCAGCTGTAGTGGCCAACCTCGCGGACGGTGCACAGGATGAGCGGGTACTCATCATCGGGAAGCTCGGAGGGCGCCTCCCAGTCGTGCGCCATCAGGTTGGCGCGGCCGTCCTTGGTGGTGAACTTGCCACCAGCGAACATGTCGGGCGTACCGTGGTCGTTCACATCGGTGCTCTTGACGGGCCACTGGGCGTAGCCGCCCTCGGGGGCCATCTTCTCGTAGGTCGCGCCCACAAAGTTGGGGCACAGACTAATGCACTCGTTCCAGATCTGCTCGGTGTTGTCGTAGTGCATGGGGTAACCCATACGCGTAGACAGGTCCGCGAAGATCTCCCAGTCGTGACGGCACTCGCCCTTGGGCGGAACAGCCGCGTCAAAGTGCTGGAAGCTACGGTCGGATGCGGTAAAGACACCCTCGTGCTCGCCCCAAGAGGTGGCGGGCAGAATGACGTCGGCGAGCATGGTCGTCTGCGTCATAAAGATGTCCTGGCAAATGAACAGATCCAGCTCGGAGAGCGTCTTGCGCATACCGGCCGAATCGGGCTCAGTCTGCACCGGGTCCTCGCCGTAGTTGTAGAAGCAGTGCACCTTGCCCTCGTCGACCAGGTGGCCCAGGTCGGTGAGCTTGTAGCCCTCCTCGAGCGGGAGCTTTTCCTCGGGCACGCCCCAAGCCTTGGCAAACTTGGCACGCACTGCCGGGTCGGTGACCTTCTGGTAGCCAGGGTACAGGTTGGGCAGCATGCCCATATCGCAGGAGCCCTGGACGTTATTCTGGCCACGCACGGGCGCGAGGCCGGAATTGGGTTTGCCGATTTGGCCGGCAACGCAGGCGATGGAGGCGATGGTGTGCACCGTCTTCAGGTTCTGCTTCTGCTGGCATACGCCCATGCCCCAGCCAATGATGGCAGAGGGCTTCGCCGTGGCGTACATCTCCGCAGCTTGGTGGATCAACGCGGGCTCAACACCCGTGATGTCCTGTACGGATTCGGGAGTGTAGTTCTTGATGGTCTCCCACCACTCGTCAAAGCCGTTCGTGTGCTCGGCGACGAATTCCTTGTCGTAGAGGCCATCGTTGACCAAGCAGTTGGCAAAGGCGTTGAGGAACGCGACGTTGCAACCGTTCTTGATCGGAAGGTAGAGATCGGCGATACGCGCGGTTTCGATATGGCGCGGATCGGCGACGATGATCTTGCAACCCTTTTCTTTGGCTCGCACGATACGCCTTGCGACGATGGGGTGCGAATCGGCAGGGTTATAGCCGAAGAGGAAAATGCAGCCCGCATCCTCCATACCGGGGATGGAGCATGACATGCAACCTGAACCAACCGTGTCCATCAGACCGAGGACAGTAGGGCCGTGTCAAGTACGGGCGCAGTTGTCCACGCTGTGGGTGCCGATGCACGCACGCGTAAACTTCTGCATGACGTAGTTCGCCTCATTGCCGCCGCCTCGCGAAGAGCCGGTGGTCATGACAGCGTTAGGACCATATTCGTCAATTATGGCCTGCATCTTAGATGCGGTGAAATCCAGTGCCTCGTCCCAGCTTACGCGCTCAAGATCCGCGCCCTTGGTGCGGCGGATCATCGGGTGCAGTACGCGAGGAGTCAAGATCTTGGTGTCGTTGATGAAGTCGTAGCCGCTCATGCCCTTAAGGCACAGCTCGCCCTGATTGGTGATGCCGTTGAGCGGTTCGGTACCCACGACCTGGCCGTTTTGGACCAAGAGGTTAAACTGGCAACCGGCGCCGCAATACGGGCAGATCACTTTATGCTTCTCCATGACACCCTCCTTCCTTTCTCTGCTACCGATTAATCGGTACGTATTTGACAATCGTTGGGCTTGTATGGCCGCCCGCCTACGCCTCGTTTTCGATGGTGGCGCGGGCACGCTCGGCAGTCAGTTCTGCCAGACGCTCCTCGTCTACCAGGGTGAGGCCCTTGGTCGGACAAGCCTCGGCACACGCCGGACCGCCGGGACGGTCCACGCACAGGTCGCACTTGAGCACGAAGCTCTTAGTCTGCGAACCCACGCGCACGTCGCCCATCAAGACGGGGACCTGCGTGGTCGCCACGCTCACGGCGCCAAAGGGGCAGGCCATGACGCAGCTCTTGCAGCCGATGCAGTTGTCCTCGTTGACGCCGATGCGATGGTTCTTTGGATCAAAGAACAAGGCGCCCGTGGGGCAGGCCTTGGCGCACGGGGCATCCTCGCAGTGGTGACATGCCACCGGCGCGGAAATCTCGTAGGTGCGCGTTACGCGCAAGCGAGGTGCGGCGATGTTGCCGGGAATATCGTGTGCTTCGATGCACGCCGCCATACAGGTTTGGCACCCAATGCAGCGTGAAGAATCAGCCACGACTCGTTTATTGTCCATGTTGTTCACTCCCTCCTGAATCCCATGCCGGAGAGATCCTGTCGACGTAGCCCCGGACCGCCCGTGGTCCGGCATCGGCGTATCGAGTGCATGCGGCGAAACAGGCACTTCGATAGAATTCCTCCAACGATATACAGGTTAAATATACGCAGTTGCAGGGGGCAAACTTGAGCATAGGCCCTGCAATACGAGTGTATTGCAGGGGTTTTGGCAGGTTGGAATTATTCTCTAGAAGCTATAAAGGTGAGTGTATTACACGCGTACGTTCGAGAGAGATTTCACGCTCGCTTCTGAAGGATGTAGTACGTTTGTAATATTGTTCACACTCAATTACTCGAGTGCAATAAAGTAGTCGTTATAAAATCGGTTATTATTAGCTGATGCTGGATTTGACTATTCATATTGCCCGCTCATTAAGGGAGGCCAGTGATGTCATCGACTCAAAAAAGAGCCATCCTGCAGGTGCGCATTCGCGAGGAAGACAAGCAGCATGCCGAGCGTCTCTACGACGCCATGGGCACATCGCTCGCCGAGGCTGTCCGTCTATTTGTCGCGCAGAGCATTTTGATGCGCAAGCTTCCCTTTCAGCCGGTCGCCGTGCGCTCAAAGGACGGCACCGCCGCCTATGGATCGCTCAAAGCATATGGTGACCCCAATCGCCGCTCCGAGGAGCGCAATGCCTGGATTGAATACCTTGCTACAGAAAGCGACGATTCGATTTTGGGTCCCGAGGAAGTAGATATCCATGAGTAGCACCATCATCGACGAGACCGTCATCCTACGCTACCTGCTTGACGACGACGAAGTTCTCTCACCGCGCGCCGCCAAGGTCATCGCCACGCGCACCGCTCGTGTCTACCCCGAAATCATCACGCGCGTCGTGGTCACGCTGCGCGACGTCTATAAGGTTCCCCGCGTTGAGATTGCTGCGGCCATGAAAAACTGCTCGATGACGTCATGGTCGACGAGCCCACCGTTGTCGCCCTTGCCATCAAACTCTTTGGCAAGACCCATATGGACTTTACAGACTGCCTCCTCGCAGCCCGAACCGCCATCTACAACGATGATGTCGTGAGCTTTGGCAAGCCCATCATCCAAGGCATGATCGATTACCGCCGTAAACGCCAAACCGCCGCCGACGCCCGCGACCGCGCCGCCGAAGCCCGCAGCCACGGCACCGACGCCACCATCGACAAGCTCCGCCACCACGGTCACCACTAACCCCATCCCCTCCTAAGTTGCGGTGAAATACGGACTGTTTTATGCCTTTAAAGGCCTCAACAGTCCGTATTTCACCGCAACATATTGAAGGTTGGCTGCGAACGATTTCGCTATCGGGAGTCGGCGTAGGGTTTTGTTGTCGGAATGCCGTAACCGCGCATCATGGCACCGAACGATTCTACGTCGTAGGTGTCCGATAGCTTGAAATGAATGACGTTATGACCCATGGCACGCAAGTTCGCATCGCGCAATAAGGCGGCTCGATAGGTTTTTGCCGCAGCATGTTCCGAATCTTTTTGAGTTTCATCCTCAAACTTACCCAAACCATGAAGCTCTGCCAACATCCATGACCCATCTGGCATCTGCCAACCATAATCTGCCAGATAATAGCAGGCGTTTCCTGGCCGATCAATCTCAACCTGAAGCTCGGGCGCAACGACGCCTGCAAGGATCATTGCCGCTCGCGCCTCGGACTCTCCCCCGTTATCCGACCTTCCGTCCATATATTCGAACACGCCAAACGCACGGGAGATGCCATGCAAACCGCGACAATTGGCCTGTGCATACGCACGCAGCTCCTCGCGGTCAACATCGTACTCACGAGCCAATCCATCGACGTAGCCAAGCGCATACCGAAATGCACTCGTGCGGGCAATATCGACCACCGTCCGATAGGGGTCTGTAAGCGTAAACGGGCCGAGACGCCATACCTCGCCCGGGCGCCATCGACGATACTCAACGAACTCATATGTATCGCGCCTTGTATACCGTGGCAGCAGCACTTGCACTTTATCCAGAAGCGTATACGCCGAGCCGATGCCGTAGAGCAGCGCTGCCGTCGATCCGCAAAACACAGCATCCGGTTCAACGACCGCAATAGCGGATGCCAACTGAAAGATGCGATCTTCAACCCCAAGATTATTCCAATAGACCGGATCCGCATACACATGGTTGTAAAGACGAAGCATGAGCTCTTCCTGCATAAGCTCGCGAGCACGGCGTTCATCCCAAGGATCAATTGTTATAAGCAGCTGTCCATCTTGATGAATTCCAAGGACCGAGAATAGCATCCTTGCATATGACTGAGGAAAATGTTTGCCTTTATCGAGCATGGCCAACCCCATAACCATCACGGCGGAGAGAATACCATTACGCTATCGTATGCTTCCGTCCGCAGGCCTTGCCAAAAGCTGACCAAAAACTTGACGTCGCAGGTCAGAGCTTCAGAAAATATTTCCACTCTCGGTAGACGGTCACTACGACCCTCCCAACGGCATCAAAATCCAACCTTACAAATAGTTGCGGTGAAATACGGACTACATGGGCCATAAAAGCCAAAAAACAGTCCGTATTTCACCGCAACTCAAGAGGGGATGTGGGGTCCCGGCATATATATGAAAATGACTCTGGTCCCAAAAGGAATCAGAGCCATTCATCTATCTTATGGAGCGGGCGACGGGAATCGAACCCGCGTCATCAGCTTGGAAGGCTGGGGTTCTACCATTGAACTACGCCCGCAAGATATGGTCGGGACGACAGGATTTGAACCTGCGACATCCTGCTCCCAAAGCAGGCGCGCTACCAAACTGCGCCACGTCCCGAAGGTGTTGAGCAGCTAAGGTCTAAACCTTGCGTGTCCCAAAGCGAAGGAAATTATAGGGGAGACTTCGCGCCTGTGCAAGCGACGATACCCTAGCTCCTCGAATGTGCGACAAACTGGCTATGGGCCAGGCCGATCACAAACGCCACCACGGCGACTGGCGCCCACGCGGCACCGATATCCGCCAGGGGCAATGCATCGAACGGCAGCCACGCGCCCGCAAAGAACGCGTCGCGAACCGAGGTGATCACACTCTGCACGGCAACCACGCCGCCGACCCAGACCCACACCTGCGGATGAGCGTCGCAAAAGCCGTGCACCAGGCCCATCAGTACCAGCACGATGGCGACGGGATACAAGGCGTTGAGCATGGGCACCGAGAACATAAGGATCACGTCGAGGCCCACGTTGGAGAGCACGCACGAAAACGCTGCGAACACAAAGGCGAGAACCGCGAAGGGACGGCGCATGGCCTCCTCAGAGGCCTCCGCCCCCCCTTCGACCACATACGTCTCGCAGAAGTAACGCGAGCAGCAGCTGATGAGGCCGATGCACACGTTCATGCAGGCAAGGAAGAAGATGGCGAAGACCACGACCGTGCCGACAAGGCCAAAGTGCATAGACGCCGAACGGGCGAGGATGGCAGCACCGTTGGTGGCATCGGGCATCACGGTGCTGAGCTGCGTGCCGGCAAGCGCCAGGCCGCAGTAGATGATGGCCATGAGCACGCCGGCGATCACACCGGAACGCGAAATCTCGAAGGCCACGCGCTTGTCATCGGTAACGCCCAGCTCGTGGATGGTCTCGGCGATGATGATGCCGAAGGCGAGCGACGCGAGCAGGTCCATGGTCTGATAGCCAGTCAGAAAACCCTGCACGGCAGCACCTGCATCGTAGGGAGCCTGAGGCGCGGCAGCCGGTCCCAGCGGCGAGATCACGGCAGCACCCACGACCAGCACGATGAGTGCAATGAGCGCGGGGCCCGTAATGCGACCGAGCACGCGCGTGATGACGCCCGGGCGCAGCGTGAGCGCAAACGCGACGACAAAGAAGCCAACGGCAAACACCAGGCGAGCCGTGCCGAGCGAGACGCCCTCGGGCAGCAGCGGCACCAGCATCTCGAAGGCCGTCGAGCTCGTGCGCGGAATAGCAAGGCACGGGCCGATGGCCAGATACACTGCCGCGACAAAGAACTCACCAAACTTGGGGTGCACGCGGCCGGCAAGCTCGCGCGCCGTTCCGGCGAGCGCCACGGCGATAAATCCCATAACAGGCAGACCGATAGCGGCAATCAAAAAGCCAATCATGGCAAGCGGCGTGGCCGTGCCGGCCTGAAGTGCCAGCAGCGGCGGAATGATGAGGTTACCGGCACCAAAGAGCATCGAGAACAGCGCAATGCCGACGGTAACGACATGGTCGGAGCGCAAACCGCGCGGAGCGGATGAGGCCATATGCACACCTTTCGGGTCGAAACAAAAACGGGACGGGCAAAAACACCCGCCCCGCAAGTATAAACGGTCTAGCAGCTTTAGCAGGCTAAATCGCGCAAAGCATCGATAGCCGTGTCGACTTCCTCGTCCGTGTTGAAATACCCAAACGAGAAGCGAACGATACCTTGGCGCTCGGTCCCGAGCGCGCGGTGCATGAGCGGAGCGCAATGGGCGCCGGGACGCGTCGCAATCCCCCACCCTTGCATAAGCGCATCCGAGATCTCGGCAGAGTCAATATCGCCCACGTTGAGCGACACAATCGCAGAGCGCGTCGGCTGGTCAAAGGCACCGTAGAGCTTAATCCCCGGAATCTTGCGCACACCGGCAAGGAAGCGACCAGCAAGCGCACGCTCGTGGGCAGCAATCGCCTCGACCCCGCCCTGGGCCTCGATAAAGTCGAGACCAGCGGATAGGCCCGCTATGCCGTGACCGTTGAGCGTGCCCGCCTCCAGGCGCGTGGGCCACTCAAGTGGCTGCAGCGCATCGAAGCTGTGCACGCCCGTGCCGCCCATGGCCCACGGAGCCACGTCAATGCCCTCCGCCACGGCCAGGCCGCCGGTCCCCTGCGGGCCCATCAATCCCTTGTGGCCGGTAAAGCACACAATGTCGAGCCCCATGGCCTGCATATCGATATGCGCCGTGCCGGCAGACTGCGAGGCATCGACGATCACAAGCGCGCCGGCCGCATGGGCTATGGCCGCCACGCGCGCAATGTCGACCGCGTTGCCGGTCACATTAGAGGCATGCGTCACCACCACGGCACGTGTACCGGGCGTGACCAGCCGATCGAGCTCATCGTAGTCGAGCACGCCATTCGCGTCGCAACCCGCATGCTCAACGGTCACACCCTGCTCTGCCGCAAGGCGGTTAAGCGGACGCAGCACGGAGTTGTGCTCGAGCACCGTTGTGACCACACGGTCGCCGGGGCGCACCACGCCATTGATGGCGGTGTTGAGCGCCGCGGTGGAATTGGGCGTAAAGCACACATGGTCCGCCCTCGGGCAACCCAAAAGGCGCGCGAGCTTGGCACGGCAAGCGTGAATCGTACGAGCGGCATCGAGGGCACCCGACGTGGCACCGCGCCCGGCATTGCCGAGCGAGCACATCGCCTGCGTCACGGCATCGATGACCGTCTGCGGCTTGTGCATGGTCGTCGCCGCGTTATCCAGGTAGATCATCGCACGACCTCCCACATATCGATCACGGTAAAGCCCTCGGTGGGAACGCCCGCCGCGGCAAGCTCGCCGCGCAGCAGTTCCTCATCCGCAGGCAACGCCTTCCATGCCAAACCGCAGCCGGCAGCGACCTCCCCGGGCACGGGAATCGTGCGCCCGGGAAGGCCGCGCTCGATGCATAGGGTCTCGCACCCCATGGCGGCCGCCGTGGTAGGAAACGTGATGACAAGCGCAGGGCGCTTCTCCCTCATGGCAACTCCAACCAATACGCTACGGGCGCACGACGCGCACGGCCTGCTCCATCTTCTCCACGATCACGTACATGTTGGTGACCTCGCCCACGGCAAGCTGGTCCTTAATGCCATAGTGGTCGAGGCAGGTGCCGCAGGTAAGGATCTCGACGCCCTGCTCGGCCAGACCCTTCAGGTCGTCGAGTACCGGTGAGCCCTCGACGGTGAGCTTGGCGCCGCCGTTATAGAACAGCATGGTCGCGGGCAGCTCCTCCTGCTGCGTCACGGCAAAGATAAAGGCCTTCATGAGCTTGTGGCCCAGCTCGTCGTCGCCGCGGCCCATGCAGTCGGTGTAGACGGAAATGACGAGCTTGCCCTTGCCGGCGCTGGCATCGCAGAAGGCAGTGCCATCCTGCTCGGGATCAGCCACGGCAACGGCGCCAGAGGTCGCCACGGTCACGTGCCACTCGGCGTCAGAAACCTTCTCGACTGAGGCCGTGCAGCCCTTCTCCTGCGCCATCTTGGAGATGTTCTTGACGGCGGTCTCGTTATCGACCGAGGTCACGACTGTACCCTCGCCATCAAGCTGCTTCAGGGCTTTGAGCGTCTTGACGACGGGCAGCGGGCAGGCATCGCCCATGGCATTGACTTCAATCTTGGTAGACATAGTATTTCCTTTCGAATTAATCGTTTTAGAACGGTACAGAGCTCAATAAACGTGTCGTTAACGGACAACGTGGACGGCAGGACCGCCTGGCACCGGCTCGCACACGCGACCGACAACGGCGGCGATACGCCCCTCGGCATCCAGACGGCGCGCAAGCTCATCCACATCCGCCGCGGGCGCCGCAATAAGCAAACCGCCTGAAGTCTGTGGATCGTACAGCGCATCCAACATGCCCGGCTCAAGGTCCTCGTCGGCCGTCACGCGCGGGCCAAAGAAGTCCTGGTTGCGGTAGGAGCCAGCGGGGATAATGCCCAGACGCGCCATGTCGAGCACCTGGTCAAAGAGCGGCACCGCCCCCGACGCAAGCTCAATCTGCACGCCCGAGCCCTCGGCCATCTCGCACGCATGCCCAATCAGGCCAAAGCCCGTAATGTCGGTGCAGCCGTGAAGTTCGAGCCCCTCGGCCAGACGAATCGGCGCCTCGTTGAGGGTGCACATCGAGTCAAACATGGCTGCGGCCTCGTCCTGCTCGATAAGCTCGCCCTTAATGGCCGTGGTGATGATGCCCGAGCCCACCGGCTTGGTGAGCAGCAGTACATCACCCGGGCGCGCCCCACCGTTGGCAAGCATGCGGTCGAGCTGCACAAAACCCGAGACGGACAGGCCGTACTTGGGCTCATCGTCGTTGATGGTGTGGCCGCCCGCGATGGTGCAGCCCGCCTCGACGCACTTGTCGGCGCCGCCCGCCAAGATCTGACCGGCCACCTCCACCCCTAGGCAGCTGGGGATGCAGAGCAGGTTCATGGCATGCGAGGGAGTGCCTCCCATGGCGTAGATGTCCGACAGCGAGTTGGCGGCGGCGATCTGGCCAAAGAGGAAGGGGTCGTCCACCATGGGTGGGAAGAAGTCGACGGACTGCACGAGGCCCAGGTTCTCCCCCACCTTGAAGACGCTCGCATCGTCGGAGGTATCGAACCCCACGAGCAAGTTGTCATTATGCACATTGGGCAAATCGCCCAGGACCTGGGCGAGGGCTCCGGGAGCCAGCTTGGCGGCTCAACCGCTCGCGGCCGTCATAGACGTGAGCTTAATCTGATCGTCAGCCATCGATACCTCCTCTCATCGGTCAATCATTTTCTCCCAGTATACGCATGAATGCGAGCCGACGGCGGATGCATTAATTGAGCGCCTGTGCGCGAATCGCCGCGCCGATCGCTCCGGCAAAGCGAGCCTGGGGCGAGGTGGTCACCGGCGACCCCAGTAGCTCGCCCAACCGCTCCACCACGAAGGCGTTCTCGCACAGGCCACCGGTCAGGTAGTACGGGGCGCCCGCGGCCTGCCCGGCCATGGTCGCCACGCGCGAGACCACGCTGTCGATCACGCCACGCGCAATGTTCTCGCGCGGCTCGCCACGACCGATCAGGCTGATGACCTCGCTTTCGGCAAACACCGTGCACATGCTGGAAATCTTGGTAGGCTCGCCGGAACGTGCCAGATCGGCCATCTGCTGCTGGGAAATACCTAGGCGGTCGGCCATGATCTCCAAAAAGCGCCCCGTGCCGGCGGCGCACTTGTCGTTCATGGCAAACTTGGCCACTCGGCCACTTTTAAGCTGAATGACCTTGGTGTCCTGACCGCCCACGTCGATCACGGTGCCGTGATCGCCAAACAGGCGCACGGCACCGGTACCGTGGCAGGTAATCTCGGTCACGACCTTGTGCGCATAGGGCACGGCGACACGACCGTAGCCGGTCGCGACCACGCGCACGTCGTCGGCCGTCACGTCGTAGCCGGCCGCTGCCAGCGCCTCGCGCAGCCGCTCGGAAGCATCGACCGAGGAAAACCCGGTTGGCTGCACGCACGTCCACGCCACCGAACCCTCCCCGTCGACCACGGCAGTCTTAGCCGCCGTAGACCCGATATCGATCCCGATCCCTATCATGGCTCTCTCCCAATCTAAACATCAAAGGTAGCGGCGCGTTCAGGCGCCTTAGCTCTAGGTTTCTCAGGTGCCGGAGATTGCCCCGAAAGAGGAGCGCAGCGTACTTTGGGTACGCAAGCGACGGTTTGAGGAGCAAGATCCGGTGCCTGAGGAAGCTAGAGGGTTTCGATGAAGGCGGCGATGCGGGTCTCAATCTGGCCCATGTCGCCGTTGCTGTAATCGGTCTCGATCTTCATGTACGGAATACCCGCACCCTCGACGGCCTCCTGCATGCGCGTGCTCTCAACGTTGAAGGTGTGGCAGGCCTGTAGCACGCTCTCTACCACGCCATCGACATGGTACTTCTCGCACATGGCCAGCGTGTTTTCCATACGACCATCGTTGGGCGTCATGACCGAGCAGTTGATATCCAGGTAGCGGTCGGCGATGGCGCGCAAGATGTCGGGAGCCTCCGGGTCGATCATCATGGCCGCCGTGCGCTCGCCCGAGCAGTCGTCCATGCACACGACCACGCCGCCGTTGGACTCGATGGTGCGACCGATCTTGTTGATCACGCCGCCCACCGGGCAGCCGGTAATCAGAATGCGCTTGGCATCCGCCGCAACCGGACGCTCGCCCGCGTCGTAGGCCTCGCGCAGCTTGGCAACCTTTTGCTCCAGCTGCTGCGTATAGGCCTCGATATCAAAGCTGAACGTACCGGCAAACATAGTGCTCATCAGGTCGACGCCGCTCATGGCCGCCGGTTGGTTGGCCTGCAGCGCAAACATCTCGAGCTGGGCTGCACGCAAGCGGTTGCGACGGCGCACGGCGGCGCGCAGGTCGTCATCGGTAATCGTAATGCCGTAGAAGCCCTCGAGCTCCTCCTTGAGCAGGCGGCACTCCTCGTACCAGCCTTCACGCTCGTAGGCGCGATCGCGACCCTGCGGCAGGTGCAGAATGTGCGTGCGCTTGAGCTCGTTGAGTAGCTCGTACATCTTCTTCTTGCCGTCGCAGGTGGTCTCGCCGATGATCATGTCGCTAAAGTACGTAAACGGACACTTTTGCGAGTAGGCAAAGCCGTACGTCGATTTGATGAGCGGACACAGATTTGCCGGCAGCACCTTCTCGGCCTCGGGAATCACCTCGTCGGATGTGCCGCACAAAGCCACACTTGCAGCGCCCGCGGCATCGATAATCTCGAGCGGCGTATAGCTGCACAAGAAGCCGACCAGGCGATTACCCGCCTGCTTATAATCCTTGACGCGAATAAACGCCGCCTTGCGTTGCTCGTTGAACTCCTCAAACGTGCTGGGCAACGGCTGCTCACTATTTTCCGGCATATAACTCCTAAACCTTTTAACCAACCAAGGAAACGGCTTTCCCAGGTGCCCGAGGTTGCCGTGAAAGAGAAGTGCCGCGTACTTTGGTACGCAAGCGACGGTTTGAACGGCAAGATCGGGTGCCTGGGGAAGCCGCCGGGACGGATAGCCCTAAATGGTTTCCAAGAAAGCTTCAATGCGCGTCTGCAATTGCCCCGCATCCTCGCCGGCGTAGTCGGTCGTGATGTGCATAAACGGAATGCCTGCCTCCTCGGCAGCCTTCTCCACGGCAAACGACTCCATCTCGTAGAGCGTGCAGAACTGCAGAGCCACGTCCACGATGCCGTCGGCATGCAGGTCCTTGGCCATCTGGACAATGTCCTTCATACGCTGGTCGTTGGGCGTAAAGACGGCGCAGTTGATCTTAAAGTAGCGCTCGGCGATGGCGTCGAGCATCTCGTCGACCGTCTCGCCGGACTCGTCGACCAGGTCCTTGTAGTAGCGCGAGCCCGTGCAGGACTCCTCGCCTACCACAACGCCGCCGGCCTTCTCGATGAGGTTGAACAGCTTCCAGTTGGGCACGGCCATGGGCGTGCCGGTGTACAGGATGCGCTTGGTCCCCTTGGGCGCCACGCCCTCGCCGGCCTCGACACGCTGCTCGCACTCAGCCGCCATATCGTTGATGGCTCCGGTCAGACGCGGCGTGTCGTCCATAAAGGCGGCCTGAACGGTCAGCAGGCTGTCGAGACCGCTAATAGGTGCAGGGTCGGCAGCGCGCGTGGCAGCGAGGCGCTGCAGGGCGCGACGCTTCTCATTGACGGCGTGGATGGCGGCCTTCAGACGCTCAGACGTAATCGTGACGCCGCACTCTTCCTCGATCTTGGCGGCGAGTTTCTTGACCTCGGCCTTCCAAGTCACGAGCGTCGACTCGTCGTGCACGTTGGGAATATCCATGACGTACATGTTCTTTTGCGTGGCAAAAAACTCATAAGCCTTCTTCTTGCCATCGCAGGTGTTCTCGCCCACCACCAGGTCACTCGACTCAATGTAGGGGCAGACCTCGCCCAGCTTAAAGCCGGCAAAGCTCTTGATAAGCGGACAGGTGTTGCGCGGCAGGTGCTCCTCGACCTTGTCCGTTGCCCAGTCGGCACCCGAGCACAGGCCCACGGGAATGCCGTCGCAGGCGAGCACAATCTCCTCGGGCACGTAGACGCAGAACGAGCCCACGATCTTGGTGGCCTCGCCGGCCTCCTTCTTGTCGAGCATCTCCTTAATACGGCCGCTGTGGATGTTGGTGGCTACAAAGTCCAGGTAGGACGTGGACTTGGGGCGATTGTTCTGCGTCAGGAACATATCGCCGTACATCTGGCCCACGGCGCCCAGCAGCATGTCGTGGTCGGCAAGATTCATGCCGAGGCTCTCCCACATCGGATGGAAATCGAATTCTTCAGCCATGACGGTTCCCCTCTCGAACCAAAAACGGATAACAGCGGTATCGATGCACGACGGACGGCGATTGCCCGGCCGTGCTCAAACCCGGAATTTTAGGAAACCTGCCTTGCGGACGGTTATTTAGTTGTGCGTCGTCTCTCCCGGAGCCGTGAACATACCTGCTCATATGCGGCTCCGAGCCATATACAGGGCACGCGCGGCAACGCGGCGAATATATGTCGTCTGCGGCATGTGCGCACCCTCCTTTACAAGTTAAGGTCAACTATATCAACGGTTGTCGTCCAGACGAACACCGCCGACATGCGTACGACAGCGTCGTGTGCCGTCGTTTAATAAATAATTATCTTAATTGATAAGAGTTTGTCATCCCTCATTCGTCGTGCGACAAGATAAAGCCGACGAGGCTTATATCCCCGACGGCATTACCCGGCGCTATCGACAAACCAAATGGATCCTGCTGGCATCAAAATGCATGCGCAGCGTCTCGCCTGCTTGCGGTAGCTCGTCGACAGGCATGCCCACTTTGTTGACCTTCCACTGCAGACGCGTGGGCGCATCGGCCCGCGGCGCATCCAACAGCACCAGGCGCTCAAAACGCGAATCGCTCACGCGCGCCACGTGCAAATCGTAGCTGTTGCGACCCCGCTCGGCACGGTTGTCCACATGGAAGTAGCTCGCACGAATACCCAGATATGCCACGTCATCGGGAACCTCGCGACCCACGTTAAAGGTCATGCCCCAGTCGAGGGCCTCAACTTCTTCGTCGCCAATCTTGCGCGCCCGGCTTGTGTTCTTGCACCCCGTCAGACGCAGCGCCGCCAGCGTCTGCGGACGGCGAACCACGTCCTCGATGGAGCCGATCTCCTCAACATGCCCGTTGCGCATCACGCAGATGCGCTCGCACAGACGGCACGCCTCGTCGATATCGTGACTCACGTAGAGCACGGTGCGGTTGCATACATCGAACAGGTCGAGCATGTTCTGCTCGAGGGCGCTCTTGAGGTACGCATCGAGCGCACTCATGGGCTCGTCGAACATAAAGATGCCCGGGTGCGCCGCTACCATGCGGGCGAGCGCCACGCGCTGCTGCTGGCCGCCCGAGAGGCGCGCGGGATAGCGGTCGGCAAAGTCGGCCAGTCCAAAGATACTCAGGTAGCGCTCGGCAAGTTGCTTGCGCGCCGCGGCGTCGCCTGCACCCTCAACGCCAGCGCACACGTTATCGGCCACCGTCATGTTGGGAAACAGCTGATAGTTTTGGAACAGCAGGGCACACTTGCGCTCCTGGGGCGACAGGTTGATGCCCGCCGCCGAGTCAAAAAAGGTCACGCCGTTGACGACGATCTTCCCCTCGTCGGGGGTCTCCACACCGGCAATGCAGCGCAGTGTACAGCTCTTGCCACAACCCGAGGCGCCCAGCAGCGCCACACGCTCCTCGCCGGCCTCAAGCTGCATGTCGAGCATAAACCCCGGAAAGCGCTTTTTGATATCCAGGACAAGCGACATGGCCTATCGACCTCCCTTCGAGACGGCGTCATCGCGCATGAGCTCGGCCAGCGCCTCGCGATCGATACGCAGCGCATCGCCGCCGACTGGGTCGAGCGAATCGGCCTGGCCACCCAGCTGCTTGGCCTGCTTGCGCTCCGCACGGGAAAGGCCCCGCTCGCGATACTTTTGCGAATGAGCGGTGTACATATTGATGAACAGAATGACCAGGAAGCTGAACGCAATTACGACCACGACCCAAAAGAGGGCTACCGACGTGTTGCCCCCCATCCACTCAAAGTAGATGGCGATGGGAATGGTCTGGGTAATGCCGGCGTAGTTGCCCGCAAAGAACAGGGTGCAGCCAAACTCGCCCATGGCACGCGCGAAGGCGAGCACCGTGCCGGCGGCGATGGAGGGCCAGCCGAGCGGCATCATGAGCTTGGCAAAGATGCGACGTTCGGACCATCCCAAGGTTCGCGCGGCGTCGAGCATCTGCGTATCGAGGCTCTCAAAGGCACCGAGCGCCGTGCGGTAGACCAGGGGAAACGACACCACCACGGCAGATATCACCGCCGCGGGCCACGTAAAGACGATCGAGACGCCATGCGCGATAAGCCACCGACCGACCCCGGTCGAGCGGCCAAACAGCATGAGGAGCAGAAAGCCGCAGACCGTGGGCGGCAGCACCATAGGAATCGTAAAGACCGAATCGAGCAGGCCCTTGATACGACTCGAGGTACCCATAGTCTTCCACGCGGCGAACAAGCCCAGCGCAACGGAGATCAGCAGGGCAAGGCCGCTCGTTTTTATGGACACCCAAAACGGGCGATAGTCGATGTCGCCCAAAAAGGAGACCAGAGAGGTCAAGGGCCCCTGCTCATCCCGCAACACGACAGACGATGCCTCAACCATTTGAGCGCTATCAAGCCAACGCGCGCCGCCCTTGGCATCACCTGAGGCTGATGCAATCACCACATAGCGGTCCCCATCCGCACCGTGCTCGTCAAAGCCATAGGTATACCCGCCGGCATCAAACGTTGTTTCCGCCGTGACATACCAAGGAAGATCCATATCCCCCAGCTGCGCACCTCCCATGCAGTTTGCGCTGTCGAGCTCACAGACGAGGGCCTTGAGACCCGATACGCACTCGTTGTCCTGCGGATCCAATCCAAACTTCTCGACCGCCTTGGGCGATATCCACACCACAACGCGATCGGCAGCAGGCGCCACCACAAGGTCCACGTCCTCGTCAACGGGAAACCGGTAGCCCTCAGGCTGGCCTTCCATGGCACGAGCGGTCCCCTTGGCCAACCGCTCAAAACCCTCGATCCCATAGGAAAGCCCATGAGCGGTCGCAGCAACCTGGGCCCCGTCCTCAGCATCCCCAGCCAACGCAAATCCCGGCACACAGCAAAGCGCGAAGGCCAAAGCACAGGCGACAAGCATGCGGAATCTATTAAGCACGAAAAGCTCCAAGCGAATACAAGGACGGAGTGAAACACAAAACGATGGAATTATCACGCCAAGCCGCACTACGCGGAAAGCTCAAAGCCGTACTTAGCCCAAATCTTCTGAGCTTTCTTGTTGGTCAGGCAGAAGTCGATGAACGCCTTGGCCTCGTCGGCATGCTCGGAGCCATCGGCGACAGCGCCCGGATACACGATGGGCTTGTGCGAATCCTCGGGGCACACGAAGGCCTCCTCGATGCCGTCGTAGCGGAAGATGTCAGAGCTGTAGACAAAACCGGCCACGCAGTCGCCTGTGGACACATAGGCGGCGGCGGTACCAACTTTGTCGGCCAGCGCGACCTTGTCGGCGATCTCGGGAGCATACTCGCCGTCGTCGCCCTCGGTGCCGGTGTAGAGGCCCACGGAGGCCAGGGCCTGGTTGGCGTACTTGCCGGCGGGAACGGTCTTGGCGTCGCCAATGGCGATCTTGCCGTCCAGATTCGCGACGTCGTCGATGACCTCGACCTTGGTGTCGGAGCCCTCGGCGCGAATGATCACAAGGTCGTTGACGAACATATCCTCACGGGTGTCGGCATCGACGAGTCCGGCGGCCTCGGCGTCGTCCATGGTGCCCTTGGAGGCCGTGATGAGTACGTCAACCGTGGCACCGGCACGCATCTGCTCGACAAGGTCGCCGGAGGCCTTAAACTGCGTGTCGGCAAACGTGGTACCGGTCTGGTCGGTGTAGAGCTCCTGGACCTCGGGAAGGGCCTTCTCAAGTGAGTTGGCAGCAAAGACCTGAAGCTCGACAGCTTTCTTGGAAGATGCCTTAGCAGAACCGGTAACAGATCCGGCCGGCTCGGACGCCTTGTTGCTCGAGCAGCCGGCAAGCCCAAGACCGGCAGCGGCGACAGCAGAAAGCGAGACGAATCCGCGGCGAGAAACCATATCGAACATGTTCAACCCTTTCGGATCTTGTGCCCGGGTACCCCACCGCGGGCTTTAATCTGCAATCAGATTATACTTCTGCGAGAATAATGATAGTGAGAAATTATTCTCGCCAGAGAATATAGTTTCGAGTTGCCATACACCTTGGCGTCGCTTCGGCGGAAAACAAAGGCGGAGCAGCCGTTCAGGTCGCCCCGCCGCAGGTAAACCGCTTATTTGGCGTGCCCGCCGCCCGCCGTCATTTGGGCCGCATGCTCCAGCTGGTCGCTCACGGCCTCCCAGCTTTCGCGGGCCGCTTTCGTAGATCCCGGAAAGTTGATGACAAGTGTATACCCACGCTGCATGCACACGGCGCGCGAGAGCATAGCGCGGCGTGTCTTGGTCATGGAATACGCACGGATTGCCTCTGCAATACCCGGCACATCGCGGTCGCAGACGGCACGCGTCGCCTCGGGTGTCACGTCGCGCATCGAAAGCCCCGTGCCGCCACAGGTGAGCACGACATTGGCGTGGCACGCATCGGCGGCTTCCACAATGGCATCACCGATTTCGCTGACGTCGTCGCGCACGACCACATGCGAGGCGACCGTCCATCCCTGCGCCTCGATAAGTTCCTCGAGCGCGGCACCCGCCTCGTCCTGCGCAAAATCGCGCGTATCCGAGCACGTCACGATCGAAATCTTCAACTCCATAGCGTTCCCCCTATAGCACCGTTCCCTCGGGCAGGTCGACGCGAACAACGTCCACGACATCTCCCGCCCTGAGCTCGCACGGTCCTTCGTCAATACACAGCAGGCAGTTCGCACGCTGCATAGTTCCAAGCAGCGCCGAATTCTGCGTCTTGGCCTCGGTCACCAGCAGCTCACCGGTCTCGGGGTCGCGCAAAACCGTCGCGCGATCGAAGAAGCGTCGGTCCTGGCGCTTCTTCACGCCGTGCGTCAATATCGCCTGCTGCACGGGACGCATGCCTTCGGCAAATCCGCGCATCTTGCGAATCGCCGGGCGGGCGAGCATCTCAAAGCCCACATACGCCGCTGCGGGATTGCCCGAAAGCCCCAAATACGGCTTACCCCCAAGCAAGCCAAACGTAATGGCCTTGCCCGGACGCATCGAGATGCGATCGAACAGCACCTCGCCCTCGCGCCGGACGAGCGCCGTCACGAAATCGTAATCACCCGCCGAGGCGCCACCGCTCGTAATGACAAAATCGCACTCCTGCACGGCACGATGCACCAGCTCGGCAATCGCCTGCTCATCATCGGGCGCAATGCCGTAGAACACGGGCTCGGCGCCGGCATCGAATGCCTCGGCCATTAACGCCGAGGAGTTGGAATCGCGAATCTGACCGCGCGCCGGCAGCTCACCCGGCGCGACCAGCTCCGTGCCCAGCGAGATAATGCCCACGCGCGGAGCGGCATGGACCTTCACGCTAGCGTAACCGGCGCTTGCCAGTAGGCCGGCGCCCGCCGGAGCCACGACCTCGCCGGCGTGCATCACAACATCGCCGGCATGAGCCTCCTCGGCGGCAGAGCGAACGTTCTCCCCCACCTTGGCAGGCGCCGAGAAGCTCACGCGTGAGCCCTCGTTGCCATTGCCGTCAAGCACCTCGACAATCTCGTATTTCACCACGGCATCCGCACCCTCGGGCACCGGCGCACCCGTCATGATGCGGACCGCCTCGCCCGGGGCGATTGCGCCCTCAAACACATGGCCCGCGGCCTCGTGTCCGATAACGTCGAGCGTCACCGGCGCCTCGCCAGACGCCTGCACCAAGTCTGCCGAGCGCACGGCATATCCGTCCATAGCGCTGTTGGCAAACGGCGAGATGTCGATATCGGCCACCGCGTCCTCGGCCAAGGGAAGACCGGCGGCCTGCCACACGGGAATCTCGATGAGATCCGTCGGAACAACATGCGACAGAACAATCGACTGCGCGTCCTCCAGCGGAATGAGTTTCTCTGCCATATGCACCTCTTAATGCCACGGCGCACAACAGGAGCGCCGATTCTTTATGCTTGTCTCAGTATAATCCCCCGACGCACGACCGCGACTCGGCCTGTACCCGCAAATACACCTGTCGGTTGCAGGCCGCGAAACAGAATGGAAACCAACCCACCGGCTCGTCGCGTTTACCGCGTTTTATAATGCTTGCGTTACAACCTAAAAGAGGAACATATGGCTCATAACGACAAACCCGAAAGCGCAAACGAGGCGCAGGATCATTCCCAGCCGCTCGACGACGGCGGCCTTTTCTCCCTTAGCGACGTCATCATGGCAGGCAGGCAACAGCTCACCCGCTCCGAGCATCTCTTGGCTGCCGACACACTCCGCAACGCCCGCAACCTACTCGCGAGCGCTAAGTTGCTCGTACTCGTCGTCATCGTCTCGCTCGCCATGGGCGTTGCCGCTTGGGCGTTTTTGGCCTCGCTGAATATCGCGACCGACTATCGCGAGCACCATGCATGGGTCTACGCCTTGCTTCCTGTTGTGGGCGTTGCCACCGCATGGGTGTACAAAAACCACGGCCTTGCCGCCAAACGAGGCAACAACCTGGTCATCGACTCCGCTCTGGGCACACGTCTCATCCATATGCGCATGGCCGTCCTCACCTTCGTCTGCTCCACGCTCACGCACCTAACGGGCGGATCGGCCGGTCGCGAGGGAGCCGCGGTACAGATTGGCGGCACCATCGCCAGCAACATCTCGAGCCTCGCCCACCTCAAAAAGCATGACCACCACGACCTCATGCTCGCCGGCATCTCGTCGGCCTTTGGCGCCGTATTCGGTTCGCCCCTTGCCGGCGCGTTCTTTGGCATGGAGATGTGTTTTATCGGCAAGATCGACTACACCGCGGGCATCTACTGTCTGGTCGCCTCGTTTACCGGCTACTTTACATCACTCGCCCTGGGTACCGAGTACGAAGCGAATGTCATCGCCAGCGTTCCCAACATGACACCACGGACGGTTGCCATCGTTGTTATCAGCGCCATTATCTTCGGTCTGACGGCACGCCTCTTTGCCTGGTCGGTTCGAACCGTCAAAAGCCTGTACGGTCGCTTTATCACCAACTACCTTGCTCGCGCACTCGTGGGCGCGCTCGTGGTGCTCGCGGCATACGCGATGCTCGACGCCTGGAAGTATGCCGGCCTTGCCACCTGGCTCTCGGGCGCCGGGTTCGCCGGTAACACGACCCTTGCCGACGCAGCCATCAAGCTCGTGGTGACGGCGCTTACCCTGGGTGCGGGCTTCCAAGGCGGCGAGGTCACGCCCCTGTTTGGCATCGGCGCGGCGCTCGGCGGCTGGATCGGTTGCCTCGTCGGTATCGACCCCAGCTTTCTGGCGGCGCTGGGCATGCTCGGTGTTTTCTGCGCCGGCCTTAACGTGCCCATCACCACCTGCATGATGGCCATCGACCTGTTCCACGGCACGGCAGCCGGCTTCTTCGTGATCGTGGCGTTTATCAGCTATCTTGTCGGCGGCCACCGCGGCGTATATCCCGCGCAGCGCATTGTCTCGCCTAAACGCCGTTCGCTTATTGTGGATGAGGGCGGTACGGTAGCGGATGCTATCGAGCGCCACAACGACCTGATAGAGTAGACGTTAGTATTCGCCGTGCAGCCACAATCGGGGGCAATTCGACCTGAGCGCGACCGCACCGTCACGTCATACGCCAGGAGTCGCCCCATGCACGCAACTGATTTTGGTCGCACGCTCATAATCGCCAACCCTGCCGCCCAGTCGGGTGCGGCGCGCGAGGTCGCTGAGCGCCTGCAGCGCTTTTTGGACATGACCGCGCGCGCATCCCAGTTTGATCTGGTGCTAACCGAGCACATGGGACACGCCAAAGAGCTTGCCGCACAGGCTCAGGGCTATCGTACCGTTATCGCACTCGGCGGCGACGGCGTGATCCACGAGGTCGTCAACGGGCTTATGACACAGGATGAGGCGGTCCGGCCCGCTCTTGCCGTCCTGCCCGTAGGCTCCGGCAACGATTTTGCCCAAACGCTCGGTATCGATGATTTCTCCGGTAAGGATTTTGGCGCGCTGCTCACCTGCGAGCTGCAGCGTCAGGACATCGGGCGCATTCGCTCATGGAACCCCGCAAACGGCAGCGGCGAGGCTTCCGTTGTGTACTACGACCAGACGCTTTCGGTCGGCATCGATGCCGCCATCGGCCTGGGCACCACCGAGCTGCGCAAAAAGACCGGCTTGACGGGCGCGCCGCTCTACACCCTCTCGGGTCTGGAGCAGTTTGGCCTGCGCTATCGCAACTACCTCATGACAGTCAGCTTTGACGGGGCGCCCGCCGAGCGCGTGAGGGCGATTATCATGGCGATTCAGCTGGGCCCCACGTATGGCTCGGGCTATCGCATCTGCCCCGATGCCGACCCCTGCGACGGCATGCTCGACGTCTGCTACGCATGCGGCCCCGTCCCTCGCGCGATTGCCCTGCCTATGTTCCTCTCGGCCAAAGACGGCCACCATACCAAGTTGCCACCGGTTCGCATGCGCCGCTGCCGCCATGCCGAGCTCACCTTTGAGGAGCCCGACTACCCCATCCAAGCCGACGGCGAGCCCATCGTCGCCTCGCGCATCGAGGTCGACATCCTCGCCGGCGCCCTCCATGTCTGGCGCCCCACCCGCTAACCCAACCTAAGTTGCGGTGAAATAGGGACTGTTTATGCAGCAAGTGCCGCAAACAATCCCTATTTCATCGCAACTTATGAGGAGGCTATTCGTCGCTGCCCGGTTTGCGACGGTTGGCCTTTTTAATGGCGTTGAAGTGCTTGTCATTGAGCCTGCGCTGGCGAGAGCGCTGAGGCACCTTGGTCTTTACGCGTCGGCGCGGTGGACGCCCGCGACGCTCAAGCTCAGCGCGCAGCTTACGCAGGCAGCTGCTACGGTTTTGGAACTGACTGCGGCTCTCGCGCGCCGTCACGGTAATCCCCGTGGGCCCATGCTTCATGCGCACCGCCGAGTCCGTCGTGTTCACGCCCTGCCCACCCGGGCCCGTCGCGCGAAACACCTGAACCTCGCAATCGCGTGCCAACTCCTCGACCGACATCTCGGCATAGTGCGCATACTCACGCCATCCCATCTTGTTCTCATCCATATCAACACCTCCCCTCATACAAAAAATGTGACAAAGGGACAGTCCCTTTGTCACATCGCATACCAATCGCTTGTGTTGCGCGCTTAGGCGAAGGTGATCTCGCCGGTCTCGCAGTCCATATCGGCGATGCGGGCCAAGCTCTCGACGCGGAAGCCGCGCTCGCGGAGCTTATCGCCGCCGCCCTGGAAGCCCTTCTCCACTGCAATGCCAATACCGGACACCTCGGCACCCGCAGCCTCGCAGATCTTGATGAGACCCTCGAGCGCGCAGCCGTTGGCCAGGAAGTCGTCGATAATCAGGACCTTGTCGCCCTCGGACAGGAAGCGCTTGCCGACGATGACCGGGTACTCCTTCTGCTTGGTAAAGGAGTAGATGGTCGTGGCATACTGCTCGCCGTCAAGGTTGATAGACTGCGCCTTCTTGGCAAAGACCACCGGCACGCCGCCAAAATGCTGAGCCGCGATGCAAGCCATGCCAATGCCCGAAGCCTCGATCGTCAGGATCTTGTTGATCTCGACACCCTCGAACAGACGGGCCCACTCGGCACCCATGTGGTCGAACAGCTCAACGTCGCACTGGTGGTTGAGGAAGGCGTCAACCTTAAGGACGTTACCGGCCTTTACGATGCCGTCATGGCGAATACGATCCTCAAGCTCCTGCATGGCGCAACCCCTTCTCGCGGCAACGATACCGCGCGATTAATAAACGTTGTTCGATAGTCTACCACGGACCGACCCCCGCCCGTCCCACAAGCCGCATCGCACCATAAAGCCGCAAGACCAGTAGATGGGCCGATTCGTGGCAAGCCTGCCTCCACAAGCTAATGGCGGGCGCGCACCCTCACCAAACGCACCATGGCAAGCGCAAAGCCCACGGCGGCCACAGCCATGAGCACGTAGAACACCGAACGGAAACCAAACAGGAACACATCCGGACGGCCTGCAACAAAACTGGTCACGGCCTCGCCCATCGCCACGCTCATCTGCCCATACAGGATATGCGACGCCGCCGTAATGCCCACCGCCATACCCGCATAGCGCGCTAGACTACCCAAGCTGCCTGCAAAACCGAGCGCCTCGCGCGGGGCCGAACCCATATACAGCGAGTTGTTGGGGCTCTGGAAAATCGACGTGCCGCACGACATAAACGCGGCACAGCACACGATCACAGGGATAGAAGAGTGCTCGTCGAGCGTGCTTACCGCAAAGAGACCGCACACGTACACGCCCAGGCCGACCGCCGTGGGGCCCTCGCAGCCAACACGGTCCGAAACCGTTCCAGAAAGCGGGCCGATAAAGGCATTCACCATCGGCAGTGCCAAAAAGAGCAGTCCGGAAATATCGGAGCTAAAGCCATGGGCGTCCTGAAAATAGAACGGCAGAATAAACTCGGATGCGCCAATGCCAACGAACACGATGAGCATGCAGGCAAGGTTGATGGTAAAGGCCGAATTTGCAAAGCAGCGACGAGCAGCCTCGATCAGGGACATGGGACGCTCGCCGGCCTCCGGCTTAACATGCGGCAGCGTATAGAGCCCCACGATAAACGAGATGACGCCAATGGGCAGGTTGATGAGGAAGATACTCTCCCAGGGAAAGCTTGCCACCAGCATGCCACCGAGCACGGGGCCACACATCATGCCGAGGGCCACGAAGGTCGCGAGAATACCCATAGCACGACCGCGTTCGCGCGCCGGAAACGACTCGGTGATGATACCCATGTTGTTGGCCATGGCCGCCGCGCAACCGACGCCCTGAACAATACGTGCCAGAATAAGAACCTCGAGCGAGGCCGAAAGGCCACAAAGCAGCGAGCCAACCGTAAAGACGATGACGCCCAGCTGGAACACATTCACCTTGCCGCGCACGTCGCCCAGGCGGCCAAACGGCAGCATAGCCACGCATGTCGCAAGCAGGTACACCGAACTCACCAGCTGAATGCGATCGAGGCCCACGCCCAGTTCCTTTTGCATCACGGGCAACGCCACGGTCACGACGGTCGAATCCAGGCACACCATAAACGTCATGATGAGCACGGTAAACAGAATCGCCCACTTGTTCTTGCCATGGGTGTCGCCCTCAAGGGCAATGTGCTCGCGGCGCAGCTGCTCTGCGGTTTTCTCCATATCCATCCTTTCGAGTGGCGCAACGCAAAAACGGGACCCCGATCGCCTGCAAACAGTCGCGATTGGGGTCCCGCCTACGGAATCGGAACGAAAGGTCGTCGAAGCTTTCTGCCAGCATCGGCGCCTCGTGCGAACGCTAGCCTAGCACTGCTCGAGCGCCTGCTCAAGGTCGGCAATCAGATCGGCCGTGTCCTCGAGACCGCACGACAGGCGTACCATGTCGGCAGAGATGCCGCAGGCGATGAGCTCCTCATCGTTCATTTGGCGATGGGTGGCGTTTGCCGGATGCAAGCAGCAGGTGCGGGCGTCGGCCACGTGCGTGGCGATCTGGGCGAGCTTAAGGCTCTTCATAAAGGTCTCGGCCGCCGCGCGACCACCGTTAAAGCCAAAGCTCACGACGCCGCAAGTACCGTTGGGCATGTACTTCTGAGCGATGTCATAGTACTTGTCGCCCTCCAGGCCCGGATAGCTCACGAAGCGTACCTTGGGGTGGCTCTGCAGGAACTTGGCGACCGCCAGACCATTCTCACAATGGCGCGGCATGCGCACGTGCAGGCTCTCGAGCGAGCTGTTCAGGAAGAACGCCGCCTGCGGGTTCTGCATGGGGCCGAGGTCGCGCATAAGCTGCGCAGTGGCCTTGGTAATAAAGGCGCCCTCGCGACCGAACTTCTCGGCATAGGTCACGCCGTGGTAGCTCTCGTCAGGCGTGGTGAGACCCGGGAACTTGTCCGCATGGGCCATCCAGTCAAACTGGCCATGGTCGACGATCACGCCACCCAGGTAGGCCGCATGGCCATCCATGTACTTAGTGGTGGAGTGCGTGACGATGTCGGCGCCCCACTCAAAGGGACGGCACATCACGGGCGTCGGGAAGGTGTTGTCGACCATCAGCGGTACGCCGTGGTCGTGCGCGGCCTTGGCAAAGCGCTCAATATCGAGCACGGCAAGGGCGGGGTTAGCAATCGTCTCGCCAAAGACAAGCTTGGTGTTGGGCTGGAAGGCTGCCTCGAGCTCCTCGTCGGTGCAGTCGGGGGCAACGAACGTGCAGGTCAAGCCCATACGACCCATGGTGTGAGCCAACAGGTTGTAGGTACCGCCGTAGATGGCGGAGCTCGCGACCACGTGATCGCCGGCGCCGGCAACGTTAAAGATCGCGAGGAAGTTCGCGGCCATGCCCGAGCTCGTGAGCATCGCTGCGGTGCCGCCCTCCATCTCGCAGATCTTGGCGGCAACCAAATCGCACGTGGGATTCTGCAGACGGCTGTAGAAATAGCCCGACTCCTCCAGGTCAAACAGCTTGCCCATGTGCTCGGACGTGTCGTACTTCCACGTGGTGGACTGGTAGATGGGCACCTGGCGCGGCTCCGCATCTCCCGGGTGATACCCGCCCTGAACACATGTCGTACCGATGGTCTGCTCGCTCATATCCAACTCCCTTACTTGGGTTTTGTTTTTATTCGGTTCACGATACCGCTACCCTGCACCCCTCTCAACCCATCCCCAAGGTAGGTTATGGGACAAATTGATCAGGGGTATTTATCTCAAGCCTTGGGCATTTGCTCGATAGATAAAAATGAGGCATCCATGAAGCTCTCGATGATTACACGCACCGTCATGGGTACCATAGGCGGGTACACCGTGACTAAGGAGACAACGATGAAGCAAATCGATACGGCCCAGCTCGACATCACCGCCTGTCAGGCTCAGGCTGCCGAATACCATGCCCGTGGCTTCAACTGCGCCCAGGCCGTCGCCTGCACGCTCGCACCTGCCGTCGGACTCGACCCCCAGGTCGCCTTTACCCTCACCGAGGGCTTTGGCGCCGGCATGGGCGGCATGACCGAAACCTGCGGCGCCATCTCGGGCGCCGTGGCCATCATGGGTTTTGTAATGAGCGACGGCATGGAAAACCCCAAGACCAAGGGCCAGACCTACAAGCTGTCGCGCGAAATCGCCAAGCGTTTTAAAACGAAGAACACAACGACCGTCTGCGGCACGCTCAAGGGCGTCGGATCGGATAAGGGTCCGCTCCGCAGCTGCCCTGGTTGCATCGACGATGCCGTCGAGATCGCCTGCGATGTGCTAAAGCAGCTCGCCGAGTAAACGGCAGCAACAGAAAACGACGGCCGGCGCGCTTGGGATCCATCCAAAAGCACGCCGGCCGTCGCCATTAGAACTCGGCAAATTCGGGAGCGCCGACCTCGATCTCCTCGCGCCCCGCCATAAGCTCGCGCATCTTGGCGCAAAATAGCTCCTGCTCCCCCGCCTTAAACACCAAGTGAAGTGTCACGGCATCCGCGTAATCGGTATCCGAAACCTTGGCACCCGAATCCTGCGCCAAACGAAGCACCTGCTCATACTGCGGATAGGCCACATGCACGTCAACAGGCACGACACTCGTCATCTCGACAATCTGCCCGGCCTCCCGAGCAGCTGCCACCGCCGCCTGCGTCGCCGCAGTATAGGCGCGCACCAAGCCACCAGGTCCCAACAGCGTGCCACCAAAATAGCGCGTCACCACGCAGCAAACATTTTTGAGCTCTGCGCCGCGCAACACCTCGAGCGTCGGCATACCGCTCGTGCGGCTCGGCTCACCATCATCGCTCTGGCGCTCGCGTCCATCGACTAAAATCCACGCGGGAACATTGTGTCGAGCGTCGTAATGACGCTTGCGAACCATCTCGATAAAGGCATTCGCCTCATCCTCGGACTCAATATGGACCAGCTGGGCAATAAATCGGCTCTTGCGGTCCACAAACTCGCCCGAAACCTCAATATTTGATTGCAGAGTTAAATAGCTGTCCAACAAAGCCCCTCAACAACAAGCAAAGCAACAAACAGCCTCAATAATACGGCAAAGGCCGTACCGATAACCTCGGTAAATAGAACGGAAACGCCAATGATACCGTCACCAACAGCGAGAACCCGTCAGCGCGAGCAAGGTGCCTTGAAAGACAAGGGCATTGACCTTATGGTCATGCCCGAAGGCTTGAAAGGCAGATTGCCGCGCTGACGGGTTCGCAGCGTCAACATAGTTGCCAAGTGGGCCTATAAGCCGGGTTCTGTCGTGAACGGTCATTTATCTTGTCTGCACGTTACCGTGCAGCTCCACGCACGCTACCCGAACGCGGACCGGGCCGGCCCATAGCGTTCCTATTCGCGCTTGCTCCGGATGGGGCTTGCCAAGCCGCCGTGTTGCCACGACGCTGGTGGTCTCTTACACCACCGTTTCAGCTTTTCCCTTTACGCCTTGCGGCGCAGGTGGGAGTCTTCTTTTCTGCGGCGCTTTCCGTCGGATCACTCCGCCCGGCCGTTAGCCGGCATCCCGCCCTCTGGAGCCCGGACTTTCCTCACGCGTACTGCAAGCAGCACATCGCGCGACCGTCTGGCCCACTCAGCAGTGCAAGAGTGTAACACACCGTTGCCGCAGGCAATGGCACAACGCAAACGCTCGACACGATAAACCAAGAACCGCCATGCGTTACAATGGTCCTGTCGATGGGCAACGTCGTCAGTCGAGACGCGACCGCGCTCCGCACCCCTCCGTCTACTCGGTGTGTTCCCGCCTCCTCCCCGAGGCGGGATGTCGGCATTTTTTCATGCACCGACAATCCAATAGCCTGTGGACAGCCCGGCAGCATTGCGCATCTCGGCGCCAAATGCAAAAAGGGATCCGTCCATTACGGACGGATCCCTTAAACAAGTGATCGTCAAACCGATTTACTCGGCGTCGGTCTCCTCGTCCTTCTTCTCGGAAGGCAGCGGGGTAACCTCGATCTCGACGCCCAGAGTCTCAGCAGCAGACTTCATGGACAGGGAGATACGACGACGGTCGAGGTCGATCTCCATGACCTTGACCTGAACCTTGTCGCCCACATGGGTGACCTGAGAAGGCTGATCGACGTGCTTGTTGGCCATCTCGGAGATGTGCACCAGGCCCTCGATGCCCTCGCCCAGGTCGACGAAAGCGCCGAACGGGACAAGCTTGGTCACAGTGCCCTCGACGATGGCGCCGACGGGGTACTTCTTGACCAGTGCGCGCCACGGATCCTCGGTGGTCTGCTTGAGGCCCAGGGAGATGCGCTCGCGGTTGAGATCGACGTCGAGAACCTCGACCTCGACCTCCTGGCCGACCTTGACAACCTCGGAAGGATGGTTGACGTGGTTCCAGGAGAGCTCGGAGATGTGGATGAGGCCGTCGATACCGCCGAGGTCGACGAAGGCGCCGAAGTCGACGATGGAGGAAACGGTGCCCTGGAGACGCATACCAGACTTGAGCTTGGACAGGATCTCGGAGCGCTCAGCCTTACGGGACTCCTCGAGCACGACGCGACGGGAGAGGACGACGTTGTTGCGGTTGCGGTCCATCTCGATGACGCGGGCCTCGATGCGGGTGCCCATGTAGGAGGTGAGGTCCTTGACGCGACGGAGGTCGACGAGGGAAGCGGGCAGGAAGCCACGCAGGCCGATGTCGAGGATCAGGCCGCCCTTGACAACTTCGATAACCTCGCCCTCGACGTTCTCGCCGGAGTTGAACTTCTCCTCGATGCGGTTCCAAGCACGCTCGTACTCGGCACGCTTCTTGGACAGTACCAGACGACCATCCTTGTCCTCCTTCTGGAGAACCAGAGCCTCGATGGGATCACCGAGTGCAACGATGTCTGCAGGGTTAGCGTCCTTGCGGATGGACAGCTCGCGGACCGGGATAACGCCCTCGGACTTGAATCCGATGTCAACGAGCACCTCGTCATGCTCGATCTTAACGACAGTGCCGTTAACGAGATCGCCCTCATCAAAGTCGGTAATCGTACCGTCGATGAGGTTGTTCATCTCCTCCTCGTTGACATCGTCAAGAGAGAAAATGGACGAGTTCTGAATCTCACTCAAAGGTGGACCCCTTTCGAACTACGGGGCCCCGATTGCTAGGACCTACAGAAGGGTGCGACAAGCACACAACGTTTAGGAACACTCGGGAGCCGACAGATACTAATGTGACGCTTATGCAATCACGTTCGTATAGGTTACGGGGAAATCATTTCGATTTCAAGCGTGAACTGCGATTTTTTACTCGTATGGAGACTTTTTCGCAATCTTGTGGACGACCGTCCCCATAAGTTGACGATAGGCAGTTAGGCATACGGCTTTGGGGTAAAGTATCCGGAGCAACGATTCTGGAACGATTTATCGAGAAAGGTGCCCGCGTGCTCAAAGCAGTCGTTTTCGATATGGACGAGACGCTTCTTAGCATCAACCTCAACGCGTTCATCCTTCGCTATTTTAAGGATGTCTCGTCGATGCTCGCGGATATCGGACGACGCAGCCGAGGTGGCACGATGGCACGCCTCGGTACCATCCTGGTCGACCTCAACGCCAACCGCCGAAGCGGCACGGACAACCGCACCAATCTTGAGTTTTACCGCACCGAGGTCGAGCGCCGATGCGGCATCTGCCTTTCCGATCCCCTCATCTACGAGGCGTTTACCTACTACGACCGCGAAGTTCTTCCATACAAGAACGACGATGTCATTAACGCCCACGCCATGCCGGGCGCACACGCCGCTCTTCAGGCCGTACAGGACGCAGGGCTGCGTTGCGCGCTCTTTACCAACCCCAGCTTTCCGCAGGGGGCCATCGAATGCCGCATGGGCTGGGGCGACCTGGCCGACGCCCCCTTTGAGCTCGTCACGCACATGGGGAACACCACCCGTTGCAAGCCCGATGCCACCTACTATCTAGAGCAGCTTCAGGTGATGGGACTCGAGCCACACGAGGTCCTTATGGTGGGCAACGATCCCAGGCGCGACTTCCCCAGTCCCGCCTGCGGCATTCAAACTGCCTATGTTGGCCAGGGAAAACCCGGCCGAGCCACCTGGCACGGAACCATGGAAGACTTCGCCCGCAACTTCAACGCCGTAGTCGAGGCCTTCTACGAACACCAAGTAGCCGACGAACTGTCATAGGACCCCTCCCACCAAACAAAATAGCGCCGCAGGTTGAGAAAAATGTGACAAATAGACCGTCCCTTGTCACATTACAAAGACAACGCCGATGTTATGGCAACGACAGACACTATGACCCAATCCGAGGGCACTAAAAAGATAGGAGCCCCCGCTCGTGA
>CAUBIC010000010.1 GCA_958435945.1 uncultured Collinsella sp. | reverse complement strand
GGTCGGCGGGGCCATTGTGGCTCTTGACAGCGGATTGGGTCATATGAGCGAAAACGACCCAGAGCGAGCAAGGTGACGTGAAAGAGGAGGGCATCGACCTTCTGGTCATGCCCGACGATTGAACGTCAGATTGCCACTTAGGGGCGTTTGCAGCGTCGAGCCGTTACGCGGTTTGGTAAAACCGCGTAACTTCTACAGCTGGCGCAGGCCCTCTTCCAGGCCGGTCTTGCTGTCGGTCTTCTCGTCGCGCATCTTGATGACGCGGGCGGGGACACCGGCCACGACGGCACCGGCGGGGACGTCCTCGACGCATACGGCACCGGCGGCAACGACAGCGCCCTTGCCCACGCGCACGCCCTCCAGGACCACGGCGTTGGCGCCAATCATGACATCGTCCTCGATGATGACGGGCGTGGCGCTGGCGGGCTCAACGACGCCTGCCAGCACGGTGCCGGCGCCGATGTGGCAGTTCTTACCCACGGTGGCGCGGCCGCCCAGCACGGCGCCCATGTCGATCATGGAGCCTTCGCCAATGACGGAGCCGATGTTGATGATGGCGCCCATCATGATGACGGCACGGTCGCCGATCTCGACGCGGTCACGGATGATCGCGCCCGGCTCGATGCGAGCGTTGATGCCCTTAAGGTCGAGCATGGGCACGGCGGAGTTGCGGCAGTCGTTCTCTACGTCGTAGTAGTCGATAGAGTCGGCGTTGGCGTCGAGGATTGCCCTGAGCTCATCCCAGTCGCCAAAGACGGTCTTGCCGCGACGGCCGCCGTAGACATGCGCGTCGCCCCAGGCAACCTTCATGCCGGGCTTCTCGCGCACGTACAGCTTGACAGGCGTCGTTTTGGGCACGGTGGCGATGTAGTTGATAATCTCCTGTGCATCCATCTCGGCTGCGTTACTCATATGCTGTTTCTCCTTTGCGTGGATACGGTTGATACCTGGTTAGGCAAACATGACTTGGTCGAAGGTGTAGAAGCCGGAGTCGCGGGTGACGAGCTTCTGGGCGGCGGCCAGGGCGCCGTTGACGAAGATCTGGCGGCTCGTGGCACGGTGCGTGAGCGTGATCTCCTCGTCTTGGCCAAAGAAGCTCACCTCGTGCACGCCGGCGACGGTGCCGCCGCGCAGCGAGTGCATACCGATTTCCTTGGGGTCGCGCGCGCCGCACATGCCCTCGCGTCCGTAGACGGGGTGGTAGCCTGCCTCGGGTTCGGCCTCGACTACGGCGTCGAGCAACAGCTTGGCGGTGCCGCTGGGGGCGTCGACCTTTTGGTTGTGGTGTGTCTCGACAATCTCGCAGTCAAAGCCGGGCAGCTCACGCGTGGCCTGGGCCACTAGATGACGCAGGGCTGCGATGCCGATGGAGTAATTGCCCGAGTGCATAACGCGGGTGTTCTGGCCCAGCTCACGCAGGCGGTCCATCTGCTCGGGGGTGTAGCCTGTGGTGCCCGAGACCAACGCCGCGCCCGTGCGCTCGACATAGGCGACGACGGCGTCAAAGGTCACGACGTTCGAAAAGTCGATGATGATGTCTGCTGCCGGGGCGCTCTCGAGCTCGGACAGATCAAAACCGATCTGGGCGACGATATCAAAAACGGGCTGCCCGCCGGCGTCGACAATGCCTTCGGCGGTAGTGCGGATGAGCGAGCCCATGCGGCCCGTTCCCATAATGACGGTCTTAATCAAGCAGACCAGCTCCCTTCAGGGCATCGGTAAGTGCAGAGCGCGTGTCGTCTGCCATGGGGCACAGCGGCATGCGGTAGTTTGCCTCGATCATACCCATCTGGGCGAGCGCCTCTTTGACGGGGATGGGGTTGACCTCACTAAAAAGGGCATTGATGAGTGGCTGGCCGGCAATTTGGATATCGCGGGCACGCGCCACGTCACTGTCCAAATAGGCGCGGCACATGTCATGCACGAGCTGCGGCTGCACGTCGGCCCACACGCTGATGGTGCCCGAGGCGCCCAGGCTCATGAGCGGCACGGTAAGCGCGTCCTCGCCCGAGTACATGCGGAAGTCGTCGGACAGCAGGTGGGCGATCTTGGCCGCGTAGGCGACGTTGCCAGAGGCTTCCTTAATACCCATGATGTTGGGATGTGCGGCCAGGCGCTCTACGTTGCGCTCGCTGATGCCGCAGCCACAGCGGCCGGGGATGTTGTACAGGATGCAGGGGATGTCCACGGCATCGGCGACGGTCTTAAAGTGCTGATAGATACCCTCTTCATTGGACTTGTTGTAGTAGGGGGTGATGAGCAGCAGACCGTCGGCGCCCAGGCCCTGATAGGTGAGCGACTTGGTGAGCATGGTCTGCGTGGAGTTGGAGCCCGAGCCGGCGATGACGGGGACGCGTCCTGCAACATGCTTGACCACGGCGGCGACGACGGAGTTGTCCTCGTCATCGGTCATCGTGGCACTCTCACCGGTGGTGCCCAGGGTGAGGATGGCGTCGGTGCCATTTTGCAAGTGGAAATAGATAAGGCGCTCGAGCGCGTCAAAGTCGACGCTGCCGTCCTTTTTAAACGGCGTGACGAGGGCGACGATCGAGCCCTCGAGGTTGCGGATATCCATGTTCTTCTCCTTCGCTTCCGCGATCTGGATGCGTTTGTTCCATTGGGCGGCGACGGCCAGGCGCTCGTCCTGAGCGCGACGGCGGGCGCTTTCGGCGCGCGATTTGGCCAGCAGCTCGCGGCCGCACGGCAGCACGTCGAGCGTGGCAAAGTAATCACCCGGGCGCTCGGCGCGTCGGATGAGGTCGGCCGAGCCATCGGGGCGCAGCAGGACCTCGGCGGAGCGCAGGCGGCCGTTGTAGTTGTAGCCCATGGAGTAGCCATGCGCGCCGGTGTCGTGAATCACGAGCACATCACCCATGTCGATATGCGGCAGCTCGCGGTCGATGGCGAACTTGTCATTGTTCTCGCACAGATTGCCCGTGATGTCGTACGTGTTTGTGACGGGCGCTGTGGTCTTGTCGTCGCCACCTGGCTGGCCCATCACCGTAATGTGGTGGTAGGCGCCATACATGGCAGGACGAATCAGATCGACGGCACTGGCGTCCACGCCGATATAGTCCTTGTAGATCTGCTTCTCGTGGATGGCCTTGGTGACCAGGCATCCGTAGGGGCCCATCATAAAGCGACCCATCTCGGTGCAGATCGCCACATCGCCCATGCCGGCGGGGACCAGAATCTCGTCGTAGGCTGCGTGTACGCCCTCACCGATGGCGTGAATGTCGTTAGCCTGCTGCTCAGGCAGGTAGGGGATACCCACACCGCCGGACAGATTGATAAAGGCGACATGTGCGCCGGTCTCGCGCTCCAGGCGCACGGCAAGTTTAAAGAGGATGCGTGCGAGCTTGGGATAGTAGTCGTTAGTGACGGTGTTGCTGGCAAGGAAGGCATGGATGCCAAAATTCTCGGCGCCCTTGGCCTTGAGCATGCGGAAGGCCTCAAAGAGCTGCTCGGTGGTCATGCCATATTTGGAGTCGCCCGGGTTGTCCATGATGCCGTTGGAGAGCTGGAACAGACCTCCTGGATTAAAGCGGCAGCTGACCGTTTTGGGGATGGGCCCCGCAACACGCTCAAAGAACTCTATGTGGCTGATGTCGTCAAAGTTGACGATGGCACCCAACTTGTCGGCGAGCTCAAAGTCGGCCGCCGGCGTGTCGTTGGACGAGAACATGATGTCGTGTCCCGTGATACCCAGCGAGCGGGCGATCATGAGCTCGGTATAGCTCGAGCAATCGCAGCCGCAGCCGTATTCGTTGAGAATGGAGATGAGCGCCGGGTTGGGATTGGCCTTGACGGCAAAGTATTCCTTAAAGCCCGGGTTCCATGCAAAGGCGTCGCGTACTTCTTGCATGTTGCGGCGGATGCCCGCCTCGTCGTATAGATGAAACGGCGTGGGGAACTGCTCGACGATATGCTCGAGTGTCTCCTTGTCCACAAACGGCTGCTTGGCCGCATATGCCTCGTTGGGGGTCAATGCCATGTCCCGTAAACCTCGCTATCCAGACGGCGCCATCTGCGCATCGAATCCGCATAGCGTGGACCCAATGTCCGGATAGCGCTCCCGCATTGCTGCAGACAGTCCTGTGGGTATTTCCCGCAGGCCCACCAGGTTGTTCGTGCCCGAAAAGCCCAGTTCGGCGGGTTTCGCCTCCCCGCGGGGTCAAAGCCTGCCGGCTCGCCCGCGGCTCTTCGTGCCCGCGCCTCTATCAAGTGGTAAAGACCCTACCACGTTGCACTTTACCAAACAAGAGTATTCGTATATAACGTTTAAAAAATGCAGCAATATGCTGGAAACATGTGTGCCACAATCCTGTATCACAATAAGTTGCAACAGATGTGCCTCACGAAGGGATCCTCTATGACCGAGCTCCAAGAACTCCGTCGCTATCGCCGCGATCTCCATCGCATTCCTGAGCTCGATTTCGATCTTCCGCAAACCATTGCCTATATCGAGGGCGTGCTGGCACCGCTCGCTTGCGAGGTGACCCATCCGTGCCCCAGCTGCGTCTGTGCTTTCTTCGACGCCGGTGTTGATGCCGCGCATGCCACGGCGATTCGCGCCGATATGGATGCGTTGTCCATCGCGGAGGCGACGGGAGCGGCCTTTGCCTCAACCCATCCCGGCAAGATGCACGCTTGCGGACATGACGGACACATGGCCATGGCGCTTGCCGCCGCGACGTATGTTGACCGTACGATTCGCGAACAGCCGGGCGCCATTAGGCGCAACGTTCTCTTTGTGTTCCAGCCGGCCGAGGAAACGACCGGTGGTGCCAAGACGGTATGCGAGAGTGGTGTGTTCGAGCGCTATGGGGCCGACCGCATTTTTGGCTTCCATGTGTGGCCCGATCTGCCTGCCGGCACGTTGGCGAGTTGTTCCGGTCCGCTGCTGGCGCGTTCGAGCGAGACGCATATCCATATTCACGGTACGAGCATCCACATCGCTAAGACCTATGGTGTGCCGGTTGGGGAGTCGCACGATGCCGCGTTGGCGGCAGCGAAGTTTTTGGTTGCCGAGCGCGAGCTCATGGACGAGTTGGGTGCCGACGAGCCCTGTATTGGTAAGTTCGGCCTGCTGCAGGCCGGCACCGTCTGCAATGCGGTGGCGGGGGAGGCCCATGTGGCCGGCAGCTTGCGTGTGTTTACGGACGGCATGTTCGACCGTGCACGCGAGGGTGTGTGCCGCGTGCTTGATGAGGCATGCGCTGCAACGGGCTGCACGTACGATCTCGACTTTGCCGAGGGCTATCCGCCGGTCGACAACGACCCCGAGTTGTTTGCCAGCGTCGCGCCTGCCTTGCCCGGGCTGCAGCTTGTGGAGGCACCGCTGCTAATTGCCGAGGACTTTGCTTTCTATCAGCGCCATCTGCCGGGCGTGTTTTTCCTGCTGGGCACGGGTATGCCAGAGGACCAAGACAACCCGAGTGATTCGGATGGCTGCCCCGCCTATGCCACAAGCGCTCTGCATACCGATAGCATGCTCTTCGACGAGGAAATCCTACTCAAAGGCCTCGATGTCTATAAACGATTGCTTTTGCTTGACTAAGGCGCGAAGGACAATTTGTTCTAGAAAACACGAACAAACGTACGATATAATAGAGATGTAAGTCTATAGAAACGTTTGACGTTACTAACGTAAGGCGATACTATGATTGCATCGTATAAAGATGAGGATACCGAACGCTTTGCCATGGGTGTGCGGGTCAGGAGGTTCGTGCCCTTTGAGCGTGTTGCGTTGAGGAAGATTCGCCAACTGCAGGTTTGCGCTTCGCTTGATGATCTTCGCGTTCCACCGGGCAACCGCCTGGAAGCTTTGAAGGGCGATCGTGCCGGTCAATATAGCATCCGTGTTAACGAGCGCTATCGGGTCTGTCTTGAGTGGAGACAGGAGATGGCTTGGAATGTCGAAATCGTCGATTATCACAAGTGATGAGACTTCGGCCGATTTGCTGTCGCCGGTGACTCCTGGTGAGCTTCTCAAAGAGGAGTTTCTTGTTCCCATGGGCATTTCTCAATATCGCCTTGCGAAAGAGACTGGGATTCCGGCTCAGCGTATCGGGCAGATTGTCTTGGGAAAACGTCGCGTGACGGCCGACACCGACCTCCGTCTTTGCCGTTATTTTGGCCTGACGGATGGTTATTGGCTGCGCGCTCAGGTGGCGTTTGACCTTGAGGCCGAGAAAAGGCGGATTGAACCGGAACTCGACAAGATCGTTCCTGTTCAGCAGGCTATCGCACTGTAGTGCTCAAAGATGATGGGGGTGGCGCGGCGATGAGGCGACGCCGACAGTCTGCCGTATATAGTCCGGGTGGATGCGGGTGCGGTTTGCTGCTGCTTCCGGTCATCGCTGTGGGCATTGGCGTGATGTTTGTGCTTGCTGGGCTGGCTACGGCGGCACTCGTACTGTTTATCACTGCTATCGGCGTGACGATTTGGCTTTATCGCAGTCGTGAGCAGCGCCGCGCCGACGGTAAGACCAATGTAGGATGGATTGCCTTTTTGGTCATCGCCTACCTGCTGAGCATCAGCTATCTGGCCTTCTTTATCCTGTTGCTTGTGAGCACCTTTACCGGGGAATCCGTCACGGTGGGTTGATGCACTGCCAGCAGACGGTTGCGCAAAGTGCGTTTGCTCGGCGTTTGGATAACTGCATTGGCCGTTTACCGCAGCCTTAGCTCTCAGCTAATGAATTCAAGTTTAATCCTTCCTACGATGTGCTGTGTGCCGGCACGGTAGTCGGATCGTAGGAAGGATGCATGATGAAAAAGCTTGAAAACGAAGTGCTGCTGAGCCGTCGCGCTGCACTGGGCGCATTCGCCACCGTCGCCTTGGGGACTGCCGGTCTTCTTACCGGTTGTGGTAGCGATAAGGCGACCGTCACCGAGGACGCTGGCGATGGCGACAAGAAGGAAGAGGCGAAGAAGGAAGAGCAGTCTACGACTGACCTGGCGGTTGGTGCGACGGTGACCACGGCTGCCGGTCTTTCCGTCGTTGTCGATTCCGTCCAGCCCGGCCTCACAAATTATGACGGTTCGACCATGACGGGCATTCACGTCACGTACGTCAACAATGGTGATGAGGGCGCAGATTACAACATCTACGACTGGAAGGGCGAGGACGCCAACGGCGCTCAGCAGAATCAGGGTTACTACAGCGAGGGCTCCGATGAGCTGCAGTCTGGTACCCTTGCCGCTGGTGGCTCTGTGGCGGGCAATATCTACTTTGATGGCGATATCAAGAAGGCACTGTATTTTGCCAACATGTTTGATAAGTCTGCCACTGCAAGCTGGGTGTTGGCCTAGCATGTCGCTACCGTTGTGCCGTATGGGAGGTGAAGTCGTATGCCCGATAAAAAGCTGACTGACGAGTTGCTCAATGAGCTTCTCGACGCGCCAAACATCGATGGCTATATCAAAGAACACGACTTTGCCGCCCCGTCGCTTTCGAACTACCTGAAGCAGCTACTGCAGGAAAAGGGCTTGGAGCGCTCGCGCGTGGTTCGTATGGCCGATCTCAATGAGACCTTTGGCTATCAGATCTTTACCGGTGCGCGGCATCCGAGCCGCAATAAGGTGCTGCAGATTGCCTTTGCGATGGCGCTGACGCTCAAAGAAACCAACCGTGCGCTGACGGCTGCCGGGGTAAGCGTCCTTAACTGCAAGGACCGCCGCGATGCGATTATCATTTTTTGCATCGATCGCGGGTGCAGCCTCCAAAAGGTCAACGAGGAGCTGTATCGCTTTGGCGAGGAGACGGTGAGTTAGCGGCTGATATCTGAGCCGGCGGAGCTGCCGAACAACGATGCAAACGAACGGGGCGCAGATGCCATGGGGTGTCTGCGCCCTGCGCTATGATGGAGGCTATGGATACTCAGAGCCCAACATATTCCGATGACGAGCTGACCGCAGCGCTTGCCGAGCACCTGGCGTCGCTCGATCGCGACGACAGCTATCGCGTGGAGCGTGTACTTAAGCGCTCGTCCGTTGAAACAACCGAGCTCGTGTACTTTGAAGGAACCGGCGGTGGTTCGCTCGGCCCCTTTGTCCGTAAACGTATCGATGCTTCGGCTCAAATCGGCGGGGCATACGAGCGCCTGTTTGCCGCTCAGCGGGCAGGCAGGCGTTTTGAGCACCTGCCCAGAATCGTCGATTGTCGTCGTGTGGGCGACGAGCTCAACGTGGTTATGGAATACATCGAAGGGGAGACGCTCGGGGCGCTGGTGGACCGTCTGGGAGCCACCCCCGATTATGCACGTGAATTGTATCCTGTCCTTTGCGACGCCGTGGGCGAGCTCCATGCCGGTTTTGCAATGGCGGGGGAGGCTTCGGCGCCAGTGATCCATCGCGACCTCAAGCCGTCGAATATCATCGCGACAGGTGCCAACTATACGCCTGATGACGGCCTGACGTTTTCATCGCTGGTGATTATCGACCTGGGGATCGCGCGCGTATGGCGCGATGGCGCCGATGCCGATACCGTCAAGTTTGGGACACGGCCCTATGCGCCGCCCGAGCAGTATGGGTTTGGGCAGACGAGCGTACGAAGCGACGTCTACGCACTTGGCGCCCTGTTGTTCTTCTGCTTGACGGGAGTCGACCCTAAACCAGGGCTCGACATGCGCGAGCAATGCGAGGCGCGCGGCATTCCTACTCCACTTGCCGATGCCGTCTGCATGTCGATGGCGCTCGACCCGGCCAAGCGTTTTGCGAGCGCGGAAGCGTTGGGACGGGCGACGCGCGCGGCATACGATCTAAGTCGCCCCGTGCGGCCTCCTGCGCCTGCGCCTGTCCGTACTCCGGCCTCGGAGACGGTGTTGACGCCCCAAGGGCTCCAGAACCCCACAGGGCTTCCTAGGCCTGCCGCCTCCGCTGCATGCGGTCTGCTCTCTCGCGTTCCGGAGTCTCTGGGGCGTATTTGGAATACGCTCGTCTGCTTCTCGCTGCTTGTGTTCTTTGCCGGAAGTCACTTTGCCGTCTTTCACCCCACGGGAGCAAATCAAGGCTACCCGACGTGGCTTCTCATAATCGAGTATTTTTTCTTTGTCGATGGCCTTATGGTGCTTATGCATTTTGCGCTGCTCGATAAGCGCCGTCTTCGTCGGCGATTCGCACTGCTCGACAGCTATCGCGGCAAGAAACTCGCGAAACTCTGGCTCAAGGTATTGGGTGTGCTGCTCCTATGCATGATCGTCATAGTCGCGGTTGTCAATGCGACCGGCGTCGTCGATACCTCCGCTACCTAAAAGAAAAGGGCCCCATTGGGGCCCTTTGCAGTTGCACTTAGATGCGGTTCATCTGAGCGGCGACTTTGTTGTACCAGTCCTGCCACGTGGGCGGGCAGTACTTTTTGGCCGCTGCCGGGGTAAGGGTGGAGCCGTAGTTGGCGCCCAGGTAGGCAACGTGGGCAGAGACGCCCTCGCTCCAGCTACCAAAGCTCCGCCAGCCGCCGCCGCGGGCGCTCCAGCCCCAGGCGTTATAGGAGCCGGCACAATAGAGGCCCTTGCTGCTCTCGATGCAGGCGATGGCGGGAGACCAGCGAGGGTCAACACCGGTGTTCCAGGCTGCCACGGCAAAGTTGTAACCCTGGCCTGCCATGGGGGAGCCGGCGAGGTAGTTGTCGATGCGACTCGTCCACTCGTTGATAAACGAGTCGTAATCGGAGTTGCCGGTATTGGAGTTGTTCACCGTGGTGTCGATAGTGGTGTTGGCGTTATTGGCCTGGCTGTTGGAGTTGTTGCCGCTCACGCCCTCGCCCGAGAGCTTCTCGGCGGCAGCGGCCTTGTCGGCCTCGAGCTTGGCCAGCTCGGCGGCATTCTCCTGCTCGGCCTTTGCCTGGGCTTCGCTGCGAAGCTGCTGGGCCTGTGCCAGTGCGTCCTCGGCGGTTTTCTGCTCGGTCTCGAGTTGGGACTTGGCCTGCTCGAGCTCGGTCTTGTTCTGCTCGAGTTCGGTCTGCATCTTGTTGAGCTCTTCGATCTCGTCGACGCTCGAGCTCGTGATCTGGTTGGTGTACTTGCAGGTGGTGATGAACTCGCCCAGGCTCTGCGCGTTGACCAGGAAGCTCACGATGGGGTTGGTGCCCTTCTGGTACTTATACAGATCGCGCATGGCGGAGCTCGCCTTGGCCTGTTGATCGGGAAGTTCGGCTTCGATCTTCTCGATGCTTGCCTCGTTAGTGTCGATTTGCTTCTGCAGATCCTCGAGCTTGGTGCGGGCTTCGTTGTAGGCACTCGTGGCGGTTTCGATTTTCTGCTGGGCAGCGGAAAGCTGATCCTGCGTTGCCTGCGAGGCGGCATAGGCTGCGACGGGGGAGAGCATCGGCGCGGCCGTCAGTGTAACGGCAAGCGCGGCGCTCGTGATGATACGAGCCGGCTTCGACGCGATGAGCGCTGCGGTGCGATGGTTCGAATGCTGCATCCAGTCCCTCTGCAATCAATCGTAGGTTATAGTTCGAAAGGTATTCTACTACTGCTTTCGACCTCAACTTGAACCTTAAAGGTTCTAAAGGGTCAAGTTGAACTTGAGGCTTTGGCTTTGACCTGCAGTTATGATGAATTGTTGAGAAACCATAGAGTTCAACTTTAACGTTACAGAGCTCTGTTTGAGAGGAGTTTTGGGCTGTAAAAGCCATCTCAACGTGGGGTTTTATAACTACAGCGTGCCCTTCTGGCGAGCCTGCTCAATCTCTTCGAGGGCCTCGGCGGGGGTGAACGAACAGGTGCCGTCGCCGAGTTTGATTACCTGGATATCGTCGCCGGCGTAGACCTCTCCGCCCTTTAGTACCACGCCAAAAACGCCCTCGTGGGGAAAGATGCAGTCGCCGGCGAGATAGTAGATGGCACAGCGTGTGTGGCAGACCTTGCCGATTTGGCTGATTTCGACAAGCACCTCGCTGCCAAGCTTGAGCTGTGTGCCCAAGGGGAGCGAGAGCAGGTTGATGCCCCGGGTTGTGAAGTTCTCGCCAAAGTCGCCCTCGTGCACATCGAGCCCGCGCGCCTGCGCCGTCTGGATAGACTCTGCAGCTAAAAAGGAAACCTGGCGGTGCCAATGCCCGGCGTGCGCATCAGAGGCGAGGCCAAATTGCTCTATAACGGTGTCGTGCCCGTCGGCGACGGGCGACTTGCGCGTGCCCTTGTGTGCCGACGTGTTGATCGAGACAATGCGGGCGGGTCCGTTGTAGGCGTCGTTTGCCGTGCACAGGGGAGCGGTCGCTTTCGCACGTTCTGCCAGCTCGCGCCTCGCGGCATTGAGGATGGGATTATCGGTCGGATGGTCTTGGGGCACGTGTGCGCCTTTCGCTCGAAGATGTCAATACACTGAATCCTACAACAATGGTAGGTTCATTGCCCATTGTCATACAACGGCGAGCGCCGTCTTCGTGCTGGCCTTCGTGCTGGACGATTACGTCGATTGCCATAGATACGGTGGAGCTTTGGGCGCCGGCGGCTTGGCACGCTAGAATAATTCAGCTGCGCAAAAACCGCCCGTTGTGTGGGCAGTTCATGATAGGAAGTTTCCATGGCATTGCAATTTACAGAGCGCGAGTTCATTCCCGTGCTGCTCGGTGGCGACATCAACGCCTATTCGGTGGCGCGCGCCTTCTACGAGGAGTACCAGGTCAAGAGTCTGGTCTTTGGCAAGTATCAGACGGGTCCCGCGTACCGCAGCCAGATTATCGACTACACGCCCAACGTGGATATCGACACCATGCCCGTGATGCTCAAAACCGTCAACAGCATTGCCCAAGCGCATGCCGACAAGACGATTGTCCTTGTGGGCTGTGGCGATAACTATGTCGCTCTCGTGGCTCAAGCCAAGGATGCTCATGAGCTGGCGGATAACATCGTCGCTCCCTACGCGCCCTACAGCATGCTCGAGCAGTGCCAGAAGAAGGAGATCTTCTACGAGCTGTGCGAGAAGCATGGCGTGCCCTATCCGCACACGTTTACCTTTACCAAGGCGATGCTTAATGCCCAGGGTGAGGCGCCTGCCGAAGTGCTCGACCAGATCGATTTTCCTTACCCGATGATTCTGAAGCCTTCTGACGGCATCATGTGGTGGCAGCATGAGTTCGAGGGCCAGAAGAAGGCCTATGAGATTGCCGACCGCGCCGAGCTGGAACAGGTCATTCGCGATTCGTATGCCAGCGGCTACACCGACGACCTGATCTTGCAGGATCGCGTGCCCGGCAACGACGAGTACATGCGCGTGCTCACCAGCTATTCCGACCGCAACGGCAAGGTGCGCATGATGTGCCTGGGCCATGTGCTGCTCGAGGAGCATCAGCCTCACGGTGTCGGCAACCACGCCTGTATCATCACCGAGCCCAATGACGAGCTCATGGGCGGCGTGCGCAAGTTGCTCGAGGACCTTCACTTTGTGGGCTATTCCAACTTTGACGTTAAGTACGACGAGCGCGACGGCTCATTTAAGTTCTTCGATTTCAACACGCGCCAAGGCCGCAGCAACTACTACGTCACCAACAGCGGCTTTAACGTTGCCAAGTATGTGGTGGACGAGTATGTGTTCAACCGCCCGTTTGAACCGGAGTTTGTGACGGCGCAGGACGAGGCGCTGTGGATGGTCGTCCCCATGGGCGTCGTCGACAAGTACGTCAAGGATCCCGAGCTGCGCGCTAAGGTGCATCGCCTGGACAAGGAAGGCAAGGGCGCCGACCCTTCGTTTATGAAGGGCGACTTTGTCTTTAACCGCTGGCTGCGCATGTGGCACACCAAGCTGCGCCACTTTAAGCTGTTCAAGACGTATTACAAGTAGATGAGCGCGGCGCCCGTCCGGTTTACATCGGGCGGGCGCGGGTATGATACGCGCAATTGCGCAAGCGTCACCAAGGAGGCGGCGATGGAAAAGCTGGGAGTTATCGGCGGCATGGGCGCCGAGGCCACGTCGTATTACTACGACCAGGTGGTGCGTCATACGGCTGCTGCCTGCGATCAGGAACATATCGACATGGTGGTACTCTCCAAGTCGACCATGCCCGACCGCACGTTGGCCATTAAGACCGGCGAGCATGCTAAGCTGCTGGCGACCATGAAAGAGTGCGCCCAGGCACTCGAGTCGCTGGGCTGTGCACACATTGCCATTCCCTGCAACACGTCACACTACTTCTATGACCAGATCCAGTCGTTTACGAAGGTGCCGATTATCCATATGCCGCGTGAGTCGGTGCGCTATGCTCTGGCTGGTGCGGTGATGGGGGAGTGCGAGTTCGACCCCAACCTGAGTATGCCGGCCGAGCCGGTGCACAAGATTGGCATCATGGGCACCGACGGAACCGTGGGCGCGGGCGTCTACGGCCGCGAATGTAAGGCTGCGGGTGTTGAGGTCGTCTATCCCAGCGAGAAACGTCAGAACGATGTGATGTCGCTTATCTACGATGATGTGAAGGCCGGACGTGAGCCCGATATGGATAAGTTCGACCGCGTGATGTGGGAGTTCGCCCGTAGCGGCTGCGACCGCGTCATTCTGGCCTGCACCGAGCTCTCGGTGCTACAGAAGTACCGAGAGATGCCCGAGATCACCCTCGACGCCATGGATGTCCTGGTGCGCGAATCCATCATCCGCAGCGGCGCCCCCTACCGCCTCTAGCTTTCGACCTGTCAAAAAGGGACAGGTTAATTTTGGCAGGTTTTATCTGGTGAAACAGTAAAGGCCTCGGCTCGTTTGGTGCGAGCTGAGGCCTTTTGCGTTGGGCGGTTGCTGTCGGTGGTGAACTAGAACAGGAAGCCGATGGCGATGAGGGCGATGCTGACGATGAGCACGGCGATGTCCAGACCCTTGATGGGATAGCGCTTGTACGAGCTGGCGCGCGTACGCAGATAGAAGCCGCGCTGTTCTGCCGCCAAGGCTGTGGCATCGGTCTTGCCCACGCTCGAGATGAGCAGTGGCACGCACAGTGGCAGCATGAGCTTAAGCTTCTTGATGGGGTTCTTGGTGTCGTACTCGACGCCGCGTGCGGTCTGCGCCTCCATGATGGCGTTCATCTCCTGACCAAACACCGGCACAAAGCGCAGCGCCGTGGTAAAGGTGAAGGCATAGCGATACGGTACGTGCAGCACCTCGACGCAGGCGTTGGCAAGGTCGTTGAGCTTGGTCACCATGAGCATGAGGATGAGTGGTAACGCCACACCCAGTAGGCGCAGACAGGCCTTCGATCCTGTGATGAGGCCCGTGTCGGTGATAAAGCCCCACACCACGTTGCCATCGCGCATAAAGGCCAGCTGGAGCACCAGCATGATAAGCGCGAGCGGGATCAGCAACTTGAGCAGCGAGAACAGACGGTCGACGACGCCGGCATAGGCACCCAGCGCAAGGGTGAGTGCCAAAAAGCCCAGCAGCGCCACGTAGGTGTCGGACAAGAAGATGCCGACGATGATGGCGGCGGCGAGGCCCAGTTTGACGACGGGATTCAGGCGATGCAGCAGCGTATCGCCCGGCATGTAGTCGATGACGTTAACCACGGTGGACCATCTCCTTGGCAATTCGAACGACATCGGTGACCTCGCTCACCTGCGCAAAAGCGGGCGAGACGGAAGATGCCAGACGGCGCGAGAGTTCAATAACCTGGGGAGGCTCCACGTAGGCACGCCGCATGAGATCGATGTTCGAGAATAGCTCGTGCGTGCGGCCGCGGTCGAGGATGCGACCGTCGGCCATTACCACAATGCGCTCGGCAAAGTCGGAGACGACTTCCATATCGTGGCAAACCATGATAACGGCGCAACCGCGCTCGGCCATGGTACGCACCGTTTCCATGACGGTCATGCACTCGCGGTAATCAAGGCCGCTCGTGGGCTCGTCGAGCACGACGATCTTGGGCTCAACCACTACGACGGAGGCAAGCGCCACCATTTGTCGCTGGCCGCGCGAGAGCGAGAAGGGCGCCTCGTCGGCCGGCAAGCCAAAGCGGTCGATGACGAGCTGGGCGCGACGCAGGGCTTCGGCGCGGTCGATGCCGGCAAGTTCTAGACCAAAGGCGACCTCGTCGAGCACGGTGTCTTTGCAGATTTGGCGGTCGGGGTTCTGGAAAAGCGTTGCCACTTCGCGTGCGATGCGGCTCGTGGGAACCGATGCCGTGTCCAAGCCCGTAACGCGTACGCTGCCCGATGCGGGCTTGAGCAAACCCGTGAGCAGTTTGGTGAGCGTGGTTTTGCCGGCTCCGTTTTGGCCGACAATGCCCACGAGCTCGCCGGGGTAGAGCGTCAAGTTGAGGTCGTGAACGGCGGCGCCTCCATGGGGGTAGGAAAATTCGACATGGTCAAAGGTGAGCACCGGCTCGGCGTCTTTCGCATGCGGGCGCAGCGATGGCGCGTGCGGGGAGCCTGCGGGCGCCCGGGTGTCGCTTGTCGCACGGTCGGGGTCGACGATTTCCGTGATTAGGCGTTCTGCCTCGTCGACATCCAGACAGGGCGTGCCGCTTACCAGGCCATCGGCCTCGAGGCTATTGAAGATACGCGTGACGCGAGGGCAGTCGACGCCGATGGCACGAAGCTCGTCGGTATGCGCGAAGACCTCGTGTGGCTCGCCCTGCAGCGCGATTTCGCCATGGTTGAGCACGAGCACGCGGTTGCAGTACTCCGAGAGCAGGGCGACCTTTTGCTCAACGACGACGATGGTGATTTCAAGTGCGCGGTTTGCCTCACGCAGCGTCTCGAAGACCAACGTGGAGCTGGCGGGGTCGAGTGCCGCGGTGGGCTCGTCGAGAACCAAGACGCGCGGGCGCATGGCGAGGATGGCGGCGATGGCTACCTTTTGCTTCTGTCCGCCCGAGAGCGTGGCGATCTCGCGGTCGCGCAGGTCGCTGATGCCGACGGTCTCGAGCGTTTCGCTCACGCGCTGCTCGATCTGGTCGTGGGGAACGCCAAAGTTCTCGAGGCCAAAGAGCATCTCGTCCTCGACGATCGAAGCGACCATCTGCGTGTCGATATCCTGTAGCACACTGCCGACGATTTGCGACACGTCGGTGAGCGAGACTTCGCAGGTGTCGTGGCCGTCGACCATGACGGACCCAAAGAACGTGCCGGTGTAGTGGTGGGGCACGGCGCCCGACAGGCAGGCGGCAAGCGTGGACTTGCCGGCGCCCGAGGGCCCGATGATGCCGATGAAATCTCCCTTGTTCACGCTGAGCGAGATGTGGCTGAGCGCCTGCTCGGTCTGCGTGCCATAGGAGAACGAGACATCGTCGACGTTGATGATCGTTTCCATGGATACCTTTCATAGTCATTGGGGACGTTCTTAAACGACTAGTCATTAAAGAACGTCCCCAAAAGCTAGTCGTTTGGGACAGTTTTTGGTGGTGAAGCACGGAGACGGCTTTACGAGGGGCCCCAGGTTGGCGCGAGAAAGAGGAGCGAAGCGTACTTGGGTACGCGAGCGACGAATGAACGCCAAGATGGGGTGGCTCGTAAAGCCGAGCGGGTTAGTTGAGTCTAAGAGCCTTCTGGATGGGCAGGTAGAGGGCGCCGACCAGAATGGCGTTAAAGACGGCGGTCATGGCAACGACGGGCAGCATGGCGGCGGCGAGCTCGCCGACCACGCCGAGCATGGCCATCTTGATGATCATGAAGATGACGCCGGAGACAAGGGTGGTCAGGAAGGTTGCGACAATGGCGATGGCGGGCTTGACCTGACCGTTCTTGCCGGCGGCGTTGACGATGCCGGCCATGAGCATGGCGGCGATGCCCTCGGCGGCAAAATCGACAAACGGCGAGGTGGTGGTGATCTGGATCACGGCAGCCGAGATGAGGCCAATGACGAGCGCCTGGCCGATGTTGGGGCGAACGACCAGGATGGTGAGGCAGAAGGCCGAGATGATGAACTCGGGGCTGATCATGCCGCCCGAGATGCCCGAGATGGCCTTGCCGACGGTGAAGTTGAGGATGAAGCCGGCAGCGAGCAGGATGGCGAGCAGGACGAGGGCGCGGACGTCGAGTTTGCCGCGGTCGGCGGTCTGGACGGTGCGGGGCTGGGCGGCGGTGGTGTTCTGAGACATGGTGAAAATCCTTTCGGAATGGGGGTGCAAGAGAAAAGCGGAGGCGCGTGATGCGAATGCGATCGGGCTCGAGATAGAAAAAGGCCCCCGGTCGAAACCGGAGGCCTTCCAATCACCTAGAGCGCAAAAACAGGCGTGAGGGACTCACTGTCGACCGATCGTATTCGCATCACGCCACCACCAGTTGTTGAGAGACTTCATCGTGTTCTTCATGTTGGTGGCTCCTTTCGTGATGCCGTGGCGCGGTCGCACCTAGTTGCTGTTGCGCTGCACTATAGCACAGCGAAGTGTGTGCGGGGAAATCTTTTTTAAAAAGATTTCAGGTGGGTTTCCCGCCGGTCAAAAGAGCGGGCTGAGCGGGCGAGGCTGCCATTGCTGCCTTGTCCGCTCAGCTAAGACGTTACTCCTTATTGCGACGGTAGAGGAAGTAACCGCCCGCGGAGATGACGGCAACGCCAGCGATGGCGAATGCGGCCACCATGCGGCCATCAAAACGATCACCGGTGGTGGGCAGGCCGCCCTTGGTGTTCGTCTTGTTGGTGGTTACCGTGGTCGTGGTGTCCGACTTGCCAGGCTTCTCGGGCTTGGTGGTGGGCTGCTCGGGCTTAGCGGGCTGCTCGGGGGTACCGGGCTGCTCAGGAGTACCGGGCTGCTCAGGAGTACCAGGCTGATCCGGGGTTACCGGGTCGGTGGCAAGAGCGTCCTTGGCGTAGGTGATGGACACCTTGAGGCCGTTGATCTCGGTGTTCAGGTCGCTCGGGGTGAAGGGCTGGTCGAAGTTTTCGGCCTTCTGATAGGCGCGCATCTCCTGGAGCAGGGCCTTGCACTTCTTGTAGGTGTTCTCGGTAGCAGCCTTGCCGGCCTTGTTGGCCAGGGCAGTGCGGCCCTCGGTGGTCGTCTCGGCTAGCATGGCGGCGTCAACTTCCTTGTTCTGCTCGATGAGCTCGTTCTGGAGCGCATCGAGGTAGGCACGGACGCTGATACCAAGGGTGTCAGGGTTCTCAAAGCAGAGCGAGCTGATGTCCATGAGGACGTAGTTGATTGAGTTCTCGGGCTCCTCGTTGTACACGACGTCAGTCTGTTTGCAGTGATCGAAGGAGACGGTCTGATCGCTGAAGTACGGGCTGACCTCAGTTATCAGAGCGGAGTACAACGGGATGGCGACGGAGTACGCGGCGCGGGAGAGCATTTCCCACTGGATGGTAGCGACTTCGGGGTCATACCCGCGACGAATCTGGAAGAGGTTGATCTCGGTGTTGCGCTCGCTGCCGATGCAATAAACACCATCAGTGTTCGCGTTGAGGCCAGGGACGTTCTCGCCGCGGTTGCCAAAGGCACGAATCAGCTCAAAGGTGCTCCAGCCAGACTTGCCAGGCCTGAAGAACAGGGGCTGGATTTCGCTGACCATGGCTCCCTTTTGGTCAGGTTTTCCATCCTTCTTTACTGTGATAATGTCGTAATCTGTGCCTTCGGTCAGCTGACTACCAAAATAATCGCGGCCTTGCACATAGCGGGACCACTGGTTTACGCCGGAATCGGCGAGGCTTTCGCCATACGTTTGGGCGACATCGAATTTGCCGTCAGCGGAGTATTTGGCGAAGCCCTTCTCCACGGGCATGGACTCGATGCCCTCGGAGTGTAGGCAGTTCTCGGGGTCATCAAGGTCAACATCGTAGTTGAGGCTCCCGATATTAGGGTTGAGCGACGCGACGTCGTCAGCGAGCTTCATGGCGATCCACTGATGGGCGGAAAGTGTGGCGAACAGCCAGGTCTCGTTGTTGTCGGCGATGATGATCTGGTCGTTGGTGCAGACGCCTTGATCATCGATCAGTCTGCCGAGAAGCTCGACGCCCTCGCGGGCCGTGGCGCTCTCGCCCAGGATGATGCTGCCGTAACTGTACTCGCCCAGACCCACTTTCTCATCGATGTGGTCTGCTGCATCGGCCTCCTCGTTATAGGAAGTGCTTAGCGTGGCAGAGCAGGAGACGCCCTTCTCGTTGATTCCGGCCTCGGAATAGGCGTCGGTGCGACCCATCCAGTTGGAGGGGTGGTCGCGTACATAGCTGTAACGATAGGTAGGCTTGTTCGAAGTGTATTCAAAAGCAGATTCAATCGAGCTGTACTTAAAGCCAGGTTCGTGGGCAGGTTCGATGCCGTAGTGCTTAAGATAGCGCTTGTCAAAGTCCTCGGCGCGGCCGTAGTACGTATTGCCGTCGGCCGTATAGTTTTTGCCCATGTACATCTGCGTGCAGGCGAGCGCAGATGTCGGCATGGACATGATGGTTGCAGCTCCAAAGGCGAGGCCTATGCCTAGCTTCTTGAGCGCGTTGACGGGGTGAGTTTTCCTCATTTTCCCTCCCAGCGTGCGAAAGCCCTCTGTCGCCAGAGGGCTTCAGCCAATAAAGACACCTCATTAGCGTAACGAACTAGAAACAATATTCATCTAAGAAAAAAACTTACTCGATAAGCGTGATGAAATATGCGATGAGCGGTTAATTGTACTCAGTTTATAGCTTTACTTTAATAAAGACGCCCTGTAATTACTGTAGTCGAATAAAGTAGCTGGGAATGCCCGAAATGAAAATCCCCTGCTGTTTGGCAAATGCATAAACAGCAGGGGAGACGATAATTGGATGAATATCATACCAATGTGGAATTACTTCTTCCGGCGGTGGATCACGTTGATCGCATAGCCGATGAGCATGGCCAAAACGATGACGATAAAGCCGAGCAGAGGGTTGTCGTTCATGGGGTCCTCCTATTTTCCAAGCGGTGAGAATTCGTCGACGATGAGGTCGAGGCATTGCGGAAGCGCGCGGGCACCAAAGACGCCCGAGTTGCTGGAGATGATCTCGCCATCGAACTGCATGCCCAGCGACGGCGTGCAGGTGATCTTGGCTTCCTTGGTTTGGATGATCTTGAACTGCGGACGGCCGAGCAACTTGCCGGCGGGGTCGAGCGCGGCGGTGATCACGGTCGGGAGCAGTTGGACGGTTTTTACGGGCTCGATGACCGCGATGTCGACCATGCCGTCGTTCATGCGGCAATCGGGGAACAGGTTGATGCCGTTTTGAATGACCGAGGTGTTGCCAGCCATGCAGCAGATGCCGTCGAGCTCCTCGACAATGCCGTCGTGCTCAATGGTAAAGTGCGCCACCGTGGGGTTGGGCGTGGCGAGCGCGGAGAGGAAGTAGGCGATCTCGCCGATGTCGTTTTTGGTGGGAGCGGCCTTCATCATGATCTCGGCGTCGAAGCCCGAGCCGGCGATGATGATAAAGCCGTGGCGCTTCTCGTTGCCGTCCTCGTCGAGCCAAAAGAGCTCGCCCATGTCCACTTTGACCGTGCGACCGGCGCGGCAGGCCTTGGCGAGCGCCGCTGCCTCGGGGGCATTGCCGATGTTGTTGAAGAACAGGCAGGCCGTACCGGAGGGGAAGACGAGCGTGGGGACACCGCATCCGCGCATCTGATCGAGCACGTTGGAGACGGTGCCGTCGCCGCCCGAAACGACCACGCGGTCAAACTCGCGCACGTCTGCCACGGCGTCCTCGGGCTCCATGCCATCGCCGATAAAACGCATCACGACCTCGTCGCCGCCCTGCGCGAGGGCGTGCGTGAATGCGTAGATTTCATCTGAGCTGGGGCCCGATGCCGGGTTGTGGATGATAAGGCAGCGCATACTTACGTTCCCGTTCTGTGACTAACCGAGTATAGTTGTAAGGCAATGCCGATATCCTACCCGTGTTTTTCGGGCCTAACCTTATTCGATGGGTTGATATGTACATTTCCACACATCAGGCTCTACTCGACTTTTGCCAGCGCGCCCGTGAGTTCGACGCGATTGCCGTCGATACCGAGTTTTTGCGTGAGCGCACGTTCCATCCGCGTCTGTGCTTGGTTCAGATTGCCACCCCTGCCGAGAGCGTCGCGGTCGATCCCCTGGTAATCGACGACCTATCGCCGCTGGCCGAGCTTATGGCCGACGAGAGCGTGACCAAGGTCTTCCACGCGTGCTCGCAGGATATGGAGGTCATGCTCCATACCGTGGGCGTGCTGCCACGACCGATTTTCGATACGCAGGTCGCCGCCGCCTTTTTGGGCGAGCGCCAGCAGATTTCGTATGGCGCGCTTGTTCAGACGTTCTGCGGCGTATCGCTGCCCAAGACCGAGTCGCTGACCGACTGGTCGCGCCGCCCGCTGACCGATAAGCAGATTGAGTATGCGATCGATGACGTCAAGTACCTGATCGTCGCCTATACCGAGATGATGAGCCGCCTGCGCGAGCTGGGCCGTGTGGACTGGGTGCTCGACGAGCTGCGCCCGCTGGCTGACGAGTCGCACTATCGCGCCGATCGCCACGAGGCGTTCCGCAAGGTCAAACGCATCAATTCGTGCAGCCGTCACCAGTTGGGTATCGCGCGCGAGCTCGCCGCCTGGCGCGAGGACCGCGCCGAGCGCCGTAACATCCCGCGCAAGTGGGTCATGTCCGACGACACACTGCTGGCGCTCGTCAAGCGCAATCCCGTGCGTGTTGAGGAGTTCCGCAGCATCCGCGGCACCGACCAGCTGGGGGAGCGCGACGTGGACGGCGCGCTCATGGCCATCAAGCGCGGTGCGAGCTGCCCGCACGACCGCCTGCCGCTCATGGTGCGTGGGCATCGTCAGATCTCGCCGGAGTTGGAGAGCGTGACGGACCTGATGTATGCGCTCATTCGCCTAGTTGCCGAGCGCTCGGGCGTGGCGACCTCGGTCATTGCCTCGCGCGATGACCTGGCCGACTATATTGAGCATCCCGAGCAGAGCCCCCTGCGCGAAGGCTGGCGCTTTGAGCTTGTGGGCTCGCGCCTGGACGATCTGCTTTCTGGCAATATGGGGTTGACGGTGAAGGACGGAAAAATCGAATTGCTGTAAGGAAGCCTAGCCGTTTGAGTGGGTAAAATGCCTCCAACGTGTAACTCGATTCGGAGGAATTCGCATGCCCTATTACTATGGTTACGGCTTTGGCATCGACCCGCTGTACCTGCTGGTTGTTCTTGTTTGTACAGTGCTTGGCCTTGCTGCGCAGAGCTATATCAATTCGACGTACAAGACCTGGTCCAAGGTTCACTCGGACGGCGACACGGGCGCCACGGTTGCTCGCCGCATGCTTGACGCCAACGGTTGCAATGCCGTGGGTATCAAGGGTGTCGCCGGTGAGCTCACTGACCATTACAACCCGCAGGATAACAACCTGTATCTCTCAGACGCCAACCGTTCGGGCGGATCGGTCGCAAGCGTTGCCGTCGCCTGTCACGAGGCAGGCCACGCCGCTCAGCGTCAAAGCGGCTATGCCATGATGAAAGTGCGTACCGCCCTGGTTCCGGTTGTCAACTTTACCCAGAACACTTGGACCATCGTGTTGCTCTTGGGCCTGTTTATGAACATTGCCGGGCTCACATCCCTCGCGTTGGTCTTCTTCTCGTTTAGTGTACTGTTCCAACTCGTTACGCTGCCTGTCGAGATTGACGCCAGCCGACGCGCCGTGGCGTACATCGAGCAGTCGGGTATGAGTTCCAAGCAGGTCAACGGTGCCAAGAAGGTGCTGACGGCCGCCGCGCTTACCTATGTTGCCGCTGCGCTCACCTCGATTATTCAGCTGCTCTATCTTATGGCTCGCTACAACAGAAACTCCAACCGATAACAAATTGGGTCGCTGGGCGCCGCGGGGATTCGTGTCCCCGCGGCGCTGTACTATGTGTTGGACTTGAATTTGCGCAGGGCCGAAGCCCTTGTGCACGATAACGAAAGGAGGCTGCGTGGCAGGCTGGAATCTAACCGGCAATGCCGTTTCCGCCGAGTTTGACGGTTCGGATGAGCAGGAGCGCAAGGAGCTCAGCGTGAGCCAGGCGGTGGAGATCGCCGCTGGTGCGCTCGATGCCATTCCGCAGCTGAGTGTCCTGGGCGAGGTCACGGGTTTCCGTGGTCCCAACGCCCGAAGCGGCCACTGCTACTTCCAGATTAAAGACGACTCGGCCGCCGTCGACTGCATCATCTGGAAGGGCGCCTATCTCAAGCGTACCTTCGATCTGCGTGACGGCATGCAGGTGAGCTTTAAGGGCAGCTTCAATCTCTATAAGCCCACGGGTCGCATGAGCTTTGTTGCCCGCTCATTTTCGTTGGCGGGGGAGGGTCTGCTGCGTCAACAAGTGGCGCAACTGGCCGAAAAGCTACGCCGCGAGGGCCTGATGGACGAAGCGCGCAAGCGCCGCATCCCGGTGTTCTGCTCCCGCGTGGCGGTCGTCACCTCGCTTTCGGGTGCCGTAATCGACGACGTCAAGCGCACGTTGCGTCGTCGCAACCCGCTCGTCGAGCTCGTTTGCGTGGGTGCCAAAGTTCAAGGCGAGGGTGCGCCGGCAGAGCTTATTGAAGGCTTGCGCCGCGCCGCTTCCATTACGCCGGCGCCCGACTGTATTTTGCTGGTGCGCGGCGGCGGCTCCTTTGAGGACCTCATGACCTTTAATGACGAGGAGCTTGCCCGCGCGGTGGCGGCTTGTCCTGTGCCCGTGGTGACCGGTATTGGCCATGAGCCCGATACCTCGATTTGCGACATGGTGAGCGACCGTCGCGCCTCCACGCCAACGGCAGCGGCAGAATCGGTGGCGCCGGCTATGACGGAGTTGGCTGACGTGCTCGAGACGCGCCATCAGCGTCTGGGCGCCGCGATGGCTTCGATGATCGGGTCGGATCAGGTCGATCTGGAAATGCTCGACCAGCGCGGTCGTCGAGCCTGGGATGCCTATACGGCTCGTCTGGGCGACGCGCTCGATGCAGCCGCATGCCGCCCGTGCCTCAACGACCCCACGTTTATGGTCGAGCGTCGCGAGTCCGAGCTTGCCCTGACGGCCGATCGTCTGTCCGGCGCCATAACGCGTTCGGTTGGGGCCTTCCGCTCCAACTTCGAGCGTCTGCCCGAGCGCTTGATCGCAAGCACCTCAGGGCTCGATGGCAAGCGCCATGCGCTCACACTTGCGAGCTCCCGTCTGGAGCATCAGGGGCGCACGATGCTCAGCAAGCCTGCGTCCGACTTAGGCCGAGCTGCCGCGTCGCTCGATGCCCTGTCGCCGCTCAAGGTGCTTGCCCGTGGCTATTCCATCGCGTACAGCGATGATGGGGTGGCTACGACCGCCAAGACCTTTAAGCCCGGCGACGCCATCCGCGTGCGCATGGCAGACGGCAATGTGGCGGCAACGGTCGATGCGGTCGAGTAGGCCGCGTTACATAGCGATAAACCTTTAGGAAAGGAAACAGATATGGCAGAGAAGACCCCGGTCGAGCAGCTTACGTACAAGCAGGCTTCGCAGGAGTTGGAACTCATCATCCGCAGCTTGGAGTCGGGCGATATGGAGCTCGAGGAGTCACTCGAGAGCTATACCCGCGGCGTCGAGCTCCTCAAGAGCCTGCGCACCCGCCTGTCCGATGCCGAGCAGAAGGTCTCGGTGCTCCTGAAGGACGTCGACGGCAACGACGTGCTCGCCGACGGCGAGGCCGCCAACACGGACGACAACCTTTCGTTCTAACCACCTCGCAGCCAACTTTGGGGTAGTCTTTTTGGGACGGGGCTTTTTTGACTACCCTTGCGCGACGGCTCGCCGAGTGCCTGCGCTTGCGAAAAAGTAGTCAAAAAAGCCCCGTCCCAAAAAGACTACCTTGGTCTGTGAGAAAGGAACCAGCCATGTGTGATTGCATCTTCTGCAAAATCGCCAACCACGAGATTCCCTCAACCGTTGTCTATGAGGACGACCAGGTCATCGCCTTCGACGACCTCAACCCCCAGGCGCCGGTCCACACGCTCGTGATCCCCAAGAAGCACTACAGCGACATCGCCGACAACGTGCCGGCCGAGACCATGGGCGCCATGGCCCACGCCATCCATGAGGTTGCCAAGGCCAAGGGCTTGGAGGACGGTTTCCGCGTCATCTCCAACAAGGGCGTCAACGCCGGCCAGACCGTCATGCACTTCCACATGCACGTCCTCGGCGGCAAAAACCTGGGCGAGAACCTCATCTGAGGGCGCGTAGTCCGTCGACTTGGCTGCCTTTGGAGTAATCTATGCAGCTTTCTCAACTCGAATACCTTCAAGCGGTAGCGAACTATGGCGGCGTGCGCAAAGCAGCTCGCGCCGTTCATGTGAGTCCGCAGGCTGTTTCGTCGGCAATCAAAAAGTTGGAATCTGAGTATCAGATCGTTTTGCTCAACCGATCGACGGGGGAGGCTGTTTTGTCTCCGGCGGGCAGAGAATTTGCGCGTCGTGCACGCGTGATCCTGGCACAAGTCGACGATCTCAAAAAGTACGCTCAATCGAGGGACGACGGCGTCTCGCCCGACGGCCACTTTCGTCTTTACGCCCCCTGCCTTCATGGGCGGGGGCGACTTTTTGCCGAAAACTGGTATGACTCGTTTGAAAGCTCGCACCCTCATATTCACCTTGATGTGTGGCATCAGCCAACGGCTACATGCTTTGAATCACTTGTGCTTGGCATTTCGGATGCGGCCATCTCATTTGAGGAACCAAGGGACAGTGTCCTTTCTTCGAAATACTTGGGTGAAAAGGAGCTCAAGGTTCTTTCGTGCCCAACGGGTCATCAATCTGTGGGTGCTATGACCGTTCGTGAGTTACTGGGCGGCAGGTTAGCTGTTCCCATTAATTTGTCGCCCTGTCTCAATGCAATCAATCAATGCCCCGAAGCTCAGCTGGTTAATTTCCGCTTCCGCGACGTCGAATACGGAAGCAGGGCGCAGGCTGAGTTTCTTCAAGCCGGGGGATTGATATTGAGTTTTTCTGGCTCTTCTCTCGCATCAAATGTATTGGAAGTGAGTGAGTGCTCCATTGAAGCCTCGCATGACGTAGCCTTGCCCATCTACTTTTGCTATCGGCAAAACTCCTGGACCGATCGACACCAGACGGTTTTTCTGCACCTATTGCGTCATCTTGCTTCGTGAGATTAAGTGGCTGCGAGACGTCAAGTGATTATTGACGCCTTGCAACACATAGCTGACAGCTTTGCCCTCATGCTTTTCCAAAATTCCGATTTAGATTGCTGACTCTTGGAGGGCGGAGCATGAAAAACCGTACGGTTTTGCTTTATATGGCGTTCGTTTTTCTGTCGAACTTCAGCACCATTTTGTATTTTCTGACGGTTTACCTTGAATTCGTCGGATTCTCGATGGTGGCGATTTCTAGCATGATGATTGCATATCAAGTGAGCAAGTTCATCCTTGAAGTTCCCACTGGCTATATTGCTGATAGGTTTGGACGAAAGGTGAGCGGTCTCGTTGGCATTGTGGGAATGCTTGGGTACTACGCCGCCCTGCTTCTCGTCCGATCTCCTCTGCTTTTAATCGGTGCGTTTGCTCTCAAAGGTTTTGCCGTTGCATGTATGAGTGGATCCATAGAAGCGATTTACATTGACAGCGTCTCTCAGGACCAGCTCGTAAGACTTAATGTCGTTGAGCGATTTGTTTTCTATGCCTCTTATGCCCTCTCCGCTTGTGTGGGCGGTTTCATTTCGTCCGCTGGCGAGTATCTCATTGGGCTTTCGGTCGATATCATCACAATGGTGCTGACATTGGTTGTCGTTGTCTGTATTCCTGAGGCGAGAAGAGAGAGCGCTGCGGTGACACCTGGGCATGGAATGAGCCCGAGGATGATCGGTGCCGCTATTGCGGGTAATGGCATTCTTCGGTCAGCGTTCATCATGGACTGTTCTCAGGCATTTGCCTTCGTCGCTCTAGAAGACTTCTTCTCACTGTTGCTTGCAGACCGCGGAATGAATGCCGTCGCTTCGGGCGTGACCATTGCGGTCCAGCTCCTTGCCTCCGCCTCCATAGGGTTTATTGTGCCCAGTGTGATTGCTCGTGTCGACAAGGGCCGTTTTGCGCGTATTTGCGGCATCATTCGCTTAGTATTGACAGCTTTGTTTTTGATTCCTCTTACTCCGGCTAATTTGCTGCCCGCGTTCTATGTGCTGCAGACGGTTGCGTACTCGTTGTTTGCCCCAATCAAATACTCAGTTTTCCAAAATGCTGCCGATTCATCGATGCGCTGTTCGCTGATTTCGGTTCAAAGCCAGATGGTGGCGGTGGGTGCCGTTCTTTTCTATCTGCTCAACGCTGCGTTGAGCAGCGTTGCGGGCATTCGAGTCGTATTGCTTGTTGCGCTCGGGATTTCTTCCCTGGTATATATCCCCGCGCTATTTGGTCTTACAAGTCAAAGGCCATGAGTATTTAGGCACCGATAACTTATATATCAACGCAATAAACCCGAGCGCGAGGGCGTTTGGGTTTATTATTGAAACGTATGTAACCTGGCGGCGCCACACCGCCTGTTAGTAGGGAGACACATGAACGTTCTGGTCGTCAACGCAGGATCTTCGACCCTTAAGTATCAGGTCATCGATACCAAGTCCCACAAGGTGTCCGCAAAGGGCTCCTGCGAGCGCGTCTGCTTTACCGGCGGTACCTTCACCCACGCTGCCAACGGTTCCAAGAAGGTGACCGAGAACATTGAGTTCCCCGACCACAAGGTCGCCATCGAGGCCGTCCTGAAGGATCTCGAGGCCAACGGCGTCAAGATCGAGGGCATTGGCCACCGTATCGTTCAAGGCGGCTGGTACTTTGGCGATTCCTCCCTTGTCGACGAGGACGTTCTCGCCAAGATCCGTGAGGTCGCCCCGCTCGCCCCGCTGCACAACAACCCCGAGGCCAACGTTATCGAGTACTGCCTGGAGCAGTATCCCGATCTGCCCAACGTTACGGTCTACGACACCGCTTTCCACTTCAACATGCCCGAGGTCGCCAAGACTTACGCCCTTCCCAAGGATGTTTGCGACAAGCTGCACATCCGTAAGTACGGCGCCCACGGCACCAGCTACCGTTACATCTCCAAGAAGGTCGCCGAGATGACCAACGGCGAGGCCCGCAAGGTCGTTGTGTGCCATATCGGCTCCGGCGCTTCCCTGTGCGCCATCGAGGACGGCAAGTGCATGGACACCACCATGGGTCTCACCCCGCTCGATGGCGTCATGATGGGCACCCGCTGCGGCTCCATCGACCCGGCTACCGTGTGCTACCTGCAGCGCGAGGGCGGCTACACCTTCGACGAGGTCGACGAGATGATGAACAAGAAGTCCGGCCTTTTGGCTGTGACCGGTGGCAAGACCAACGACTGCCGCAATGTCGAGGAGCTCGCCGCTGCTGGCGACCCCGAGGCTCAGCTCGCCTTCGACATGTTCGTCTACAAGATTGCCGCCAAGGCTGCCGAGATGGCCACTTCCATGTGTGGCATGGACACGCTGGTCTTCACCGCCGGCATCGGTGAGCACGCTCCGGCCGTTCGCGCCGGCGTTGCCGACCGTCTGGCCTTTATGGGCGTCAAGATGGACCATGCCCGTAACGCCCTGCGTGGCGATGGCGCTTGGTGCCTGTCTGCCAAGGATTCCAAGGTCAAGATCTTCGTCATCCCCACGGACGAGGAGTTCATGATCGCTTCCGACGTCGAGCGCATCGTCAACGGCAAGTAATTGCAAGAGGGGAGGGGCTGGACGACCAAGTGCCGTTCAGCCCCTCTTTTGCGCTCGTTGAGCGATATACTGATAGCTATTTATCAAAATATGATAACTTCTTATTAAAATGCGGTCGTCTAAAGGGGTCTGCTTCGACCGCATTGCACTGCAAAGGAGTCTCATGAACGTACTTGTTGTCAACGCCGGCAGCTCAAGCCTTAAATATCAGCTTCTGGATACCGATACCCGCGAGGTTTTCGCCAAGGGCAACTGCGAACGTATCGGCTCGGACATGGGTATCTTTGGCCACTCCGAGAACGGTGGCGCCAAACAGACCGAGGAGGTTCCCTTCCCCGATCATCGCTCTGCTATCGCTCGCGTGCTCGAGGAGCTCGAGAAGACCGACTTTACGATTGATGGCATTGGGCATCGCATCGTTCAGGGCGGCTGGCACTTCGATGATTCCGCGGTCGTTGACGATGAGGTCATGGCTAAGATCCTTGAGGTGGCCCCGCTCGCCCCGCTGCACAACTACGGCGAGGCCGCGGCGATTGAGTATTGCCGCGAGAAGTATCCGGAGCTGCCCAACGTGGCCGTCTTCGACACCTCGTTCCACATGACCATGCCCGAGGTTGCCTACACCTACGCCCTGCCCAAGGACGTGTGCGACAAGTACCACGTGCGCAAGTACGGCGCCCACGGTACGAGCCACCGCTACGAGTGGATGATGGCCAAGGAGATCCTGGGCTCGTGCTGCCACCGTCTGCTTTCGTGCCATCTGGGCAACGGCGCTTCGCTCGCCGCCATCGAGGACGGCGTGTGCCGCGACACCACGATGGGTCTCACACCGCTCGACGGCCTGATGATGGGAACCCGCTGCGGCTCCATCGACCCGGCTACCGTGTGCTACCTGCAGCGCGAGGGCGGCTACAGCTACCAGGAAGTCGATGACATGATGAACAAGCAGTCCGGTCTGCTTGCCATCTCGGGTATCTCCAATGACGCCCGCGATATCCGTACGCGCGCTTCCGAGGGAGATGAGCACTGCCTGCTCGCCTTCGATATGTTCGCCTACAAGGCTATGCAGCAGGCCGGCTCCATGATCGTTTCTATGGCGGGCGTGGATACCATCACCTTTACTGCCGGCATCGGCGAGAATGACTGGTCGATCCGTAAGGCCTTCTGCGACTGCTTTGAGTGGCTGGGCGTGCGCATCGACAACAACAAGAACCGCGAGGCTGTGGGCAACGGTCCGCAGGTCATCAGTGCCGCCGGTTCCGCCGTCACGGTCATGGTCATCCCCACCGACGAGGAATACATGATCGCCCACGACGTCGAACGCCTGACCAAGAACAACTAACGCACCCGTTTGCATGTAAACGAAAGGCCTCCAGAGCAACAGCTCCGGAGGCCTTTTCACTAGCATACGGAAATTCCAGTCCCAAAGTGATCATCGCCGGCAACGCCTGCGCTTCCGGCAACGGCACCCATTCGTTCAGATCCTTAGCCCCAGCTCGTAGTCAAGCCACCGCCCACCCCAGATACCCTGATTACTACGTAGTTGTAGAAGGCCGTACGGGCTAACCCCTGAAAACACTCCGCAGACCAGAAACGCCCCCGTTCGTAGCTCCGAAGGAGCAGAACGGGGGCGTTTCATTGGTCGAGGACGTTTTCAGGGGTTAGCCCGTACGGCCTTCGGGGGAGTGCGTCCGCTACTCAGCCATCTGAGCCTGGACGGCGGTGATGGCCACGACACCCACGATGTCGTCGGCAGAGCAGCCGCGCGACAGGTCGTTGACCGGCTTGGCGATGCCCTGCAGGATGGGGCCGTAGGCGTCAGCGCCGGCGAAGCGCTGGACCAGCTTGTAGCCGATGTTGCCGGCCTCGAGGTCGGGGAACACGAGCACGTTGGCCTTACCGGCAACGGAGGAGCCGGGAGCCTTGAGCTGGGCGACGGTGGGGACGATAGCGGCATCGAGCTGCAGGTCGCCATCGATGGCGAGCTCGGGAGCCTTCTCGTGGCAGAACTTTACGGCCTCCTGGACCTTCTTGGCGACCTCGCCGCCGGCGGAGCCCATGGTGGAGTAGGAGAGCATGGCCACGTGCGGCTCAACGTTGCCCATGAAGGTGGACCAGGAGTGAGCGGAGGCGATGGCGATCTCGGAGAGCTCATCGGAGGACGGGTTGATGTTGAGGCCGCAGTCGGCGAAGATCAGCGTGCCGTCAGTGCCGAACTGCGGGGTGTCGGTGCACATCACGAAGAAGGCCGAGACCAGCTTGGTGCCCGGGGCGGTCTTGAGGATCTGCAGCGCGGGGCGCAGGGTGTCGGCGGTGGAGTGGCAGGCGCCGGAGACCAGGCCGTCGGCATCGCCCATCTTGACCATCATGGTGCCAAAGTAGGTGGCGTCCATCACCTGGGCGCGAGCCTGCTCGATGGTGACACCCTTCTTGGCGCGGAGCTCGGCAAACTTCTGCGCGTACTCCTCGTGCTTCTCGGCATTGCGCGGGTCGATGACGGTAGCGCCGGGAACGTTGATCTCGTCGGGGTTGCCCAGGATGACGATCTTTGCCAGGCCCTCCTCGATGATCTTGGTGGCTGCGACGATGGTGCGCGGATCCTCGCCCTCGGGCAGGACGATCGTCTTAAGGTCGGCCTTGGCGGCAGACTTCATACGGTTAAGGAAATCGCTCATGTTACTCCTTACAAGCGTTTCGCTAAGCTCCAGGCGCCCGGCTGCTCACGAATAAACCCGCTGCTAGCGGGTTTACCTTTCAATTATGTACGCCGCGGTGCTTGAGCTTTCCTTGTGTGGCAAGCTCATTATAGGACGCATTAGCGCTATAATCGCTCTGATAAATATGTCTCGAAGAATGTTCGAGAAAAGCCCAGCTAACGAGCCCGTGGCTTTTGACAAGGAGTATCGATGCAGATTACCTCAGGCCTGCCTGAAGGCTTTAACGCCGGCGCATACGACATGATTGTCGTCGGTGCCGGATATGCCGGTGCCGTTTGTGCCCGCCGTCTCGCCGAGACCATCGGCTATCGCGTTGCCGTTCTGGAGCGCCGTAGCCACATTGCGGGTAACGCCTACGACTGCGCTGATGAGGCCGGAATCCTGGTCCACGAGTATGGTCCGCACATCTACCATACCTTTAATGAGCGCGTCCACAATTTCCTGTCGCGCTTTACCAAGTGGACGGACTACCAGCACAAGGTGCTTGCCAACATCAACGGCACCCTCATGCCCGTGCCTTTTAACCACGCGAGCCTCAAGCTCGCCTTTGGCGATGAGCGCGGCGAGGAGCTGTATCAGAAGCTCATGGAGACCTTTGGCAAGGACGTCAAGGTGCCCATCATGGAGCTGCGCAAGAAGAACGACCCGGATCTTGCCGAGGTTGCCGATTACGTCTACGAGAACGTCTTTTTGCATTACACCATGAAGCAGTGGGGCCAGACTCCCGATCAGATCGATTCCTCGATCACCGGCCGCGTTCCCGTCTTTGTGGGCGACGATGACCGCTACTTCCCGCAGGCTCCCTTCCAGGGCATGCCGCAGGACGGCTATACCGCGCTGTTCGAGCACATGCTCGACCACGATCTGATTGATGTGTTCTGCGACGTGGACGCCCGCGACCTCTTCGAGATCGACGAAACCACTGTCAAGATCGACGGTAAGGTCTATGGCGGCGAGATCGTCTACACCGGTCCGCTCGACGAGCTGTTCAACCTCGACTTGGGCGCTCTGCCATACCGTACGCTCGACATGAAGTTCGAGACGCTCGATATGGACCAGTTCCAGCCCGTGGGCACCGTCAACTACACCACGAGCGAGGATTACACGCGTATCACCGAGTTCAAGAACATGACTGGCCAGGTCCTGCCCGGCAAGACCACCATCATGAAGGAGTATTCCAAGGCCTATACGCCCGGCTCGGGCGAGACGCCCTATTACGCCATTCTGGAGCCCGAGAACCGTGAGCTCTATGAGCGCTATCTTGAGCGCGTTCAGAACCTGACGAACTTCCACCCGGTGGGTCGCCTGGCCGAGTATCGTTACTACGATATGGATGCCGTGACCAACTCCGCCCTCGATCTTTCGGATGAGATTATCGCCTGCCATGCATAAAGTCATATCATTCGGTATTCCCTCGTATAACGCCGCCAAGGACATGGACCATTGCATCACCTCCATTCTGGAGGGGAGCAATTACGCCACCGATATCGAGATCATCATCGTCGATGACGGTTCCAAGGACGAGACGGCGGCCAAGGCCGATGAGTGGGAGACGCGTTACCCCGGAATCATCCGCGCGGTGCATCAGGAGAACGGCGGCCACGGCATTGCCGTCCTTTCGGGCTTGCGCGAGGCACAGGGCACCTACTACAAGGTTGTCGACTCGGACGACTGGCTCGATGGCGCAGCCCTGTCGACCATGCTTTCGATCCTTCGCGGTTTTGAGGAGCGCGACCAGCGCGTCGACCTCTTTATCTCGAACTATGTGTACGAGAAGGTTTACGAGGGTACGCACACCGCTATTGGCTACAAGTTTGCCCTGCCGAGAAAAAAGATCTTTACCTGGGACCAGATTGGTCATTTCCGTCTGGACCAGAATCTGCTCATGCACAGCCTGTGCTATCGCACGGATGTGCTGCGCGCGTCCAATCTGCCTATGCCGCCGCACACGTTCTATGTAGACAACATCTACGCCTACGTGCCGCTGCCGCGCTGCAAGACCATGTACTACGCCGACATCGACCTCTATCGCTACTTTATCGGTCGCGAGGGCCAGAGCGTCAACGAGGCCACGATGGTCAAGCGTCTGGACCAGCAGTTTCGCGTGACGCGCATCATGATGGAGTCGTTCCACCTGTACAGCGATGTCGAGTCGTCGCGTCTGCGCTCGTACATGATGGGCTATTTCACCATGATGATGGCAATCTGTTCGGTGCTTACTAAGCTTTCCGACGAGGATTGTGCCGACGAGCGCCTGAAGACGTTGTGGAGTGATCTGAAAGCCTATGACGAGCGTATGTATCGTCGTGCACGCTACGGTGTGGTCGGCTTCTTCACCAACCTGCGTGGTCGGGCCGGAGACAAAACCACACTCGGCCTATACCGTCTTGCCTCAAAGATCTTCAAATTCAACTAGCACAGAAGCGCTCGGGTAACGGGGACCCCTGGTCCTTAACTTGCTACTTCGAACAGTCCTGCGCAAGACGGAGGCGCCACTGGCGCCTCCTTTGCGTGCGGAACTCGTATCAAGTTAAGGACCAGGGGCCCTCTGCTGTGTCTCGCTTTGTGTTAGCAAGCAGAATTTGAAGATCTTGGACGCGCGGTACACAGGGGCCTGGGCTGAAAAGACTTGGTTGGTAGGTTGCCCGGTGGGGCTTGGTTATGTTTGTCGCGAGTTCCGCACGAGCCGAAGAGCACTTAATGTGCTCTTCGTGCGAGCCAGGACTGTAGAGCAGCAAACATAACCAAGCCCACCGGGCAACCGGTCAGGTTAGGCTACTTCGCGGCGCCGGGGATGCCGTGGGAGGTTTTGGCGGTTTTGGCTCCGTTTACGATGGCAGCTTCTAGGGCCCTTACTGCGAGCATACCCAGCAGGTCTAGGGGAACGGCGGCGCTTGCCTGGGCACCCAGTTTGCCGCTGGCGAGGGTGTAGATGGTGTCGCCGTCGTTGGTGGTGTGTGTGGGGCGGATGGCGTGCGCGTAGGCGTCTGCGGCCATCTGAGAGACTTTGGTGGCCTGGGCTTTGGTGAGCTCCACGTTGGTGACGATACAGCTGATGGTGGTGTTGGTGCGGTCGAGCGGCATCTGCATAGAGCCTGCGGCGGCAAAGGCGGCGAGCTCCATGTCGACGATCTGCTCGCTATCGGCTGCGGCGCGCATGCCGGCGACCCATTCGCCAGTGAAGGGGTCGACAACGTTGCCACAGGCGTTGACCGAGACCACGGCGCCCACCTTGATGGGGCCGAGCGCCACGGCGGCAGCGCCAAGGCCTGCCTTCATGCAGGTGGCGGGCCCCATGAGCTTTCCGACGGTGGCACCCGTGCCGGCACCTACATTGCCCTGCTCGAGCGTGGTGGGGGTGTTGTCGAGTGCCTCACGCACGGCGGCGATGCCGGCCTCTATGTCGGGGCGCACGGTGGGATCGCCAAAGGCGAGGTCGAAGATGCAGCTGGAGCACACGATAGGCACCTGCGTGGGGCCGACGGGAAGGCCGATGCCGCGGCTCTCAAGCTCGCGAGCGACGCCGCTTGCAGCCTCGAGGCCAAAGGCAGATCCACCCGAAAGGCAGACGGCGTGGACCTTGTCGACGGTGTTCTCGGGACGCAGCAAATCGGTCTCGCGCGAAGCGGGGGCGCCACCGCGTACGTCAACGCCACCAGTGGCACCCTCGGGCGCCACGATTACGGTACAGCCGGTGCCAGCCTCCTCGTCCGTATAGTTGCCAAAGCAAAAGCCATCGACATTGCAAACATCGATGGCTTCGAGCAGCGTGTCCATATTTTCTCCTATCGGTTTTCCGCCGGGCCTTATGCCCGGTCGGGATCCGTACGGTACGGCAAAATTGTAGGCGCTGGGGGATACCCAGCGCCAGATGCAATTACGAGAGTTTTTGAATCGCGCGTGCGACGCGAGCGATGGGCAAGCCCACCACGTTGTAGAAGTCACCCGAAATATCGTGCACGAGCATGCGTCCGCCTGTGCCCTGAATGCCGTAGGCGCCGGCCTTGTCCATGGGCTCACCCGAGGCGACGTAGCGCTCGATCTGCTCGTCGGTGAGCTCGTAGAACGTCACGTCGGTCACATCGACAAACGACAGGCTCTCGGCGGCATGCGGAGCTGTAGCGTCGCCGGCTTTAACGATGCAGACGCCGGTCGCCACCTGGTGCGTGCGGCCCGAAAGCTCGCGGAGCATGGTGCGCGCCTCGTCCTCGTTTGCCGGCTTACCCAATATTTGGCCGTCAAAGGTGACAATAGTATCGGCCGCGACGGTCAACTCATTGGGTTCGGCATGCTCGGCCGCGACGGCAGCAGCTTTGGCACGCGCCAAGCGCTCGACGAGCGTAAGCGGAGCTTCGCCATCAAAAGGCGTTTCATCGATGTCTGCGGGAATTACGCGAATGTTATAGCCCGCCTCGCGCATCAGCTCTATGCGGCGCGGCGATTGCGAAGCCAAAATCATAGTTGGATGCCCTCGGCGACCTTCTCGACGGCCTTTTCGCCGGCGAGCGTGCGCAGCAGCTCCAAGGCAAAGGGGAGTGACTGTGCCATGCCGCTGGCAGTGATGATATTGCCGTCTTGCGTGACCTTCTCGCCGGTATAGGTGCCCTCGGGGAAGCTCTTCTCAAAGCCGGGGAAGCACGTGGCGCGGCGTCCCTCGAGTAGACCAAGCTCGCCTAGGATAAACGGGGCGGCGCAGATGGCGGCAACGTGCTTGGTCGCGGCGAAATCGCAGACTACGTTGCAGACGCGCTGGTCGGCGCGCAGGTTGGTGGCACCGGGCAGGCCGCCGGGCAGCACGACGCAGTCGTACTCGTCAAAGTCGATCTCGTCAAAGAGCACATCGCAGGTCACGGGGATCTGCAGCGAGCTCACGACCTCGCGCGTGGGCATGATCGAGACGAGCGTGGCGCGCACGCCGCCGCGACGCATGACATCGACCATGGTCAGACATTCAATCGTTTCAAAGCCATCGGCGGCGAGAACGGCAACGCTGGGCATGAGGGTTCCTTTCGTAAGGCGGCATACAATTAGCCGTCTTATACCCCGAAGACATGCGCTTGCCACGCTCGATTTCCCAATGTTTAAAAAGGGACGGGGATTAAATAATCATTCGGTACAAATTGATTATTTAATCCCCGTCCCAGAAAAATCATCGGGCGTGGTCTCGGGCAAACTGTCTAGTTGCGCTTGAGGTGGACGACGGTTTCGCAGTGGAAGGTTTGCGGGAACAGGTCGACCGGTGTGATCTTGACGGGGGAGAAGGTGCCTTCCTCGACAAAGCGCTTAAGGTCGCGTGCCAGGGTGGCAGGGTCGCAGCTCACATAGGCGACATCGCGCGCACTCGTGCTGGCGATGAGGTCGATGGCCTCGGGCGCCAGACCTGCACGCGGCGGGTCGACCACCAGGACATCGGCATCCTGGTCGGGGAACTCGCGCACGGCATCGCCGCCGATGACGTCGACGTTGTCGAGCTTGTTGATCTCGAGGTTACGGCGCAGGTCGCGCACGGCCGGACCGTAGGCCTCGACGGCGGCAACAAAGTCGCAGCGGCGGGCGAGCGGCAGGGTAAAGGTGCCGGCGCCGCAGTACAGGTCCACGGCAAGCTCGTCTTCCTGCGGATCGAGTGCGTCCATAACGAGCTCGATCAAAATCTCGGCACCCTTGGTGTTGACCTGGAAAAACGATGGGGCGGACAAGCGCATCTGGCCGTCAGCGATGTTCTCGGTCCACGAGCCCTCACCGGCGAGCATCTCCACCTTGGAAACGCGGCGGGCCTTCTTCTCGCCCTTGCTCATGACGCGCACGACGCTCGTGGGGTGTGCGGCGTCTGCCAGCACGCGCGAGACCTGCGAGCGCGGGAAGGAGCCTGTGGGCGTCCAAAGCGCGATCTCGAGCGCCTTGGTGCGACGCGAAGCGCGAATGCCCACGCGCTCCAGACCCAGGTCGTGGCTGCCGCTCAGATAGTTGAGCGCGCCGACGACCGATTTGAGTGCCTTGGGAAAACGCTTATCGAACAGCGGGCATGCATCGACAGTCACGATCTTACTGGGATCGACGCCGTGCATGCCAAGGCGCACACGTCCGTTAACGAGGGCGGGCTCCAACTCAATTTTATTGCGGTAGCCCCAGTCGTCCTTGGTGTGGCGGATAGGCTGGACAAGTTCGTTGACCTGGTCGGGGGTGAACTTGCCAATGCGCTCGAGCGTGGAGCGCAGGTTTTGCTCTTTGGCGGCAAGCTGAGCGGTGCGCGAGAGATTGCCCCACGAACAACCGCCGCAGATGCCCACGAAGGGGCAGGGGGGCTGAATGCGATCGGGGCTTGGCTCCAGAATCTCGGTCGTGCGGGCGCGCATAAACGACTTGCCGTCCTGCACGACCTCGGCTTCGACGGTGTCGCCCGTCACGGCGCCTTGCACAAATGTGGCCTTGCCGTTGTCGGCATGTGCCAGACCGTCGGTGCCGTACGTCATCGATTCTATGGTGAGCTTCATGTTCCTGCCTGTCATTCGCGGTATTGTCCGCAACCATGGTAGCAGGGAAAAGCGCCCCGTATCTGGGGCATTCCTCAAATACGGGGCGCTTCTACAAACGTCTATTTCGTCTTGCCGGTAATGAGCGTCTTAAGGCCTAGGCCGATCAGACCCAAGCCCATGCGCACGCGGCCGGGGCGATGGCGCTCGATGGCCTTGGCTTTGCCAGCGGGCTTCTTGTGACACGCGTTGCTCTCGGGGGTTGTTGTGGGTGCCTGAGGTTGGACTGCGGGAGCAGGTTCGGGCTCGATAACGGTCGCTTGGACCTTCTGGACCTCGGGAGCGGCCGGCTGCGGCTCGGGCTCAGGCTGGGATGCGAGCGCGGGTTCTGCCTCGGTGTCGGCTTCGGCGTTGCGATACGCGCGCTCCAGCAGAGCTTCCTGCGAGTTGAAGGGTTTCTCGTCCTCTTTGCGCTCCACCGGAACCCAGGTGCCGTCACTCGTCAGGCTGCGTGCCTTCACGTTGTCGCGCAGCTGCATGCCCATGTACTCGTGCACTAGGGCGCGGCAGGTGGGGTCGAGCACGGGGAAGGCGATCTCCACGCGGTGCTCGGTGTTGCGCGTCATCATGTCTGCCGAGCTCAGGTAGATCATGTCCGAGTCCACGCCAAAGGCATAGACGCGCGCATGCTCCAAAAAGCGTCCGACGATGGAGCGCACGTGCACGTTCTCGGTCTTGCCCGGAACACCGGGCTTGAGGCACGAGATGCCGCGAATGATCATGTCCACGCGCACGCCGGCACACGATGCCTCGGCAATCTTGTCGATGACCTCGCGGTCGGTAAGCGAGTTGAGCTTAAAGAACACGCGGGCGGGCTCGCCGACAAGGGCGCGCTGAATCTCGCGGTCCAGGCCGCGCATGATGAGCGGCTTGAGGCCCACGGGCGCCACGCCCAGGAAGCGGTAGTCGCCGCGCAGGTTGCCCAGCGACAGGTTGCGGAAGAACAGGTTGGCGTCCTCGCCGATGCCGGGATGCGCGGTCATGAGCATAAAGTCGCTGTAGAGCTTGGCCGTCTTCTCGTTAAAGTTGCCGGTACCCAAAAGCGTCAGGCGGGTAAGCGCCATGCCCTCGCGATAGGTGAGCTGGCAGATCTTTGAGTGGCACTTAAAGCCCTCGGAGCCGTAGATAACGGTGCAGCCGGCCTCTTCCAGGCGCTCGGCCCATTCGATGTTGTTTTGCTCGTCAAAGCGGGCACGAAGCTCCATGAGCACCGTGACCTCTTTGCCGTTTTCGGCAGCATCGATGAGCGACTCGCACAGACGGCTCTGCTTTGCCACACGGTAGAGCGTGATGCGCAGCGAGATACACTCGGGGTCATAGGCTGCTTCGTGCACCAGGTCCAAGAACGGGTTCATTGCCTCGTAAGGGTAAAAGAGCAGCTTGTCGTGCTGCAGCACCTGCTCGCGGATGGAGCGGGCCATATCGATGGTGGGATTGGGCTGCGGCTTAAACGGCGTAAAGAGGAGCTCATTGCGCAGGTGCTCGGGAATCTTACCCTCAATGCCAAAGACGTAGCCAAGGCCAAGGGGGATATCGCAGGTAAAGACCGAGCGGCGAGAAAGCTCGAGCGCCTTGCGGATGGTCTTGAGCGTTGGCTTTTCGAGTGAGCCCGATACGGCGAGCACCACCGGCTGCAGGCGCAGGCGCTTCTTGAGGATGCGCTTCATGTGCTGGCGGTAATCTTCCTCCTCCTCGACGCCCTCGCCGTCCGGGTCGATATCGGCATTGCGGGTGACGCGGATCAGCGCGCGATCCAGCGGCTTGTAGGAGCCAAAGCAACTGTCGAGGCAGGCGAGGATAACGTCTTCGAGCAAGATATAGGAGTAGGTGCCGGCGGGCGAGGGAATCTCGACCACGCGGTTCATCGAGGCGGGAATCTCGATCAGGCCGAGCAGGCTTCCCTCGTCGGTGACGCCGTCCAGGCCACAAGCCAGATAGAGCGCGCCGTTGCGCAGGTTGGGGAAGGGATGGCGCGGGTCAATGACCAGCGGTGAGATAACCGGCGACACGTAGGCCTGGAAGTAGCGGGTTACAAAGGTGCGCTCCTCGGGCGTAAGCGAATCGATGCGGGCGCGGTGAACGCCCAGGGTGTCGAGCTTGCCTTCGATGCTCTTAAAGATGGACTCCCAACGGGTAAGGAGCCCGGGCAGCTCTGCCATGACAGCATCGACCTGTTCGGAGGCGGTCATATTGCTCTTGTTGTCGACAGGCTGCTTTTTGAGCTCTGCCAGATCGGACAGGCCGCCCACGCGCACCATAAGGAATTCGTCGAGGTTGGACTCGAAAATCGACACGAACTTTAGACGCTCGAACAGCGGAACGGTTTCGTCGAAGGCTTCGTCAAGCACGCGGTTGTTAAAGCGCAGCCAGCTAAGCTCTCGGTTTTGCGTGTACGAGAAGTCGCGCGGCGGCTTGCGCAGCTTAGCGGCCTTTTGCTTCTTTTCGATTTTGCTCGGCATATGCATCTGTCCGTTCAGTCCCCGCAGGGGACGGTAGCCTAACTCTAATTCACTATTGTCTCAATTTAGTCGACCGCCGGCACGGACGTATCTCGTGAACGGTATCTTTACCTACTTCTTACGCTGACAAGCCGAAGCACTAACGTCCGGTGATTTGAGCAAGCGATCTATATCCTCACTCAACTGGTGAGAATGTATGAATAAGAATGATAGTAAGCTGAATATAATCGAATGTAGGTTGAATCGAGGACAAGCGTCATTTATATGCAGAAAACCGTTTTCACTATGCAATTTTGAATCATGGATAACTTTGAATGTTCAAGCTTGATTTCCTAGAAAAATAACGTTTACCTAGGAAAATCTGCTTTACGAAACTGAAGTGCATCATGGGGAATCATATGCGATATACCGTTCATCGCACTTTGTTGACCGTTCGGGGGCGAGGTAGCATTACGCATGGAATTTGGATATAACTAGAGCTGTCAGCAAGCAGCGTCCCATATGGAGGGGCGCTGATACATTCGGCCAGTAAGGCCCGAAAGAAAGGTAGGAGGCCATGACGAAAGGTCTGCACGTGCCTTCCGAGATCGGCAAGCTCAGGAAGGTCTGCCTGCACCGTCCCGGCGACGAGCTCCTCAACCTGCCGCCCGACGAGCTCGAGCGACTCCTGTTCGACGACGTCCCGTTCCTGGAGGTCGCGCAGCAGGAGCACGACACCTTCGCCCAGATCCTGAGGGACCAGGGCGTCGAGGTGCTCTACCTCGAGAACCTCGTCGCCGAGGTGTTCGACCAGGTCCCCGGCGCCCGCGCCGAGTTCACCGACCAGTACATCGCCGAGGCCGGCATCCGCGGCCAGCACATGCCGCAGATCGTCCGCGAGAAGCTGGACTCCATCGAGGACAACCTCGAGTTCGTCAAGAAGACCATGGCCGGCATGACCAAGGCCGAGATCGACATGCCCCTCACGGCGTCCACGACCCTCGACTCCCTGGTCAACTCCGAGTCCGAGTCCGACCTGATCATCGACCCGATGCCCAACCTCTACTTCACCCGCGACCCGTTCGCGGTCGTCGGCGAGGGCGTCAACCTCAACCGCATGTACTCGGTCACCCGCAACCGCGAGACCCTGTACGGCAAGTACGTCTTCAAGTACCACCCCGACTACAAGGACGTCTCCCTGTACTTCCGCCGCGACTGCCAGTTCCACACCGAGGGCGGCGACGTGCTGAACATCAACGAGAAGACCCTCGCCGTCGGCATCTCCCAGCGCACCCAGGCCGCCGCTATCGACGTCATGGCCCAGAACATCTTCTGGAACTCCGACTCCAAGGTCGAGCGCATCCTGGCCTTCGACATCCCGGTCTCGCGCGCCTTCATGCACCTCGACACGGTCTTCACCCAGATCGACGTCGATAAGTTCACGATCCACCCCGCCATCATGGGCACCCTGCGCGTCTACGAGCTGACCGCCGGCAAGAACCCGGGCGACGTGAACATCCGCCTGATCGAGGACACCCTCGAGCACGTCCTGGAGGACGCCACCGGCGTCGACCAGGTCAAGCTGATCCCCTGCGGCGGCGGCGACCCGATCGCGGCCTCCCGCGAGCAGTGGAACGACGGCTCCAACACCCTGTGCGTCGAGCCCGGCAAGATCTGCGTCTACGCCCGCAACACCGTCACCAACGACGTGCTGTACAAGGAGGGCCTGGACCTTCTCGTCGTGCCCTCCGCCGAGCTCTCCCGCGGCCGTGGCGGCCCGCGCTGCATGAGCATGCCCTTCTGGCGCGAGGACCTCTAAGGTTTTCAAAGATCCGTACGGGTCTTAATACAAACATCTAGCTGCCATTAGATGTCTCCAAATGGGGCGGTGCGGGTTTTCGCACCGCCCCATTCTTGTCTAATAAGCTAAATTAGCATCAGATAAGGTGTCCATTATGTCTAGAGGCGGTCACGTTGATACCCCAACGGTGACGGCTTCTTTGCCTTTTGGGCATCATCTCGATTCCCATGACCTTTGTCGGCATCATCCCCGTGTTCTAGCGATTGGAGCTTAGTCATGGATATCAAGACAATTGGCGTTGAGGAATGGCTTAACGTTTGGGAGAAGAGCGCTACGTGGGACATTGCCCAGTCGACGATCTCATCGCTGACCATGGGCGAGCTTCGCGCGCTCGACGAGCAGGACGGCGCTACGTTCTACGAGCGTCTGGATCGCGAGAAGATGAACTACGGCTGGATCGAGGGTTCGCCGGAGTTTAAGGCCGAGGTCGCCAAGCTGTATCGTCGCGAGGTCAATCCCGATCACATTCTGCAGACCAATGGCTGCACGGGCGCCAACCTCAACGCCATCATGGCCGTTGTCGGGCCCGGCGATCACGTGATTGCCGAGTGGCCTACCTATGCGCCGCTCTATGAGATCCCGCGTACGCTTGGTGCCGAGGTCGAGTATTGGGAGCTTCGCGAGGAGCTCGGATGGAAACCCGATATTGAACAGCTCAAGCGCCTCGTTCGCCCCAACACCAAGCTCATCTGCATCAATAACGCATCGAACCCCATCGGTACGGTGCTTGATGCCGATACGCTCGGTCAGATTGCCGAGATTGCCCGTTCGGTGGGCGCCTACGTGCTGTGCGACGAGGTGTATCTGCCGCTCGAGAACACTGAGTCCTTTATGTCGATGGCCGACGTGTACGAGAGGGCCATTGTCACCAACTCGGTGTCCAAGACCTATTCGACGCCTGCAGCCCGCGTGGGCTGGGTCGTTGCGGACGAAGAGGTGTCCAACCGCATCCGCACCTACCGCGACTACACCATGATCTGCGGTGGCGTGTTTAACGATGCTTTGGCGACCTACGTGCTCGAGCACAAGGACAAGATTCTCGAGCGCAACCGCAAGATCGTGTTTGGCAACCGCGATATCGCACAGGCTTGGATCGATACGCAGCATCGTGTCTCCTGGACGGCCCCGCGGGGCGTGTCTACCTCGTTTATCCAGCTGGATATTCCCGAGGACGATGAGGAGTTCTGCAAGCGCCTGCTGTCCGAGAGGGGAGTGCTGCTGGTACCCGGTAGCCGCTTTGAGCTTCCCTGCGGAGCGCGCATGGGCTACTGCGCGAGCGAAGATGTTCTTCGCGAGGGCCTGAGGCTTCTGGGCGAGGCACTGGCCGAGTTCGATCGCTAGTCCCTTGAGGTTCTCGAAGGCCTAACCCTTACTGGGCCCTAGGTGTACCGAATGCAGACCCGCTCCCTTTTGGGGAACGGGTCTGTTTGTCTTTGCCGCCGGAAAAGACAAGTTGTTACAAATGAAGACGCAGGATCAATCGGGTATTCGGCGGGCCTTATACTGAGCTTCCGGTGAACGGTATCCAACGTCTGGTAAACGGTAATCTGTTTGCCAAAAATGAATAGGACGAACTTTATTCTGAATAAAAATCAAAATGGTTGAGACACAGCAAGAATTGCGAATTCTATTCATATCGTTGCGCGAAATATGCAATTTGAGGGTGGTTTAACAAAGGTTAGTTTCAATTGACCTTGCGGTTAAAAAGCGTTTAAGCACGTAAATCCACTTTATTTAATCAAAGTATGCCATGCGTGAAGTATATGTGTATGCCGTTCACCCCTCATATAAAACCGTTCGGGGGCGAGGTGGAAGTATGGATTGATTTTGGATATAAATATGTCGTCAGCAATAACGCCTCACACGGAGGGGCGCTAACGAATCGGCCCTGACAGGGGCCCGAAAGAAAGGTAGGAGGCCATGACGAAAGGTCTGCACGTGCCTTCCGAGATCGGCAAGCTCAGGAAGGTCTGCCTGCACCGTCCCGGCGACGAGCTCCTCAACCTGCCGCCCGACGAGCTCGAGCGACTCCTGTTCGACGACGTCCCGTTCCTGGAGGTCGCGCAGCAGGAGCACGACACCTTCGCCCAGATCCTGAGGGACCAGGGCGTCGAGGTGCTCTACCTCGAGAACCTCGTCGCCGAGGTGTTCGACCAGGTCCCCGGCGCCCGCGCCGAGTTCACCGACCAGTACATCGCCGAGGCCGGCATCCGCGGCCAGCACATGCCGCAGATCGTCCGCGAGAAGCTGGACTCCATCGAGGACAACCTCGAGTTCGTCAAGAAGACCATGGCCGGCATGACCAAGGCCGAGATCGACATGCCCCTCACGGCGTCCACGACCCTCGACTCCCTGGTCAACTCCGAGTCCGAGTCCGACCTGATCATCGACCCGATGCCCAACCTCTACTTCACCCGCGACCCGTTCGCGGTCGTCGGCGAGGGCGTCAACCTCAACCGCATGTACTCGGTCACCCGCAACCGCGAGACCCTGTACGGCAAGTACGTCTTCAAGTACCACCCCGACTACAAGGACGTCTCCCTGTACTTCCGCCGCGACTGCCAGTTCCACACCGAGGGCGGCGACGTGCTGAACATCAACGAGAAGACCCTCGCCGTCGGCATCTCCCAGCGCACCCAGGCCGCCGCTATCGACGTCATGGCCCAGAACATCTTCTGGAACTCCGACTCCAAGGTCGAGCGCATCCTGGCCTTCGACATCCCGGTCTCGCGCGCCTTCATGCACCTCGACACGGTCTTCACCCAGATCGACGTCGATAAGTTCACGATCCACCCCGCCATCATGGGCACCCTGCGCGTCTACGAGCTGACCGCCGGCAAGAACCCGGGCGACGTGAACATCCGCCTGATCGAGGACACCCTCGAGCACGTCCTGGAGGACGCCACCGGCGTCGACCAGGTCAAGCTGATCCCCTGCGGCGGCGGCGACCCGATCGCGGCCTCCCGCGAGCAGTGGAACGACGGCTCCAACACCCTGTGCGTCGAGCCCGGCAAGATCTGCGTCTACGCCCGCAACACCGTCACCAACGACGTGCTGTACAAGGAGGGCCTGGACCTTCTCGTCGTGCCCTCCGCCGAGCTCTCCCGCGGCCGTGGCGGCCCGCGCTGCATGAGCATGCCCTTCTGGCGCGAGGACCTCTAAGTCTTTCCGTTTCCGGTGCGGTCTCCCTACAGCCGCACCGGCTTCGCCCGTCAAATGGGTGACACTAATACTTACGTAATTCATTTTTTCGAAAGGAAACGAACCATGGGTGTTAACCTCTCCGGCCGTAGCTTCCTCAAGCTTCTCGACCTCACCACCGAGGAGATCGAGTACCTGCTCAAGCTCTCCAAGAACTTCAAGGACATGAAGCGCGCTGGCGTTCCGCACCGCTATCTCGAGGGCAAGAACATCGTTCTGCTTTTCCAGAAGACCTCCACTCGTACCCGCTGCGCCTTCGAGGTCGGCGGCATGGATCTGGGCATGGGCGTCACCTACCTTGATCCGGGTTCGTCGCAGATGGGCAAGAAGGAGTCCATCGAGGACACCGCCCGCGTTCTCGGTCGCATGTATGACGGCATCGAGTTCCGCGGCTTTGCCCAGGACGACGTCGAGGAGCTCGCTGCTAAGTCCGGCGTGCCCGTGTGGAACGGCCTGACCACTGAGTGGCATCCCACCCAGATGCTCGCCGACATCCTGACCGTCCAGGAGAACTTCAACTACGACATCAAGGGCAAGACCCTCGTCTTCATGGGCGACTGCAAGAACAACGTTGCTCGCTCCCTTATGGTTGTCTGCTCCAAGCTCGGCATGAACTTCGTGGCCTGCGGCCCCGAGGAGTGCATGCCCGCCGACGACGTCATCGAGGCCTGCAAGCCCATCGCCGAGGCCAACGGCTGCACCATCAAGCTGACCACCGACGTCAAGGACGGCGTCACCGGTGCCGACGTTATCTACACCGACGTGTGGGTCTCCATGGGCGAGCCTGACGAGGTCTGGGCCGAGCGCATCGCTCAGCTCACCCCGTATCGTGTCACCTCCGAGGTCATGGCTATGGCCAACCCGGGTGCCATCTTCCTGCACTGCCTGCCCAGCTTCCACGACACCAACACCACCATTGGCGCCGAGAAGTGCGAGCAGTTCGGCATCACCGAGCAGGAGGTCACCGACGAGGTCTTCGAGAGCCCCGCTTCCAAGGTCTTCGACGAGGCCGAGAACCGCATGCACACCATCAAGGCCGTCATGTACGCCACGCTCAAGTAAGTGCATCTAGCATCTCGCTCGGGGTGTATTGTTGAACACCCCGAGCGGCTTTATCTGGTAAAAATCTCGCATCGAGCGGCAGGCACGGCACGGAAGAGCCGCTTCGGGCGAGATCAGTAAATGATTTATGAAGGGGGGATGAGAACTATGACTGAGACCGCTAAGAAAAAGCGCGGTATGCCTTCATCGTTCACCATTCTTCTTGCTCTGCTGGCAATTGTTGCAGTAGTTACCGTTATCGTCTCCGGCACGTCCGGCGGCGCGGTTACTGCCGCCCGTCTGAGCGATTTCTGCACCGCCCCGATTAAGGGCTTCGCTGACGCTCTGCCCGTCTGCCTCTTCGTTATGATCCTGGGCGGCTTCCTCGGCATGATGACCGAGACCGGCGCCCTGGACAACGGCATTGCCGTTCTGGTGCAGAAGCTTAAGGGCAACGAGATCATGCTCATTCCCGTGCTGATGCTCATCTTCTCCCTCGGTGGTACCACCTATGGTATGTGCGAGGAGACCGTTCCCTTCTACGCCCTGCTTGCCGCTACCATGATGGCCGCTGGCTTCGACCCGATGGTCGGTGCCGCCACCGTCCTGCTCGGCGCTGGCTGCGGCTGCCTGGGCTCCACGGTTAACCCGTTCGCCGTCGGCGCTGCCGTCGACGCTCTGACCGGCGTTGGCATTGAGGTCAACCAGTCCATCATCATCGGCCTCGGTGCCGTCCTGTGGATTGTTACCACTGCCATGTCCATCTTCTTCGTCATGAGCTATGCCAAGAAGGTCAAGGCTGACAAGGGTTCCACCATCCTGTCGATGCAGGAGCTCAAGGACGCCGAAGAGGCTCACGGCAAGGCTGCTTCCGAGGTTCACAATGAGGTCAAGCTCACCGGTCGTCAGAAGGGTGTTCTGATCGCCTTTGCCTTCACCTTCGTCGTCATGATCGTCGGCTTCATTCCGCTGGCCGACCTCAACGAGGGCGTCGCCAACTTCTTCGACGCTGGCGCTGTCTACGACGCCGACGGTAACGCCGTCGTCCAGGGCTGGTCTGCCCTGATCACCGGCCTGCCCATTGGTCAGTGGTACTTCGACGAGGCTTCCACCTGGTTCTTCCTCATGGCCGTCCTGATCGGTATCATCGGTGGCCTGTCCGAGAAGCAGATCGTTAACACCTTCATCACCGGCGCTGCCGACATGATGTCCGTTGTTCTCGTCATCGCCCTCGCCCGTGGTATCTCCGTCCTCATGGCTAACACCGGCCTCGACGTCTACGTCCTCGACGCTGCCGCCAATGCTCTGGCTGGCCTGTCCGGCGTGATCTTCGCTCCCATGAGCTTCCTGGTCTACTTCGGCCTGTCCTTCCTGATCCCCTCGACCTCTGGTATGGCTACCGTCTCCATGCCTATCATGGGACCGCTGGCTGTTAAGCTCGGCTTCTCGCCCGAGGTCATGGTCATGATCTTCTCCTCTGCCATCGGCGTTGTGAACCTGTTCACCCCGACCTCCGGCGCCATCATGGGCGGTCTCGCCCTGGCCAAGATCGAGTGGACGACCTGGCTCAAGTTTGCCCTTAAGCTCATCGTCGCTCTCTCCGTCGTCTGCGCCATCATCCTGACCGTCGCTTGCGTGATGCTCTAAGTACCCAACGGGTACCCCACGGAAACCTTGACGATCCTGTAAAGGATCACCTGGTCATCGTCTGTCCGGTGGGGTCAACCCACCGGTAGACTCCTACCTTTAGCCCCCTCCCGTTCCGTGCGCGGGAGGGGGCGCTCTTGTGTTCCGGCGTTTTACCAAACGCCGGAACCGGCCGACGCTGCGCGCCGTCCAGGACGACAATTTGTCATTCAAAAGGCAAGGCATGACCAAAAGGTCTATGCCTTGCCTTTTTCATGCCAACTTGTACGTCCTGGACGTCGCTCGCTGACTTATGCTCAACCTGCGACGCTCCCCTTATTGGTGCAAGGGACTGCTTGCTCGCTCTGGTGCCCGTTCGCTGTCCGTTCTCTGCCCGCGACGTTTCTGTTGTTGGTGCAAAGGGGTCAGGTTACTTTGCGCCAAATGGGGAAGTTGCGGTGGAATAGTTCCTGTTTGGCCGTCTTGAGGGGTTAAACAGGAACTATTCCACCGCAACTTATCGATGGCATGTTTGGTTGGTGCCTGTTGATGACCTGGGCATCGGGAAGGGTCTGCTCCGTTATAATCGCCTAGGACATTAAATGGAAACGGGACGGGAGCCATACATGCGCCAGGGTTTCGACAACGCGAAGTATATCGAGCTGCAGGCTGCTCACATTAAGGAGCGCATCTCGCAGTTTGGCGGTAAGCTCTATTTGGAGTTTGGCGGCAAGCTGTTTGACGACTATCATGCGAGTCGCGTGCTGCCGGGTTTTGAGCCGGACAGCAAGTTCCGCATGCTCAAGAGCATTGCCGACGACGTCGAGGTCATCATCGCAATCAATGCAAACCATATCGAGAAGAACAAGGCCCGTGGCGACCTGGGCATTACCTATGACGAGGACGTCTTGCGCCTGGTCGACCTGTTCCGCGGCAACGGTTTTGCTGTCGCGGCCGTGGTTATCACGCAGTATGCCGGTCAGCCCGCTGCCGACGTCTTCCGCAATCGTCTGAATGCACTCGGCATTCCCGCCAAGCTGCACTATCCCATTGAGGGCTATCCGCACGACGTCGATCTGATCGTTTCTGACGAAGGCTACGGCAAGAACGAGTTCGTCGAGACCACGCGTCCGCTCGTTGTCGTGACGGCGCCCGGCCCTGGCTCGGGCAAGCTCGCCACCTGCCTCTCACAGCTGTATCACGAGCATAAGCACGGCACCGCCGCCGGTTATGCCAAGTTTGAGACCTTCCCGGTCTGGAATCTTCCCCTGACGCATCCGGTCAATATTGCCTACGAGGCCGCCACGGCGGACCTCGACGATGCCAACATCATCGATTCCTTTCACCTTGAGGCCTACAACAAGACCACGGTCAACTACAACCGCGACGTCGAGGCCTTCCCGGTGGTCCGTGCCCTGATGGAAAAGATCCTAGGCAAGAGCCCCTACCAGAGCCCCACCGACATGGGTGTAAATATGGTCGGCTTTGCCATCACCGATGACGATGCCTGCCGCGACGCTTCCAAGATGGAGATCGTCCGCCGCTACTTTACCGCGGTCGAAAATGTGCGCCGTACCGGCGTGGGCGATGAGCAAGTCGACCGTCTCAAGATTATTATGAAGAAGGCCGGCATCGATAAGAACTACTCACCGGCGCGCTCGGCGGCCCTAACCAGGGAGCAGCTGACGGGTGGTCCCGTGGGCGCCATGGTCATGCCGGACGGTTCCGTGGTGACCGGTAAGACCTCCACGCGCCTGGGCGCTGCGAGTTCGCTGATCATGAACGCCCTCAAGCATGTTTCGGGTGTCGACCTTGAGCTCGAGGTCATCAGCGATGAGGCGATCGAGCCCATCAGCAAGCTCAAGACGCATTTCCTGGGCAGCAAAAACCCGCGCCTCCACACCGACGAGACGCTTATGGCGCTGTCGATCACCTCTGCCACGAGCGAGACTGCTGCTCGTGTTCTTTCTGGCCTGGAGCAGCTGCGCGGTTGCGATGCCTTCTTTAGCGTGATTATCTCGCCGACGGACGAGACTGTGCTGCGCAAACTGGGTATCAACGTGTGCTGCGAGCCCAAGTTTGAGCGCCGCGGTTTCTTCCATCGATAAGTTTGAAGTACCGCGGTAATTGATTGCATTTTGGCCGTATCGGGTTAGCGCCCGGTACGGCTTTTTGATCAATTAAGTGTCTATTTCGGCGAAAAATAGCCGTTTACCTGCCTGGAAACGATTTGAGCGGTATAAAATAACCGTAACTGTTTCATCCTTAGCGGGATGCCGCATGATGGATATTACCTGCCATCGTGAGGTGTGTCGGTCGTGCACGGCGCGCTGGATGCTCGTGCTCGGTTAGAGGAGGCTGCCATGGCGGGCAAAGGTCGTGCGAGTGTCAACGATATGAAGCGTGTCGAAGTGCTGGTGTTGATGGAGATCGCCCAGCAATCCGAAAGTGGCGGGACATATGGTTTCTCGCGCAAAACGCTTGCGGAGCACGTTGGGGTGTCTCCGTATCGAGCCCGTGCCGCAATTGAACGCTTGGATTCTGACGGCTTGATCGAGGTTGTTTCGCGATATAGCGAGGACGGCGGCCAGCTTGCAAATGGTATTTGCCTTACCGAGCGCGGCGGGTGGTATCTGAGAGGCATCCGAGCGGGTATGCTCGTTCAGGATATGCTCGGGGACGAGCTTGCCGATCGGTAGCGATCTGCCGCCTAAGTTGCTGTGACGCCGCTCGGGTGCCGGGCGGCGTTTTGTTTCGAGATTGAGAAATGCGAGCGCGCGCGAGAAAAGATGCGAACGGCTTGCGGTCCGAGTATTACAATGAAGACCCGTAAGATGTGTATGGACAACTTCTACGGGAAGCGCAGGTAACTCAATATGACCAAGCATGTGTTCGTAACCGGTGGCGTGGTTTCGTCCCTAGGCAAGGGTATTACCGCGGCCTCATTGGGCCGTCTGCTCAAGTCACGCGGCTACAAGGTAACGATGCAGAAGGCCGACCCGTATCTGAACGTCGACCCCGGTACCATGAGCCCGTTCCAGCACGGTGAGGTCTTTGTGACCGAGGACGGCTACGAGTCCGATCTGGACCTGGGCCACTACGAGCGCTTTATTGACGAGAACTTGACCCGCGATTCTAACTTTACGACGGGCGCCATTTACAAGAGCCTGATTGCCCGCGAGCGCCGCGGTGACTTTTTGGGTGGCACCGTCCAGGTGATTCCGCACGTCACCAATGCCATTAAAGATAAGTTCCGCCGTATTGAGGAGCAGACTGGCTCTGACGTTGTCATTACCGAGCTGGGTGGCACGATCGGCGACATCGAGTCGCAGCCGTTCGTCGAGGCTATCCGCCAGTACCGCAAGGAGGCCGGTCCCGAGAACGTCTGCTACATCCACGTATCCCTCGTTCCCTATATTGCCGCCGCACATGAGGTCAAAACCAAGCCGACGCAGCACTCCGTTAAGGAGCTACGCAGCTTTGGCATCCAGCCCGACATCATTGTGCTGCGCTCCGATCACCATATTGACGACGCCATTCGCGGCAAGATCGCGAGTTTCTGCGACGTCGACACCGACTGCGTCTTTACCAACGAGGATTGCGCGAGCATTTACGACGTGCCGCAGCTGCTCGCCGAGCAGGACTTTGACCTGCGCATTTGCGAGCGCCTTGGCCTTGATCCGCGCGAGCGCGATATGAGCGCATGGAATGAGTTCCTGCGCAAGCAGAATCATGCCAACCATCATGCCGATAAGGTTAAGATTGCCGTCGTGGGTAAGTACACCCAGCTTCCCGACGCATATCTATCGGTTATCGAGGCCCTGCATCACGCAGGCGTTTTCTACGATCGTCACGTAGATGTCCAGCTGGTCGATGGTGAGAGCCTCGATGCCGAAAACGTCAATGAGGTTTTGGGCGACGCGTCGGGCATCCTAGTTCCCGGCGGCTTTGGCAAGCGCGCCCTGGAGGGCAAGATCCTCGCGGCAGAGTTTGCTCGCGAGCACAAGATTCCGTATCTGGGCATTTGCCTGGGTATGCAGGTTGCCGTGTGCGAGTTTGCCCGTAACGTCGTCGGCCTTGCCGGCGCCAGCTCCTCCGAGTTTGATCCGGACGGTCCGTTTAGCGTAATCGACCTGATGAGCTCGCAGGAGGACGTGACCGAGAAGGGCGGCACCATGCGCCTGGGCGCCTATCCGTGCAAGCTCGCTGCCGATACTCTCGCGCGTGAGGCGTATGGCGAGGAGCTTGTCTACGAGCGCCACCGTCACCGCTTTGAGTTCAATAATGCCTTCCGCGATCAGCTCGAGGACGCCGGTCTTGTCATCTCAGGCCTTTCACCCGACGAGCGTCTGGTCGAGATGGTCGAGCTGCCGCGCGACGTGCACCCGTGGTACGTGGCCACCCAGGCCCACCCCGAGTTCAAGAGCCGCCCCACCAATCCTCAGCCGCTGTTCCGCGAGTTCGTGCGTGCCTCGATTGGTCAGCATGAGGGTGTCGATCGCCTACAGGTGACGCCCATGAATCGTGCGACGGACTAAGGTTGCCGGCGAACGGGGAACATATCGAAGAAGCTCCTTCGTCGCTCGCTGTGGCGGCGGGGGAGTTTCTTGATTACCTTGCAGTCGAGCGGGGCTTGGCGCGCAACACGATTGCCGCCTATCGCCGAGACCTGACGACTTACTGCGCCTATCTGGAGCGGACGGGCATTGCATCCTTTGAGGACGTGAGCCGGCGGGTCGTCGAGGGCTTTATCGCCAATCGGCGCGACGGGGGCTATTCCGACGCTTCGGTGGAGCGCGCACTCGCGGCCGTCAAAGGCCTGCATGCCTTTTTGGTGCGCGATGGGGCCGTGGCCCAAAATCCCACGGCGGCGTTGCGTTTGCCAAAAAAGGCCGAGCGCCTGCCGGAGTGCCTTTCGGTGGAGGATGTTTCGGCATTGCTCGACCAGGATTTTCCGGATGGCGAGATGGGCCTGCGCGATCACGCCATCTTGGAAGTGCTGTATGGGTGCGGCCTTCGCGTTAGCGAGCTGGTGGGGCTCGATGTGAGTGATATCCATGTCGATGGCGGCTTTGTGCTGGTTCGCGGCAAGGGCTCCAAGGAGCGTCTGGCCCCTTTGGTGGGAAGTGCGGCGCGTGCCCTGACGCACTATATATGTGATGGGCGCCAGCTTCTGGCGGCTCATGCTCGTGGGACAGAGACGCCGGCGGTCTTTTTAAACAAGAACGGCGGGCGTCTGTCGCGTCAGGGTGTTCACGTCATATGCGAGCGCTACGGGCGCCAGGTGGGGTTGGTGGGACTCCATCCGCACACGTTGCGCCACTCCTTTGCCACCCATATGCTTGCGGGCGGTGCGGACCTTCGCGTGCTGCAGGAGATCTTGGGACACGCCGATATATCGACGACGCAGGTCTACACGCATGTCGATCGTACGCAGCTGACCGAGGTTTACCTTGCGGCCCACCCGCTGGCACATCGCTAGTACGCTGCTGAGCTGCGATTACATGCTATCCGAGGACGGACCCCCGATTGCTGGAACGTGCTGTTGCGCACGTTTTGGCAATCGGGGGTCCGTCCCATTTTGCGCCGTCGGCCAATGTCGCGGTGGGGCGCGCATGCCGCGCGTGGGAGAGTTTGGGGGCGATGTGAACGGCATGTAAAGGGACATAAAAATCGCCTCAAGGTCAACTTGAAGGTTGAGGTTGAAAGGCGGGGTGCTACAGGTGGCATCCCGCCTTTGCGTTAAACACAACATATTGTGTTTTCGAACATATGCTCGGGGGTGGCGCCCAATAGTTAGGGGGTGGAGTGGTGGGGTAGGGTGGGGGAAGGGGTGGGGAAAGGTGTTGAAAAATGGGGCGGTTCCCCATATTATTAATGACGTCGACAGGCGGGGTGGTTCCCCGCGTACGTGCCATCTGAGAAACCGAGGGGAGGGCGCACATGGGAATGACTGGTGCATACGAGCGCAATCTCGATGCAAAAGGTCGTCTGTCCCTGCCTGCACCCCTTCGCGAGGAGCTTGGAGAGCACGTTCGCGTGTTCAAAGCCCTGGATGTCGATGCTCTGTACGTGTTCTCTGCCGAGGCCTTCGATAAGTGGGTCGAAGGACTCTTCGCGGGTCGTGAGGGCCACGAGGGTTTTAACCCGCGTGACATCAACGACCAGAAGCTCATGAGAGCGATCAACAAGCGCACCACGTCGATGGATGTGGATAGCGCCGGTCGTATCGGTCTTTCTGAGTCTCTCCGCAAGCAGGCGAACCTCGACCGCGAGGTCACGGTTGTGGGTAACTACGACCACCTCGAGGTTTGGGACCGCGCCGCGGCCGATGAGGACGATGACGACGAGGCTCTGCTTGACCTCTTCTTCTCGTAAGGGCAAGGCACGAGTAACGGATGGAGCGTGGGATCTTGACACAAGAATATCGGCATGAACCTGTCATGCTCGGCGAAGTGCTTGAGTCGCTGCAGCTCAAGAGCGGCTCCGTTGTCTGCGATTGCACCCTTGGCGGTGCCGGCCATTCGGTAAAGATGGCCGCGCAGGTGGGGGAGACGGGCCTTTTGCTCGGCGTCGATCAGGACGACATGGCCCTCGAGGCCGCTGGCGCCCGTCTGGACCGCGAGGTTCCCGGCGTCCCGCACCAGCTGCTGAAGGGCAACTTCGGCGACTTGGACGAGCTGCTTTGCTCGGCCGAGGTGCCCGGGGTCGATGGCTTCCTGTTTGACTTGGGCGTTTCGTCACCGCAACTCGATATCCCTGGCAGGGGCTTTTCGTATAACGAAGATGCCCCATTGGACATGCGGATGGATCCGGGTAACAACACCCTAAACGCAGCTGAGGTCATCAACACCTATAACGAACACGACCTCGCCCGGATTCTACGCGTCTATGGCGAAGAGAAGTTCGCCTCGCAGATTGCGCGCGAGATCGTGCGCCGTCGCGAGCAAGAACCGATCGAAACTACAGGCCAATTTGTCGAGATCATCAAGGCTGGCATTCCGGCTGCCGCTCGTCGGCATGGTGGGCACCCGGCCAAGAAGAGCTTCCAGGCCATTCGCATCGAGGTCAACCACGAGCTCGATGTGCTCGAGAGGGGGCTTGATGCCGCCACCAGGTGGCTCAACCCGGGCGGACGCATCTGCGTCATCTCGTATCACTCGCTCGAGGACCGTATCGTAAAGAACCACTTTAAGGAGATGAGCCAGGGGTGCACGTGCCCGCCGGAGATTCCGGTGTGCGTGTGCGGCAACGTGCCGATACTCAAGGTCATCACCCGCAAACCCTTGGTTGCCCAACCCGATGAGGTTGCGCGCAACCCTCGGGCGAGATCAGCCAAAATCCGCGTGGCGCAGCGCCTGTAGGCGCGACCGCGCGAAATTGGACCTCCCGCTCGCACCATAAACGAAGCTTAAACACACTACCAACGTACTCGGGATGGGAGGCGGCATATCATGGGCTATAACACCTCAAACGCAGCACTCGCCTATGATATGAACGCCATGCCCGCCTACCGCGAGGCACCGCAGGCGCCCGTTGCCCCTCGTGAGCAACGCACGCCGCGTTTTGATGTCTACACGGGCGCGGGCCGTCAGGCAAACCAGGCGGTAAGCCCGGTTTTCATGAGCGTTCTTAAAACGGTTTGCATCATCGCGGCTGTCTTCATGACGATCGGTGTCGCCCGCGTGGCACTTGCCGGTGTCACGGCCCAGGTGCTCAACGGCAACGCAGAGCTTGCCAGCACGCTCGAGAAGGCGACCGACGAGAGTTCTAACCTTGAGGTCATGCATTCGGTCTATGGTGCCGACACACGTATTCGCGATCTTGCGGGCGCCTATGGCATGGTGGAGCCCAGCGAGAGCGTTACGCTTGACTTTTCGCAGGATGCAGCCGCGGGCGCTAGCTCGACTGCGGCCGCTCAGTAAATAAGACGGTAGCTGAGTATGACAAATGACTATCGCCGCGGTTCCGACGGGGACCACGGGTCTGGACGTCCCTCCTCGCGGGGACGTTCTGGTTATCAAGGAACGGGTCGGCCATCTTACAACGCGGGGCCGTCCTATGGCAACGACCCTGCGTCGCGTCTTCGTGGCTCGGGCGGACCTCGGGTACGCAATACGGGCGCGCGCAAGGGGTCGTCGTCTGAATGGGTTACGGGAACGCCGCTGCCTCGCCGCGATGTCGTTATGGGCTGTATCGGGGTTGGCCTTGCCGCGGGCGTCTTCCGTCTTGCCGAATACCAGATCGTGAATGCTGACAAGCTGCGCGAGCGCGCGGACGCGCGTCGCCTGCTCTCACAGACGCTCTATGCCAAACGTGGCACTATCTACGACCGCAACGGCAACGTGCTGACGTCGTCGGTCGAATGCCGCAATGTCGCCGTGAACCCTCAGCTTGTCGAGGACGTCGACAAGACGGTCTCGGCGCTGGTCAAGGCCACCGGTATCGATAAAAAGACCTGTCGCAAGCTGGTACTGTCTGATGGTTCCTGGGTGTATATCAAGCGCCAGGTCGACGAGGATGACGCTGCCGCCCTGGAAAAGAAGAATCTACCCGGCGTGCTCTTTGAGCAGGCGATGAAGCGGGTTTACCCGTATGGAAACCTGGCTTCTCAGCTGCTGGGCGTCGTGAACGTGGACAACGCTGGCCTGACGGGACTCGAAAAACAATACGATGAGCTTCTGACCGGAACGAATGGCTCTCTTGTGCGCGAGCGCGCAAGAGATGGCGGCTACATCGCGGGCGGTGCCTATAAAAAGGTTGCCGCGATCGATGGCGTGGATATCGTGACGACGATCGACGTCAACATTCAGCGCGCCGCGGAAGATGCCTTGGCCGAGGCGGTCGAGAAGACGAAGGCCAAAAACGGGTCGGCCCTGGTGACCGACCCGACGACTGGAGAGATCCTGGCCGCCTGCTCGTATCCGACCTACGACCAGACCAATTTGGAAAACGCCAAGACCGAGGACATGAACCTTCGTCTGGTGACGGATGCCTACGAGCCCGGCTCGGTCTTTAAGACGCTGGTTGCGGGCGCCGGATTTGATTTGGGCGTTGTGCGCCCGAGCACATCGTTTGAGGTTCCCGCGAGTATCAAGGTGGGCGACGATACCGTTACCGATGCCGACAAGCGTGACTACACCATGACAATGGACGTACGCGAGATGATGCGCCGTTCGTCCAATGTCGGTTTTGTCCTGGTGGGGCGCAAGATCGGTGCCGATGATTTTGCCACCTATGTGGACAAGTGGGGTATCGGTCATAGCTCCGGTGTCGATTTTCCGGGTGAGAGTCTGGGCATCGTCAAGGAGCGCGACCAGTACGATGGTGCCACCTTGGGTGCTATGAGCTTTGGCCAGGCGCTGTCCGTCTCGCCGATTGAGGTCGCACGTGCCGTGGGCGGCATCGCGAACGGCGGCGTGATGATGACTCCGCACTTCTATAAGTCGAGCAAGGGCGATGAAAAGGATTGGGGCGAGGGGAATCGCGCGATTTCCGAGGAGGCCGCCTCGCAGGTGACATCGTGTATGCAGACGGTCGTTGCCGAGGGAACGGGCGTTGGCGGCGCGGTGGACGGCTACGACGTGGCGGGCAAGACCGGTACGGCCGAGCGCGCCGATGAGAACGGCGGCTACCTCAAAGAGAACTACATGTCGTCTTTTATGGGGTTTGCCCCGGCGCAGTCGCCCAAGGTCCTGTGCTATATCACCCTTGACGGAACCCCGTCAGGCTCCGATGCCGCCGCAGTGCCGTTCCAGTCCATTATGGCCAGTGCGCTTGACGTGTTGGGTGTCCCGCGCACCAAGTAGGGGGTTACTATCTATGAAATGGTCAGTCGGTTAATCCGGGTTGTTCACACGCCCTGCACCACGCGTAGGCGGCGCTGGGATACAATACGCCGATAGCATTATTAGGTTTACAGGGGAGCTGCAATGATAGAGATCGCCGTCAACAACCTCGCGGCCGCAACAGGGGCCCGAACCGTGACGGGAGAAGCCGATCGGGTGTGCCGCGGTTGCGTTATCGACTCGCGCCAGGTTGAGGAGGGCACGATATTCGTCGCCTTCCCGGGTGAAAAGGTCGACGGCAACGACTTTGCTTCCCGTGCCATCGAGTCGGGTGCCGGCGCCGTCGTGATGACGCGCGAGCCCGATGCCGAGCTGCTTTCGCTGGCCCATGAGAAGGGCTGCGCCATCCTGCATACCGATGACCCCGAGGAGTTTTTGCTGCGCCTGGCTCACTCTTATCGTTTGGAGCTTGGCTGCCTGGTAATTGGCATTACCGGCTCTATCGGCAAGACGACGACCAAGGACGTGCTCGCCGCGGTGCTCGCCAAGCGCTATCGCGTTTGGGCAACCAAGGGTAACTACAACAACCTGATCGGTATGCCGCTCACGGTGCTGGCGGCCCCTGCCGACACCGAGGTTCTGGTGCTCGAGATGGGCATGAACCATTTCCACGAGATTGAGCGCATGTCTCAGTCCGCCAATCCCAACCTTGCCATTGTGACCAAGATCGGCACCTCCCATATCGGTATTCTGGGCAGTCGCGAGAATATCGCTCGTGCCAAATCCGAGATTGTTGGCGGCATGTGCGCCGCCGGAGACCTTCTCCCGTTGCTGGTTTTGGGTGGTGAGGACGACTTTACTCCGTTCATCCGCGACACCTTTGCCGCGCCTGCGGGCGTCGACGTGATGCTTGCGGGCGTCTCGGACGACGATGAGGTCCGTGCGTGCGACATTCGCATTGATGACGAGGGACGCCCGGTCTTTACGCTCGATTTTGGCTTGGGCGAGACTATCGACACACTGCTTGCCATTCCCGGCGCGCAGTCCGTTCCCAATGCCGTCAAGGCCGCGGCGGTTGCCTATCGTCTTGGCGTGACGCCCGAGCAGATCGATGCCGCCTTTAGGGGTCTTACGATTACCGGGCATCGCCAGGAAATCAAGCGCGCCAAGAGCGGCGCTCGCGTCATCGACGACTCATATAACGCCAGTGCCGAATCGATGGCAGCCGGCCTCGACCTGCTGTGTTCGCTTTCGTGCACGGGTTCGCGCATGGCGGTTCTGGGCGAGATGGGCGAGATGGGCGACGAGGCTCCTCGCATGCATGAGCTGGTGGGCGCCTATGCGGCGGCCAAGAAGCTCGATATGCTCGCATGTGTCGGCGGTGAGCTTGCCCAGCGTATGGCCGAGGCCGCGCGCATGATGGGTATGGATGAGGACCGCATTCAGGTGTTCTCCGACTATCAGCAGGTGCTCGACCGTATGGGCGGCGCTCTTGAGCAGCATGATGTCGTGCTGGTCAAGGGCTCACGCTTCGTTGAGCTCGATCGCTTTGTGGAAGGTGTGTGCTAGTCCATGTTCGGCAATCCTTCGTATCCTACGTACCAGGCATTTTTGGGATTGGGCATCGCCGCCGTCATCGCGATGCTGCTTATGCCGTGGTGGATTAAGCTCCTGAAGGTCGAGGGCATCGGCCAGCAGGTTCGCGCCGATGGCCCCAAGCGTCACCTGATTAAGCAGGGCACGCCCACCATGGGTGGCGTCATCATCCTGGTTGCCGTTTCGCTGACCTGCCTTTTGATGGGAAAGCTCACCACCGAGCTCGTGCTTGTGCTGCTCGCCACGCTGGCAACCGGCGTTCTTGGCCTCATCGACGACCTGACTTCTGTCACGCACGGCCGCTCGCTCGGCCTGACGCCTCACGCCAAGATGATTGGCCTTACCCTCATCTGCGTTACCTTTACCGTGCTTGCTGTCAACTGGTGCGGCGTCGCCCCCGAGATTCGTTTCCCCGGTGGCCTGACGATCGACCTCGGTGTGCTCTCGACCACCATTTGCGGCCTCTCTTTTCCGTGGCTCTACCTTGTCTTTTGCTGGCTGATGATCGCGGGCCTTTCCAACGCCGTAAACCTCACCGACGGCTTGGACGGTCTTGCCGGCGGCACCGCCATGATCGCCATGCTGGCCATGGCTGCCATGGCGTTTTTGCACGGCGATGTGAACCTGTCCATCTTCTGCACGGCGTGCGCCGGCGCCTGCCTGGGATTTTTGTGGTTCAACTGCTATCCGGCGAGCATCTTTATGGGCGATACCGGCTCGCTTGCCCTGGGTGCCGCTTTTGCCTGCACCTCCATCATGACCAACACCGAAGTCGTTTCCCTCATCATCGGCGGTCTGTTTATCGTCGAGACCCTGTCGGTCATGATCCAGGTCGTCTATTTCCACTTTACGCACAAGCGCGTCTTCCTTATGGCGCCCATTCATCATCATTTCGAAAAGAAGGGCTGGGCCGAGACCAAGGTCGTCATCCGTTTTTGGATTGTCGCCGCGGCCTTCGGAGCCCTGGGCCTCGCGTTGTTCTTCCAGTTGGGATAGTGGTCTTTCATGCCTCTTGCTGATGTCTTTAGCCTGCTCGTTTTGGGCCAGGGCAAGTCCGGTCTTGATGTCGCTCGCTGGGCGCTTGCACATCCCGAGCGTGTGAGTGCCGTAACCGTTTACGGTGGCGGCACGTCCGAGCCCAACGATGCCACGCGCTCGCTCGAGGCGCACGGGGCATCGTTTGTCTACGGAACCGAGCAGGTCGAGGGCGCGTTTGATGTATGCGTGACGTGTCCGGGCATCTCGGAGTTCTCGGCATTCTTTAAGGCTGGCCGTGATCACGCTGCCCAGATTATGGGTGAGCCCGAGTTTGCCTACCGTCTGTCTCCCCAAAATTGGATTGCCATTACGGGCACCAACGGCAAGACGACAACCACGTCACTGACCGATTACCTGCTTAAGGCAGCGGGCGAGGCGAGCGTTGCTGTTGGCAATATCGGTGAGCCTCCGGTGAACGAGATCGATGGCCGTGCGCATAACGAGTGGTTTGTGGCGGAGCTTTCGAGCTATCAGATCGCAACGACCCAGGAGCTTCACCCCCGTGTGGCGGTGCTGCTCAACATTACCCCCGACCATCTGGGCTGGCATAAGAGCCATAAGAACTATGCGCTCGCCAAGATTAAGCTCTTCGAGAATATGGTCGACGATGACCTGGTGATTGTTGACGTCGAGGATGCCGGTATCCACGAGTTCGATGAGTACATCTATGTTCCGGGCCGTCGCATCTGCAAGGTTGCTTTTGACGAGCCTGCGGGCGAGGACGCCGCATTTGTGCGCGATGGCAAGATGGTCGTTCGCCTGAAGGGCGTCGAGACCCCGCTCGTCGATACGTCCGAGCTTAAGATTTCGGGCCATCACAATGTAATCAATGCCCTGTGTGCTGCCACGGCGGCCCTGACGGTCGGCGCCGATGTTGAAGGTGTGTGTCGCGGCCTGGTCTCGTTCCAGCCGCTGGAGCACCGCGTTGAGCCCTGTGGCGAGATCGATGGCGTGCGCTATGTTAACGATTCCAAGGCAACGAACACCGATGCGGTCGAAAAGGCCCTGACGGCGTTTCCCGATGACGATGTGATCTTGCTGCTCGGCGGTCACGATAAGGGCACGCCGCTCGAGTCCTTTGCCCGCGTTGTGATGGATAACGTTCGCTCGGTGGTCTGCTTTGGCGACGCGCGCGAGCGCTTTACCGCCGCTATGGACGAGGCGGATGTCGACGGTGATGTCGATATCGCCCAGGCCGACGACCTGCGCGATGCCGTGGACGTTGCCCGTTCGCTCTCGAGCCGCGGCGATGTGATCTTACTGTCGCCCGCCTGCTCTTCGTTCGATGAGTTCTCGGGCTACGAGGAGCGCGGTCGCGTGTTTAAGGACTATGTGGCCCAGCTTGCCGCTGCGTCCAATACGCAAATGGAATAGGGGTTGCCGGTGAGAGAGGAGAGCCCCCGACAGAATATGAGGAGGCCCGACTCGGACCGTGCTTCCTCGCAGTGCATCACGCCGCGCGCCGGTCGTCGCACGCAGGGCATCGGCGAACGTTATATCGCCGGCGTCCCCGCACGTATCATGCGACCCCGCCTGGTCTTTTTGACCTGCCTGTTCTCGCTGGTCTGTTTTGGCCTGCTTATGGTGTACTCGGCTTCTTCAGTCGAGGCGCTTCACGAGAACGACTCCGCGACCTACTTTTTGTTCCGGCAGTTTATGTTCACTGTCGTCGGTGTTGCTGCCCTCGAGTTCATCGCGCGCGTTGCACCCGATAGCTGGTTTGGCGAAGGGGCGCTTAAACTTGCCCTTATCGCTATGATGATCTTGCTGCTTGCGGTGTTCCTCTTTGGTAGCGGCAGCCGTGGCGCTACGCGTTGGCTGAGCATTGCCGGCATTCAGTTTCAGCCATCGGAGTTTCTCAAGCCGTTTGCCATTGCCTATTCTGCCATCATGCTCGATCGCGTGTTTTCGCCCGGCGGTAACATCAATGAGTTCCTTAAGGGCATGGGCTTATATTTGGGCATATCGCTCGTCTTGATTTTTATTCAGCCCGACTTTGGCACCATCCTGATTATTCTGTTGACGATCATGTGCATGGCGCTCTTTGCCGGCCTTGACCCAAAATACATTATCGGTGCGATTCTTGCTGGCGCCGTCATCATCGTGATCGCTCTTGTCGTCGAGCCGTACCGTATGGTGCGCATTCAGGTTCTCTTGAACCCTTGGGCAGATGAATATGGAGACGGGTATCAGGCAACGCTCGCCATTATGGCGTTTGCTTCGGGCGGACTGTTCGGCCGCGGTATCGGCAACTCAACCATGAAGTACTCGTATTTGCCCGAGGCTCACAACGACTACATCCTGGCCATCATTGGCGAGGAGGTTGGCTTTTTGGGGACGCTGCTGTTTTTCTTGGTGTTTGCGATGCTGATCTACTCGGCGTTTCGAATTGCCGAGCAGGCCGCCGATCGTCGCGGGGCGCTCATGGCTTCGGGCTCTGCGGTTATCCTCGCGGTGCAGTTTTTGATCAACGCGCTGGGTATTCTCAACGTGTTTCCTATGACGGGTAAGCCGCTGCCGTTTATCAGCTATGGCGGCTCGTCGATTATCGTGTCGCTCATGCTCGCCGGGCTTATTTTGCGCGTGTCGCACGAGAGCGCTCGACGCGATGAATACGATCGTCGTCGCGATAGCTTTGCCGTTATGGACGAGAGCACTGCCGGTGTTCCCCATACGCGTGGGGAGCGCTCGTCGCGTGGCGGTTTTACCGTCTTGAACGGTTTTGCTTCGGAGTCGGATGCTCGTCCGCGCTCGGTGCCGCAGAGTCGCCCGCAACGACCGACGCCGCGCAATACGGGTGGCGGATATAATCGGATCGACTTGAATTCGGACCCGTCGGCGCGCTTGCGCACCGACGACCAGGGGCCGCGCGTACGAAGGGACTACCATGACCGATAAGATGACCGTTGCTATCGCAGCCGGCGGCACGGCGGGACATATCAACCCCGCACTTGCCTTGGCCGAGGAGCTACGTGACCGTGGCCACCACGTTGTGTTTGTGGGTCAGTCGCATAAGCTCGAGGGTCGTCTGGTTCCCGAGGCAGGGTTCGATTTTGTGCCGATTACGGTTACGGGCTTCGACCGCTCTCGCCCTTGGACGGCATTGAGCTCGCTGTGGCGTGTCTATAAGGCGAAGCGCGCGCTCGGCAGCCATTTTTCTAAAGCCTGCAAGCCCGATGTCGCTATAGGTTTTGGCGCCTATGTCGAGGTCCCGCTTCTGGGCTGGTGCAAAGACGCGGGCATTCCGTATCTGCTGCATGAACAGAACTCCGTTCCGGGCCTTGCTAACAAGATGATGAGTTCGCATGCCGCCCGCGTTTGCATCTCGGTGCCGGCAGCACGTTCCGTGTTTGAGCGTGAGGGCGATCCTGACCATGTGCTCATGACCGGCAACCCCGTGCGCCGTTCTGTGATCGAGGGGGATCGGGTTCGCGGTCGCAGGGCTCTCGACGTGCCTGAGGACGCCACACTCCTGCTGGTTTTTGGCGGCTCACTTGGTGCTCAACATCTTAATGAGCGCGTGGCTTCGCTTAAAAACGAGTTGCTCTCGCGCGATAATCTCTATGTTTTGCATTCGACGGGCGCCGATGGCTTCGAGGACACCGAGCGTGCTCTTGCCCTGATGCCCGAGGAGGCGAAGCGGTATCGCGTCCAGCCCTACATCGACAATATGGGCGATATGCTGGCCGCGGCCGATTTGGTCCTCTCGCGCTCGGGCGCTTCGAGCGTTGCCGAGATCGCGGCCCTTGCCACACCTTCGGTACTGGTGCCGTATCCGCATGCGACGGCCGATCATCAGACCACCAATGCCCGCTATCTGGTCGATGCCGGTGCTGGCGTGCTCTGCGCCGATGCCGATATCGACACCCGGGCGTTTGCCGATGAGCTGCTGCATCTTATCGATGATGCGCAGGCGCGCGATGCCATGCGTCAGGCGGCTCGCGGTTTGGCCCAGGACCGCGCTGCCGTCCTTTTGGCAGACGCGGTAGAAGGATTGCGTTAGTTAGACGGGATATCGCGGGTCGCCCTCGCGCGGATGCGGTAGGTGCGGTACAGTAGACGGGTTACAGGCAGTGTTTACGCAAGGAGTACACGAGCACATGGCTGATTCCCAGACTGCAACCTCCGCGCCCGATTTCAAGAGCGCCCATTTTATCGGTATCGGTGGCGCCGGCATGAGCGGCATCGCCCTCGTCCTTCACGAACGCGGCTATGTCGTTACCGGCTCCGACCTTAAGACGTCGCGCTATATTCGCCAGCTTACCCGCGCCGGCGTGAAGGTGCATGTGGGCCATGAGGCCGCCACCATCGACGAGGTCAAGCCCGACGTCGTCGTGGTCTCTACCGCTATTCCCGAGTCCAACCCCGAGCTCGTCCGTGCGCGCGAGCTGGGTATTCCCGTGTGGCCTCGCGCCAAGATGCTCTCGGCTCTGGGCCACGGCTACACCACCGTCGCCGTCGCCGGTACTCACGGCAAGACCACGACCTCTTCGATGTGTGCCACCATGCTCGACCGCATGGGTCTGGACCCCAGCTTCCTGATCGGTGGCATTGTTGAGGGCTACGATACCAACGGCAAGAACGGCTCGGGCGACTATTTTGTCGCCGAGGCGGATGAGTCCGACAGCTCCTTCCTGTTCCTTAACCCCAATGTGGTCATCGTGACCAACGTCGAGGCCGACCATCTCGATCATTACTCGGGTATCGAGGAGATCGAGGCCACCTTCGCCAAGTTTATGAGTCTGGTGGGCGAGGACGGCACGGTCATCGTCTGTGGCGAGGACCCGCATCTGGTCGAGCTTGCCAAGTCGACGGGCCGTCATGTGCTTTCCTATGGCTTTGCCGAGACCAACGACATCGTCTGCGTGCATCCGGATGTCAAGGGCATCCAGAGCGACTTTATCGTTCGCTTTGAGGACGGCACCGAGCACGCTGTCGAGATTAAGAGCAACCCCGGTCGTCACAACATGCTCAACGCCACGGCCGTCTTGACCGTCGCCCATGTCCTAGGCCTCGATATCGACGCCGCCGCTAAGGCACTTTCGAGTTTTGAAGGCGTCCGCCGTCGCTTTACCCACGTGGGCGATATCGACGGCATCACGGTGGTTGACGATTACGGCCATCATCCCACCGAGATCAAGGCGACGCTCGCTGCTGCCTCTTCGCTGGGCTACAAACATGTCGACGTCGTGTTCCAGCCGCACCGCTATTCGCGCCTGCAGGCTCTGTGCGATGACTTTGCCGACGCATTCGCCAATGCTGACAAGCTGCTGTTGATTGACGTGTTCTCTGCCGGCGAGATGCCCATCCCGGGTGTCACGTCCAAGATGCTTGCCGATACCGTGCGCGCCAAGCATCCCGGCAAGGAGGTCGTGTACTGCTCGAGCCGTCTTGAGCTCAATGAGGAGCTCGAGAAAATGGTGGGCGAGGGCGATTTGCTGCTTACCATGGGCGCCGGCGACGTCACGACGGTCGGCCCCGAGTTCATCGAGTATCTGACTGCCAAGAAAGACGCTTAAACCCCATGGGTCTGTTTAACGCCGTCATGGCGCTTTCGGGCATGATCGATACGGACGTAATTGAGGATGAACGCCTCGCGCGCCATACGAGCTATCGTATCGGCGGCAAGGCGGACCTCTTTGTGACGTGTCACAGCTATCATGCCTTGCGTCGCGCCGTGGCGGTGCTCGATCGTGAGCAGGTGCCGTGGGTCATTATCGGCAAGGGATCTAATCTGCTTGTTGCCGATGCAGGCTATCGCGGCGCCGTCATTTCGTTGGGGCGTGAGTTCCAGCGTACGGTTGTCGCCGAAGACGGTTGTACGCTGACGGTCGGTGCGGGCGTAATATTCGCTCGCCTAGTCAACGACGCGCTGTCGCGCAGCCTTTCGGGCCTTGAGTTTGCGGTCGGTATTCCCGGCTCCGTTGGCGGCGCCGTGTCCATGAATGCCGGCACGCGAACCGAGTGGATTGGCTCGCTGGTCGAAGATGTCGTTACGTTTGACCCGAGCTCCGGCATCAAGCATTACGCGGGCTCGGAGATCGCTTGGGGCTACCGTGAATGCAGCCTGCCGCGTAACGAGATCATTCTGGAATGCGTGCTCAAGCTCAAACCTGCGCCCAAGGCCGATATCCGTGAACGTATGGAGCGGTACCTGACGCGGCGTAAGCGCACACAGCCCATGGGCTGTGCATCCTGCGGGTCGGTATTTCGCAACCCGCCCGATGCGAGCGTGGGCAAGCTTATCGAGGATTGTGGATTAAAGGGTTTTTCGGTTGGCGGCGCGGAAGTTTCGCCCGTACACGCTAATTTTATCGTTAATAACGGAACCGCCTCGGCCGATGACGTGGCCGCGGTTATCAGACATGTGCACGGAAAGGTGAGGGAGGCGTATGGCATCGAGCTCAGACCGGAAGTTAAATTCCTCGGCTTCTAGAGCATCGAAACCAACCTTCCGCCGCGCCGGAGGGCGTTCCGGCGCACCGTCTCAGCCTCAACGTAAGTCCGTTATGCCTTCTAAGCCTGCTGGGTCCGTGCGGCCTGCCAAACGTTCGACTGTCGGTTCGCAGCTTGGCGGACGCCCCGCGGCCAAAAATGTTGCTCGTCCGGTGGCACGTCCCTCGGTGACGCCCAAACCGGCGATGGGCGCCATACCTTCTCGCCCCATAGCGTCGCCCAAGCCCTCGTTGGGGGCAAAGGTGACGCGTCCCGGTCGCGCGCTGGGTGCATCTAAGCCACGTATGCTGACGTCGGTGTCGGCCTCCGCAAAACCGCAATCGGGCAAAAAGGGCTCTAATCCGTTGTCATCGATCGGCGCCCTGGCAAATCATGCGGCGGGTGCCGCTTCTGCCGTTAAGGGCAAGGGCAAAATCGCGGGCGGCATCCTTGCCGCTCTGGCAGTGCTTGCAGTCGTTGCCGTCGTCGTCATTAACTCTGGCCTGTTCGCCGCTACCGATATTCAGATCCAGGGCAGCGAGCATGTGACCAAGCACGATGCCATCCAGCTGATCGATCTGCCCGAGGACACGTCGCTGTTCAATGTGAATCCCGACCAGATCACCGAGGGCCTCAAGCAAAATCCGTGGGTTTCGGGCGTGGATGTTCAGCGTCAATTTCCCCATACGCTCATCATCACGCCGACGGAACGCAAGGTTATCGCAATTGCCTACATTAGCTCCGACGATCTTGCATGGGCGATCGGGGACGATGACACATGGATTGCACCGCTGTCTACCTCGGTCGATGTTGACGACCAGGGCAATGTCATCACAACGGGGGAGGGTGCCAACACCCTAAACGGCATCGATGCCGCCCTGGCGCTCGCCAAACATTACGGAGCCGTGCTGCTGACCGATGTCTCGGCCGATGTCGCGCCGGTTTCGGGGCAAGCGGTAAATTCCAAGGCGGTCAAGGCCGGCCTGGATTACGTCCGCGGATTCTCGAGCGAGTTCCTGGGCCAGGTCAAGGATATTTCCACGCCCTCGGTCGAGGCCATCTCGGCGAATCTCGATAACGGTATCGAGGTGTCGCTCGGAGATTCGGATGACATTGCCAAAAAGGAGCGTATCGTTACCAAGCTGCTTTCGCAGGTGGAGGGCGTGACGTATATCAACGTTCGATCTCCTGGCAACTATACGTTTAGGAACGCACCGACCTCGTAGCGTCTTCTGGCCTTTGTTGACGGGGCATACCGCGCCGTTTATCTGGTTTGTTTGGTTTTCACCGTCAATTATTTGACTGATACGTTCATAATGTGCAAACATAATACGGTTTACCTTTGCATTTACTTTCAACTTGAAGGTTAATGTGCGCAGGGGTCAACCCATGCTATGGCAATAACCTTTGTTCGGAGGACCGACATGCACGAGACAGAGATCAACAACTACCTTGCCGTCATTAAGGTGGTCGGCGTCGGCGGCGGCGGTACCAACGCGGTCAATCGAATGATCGAAGAGGGTATCCGCGGCGTCGAGTTTGTTGCCATCAACACCGATGCTCAGGCACTCGCGATCTCTGATGCCGATATCAAGGTGCACATCGGCACCGACCTGACCCGCGGCCTGGGCGCTGGCGCCAACCCCGAGGTCGGCCGTAAGGCCGCCGATGAGTCCCGCGACGACATCGCCGAGGCGCTCGCTGGCGCCGATATGGTGTTCATCACCTGCGGCGAGGGCGGCGGCACCGGTACCGGCGCTGCCCCCATCGTTGCCGATATCGCGATGAACGAGGTCGGCGCGCTGACCGTCGCCGTCGTGACCAAGCCCTTTACGTTTGAGGGCCGCAAGCGCAAGAAGAGCGCCGAAGAAGGCATTAAGACGCTTTCCGACTGCGTCGACACCATGATCGTTATCCCTAACGACAAGCTGCTCGACATCGCCGAGAAGAAGACCACCATGCTTGAGGCCTTCGCAATCGCCGATGGCGTCCTTTCCCAGGGCACCCAGGGCATCACCGACCTCATCACCGTCCCCGGTATCATCAACCTGGACTTCGCCGATGTTAAGACCATCATGAAGCAGGCCGGTACCGCCATGATGGGTATCGGTACCGCTTCTGGGGACACCCGTGCCGTCGACGCTGCCCAGCAGGCTATTTCCAGCCCGCTGCTCGAGAGCTCCATCGATGGCGCTACGCGCGTCCTGCTTTCCATTGCCGGTTCCAAGGACCTGGGCATTCAGGAGATCAGCGACGCCGCCGACGTTGTCGCCAACGCCGTCGACCCCGAGGCCAACATCATCTTCGGTACCGTTGTCGACGAGTCCCTGGGCGATCAGGTGCGTATTACCGTCATCGCTACGGGCTTCTCCGACTCCAACGTCAACCGTCAGGACGAGCTCTTCGCTGCACAGCAGTCCCAGAGCAAGGCCGCTGCTTCTACCGAGCCGCAGCGCACCGCTCCTGCCACGAGCCCGGCTCAGGCTGCCCCGACTCGCAACGTCGGTGGTACCGAGCTCCCCAACTTTGGCAACGACCAGTTTGAGCTTCCTGACTTCCTCAAGCGCGGCAGCTTCTAGTTCGTTTTTCTCAGCGACCTGTATGGGGTGCGTCCGATTGGGCGCACCCTTTTTGTTGTGTTTTGCCTTTGTAAACGAAAGCCTCCAATCTCCTTACGTTCCCCTTACGTTTAGCCCCTACCGCTGCGGGTATCCTTTTGATGAAGTATGGCAGCCGTGTGGCACGGACTGCTGCGGCGTCGCCGCGATACTTGTGTTATTAGGAGGCTTTAGTATGGCAGCACGTGCGGACAGCGTTTCGCGTGTCGACCATGATGGAGTTACGTTGGTAGAGGGCGCGACGCACGATGTTCGCTTTGCTTTTACCGAACGCGCCGGCGGTGTTTCCGAAGATGCGTACTCCTCACTCAATCTGGGCTCGCATGTTGGCGATGACCCCTTTGCCGTTCAAGAAAATCGTCGCCGCGCACTCGAGGCCTTGGGTGCCGCCGAGTGCGAGCACAACCTGCTTGTTCCCAATCAAGTACACGGTGACCATGTCGTGACGGTGACCTCGAACGGTGCTGATGATCTCGAGAACATTCGCGAGCAGATTGCCGAGGGCTGCGATGCCATCGTCTGCATGGCCCGTGAGGTACCCGTGATGCTCTGCTTTGCCGATTGCGTTCCCGTGGTGCTGGTGGCTCCCGGCGGCTTTGCCGTGGTGCACTCTGGCTGGAAGGGCACGATTGCGCGCATTTCCGCCAAGGCGTGCCAAGCGCTCTGCGAGGCGGCTGGCTGCAAGCCGGACGACATCTCTGCCTACATTGGGCCCCATATCCTGGGCGACGAGTACGAGGTGTCCCAAGAACTTATGGATCGCTTTGCCGCCGAGTTCGCGTGCATCGATGCCTCTGCTTCTCGTATGCTCGATCTTTCCGCCGCCATTCGCGAGGCGCTGATGGACGCCGGCGTCGAGGCGAGCAGCATTGTGGACACCAAGCTTTCCACCGTTCGTCAGAACGACCGCTTTTATTCCTACCGCAACGAGGGCGGCACCTGTGGGCGCCATGCTGCGATCGGCGTGATGCTATGAGAAAGATCGCATCGGTCCTGAGTGCTGCAGTGCTTACGCTCACGCTGTGTGCTTGCTCCTCGGGATCTTCCACATCTTCTATTACCGTGGCCGGCTCGACCACGTGCCTTCCCATTGCCGAGATCGCAGCCGAGGGCTTTAAGGAAGAGGCCGGCACCGATGTGCTCGTCTCCGGCCTTGGCTCCTCTGCGGGTATCGAGGCCGTCAGCAACGGCACGGCCGACATCGCCAGCTCGTCTCGTGGCCTCAATGCCGACGAACAAGACCTTGGCCTGACCCCGATCGTAATCGCGCACGACGGCATCGCAGTCATCGTGAACGACGACAACCCGGTCGACAATCTCTCGACCGAGCAGCTCCGCGAGATTTACGCCGGCAAGATCACCAACTGGAAGGAAGTCGGCGGAGAGGACCTGAAGATTCAGGTTATCAACCGCGATGAGGCGTCCGGTACGCGCGAGGCCTTCCGTACCATCGTGATGGACGGCACGCCGTTCGATCGCCGCTCGGCCGTTCTTTCGGGTACGGGCCAAGTGCGCGACGTCGTGTCCCGCTCGCATGGCGCCATTGGCTACATCTCGCTGGGTTTTGTCGAGAGCCTCAACGCCACGACCTCGGTTAAGGCCGTTTCGGTCAACCATGTCGAGGCATCCGAGAAGACGGTCGCAAGTGGCGGCTATCCCATCTCGCGCGACCTTTACTTCTTTGTGAAGGGTACGCCTTCGCATCAGGCGCAGGACTACATTGACTATGTGACGTCCGAGAAGATGGACAAGCAGATTCGCGAGGCGGGCTTTATTCCCGTCACCAACGACGGAAAGGGGAGTGAGTAGCGTGGAAGCACAGGAAACCCCCCAGATTGAGCAGGAGGCTCAGACGCCCAAAAAGCGTGAGTTGGCGTTGGTGTCGCGTAGCACCTATCTCAAGGAGAAGGCGCTGCAGTGGATCTTCTTTGCCTGCGCGTTCTTGGCGGTCGTCACCGTTATCCTGATCTTTGTCTTTACCACGTACTCGGCGCTGCCCGTCTTTACCGACATCGGCCTGGCGGACTTCTTTAGCTTTACGTGGGCGCCATCCGAGGGCCACTACGGCATCATGTCGCTGCTGGCGGGCTCTGGTCTGGTGACGGTCGGTGCGCTCGCCATGGGCGTGCCCCTGGGTGTGGGCACGGCTGTATATCTGGTCGAGATCGCCAGCAAGCGCGTGCGCAGGCTCATCAGCCCCGCCGTCGACCTGCTGGCGGGCATCCCCTCCATCATCTACGGCTTCTTTGGCATGGTCATCATCCGCCCGTTTATCGCGCAGCTGACCGGCGGTCTTGGCTTTGGCGCGCTGACGGCGTGGTTTGTGCTTGCCATCATGATCGTTCCCACCATTACCACGCTCACGATCGATGCCCTCAATTCCATCCCCATGGGCATTCGCGAGGCGTCCTATGCCATGGGTGCCACCAAGTGGCAGACCATCTACAAGGTCGTGCTGCCTGCAGCCAAGCTGGGCATTGTCGATGCAATTGTCTTGGGTATGGGGCGTGCCATCGGTGAGACCATGGCCGTGCTGATGGTCGTGGGCAACGCCCCGGTCATTCCAGATAGCATCTCGAGCCCCATCTCGACGCTCACGAGCCAGATCGCACTCGACATGAGCTATTCCTCGGGCCTGCATCGCTCGGCTCTGTTTGGCATGGGCGTGGTCCTGTTTATCATCTCAGCTGCACTGGTGGGTATCGTTCGCCTGATTTCAAAGAAGAGGGGGTAGGCTATGTCCGATTCCGTTGACACGACGGTCGATACGACATCGTCGCGCGAGCTCATCAAGCGTGCCCTTTCCCATGGCAAGAAGGGCCGCATCAACAAGGACCTGTCCAACAAGATTATGCTCGGCGTGTTTCGCGCCGCGGCCTATATCACCACCCTGGTGTTGCTTGCCATCATCGCCTACGTGGTCATCAACGGTCTTCCGCATATCTCGCTCGACTTTATCTTCGGCTGGCCGCAGGGCGTAAACGCCGAGGGTGGCATCTGGCCCACGATCGTCTCGACCATCTACGTGACGGCGCTCGCCATGCTCATCTGCACGCCGGTTGCCGTCTTGGCTGCGGTCTATCTGGCCGAATACGCCAAGCAGGGCAAGGTCGTCGACATCATTCGCTATGCTGCCGATGCCCTGGCCTCGGTGCCTTCCATCGTTATGGGCCTCTTTGGTTACGCCTTGTTTGTTGAGGCCATGGGCCTGGGCCTTTCGATGGTTTCGGCCGCTCTGGCGCTGGCGCTTCTGATGCTGCCCATCGTCATGCGCACCACCGAGGAGGCAATTCGCGCCGTTCCGCGCTATATCCGTTGGGGCGCATATGGCCTGGGCGCCACCAAGTGGCAGGTCGTCTCCAAGATCGTGCTTCCTTCTGCCTTTGGCCGCATTGCCACCGGCATCGTCCTTGCCATCGGTCGCGCCATCGGCGAGACCGCGGTGGTGCTCTACACCATGGGTCAGGCCATCAATCTGCCGATCTCGCCGCTCGATTCCGGTCGTCCCATGACCGTTCACCTCTATTTGCTTGCCAACGACGGCATCAACATGAACGCAGCCTACGGCACTGCGCTTTTGCTGATGGCGATTATTCTGGCCTTCAACCTGTTTGCGCGTTATCTGTCGCGCAAGCGCCGCTAGTTAAGGAGTCCCATGTCCGTCTATCAGTCCGCTCCCACGCCGGAGCAAGCGGCCATCACAGCCAAGGATTTCAACTTTTGGTACGGTGACTTTCATGCGCTGACGGGGCTCGACCTCAACATCGCCAAAAACGCCATCACCTCGTTTATCGGTCCTTCGGGCTGTGGTAAATCGACGTTTTTGCGCTGCATCAACCGTATGAACGACCTTATCGAGGGTACTCGCGTCGAGGGCACCATGACACTCGACGGCAACGATATCTATGCCGAGGGCGTCGACCCGGTCGACCTTCGTCGCCGCGTGGGCATGATTTTTCAGCAGCCCAACCCGTTTCCCAAATCCATCTACGAGAATGTCGCTTTTGGCCCTCGTCTGCAGGGCGTGACTAGCAAAAGCGACCTCGACGACATCGTGGAAGAATCGCTCAAGCGCGCCAACCTCTGGAAAGAGGTATCCAATCAGCTCAACAAGGATGGTTTGGCGCTCTCGGGCGGTCAACAGCAGCGTCTGTGCATCGCGCGTGTGCTTGCGGTGCAGCCCGATGTCCTTCTGATGGACGAGCCCTGCTCCGCCATCGACCCCACGTCCGTATCTAAGGTCGAGGATCTGATGGCCGAGCTGGCGCCCGAGATGACGATCATCATCGTCACGCATTCTATGCAGCAGGCCGCTCGCATTAGCGACTACACCGCATTTTTCTTGCAGGAAGTTGCCGGTGAGCCCGCCACGCTCATCGAGTATGGTCAAACCGACGCGATCTTCACCAGCCCGGTGGATTCGCGGACGGAAGACTATATCACCGGCCGCTTTGGCTGATCGGTGCGACTAGTCCCAAGCCGATCGGACCTGGTCCGGTGCGTATTCACTGTGCGGGCGGCATGACCGCACCCAACTGATTGGAGTGAACCATGCGCAAACTGTTTTCCCGTCAGCTCATCGAGGCCCGTCACGAGATGTTGAGCATCTACGAGGCCGTCGATCTTGCCCTTCACGACGCCGTGAAGGCCTATGTGACCGACGACCGCAAGCTCGCCACGAAGACCAAGAAGCGCACGCTTTCGATTGATGCTCGCTGCGCCAACTTGGAGGCCGTGTGCTACAACCTGATCGCTACGCAGTCGCCGGTCGCCTCCGACTTCCGTTTGCTGCAGACGATTATCTACGTCGACTTTAACCTGCAGCGCATGACCGATAAGGTTCGCCAGATCTGCCGCGCCACGCGTCACATGGTCAAGGCCGACATCTCGCTGCCTCAGGAGCTCGTCGGCACGGTTGAGGCCGAGGCCGAGGCCGTGTACCAGGTGCTGGGCTCGTCGCTGTCCGCGCTCGTCACCAACGACATGTCCATCATCTGCAACCTGGCCGTTGAGGATGAGCCGGTACATGCGGCGTACGAGAAGTTCTTCCGTACCTTTAACCGCATGGACACCGGCGATTTTATGGACGACGACAGCAACTATGACGACCTGCGCCGTGCCATCATGGTTTCGCGCTACCTCGATCGCATTGCCTCGATTTCCATCGATGCCGCCTGCCGTCTGACCTTCCTTTTGACCGGACAGCGTATGACTGCCGGCGATATCGCCTGTACGGATGAGGACGAGCTCGAGAGCATGCGCGTGCCTTCGGGCGAGGGCGTCATTATGAGGCCCGCCGTGGATGCACGCTTTGTTGCCAAGGTGCCCGCTAACGAGGTGAGCGAGGGTCTTCGCTACCTGTTGGATCATCTTGAGGACGAGGATGATGCCGAGGACGACGAGGAGTAGGGTACCCCGTTCGTTGAGAGATTGTAAATACCTAAGGGAGCGCGGCCTTGCGGATGCGGGGCTGCGCTCTTGCGTTAGCATGGGACTACTTGTTGTGCTGTTAGCGGAGGCGATTGGCAATGGATAACTATTTGAATGTAATGCGCGCTCGCCGCGAGCAGATACTCGAGCGTTTCTATGCCGCGCTCGATCGCGCCGGGAGGCCCCGTGATGCCGCGCGTTTGATTGCCGTGTCCAAGACCGTCGGCGTCGATGAGACCATCGCGGCCATCCAGGTGGGATATCGCCATTTTGCCGAGAACCGCCCGCAAGAGCTCGTCCGCAAACTTGCAGGTCTGGCGGATCATCCGGAGCTGCCCGAGGTGCGCTTCGACATGATTGGCAACCTTCAGACCAACAAGATCAACGCGGTGTTGGGCTCGGCCGAGCTGATTCATTCGGTGGGGTCGCTTCATTTGGCGCAGGCGATCTCGAGCCGTGCCATTCGCAAGATCGAAGCTGGCGAGCTCGCCGCCCCCCAGCAGGTGCTGATCGAGGTTAACGTAAGCGGCGAGGAGTCCAAGGGCGGTTTTTCGCCCGATGAGATTCGTGGCGCTGCCGGCGAGCTTGCGGAACTTGAGGGAATTTGTGTGCAGGGCCTTATGACTATGGCCCCTCGGGGGAACAAGGATGTGGCGCGTCGCACCTTTGCCGGGCTGCGAGAGCTGAGGGATGAGTTGGAGGCGGCGCATCCCGATCTGAGGCTGCCCGAGCTTTCTTGCGGCATGAGCGAGGACTTTGAGCCTGCCCTTGAGGAGGGCTCTACGCTCGTTCGCCTGGGCAGGGTAGTATTTAGCCCGGAGTTTGCAGTAAAATAGGGCTCTGAAGTGCGCACTGGTTTACAGAGCGCCTGCACTAAACCGTGAGAGGACACAACCATGGGCTTCCTTGACGAGATTAAAAATAAGATGCACCTGGGCGGCCAGCAGGGTTACGACCAGAGCTATGACCAGGATGACGACTACGGCTACGATGACGGCTACGATGATGGCTATCAGAACAACGGCTACAGCGGTACCTCGGGCGAGGGCTTCTATACCCAGGACGAGCCGAGTAACGGCCTGCTGGGCCAAACGCGCCGCGGTGAGGCCGAGTCGGTCGCCGTGTATACGCGCTCCGGCCAGCTGGTCGGCGATGACTCGCGTCATGCAACGACGTACAATCCGCCGTCGCGTTCTCAGGATAGTGCCGCAGGCGGCTATCGCCCCGGCGCTTACGACACGCCGTCGAGTTATGCCGAGAGCGCCCGCGCTCGTGCCGCGGCACCTGCGCCCGCTTCTGCGCCGAGCGACGCCTCGGCCTATGCAAACAACATCATTAACGCCACGCCGCAGCTGCCTGCCTATGTCCTGCGCCCTGAGAGCTATGACGATGTCGAGACCGTTGTCCGCCGCGTGCGCACCAAGCAGCCCGTTGCGCTGATTTTTGTTGGCGTTCGCACCGAGGTCGCCAAGCGTGTCCTGGACTTTAGCTATGGCTTTGCCTGCGGCCTGGGCGCTACGGTCAAAGAGGTGGGCGATCGCGTGTTTATGGTGCTGCCCGCCGGCTGCGAGGTCAAGGATTCGGACCTCAAGAAGCTGCGCGCCGACGGCTACCTTAAGTAAACCCAAGACGAGGAGATTCTCATCAACATCTACACCATTGTCCAGCTGGTCAACACGCTGTTCAACTTCTACTCCACACTTATTGTGGTCTATTGCTTTATGACTTGGATTCCCATGAAGCAGGGCGGCCTGCTGCAGGATATCGCCGCGGTGCTCGATAGCGTCTGCGGTCCGTGGCTCAACCTGTTTCGTCGGTTTATTCCGCCGATGGGCGGCGTTGATTTTTCGCCGGTCGTTGCGATTATTGCGTTGCAGTTGGTGCAGAGGCTGATTCTGCAGCTTCTTATAGGTATACTCGTATAGTACTGGCTCAGTAACTTACGTCGGGCGCCCGGCGCCAAGGCGATGATAAAGGAGAACTTGTTATGGCTATTACCCCTGCTGACATCCAGGCTCAGACTTTCTCTGAGGCCAAGCGCGGCTATGATCCCGCCGAGGTCGACGTCTTTTTGGAGACGCTGTCCTCCGAGGTTGACGCTATGCTTGCCAAGATTGTCGATCTTAAGGGTCGTCTGACTGCCACCGAGCAGCAGCTTGCCGACACGCAGGCCCAGCTTGCCCAGGCTCAGGACGCTGCCGCTCAGGCCGTTCCCGCCGCTCCTGTGGCCGCTCCCGCACCCGACTTCTCCGCTCAGGAGCGCCAGATCTCCGCTGCGCTGATTGCTGCCCAGCAGACCGCCGAGGGCATCGTCAACGATGCCAACGAGAACGCTGAGCGCATCCGCAACGAAGCCGACGCCAAGGCCCGCGAGGTCATCCGTCAGGCCCTGACCGAGAAGCAGGCCGAGCTCGAGGAGATCGACCGTCTGAAGGCTTCCCGTGAGGAGTTCAAAGCCGAGTACCTCAAGCTCATCCAGCACTTCATGGACGATGCGCAGAATTCCTTCCCGTCCGACCTTATGGCCTCCACGCCGGTCGGTTCTGCGGCTTCTCCTGCAGTGACCGTTCCCGCCGCCGAGCCGCTGCCTGTCGCTGATCCGGTTGTCCCCGTGGCTGACCCCTTCGCCCCGATCGACAACTTTGCCGCCGACGACCTGGACTAGCGCCAGAGCTACAATCTAGTGCCCTTAAGAGGAGCTCGCACCTGCGGGCTCCTTTTTTGTGGCTGCATACGGGTTGGGAAACAAAACGCCGAGCTCTGCGTACGATAGGGCAGAACTCGGCGAAAGGGTGCGCGGTAAAAGGTAGATTTTAGGGCATGTGCCAAAAACTACTTGAGGAGGAAGTCGGAGAGGGGAATGGTGCGGGCATCGCGATGCTCGGGATCGGCGATGTGGTCGGCAGGATAGCCGCAGACGAGCATGTGATAGGGATAGACGCCCTCGGGCAGGTTGAACCGCTCTCGGGCTAGCTCGGGCTTAAAATGGCATACCCAACACGTTCCCAGACCCTGCTCCTCGGCCTCCATCATCATTTGATCGCAAACAATCGAGGTGTCGATAGCGCTGGAGTTCATCTGGTCATAGGGGCGAACCCAAGCGTCGTCGGTAACGCTGCAAATGAGGAAGATGAGCGGAGCGCCAAAGATGGACCCATCACGAGCAAACCGAGGCTGACAAGCAGCCGCCTTCTCCAAAAGCTCGGGCGTATCCAACACCATCACACGGGTTGGATGATTATTACAAGCAGAAGGAGCAATACGCCCAGCCTCAACAATGGCATCCACCACAGCCTGCTCCACAGCCCGAGCCTCAAACAAACGACAAGAATACCGAGACCGAGCCAGATCCAAATACCCCATAACCAAACCTTCCAAAGTCAGCAAATCAATCCAAAGTAAAACAAAGGGTACCCAAAGCCCCATCCAGCCAAACGTTTAAGGCGGTCCCAAAGTTTCCAATCGGGCCCCAAGGCCCTGCCAACAAAAGCCCCATCGCTTTCAAAGTATCAGCCAAAGTTTCCAATGGTGGTACGTAAGGGAGCGGGCCCGACCACTAATAACCTTTTGAACGACTCTGCTTGCAGCCGGAGTGAAAAAGGTTATTAGTGGTCGGGCCCACGACCGCCGGGACACGTACCCCCAATTAACTGTTCTTCATGACAATCGAATCCACGACATCAGCCACATTCTCGCAGCAGTCGGCGCAGTACTCCAGGAAAGCGTAGACGTCACGCCAGGCGATGACCTCGAGCGGGTCCTTGCCATTGACGTGCAGGTTGCGCATAGCGTTGATGTAGAGCTCATCGGCCTCGGACTCAATGGTGTTGATCTGGATGACCAGCTCGCGCAGGGTCTTGGACTTGCGGTAATTAGGCAGCTCGACCATAAGGTCCTTCATGGCGCGGCAGGCGTCGGTCACCTTGTGGGCGATGACAATGGCATCGGGGTGGATGCTCTGGATGTTGGTGAAGTAGACGCGCTGCACGACGCCCTCGATACGGTCAAGCACGGTGTCGAGCGAGCAGCTCATCAGGTCCAGATCCTCGCGCTCAAGCGGGGTGATAAAGGCAGTGAGCAGGGCATCCTCGAGCTCATGGTGCTTCTTGTCGGCCGCATGCTCAATCGCATGCATCTCTTCGAGCATGCCGTGGATCTGCGCGGGATCAAAGTTCTCAAAAATCTTGATGAGCAACTCTGCGGCCTGGACAGCAAGGTCGGCGCAGGCGACGTAGTTGTCAAAGTAGAACGAATCGGGTTTCTTTGCCATGAGTGGGTCCTTTCGAGGCGAAGACGGGTGGGCGAGGTATTGCGGTCCGGATGGCCGTTCGGTTTGACTAGATGAACATCATGAACAGCTTGGCCATGACAAAGCTGATGAGTCCACAAGCGGGGAAGGTGAAGAACCACGTGAACATCATGTCCTTGACCACGCCGAAGTTGATGGCCGAGAGGCGCTTGACGGCGCCGACACCCATAATGGCGCAGGTTTTGATGTGGGTGGAGGATACGGGGATGCCGGTAAGGGTGGCAAGTAGCAGGTTCGCGGCGCCCGCCAGGTCGGCGGAGAAGCCCTGGTACTTTTCGAGCTTGACCATGCTCTGACCGACAGACTTGATGATGCGCTCACCGCCCACGCTGGTGCCGATACCCATAGTGGCCGAGCACAGCAGCATAATCCAGATGGGGATGCCGGCATCGCCGACGCTCGTCTGGCCGCTGGCGAAGGCCACTCCTAAAAAGAGCACGCCGATGAACTTCTGTCCATCCTGCGCGCCGTGCATGAAGCTCATGGCCGCAGCGCTCGCGATCTGAGCGTATTTAAAGAAGACGTTGGCACGTCGCCTGTTGGCGGCGGCGAAAAGAATCGAGACGAGCTTGCACAGGACCCAGCCCATGACAAAGCCCAGGCCGATGGAGAGCGCCAAGCCGTAGATGACCTTCATCCACTCGTGGACGTTGACGCTGCTCGCGCCGCCGAGGGCGATTGCGGCACCGGTCAGGCCGGCGATAAGGCTGTGGCTTTGCGAGGTAGGGATGCCAAAACGCGATGCCGTGGCGCCGTAGACGACGATGGAGAACAGCGCCGCGCAGAGGCATGCGAGCGCCATGGTGCTGTTTCCGCCAAAGTCGACGATATGTGAGATGGTGTTGGCGACGCTCGCGTTAAAGTGCGTCATGATGAGCACGCCGAGGAAGTTGAATGCGGCGCTCATGAGAATGGCGGCGCGGGCGGGCATGCAGCGCGTGGTGACACAGGTCGCGATGGCGTTGGGCGCGTCGGTCCATCCGTTGACGAAGATAGCGCCGAGTGCGAGGATCACGGTGACGGCAAGGACTGGGTTCGACACAATTTGGCCGAGGAAGGCTGAGAACGTTACGTCCATATATGGGCTTTCTCGAAGTTTGCAGGCACGTTACAAAAACATGATAAATCGTATCACCTCCTGCGGGTTTCTTTACCGAGTTCTGATGGGAGAAGTGAATTTTTTGGCACTAACATTGAATATTTGCCCTGTTGACCGCGGGTGTTCTTTTTGCTAGCACGCCATGAGGACACGTGCGCGCCCCAACATCCCAAAACCACAGCCTGTTCGCTTTACAATGTGCAAACATGCGTTCGATAATAGGAGGCATGGAATATCGACAGACAGATGGTAAAACTCGACGCGTGCACAAGCAGTATGTGGACGTCGTGGCTCGCATCCTCGCGGGCGGACAGGTCGTGCCGGTTACCGTCTGCTGGGTCGATGGTCGTTGCTTTACGATTGACGAGATTGTCTCGTCCACCGGTTTTGGCCTGACGGTCCACGGCATTCGTACGGCGACTTATAAGGTTCGTTTTGGCGGACATGCGACCGAACTGTATCTGGAAGAACAGGCACGCGAGCGACCGGATGGCTCGCAGACTCATCTGATGCGTTGGTGGGTGTGGGCGTTCGACCGGACGCTCGAGAGCGAGCGTCGCAGGTAAGAACGCGTGGCGTTCGGGTACAATGGCAGGAAACTTGTCAGCTACGGCGCCGTCGCGGCGCTTTTTGAAAGGACGAAGTATGAACGATATCCAGGGCTATCAGAACGGCCCCATCGAAACCGGCGCAAGCCGTGCCAAGGAGATGTCGCCGCGCGCGTACAACCTTGTCATGTCTGCCCTGATCTTTTTGGGCTTTTGCGCCATGGGCGCCGGTGCCTACTTTACGAGCACCATGTCGTTTGCGCGCATGATGATGAGCGGCGCCGCTTTGCCGCTGGTCTTTGGCTCATTTATTTTGACCATCGTCGGCATGGTCATGATGTCGGCTGCTGCCAGCAAACAGTCCGTGGGCCTGTCGCTCGTGGGCTACGTGGTCTTTGCGAGCACCTTTGGCCTGACGGCGTCGTTTGGCCTTGCCAACTACGACCTGCCTACCATTAACACCGCCTTTATCGCCACGGCCGCCATCACCTTTGTCTTTGGTGCGCTGGGCGTGACCTTTCCCAAGTTCTTCCAGCGTGTGTACGGCATTGGTTTTGGCATCCTACTTGCCACGATTCTGGTCGAGATCGTGCTGATGTTCATGGGCGTCTCGCAGTCCATCACCGACCTGATCGTGATCGTGGTGTTCGCCGGCTTTATTGGCTATGACACCTATGTGGCCACGACGGTGCCGCCCACGCTGCCCAACGCCGTGCTCATGGCATCCAACCTGTTCGTGGACATCATCAACGTGTTCCTGCGCATCCTGAATATCCTTGGTCGTCGCGATTAAAGCGCGGCATTGCGACGCTTCCTGCCGGACACGGTAAAACGATGCGAAAGGCGGTCCTTCGGGGCCGTCTTTTTTGTGCGCGGCGGGGTATGATGGATGGGAAAAAGCCGATAGCGGCAGCGACAGGAAAGGTGGCCACGAATGGCAGATGTCGACAACAGGAACCGTAACCGCAGGTCTAACCGAGCGGGTCAGCCCAATCCCAAGCGCGAGGCGCGTGCCAAGGCCGCCGAGCGCCATGTGGTGGCTGTGTCCGAGGCCTGCGCCAAGGACATCGAGCGTTCGATTGCCGGCGTGCGCGAGTTCGATGGTATGCCTGCCGGATTTGTCGCGGCGATGAAGGCCAAGGCCCAAGCGGCCGACGCTGCCGAGGAACAGGTTGCTGAGGAGTCTGAGGCCGCCGAGGAGCCCGAGGTCGAGGCCGCCGAGGTTGCATCCGCCGAGACCGAGGTTGCGGCCGAGCTTGCACCCGCCGAGGAGGCCACGGAGGCCGAGTCCGCGCCTGCCGCCGAAAAGCCCGCTCCGGTCCTGCCCGAGGTCACCGTGCTCGACGCCTCTGCCACGCAGGCCATTCTGGATAACGGCCGAGGCTACGCGCAGTTCTGTGACATGGCCGTGCTTGCCTTTGCCTCGTTCACCAACCCGGGCGGTGGCTACATCCAGGGCTATCTGGGCCAGGAGGCCACGCTCTGTGCCGATTCGTACCTGTACAACGTGCTCGATAAGCAGCGCAAATGGTACGGCGAGAACCGTCGTCGCAACATCAACTGCGAGCTTTACCGCAACCGTGCGCTGGTGGTGCCTGCGGTGCGCTTCGACCGCAATCACGTACATGCATATGCTGACGTGATCGTTGCCGCCGCGCCCAACGCCAAGCGCGCTCGCCAGGAGTATCGCGTGGGTGACGATGCCTTGCTGGATGCCCTGCGCGATCGCATCCGCTTTGTGCTTGCCATCTGCGATGAGCTAGGTCGCGAGAAGCTCGTGCTGGGCGCTTGGGGCTGCGACAACAACGGCTTTGACGCCGAGGCCGTGGCTGAGCTCTTCCGCAAGGAGCTTGCGTCGGGCGACTTCAAGGTCAAGCAGGTGTTTTTTGCCGTGCCCTCTACGCGCTGGGATGAGGACTTCGCCAAGTTTGAGCACGTGTTGGCAAGCTTCCCCGAGTGTAACGAGGAGTCCTATGCTCAGGTGGCCGCCCGCGCCGCGGCCGCCCGTGCCGCCGAGCAGGCTCAGGCCGCTGCTGAGGACGATGAGGATGACGACGACTGGCGCAAATACCTGTAATCGGTATGTGCTGACAGATAGGTCGATCCGGCAGGAGAGACTGCTCCCGCCGGCTTTTTACTAGAGGAAGGGCTTACGATGAAAAACGTTCTGTGCTTTGGCGACAGCAATACCTATGGCTATGATCCGGCGGGCATGCGCGACGGCACCGCGGTGCGCTATGCGCACGATGTGCGCTGGTGCGGCGTGGCCCAGCGCGACCTGGGCGAGGGCTGGCACGTGATTGAGGAAGGCCTAAACGGCCGCACGACGGTGCGCGACGACATGTGCCATCTGGACACCAATCTCAACGGCATCCGCGCGTTGCCGATGCTGCTCGAGTCCCATAAGCCGCTGGACGCGATCGTGATTATGCTGGGCACCAACGACTGCAAGACGGTCTTTAGCGTGGGGGCTGCCGATATCGCTGACGGTGCCATGGCGCTGATTCGCACCGTCCGCGCGTTTCCCTGGACCGACGCTGCGCCTTGTCCGCGCATTCTGCTGATGGCTCCTATCAAGATCAAGCCGCAGATCGCCGATGTGTATATGACCGACTTTGACGAGCACTCCGTCGAGGCCTCGGAGCATTTTGCCGAATACTATGCGTATGTTGCCGAACAGTTTGGCTGCGACTTTTTGAATGCCGCCGATTTTGCCGAGCCGGGCGATATCGATTATCTGCACATGATGCCGGAAAGCCACGAGAGCCTCGGCCATGCCGTGGCAGCCAAGCTTAAAGAGATGATCGGAGAGTAGTACGGCCCAAAGCAGTACAAAAGTTCCCCTTGCGGTGGCTTGTTTCGTTGGTTTGTCTTGATCTGCAACAGCTGTAAGGCCGAAAACGGGCTAGATGTTACAGATTGAGATTATTTAGGTCGATATCGGTCGTTTGTCTCGATCTGTAACATCTAGGGTCGATTTTGCCGAGTTACTGTTACAGATCGAGATTTTCTTCTCAGCGGAATTTGAATGTCTCAATCTGTAACAGGTGGGCCGAAAAATGGACTCTAACTGTTACAGATCGAGATGTTTGTGGGAACCGCCACAAAGGTGCCTGTCCCCTTTGCGGTGGTTTTGGGCTGCGAATCTTAGTACTGCCACATGTGGTTGACGGGGCCGGAGCCTTTGCCCATGTCAAAGCCAGCGGCGAGAGCACCCGTTAGGTAGGCCTTGCCGGCGTTGACGGCATCGGCAAGATCCATGCCCTGGGCCAGCGCGCAGGCGATGGCGGACGAAAGCGTACAGCCAGTACCGTGCGTGTTGCCGGTCTCGATGCGCTTGTGGCGGAACCACGTGGTGAGCGGATCGCCCAGATGGTTGCCCTCGTCATCGAGCGGCGCGGGCTCTGCTAGCACATCGTTGGCCTCGTTGACAAAATGCCCGCCCTTAACGAGAGACGCGCAGCCAAAGCGACGGGTGAGAAGCATGGCGGCATTTTGCTGCGTGCGCTCGGAATCGACCTCATAATCGAGCAGCGCCATGGCCTCGGGAATGTTGGGCGTGATAACGGTCGCCAGCGGGAACAGGCGGCGGGTGAGTGCCTCAGCGGCATCCTCGGCAATGAGGCGAGCACCCGAGGTGGCGACCATGACGGGGTCGACGACGATATTTTGTGCGTCCCAGGCGCTTAAGCGGTCGGCGATAACCTCGATAATCTCGGCAGAGGAAACCATGCCGATCTTGACGGCGCTGGGTCGAATATCGTCAAAAACGGCATCGATCTGCGCCGCGACAATATCCGGAGAGATGTTCTGCACGGCGGTAACGCCCAGTGTGTTTTGCGCTGTGATGGCAGTGATGGCCGTCTCGGCATACAGGCGGTGCGCCGTGATGGTCTTGATGTCGGCCTGAATGCCGGCGCCACCGCTGGAATCGGATCCCGCGATGGATAGAACGGCAGGTACCTTGCTGCGATCCATGTTCGCTCCCTTGTCTGGTCGGATTCAAATGGGTCTTTTACCCCGCATTATAAAGAGGCCCAGGCCGGCGATATGCCGAACCCGGGCGCGAGATGCAATTTTTACGCAAATGCAAGCAAATGTTCACAGGTTAACAATTGGCAGGTGCTGCGGCGAGCCCATAGGCGATCGCGGCGATAAGGCTAGTCCTCCATGCCGAGATCGATCGTCGTACCCTCGAACACCTTGTTGACGGTGCGGACGGCGCACATCTTGCCGCACATGGTGCAGGTGCCCTCGGTGGCAGCGGGGGATTCCTCGTAGCGCTTCTTACCGGTGACCGGGTCGAGAGCGCACTTCCACATGGCGTCCCAGTCGAGCTTGCGGCGTGCCTGGCCCATCTTGTCGTCCATGTCGCGGGCGTGGGGCACCTTTTTGGCGATGTCGGCGGCGTGTGCGGCGATCTTGGTGGCCATGAGGCCGTCGAGCACGTCCTGGGCGTTGGGCAGGCACAGGTGCTCGGCCGGCGTCACGTAGCACAGGAAGTCGGCTCCGGAGCTGGCGGAGATGGCGCCGCCGATGGCGGCGGTGATGTGGTCGTAGCCCACTCCGATATCGGTCACCAGCGGCCCGAGCACATAGAACGGGGCGTTGTGGCACAGGCGCTTCTGCAGTTTCATATTGGCGGCGATCTCGTCGAGCGCCATGTGACCCGGACCCTCGACCATGACCTGGACGCCGGCGGCCCAAGCGCGCTTGCACAGCTTGCCCAGCTCGATCATCTCGGCGGTCTCGGTGGCGTCGTTGGAGTCGTAGAGGCAGCCCGGGCGGCAGGAGTCGCCGAGCGAAATCGTCACGTCGTACTCGTGGCAGATTTCGAGCAGCTCGTCAAAGTACTCGTAGAAGGGGTTTTCGTTGCCGGTGACCTCCATCCAGCCAAACAGCAGCGAGCCGCCACGGCTGACGATGTTCATGAGACGGCCGGTCTCTTTAAAGGTCTTGGTGACCGACTTGTTGATGCCGCAGTGGATGGTCATAAAGTCCACGCCGTCCTCGGCGTGCGCGCGCACGACTTCGAACAGGTCGTCCTTGGTGAGCTTGACCAGCGGCTTTTCCATGTAGCCGATGGCGTCGTACATGGGGACGGTGCCCACCATGAGCGGTGTCTCGTCGATGAGCTGCTGGCGGAACTGGCGCGTCTTGCCCGAGTTGGAGAGGTCCATGATGGCGTCGGCGCCGTAGTCCTCGGCAATCTTGACCTTCTTCCATTCCTCGGCGGCATCGGCCTTGTCGCCCGAGATGCCCAGGTTGACATTGACCTTGGTGGACAGGCCCTCACCGACACCAAAGGCGCGCATGCCCTTTTTGATATGCACGATGTTGGCGGGGATGGCGATGCGGCCGTCGGCCACGCGCTCGCGGATGTACTCGGGGTCGCGATGCTCGCGCTCGGCGACCTCCTTCATCTGCGGTGTGATCTGCCCGGCGCGGGCGAAGTCGATTTGCGTGACGAGCGTGGGCTCGGTTTGTGTGCTCATTGGCACGGCTCCCTTCGTTGGCATTACCCATATCAGGTTTGCGGGTCAGGGCGGGCGCGCCCAGTCTCAGCCTGCCGTCTTGTCCTGCAAGCTCCCCGTTTATGTGGTGGGCTCAAGTATAGCTCGAATGGGTACGATTGACGCGATGAGCATGCCCGTGGGGAGGCGAACATGAAAGACAAGCATCTGTATCGGGAGACGCAGTGGGACGTGTCGGCCGAGGAGGGCCGTGCGCACCATGGCCTTGTCGCGATTGGTTTTGCGGTGCTTGCCGTGCTGGTGATTGCCGTTTGTATCTGGACGTTTGGTGGTCGCGGCGGCACTGCCTGGGAGTTTGAGGCCGATGATAGCCTACCGATTATGACGGTGAGGAGTACTGGCGGTAATGCCAATACGCTCGCCATTCCGGGCGATTATTGGTACCCGCGCGATGAGTTTGTGCAGTTGCAGCTGAGTGGTGGGTCCATTCCAGGCGAAGAAATCGAACGCGTGACGTTTGACGCGGCGCTCAAAACGCTGACGGTGAAGCTCAAAGATCAAGGAGATGTGCCCACGACCATGGATATCGCCCTGACGGAATGGCGCCTGGAGCCCCCGTCGGGCGTCAAGGCGTCCGATGTGGAGCATGTCAAGATTACCTATCAGGACGGCTCGACAAGCGAGATTGCCAAGGCAGACGGCTTGGCGGAATAGCGGGATGTTCACCGAATATCATGAAAGCATGCCGAGGTGGAGTTCGGCGCTGGCGACAGGCATTTAGAATGCCTGCTCGTTGATGAAGACCAGGCTATCTGGGGACGAGAGCTCGGGGACATAGCGGTAGCCAAGGTTGAACTCGGTAAGACCGGCGGCGTCCTCGACCTTGTTTTCCGCCATCCAGCGGACCATCGAACCGCGTGCCTTTTTGCTGGCGGTCGATCGTTGGATGGGCTTATCGTTGCGGACGCCTTCGCCAAAAAAGCAGGTGATAACCGTTGTATCCTGTGCAGCATGGGGCAGGACAGCTTTGGCGTATTCCACGCTGGCAAGGTTGACGATAGTGGTGTCGGAACCGGCCGGCGCAATTACCTGCGCAAGTCGATTCCCCCAGAAGGCATAGAGGTCGCGAGCGCCGTCGACGGCGAGCTTCGCCCCCATTTCGAGCCGATAGGGAGACACGCCGTGGAAGGGGCGCACGCATCCGTAGAGTCCCGAGAGGATCCAGAGATGGTTTTGCAGCCAGTCGAGCTGCGCGGCATCCATCACCTCGGGTGCCATGCTCTGGTATTGAATGCCGTGATAGGACATGACGGCGGGGGAGATTCGACGCGCGATATCGGGATCTGCGAGGTCGGTATCGCTCAGGACGGGCATAAATTCGTGAAGCGTATCCAGACACGTTGTGAGCAGCCTGTCGCTCACGTTCCACAGCGCCTGCAGGCCGGCGCTGCCTTCATTCCGCTCGATATCTAGCAGTGCGCGGTGGAGGCGAGCCGTCTCGCGCACAAAGGGTGGAATGCCCAGGACTTCAAAAGCATCTTGGGCCGCGCGCATTTGCTTGGCGGGCGAAATGATGACCTGCAACACGGATTCTCCTCTGCCAAAAAAGAAGTTGCGGTGGAATAGTTCTTGTTCGACCTGTCTAAAGGGCTATTTAGGAACTATTTCACCGCAACTGATGAGGGACTGGTTAGGCGCGCTCGAGGAAAGCTTTGTAGCCGCGGTAGGCCTCGTAGATGTCGGCCTTGTTGGCGACTTCCCACAGGGCGTGCATGGACAGGACGGCAACACCGGAGTCGATGACGTTCATGCCGTACTTGGCCATGATGTAGGCGATGGTGCCGCCGCCGCCCGCGTTGACACGGCCGAGCTCGCAGGTCTGGAAGTCCACGCCGGCCTCGTCCATGATGTCGCGGACGAGGGCCACGTACTCGGCGTCGGCGTCGTTTGAACCGCCCTTGCCGCGGCTGCCCGTGTACTTGTTAAAGCACAGGCCACGACCCATAAAGGCGGCGTTCTTGGTTTCGAACTTGCCGGCATAGCCCGGGTCGAAGCCAGCAGACACGTCAGAGGAGAGCATACGACTATGGGCGAGTGCACGGCGAAGGGCCAGCGGGCTGTCCTTGCCGGCAAGCGTCATAATCTCGGCGACGGTGTTCTCGAAGAAGCGGCTCGTCATGCCGGTGGCGCCTACGGAGCCAATCTCCTCCTTGTCGACGATGAGCGTGATGCTCGTGCGCTCCACGTTGGCCACATTGATCTGGGCGAGCATGGAGGGGTAGGCGCAGACGCGGTCGTCGTGGCCATAGCCCAAAATCATGGAGCGGTCGAGGCCCATGTCGCGGGCGGGACCGGCGGGCACGACCTCGATCTCGGCGGAGAGGAAGTCCTCCTCCTCGACGTCGTACTGCTCCTTGAGGATGTCCAGGAACATCTGCTTGACGGGCTCCTTGGGGGCGTCCTTGTCGTCCTCGTCGAACTTGACAGGGCGGCCGCCCACGATCACGTCGAGGATCTCGGCGTCGACGGCGTCCTTGGCGGGCTTGGACATCTGCTCGCTCGAGAGGTGGATCAGCAGGTCGGAGATGGTAAAGACCGGGTCGTCCGCCTTGTCGCCGATGTTGATGTCGACGGTGGTGCCGTCCTTTTTGCAGATGACGCCCACGAGTGCGAGCGGGGAGGCCACCCAGTGGTAGCTCTTGACGCCGCCGTAGTAGTGCGTGTCGAGGTAGGCCATGTCGCCGGCCTCGAAGGCGGGGTTTTGCTTGAGGTCCAGGCGCGGCGAGTCCACGTGGGCGCCCAGGATGTTAAAGCCCTGCTCGAGCGGGGCGGTGCCCAGGTTGACGAGCATGAGGTCCTTGCCGTGATTGGCGGCGTACACCTTGTCGCCGGCCTTGAGCGCGCGGCCCTCGGCGATCACGGTCTCCAGGTCGACGTAGCCCGCCTCCTCGGCCATCTTGATGCCGGTCTTGACGCACAGGCGCTCGGTCTTGTTCTCGCTCAAAAACTGCTTGTAGCCGCGGCAAAGCTCCTCGAGCTCCTCGATTTGCTGTGGCGTGTACTTTTTCCATGCGCAGGGACGCTCCATGACGCAGGCTCCTTTCGGATCGATCGTGCTGGTTGATGTACCGTGAGCCATCGTATCACGCGCAGGCTCACGGTGGCGGGGGAGCTTGATGTGAGGTGGCCGCGGGGCGGGGAGCGTGTAAACTGGAGTGAGCAAACCGTGCCCAGCCCAAAGCGAGGTAGTTAATATGTCTGACAAGCGCCGCACCTTTGCCGTTATCGACGGCAACTCGCTCATGCACCGCGCCTTCCACGCCGTGCCGCCCACCATGAATGCGCCGGACGGTCGCCCCACCAACGCGATCTTTGGCTTTCTGAACATGTTTCTCAAGATGATCGATGCCTTTAACCCCGACGGTGTGGTCGTGGCGTTTGATAAGGGCAAGCCGCGCGTGCGCATGGAGATGCTGCCGCAGTACAAGGCGCAGCGCCCGCCCATGGACCCCGATCTGCACGCACAGTTTCCGATGATCAAGGAGCTGCTCGGTGCGCTCAACGTGCCGATTCTGCAGTCCGAGGGCTGGGAAGGCGACGATATCCTGGGCACCATGGCCCGCCTGGGTGAGGAGGCCGGCTGCGACATGCTGCTGGTGACCGGCGACCGCGACATGTATCAGCTTGTGACCGAGCACGTCAACGTGGTCTCGACCCGCAAGGGCCTGTCCGACGTGGCCATCATGACGCCCGAGAGCGTGGACGATCTGTATCACGGCATCACGCCGGCGCTCGTGCCCGATTTTTACGGCCTGAAGGGCGACACGTCCGATAACATCCCCGGTGTGCCGGGCATCGGCCCCAAAAAGGCGAGCGCGCTCATCGCGCAGTACGGCAGCTTGGACGAGGTCATCGCGCATGCTGACGAGGTCAAGGGCAAGATGGGCGAAAACCTGCGCGCACACATCGACGACGCGCTGTTGAGCCGTAAGGTGGCGACCATTCGCACCGATGCGCCCGTCGAGCTCAACTTTGACGAAACGTCCTTCCCGGCGTTTTCTGCCGACGAAGTCTCCGCGGCGCTGGGCACGCTCGGCATTACGGCCATGCAGAATCGCTTCCTGGCGCTGATCGGTGGCGAGGGTGGGGCTGCGGCCGCTGCCGGCGCGTTCGAGATGCCCGCGGTTTCGCGCGCTGCCGCCGGCGATGCCGAGGCGCTCACTGCCGCCGCTGCCGAGATCGCTCGCTCGATGGAGGCGGACGAATGGATCGCCGCCGTGGTGGACGATGACAAGGAGGAGGGCGCGCTTTTTGGCCTGACGCGCACGCTGTGGCTGGCGACGTCCAAGGGGCTGCTTGCGCTTGAGGAGGGCGAAGGCGGTACCACTGCCGCGGTCGATGGCTTCAACTTCGCCCATGGCGTGATCGCCGGCGTGCTTGCGCGCCTGTTTATGGAGGGCCGCGTGGCGAGCCCGGATATGAAAGCACTGCTGCATGAGCTTTCGCCCATCGACTCTTCCGAGCCCGAGCTCATGGATCCGCTGGCAGTCGATTCCACGCGCATCTTCGATACCGTGGTTGCCGCCTACCTGTTGGATTCCGACCGCTCCGAGTTTGACGAGGCGTATCTGGCCGATACCTATCTGCAGATGGCGCTGCCTGCGGTGCGCGGTGCGGAGGGTGCTGGCGAGGATGCTCCTGCGCCCGCCGCTCGCACGGCGGCCTTGACGCTGGCACTGGTCGCACCACTGCGCGACCGCATGGCACGCGAGAACGCCGCCAACGTGTTCGATGGCATCGAGATGCCGCTCGTTCCGGTACTTGCCAAGATGGAGCGCGCGGGCATGCTCGTGGACCCCGACCGCCTGCACAGTCTGTCCGAGGGCTTGGCGACCCAGATTACCGAGGTCGAGCGCAGCATTCGCGACCTGGCGGGTGATGAGACGTTTAACATCGGTAGCCCTATGCAGCTCTCGCACGTGCTGTTTGACGTTATGGGGCTTCCGACCAAGGGCCTCAAAAAGACCAAGCGCGGCTACTATTCGACCAACGCCAAGGTGCTGAGCGATCTTGCCCGTGACCACGAAATCGTGCGCCTGATCTTGGATTGGCGTGAGAAGTCCAAAATCAAGTCCACCTATCTGGACACGCTGGGCCCGCTGCGCCGCGGTGACGGTCGCGTGCACACCACGTACAACCAGACCATCACGGCAACGGGTCGTCTGTCCTCGAGCGACCCGAACCTGCAGAACATCCCGACGCGCTCTGAGCTGGGCCGTACCGTCAAGACGGCGTTTTCGGCAGGCGAGGGAAGCGTCTTTTTGGCGGTGGACTACTCGCAGATCGAGCTGCGTCTGCTGGCACATCTCTCAGGTGACGAGCACCTGGTACGCGCCTTTAACGAGGGCGAGGACTTCCATGCCGAGACGGCGGCACGCGTGTTTGGCGTGCCGGTGTCCGAGGTAACGCCCGACTTGCGCAGTCGCGCCAAGGCCGTGAACTTTGGCATTGTGTATGGTCAGCAGGCCTACGGCCTGTCGCAGTCGCTGCATATCTCGATGGCCGAGGCGCGCGACATGATCGACCGCTACTACGAGGCCTACCCGGGCGTGCGCACGTTCCTCGACAACGTGGTGGCGCGTGCCAAGCAGACAGGTTACGCCGAGACCATGTACGGCCGCCGTCGCCACATTCCGGAGCTCAAGGCCAAAAATCCGCAACTCCGCGGCTTTGGCGAGCGCACGGCCATGAACCACCCCATGCAGGGCACCGCCGCCGACATCATCAAGATCGCGATGGCCCGCGTGAGCAGCCGTCTGGAAGAAGAGGACTTTGCCGCCCACATGATCCTGCAGGTGCACGACGAACTGGACTTTGAGTGCCCCATCGACGAAGTCGAGCGCCTGACCGCCATGGTCCAAGACGTCATGGAACACGTCGTAGACCTACGCGTACCGTTGATCGCCGAAGCCAGTACCGGCATAACCTGGGCAGACGCGAAATAGGAAAGCAACCACAGTTCCAAAGTAACCAAAAACAGAAGGACGCCCCTCATCAACAAGGAGCGTCCTTCGTTCAATAAATTCAGCCAAAGTATCTAGGCGCCAAGACGCTATCTTGGCGGCAAGCAAGTCACCGCAGGACCTGACCGAGCGAAAAACTTACCCGCCTCGCCCGGCCAGGTCCGACGAGCCACGTTAACGAGCCGCCAAGATGGCGTCGATGAGCGTCAGTACGCCCCCGTCGTTGTTGCTCGGAATGCGCCACTTGGCGTGCGCGTTCATGTGCTCCTCGGCATTGTCCACGATAAAGCTATGCCCGACGCGCTCCAGCATGGGAATGTCGTTGTAGGTGTCGCCAACGGCGGCGGCGTCGGCGATATCGATGCCGAGCTGCTCGCACAGGTGCGCGACGCCCGACCCCTTGTCGACGCCCAGATTCATAAAGTCGATCCACTCGCGGCCAGCATTGGTGACGTAGAGCTGACCCGAGAATGCAGGGCTGTAGTCCTCGCGAAACGCTGGCTCGGCATCGTAGGCGGGGAAGAAGATCGAAATCTTGTTGGATTCGACGTCAAGGCCCTCAAAGCTATCGACGTAGTTGATTGTGTTGTAGTAGACGCTGATCTCGTCGTGGTATTGATGGTCGCGGGCAAGTACGTAGAACTCGTCGAAGCAGCACAGGACGGGGACGGCGCGCGGATCCTCCGAGGCGCGGCTCAAGACCTGCTGATACAGCGCCACATCGATAGCGCTCTTATAGATGTAGTTGCCGCGATATATCACGCATGCGCCGTTATCGGGGCAAAAAGCGATGCGGCTCTTGATGTCCTCAAACATCTCCTCGAGTTTTGGGGCGGGTCGTCCGCTGGCGGGGCAGAACACGATGCCAGCCTCGGCGAGCTTGTCTAGGCGCTCGTCGAGGCCCTGAGGTAGAACGCGCTCGTCGGTCAGTAGCGTCTTGTCCATGTCGACGGCAATGAGCTTAATGTTTCCGATATTGGCGTCCGATTCGTAAGTTTGCATAAAAGCGAGCCTTTCGTTTCGAGATTGTTTCAGACGTTATAACCATTAACTCGTAGTCGGGCGTATTTTCGCAGGATTGGCGCGCGTTTGCATCACCATTCACAAAGTAATGAAAAAACTTTTCAGAAATTTGAAGTTGTCGCTTGTGCCGCGGGCACTTTAGCGTAATATAGCGACCATCGAAAACGGAGACGGAAAAACAACCGCTTACCGAGGAAAAGGTACCGTTTACGATATTAGAATTGCGCCCGGCGATAGGTGAAAGGAGAGGCAGATGCAGTTCGTAAAGATCATCACTACTGCAGACAATGCCATCCGACGCCAGCGCGCAATTTCCCGACGACGATAACAATCGTCTCTGTCCGCATGGGGCGAATTGCCTCAACAGAGTCATTTTGAGGTCGTTGGGTTTTAGCACGACATTGCTGCATGTTTCTAGGGCATGTATGTGCTGATTTTTGCTATTTAACCTGATATTGCACGGTTTTTGATCTCGAAATGACTTGCAACTGACCGATGTTCTAACTAGCTACCAAGGGCGAAAGGAAACAGCCATGAGCAAGGAAAAAGTCGTTCTCGCATATTCCGGTGGTCTTGATACATCCGTATGTGTCAAGTGGCTCCAGGACGAGAAGAATCTCGATGTCGTTTGCGTCTGCGGCAACGTGGGCCAGGAGGAGACCGGCCTGGATGCCAAGAAGCAGAAGGCGCTCGACCTGGGCGTTCTCGATTGCCAGGTGCTTGACCTGCGCGACGAGTTCTCCGATGAGTTCCTGACCAAGGCCATCGCCGCAAACTCCATGTACGAGAACAAGTATCCGCTGCTCTCCGCTCTTTCCCGTCCGCTGCTCGCCAAGAAGCTTGTCGAGGTCGCTCACGAGTTTGGCGCGACCTACGTCGCCCACGGCTGCACCGGCAAGGGTAACGACCAGGTCCGTTTTGAGGCCGCCGTCAAGGCCCTCGACCCCGAGCTCAAGGTTATCGCCCCGGTTCGCGAGTGGGACCTGAAGTGTCGTCCCGACGAGGTCGCCTACGCCCATGCTCACAACGTGCCGGTTCCCGAGGGTGCCAACGACAACCCCTACTCCATCGATGACAACCTGTGGGGTCGCGCCATCGAGTGCGGTCACCTGGAGGATCCCTGGAACGAGCCGCTCGACGACGCTTGGGTTATGACCAAGAATCCTGAGGACACGCCCGACACCCCGACGTATACCGAGATTGAGTTTGAGGCCGGCAAGCCCGTCGCCGTCGACGGTAAGAAGATGAAGCTCTCCGAGATCGTCATCGCCCTCAACAAGATCTCCGGCGACAACGGCTTTGGTCGCCTGGACCTGGTCGAGGATCGTCTGGTGGGCCTCAAGAGCCGCGAGTGCTATGAGGTTCCCGGCGCCCTGACACTCATCACCGCCCACAAGGCGCTTGAGGACATTTGCGTCGAGGGCGACCTGCTCAAGGCCAAGATTAAGCTCGAGCAGGATTGGGCCACCGCCGTGTACAACGGCCAGTGGTACAGCCCGCTCAAAAACGCGCTCGACGCCTTTATGGCCGACACCCAGAAGTTCGTGACCGGCACCGTCCGTCTGAAGTTCTTTAAGGGCAACTGCCATGTCGTCGGCCGCAAGAGCCCCTTCAGCCTCTACGACTACGGTCTGGCTACCTACGACCGCGACACCACGTTTGACGAGAAGGCCAGCGCCGGCTTTATCGAGATCGATACGCTGTCGCTCAAGACGTGGGCAAAGGTCCAGGGTCCCAGCTCCGCCGCCGCCCAGGCCTAGCGCCTCCTTCCCTTGGTATCCGCGCGGCCCATCCGCGTGATACAAAACGGGCGCACGGGGTCCCTACCTTTCGTTATGCTTGCTGACACTTCTTAACATCGGTGGCCCCTACGTTCCGCCCGCATATATGATGCCGCGTCCGCGGCTGATTCCGAGCCCCGCCGGGGTTGTCCGGCGGGGCTCCTTCTATCAATTGGGCGGCTCTGCGCCTATATATATGAGGAGTATCCATTATGTTCAATGCTGTCGCGCATGCCTTACTTGCCCTCGCGCCCGAGTTCGATGCTGCAAAGGTCGAGGATGTTCCTATGAGCCTGAAGGCCTGGATCGATGGTTCGCAAGGCAACATCCGGAGGGGGACGTTGGGCGCCAAGTGCCTGGTGCGTCACTTCTTTGCAAATTAGCTACATTGTCCCGCGCACGGTGGGGAATGTGTAAAACTAGCGGTTGAAAAATCGCTTTAGCGACATGGCGCATTGCGCTGGGCGCTTGTTTTGGTATTCGGAGAAAGGGGACGGTTCCATGGCTCTTTGGGGCGGTCGTTTTGAGGCGGGCGTGGCCGAGGTCACGCAGGAGTTTGGCGCGTCGCTGCCGGTCGACAAACATCTCTATAAGCAGGATATCGCCGGCTCTAAGGCGCATGCCAAGATGCTGGCGGCCCAGGGCATCATTAGTGCCGAGGATGAGCAGGCGATTGCCGAGGGCCTGACCGGAATCGAACAGGATATCGATGCCGGCAACTTCACCTTCGATATCAACGATGAGGACATTCATATGTCTATCGAGAGCGAGCTGACGCGCCGCATCGGCGAGGCCGGTAAGCGCTTGCATACCGGGCGTTCGCGCAACGACCAGGTGGCGACCGATACGCGCCTGGGCGTCAAGGCGCTGGCCAAGGAGCTCATGGAGGCCAATCTTGAGCTGCGCCATGTGCTGGTGGATGCGGCCAAGAAGTACGACAAGGTGATTCTGCCGGGCTACACGCACATGCAGCATGCTCAGCCCGTGCTGCTGTCGCATCATCTGCTGGCGTATTCCTGGATGTTCGCGCGCGACTTTACACGCTTGAAGGCCGCCTTTGATGCCGCCGACAACTGCCCGCTGGGCGCTGCCGCGCTTGCCGGTACGAGCTATCCGCTCGATCGTCAGATGACGGCTGCCGAACTTGGCTTTGCGGGTGTGATTCCCAACTCGCTCGATGCGGTTTCCGACCGTGATTTCCTGCTCGATCTGCATTATGCCGGCTCCGTCATGGCCATGCACCTGTCGCGTCTTTCCGAGGAGATCGTGCTGTGGTCGAGCTCCGAATTTGGCTTTATCACGCTTTCCGACTCGTACTCCACCGGCTCGTCCATCATGCCGCAGAAGAAGAATCCCGACTTTGCCGAGCTTATCCGCGGCAAGAGTGGCCGAGTCTATGGCAACCTGGTGCAGTTGCTCGTGACCATGAAGGGGCTGCCGCTGGCCTATAACAAGGACTTGCAGGAGGACAAGGAGGGTGCGCTCGATACCGCTCACACGCTCATGCAGTGCCTGTCGGTTATGGCCGGTATGATTTCGACTTGGACCGTCAACGAGGATGCCATGGCGCGCGAGTGCGGCGTGGGGCACCTTGCCGCCACCGATGTTGCCGATTATCTGGCTAAGCGTGGTCTGCCGTTCCGCGAGGCGCATGCCGTGGTGGGCCATCTGGTCCTGATGTGTGAGAAGCGCGGCTGCAATCTTGAGGACCTGCCGTTTGAGGTATTCCAGGAGGCAAGCCCGCTCTTTGAGCGCGATATTACCGAGGCGCTCGACATCCCGTCGATTGTCGCCGCGCGCACGACCGAGGGCGGCACCGCTCCTGCCGCCGTTGCCGTGCAGCTGCAGCGTGCCGAGGCACAGCTCGTGGCCGACGAGGGTGTGTTTGGATCGCTGACCAAGGTCGTCGAGATGGGTCACGGGGCAAAGTAGAGGTTTGGCTGAAGCCGTTTTGGCCATGTATTGATAAATCGGTTTTGCTTTACGGACGTCTGCTGATGTGGGCGTCCGTATTTTGTTGCTATGGGGGAGGGGCTTGTCGAGAACTTCTGTAGGACCTTTGGGCAGGTTGTGAAGGGGGTACGTTTGCGGGTGGCAACCGACCGCCTGCTCTGTTCGATGCGGTTGACGGGCGGTCGGATGGTACTCTAATCGGGCTGCGAAACAGAAGTGACACATATGGAGCGCTTTAATAAATTGTATCGTTTCAATAGGCAGCTTTTTGTTTAACTGCAGCTAAAACTCTGTTACGATGCAGTCCAGGCGGGTGCCGGAATGGGACTTGGGCACGCGCGAACCTACTTGAAAGGCTACCTTATGGCTATCGAGAAGACCTTCATCATGATTAAGCCCGACGCTGTGCGCGACCGCAAGATCGGCGAGATTGTTGCTCGCATTGAGCGCAGCGGCCTTGTCATCGAGCGCATGGAGATGACCACGCTCGAGCGCGCTACCGTCGAGGAGCACTACGCCCACTTGGCAGACAAGCCCTTCTTTGGCGGTCTCTGTGACTTTATGACGAGCGGCCCGGTCGTCAAGATGGTCGTTTCCGGTCCTTCCGCTGTTGCTAAGATGCGCACCCTCATGGGCGCCACCAATCCGCTTGACGCTGCCCCTGGTACCATCCGCGGCGACTTTGCCGTCGATGTTAACGCCAACGTGATCCACGGCTCCGACTGCCTGGAGAATGCCGAGATCGAGATCAAGCGCTTCTTTAGCTAAACCAGCTTTGACTCCTTAAAGCTGTTAGCGTGTGGTTTGGGCGCCGCGGAACTCCATCCGCGGCGCCCTTTTATTTCAAAATCTATGAAGGGGCCCGCTCGGACATGAGTTCCGAGCGGGCCCCTGCTGTTAGCTTGTGGCGCTGAGTGGTTTAGGCCTCGTCGACGACCTTGAGGCCGCGCGTGTGGTCGATTTCGTTGAGGAGATTGACGCGACGCTCGTGGCGGCCGCCCTCAAACTCGGCGTCGAGCCACTCGTCGACAATCATTTTGGCGAGCTCGGAGCCCACGACGCGGGCGCCAAAGGCGAGCACGTTGGTGTTGTTGTGCATACGGGAGAGCTTGGCGCTGAAGGGCTCGGAGCACACGACGGCGCGTACGCCCTCGACCTTATTGGCAGCCAGGCTAATCCCGACGCCGGTGCCGCAGATGAGGATGCCCAGGTCGACGTCGCCGTTGGCAACGGCCTTACCCACCTTGTAGCCGGCGATGGGGTAGTCAAAGCTCTCGGAGGTGTCGGTGCCAAAGTTCACGACCTCGCAGCCGCGCTCCTTCAGGTGCTCGGAGATGATGTTCTTGAGCTCGACGGCGGCGTGGTCGTTACCGATACCGATCTTCATGGATGGTTCCTCTCTGGTCTGTGCGGCGCAAATGCTAAAGGGGTTTACCGCGTTCGACTGCATGATAGCGCGACTTTTGCGTAAACGCTCGGGCGTTTTTTGGTCAAACGCTTTAGCATGCAACAAGACTGGCTTCTCATGAATGAATGCTGTCAGTTTGCGCTTGAGGGCCGTCCGCCGGAACCATGGTTGCGGTTTTTGATGCATTGTTATCAAATAAAGGAGCTATTTATTAACTTGAGAGCCAAGCCCGTTATGCAAGCAGGAGATACCTATGCCTACCGATTCCCTTCGTGATGCCGCGTTTTGCGATGTTTTGAACCGCGAGCTTGTCTGTGCACTCGGCTGCACCGAGCCCATTGCCGTTGCCTATGCAGCGGCGTTGGCGAGCCAGACGCTCGGTTGCGAACCCGATCATATGGACGTTGCCTGCTCGGGCAACATCATCAAGAACGTCAAGAGCGTGACCGTGCCCAACTCGGGCGGTATGCACGGTATTGAGGCCGCGGCCGTGCTGGGTGCCGTGGGCGGCGACGCCAAGAGCGCGCTCGAGGTGCTCGAGAGCGTTAACGATGAAGACCGTGCACGCGTGGCCGAGCTCCTCGCCGACGCCGACTACTGCGATGTGTCGCTTGTCGAGGGCGTGCCCAACCTCTACATCAAGGTGACTGCGACGGCCGGGGGCCATACCGCGGTCGTCGAGATTACCGATCACCACACCAACGTCACGTGCCATACGCTCGACGGTATTCCGGTATGCGGCAAGTCAGCGGGGGAGTGTGCTGCATGCGCCGAGCGCGTGGTGGCCGAGCGGGCGGCGGATAAGGCCGACACGCCCATGTCGATTGAGTCTATCATCGACTTTATCGAGGACGGCGACATTGAGGAAGCTCGCGCTGCCGTTGAGCGTCAGATCGAGCTGAACGGCGCCATTAGCGCAGAGGGCTTGGCGCACGCTTGGGGTGCCGAGGTGGGCCGTACGCTGCTGGGCGCTCGTGCCGATGACGTCGCCTGCCGTGCCCGTGCCCGTGCAGCCGCCGGATCTGACGCCCGCATGAACGGCTGCGCGCTGCCGGTCGCCATTGTGTGCGGCTCGGGCAATCAGGGCATTACCTGTGCATTGCCCGTTATGGAGTATGCCGAATACCTTCGCTGCGACCACGATCGCCTGGTGCGCGCCGTGATGCTGTCCGATCTTATCGCTGTGCATATCAAGAGCTATATCGGTGCGCTCTCGGCGTTTTGCGGTGCTATTTGCGCTGCGTGCGGTGCCGGTGCCGCAATTACCTGGCTGTGCGGTGGCACGCGCGAGCAGATTGGCGCAACGGTTTCGAACACACTCGGTAACGTGGGCGGCATCGTGTGCGATGGCGCCAAGGCAAGCTGTGCCGCCAAGATTTCCGCTGCCGTCGATGCGGCGATTCTGGGTCACGATATGGCCATGCAGGGTCGCGGCTTCCGCGCCGGTGAGGGCCTGATCCAGGATACCGTCGAGCAGACAATCGCCAGCATGGGCTACGTGGGCCGTGTAGGTATGAAAGATACCGATGTCGAGATCCTCAACATCATGATCGGCAAGACTCGAGTCTGTTAGTTATTGGTTCCGCCGTTCTACCGAACGGCGGACCGGCCGACGCTGCAAGCCCGCCAGAGCGGCAATCTGCCTTTCAACTTCGGCGGCATGACCAGAAGGTCAATGCCGCCTTGTTTCAAGGCACCTTGCTCGCTCTGGCGGGCTTTCGCTCATATGACCCAATCCGCTGTCAAGAGCCACAATGGCCCCGCCGACCGC
>CAUBIC010000009.1 GCA_958435945.1 uncultured Collinsella sp. | reverse complement strand
GCGCGGCAAGGAGATATATTGCCAGACCGGAGGGGCCCCGGGGGCGGGAATCTGGGACTCCACGGTTCCTACACAAATGAGGATGGGATCCTCTCTGTGAGAGCCTAGAAAGAACAGGGCCGCGGCCCCCTATTAGAGCGGCCTTTCGGTTTTCCAACGGTTAAGCTTCGGCCGCATTAATGGCTGTATACCCATTAGAAATGGGACATAGCAGCGTTAACGAGTTCAAAAACGATTAGTCCAATAAGAGCCGCTGCGGCAAACTTGATGGCATTCGCAAGCTGTGGATGCTCATAAGCCCAGCCCGTCCTCGTCTCTTCGCTGTCCGCCTTCTTTCCGTCCAAGAAGTCGGATATCTCTTGATACGTCACCAAATCATTCTTCTTCTTGATATGTTCCGCTGCAAGCGCGCAGCACATTGCGCCAGCACCAAAGACGCCTGCCAACACCATCGTCGGAACGCACTGGACCATCCCCCACCCGTGGTTTTGTTGCCACATGAGCCAGGCCATAGAGACGGTAAACGCAAGAAGCCCAGCCAACATCCCCGCACCCAAGCGATAGAGCGTGCCCCTATCGCGTTCAACCCTTTCTCTAATTATTGAAATGTCGCCTTTAACAAGCTCGTCAATCGTTACATCCAGTTGTTCAGACAGCAGTAGGAGACTCTGGATGTCGGGGTACGTTTTACCGCGCTCCCAATTACTGATGGTCTGACGTGTTACAAAAATGCGCCTTGCAAGATCCTCCTGGGACAAACCAGCATCGAGTCGATACTGTTTAAGGTGTTTTGGCAGCTGCATGGCGTTCCCTTCGAATGCATCTCAACTCTTATTGGGCGGCTACACAACGGAAGCCGGCAAGCAAAGCGTAATCCCAAAATCAAAGCCATACGGATGGCTGCGCGCAGATTAGAGTGTCAAAAATCTTTGACACATACGCTACCTGCTCTTTCTTGCAACTCGGACGCTATCGAATTGATCGGTTTGGCTACGTCCCAAATCGATCACATCCCTAATCAATCAAAAAGGGGCGCTTCCGGATTGGAAGCGCCCCTTTAAGATGCAAGAAGCAATTAAGCCTCGAGAGCCTTCTTGGCAATGGCAGCCAGCTCGTTGAAGGACTCGATGTCCTCGTAGGCCATCTGAGCCAGGACCTTGCGGTCGAGCTCGATGCCGGCAACCTTCAGGCCGTGCATGAACTGAGAGTAAGAGATGTCGTTCAGGCGAGCGGCAGCGTTGATGCGGGTGATCCAGAGAGAGCGGATCTCGCGCTTCTTGTTGCGGCGATCACGATACTGATACTGCAGGGAGTGCTGGACCTGCTCTTTAGCATGCTTGTAAGTACGCGAAGCGGCACCGTAGTAACCCTTCGCACGGTGCATAACGGTACGGCGCTTCTTCTTGGCGGCAACAGCGCGCTTAATACGTGCCATGTTCTATCAACTCCTAGACGGTAAAACGAAAAACGGGAACGCGAACTTAGGCGAGACGCGACTTGATGACCTTGCGGTCGGCAGCGGCGATCTCGGTCTCCTGACGGAAGCCACGCTTACGCTTGGTGGACTTCTTGCTCAGGATGTGGCTCTTGAAAGCCTTGGCGCGCATAAGCTTGCCGGTACCAGTCTTGCGGAAACGCTTCTTGGTGCCGCTGTGGGACTTCATCTTAGGCATGAAATACTCCTTAATCGGTTACAGAACACTAGTTACTTGGTATCGCTTGCCGCTTTATCCTCATCGAAGGCGCCCTTAATCGGGGCGAGCAGCATAAGCATGTTACGGCCTTCCATCTTAGGCTTGGACTCGACCGTAGCGTAAGGCTTGAGATCCTCGGCGAGACGCTCGAGAACGTTAAGACCCTGCTCCGGGTGAGCCATCTCACGGCCGCGGAACATGATGGTGATCTTAACGCGTGCGCCCTTCTTGAGGAAACGCAGAACGTGGCCCTTCTTGGTCTCGTAATCGCCAACGTCGATCTTGGGTCGGAACTTCATTTCCTTGACCTCGACCTTGGACTGGTTCTTACGAGCGGCCTTGGCCTTCATGGCCTGCTGGTACTTGAACTTACCGTAGTCCATGACCTTGCAGACCGGCGGCTCCGCGTTGGGAGCGATCTCGACCAGGTCGAGACCCTGATCGTCAGCGACGCGCTGGGCATCGCGGATGGCGAACAGGCCGAGCTGAGAGCCATCGACGCCAATCAAACGGCACGAAGATGCAGTGATCTCGTCGTTGATGCGGGTGTCATCAGACTTAGCTATTTTCCCTACCTCCATTCATAAAAAAATAACCCGGCGCTTCTTTGCAACCAGGTCGTACACATAGACATCCTCGGTGTGAGGAAGGGAATCTAGGTTGTATGACCAGTCAGCTGCTCATTGGCGCCAAAAGGTGGGAACCCTCGGGTTCCTCTTTAGGGCATTGCGGGAACAACGCCTTGTGGATAATAACACGCGCAGCGCGTTATCACATTACGTACACGAAAAAGGGGGGAGGCCTTGACCCCCTTGAACGCTCACTTGCATGTATGGTGCCCGAGGCGAGACTCGAAGGGCCTTCGCTTCGCGAAGCCCCGGGCTTCAGGCGCATGGCGCCCTCGCCACGCTCCGCTACAAACAGGCCACAGGCCTGTTTGCTTAACGCTCCGCGCGCTCACGCGAGTTCGGCACGAAAAAGGGGCCTTGACCACCTTGAACGCTCACTTGCATGTATGGTGCCCGAGGCGAGACTCGAACTCGCACGTTGTTGCCAACGGTGGATTTTGAGTCCACTGCGTCTGCCAATTCCGCCACTCGGGCACGTAATGCGTGAGTTAGTTTATCACAGCTTTCTGTTGATTAGTCCGAAAATGGAACTTCGAGCATTTCGATGAGTTCGACCGAACGAAGCATCTCGCGCTGGCGGCACCCGCGTCCGTTAACCGAGGCTTCGCCCATCTGGTTGTCATAGGGATCCTCGCGCATGCCATCGAAAGCAGGCACAAACTCAGCCTGGAATCGATTGTTAGCCACCATACGCCACGGGTCGAGATTGCCAAAGTAGTGACGACGACGCCACTCCTCCCCCATTCTGCGCGCTGAGGAACCAAACGAAACATCGGCGTTAAGCCAACCGGTCTGGGGTGTGAAGAACTCGGCCCAGTCGTGCGGTCCCACCGAATCGGGAGCAACATACAGGCCGCTCTGCCAACGAGCAGGCACGCCCGCGATACGGCACATGGTGATAAACGTGAGCGCCATAACGCCGCAATCGCCGCGGAGCGAGTGTGCACAGTCATCGGCTATGGAGCCCAAAAGCAGATATGGTGGCTGATAGCGATAGTCGATATGTTGCGTCAGATAATCATAGATGGCGCGAGCGCGATCGAGCGAATCCTCGAGCCCGTCAATAACACGCTCCGTCACCTGTCGCAGATACGGCGTAAACGCAATGTGCGGACGGTCCTCGGAGGTGTCCTCGGGCAGGGGCGCGTCCATACAGGGATGCGATGGGAGCGCGCCACCATAGATATCGCAATAGGCGGCATCGATGTGATAACGATAGGTCACCGAAAATGAATGTTCAGTCGAAGATGTCCAGGAGACAGTACGAGCCGAAACGTTCTCAGAGGCAACAGTGCCCTCCGACGTCATATCGAGAACCTCGACATGAGACTGTTGGCGACAGGCGGCGGCAACGGGCAGCCACGCGCGAACAGTCTCTCCCTCCAGAGCCCCAGGGACAGACACGGACGCCTTAAGCGTGATGAGGCGACTCAACCCGTTTTGCGACTCCATCTCCTTGAGCATCTGGTTGCGAAGCGCAATTCCGTCCGTAGAATCGGGACGCAGACCCGGAACCTCCCTGGGGTACACGCGAAGCGAATCGAGGAAGTTATCGAGAACAAACAGCTCGCCATCGATAAAGCGCCAGTCAATTCGCTTACGATTAATCAGGTCATCAAACTGCTCTTCGGTAAACTCAGGCCACTCCTCGCGAATCATCGCAATAGCCAGATCACGCGACACCGAAAAATGAAGCGGCGTCTCGAGCATGCGATACCGCTCGGCACGAACGCAGGCTGCCAGGGAAGGCTCAGGATTCTGCTCCAAAAGGCGATCGCAGGCAGCAACAGCCCGCGTCAAATAGCCGGCATCCTTGAGACGAAGAATCTCGGGCGGCAGTTCAATATCGAGATGACGAAAGTCATCGCAGCAAACATCAACAGAGCAACCAACAGGACCCTCGTCAATAACCTTCCCATCCGAAGGCAGCACATCAATAACAGCCATACCAAACTCCAAGTCATTAGAACTCTTGAAGCCCATTGTAGCGAGATAAAAAAGAAAGCCCCAATAAAGGAACCCTCAACACCGATAAACGGTACCTATTAAAAATGAATTCAGCCCAGTAACCCTGCGGCGTTAAACGAAGGAAGCCCCGTCTCCCGGAACTGTTTCCTTGGCGCGACTTCTGGCGAAGCCAGGTGAGCGCAAAGGAAACAGTGTAGGGGGACGGGGCTTCCGGCGGGAAGTTTAGCGACGCTTACGCCTTGTTGACGGAGCCAAACTCCTCCATGAGCTCCTTGGTGCGGGCAACGATGTTGTCGCGACCAGGCTTGAGGAGCTTGCGGGGATCAAAGCCCTTGCCCTGCTGATCCTTGCCAGCCTCGATGTACTCGCGGACGCCCTTGGCGAAGACGAGCTGCAGGTCGGTGTTGACGTTGATCTTGGAGATGCCCAGGGAGATGGCCTTCTTGATCTGATCCTCGGGGATGCCGGTACCACCGTGCAGAACGAGGGGCAGGTCGCCGGTCTGAGCCTTGATCTCGCCCAGACGCTCGAAGGAAAGGCCAGCCCAGTCGGCGGGATACACGCCGTGGATGTTGCCGATGCCGCAGGCGAGGAAGTCGACGCCCAGGTCAGCAATCTGCTTGCACTCAGCAGGGTCAGCGAGCTCGCCGTTGGAGGTCACGCCGTCCTCGGTGCCGCCGATGCCGCCGACCTCGGCCTCGATGGACATGCCCTTGGAGTGGGCAAGCTCAACGAGCTCCTTGGTGCGGTCGAGGTTAAGCTGGAAGGTCTCCTCGTGAGAGCCGTCATACATGATGGACGTGAAGCCGGCCTCGATGCACTTGAAGCAGTCCTCGTAAGAACCGTGATCGAGGTGAAGGGCGACGGGAACGGTAACGCCCGTGGCCTCGACGGCAGCCTTGACCATGTCGGCGCAGACCTTGAAACCGCCCATCCACTTAGCGGCACCAGCGGTGCACTGAAGGATCAGCGGAGACTTGGCCTCCTCGGCGGCCTGGAGAATAGCCAGGGTCCACTCGAGGTTGTTGGTGTTGAAGGCACCGAGAGCGTACTTGCCGGCCTCGGCCTTCTTGAGCATGTCTGCTGCGTTGACGAGCATAAAAGAAACCTCCTGTAAGGTTGCTCCGATAACGCCTGAGATTTTACCACGGCGTACCCGAGCATAAACGTTCGTTTGTTCACGAATATCGTCCAAACAGACTTTTTTTGACCGTTTGCCCTACGGAATCGACCCGTTGGGGAAAAATAGCTTGACGTTTGGACGCTTCTCGTGCTTCAGGAGCTGACTATAAAGCTACACCTGCATGAAAGGGTTCTGCATGAGCTCGCGTGCCATGGTGGTCGAATCGCCATGGCCGGTTAGGCAAACGGTATCGGGCGGGAGAAGCCGGGCGAGCTTGGAGAGCGAGCGCAGAATCGCCGCCTCGTCTCCTCCAGAAAGATCGGTGCGGCCGTGGCTGCCCGGGAATAGTGTGTCGCCCACAAAGGCAATGTTCCCCTGCTCGGTGGCAGCAAACAAGACGATCCCGCCCGGCGTATGCCCTGGCGTCTCGATCACCTGCAGGCAGATATCGCCCACCTCGATAGCATCGCCTTCGGCGAGCAGGCGCGTCGGCTCCCCGGGGTCAGGCGTCTCAATGCCCCACATAGCTCGCTGTTCCTCGATGTTCGCATGCGGCACCGCCACATCCTTGGCACACAGCTCATACTGGCAGCCCTCGCCAACGGTGGTTCGCACGCCGGCAACACCACCAACATGATCGGCATGGCCATGAGTGCATACGGCGCCAAGCACGCGTACACCGGCATGTTCGGCTCGAATATGCTCCACCAAACGCTCGCCTTCCCATGCGGGGTCGATAATCACGCACTCATTGTCTGAAATAACAGCATAGCTATTGGTCTGAATGGGACCGTTTACGAGCGTCTCAATCTCGACCGATCCCTTGGGAGTTAAATCCAAGGACACAGCACTCATGTCCCTCTCCTCTCTATAGAACTCGAGGCATCAAACGATGCCTCGAGTGTAGCGAATATCGATAATGTGACACGTTCGTCGCGACTAAACGCGGCGCTTAAGCTGGGCTCCACCCTCGCCGGGCATCAGGCGGCGCGCGTCGTAGACCGAGTCGACGCTGCTGATAGAGGCCAGCAGCGGATCCAGACCACTCGCGTCCGAGATCTCGACCATAAAGCGCAAGGTTGCAATACCCTCGCGGTTGGTCGACGTGGCGGCGGAAAGAATATTGCCGCCTGCATCGCCAATGGCGATGGTGACGTCCTTGAGCAGGCCCATGCGGTCCAGGCACTCGACCACAATCTCGACCTGGAAAAGCGTATCGGCAGCACCATCCCACTCTACGTCAATCATGCGCTCGGGATGTTCCATAAGGCCCTTGACGTTGGGGCAGTTGGCGCGATGCACCGAAACGCCACGACCGCGCGTGATGAAGCCGACGATGTCGTCGCCCGTCACGGGGTTGCAGCAATGAGCCAGACGGACCAGCAGGCCGCTGTTGCTCTCGCCCTTGACGATAATGCCGTTACTGGCGCTCTTACCGCGCTTTTGCGGCTTGCGGTTGGAGCCGCGAGCGGGCTGCTTTACGACCTCGGCGATAGCCTCGGCCTTGGTGAGCTGTTCCTCGGGCTTGGGGTCCAAGATTTGCTCGACCTTATTGCCCACAGCGCGCGGGGCGACCTTGCCCGCGCCAACGGCTGCAAAAAGGTCCTCGAGCTGCTTGAAGTTAAACTGCTCCGCCACGGCGTTGAGCGCACGCGTGGATCGTGGCGTAGAGATGCCATACCCGCGCTTACGCAGGTCCTTGGCCAGTATATCGCGGCCGGCGGCAGCGTCGTCATCCTTGGTCGCGGCGGTGAAATAACGGCGAATCTTTGACTTGGCCGAAGGTGTCTTGACGATCTTGAGCCAATCGCGCGACGGCTTAGAGCTCTTGTTAGTCAGAATCTCGACACGGTCACCCGTCTTGATCTCGTGCGTGAGCGGCGCCACCGCACCGTTGATTTTGGCGCCGACACAGTGGTTACCGACCTCGGTATGAACGGCGTAGGCAAAGTCGAGCGGTGTAGAGCCGGCACGAAGCGCCATGACCTCGCCCTTGGGCGTAAAGACAAAAATTTCCTGGTCGAACAAGTCGACCTTCAGCGAATGCAGGTATTCCTTGGCATCGGTGATCTCGTCAGACGCCGCCCAGTCGAGTGAGTGCTTGAGCCAGTTGATCTGGTCGTCCAGACGCTGCGCATCGTTAGTCTTGGAGGCAGACGATCCGCCCGACTTCTTATACAGCCAGTGGGCAGCGATGCCATACTCGGCCTGCTCGTGCATTTCGTAGGTTCGAATCTGAATCTCGAGCGGACGGGCCGTGGGGCCGATAACCGTCGTGTGAAGCGATTGGTAGTTATTGACCTTGGGCATGGCGATATAGTCTTTAAAACGACCGGGCATGGGATGCCACAGGGTATGCACGGCACCAAGCGTGGAATAGCAATCGCGCACCGAATGAGTGATGACGCGCAGCGCCACCAGGTCGTAAATCTCGGAGAACTCCTTGCCCTTGCGCTTCATCTTTTGATAGATGGACCAATAGTGCTTGGAACGACCGTTGATCTGAAAGCCCTCAAGACCAATGCGATTGAGCTCATCGGTGAGCGTCTTGATGGTCTCGGCCAGATAACGCTCGCGAACCTCGCGCGACTCGGATACCATGCGCGCGATGCGCTGGTAGGCATCGGGCTCCAAGTAGAAAAAGGACAGGTCCTCGAGCTCCCACTTGATTGAACTCATGCCCAGGCGGTCGGCCAAAGGCGCGTACACGTCCATGGTCTCGCGTGCCTTAAACAGGCGGCGGTCCTCGCGCAGAGCGGCAAGCGTGCGCATGTTATGCAGGCGGTCGGCGAGCTTGACGATGATGACGCGGATGTCCTTGGACATGGCGAGGAACATCTTGCGCAGCGTAAGCGCCTGCTTCTCGTCCATGCTGTCGACTTCAATGTTGGTGAGCTTGGTCACGCCGTCGACGAGCCCTGCCACGGTTTCGCCAAACAGACCCGAAACATCGGCAAGCGAGGTCTCGGTGTCCTCGACGGTATCGTGCAGCAACGCGGCGCACACCACATCGCAGTCCATCTTGAGGTCAGCCAGAATGATAGCTACCTCGACGGGATGGTTAATGTACATCTCACCCGAGCGCCGCTTTTGGTTGCAGTGCTTCTCGGCAGCAAAGCAGTAGGCCTGCTCCACATTGGAGAAGTCGTCCTCGTTCATATATTTGAGGCACAGACGCTCCAGCTTGTCGTAGCTGTCCGCCATAATCTCGGGCGGCAGCTCATCGGCATGTTTATAGTGCTCCATCTCCGAAAACGGCTGGAGGGTGGAATCATGGGCGGTACGGGCTGCGGCGTCCATCGAGGTCCCCTTCCCCTAGGCCCGCGGTACGATCGGGCGGTTAACTTTGGCTAGCATATCAGAAGCGCACGAATCGAGTGCCCAGCTCCGAAAAGCCGTGAACTCCATGCGCGAGCGCAAGCCCTCCAAATAGCGAATTGACCTGCTTAATTGCACGCGACCGGGGTTTTCCGCCATCGCGATGCGACGCGTATCGTCAAACCCCGAAACGCGGCAGAAACCGAGTTCTTCGAAGATTCCCAGGCCGCTTTCCACCGAGCGCTCGTCGACCGGCGTGCGGGCATCGATGGCAAGACACATCTGCGCAATGTCGATATCGCTCGCGCAGAATGAATCGTCCCCCGTCTTGCCACGGTTGGAGCGCCACATGGTCTGCAGCGCTCGATAGAGAGTGACAAGCTCATCGCGCTCGGGCGCGTAACAATCGAGCAGGCGCTCATTAATACGAGCGTCACGCGACGAATAGAGCAGGTGAATCACAGCGGGCTGTCCATCGCGGCCGGCACGGCCACTCATCTGGTTAAACTCAATCGCACCAAACGGCATGTGGTAGAGCACGACATGACGGATATCGGGCAGGTTGACGCCCTCACCGAAGGCAGAGGTCGAAACGATGCAACTGAGGCTTCCGTCGCGAAACGCTTCCTCGACACGGCGGCGATCGGAGCGCGCAAGCCCGGCGTTATAGAACGCAATATGGGTCGCGCAGTCGGGCACGCGTTTGCGCAACGTCTTGGCAAGCGCCACGGACTGGTCGCGCGAGTTGACGTAGATGACGGTCTTCTCCCCCGTCGCCACGATTGACACCAGGCGATTTTCGCGGCTCGCAAGGTCACGGTCGTCCTCGAGTTGCAGGTTCTCGCGAACGGTCTCGTCGACCACCGTCCTGGTAATCGGCAATACACGAGCAAGCTCCGCCACGACCGGGGCCGTCGCGGTAGCCGTTGCCGCCATGACAACGGGGTCGCCCAGGGCTTTGAGAATATCGGGCATGTCGAGGTAGGCGCTCCGGTCGCCGCCTTTGGCAAGACCGGCATGGTGTGCCTCATCGATAACGACAAAGCCAATACGTCCAGAACGTGCAAAGCGATCGCGATGGATAGACAGGAACTCCGGCGTCGTGAGAACGATGCCGGTGCGACCCGAAGCCAGGCCGGCAAACACGTCATCGCGCGCTGCCTCCACGGTCTCGCCGGTCAACACGCCCACGCCAATGCCGAGCGCAGCCATCGTCGACGAGAGGTGATAAGCCTGGTCGGCAACGAGCGCGCGCAGCGGATAGACAAAGATGCTCGCCCGCCCACGAAGGACCGCCTCGCGCGCGGCGTGCACATGGAAGATGAGCGACTTGCCGCGCCCCGTCCCCATAACGGCCAAGACGCTCTGGTGGTCGGCGAGCGCGTCGAGTGCCTCGACCTGCGCGCGATGCGGCTGGTTCGAGCCGATAAAGCTATGGATAAGCGAGCGCGTGAGCTCGGTATAAGAAAGCTGGGCGAGCGTCTCACGTTTACGCGACTCCAGGCGCAGGCCAGAATCCGCTGGTTGCACGCCGCGGCGAAGCTCACATGCCGGATCGTCGATATTGGGCGCCGCGGTATCGCGCACCAAGACATCTTTAATCATGAGCTTGGGCTTCACACGTCCCTGCCAATGTTCGGCCACGGCCTCGAACACCAAGTCGACGGCACTGTCGCAATTGATGAGTTTATCGATCTGCGGCACGCGGAACATGATGGCCGGCACGCTCGCGGCGCCATCGGTCGCCACAAAGCGCATGTGCTCGCCGGTTTTGCCCACCACGGCGCGATCGCACATCGTCACGCCCTCGGCGGCCAGAAGCGGCACCTTATTGCCCTGGCCAAACGGCTCAAGACGGGAAATCTGCTCGATGGTCTCGATATTCAGCTCGGAGAGGTCAACGGTGGCGGCAACCTCGTCAGTGTCCTCAAAGTCATCGGCAGGAAGCTCCGATAGCACGGCCGAAAGGCGACGGCGGAACTCATCGAGCTTGGATGCCTCGATGGTCACGCCCACCGCACCGGCATGCCCGCCGCGACGAATCAGCAGGTCGGAGCAGCGTTCTACGGCGTCGAACAGGTTGACTTTGCCCACCGAGCGACCCGAACCGCGAGCGATACCGTCCTCGATCGAGAACAGCAGCGCCGGCACGTGATAACGGTTGGTCAGGCGGCTCGCCACGATGCCCTTGACGCCCTCGTGCCAACCTTCGCCGCCCACGACAATCGCGCGCCCGCCGTCATAAGTCTCCTCGACCTTCGCCATGGCATCGCGCGTAAGCTCGGCCTCGATCTCGCGGCGTTGGCGATTGATTTCCTCGAGCTCGGCGGCAAGCGCGCTCGCTTCGATGGGGTCGCGGGCAAGCAGCAGGTCGAGCGCCAGCTTGGGATCAGCCATGCGGCCGGCAGCATTCAGACGAGGGATGAGCGAAAACGACAGGCCGTCGGCCGTAATGGTAGAAAGGTCGGCCTTGGCAAGTGCGGCAAGCGCGATATAACCGGGGCGGGCCGTCACGCGCATCTGCTGGATGCCCTCGGCGACCAGTGCGCGATTCTCGGGCGTGAGCGGCATCATGTCGGACACGGTGCCCAGCGCCGCGACCTCTATCAGCGAACGCCAATACGACGGCTTGCCCAAACGCTCGCCCAGGACCTGTACCAGCTTAAGCGCCACACCGGCACCGGCAAGCTCGCGCGAGGGGCCCTCGTCCTCGAGCTTGGGGTCGGTCAGGGGCACGCCCTGCGGCACCTGGTCGGACGGCTCGTGATGGTCCGTGACCACCAAATCAATCCCCAGGCTCTCCAGGTAGGAGACCTCTTCCTTGGCAGCAATACCGTTATCGACGGTCACAATCAGGTTGGGTTGAGCAAGCTCGTTGACGCGGTCGAGCGCCGCACGCGACAGGCCGTAGCCCTCGTCAAAGCGGTGCGGAATAAACGGCGTGACGTTGGCGCCAAACGAACGTAGCGCCTCGGTCAACAGACAAGTCGACGTAATGCCGTCGACGTCAAAATCGCCAAAGACGGCGATACGCTCGTGGTTGCGAATAGCACGCTCAACGCGGTCGGCGACGACCGCCATGCCCGGAATAACAAGCGGGTCCGCCCAGTCGCGATCGAGCGAAGGCGTCAAAAACAGCTGGCCTTCCTCGATGGATGTAATGCCGTGCGCAACCATAATGCGCGCCACCAGCCCGGGTATGCCCAGACCAGCCGAAAGCTCCTTTTCGAGCTCGGGATTTTGCTGAGCGACCGCCCAGCGATGCGTCGTCTTAAGCGATGACATAGGCGCCCACCCCCGATAGGGGCAGGTCGCCGCGATACCTCTCACGGTTCATAGCGATGAGTCCTCTGTGTATGCCCGCTTCGGCAGGCAGATCTGTTGAACGGATTTATTATACCGTGCGGCACGGACGCAGAGCCTCGCGGCACGCCCTGGTTTCGGTAAACGAGGCCGGTAATAGCCTCGAAATAATCGAGCGTTTCTGACGCACGGACGCATGCGAGCGTCTAGCATATCCATTCAAACGAGTTCGCGGATAAAGGGAGTCACGGGGCATATGAAGCAATGGGTTGGACTGGGAAAGTTCCTCGCGGGGCATATGCAGGTCATCGTTCCGATTTGCGTAACGCTCGGCGTGCTCTTTCCCCAGCAGATCGGAGTACTTAAGCCCATCGTTCCCGCCCTCTTCGCCTTTATGACGTTCCAAGGTGCGCTCAGCAACACCTTCCACCAGGTCGCTGAGGTGTTCCGCCGTCCCCTGCACCTGATTTTGGCGCTGCTCGTCTCGGCGGTGCTTATTCCCATAGCAGCCTATGCCATGGGATCGCTGTTCTTTGGCTCCAATCCCAACCTTGTCTGCGGCATCGTGCTCGAGTACAGCGTACCCGTGGCGGTCACTGCCTTTATGTGGATTAGCATGTTCGGCGGCAACGGCCCGCTCGCGCTTACCATCATCCTGACGTCCTCGGTTATCTCCCCTGTGACGATTCCGCTCACGCTTAAGCTCTTGCTGGGTGCCACTGTCTCGATCGATGTGCCAAGCATGATGCAAGACATGGCCTTTATGATCGCCATCCCCGCCGTGCTCGGCATCGTGATCAACGAGCTCACACGTGGATGGGGACACGAGAAGCTCTCCCCCGCGCTCTCGCCCGCCTGCAAGTTCATGATGATGGGCGTTATCGCCTCCAACTCCACCGCCATGAGTGAGTACGTGCTGCACATGAACGCGATGCGCCTGGAAGTCGCCCTCTTTATTTTGACCTTCGCCATCAGCGGCTTTATCGTCGGTTTTCTGATCGCCCGTGCGCTGCATCTGCCATATAGCGAGACGACTACCATGTGCTTTACCTGCGGCATGCGTAACATCTCTTCGGGCGCCGTCATCGCCACGCAGTACTTTCCGGGCGAAGTCGTGTTTCCCGTCATGTGCGGAACGCTGTTTCAGCAGGTACTCGCCTCGTTTATCGGGCATCTCTTTGAGCGTCTAACCGGCGAGGAGCGCGCCGCCCAGCGCAAGCGCGTCGAGGCCGGCCGCGACGCCATGGCACGCTAGACCGTCCGCATTACGCGGGTGTTAGTCTTGCTATACGAGCGTTTCCAGGTGCGCACGCAGGCGCTCGGCATCGATATCGAGCGTTGTCTCGGCATTGACCTGGGCCAAACGATAGCCGACAAAGTAGGGCGAAACCACCCAACGCGGCAGTGCCTTGGCAATGGTCCGACCGCCCAGGTGATAGAAGAACAAGTTGTACGACTCTGCGCGACCACCGTGGTGCTCGTTCAGGATATAGCGCAGAGCTACCTGGATCGCATCGGCGAAGAGATCCGTCTCGACTTGATCTCGCATGTCATCGCTGGCGGCGATTCCCTGCGGGGCTGAAACATTGACCTCAAAGAATCCCATGATCGGTTCGGTTGAGATGTTGACCGCGATTCTCCCCTGTTGCCAGACATTGATGCCTTCGAAATTGGCGGAAGTCAACGAAGCATAGCCGTCTTCCTGCTCCAAACCCACAATCTGCATGTGCGGATGAACGAGACTGCCGCCCGAGAGCGGACCCTTGTTCTTGTACATGAGCACGCTTCGATACTGCTGCGAATCGATCATCTGCTGCCAGCAACCCAGGGCAAACCTCATTACATGGTGGAGTTCATCCGACTCATAGGTCACCAGGTCTGCGTCGTGGTCGGCCGACTCGATCAGCACGGTTTGACGGGTGGCGCGCAGGGTTTTGAACTTATTCTCGAGCCAGATGCAGTCACCGTCGCGCCGAATGATATTGGCGAGCCCCTCGGTATCGCAAAAGGGGCACGCGGTGCCAGGGCGCCGGTTGTCGTCGGGCTTACCGCTCGCCTGCTGAACGTCAAATACCAGCGCCACGGGTTACGCCTCCAGCGGCACGATCTTGGTGCCATGGAGCTCGGAGACGCCCAATGCCGCCGCCACGGTATCGCGGTTGGCCGTGGAAATGCCGCCGCCAGGAAGGATGGTCAGGCGGTCGCCCGCATACTCGATTAGGCGAGCTAGGTGATCGAAGTTATCCTCGATCGGCGTTCCGGCAGCGCCTCCATGCGTCAGGATGCGCGTGATACCGCAGTCGGCGAGTGTGTCGACGGCATCGAGCTGAGCCTCGGGCGAGAGCTGGTCGAAGGCCATATGGAAGGTGATGTCGATGGGCTCGCGCTTGCATTCCTCGGTCGCGCAGCCCGCAGCCATCACGAGGGCGCCGAGTGTAAGCTCATCGAGCGCCCATCCGCCGGCACAAGGCTTGCAGCAGCCAAAGACCAAGCCGTCGGCGCCGGCGCTCACGGCAAGGCCCAAGTCCATCTCCATCATGCGCAGCTCGTCCTGGTTGTAGTGAAAGTCGCCGCCACGCGGACGGATCATGCACATCACCCGTGCATCGTGCTCGTGGGCATAGTTGGTCGTAGCGCTGATAACGCCAGCCGAGGGCGTGGTACCGCCGACGGCAAGGTTATCGCACAACTCGATGCGCTTAGCACCGGCATCGATAGCCGCCGGCACCCGCTCAAAGTTCTCGGCACAAAACTCGTACAGCATAGATAGACCCCCAGATGACAAACGTTTTCCGATGGGCATTGTCGCACGCCCCCATGAAGTTGCGGTGGAATAGGGACTGTTTTGGCCTCTGAGGCTCCCATTTAGTCCCTATTCCACCGCAACATAAAGGGGGTAGTCGTTGGCATCTGCCACAACGCCGATGTTTTGGCAACGACAGCGAAAGCCCGCCAGAGCGAACAAGGTGCCTTGAAACAAGGCAGCATTGACCTTCTGGTCATGCCGCCGAAGTTGAAAGGCAGATTGCCGCTCTGGCGGGCTTGCAGCGTCGGCTGGTTACGGCGTTTGGCAAAACGCCGTAACTATCTAGCCGCCCAGGTAGGCTTTACGCACGTTATCGTCGTGCAGCAGCTCTTGGCCGGTGCCGGCCATGGTGATCTTGCCGGTCTCGAGCACGTAGCCGCGTGTGGCGATGGAAAGCGCCATCTGTGCGTTTTGCTCGACCAGGAGCACCGTGGTTCCGGCCTTATGCAGATCCTCGACGATCTGGAAGATCTGCTCAATCAGAATCGGTGCCAAGCCCATAGAGGGCTCATCGAGCATGAGCAGCTTAGGGTTACTCATAAGAGCGCGGCCCATAACGAGCATCTGCTGCTCGCCGCCCGAAAGGGTACCGGCGACCTGGCGACGGCGTTCCTTCAGGCGCGGGAACTGCTCGTAAACGCGCTCAAGGCCCGGAGCCACCGTGGACTTGGGCTGCGTATAGGCACCCATTTCCAGGTTCTCCTCGACCGTCATCTGCAAAAACGCGCGACGGCCCTCGGGCACCTGGGCCAGGCCCTTGCCCACCAGCTTGTCCGCAGGCGTATGGGTAATGTCCTCGCCCATAAACTTGATGGAGCCGGTCTTGGAACGCAACAGGCCCGAGACGGTCTTAAGCGTCGTGGACTTGCCGGCGCCGTTGGCACCGATCAGAGCCACGATCTCGCCCTCGTTGACGTTAAAGGAGATGTCCTTGATGGCGTGGATGGCGCCGTACCAGACATTGATGTTGTAGACGGAAAGCATCGGCTCTGCCATTTAGTTCTCCCCCTCATCCTGCTTGCCCAGATACGCCTCGATAACAGCGTCGTTGTTCTGGATTTCCTCGGCCGTGCCTTTGGCGATAACCTTACCAAAGTTGAGCACGCAGATGCCCTCGCAGATGTTCATAACGAGCGACATATCGTGCTCGATAAGCATGATGGCGATGCCAAAGGTGTCGCGAATCTTGACGATGTTCTCCATGAGCTCCGCGGTCTCGGACGGGTTCATACCGGCGGCAGGCTCGTCGAGCAGCAGTAGCTTGGGGTTGGTGGCAAGCGCGCGAACGATCTCCAGACGACGCTGGGCGCCGTAAGGCAGCGATCCGGCCTGCTCGTTTGCCAGGTGCTCCATATCAAAGATGGACAGCAGTTCCATGGCGCGCTCGTGGGCGGCCTTCTCGTGCTTCCAATACGTCGGCAGGCGCAGCACGCCCTCAAAGCCGGAGTAGCGCTCCTGGTTGTGCAGGCCGACCTTAACGTTATCCTCCACCGTCATGGTATTGAACAGGCGGATGTTCTGGAAGGTACGGGCAATACCCATGCGGTTGACCTGATAGACCGACTTGCCCGAGGTGTCCTCGCCGTCGAGCAGGATGGTACCGTGCGTGGGCTGGTACACCTTGGTGAGCAGGTTGAAGACCGTGGTCTTGCCGGCACCGTTGGGGCCGATGAGACCGGCGATCTCAGTCTTGCCGATGGTTAAACTAAAGTCGTCGACTGCCTTAAGGCCGCCGAATTCAATGCCCAGGTGGATGCACTCGAGCGCCGGGCGCTGACCCAGGTCGCGGTCGGGAACGATGGCACCAGAAGGATACGGGACCATCTTGCCCTTGTTGAACTCAAACTTACTGGGCATCGGCTGCCGCCTCCTTCTTGGGAGCAAAGCGATCCTTAATGCGTGCGAAGAACGCCTTGAACTGCGGGTTGTTGGTAAAGATCATGACCAGGATCAGCACGATGGCGTAGATGAGCATGCGGTAGTCCGAGAACTGACGGAGCAGCTCGGGAAGCACCGTGAGCAACGCCGCGGCGATGACGGAGCCGCGCATATTGCCCAGGCCGCCCAGGACCACGAACACCAGGATGAGGATGGACGTGTTGAAGTCGAACTTGGTGGCGGAGAGCTGCGAGAAGTTACCGCCGAAGAGGGCTCCGGCAGCACCGGCGAGGGCAGCGGAAACCACGAAGGCGATCATGCGGTACTCGGTGACGGAAATGCCTACGGACTCGGCTGCAATCTTGTTATCGCGCACGGCCATAATGGCACGGCCGGTACGGCTGCGAACCAGGTTGAGTACAATCACGAGCGCGACCATAACCAGGATGGCACCGGCGAGGAAGGTCGAGTACGTCGACACGCCCGAGGCACCCTGGGCGCCCTTGATGATGGCGGTGCCGTCCTCGAGCAGGTGCAGGTCGTCGATCGTAGAGTTGCCCGTGATGTTAAAGATCACGTGCAGGCCGCGGGAGTCGACACCCACAATGAGGCAGGTGACGATCTCTTTGATGATCTCGCCAAAGGCCAGCGTCACGATAGCCAGGTAATCGCCGCTCAGGCGCAGGACCGGGATACCGATCAAGAAGCCCAAGATGGCGGCGGCGATGGCGCCGACCACAATGCTGATGATCAGACGCATCGGGTCGGACGGAACGGCGCCCTCCAGCGCGACGGCGGTGACGATGCCCGTATAGGCGCCGACGCTCATAAAGCCCGCGTGGCCCAGCGACAAGTCTCCCGCGATACCGACGACGAGGTTGAGGGAAATGGCCATGACGATATAGGCCGTAATGGGGACCAGCTGACCGGCGATCATGCGCGGAATCATGTGGTTGGACTGCATAAAGAACACGATGGCAAACGCCACAAGGCACATGGCGTACGTGACAAAGTCGTGACGCGTCTGCTTGTCTTTAAGAAACTTCATAACGCTCACCTACACCTTCTCGGGGACGTACTTGCCCAAGAGGCCGGCAGGCTTGACGAGCAGGACGATGATCAAAACACCAAAGACGATGGAGTTGGCAAGGCTCGTGGAAATGTAAGCCTGTGCCATCGCCTCGATGATGCCGATAAGAATGCCACCGACAAAGGCGCCGGGGATGGAGCCGATGCCACCGAAGACGGCGGCGTCGAAGGCCTTGATGCCAGGCATGGCGCCTGTCGTAGGCTGCAGCACCGGCGAGTAGGAGCACAGCAGCACGCCGGCGATGGCGGCAAGGGCGGAGCCGATGGCGAACGTCATCGAGATGGTGCGGTTGACGTTGATGCCCATGAGCTGAGCGGCGGCCTTGTCCTCGGACACGGCGCGCATGGCTTTGCCCATCTTGGTCTTACCTGTAAAGAACATTAGGCCGGCCATGATAACCAGGCAGGCGACGATGGTGACGAGCGAGACGGCGCTTACGTTGAACTTGGCCAAGAACTCCGGCACCTGGAAGGTGACGAGCGAAGTGAAGTTCTTGGGCGTGGCGCCCCACAGAAGCTGCGCGGCGTTCTGCAGGAAGTAAGACACGCCGATAGCCGTGATCAGAACGGCCAGCGGGCCTGCTTGGCGCAGCGGCTTATAGGCCAGGCCCTCAATGAGAACACCGAGGACCGTGCAGGCCACGCAAGAGAGAACTACAGATGCCCAGCCCGGGAGGCCGAGATACGACGTGGCGCAGAACGAGACATAGGCACCGACCATGATGACATCGCCGTGAGCGAAGTTCAGCATCTTGGCGATACCGTAGACCATGGTGTAGCCCAACGCGATGATGGCGTAGACGCTGCCCATGGACAGGCCGTTGACCAGGTATTGGATAAAGACCGTCATGTTCCACATCCCCCTTTCGAATAGGTTTCCAGTTAATGTATGAAACAGGGACGTTACATCGTCCCTAGATACCAAGCAAGCAGGGAAGGCCAAAACCTCCCCTGCTTGGGATCAAAACCGCTCTATGTAAGGCGGCCAATTAGGCCTGTACGTACTTGCCGTCGGTAATGACGTACGCCGTCGGGTCCTTCTGGACCTGGCCCTTGTCGTTCCAGGAGAGCTTGCCAGTCAGACCGTCAACGGTAATGTTGCGCATAGCCTCGGGAAGCTTCTCGGCAACCTCGGTCGGGTCGGCGTCGGCACCCAGGCCGGCTTCCTTGAGGGCCTCGACCACCGCATGCACGCCGTCGTAGGCGTCGGCGGCAAACTGGTCCGGAGTCTCGCCATACTTATCTTTGTAAGCGTTGACGAAGTCGGCGTTCTTCTCGTCGTCGGCGGAGAACGGGGTCATGAGCAGCAGACCCTCGGCAAGAGAGGTATCGAAGCCCTCAACGCCCAGGATACCGTCCATGCCGTCGCAGCCCATCATCTTGACGTCGTAGCCCATGTCCTTGGCGTTCTTGAGCAGGACGGACGCCGGTGTGTAGTAGATCGGCGCAAAGATCATGGTGGCGCCAGCCTGCTTGGCCTTGGTCAGCTGGTTGGTAAAGCTCGTGGCGGAGTCGTCCTTAAAGGTCTCCTCGTCGACAATCTCGAGCTTGGACTCAGCGGCCTGGGCCTTAAAGGAATCTGCGATGCCCGAAGAATAGGCGTCGCCGGAGTTATAGAACAGCACGAACTTCTCGTCCGCATACTTCTGCGCCAGGAACTTGGCAGCGTTGACACCCTGGTTGGGGTCAGTGAAGCAAACCTGGAAGACGCAATCCTTGCCCTTGGTAACGTCCTCGGAGGACGCGGACGGGGTAATCATGAACGTCTCGGGGTCGTTACCGCACTCAGCAGCAACGGCGACCGACGCACCCGTGGTGGTCGGACCGACAAGGGCCTGCATGCCCCAGTCGAGCAGGGTGTTGAAGGCGTTGACGGCCTTCTCACCGTCAGCCTGGTCGTCCTCGGCCTTGCTGACAAGCGGCAGCTCCTTAGTCGAGAAATCCTTGCAGCCAAGCTCGACAGCCTGTGTAACGGACTTGCCGTAGGACGCGTTGGCGCCGGTCAGCGGGCCGATGGTGCCGATCTTAAACGAAGCGTCGCCCGACGCGGAACCGCTGTCGCCGCCGTTGGAGGAGCAGCCAGCTAGAATGGACATCGCCCCCAGACCTGCTGCGCTCGCGATAACGCTCCTGCGATTCATAACAGGGTTCAATGACTTACCGGTGAGGCTCGACATGCGGCTCTCCTCTCAAATCTCGTCGGGTTTTGGTTACCCGACAGGCCATCCTTCGCCGTGTTCGGCGTTCGCAAAATAGTAGACGCTTTAGTTAGGAAAAGTGGCGGTTATTTCGACTTTTCTTTGGATTTGTTCATTTATCCATATTTCTGCGTATTTCTATTACTTTATGCAGTAAAGCCACTTTATTGTGTAAAAGCAATGTTTCCGTTCTGTTACAAGCGTCCCCGCCCTGAATAAAACAGCCTCACCGGTCGCGCTTTATGCGCGCTTAGGCGGCGATGTACTTGCCGTCCTGGATCACATAGGCCGTAGCGGGCTTTTCGACCTGGCCCTCGTCATTCCACGTCAGCTCACCCGTCAGGCCCTCGATCTTGATCTTGCGCATGACCTTGGTCGGCTGGTTGATAAAGCTCGTGGAGGAGTCGTCCTTAAAGGTCTCGGTATCGACGATGTCGAGCTTGGATGCCTTGGCCTGCTCGGCAAAGGCATCGGCGATCTCGCCCGAGACGGCGACGGCGGCACCGGTGGTGACGGGGCCGACGAGCGCCTGCATGCCCCAGTCGCACAGGGCAAACCTTATGGTGCAAACGTTGACAGTTTGTTACGGAAGTTCGTTTGTAGCGAGCGTGTTTCCAATGTTTCCGCAGCGTTTCGGGGGTGCCGTTTTGTGCGACTCCTGTTAACTGGCGAGCACGCGCCCTCGGTTCACGCTAGAATGCACTCAACCTTTAAGCGGTTATTCCATCCATAAGATGCACGAAGGAGCTATCTATGAGCGAACCCCTGCGCACCGTGAACGTCGGTCTGATCGGTCTGGGAACCGTCGGCGGCGGCGTGGCCCGTCTGATCAAGAGCCACCACGATGAGTACCTGGCAGCCTACGGCATCGACCTTAAGCTGACCCGCGCCTGCGCGCTTGCCTGGGAGCAGGCCGAGGCAGCAGGCATTGAGCGCGAGGCCTTTACGAGCGACTGGCACGATGTCGTCACCGACCCCGCCGTCGACATCGTCGTCGAGCTGATCGGCGGCGAGCATCCCGCAACCGAGATCTTCACCACTGCCTTTGAGCACGGCAAGCACGTCGTCTCTGCCAACAAGGCCCTGCTGGGCCGTCACGTCGAGACGCTTGCCAAGAAGGCACGCGCGTGCGGCGTGCAGATTAAGTGCGAGGCCAGCTGCGGCGGCGGCATCCCCATCGTGAGCACGCTTGAGCACGATCTGGTGGGCAACAAGATCCTGACCATCGCCGGCATCCTCAACGGCACCACCAACTACATCCTGTCGCGCATGGACGCCGAGGGCGCCGATTACGCCGACGTGCTCGCCGATGCACAGGCCAAGGGCTATGCCGAGGCCGACCCGTCCGCCGACGTCGACGGCTTCGATGCCGCCAGCAAGACGGCGATCCTCGCCTCCATCGGCTTTGGCACCCGCGTGACCACCGATGATGTGTACCAGCAGGGTATCCGCACCATCGGCGCCGAGGACATCGCCCAGGCCCGCGAGCTCGGCTACACCATTAAGCTGCTCGGCATCGCCCGCAACACCGACGCCGGCGTCGATGTTCGCGTGCATCCCACGCTCATCCCGGCAGACCACATGCTTGCCAAGGTCAACGGCGCCATGAACGCTGTTTACGTAGTGGGCGACGCCGTGGGCGAGACCATGTTCTACGGTGCCGGCGCAGGCTCCTTCCCCACCGCGAGCGCCGTCGTGGGCGATATCCTGTCGCTCTCCGAGCAGATTAGCCGGGGCGTGGCTCCGCTGCCCGAGATTGAGCCCTATGGTCACAACCTCGCCTTTAAGCCCATGGACGAGCTCCAGACCAAGTACTATGTGCGCCTGAAGGTCGCCGACCGCGTGGGCGCCCTGTCCGAGACGGTCGACATCTTTGCCAAGCACAACATTTCGATCTCGCTCATCAACCAAGTCGAGGACGGCAAGTCGGGTGTCAGCGATGCCTGCTCGGTCATCTTCCTGACGCACCGCGCACTCGAGAAGGACGTCCAGGCTGCCGCCGCGGAGCTTGCCAGCGTCGACTGCGTGGCCGAGGTCGCCAACGTCCTGCGCATCGAGGACGTCGGGGCCTGGACCGAAGGCGTCATGGCCAACTAGTTCGGTTTACACCCCACAACGCATTTGCTCGAAGGGCTCCCGTCTGGTCTTGGACGGGAGCCCTTTTATTTGCACGCTCGGGGCGCATTGACGCGATCCGCGTTTGAACAATTTGACCGTTCGGTGTCAACCAGGGATACCGCTCACCGATAAGCAGACATGTTTGCTTTTGTCCGCCGCTATCCTGTGCTGCGTACGTCCACCCCCGAAGAATGGAGGCACCATGTTGCTCGAGGGCAAGAAAGCAATCATCACCGGAGGCACGCGCGGTATCGGCTATGCCATCGCCTGCCGCTTTATCGAGGAGGGTGCCACCGTCACCGTCTTTGGCTCGCGTCAGGAGACCGCCGATGCGGCCGTTGAGAAGCTGACAGCCGTCTATCCCGACGCCAAGGTCTGGGGTCGCTCCTGCGACCTCACCTCACTCGAAGCCGTGACCGAGGCCTTTACCCAGGCTGCAGCCGATATGGGCGGTCTCGATACGGTCGTCAACAATGCCGGAATCTCCCAGCGCTCACCCCTTTTGGACTACACGGCCGAGGAGTTCGCCAAAGTCATGGACCTCAACGTCGTCGCTGTCTTTAACGGTCACCAGGCGGCCGCCAAGATTATGACCGAGGCCGGTCACGGCGGCACCATCACTACCACGAGCTCGATGGTCGCCAAGTACGGCCAGCCCTCCGGCGTCGGTTACCCCACGTCCAAGTTTGCCGTCAACGGCATGGTCCAGTCGCTCTCGCGCGAGCTCGCCCCCATGGGCATCCGCGTCAACGCCGTTGCCCCTGGCGTGACTAAGACCGACATGGTCGCCAACCTGCCCGAAGAGGTTATTAAGCCCATCATCGCCACTATTCCGCTCGGCCGCATGGGCGAGCCCGAGGACGTCGCCAACGCCTTTGTTTTCCTAGCGAGCGACATGTCATCCTATGTCACGGGCGCCGTGCTCCCCGTCGACGGAGCCGCCCGCTCCTAAAGGTCGCAAGCCACGACTTCGAACCTCAACGAGGCCCAACGCAAAAGGCGCGCTGTCTGCATCAACCGCAGGCAGCGCGCCTTCTATTATTTGGACGGAACCCGTATCCCGGTATTCCTTACTACTTACCGTCGTCGTCCTGGGCTTCATCGCGCGCATAGAGCTCCAGCATGCGGCGGCGGTATTCGTGTACGGCGAGCTTGGCGCGCTCAAGGCGGCGGCGCTCACGCGGAGTCAGCTCGGACGGGTCAACCTCATCACCATAGGTCTTATCGGCAAGAAGACGCGCCGCGTCCACGATGCGGGCATCGATGTGGCCGCTCGCCGCCTCGGCGGAAAGACGCTCGGCAATCGTATCGAGCGTAGGCAGGCCCTCGAATACGCGACCATGACCATGCGAGGTCAGTAGCTCGTGCTCGCGTGCGAGCAGGCTCGCCAAATCATGATGGGCACGCAGGATGTCGAGCGCATCGGATGGATGCTCGGCGACTTCTGCCACGGCGGCGACCGGCGCGGCGTCGACCACGCGGTAGAAGAGCTGCGCGAGCAATGGCATCAAGAACACCGTGATGGCACCGGCGGCAACCATGACCGACGCAATATCTTGCGACAGCGCGCCCGCGTTGACGGCCACGCTCGTTACGGCAACGATGATCGGCAGCGCCGTGGTGCAGTAGAGCGCCACGGTAATGCGGCCATACGCCGACACATCGCGCGTCACGGGACAAATGCTCATAGAGATGAGAATGGGCACGGCACGAATGATCAGCAGCGCCAAGATAAAGCCCACGAGCAGCCCGGGGCGCGACACCACGGCCGTCAGGTCGATCTTAGCGCCCGACACGGTAAAGAACACCGGGATCAAAAAGCCGTAGGCCAGGCCGTCGAGCTTGGTCTCAAGCGTATGGTTGCCCTCGGGGATGATATAGCGCAGGACAAAGCCGGCGGCAAAAGCGCCCAATACGATATCGAGGCTAAAGATGGCCGAGAACGCCACGAGCGTGACCAAAATAAGCACTGTCAGGCGTACGAACGTCTGCGACGTGGTATCGGCGCGCTCCTCGACAAACGCAAAGAAGCGGCTGCCGACGCGTTTGGAGCGGCTGGGGACCACGGCAAGCAGCACGCACACGGCGGCAAATAAGCCCAAGATCAGCAGCGTCTCGATGCCCGTACGGGCAGACAGCAGTACCGACATGGCGAGCACGGGGCCGAGCTCGCCCCACGTACCATAGGCAAGAATCGAATCACCGACGCGCGTTCCGGCAAGCAACCGCTCGCGCAAGATGGGCATGAGCGCCCCAAGCGCCGTCGAGGTCAAGGCGAGCGTCACGGCGATACCGTCGAAATGGCTGACCGAGAACCACGGGGTAAAGCGCACGGCAAGCCAGGCGATACAAAATGTGACAGCCCACGTGGCCATACCGTAGCGGCCTTCGACGCCCGTGATGTTCTTGGGATCGATCTCAAAGCCGGCAAGCAGGAACAAAAATGCCAGACCGAGCTCTGACACGAGCGAGACCTCGGCATCTACATGGATGACGCCAAGCATATGGGGTCCCAGCACCGCGCCGAACACGAGCAAAAAGACCGTTTCGGGAACGGGCTTTCCGGGAATCGCCGAGGCGATGAAGGGGCTTGCAAAGGCCACGAGCGCGATGATGGCGAGTGAAACGAATGCCATGTGATGCCTTTCTCTTGTTTGCGCATCACTGTAGCACCCTCGCCGTCCTCAACGCGCCGCGAGCTGTCGTATCATAGTGAGGTTTACAAACATGTGGCTCAAGGCGACCGCAGGGCAGACCCCGCAAACCGACCGCTGCCGCATACCGTACCGTACGCCCAACCGATCAGGAAGGCAGGAACCAATGGTCTCTCGTATCTACGTGGAGAAGAAACCCGGGTTCGACGTCGAGGCTCAGCAGCTCAAGGGCGAGCTGACCGAGATTCTCGGCATCAAGGGCATCGAGGCCCTGAGGATCATCAACCGCTACGACGTCGAGGGCATCGACGAGGAGCTTTTCCGCTCCTGCGTGCCGACCGTCTTTAGCGAGCCCCAGGTCGATGTGACCTACGACGAGCTCCCCGCAAGCGATGGCGCCGTCTTTGCCGTCGAATTCCTGCCTGGCCAGTTTGACCAGCGCGCCGACTCCGCCAGCGAGTGCGTGCAGCTCATCAGCCAGGGCGAGCGCCCCGCCGTGCGCTCCGCCAAGGTCTATATGATCTCGGGCGCTCTGGACGAAGCCGCCATCAAGGCCATCAAGCACTACGTGGTGAACCCCGTCGAGGCGCGCATCGCCTCGCTCGACTTGCCCGAGACGCTGTACATGGAGACCCCCGAGCCCCAGCCCGTCGAAGTGCTCGACGGCTTCCGCGAGCTCGATGAGGCCGGCCTTGCCGCCTTCATCGCCGATCGCGGTCTTGCTATGGACGAGGCGGACATCGCCTTCTGCCAGCAGTACTTCCGCGATGAGGACCGCGACCCCACCATCACCGAGATCCGCGTGATCGACACCTACTGGTCCGACCACTGCCGCCACACCACCTTCGGCACCGTCCTAGATGACGTGACGATCGACGACGCCGTGGTGCAGCAGGCCTTCGACCGCTACATGGAGATGCGCCATGAGCTCGGTCGCGACGCCAAGCCCGTCTGCCTCATGGACATGGGCACCATCGGCGCCAAGTACCTTAAGAAGACCGGCGTCATGACCGATGTCGACGAGTCCGAGGAGATCAACGCCTGCACTGTCAAGGTGAAGGTCGATGTCGACGGCGAGGACCAGGACTGGTTGTTCCTGTTTAAGAACGAGACCCACAACCACCCGACCGAGATCGAGCCCTTCGGCGGTGCCGCCACCTGCGTGGGCGGCGCCATCCGCGACCCGCTCTCGGGCCGCAGCTACGTGTACCAGGCCATGCGCGTCACCGGCGCCGGAGACCCCACCGTCCCCGTGTCCAAGACGCTCGAGGGCAAGCTGCCGCAGCGCAAGCTCGTAACCACCGCTGCCGCCGGCTACTCCAGCTACGGCAACCAGATCGGCCTTGCCACCGGCCAGGTCAACGAGCTCTATCACCCCGGCTACGTGGCCAAGCGCATGGAGGTCGGCGCCGTTGTGGGCGCTACCCCGGCAAACCACGTGCGCCGCGAGTGCCCCGCCCCCACCGACAAGATCATCCTGCTGGGCGGCCGCACCGGCCGTGACGGCATCGGTGGTGCCACCGGCTCCTCCAAGACCCAGAACACCGAGTCAATCGAGACCTCGGGTGCCGAAGTCCAGAAGGGCAACGCCCCGGTCGAGCGCAAGCTGCAGCGTCTGTTCCGCCGCGGCGATGCCTGCCGTCTGATCAAGCGCTGCAACGACTTTGGCGCCGGCGGCGTCTCGGTCGCCGTGGGCGAGCTTGCCGATGGCCTGTATGTCGACCTTGATACCGTGACCAAGAAGTACGACGGCTTGGACGGCACCGAGCTCGCTATCTCTGAGTCCCAGGAGCGCATGGCCTGCGCCGTCGCCGACGGTGACGTCGAGGAGTTCATGGGCTACGCCGCCGAGGAGAACCTGGAGGCAACCGTCATCGCCGAGGTTACCGCCGAGCCGCGCATGCGCATGGCATGGAATGGCGTCGCCATCGTCGATCTGTCCCGCGAGTTCCTCAACTCCAACGGTGCGCCCAAGCACCAGGTCGCCCACGTCTGCGCCCGCAGCGTGTGGCAGCCCAGCTGGGCCGGCACCACGCTTGCCGAGCGCATGACCTCGCTCGTCACCGATCTTAACGTCGCCTCCAACAAGGGCCTTTCCGAGCGCTTCGACTCCACCATCGGCGCCGCGACCGTGCTCATGCCCTTTGGCGGCAAGACACAGCTCACCCCGAGCTCTGCCATGGTCGCCAAGTTCCCCGTGGACGGTGAGACCACCACGGCGAGCGCTATGGCATGGGGCTTTAACCCCTATCTGATGGAGGCCGACCAGTTTGCGGGCGCCTACCTGTCCGTGGTCGAGTCCATCGCCAAGCTCGTGGCCGCAGGCTTTGAGCACAAGCGCGCCTACCTCTCCTTCCAGGAGTACTTCGAGCGTCTGCGCACCGAGGCCGAGCGCTGGGGCAAGCCCATGGCAGCCGTCTTGGGCGCCCTTATGGCCCAAGTCGACCTGGGTGCCGGCGCCATCGGCGGTAAGGATTCCATGAGTGGCTCGTTTGAGGACGAGGCCGGCGAGCTCAACGTTCCGCCGACCCTCATCAGCTTCGCCGTGGCCGTGGGCAAGGCGGCCCGCGCTGTCTCCCCCGAGTTCAAGGGCCTCACGCACCGCGTCGTCCGCATCGCCCCCGCCACCTATGGCCAGGACTACCGCCCCGACGCCCAGCAGCTGCTCGCCGCATTTGACGCCGTCGAGGCGCTCACCGCCGCCGGTGACGCCCTGGCCGTCTCCACGCCCGGCTACGGCTGCGGCGCCGAGAGCCTCTTTAAGATGTGCGTCGGCAACCAGATCGGTATCGAGCTTGCCGAAGATGTGGACGTGGAGAGCCTCTTCACCCCGCTCTACGGCAGCTTTATCGTCGAGCTCGCCGAGGATGCCGAGCTGCCCGAGGTCGCCGACGGCGTTGTCGTCGAGCCCCTGGGCACCACCGTCGAGGGCTATGTCATCGATACCGGCTCCGAGGTCATCGAGCTCTCCGAGCTCCAGGAGGCCTGGGAGAGCGGCATCGAGGGCGTCTTTGCCTACCGCAGCGCCGGCGAGACTGCCAAGGTCGAGACCATCGACTTCCGTGCCAAGGATATCCACGTGTACAGCGGCGCCAAGATCGCCCGCCCGCGCGTGGTAATCCCCGTGTTCCCCGGCAACAACTGCGAGTACGATAGCGCCCGCGCTTTCCGCGCCGCCGGCGCCGAGGCCGACACCTTCGTGATCAACAACCTCACGCCCGAGGCCGTCGCCGAAAGCACCCACGAGCTTGCCCGCCGCATCCGTGCAAGCCAGATCGTCATGATCCCCGGCGGCTTCTCGGGCGGCGACGAGCCCGATGGCTCCGCCAAGTTCATCACGGCGTTCTTCCGCGCTCCCGAGGTCACCGAGGCAGTCCGCGACCTGCTCAAGGCCCGCGACGGCCTGATGCTGGGCATCTGCAACGGCTTCCAGGCCCTGATCAAGCTCGGTCTGGTGCCCTACGGCGACATCGTCGACGCCACGCCCGATGCGCCCACGCTGACGTTCAACACCATCGGTCGCCATCAGAGCCGTCTGGTGCGCACCCGCATCTCGTCCAACCTGTCCCCGTGGCTATCGCAGTGCAGCCTGGACGACCCCTACACCGTCGCCATCAGCCACGGCGAGGGCCGCTTTGTCGCCAGCGACGAGGTGCTCGCCCAGCTCATCGCCAACGGCCAGGTCGCCACGCAGTACGTGGGCGAGGACGGCAAGCCCAGCATGGACCTTTCCGTCAACCCCAACGGCTCCGCACTCGCCATCGAGGGCATCACGAGCCCCGACGGCCGCGTCCTGGGCAAGATGGGCCATGCCGAGCGTCGTGGCGACAACCTGTACCGCAACGTGCCCGAGCATGTCCCCGGCGATAAGTTCATGCCGATCTTTGAGAGCGGCGTGGCCTACTTCGCTTAATGCGTCCCATCGGGTACAATCCCCTCGGGTAACAACACCCGCCACCGGCACACCCGGTGGCGGGTTCTTTTTTGCTTCGCGCATACAGGAAGGACATCATGGAAAGCCGCAAGCCGTATCTCGCCACCCTACCCGGGCTCATCCTGGGCTGCCTCGTCTGCTGTGCGCTCTGGGGGTCGGCTTTCCCCTGCATCAAGATCGGTTACGGGCTCTTTGGCATCCCCGCGCACGATAGCGCCTCACAGCTGCTCTTTGCGGGCTTGCGCTTCACGCTTGCCGGCGCCCTGGTTATCGTTGGGATGAGTGCGGCCCAACGCCGCCCCCTCATTCCGCAGGCTCGTGACATCAAGCCCATCTTTGTCTTGTCACTCTTCCAGACTATCGGGCAGTACTTCTTTTTCTACCTAGGACTCTCGCGCGCCAGCGCCATGTCGAGTTCCATCATCGAGGCCAGCGCCAACTTCCTCGCAATTCTCTTTGCCGCCTTGGCATTTCACACCGAGAGGCTCAATACGCCCAAGGTGCTTGGCTGTGTGCTGGGCTTTGCAGGCGTCGCGCTCGTCAACCTTTCGGGCGCGGATGGCACCTTTGGCTTTACGCTCGACGGCGAGGGATTTATCTTGGCTTCCACTGTTGCGGGCGCCCTGTCGACCTGCCTCATTGGCATCTTCTCGCGCGAGCATGACGGCGTCTTGCTCGCCGGCTGGCAGTTTTTAGTCGGTGGCGTGGTCCTTACCGCAATCGGGTTTTTGATGGGCGGCACGTTTTCCCCCACCGAAATCGCCCCCGCCATCGCGCTCATCATTTATATGGCGCTCATTTCCGCCGTCGCGTACTCGCTGTGGTCCCGCCTGCTCGCCGTCAACCCCGTCAGCCGCGTTTCGGTCTTTGGCTTTATGAACCCGGTCTTTGGCGTGCTGTTGAGCGCACTGCTGCTCGGCGAGGGCGCTGGCACGAGCCCCGTTACCGTACTTGTTGCCCTGCTGTTGGTCTGCGGCGGCATCATCATCGTCAACAAACCCAAAAAAGCCTAGCGAACCGCCCTTATTTAGTAGAGGAGATTCACATGCTTTAGCTTAATGGAGTACATCGGTGAGCTGAGGGCCGCAACGCACGCCAGCGTTCGCCCCTTTTTTCTAGCGTATCTGGACGCCGGCTTTCTTCTTCTCGCGCTTTACGCGGTAAAGCTCCGCGTCGGCAGCGCGAAGCAAGTCTTGCCAGGTATCGACGCCATCACCAACCCGTGCGTAGCCGATGGACATCCGCAACAGATACGGGACCTCGGCGCGCGCGAGCTCGTCGCTGATTGCCGCGCACAGACACATGATGTCCTGCTCCGCCGTCGCCTTTTGAAGCACCACAAACTCATCGCCGCCATAACGTGCGATAAAGCCACCAGACGCCGAGCAGACCTCTTTGAGCGTAGCAGATATGACCTGGAGGGCATGATCGCCCTCAACATGTCCATACCGGTCGTTAATCTGCTTAAAGCCGTCAGCGTCCATCATAAGCAGATATACATCTTCGGCCTGATCCACATTTGAAAAGAGCGACAGCATATAGGTCTCAAAACGGTTGCGATTGTTGAGGCCAGTCAACGGGTCGGTCGAGATCAGCTGCTCCTGGTAGATGATGTAGAGCAGCAGGATGCTCAGCGTTATACCGACACAAAGGCCCGGTACCGAAAACAAAACCTGGAAGGTACCGCCCACCAGAGCGGGAACCGCAAAAAAGGCGAGGGTGCGATAAATGGCCTTCTTTTGCAGACTTTCGACTTTTCGAGTCTGAATAAAGGCATGCAAAGACGTATATATGATGTAGCAGTAGCTAACGATAGGCTGAATCATATAAAGCGCTCCGCGACGATATACGCCCTGTGCATCGATATAGAACATAGTGTGCGTCCAGTAGCTGGTAAATGCCAGCACGACCACCAATACGGTTGGCAACGTCACGAGCGCCACCCTATAGCGCGCGGTCAAAAGGCGTGAGCCCTGCACTGTCTCGGAATAGAAAAACCAAATGAGGCACGCGATGGCGAACAGCGAAAACGAGACCGCGTTGGAAATCCAGTTGGCCGTGATGCCTACAGGAGTGCTCACGCCGTCCGAGAGCGTCCAGATCATATCGAAGAAAATGTAGGCTGCAGACGTGTAGCCCAGCATGCTAAACAGAAGCTGCTGGGTGCTCGAGAACAAGGAGCGGCGGCTTCGTGCGGCAAGCCCGATAAGAACAATCATGCATAGCAGGAATATCTCAATTTTGAGTGCCTTAACCACTAGACGCCATCCATTCAATATTCAAGTGGTCAGAATCGCCCGATTCTGGTCTGGGCAACAAACACCCCCTACCCGCAGGGGTAAGGGGAATCATAGCAGAGCGCCCGAACGTCACTGCAAAACAGTCATCGTTCGGGCGCTCAAAAGGCGCGAATTGCACTCCGGCATCATTGATGGGTAGCGATTGCTATTCGCCATCGATGTCGGTCGCGACGGCCTCCTCGATGGCCTCGACACCGGCAGGCGACAGATCCTCCTTGCCCTGGCAAAACTTCTTGTCGACCCAGCCGGTCAGAATCGGGGCCATGATTGCCGTGATGATGACGGCGGTGGCGATCTGCGCATACGCGGTGGGCGCAAGCTCGGCATAGCGCGGAGCGACCTCGGCGAGGGCGACCGGCGTGGTCATAGCCGTGCCGGCGATAGTGGAGCAGGCAACGGCCGCCTTGCCGTTACCACCGCACAGGCGCTCGAAGGCAAAGGTAATGGGACCGACGATAAAGAGCGTGATGAGGCCCAGCAGGATGCCCGAAATGCCGCCGGTGATAAAGCTCGAAAGACTCATGGACGCACCGAGCTGAAAACCGATAACGGCAATCGCAGGATTGGCGCCGGGAACCAGCAGGTTCTTGATGAACGGGAACAAGTTGCCCAGAACCATGCCGATAACAAGCGGCAGGATGGATCCGATGATGGTGCCGACGGGGATGTTGGCGAGACCCGAGACACCGAGGATGATCATCGTGACGGCGGGGCCGGCCGTAAAGAACAGGATACCGACGGCGCCTTGCTCGGACTCGTCGCCGAACTCGCCCATGATGCCGGTGTAGAGCGCCATGTTGCAAAACGTAATGCCGCCGATGATAGACACGGAGCTCAGACCTAGGAAGTTGTCGTTAAAGAAATATGCCACACCCAAGCCAAGGGCAGCCGCAACAACAAGCTTAGGAATCAGCACAACGATGCCGGTCTTGATGGCGCCCGGCGTGGACTTAAAGCTGATGCCGGCACCCACAAACAGCAGGATCGCGGCAACGATGGTGTTGGAACCACCGCGGCAGGCGGCGGTAAAGAAGCCGCCGATCTCAAAGACCTGCGGGCAGAAGGTATTGAGCAAAAGGCCAACGATCATCGGGTAGATCATGATGTCACCCGGGATACGCGGGACTTTGAATTTCTTTTGCTCGTTGGCGGTCGCTTCCTGTGCCATGAAACCCCCATTTCCGCTGACGCAGAACAAAAGCCCACGTCATACTTTGCTACAGTAAAGTTTGACCATGGTACCAGAAGAAGCAGACCGGCTCGGTGAGAAATTCGATACGTGTGCCGGGACGCTAAACGTGCTCCGCTCTTATATGAAGCTCAAAACGATATAGAACACGATGCCCGAGACGCAGCACCACAACATCGACTTTGTCTTGATTGCCACCGCCACGACGCCGGCGGCCGCAATCCAGGGAATCAAGCCCTGCCACAAGCCGGCGTCGAAAGCGCCAGGGCTTATCAAATCGTTGGCGACCAGCGCCGCAAAGGCGGCAGGCGGAATATAACCCAAGGCCTCGGTAACGCGGGGCGACAGCGTTCTCCCGCGCAAGGCAAACGCCGGGGCAATGCGGAAAAACGCGATGGCCGCCCATGACGACAGCCATAGAACCAAAAACTCATTAACGGGCATCGCGAGCGCCCCTTCCCTCGGCGAGGACATCGCACGCGAGTGCCGTGACAACGCCGACGAGCACACTTGCCGGCACGGCGATATTCGTCCACCCCAAGAACTTGCATATGGCGACGGACACCGCAGCCAAACCGGCAGCTACGACATTGCCGCGCGACAGTCGCTGCGAAAAGAGTAGGCAGATAAAGAGCGATGTGCAGACAAAACCCGCAATAGCGGTGGGAACATCAACAACGGCGCCGACGATGGCGCCCGTCGTACACGAAACGCCCCATGTTGCGATGAGGATCACGTTGAGCACAAAGGACTCGAGCGGACCCCAATCCTCCCCTTTAACCAACTTGGCAAGCGAAATGCCGTATGCCTCCTCGGTAAGTGTCGCGGCAACAGCCAGCGTCTGACGCTTCGAAGCACCCCTCAAATGCGGTGCGATCGATGCCGAGTAAAGCGCAAAGCGCGAGGAGATTGCGGCCACACTTGCGACAATCGATGCCGCAGGCACACCTGCCAGCCACAGGTTGCAGACCATAAACTGCCCGCTGCCCGTCACGAACGTGCTGCTCAGGGCAAAAACCATCCAGGGTTCCATTCCCGTCTGCGCCATAATCATTCCGCACGGCGCGGCTATCGCAACATAGGTAAGCATCACCGGCCAGACGGTTTTAACGATTTTGAGCACCATAACGTTCCTCGTCCCGACAAGATTTCCGAGCCGCATTCAACGACGCGGCAGAACCATCGCCCGATGGCAACCGAGTTCACCTACAATTGCCACCGGATCGAAAGACACAGAAAGACACAACTTTTTAGGAAGTCATTATGACAGCTATCGATCGAACGCGGGCTGCCGCGGCCTTCAAGACCTACACCGATGCCTACGATGCCGCCAATCCGCGTATCGCGCTCAAAATCGAGCATACGTACCACGTTGCCGAGGCATGCGATGCCGTGGCACGCGAACAGGGCTGGTCACCTCAGGACATTGACCTAGCGTGGCTTTGCGGCCTGCTGCACGATATGGGTCGCTTTGAGCAGCTGCGACGCTGGGACACGTTTAAGGATGCCGAGAGCATGAGCCATGCGGCGTTGGGCGTCGAGGTTCTCTTTGGCGAAAACCCTGCAGACGCGCCCGCGACAACAAGTATCCGCGACTTTATCGACGATCCGGTAGAAGACGAGTTGATTCGCGCAAGCATTGCCTATCACAGCGATTTCCGTCTACCCGCGCAGCTCGACGAGCGCACGCGGCGCTTCTGCGATATTGTGCGCGATGGCGACAAGGTCGACATTATGCGCACCATCGCCGACAGCACCGTCGACACCATCCTCAAAGTGGATGAGGACGTGTTTCTTGCCAGCCACTTCTCGGCACCGACGCTGGCTGCCTTTGACGAGCACCGCTGCGTCACGCGCGATGAGCGCGATGAGCCCGCGGACTACTTGGTGGGGCTTATCTGCTTTATGTTTGAGCTCGTCTATCCGGCAAGCCGCGCGCTGACGCGCAAGCAGGGCGATATCTACCGCCTGCTCGACGCACCTTTTGGTATCGTGCGGCCCTTTACCGACCCCGCCACGCAAGCGACCTGGGAACGCCTAAAGAAAGAGATGCGAGCCTGGCTGGCCAGCGCCTAGCGCTCGAGCTGGGCCAGAAGCTCCTCGACAACTTCGACGGCGTCACCGACAACTTTGTACTGCGCAGCGCCGAAGATGGGGGCATCCGGGTCCTCGTTGACAGCGATGATGCACTCCGCGCCGCCGATGCCGGCAAGATGCTGGATAGCGCCCGAAACGCCGATACTCACAAGGAGCTTGGGCGAAACCGACACGCCGGTCTGGCCAATCTGGTGGCGATACTCCAACCAGCCTGCCTCCACAACGGGACGCGTGCAACCAAGCTCGGCACCCAAGGCATCGGCGAGTTTTCGCATCAGGGGCAGATTCTTCTTGGAGCCGATGCCGCGGCCCACCACGACCAGGCGCTCGGCATCGGCAATTGATGCCTGCTGCCCCCACTCCTCGGCGGGAATCGAGATCTCGACACGGGCCTTAACATCATTCGCAAGCGATACCTGGGTAATCGTGCCAGAGCGGCTGTAATCAAACTTGGGTGCCCCAAAGATGCCGGGGCGCACCGTTGCCATCTGCGGCCGATGATTGGGGCAGATAATGGTGGCCATCAAGTTGCCGCCAAACGCCGGGCGGGTCTGCTGCAGTAGACCCGTCTCCGTATCCATCGAAAGCACCGTACAGTCGGCCGTAAGGCCCGTCTGCAAGCGTACGGCCACACCGGGCGCCAGCTCACGACCAAAGGCGGTTGCGCCGTACAGAATGGCCTCGGGTCTGCGCTCGGCCACCAAATCGCAGATGAGACGAGCATAGATCTCCGCATCGTTTTGGCGCAGTCGCTCGTCGCGGCAGACCACGACCTCGTCGGCACCGGCGCAGACCAGATGCTCCAGGTCCTCAAGCGAGCCCTCGGGGCCCATGCCGGCCAATGCCACCAGACGGCAACCGCGAGCATCGGCAAGCTCGCGCCCCTTACCCATGAGCTCGTAGGCCACCGGAGCCACGACATCGTGATCGTCGGTCTGAACGAATACCCATATGTCTCGATACGCATCGAGGTCAACCGCGCCGGCGGCCTCGTCGCGCTCGATCGAAATGGCATTGACGGGGCAGGCGTCGACGCACCCGCCGCACAAGATACAGCCGTCGGTCACATGGGCGCAGCGGTTGGGGCGCTCGCCCTCCATCACAATGCCACCCGAGGCACAGGCGCGAACGCAGCGGCCACAGCCAACGCACGCCTCGCTATCGATTATCAGTCCGCTCATCTATGCCATCCCCTCGATAATCTTGGCAATCTTTGCCGCCTGCTCGACCGGCGTGCCCTCGATGGCCTCGCACGTTTGGTCGCGGTCGGGCACAAATGAGCGCACGACCTGCGTCGGCGATCCGGTAAGGCCGCAACGCGAAGGGTCAGCATGTACATCGGCAGCACAGACCACCCGCACATCCGCATCTTCGGCCGCGCGAATGCCGGCGATGCTCGGCATGCGCAGCTGGCCGATCTCCTTGGCGGTCGTCATCGCGCACGGCATCTCCAGATAGACCGTCTCCTCGCCGGCATCGCAACCGTGAACGAGCGAAAGCGCACCGCACGTCGTAAAACCTGCGCTCTGCACGCAGCTCACATCGGTCACGCAGGGAATCTCGAAGGCGCCGGCCAGCTCGGGGCCAATCTGGGCGGTATCGCCATCTACCGCCATCTTGCCGCAGATGAGCAGGTCGAAGTCCTCGTCGAGCGCCTCGATACCGCATTTGAGGGCATAGGTGGTCGCCAACGTGTCCGCGCCCGCAAAGGCGCGATCGGTCAGCAGCAGCGCATCATCGGCGCCGCGGGCAATGCAGTCGCGCAGCAGCGATTCGGTTGCAGGGATACCCATCGACACCACCGTCACGCGCACATCCATGCCAAAGCCGATAAAGTCGTCCTTGAGCGCCAGCGCGCATTCGAGGGCACTTGCATCGAAGGGATTAATGACCGCCTGCTTGCCATCACGCACGATGGTATTGGTTTTGGGGTCCATCTTGACCTCGGTGCTTCCCGGTACCGCCTTGACGCACACCACCATATGGAAATCGCTCATCTTCACGCGCCCCCTTTCTGGACGAGTTCATCCAAGAGCTTCTCCGAAAATAGGTTGCCACGACCCAGCTGCCCGGCAGGATCGAGCTGCAGCTTGAGTCGAGCCGATTCGACCATGGCCTCGTGGCCGTACATCGTCTCCAAAAAGCCCGCTTTGATCTTGCCGACGCCGTGCTCGGCAGAGACGGCGCCGCCCATAGCCGTTACCTCCGCAGCCCACCGGGCAAACAGCTCACCACCGCGACGGTAGTCCTGCGCATCGCGCGGCAGGATATTCACATGCAGATGGTTGTTGCCGATATGTCCCCAGGCGGCAGACTCAAGCCCGCTTTCGGCCAGCGTGCGGCGATAGAAGGCAACGACATCGGCCAGGCGCGCGTTGGGTACCGACATATCCGACCCCAGTTTGGTAATGGTGGGGTCGGTGCGGCGACGCTCATCGATGAGCATGTTGACACTCTCGGGGACGGCGTGCCGGAAGAACCGCTGGCATTCGCGATCGACCTCGGTGCGCGCAACCCAGGTCGCGTCATCGCGGCCGCCCGCAAGCTCCAAAACCCATCCCAGGTGGTACAGCTCCTCAGTCGCTTGAGCCTCGTCGTCGCAGTCGAGTTCCACGTAAATACAGACCTTTGCCTCATCGTCGAGTGCCGGCAGCGAGGCAAACGCGGTCGACTGCTCGCGCTGGCGGCGAAGGATATCCAAGGCGCCGGCATCGAAATACTCAATAGCGGCGGCATGGGACAGCACGGGGCGCACGGAATCGGTAAAGGACACTGCCTTGTCCTCGCTGTCGAAAAAGCAGCTCACGCCCCATACGACCGAAGGTGCCGCCTGCAGGGCGATCTCGAGCTCGGTAATGACGCCGAGTGTGCCGCACGCACCGATAAAGAGGTCGATGGTGTCCATATCGTCCGCAACGAAATAACCCGACGCGTTTTTGGTCTTGGGCATGGTATAGCCGGGAAGATCCAGCTCGAGCGCGCGGCCTTCCGCTGTCACGAGCGACAAGTGGCGTGCGTCAGCGTGCGCCTGACCTCGATGAAGCTCAAGCAGGTCGCCGTCCGCCAGTGCCACGTGAAGCCCCGTAACGTGCGGGCGCATGGGGCCGTAGGCGTAACTGCGGGCACCAGAGGCATTGCACGCCGCCATGCCGCCCAGGCAGGCAGATGCCTCGGTGGGATCGGTGGGAAAGAACTGCTCAGGAGCTGCCTGGAACTCCTCATAGGCCTCAAGCGATACCTGATCCCAGTCAGCGGTCGGCAATGCCTTCTTACCCAGCTGCTTGCGCAACTCCGAAAGCACGACGCCCGGCTCCACGCGCAGCAGAAAACGGCCTCGCTCGTCGCGGCGAAGACCCAGGTAGCGATTCATACGAGAAGTGTTGAGGATGTGGCCGCCGTGGGGCACGGCGCCGGCAGCCAGACCGGTCCGAGCACCCTGGACCGTTATCGGAACATGCTCGGCATGGAGCTTTCGCAGAATGGCGCGGACTTCGTCCTCCGTTGTCGGAAACGAGATGCTCGACGCCTCGCCCGATGTGCGAGATTCATCGCGACCATATTCTTCGAACTCGTCGCCGAAGGGTTTGATGGCTGCAGACACGCGAACTCCCCCTTTAGTTAACTACAGTGTTTGCAGGGAGATGTTACCGCATCGTTTCGTCGACGTGACTGAGACCGTCTCCATAATTGGCGAATTTTACGTTTGCGCAATTCGGCGAGCGGCAGCGTTTTCTCGGCAGGCGCTCTATTTAACGCGCTCCTTCCCATCGCTGCCACGCATGCAATTGGCGCCCGAAAAAAGTTGAGATATTTTTTACCCTCTCTCACCTGCGGCGATGTAAATCCGTCAAGCATTTGGTCAGAAATTGGTCAAGTTACGGCTGATACGGTCGGCATCGACAGCCAAAGCCAATGGAAGGTTTGGCCCAAAAACAGGGAGGTTCCCATGGCATATTACTGGCCCCAGTACGGCGTCGCTATCGAAGTTGGCGACGACCCGTATCTTCTGCCCTTCGACGAGGAGGCATTTCCCGATGCGGCTGTCTATCACGTCACCACCGACGTGATTTGCGATCCCGAATCGTTTTCGGCACTCGCTCACCACATCGCCCACATCCACGACATCAAACTCGACCCAAACTTCGACGAGCTCATCTACTCGCGACGCCTCATGCTCCACATGCTCTTTGGTGCCGATCCGTCCACGTTCGCGCGCGTCTATACCACTAAGGATGCCGCATGAGCGCAAGGAAGCAGTCGAGCCCCCTAGGGTCAAAACATCGAAAAAGGCTCGGCGTTGTCTGCCTGGCCATCGCCTGCGCCCTTATCGCCGTCGGCCTTTACGCCTGGCAGTCAAAGCCTGTCGCCGAGACAGGTGCCTCGGTCACAGCGGCGGAGGGTAAGTCGCGCCAGGAAATCCAGGACGAGCTCGATGCCATCGTCCGCGACAACATGATGACGATCTCGGTCGCACCGGTCGCCCAGCTACAAAAAGGCGGCAAGCTGCGCGTCAACGTGCAAAACGTCCAGGATAACAAGTTTCCCCAGCGTTTCCGCGTGATCCAAAACGACGAGACCATCTATGAATCGGGCGTGGTCGAGACCGGCAAGACCGTTGAGACCTGCCCCGCAGGCGACATCAAAGAAGGTGAGGCGTATATCGAGATTCAAGCGCTCGACGCCAAGACCTACGACGCCCATGGCAATCCCACGCGCATCAAGGTGCGGGTTGCGCAGCCCGAAGACTAGATCTGCCACCCGTTGCGAAAACGCGCACCCACGCCGCTTTCGTCTGACCATCACGGAAACGGTCCGTGACGAATAGAAAGGAACGATTATGGACATCACCAGGAACTTGAGCGGGACCAGGGCGCTCGTCGTGGGCGTGGGGCTGATGCTTGCACTTTCAATGGGTGCCGCGCCGACCCCCGCCCTGGCGGAGGGACGCACTGGAACCACCAACGTGACTATCAGGACCCAAATCGACAACATCAAGTTCAAAGCCCCGACCGTCATCCCATTTGTCGCCAAGGCCGATGGCACGCTTCAGGGCCCTTCCGAGAATACAACCACCATCGACAATCTTTCGGCCTATGGCATCCACGTTGCCAACATGAAGATCGGCGCCAAGAACTCCTGGAGCATCGTCGCCGACGCCAAGACGGGAACCGCCCAGAACTCCATCGATTTTAAGGTTGGTCCGGACAAGGCACTCCAAGACGCTCACGCCGCGACGCAGGAAGCGGGCCTCGACCTTTCCAAAAATGCATCCTTCGACATGGGCTACCAGGGCATCGCCAATGGTACGGACAAGATTAAGCTCAAGACGAGCGGCAATGTCGCCCGCGTCACGCGAGACATCTTCCATGTGACTGGCGAGGGCGACCAGGTCGCAAGCATTACGTGGACGGTCGAGCCCGGTGCGCACACGGCCTAAGGCGATTGTCCTTGCCGTCATCATCGGCGTTGTAACGTTTGCCCCGATCGCCGCCTTTGCCCAACAAGAGCAAGCGCAGGCTGCCACGCAAGTGACTGTCGATCTATCGGAGCTCGAACGCAGTGGCCAACATGAGCCCCTCGCGCAAACGGGCGACACGCGACAGCTCCTGGCAGCAGGAGTCGCCGCGGCAGGCGCAAGCGCCATCGGCCTTGGCCTGCGCATGAAACGCAGCCAGTAGCCGCGAAAATCGAGACCGTCCAGAACAGGTAAGGAGAACCCATGGCATCAAAGAACCTTTTGCCCGTTGCCGCGCTCTGCAGTGCGCTTGCCACCGGCATGCCCGTCACCGCTCTAGCGACACCCGCCGCGGACGTCCCCTTACCTGCCGTCAACTGTCTCGCCACAAACCAGATGAGCACCATCGCGCGCCAACGCTTCTCGCTTGCGCAGGCAAGCATTTCGACCTCGGGGTGCCTCCGTCGCTGCACGAACAGCTCGATAGTCGTGGATACCGAGCGCTCAAGCACAGCGGACGGTCCCCTAACGGGATGCGTTATCTGCACATGGCGCGCAGCTGCAACTGATGCCGATGGCGATTCCTGCGACGTGAAACTATGTCTCGACATCACCCTGTCCGATGACTCGGCGGACGGGGCAACAGTCGCCTTCGACAGCACGTTTTTCGAAAACGGAGGGGGTGTATGCCTGGGCTGCGTCCCCTCGAGCGCCGATGGCACGCAGCCCGCTATCTCATTCACCGCATCGCTGAAAATGACCAAGGCGGGCACCGACGCCACGGCAAATGGCGAGATCGCTCTGATGTTCTACGCGAGCGGCACAGAAAGCCAGGAGATTCGGGGCAAACAGCGGACCGGATCGCTCAGGCTGACGCGAGGGGCAGACCCCGGTCCTGTCGATATCAGTGCCGAAACGCAAGATGTGCATCACGTCCTTGTCGATCCGGCGCTCCTCGAGATGGAATGGAGCGGAGTAGGAGCGGTCGGACTCGCCCCCTCGACGGGTGACATCGCAAGCGACTCCAGCGAGAGCAGCGGTGAAATAGCGCCTGGGGACAATGGCGCACCAGGCGGCATAACACCGCCATCGAGCGGTCCTTCAGCCACTTTCAGCGAGCCAAGCGAAACAGCCACCGCAGTGGGCGGCACGCAAGCTGGCGAAAACTTGGGGTGTCCCATGCCGGCAGACATCGACGAGGGCAATTGTTGCATGATGGTCGCGCTCGACCGCACGGAAACCGTCGACGCCGCGAGCATTGAGGTCACCGCTGCCGATAAGCCCGTCCGCAAAGCAGCCATTATCGCATTCCCTAAAACCGTCGAAGTTGTTTTTCTGCCATCGGGCGAGGTCGTAGCCCCCACCTTGCTCACCTTGCTTGGGGCAAAGGGCACGGCCAACCAAATCGACAACCTCACGGTCGCCGACCCTGCGACCACCGCAAAACTGCACCTGTATGCCGTAACCTCGGACGGAGGCAAAACCGAGGAATTCGACGGTGAGAACCTCCTGAATAACCGGATACTCCATAAAATGGAAGACGTCTCGTATCAAATTGAGCTCGTGGGATTTGACCGAGCTCGAGATGCCGATATCATCGCCGCGGCCATTGAGTCCCCGCAGCGACTCATGACGCTGTGCTTCGATTACAGCCCCTATGTCGTGATGGGAAGCTGAGGCTTGGGCACCAAATGCCGTCATTAATACCACTTATATAACGTATAGGATGAGGCATGACGCACCCTGCAGCCCGTTCTGCTACGATTGCCAGGTTGGCATCAATATGGGAGGGTTCATGCCGGGTTTGGGAACGGTCATCAACGTCGCACTTTTGATTGCGGGCGGACTGCTGGGCCTTATAGGCGGACGCTTTATCACACCCCGCATCCAAGACACGCTCATGAAGGCGTCGGGGCTGTGCGTTTTGTTTATCGGACTGGGCGGCACCATGCAAAAGATGCTCGTCATTGACGGGAAAGCGCTGGAGACCACCGGCACCACCATGCTCATCGTCTCGTTTGCCCTCGGCTCGCTCATCGGCGAGGCCGTTAACCTGGAAGCCGGCATCGAAAACCTGGGCGAATGGCTCAAGCGCAAAACCGGCAGCGAGGGAGACAACGAGTTCACCAATGCCTTTGTCTCGACATCGCTGACCGTCTGCATCGGTGCCATGGCTATCGTGGGATCAATCCAAGACGGCTTGCTCGGCGACTGGTCCACGCTTGCCCTCAAGGGCGCGTTGGACTGCATCATCGTCTGCACCATGACGGCTTCGCTCGGCCGCGGCTGCATCTTCTCCGCCCTGCCCGTTGCCGTATTCCAGGGAACGATTACGCTGTTTGCCGGCGCGCTCTCCCCCATCATGACCGCCGCCGCCCTCGACAGTCTATCGCTCGTGGGCTCTATGCTCATCTTCTGCGTCGGCGTCAACCTCATCCGTCCTCAGACCTTCCGCACGGCCAATATGCTCCCCTCCGTTGTCATAGCCGTCATCTACGCCCTCCTGTTCTAAATCTATCTACGTAGCGGTATCTCGAACACCTGTTTGATGCTGTGCTATGATATGAGGTCACCGAAGCTGCGTTAGGAGAGGAGAGACGGTGGCCGACCAGGACATCAAGATGCTCATCGAGCGCATTATGGCCGAGGCCCGGACCCATCAGTCTGCTCGCTTCTCAAACGAAGTCTATGCTGACGAGCCGATTCTCAAAACCGGTCGTCAGATGCAGAATTTCCTTCCCGACCAGTACCGCAAGATGCGCGAGATATCGCGCTGGCAGGATGACCCCAAAGGCGGCGCGGGTCGCTGGCTTTCGGAAGCCGAGCTTTTCTACCGCCAAGGCCTGCTGATGGCCGATTTTGAGGACGATTGCCCCTATAACGGCACCTTTAAGTCGTACTTCCCAACCTACAACGCTATGAGCGATCGCCAGCTGCGCGGGTACTTTACCTGGCGCGCCCAAGTGCGCCGCGGAACCGTCGAGGAAACGTCTACGTCCTTTGCCTTCCTGTACCTCTATGAGCTGATCTGCGGCATTGGCGTAGATGACCCACTTGATGGTTTTAAAAAAATCAAGGCTTTTTGGGATGCCTATCGTGCCTTCGAGCCCGGCATCGACCGGTTTGCACGCGTGTGGTTGCAAGATTACGCCGTGTTCCACGGGCTCGACCCCGAGCTGCTTCGCGACTCTAAAACCGTCGCATTCGACAACGCCCTCATCGAACTGCGGCGTGCGGCGCGAGGTCTTGCGCCCGCGCCGGCGCCGTCGGACCTGCCGCCTGCGCGTCGCAAGACCTCCGAGCCCACGCTCCCCCTTCCGCCCGACGAGGCAGGCGAGGAGCGACTCATGACCGCTATAAACGCCCTCTCCACGTACAACCTGAATAACTCACGGCTCGACCGTTCCCACCATCGCGACCTGCGCCACGTGGCATGCGCCGTGTATGTCCGTATGGCGCGCTACTATGACACGCACCGAAAGACCGGCATCGTAGCGAGCTTGTTTGGGGAGGAGACGGCCATGCCCTACACCATGTTTGCCTCGGCCGTGTTCTTTGCGCCCGAGCGCCACGAGGACTGCGAATATCGCCTGGACCCCATTCACATCTATCGCTGCCAAAATGGCTTTTGGGAATGCATGCGCATCCACGGCAGCAGACAAAAAAGTAGCAAGCTCGGTGAGATGATGCGCGCCTGCGACCAACGCCTGCGCCTGGCCCTAGACCCCACCCATCCCCTAAAGGAGGAGAAGGTCCCCAAATATCTGGCCAAGATCATCGATGACGAGATCGTGGCATGGCTTTCGTGGGACGCCGCGCACCAGCCTGTCAAGATCGATATCGATTTGAGTCAGCTGGGGCACATTCGGAGCGCCGCCGCGCAAACGCGTGAAGCGCTTTTGATTGATGAGGAGCGCGAGGATGATGTGTCTATGGAAGCCGAGGCGACGCTTATCGAGCAACCGAACACCGAGTCTGCGCCCAGCATGACCGCCGGACCTGGCGAGATGGCCACACGGCAAGACGAACCCGACGAGCCGACTGTCTCCACCGAAGAGTTTGGCGTCGTGGCACCGCTCCTCGTGTCTGTGCCCGCGCCCGTAACGCCCGCGTCTGCCGAAGCTGCGAACAAACTCGCGCCCGCCGCAGATGCCTTCCTTCGCGCGCTCCTCGAGCGGAACACGGCGCAGGCCACATTGGCGGCGGCACAGTCGGGCAAGAGTGAGGACATGCTCGTCGATAGCATCAACGAAGCGCTCTTTGACCTGGTGGGCGACACCGTTATTGAATTTGGCTCAGCAGGACCGCAGATTATCGAGGACTACGAAGCAGACGTGAGAGGATACCTAGACCATGAGTGATACCGCATCCGCAGCACCCCGCGTGCCCAAGCGCGTCGCCGCCGTCATTCTCAACTCGCTCAAGGGCGGCGTGGTCCCGCGCATCGGCCTTCCCTATATCACCGTGGGGCGCGAGGTCGAGATCCGTGCTCTGCTCACCGACCTGAGCCTCATCGCCGACGGCGGCGCGAGCTTCCGTTTCCTAGTCGGTCGCTACGGCGCCGGCAAGAGCTTTTTGCTCCAGACCATCCGCACGCACGCCATGGGCGAGGGATTCGTCGTCGCCGATGCCGACTTATCCCCTGAACGCCGTCTGCAGGGCGGCCAGGGACAGGGCCTTGCCACCTACCGTGAGCTCATCCGCAACATATCGACCAAGACGCGCCCCGAGGGCGGTGCGCTCAACCTTATCCTGGATCGCTGGGTCGCCTCGTGTGCCGATGCCGACGAGTCTGCCGTCAATGCCCAACTGGCCCCACTCGAGGAAATGGTCCACGGCTTCGACTTCGCCCGCATGCTCCGCCGCTACCGCGCGGCCGTATCCGAGGGCGACGAAGAAGCTATGAGCCGCGTGACCAAATGGATTCGCGGCGAGTACCGCACCAAGAGTGAGGCACGCGCCGAGCTGGGCTCCTCGACCATCATCAGCGATGACGACTGGTACGACTACGTTAAGCTCATTGCGCGCTTTTTGGTCTGCAGCGGCTACAAGGGCATGCTGGTGCTCATCGACGAGCTCGTGAATCTGTATAAGATCCCCAACGCCATCACGCGCCAATACAACTACGAGAAGATCCTGACCATGTACAACGACACGCTCCAGGGCAAGGCGCAGTACCTGGGCATGATCATGGGCGGCACGCCAACCTCCATCGAAGACCGCCGCCGTGGCGTGTTCTCCTACGAGGCCCTGCGAAGTCGACTCGCTCAGGGCCGCTTTGCACGCGAGGACCTTAAGGACATGCTCGCGCCCATCATCCGCCTGCAGCCACTCACCTACGAGGAGTTGCTGGTGCTGATCGAAAAACTCATGCAGATCCATGCCGGATACTTTGGCTGGACGCCCACGCTTACCGAGAACGACTTGGTAGACTTTCTCAAGATTGAGTTTGGCCGCGTGGGAGCCGATACGCACCTGACGCCGCGTGAGGTCATCCGTGACTTTATCGAGCTGCTCGATATCCTGTGCCAGAACCCCGATGCAAACGTGGCCGAGTTGCTGCAAGGCGTCGGCGGCGACGCGCTGGCACCGGCAGCCGCAACAGGCGACACCGGCACCGCAGACGGCGACCGCAACTTCGCCGAATTCACCATCTAACCTGCCAAAAAGGGACAGGTCTATTTTGGCAGCTTTTATCTGTACAAACGTTGAGACAGCAATGCAGCAAACCATTGCCAACCGCATTGAGAGGTTCGTATTTGAGGGGAGGCCCCGTGAACGCCTTTGACCGATATGCTCCGTTTATCCAAGACTTCATCTACTCCCACGATTGGAAGAGTCTGCGCTCTATCCAGGTTGCGGCGGCAGATGCCATCTTTAACACACAAGACAATGTGCTCCTAACGGCATCCACAGCTTCCGGCAAAACCGAGGCAGCCTTCTTTCCCATCCTGACCGAGTTTTGGGAGAACCCGCCCGCGAGCGTGGGCGCCCTCTACATCGGCCCCCTCAAAGCGCTCATCAATGATCAGTTCGTCCGCCTCAACGACCTCTGCGAAGAGGCCGATATCCCTGTCTGGCACTGGCATGGCGATGTCTCGCAGTCGCACAAGGCTAAGCTCATTAAAAAACCGAGCGGCATCCTGCAAATTACACCCGAGTCACTCGAAGCGCTTTTAATCCATAAGCACATGGCGATCCCGCGCATGTTTTGCGACCTGCGCTACGTGGTCATCGATGAGGCCCACTCGCTCATGCGCGGCGACCGTGGCGGGCAAACGCTCTGCCTTATCGAGCGACTCTCGCGCATGGCCGGCGTGCAGCCTCGCCGCATTGGCCTTTCGGCTACCATCGGCGACCCCGAGCGCACGGGCGCTTTTCTCTCACAGGGAACGGGGCGCGACTGCGTTATCCCCCGCTTTGAAGAACCGCGCCGCGTGTGGCGCATCTCCATGGAGCACTTCTACAACTCGGGCCCCCAGGCGCAGCAGCGGGGATTCATGGGTACAGGTCCTCAAGAGGCCGAAGTGCTTGCATGCGAGCGCATCGATGCGGCGGCATCCGCGGCACTGCCCGCCGGCGCCCAAGACATGCGTCACAGCGGACAGCTCACACAAGAGGAGCGCCGTCAACGTCGTGAGCGGGCACAGGGCAAGGCCGCTCCCAAGGACCGCCAAGCTTCCTCGGCCCCCGAGGGCGAAGTCGACATCCCCCAAGCACCCGAACAGGCATTACTCAACCCCACCGATACAGCACCAGACAACGCCGACCCCGGTATGGGATATATCTTTGAGCACACGCGCGGCCGAAAGTGCTTGGTCTTTGCCAACTCGCGCGAGGAGGCAGAGGCCGTATGCTCCATGCTGCGTAGCTACTGCGAGAGCCGGCACGAGCCCGACCGCTTCCTTATCCATCACGGCAACCTCTCGGCATCGCTACGCGAGACGGCAGAAGAGCTCATGCGCGACGAGGAACAGGCACAGACAACCGTCACCACCTCCACGCTGGAGCTCGGCATTGATATCGGTCGCCTGGAGCGCGCGTTCCAGATCGATGCACCGTTTACCGTCAGCTCCTTTTTGCAGCGCATGGGGCGCACGGGACGCCGCGATCTTCCGCCCGAGATGTGGTTTGTCATGCGCGAGGAAGAGCCCGACCCGCGCACGATGATGCCCGAGACCATTCCGTGGAAGCTCTTGCAGGGCATCGCGCTCGTACAACTCTATCGCGAGGAAAAGTGGGTCGAGCCGCCCGAGCTCGATCGACTCCCCTACAGTCTGCTCTATCACCAGACCATGTCGACCCTCGCCAGCACCGGCGAACTCACGCCTGCCGAACTTGCCCAGCGCGTGCTCACGCTCAGCTATTTCCACCGCGTCTCGGCCGATGACTATCGCGTACTGCTGCGCCACCTCATCAAGATCGACCACATCCAGGTCACCGAGGGCGGTGGGCTCATTGTGGGCCTCGCGGGCGAGCGCATTATTAACAACTTTAAGTTTTACGCCGTGTTCCAGGAAAACGAGGAGTTCACCGTTCGCAGCGAGTCGGCCGAGTTGGGCACGATCGTCAATCCGCCACCGCCCGGTGAGCGCATCGCCATCGCCGGACACTGCTGGATTGTCGAGGAAGTGGACTGGAAGCGTCATACCGTCTTTGCCACGCAGGTCAAGGGCCGGGTGCCGGCCTACTTTGGCGACTGCCCCGGCGACATCAATACACACGTACTCGAGCGCATGCGCAAGGCGCTCAACGAGCACGCCGCGTATCCGTACCTTATGGGTAACGCACGGGCCCGCTTGGCGCAGGCTCGTCATACCGCCGAGATTTCGGGCGCGGGAACTAAACCGCTTATCAACCTGGGCGGCGATACCTGGGTACTCTTCCCTTGGCTGGGCAGCTACGCCTTTTTGGCGCTCGAGCGCATGCTTAAGATTAAATGTGCCGCGGAGCTGGGCCTTCGCGGACTCGACCCATCGCGCCCGTACTTTATGCAGTTTAAGATGAAGGCCGACGAGGAGACGTTCTTTGAGGTGCTCGCCGCCGAGGCCGAGAAGGACTTCGATCCCATCGAGCTCGTCTATCCCGGCGAGGTGCCTTATTTTGACCGCTACGACGAGTTTGTTCCCGAAGAGCTCGTGCGCAAGGGCTTTGCCGAAGGCGTGCTCGACATAGAGGGCATGAAGCAGCGTGTCCGCAGCTGGAGCGACCACGCCTAAGACCCGTCTTTTTGGGACGGAGAGACTTACTTGTCGTGAAGGACGGTGCCGAGGAAGTCGGTGTCGAAGGGCACAGCTTCGGCAAAGACATAGTCGCCGTCGCTGGCGATGAGCAGGTAGTTCTCCTCGCCGCCGAACTCCGCATCGCCGCATGGGACCACCCAGGCGTGGGCGAATACCTCGAGTGCCGCGGCAACGCAATCGCGCAGGAACGTCACGTCGCTCCCCCTGTTCGCACTCACGATATTGGCAACATAGATGCCCCCGGGGTTCAGGCTGCCTCGCACCAAACGCAATGCCTCAACCGTCGCCAGCTCGCGTACGGGCTCGGCACCGCCAAAGCAATCGCTCACGACCACGTCGTAGCGACGATGACCCACGCTCGTCACGCCCAGATACGATCGAGCCTCAGCGGTAATCACTCGCAGGCGATCGCCCACCGTGCGCTCCAGCTCGTCCAGGTAGAACCAACGGCGCGCCAGGCGCGTAATCTCGGCATCGTACTCAACGACGTCCATGCGCAAGCTCTCGTGCGACATCAGTGCAAACTTGGGATAGGCAAACCCGCCGCCGCCCAGCATGAGAATACGGTCGATACCATGCCCGTAAGCATCACGCATTGCGTCCTCAGCCTCAAACACGTCGTCAAACGCGCGATAGTACGCAAAGACGGGCTCCGCCCAACGCTCGCCAACGTAGCTTGCGCTTTGGTAAACGCCGCCTTGCACCAATACACGGACTTCGTCGCCGCCCTCATCGTGCACACGTTTCACACGCGCCAACCCATTGCGGGTTCGCGCAACCTGCAGACAGGCAGCACGGACAGCGACAGCGGCCGCGCCAAGCGCCGCGGCCCCCAGAGCAACGCCGGCAACGACGCCGGCAGAAACACTCGGCTTGTTCATCTAGAGCTCCTTTTGCAGATAAAGGCCATGGTCATAAAATCCAAGATGACGATAGTACTCACGTGTGCCAATCGCGCTAATCACGTTGATACGCGCATAACCCGCATCCCGGGCAATCTCGCACGCACGCTCTACGAGCAAACGCCCCAACCCGTGATGCTGCGCCGCCTGGCCTTGATCGCCCACGCGCGCCGCCATGCCATACACGTGAACCTCGCGAATCATCGCCTCGTCCGACACCGTCGGCAACTCGTCCGCATGCGCGGCAACAAACGCGCGGTCGGGCAGCGACAGGCGCAAAAAGCCCGCGATTTTGCCCTGCGGTGTCACCCACTGCAAAAAGCGCTCGTGCGTCACCGGCGTCTCGTACGCCACTTCCTCGTCAAGGGTCAACTCGTCCAGGTCGGCGCCCGCCGTGCTGATCTCGCGATAGCGAATCTCACGCACCGTCGCACCGTCACCCCGAGCAGCCAGGCGGTTCTCAACGAGCTGGCGCAGGTTGGGTTTCTTGTTGCCCACCATGATGTCATCGGAGCTAAAGTCGCGGATCATGCGGCTGATGCGGCAGAACGCCGGCGTCACCACGATGTCGTCGGCCAGCACATCGAGCAGCTCTTCCTCGGTATAGGGGCGCCACTCGCCGCGCTCGTAGCAGCCCACCAGACGCGAGCCCTCGATGAGCGCACACGGGTAGACCTTGACCTCGTCGGGCATAAAGGCCCCCTCGGTCATAAAGCGCTCGTAGTCGCGCTTGTCCCCCTCGGGCGTGGCGCCCAGCAAGTTGAGCATAAAATGCGCGTGAATCTTAAAGCCAAACAGGCGCGCAAGCGAAAACGCCCGCTCGACCTGAGCCACCGAAATGCGGCGCTCATTGATATCGAGCAGGTGCTGGTCGAGGCTCTGGATGCCCATCTGGATCTTGGTGCAACCCAGGCGGCGGATAAGCGTGAGGGCCTGCGGCGTTACGGCATCGGGGCGCGTCTCGATAACGAGTCCCACCACGCGATGCTTCGCCGTCTCGTTGATGCGCTGCTGGCGCTCAAGCTCCTCCATCGTTGTCGTCTGCCACTCGGCAACCTCGCCCCACGGCGTACCGGGGCCGTACAGACGACGCACCGCGCGGTTATAGCCGCCCACGGCAGCATCCACACGCTCCTGCTCGTCGGCAACGCCGGCAGCAAGCTCAGCCTCGTCTGTCGCAATGCCGGCAGCCCGATAGCGCTCGCGGCGCTCTGTTACCACCGACGGCAGGGCATCGGCGGGAGCGTCATCGAGCAGGCGCCCCGCCTCGGCACGACTGATGCCCGGACGCGCCAACATGGGGTTTGCCGCCACGCCGGCGACGGCATCGTCATTGAGCGCACGGAAAAGTTCCGACATAAACCATGTTTGATACCCTTTCGGATAGTCGCTCCAGGTGCCACCGAGCACGATGAGCTCTATCTTGTCGGTCGCATGCCCCATCTGCGAAAGCGCGGTCAGACGAGCGCTCACCTGCAGATACGGGTCGAAGCAGTTTTGCTCCGCACGGGCGCACGCCGGCTCGGCATGCAGATAGCTTTTAGGCATGCGCAGATCGTTGGGGCAAAACAGGCAATCGCCCGAGCACGGCCAGGGCTTGGTGATGACGGTAATGGTCGCCACGCCCGAGGCCGTGCGACGAGGCTTCATACGCAGCACCTGCAGCAGTCGACGTTCCAGCTCGGCATCGACATTCCACCCAGCCCAACGAGCCGGCTCCTCACGTTTTACCCGCTGGTAGAACGGCAGCAGACGGCGCTTGGCCAAATCGCGTTTGTCGGCACCCTCACGGCGCGCCTCGGCATGTATCAGTTTGACGAGCGCTTTGTCGTCCACGGTCTCGCCGCGACGCAGAGCCTCGAGTATGTTCAAGATAATCTGTTCCATGACCCCATTGTAAAGGCAAAGGCGCCGGAGCCCGTCACGGCTCCGGCGCCTCCATCAAACAGCGCAGCTATGGTTTATAAGTCTTCGATAACCGCCCGTCACTCTGAATCAAATGACATGTCGCCCGAACCAACCTCAAAACGATACGTGGCGGACTTATCGCCATTATCGAATTCAAGATTCAAAATGGTCTCGCCGTCGTAGTCAAGCGGAAGGAAATCGCTCTCGAAGTCGCCGCTGCCCAAGGTGAGGCTCGCCTTAAAGCCCGTCGAGTTCGGAACCGTCATCTCCACATCACCCGAGCCCACACTCACGTCCATCGACTTCGCGGGGGCCTGGTAGAGCTCGAACGTTACATCGCCCGACCCGACCTCTGCACTAAGCGCATCAGTCACGCTGCCCGCAAACCCCACATCTCCCGCACCCAGGAAAAGGTCGAAACCATCACAGGTGACACCGGCAATCTGCAGATCACCCGAGCCCACGTGCGCGTTGACTCCCTTCAGATGTGCGGCAACACGGCGCGGCAGCTCAACCGTAACCGAGCGGTCAATTGCCTTACCGTCATCACTTCCAAACTGAGAAACCTTGAGCGTCGAGTCCTCGACGGATGCGATGTTCTGCGTCGCGGCCTTGGAGGCATCCATACCATTGGCAACGCGTCCCCGCTCGATAACGCGAGCCTTGTTGCCATCAACAACCTTGACGTCCACCGTAGCCGCATCGATATCGAAATCGAGGTAGCGAAACTCATCAGCATCAAAGGTCGTACACGAAAGTTGCTGAGGCCGAGCGGAATAGCTGCCGTCATCCAAGAGATCGTCCTCGTCAAGCGCATCGTCCATACCAGACAAGCCGGATACAACATCGTCGAAATCCCACGGACCATCAAAATGAATCAATGTCCGCGAAATGCCAAAGACAAGCCCGATGATGAGCACAAACGCTCCGATGCCGACGCCCAGGCGCAGCTTGGATTCATGCGAAAGCTTCATCATTCGTCACCTTCTTTGGCACATGGCTCAGCGGTGGCCGCGGTAGCCACGTCAGCATCAGGTTCCGCAGAAGTATCCTTCCCCTGGGCCCTGACCGCCACCGGCGCCGGACCAACCTGAATAACCCCGCGTGCCCAATCACCATCGAGCGCACGCGCCACCCAGTGATAGATGGGAATCGTAAAGAAGATCAGCGCGGCAAAGGGGCCGGCACCAAACAGGAACATCAGCAAAAAGAACAGCAGCCAACACACGGCCCAATACGGGAACGACTGGAACGGACCCTTCACCGGAGTCGAGCCAGCTGCGCCGCCACTCGTCGCCTGAGCCGTCGCCGCATTGGCAGCCTGCGCACTCCAGCTTGCCGCTTGCGCCGCCTTGGCCGCAGCATCACTCGCCTGCGTTGCCGCCTCGGTAGCGCGCGCCGCCGCCTCATGGGTGCGAGCACGCTCTGCCGCCTCGGCCTCGCGCTGGCGGGCGCGGTCCTCGTTCTCAAACTCGATATCGTCCTCGATCTCGTCGCTCGGATTGAGGAGCTCGTCCAAGCTCACGCCATAGAGTTTGGCGAGCGAGATCAGGTTCTCGGTATCGGGCGAGCTCTCCGCGCGCTCCCATTTACTGACCGCTTGGCGCGACAGCCCCAACTTTCGCGCCAGCCCTTCTTGGCTAAAACCCTTGCTGCGACGAAGGTCGGCGAGCCGCTGCGCAGTTTCTACATTCATGGTTCCTCCTATGTGATGCCAGCCGTGCCGCCGGACCGTTTTTGTTCTTAAGGCGCCTTGCACAGTTAAAAATCTATCCGCCACCGCCAAAAGCATGCCACCTATTCTAGTGAGATTTTTGACAACCGGCGGTTGCGGGCACATATGAGCTGCGGAAATGTGTCCAAACAAAGCAATGACCCACGGCTCGGTTGTCCCCGTTGCGGCGTTAACGGTAGTATGGTCGTACTGTTTATTCCGCACCGCCAACGGAGGGAGTTCCGCGCCGTGAACCGCGATTTCGCCTCATCGCTCATCCAGCTCAACAATACGTTCTATCGCGAGCACTCCGCTTCCTTTTCCGATACGCGCCAGGCCCCGTGGCCCGGCTGGGTGCGCACCATGGACATCGCACTCGAACAGCTCGACGTCGCCACAATCGAGCATCCCGTCCGCGTCTTCGATCTCGCCTGCGGCAACATGCGATTCGAGAACTTTGCCGCCGGCGGCGCACTTGCCGCCAAGGGCGTCGACGGCGCAAACCCCTCGGCAGATGCTAGTTGCCCGTTTGAGTTCTATGGTGTCGACTCGTGTCAGGATTTGGCTATCGATGCACGTGGCCACGCCCTGCGCATTCCCAACCTGCACTTCCAGGAACTCGACGTGCTCGATGCCCTCATGAAGCTCAACCCCGCCGAGACACCCGACGTGCTTTTCGACGCACCGCTCGCCGACATCTCGGTCTGCTTTGGCTTTATGCACCACGTGCCGTCATGCGAGTACCGTGTACGCGTGCTCGACGCCCTGGTGCGCCAGACGCGCCCGGGCGGCATCATCGCCATCAGCTTTTGGGAGTTTATGAACGACGAGCGCATGGCGCGCAAGGCTGTTCGCGCCGAGGCCCGCGCCGAGCTCACCCCGCCGTTTGAGGGTTACGATTCCGCGCAGTTTGAAGCCGGTGACCACCTCATTGGCTGGCAAAACGACCGCCACGCCTACCGCTATTGTCATCACTTTGACGATCAGCAGATCACCGACCTGGTGCGCGGCGTCCGTACGTTCTACAAGAGCGGCGAGGTCCCCGTGCGCGAGCTTGAGCGCTTCCATGCCGACGGTCGCAGCGGCGAGCTCAACCGCTATGTGATTCTCAAGCGCCTGTAGGCACCGACGACTCGCCGTCGAGCCGCACCGCGTCTTTCGGGCAAACTATGCCCACCCCTTTTTCATCCCATTGACGGAACGCGCGGCCATGCGTTCCATACTATGACCAAGGAGCCTCATGGGAGCCGTCCACGTTCGCACGCCTAAGAACTTTGTGCTCGAGGAGCGCCTGGAGCGCTACGTTGATGCTATTGAGACGAACCCCGAGGCCTATGCCGGAGATTGGCGCGAGGCTTGCGCGCCAGTTGGCTGCAAGCCTTTCGAACACCTTCACCTAGATCTTGGCTGTGGCAAGGGAACGTACCTTGTAGAGCGCGCGGCCCACGAGCCAAACACCCTCTTTATCGGCATGGACCAGGAGCCCATCTGCATCGCCTATGCCGCGCAGAAAATCTGCGAGCAGGAACTGGCCAACGCACTCGTCCTGCCCCGAGGCGCCGCATCGCTGCCGCAGTTATTTGCCGCAGGCGAGCTCGACGCCATCACCATCAACTTTCCCACGCCGCAGCCCAAGGCCAAGTACGCCAAAAAACGACTCGTCCATGTCGACCATCTGATGCTCTACCGCCCGCTCTTTGCAGCCGACGCCACCGTCACGCTGCGCACCGACAGCAAACCATTGCGCGATTACGCCCTGGGACAGTTTGCCGCGGCAGGCTACGACACACTTTGGGTAAGTGACGACGTTCGCCGCGACCATCCCGAGCATCCCGAAACCGAGTACGAGTGCCGCACGCGCGAGATGGGTGCCGCTGTCTATGGCATTTGCGCCACACCCGGCGAGAAGCCTACCGAAAAGCAACTCGCAGCAGGCCGAGCGCAGGAGCAAAGCCTTGCCTGCTACCTGCCCGACAACCTCGATGAGCTCACCTATGTACCTCTGGGCATGGAAGAGGCCGTCGAGAACTTTAGAAACCGCGCCCGCAAAGGCAAGAAGCGCCTGCCGCAAGAGTCCTAGGGGCTTCTTATGGTCGTGGCGTCGGCAAACAAGCGCGAATAGGCGCCAACGAACGACCCTCAAGCCTAAGTGAGTAGACTTTTTTGCAATAGCCAAGCACAACCCGCATAACGAAAACTAAAACCGCAGGTAAATCCCTTACGCAAAAGTCATGTGCTCGCGATATTGCAAAAAGTCTACTCACTTAGCCGGCAACTGCACCAAACGGCTGGGCAGAACGCCCATTTCCTGCATTTTCTCGCGCGCTGGCACCCCGCGCCGCCGCTACGCCATAATAGTTGGCGGATAATCGCGAGAGAAAGCAACCACATGGCACAAACCACGACAGATACCGCCGCCAGCACCGTCTCCGTCGCCGGCGCTGCCAGCTCATTCTCGGGCGGCACGGGAACCGAAGCCGAGTTCGGCTCGCTCGGCGCGCTCTCCCCCACCTGGTGGGAGCCCGAGGACGGCAGCGAGCCCGAACCATGGCTCACGCCCGATCAGGCCTTCGAACGCTTCTTTGAATGGACGAGCGATCGCGGCATTGAACTGTGGGATCACCAAGAAGAGGCCCTCATGGACCTGGCTGCCGGCGATCACGTCATTTTGGGAACACCGACCGGATCGGGTAAATCGCTCGTCGCGCTGGGCATGCTCTTTATGGGCATGGCGCAGGGCAAGCGTTGCTATTACACGGCCCCTATCAAGGCCCTGGTCAGCGAAAAGTTCTTCGATCTGGTACAGGTGCTCGGCCGCGATAACGTCGGTATGATCACCGGCGACACGCATATCAACACCAAGGCGCCCGTCATCTGCTGCACGGCCGAAATCCTTGCCAACGATGCGCTGCGCGAGGGTGAGGACGCCGATGTGGGCTGCGTGGCCATGGATGAGTTCCACTACTTTGCCGACCCCGATCGCGGTTGGGCCTGGCAGGTGCCGTTGCTCACCCTGCCCCACACGCAATTCATGCTCATGAGCGCCACGCTCGGCGATGTCACCGCCATCGCCGCCTCGCTCGAGGAGCACACCGGCGCTGCTTGCGACTTGGTTGTCGATGCCCCGCGTCCTGTTCCGCTGAGCTACGACTATGTGACGACCTCCCTCGAGGGCACGGTCGAGCTGGCCATGCGCCGTGGCGAGGCCCCGCTCTATATCGTGCACTTTAGCCAGGATGCCGCACTTTCAACGGCACAGTCGCTCGCCAATTTTGGCATCACCAGCAAGGAGCAACGCGAGGCCATCAAGGAGGCGGCCAAGGGCACGAGCTTCTCGACGGCCTTCGGAAAGATTCTCAAACGTCTGCTTGGATGCGGCGTCGGCGTGCACCATGCTGGCATGTTGCCGCGCTATCGCCTATTGGTCGAGCGCCTGGCGCAGCAGGGCCTACTGCCCGTCATCTGCGGCACCGATACGCTCGGCGTCGGCATCAACGTACCCATCCACACCGTGGTGCTCACCGCGCTCACCAAGTTCGACGGCTACAAGATGCGTCGTCTGCGCGCCCGCGAGTTCCATCAAATAGCCGGTCGCGCCGGCCGCTCGGGCTTCGATACCGAGGGCATGGTAATTGCCGAGGCACCCGAGCACGAGATCGAGAATGCCAAGCTTATGGCCAAAGCGGGCGACGATCCCAAAAAGCTCCGCAAGATTAAAAAGAAAAAGGCCCCCGAGGGCTTTGTCACCTGGAACAAGCAGACCTTTGAGCGCCTGATCGAGACGCAGCCCGAGACGCTCAAGCCGCGCCTGCGCATCACGCACTCCATGGTGATTAGCGTGGTCGAGCAGGGCGGCAATGCCCGAGCCCGCGTACACGACCTCATCGAGACAAGCCTGCAGACCCCCGAGGAAAAGGCCAAGCTCGAGGTTCGCGCCGACGAAATCTTCGCCACGCTCATCGACTCCGGCGTCGTCGTGCGCACCGAGGTGCCACACGCACCCGACGCTCCGGCTGACGCCGCGCCGGACATCGACTATGCGCTGACGGTCGACCTGCCCGAGGACTTTGCGCTCGACCAGCCGCTCTCGCCGTTTTTGCTTGCCGCGCTGGAGTTGCTCGATCCCGAGAGCGAGACCTATACCATGGACCTGATCTCGATGGTCGAGGCAACGCTCGAGGATCCCAAGCAGGTGCTGCGCGCACAGGAGCGCGCCGCACGCGATCGCGCTATGGCCGAGATGAAGGCCGACGGCATTGAATATGAGGAGCGTCTGGAGCGCATTCAAGACGTTACGTACGAAAAGCCGCTCGAGGATTTGCTCGACGCCGCTTTTGACAAGTACTGCCAGGAAGTACCCTGGGCAAACGACTACCAGCTCTCTCCCAAGAGCGTCCTGCGCGATATGCTGGAAAGCGCGAGCGATTTTAAGGGCTACATTCAAAAGCTCGGCATCGCCCGCTCCGAGGGCATTTTGCTGCGCTACCTGGCAGAGGCTTACCGTTCGCTCGACCGCACCGTACCCATTGAGAAGCGCGACGAGCGCCTGCGCGACATTATCTCGTGGCTGGGCTTTGTGGTGCGCTCGGTGGACTCGAGCCTGGTGGACGAGTGGGAGAACGCCGGCAACCCGGCGGCCCTCGACGCCGCGCCGCCGCAGGGCATCGACGAGGTCGTGGCGGACCGCCGCGGCTGTACGCTGTTGGTACGCAATGCACTCTTCCGCCGCGTGGCCCTTGCAGCCCGCGGACACGTTCGCGACCTGGGCGAACTCGACGACGACTGGGGCATGAGCGAGATCCGCTGGCAAAAGGCGCTCGATGCCTACCACGAGCAGCACGAGGAGATCCTCACCGACGGAGATGCCCGCAGTGCCGCGATGTTTTCCATCGATGAGTCCGACGAGAAGACCGCGCACGTATGGCACGTGCACCAGATCTTTGCCGACGAGGATGGCGACCACGACTTTGGCATCATGGGCGATGTCGATCTGGACGCCACGCAGGACGGCGGCGAGGTCATCTTCAAAAACTACCGCGTCGGTTTTATCGAGGACCTGCTCGAGGACTAACCGAAAATACTGGAACGAAACAAGCGGGGCCGCTGGCAATATAGTCAGCGGCCCCGCTTTTGCACTATATGCTATGCCTTACTCGGCATCCTCGACCTCATACGAATCCGCCTCGGCTGGCTCATCGCCTGTCTCCGACGCGGTCTCGCGTGCCTCATCAAATGCTGCTTTCATGGTCTTGTTGCCCCACGTGAGCTTGCGAATGGTAAGCTCATCGGCCTTGTTGTGGGCCAGACGCAGATTCTCGGTACTGCGACGCAGGTCGTCCTTGGTTTTCTCGAGCTGCTTAATGGCGGCATCGATCTCCTTGATCGCCGACTCGAACTGCTTGCTCGCCAGGTTGTAGTTGCGCGAGAAGCCGTCCTTGAACTTCTCCATCTTGGCTTCGAAGTTCGTGACGTCGATATTCTGCTGCTTGTACTCCGCCAGCTCCTGCTTATAGCGCAGCGAACCCATGGCGGCGTTGCGCAGCAGCGTAATCATGGGAATGAAGAATTGTGGGCGGATCACGTACATCTTCTCGTAGCGGTAGCTCACATCCACGATACCGGCGTTGTAAAGCTCGCTCTCGGGTTCGAGCAGCGTGCAGAGCACTGCGTACTCGCAGCCCTTTTGGCGGCGATCGTGGTCGAGCTTCTTAAAGAAATCCTCGTTCTTGTGCTTGGTCGCGGTCTCGTCGTTCTCGTTTTTCATCTCGAACATGATCGAGATGACCTCGTTACCGCTCGCATCGCACTCACGGAAGATAAAATCGCCCTTGGTGCCCTCGGATGCATCGTTATCTTTCTCGAAGTATGCATTGGGAAACGCCGTCATGCGCAGGCGATTGAACTCGGTCTCGCAATGCTGTTCGAGCGACTCGCCCACCATCTTGGTGGACAGGCGGACCTTCATGTCCTTAAGGCGCTCAATCTCTTCATCCTTGTAGCGAATCAGGTCATCGCTCGCGCGCTTGGCCTGCGCAAGCTCGAGCTCGTGTGCCGCCTTGGCCTGCTCCTCGCGAGAATCGCGCACTGCCAGCTCGCTCGTCAGCTTGGCACGTGCTTCATCGCGCTCTCGCTCCGCCGCGGCGACCGCCTCTGACAGGTTCATTTTTGCCATCAGTTCCTGCTCGCGCAACTGGGCACGCAGACCCTCGGCCTCTTGCTCAGATTGTGCCTTTGCGGCGGAAAACTTCTCCTGCACCGTCGCGCGGTAGTCGGCAAGCACGCGCTCGGCCTCGCTGCGAGCGGCATCGAGCTCACGCTGCGACTCTGCCGCGGCAGCGGCAAGCGCCATCTCCTGGGCCTTGTCCGCCGCGGCAAGCCTGGCCTGCAGCTCGGCAATCTGAGCATCACGTGCAGCTAAATCGTTTTGAGCAGCGTTGCGCGCCGCCGACTCGGCAAGCTTGGCTTCGTCATCTTTGCGTCCCAGCTGCGCACGCAAATTGTCGATCTCGCGCTGAAGCTCAGCATTCTCCTTCTGAGCATCGGCACGGGCCTCAACCGCCGCGCGCTGACTTGCGCTCTCGCGCTCTGTGGCAGCGCCCTCGAGCTTGGCGCGCAGCTCGGCAAGCTCAGCGTCGCGCTTGGCAACCTCTTGTGCCAGCTTCTGCTCCGCGGCGTTCTTCTGCTCGACAAGTTGAGCGTTGCGCTGAGACTCTGCCTTTTGCAAGGCAGCCGTCGAACGCGAGCGCTCAAGCTCCAGCGCCTGCTCGCCCTCGCGCTGGACTGTCTTCACACGCTCATCCAGGTCGCGCGAAAACTCGGCATTGCGCACTTGCTTGACGATGTCCGCATAGCCAGACGCATCGACCTTAAAAACTTCGCCACAATGCGGGCACTTGATCTCGTTCATAGCAGCTCCTCGATGGACGCAAATTTCAACCGCTTACACTCTACCGCGCCGCACGGACAAAAAAGACGCCGCCGCCATAATGGCAACAGCGCCAGAACCACCACAAAGGTGCCTGTCCTTTGTGGTGGTTCGAGAATTACAGCCCAAAGAAGCTAAGAATCTGATCGCGGCTTACGGGCTTGTAGTCGTTGGCATCGAGGCCGACATCGTAGCGAAAGATAGGACGTTCGCGATCGCGGTTGCGTGCGTTGGTGCGGTCTCCCCTGCTGTGGATATGCCCGTGCAGCATGATGGCGCCGCGTGCCTTGCCGTTCCAGCTGAGCATGGGGTAGTGGCTCATAACCAGGCGATGACCCTTGGCATAGCCGGGGGCAACCTCCAGATAATCGCGCACCTCATCCCAAATGCGCGGCGCGTCCGGATCTTCCCAATCGCCGTCATGGTTGCCCCGTATGAGCGTCACGTTTTGGCAGGCAATACGCTCGCGCAGGCGCACAGCATCCGCCAGGGGCAAACGATAGGTAAAGTCTCCCAAGATATAGAGACGGTCGTCCGCCGCCACGCACTCATTCACGGCATCGATGACCTTGCGGTTCATCTCCTCGACCGAATCAAACGGTCGATCCATGTCGTGCAAGATATTCGTATCGCCCAGGTGCAGGTCGGCGGTAAACCACATCATCGTCTCTGTCCTCATTTCGCAACGTGTTCAACTCGTGCTAAGTATACAGACGCAGCGATGCGGAGGTTATCCAAAGAGCCCGCCGAACAGTCCGCGGCGGCGCTTGTCTTGCTTTTTCGACGCGTCGCCCCGGGCGTTCTTGTCCTGCCGCTTCTTACGGTCCTGCTCCAGCTCATCGTCGTCGAGTAGCAGATCCCACTCAAACGGATCGCCTGTCAGATCGAACTGGTCGTCGTCATCAAACATGGCCGCCTCCCTTACCGATTAGCGGGCATCCACCACGTAGAGGCCAACGCGCACCTGATGCCACGGGCTGCGCTCGGGAGCGACCTGCTGCACGCGGGCCTCAAATACGTCCTCATGGCCGTAATACATCATCAAGGACAGCGGGCCGACCTCGTTTCCCGGAACATAGCCGAGCTTGGTGTTGCCGTAATAGATCGCAACCGCCTCAGGGTCATGGGGATTATCGCGCTCGGCACACAGCGTCAGCTTATCGCCGACCTTAAGATCGCCCAGGACCAAGGCACCGTCGGCATACTGAAATCCTGCGATATGAAACGACAAAAGAACACGTGAAGGCTCGTACATGGCAGCTCCTCTAACGACCGGATAAACCGGCGCTTAACCTTACTGAGAAGTTTACGGGCCCGTGCGGACACGAATTCACCCGCTCGCGCCTTTCACCCAGTTGCCGCAACGCTTGCGAGACAGAGCGCTTGCAGATAAGATAGAGGCACGGATGGCACCCGTTGCAGCGGGTCTTGCCAACTCCAGTGCACGTTTACATCGTGAGAAGTGGCCGTCTTCGCTTACGCGGGGGCGGCTATTTCATTCGGCCGATAAACAGGCCGAGTTCGATAGCCGCGATTAACAACGCCAGTAACGAAATAACATCGCTTACGTTCATACCAATTCCCTTCTAAAGGGAGTTGGCCCATCCGTACCCCATGGCAGTAGTCTAACGTAAATGGCAGGTAATAGGAACACTTGTTCGTATTACCTGCCATTTCCTAATGCACAAACATGCGCACGAATTTGTGCTTCCAGCTTGCGTAGGGCGCATACCGAAACGGCACGTCCAGCCAGGTTGCCTTGTTCACGATGCTCTTCTTGTGGCTAAACGCATCGAAGCTCTCGCGGCCATGGTACTGCCCCATGCCGCTCGCGCCCATGCCGCCAAAGCCCATATGGCTCGTAGCCAGATGCATGATGGTGTCGTTAACACAGCCGCCGCCAAAGGGCACGTAGCGCACAAAGCGCTGCTGGACCTCGCGGTCCTGGCTAAAGATATACAGGGCCAGCGGCGTCGGACGATCCGTAATAAACGTTTCGGCCTCGTCTAAGTTCTCAAACGTCAGTACCGGCAAGATGGGGCCGAAGATCTCCTCCTGCATCACGGCGTCATCGGGGGTCACGCCGTCCAAAATCGTCGGCTCGATCTTGAGCGAAGCCTCGCGCGCGACACCTCCAAGCACGACCTTATCGGGGTCGATCAGCCCGCGTACGCGCGCGAAATGCTTGGCGTTGACGATATGCCCGTAATCCTCGTTGTCGAGCGGGTGCTCGCCAAACATGCGACGGACCTCCTCCTTGATGAGGCCCAACAGCTCACCGTGCACGCGCGTATCGACCAGCAGGTAGTCGGGCGCCACGCAGGTCTGCCCCACGTTGAGCCATTTACCAAAGGCGATACGTCGTGCCGCGACCTTCAAGTTTGCCGTCGCATCCACGATGCAGGGACTCTTTCCGCCCAGCTCAAGCGTCACGGGCGTGAGGTTTTTGCTCGCGCGCTCCATGACGAGCTTGCCGACCGGAACGCTACCGGTAAAGAAGATCTTGTCCCAGTGCTCATCGAGCAGTGCTTCGTTCTCGGCGCGCCCGCCTTCGACAACCGTCACCAGGCGCGGATCGAACGCCTCTTCGCAAATTTGCTTGAGCACCTTGCTCGACGCCGGCGCATAGGCACTCGGCTTGATAACCACGGTATTACCCGCGGCAAGGGCACCGGCAAGCGGCTCAAGCGTCAACAAAAACGGATAGTTCCAAGGCGCCATGATGAGCGTTACGCCATAGGGCACGGCTTGCGTTTTGCACACACTCACGGCGTTGGCAAGGTCACACGGACGCAGGCGCGGACGACTCCATCGAGCCACGTGAGCGATCTGATGACGAATCTCGGAAAGCGACGTGCCGATCTCGCACATATACGCCTCGTCATGTGACTTTCCCAAATCGGTCTTGAGCGCATGGGCAATATCGGCCTCGTGGGCCCGCACCGCATCGCGTAAACTCACGAGCGCGCGACGTCGAGCATCGACATCAAACGTAGCGTGCGTCTTAAAGTAAGTGCGCTGATCGCCGACGATGCACGCAATTTCCTCGGTGTTCATGGACCCTCCTAGTTCTCGTCCTCAAACATACCACCCGCGACGACTTCGTACATACGCTCGAGCTCCAAACGGTCCATCAAAAGCGGAACGGGGTACAGCGGATTGGCCTCGGCATCGGCATGTGCTGCCATCTGCGGAATGTCAGAGCGGCGAATGCCCGCCACATATTTGGGAATGTCCAAGGCGGCGTTCATGCGGTCGACCCAATCGATAAAGGCCTCGGCCGCCAGGCTGTCCTGCGCGTTAACCGGCGCGATGCCGGCCATGCGGGCGAGATCAGCGAGCTTAGGAGCAGCAGCTTCACCATAAGCGCGAAGCATGTGCGGCAGGATGATAGCATTGGCCAAGCCGTGCGGAATCCCGTAACGCCCGCCCAGGCTGTGTGCGATGGCATGAACGTATCCAACATAGGAGCGCGTAAAGGCAACACCCGCCTTATACGCCGCCGAAAGCATATTGCGACGCGCACGCATGTCATCACCATGCTCATAGGCCTCGAGCAAATTGTCGTGGATGAGCTGAACCGCCTGCCGCGCCATCTTGCGCGTATAGGGTGTGGTGCTTCGCCCGATAAACGCCTCGACGGCATGCGTCAGGGCGTCCATGCCCGTCTGCCCCGTAATGGAGGCGGGCAGGCCGCGCGTAAACTCGGGGTCGTGCACCGCGAAGCGCGGGATAAGCACAAAGTCGTTAATGGGATACTTGTAGTGTGTCTCGTCATCGGTAATTACTGCCGCAAGCGTGACCTCGCTTCCCGTACCTGCCGTGGTGGGAACGGCGATAAGCAGCGGCAGGCGACGATGAATCCGCAGCAGCCCTCGCATCTTGTTGATGGGCTTGTTTGGCTGTGCGATGCGTGCTCCCACGCCCTTGGCACAGTCCATGGCCGAGCCACCGCCAAAGCCGATAATGGCCCGGCAGCCGTTCTCGCGATACAGTGCCGCCGCTTCCTCCACATTCGAGACCGTAGGGTTCGCACGCGTTTCGGCATAGACCGTAACGGCAATCCCCTGAGCCGTAAGCGCGCGCTCGAGTGATGCCGTGAGCCCCAAACGTGCAATACCAGGGTCTGTCACGATAAGGACCTTCTGGATCGAGCGCTTTTGAAGCACCGCGGGCACATCCTCGGCATGCTCCAAAATGCGCGGCTCGGTATAGGGCAGGATCGGCAATGCAATGCGAAAAACCGTCTGATATGTTCGGCACCAGGCACGACGGGCTAGATGCATAAAGGAAACTCCTTCATTTGTTGATAGGTCAACATTTGCTCGCCCGATTGTACTCAGCAGAGATCGCAGACGGCCTCCCAATCGTTAATCAATCAACATCTTCATATCTCAAAATTGTTTTATTAAAAATCATTCCTAATAGGCTTCACATTTGGTTGCATTTATGGATAATAGAACTCGTCAAGACGCACGTCCGGAGAGGGCCCTTACGGGACCGGACGAGCGCACAATCGCCATCGATCGAAAGGATCGAATCATGAAGTTTGTTTGCCCCGTTTGCGGTTATGTGGAAGAGTTCGACGGCGACCAGCTGCCCGAGGACTTCAAGTGCCCCCAGTGCGGCGTTCCCGGTTCTCGTTTCCTGAAGCAGGAGGAGGGCCAGCTCGAGTGGGCTGCCGAGCACGTCGTGGGCGTCGCCAAGATGGAGGGCGTCTCCGAGGACATCGTTGCCGACCTGCGCGCCAACTTTGAGGGCGAGTGCTCTGAGGTCGGTATGTACCTGGCCATGGCTCGCGTCGCTCATCGCGAGGGCTATCCCGAGATCGGCCTGTACTGGGAGAAGGCTGCTCACGAGGAGGCCGAGCACGCCGCCAAGTTCGCTGAGCTCCTGGGCGAGGTCGTGACCGACTCCACCAAGAAGAACCTCGAGATGCGCGTTGAGGCCGAGAACGGCGCCACCGCCGGCAAGACTGATCTCGCCAAGCGCGCCAAGGCCGCTGGTCTCGATGCCATCCACGACACCGTGCACGAGATGGCTCGCGACGAGGCTCGCCACGGCAAGGCTTTCGCCGGCCTGCTCAAGCGCTACTTTGGCTAAGCCAGCCGCCTGAGAGACAATCTCTAGCTCGATAAGGCCCGGACCGCATGGTTCGGGCCTTTTTGTGTCTCGAGGACTCGTTAACGCCCTGAAATAGGACCGCCTTAGGCATCGGCTTCTCATCAAAAACTAAGTGAGTAGACTTTTTGGAACTTGCCGAGCACACCATCCATATTGCTTTATAAAGCCGCAGGTAAATGACTTGTTGCAAAACAGCCTGGGCGCCAAAGTGCCAAAAGTCTACTCACTTAGAACCGCAGCCGTCCACGATTGAGCTGTTTTGCGTCTAACGGGCATCTTTCCGTCGATTACTCCCAATTTTGTCCAGTCAACGAATAGTTCAGACCGGAGTAATGCCTCAGCCCTTTGCTCATCCGGGCTTTTATCACGATATTCAGCATCGAGCATCCTGCATACGGCCTTAACGATCGCGCGGAATCTATCCTCATCGGATATCTGTCTGTGTGTCAGGAGAAGTACATCGTAGCCCATGGCCTGAAGGGCCGTCATGCGATCGGCGTCACGCAAGCCATCCCCTGCGCGTCCGTGCGAGGCCTTTCCCTGACATTCAATGGCCACCTGTCGCCTGCCGTCCGGCGTAGAAAGTAGTAGGTCGATATATACACGGGACTTTCCCACAATCGCTCGAGCACTTGTGCTTAACGTCACTTCGACATTGAGCTCTATGCCGCAAAACCCTTCGCCTCCCAGGGCTCGCGGCAGTCCAAGCAACAAATACGCCTCGACCTCAAAAGGCGACGCGGCACCCAATGGAACAAGTTGCGATACCGCCCTAAATCTATTGCCGTAACGCATCCCGCAAACATCTGAACGAAAACGGTCAAGGTCTCTGCCCAAAACCAAAGCGTCTCGACGCCATAAATTTGAAGCGGCGCCGTCCTCGGACGGGCAGCGCACCCAACCGAACGTTGTCGAAATCGCGCCCGAATCAATTGCACGCGTAAGCTCCGCCTCGAGTGCCGCCGGCAGAGCACACACCGCAAACAGGCCGCACATCTCCGCCAACACAAAAAGAAGCTGAAGATCCGTCAGATGCCGCGACATGATGAATGCCGTCAGTAGAGGAGACGTAATCAAAAATCCATGCTCCGTTTCCAGCACAGATTCCCTGGGAAGCTCACCAAGAAACAGCCGCTGCCTAATGCTGGCAGAGCATGTCCGCTTGCTTCTCGTCCGAACCAATGTATACAACGGAAAGCCGAGCGCAACCGCAGCCGTCGGGTTACGGGCGAGGTCATATCGCTGCCGGTCTTCTTCCGGTCGCGGAAGCGGCGGACACAAAGCGCGGACTTGAGGGGGCAAACGCCAGTATCTAAAAGCCGATATGTCACAAAGTAAATCCTTCATAGGCACAGGAAAACACGAATTTCAACCCAGCCTGTCTCGCATTGGGGCGAACGCACCAATAATGGCACCGAACGGACTGTTAAGTTTTCAACAGCCCTCCCCAACTGGCCAAAAGCTTGCCAAAAGCTGGACGAAGCCCTGTTGAAAACCCCATTTTTTTCTCATGCAGAAGCTTTACGCGGCAAGTGAGTAGACTTTTTTGAACATCCCGAGCAGGCCGGTCATCCTGCTTTTCAAAACCCCAGGTAGATAGCTTGTTTCAAAACTGCCTGGTCGCCAAAGTGCCAAAAGTCTACTCACTTAGATTGCAGAGTGCCCTCCATTAGCTGCAATTCCAAGCTATTAAGCACTTTTGGACTCAAATCGTCATACTGAACAAGAATTTGAGTTGAGTTTTCAGGGACAGATGCGCCATCGGCACACCAATAGCAGTCACTAACATCGATGAACGGGATACTCGAGCGCGTGAGGGCCCGCACAAAAGAGCTTCCACCCACTCCGCGCTCTGCAACCACGGTGCAGTAAAGGCCCGCATCTGCATGCTCAATCGAGACCTCCCCTGCCGGGAACGCTTTCCGTACAAGCGCCGCCAGGCCATCGCGCGCCTCGCGAGCGCGCACGCGCACGCGGTTCACATGTCGCTCGTAATCACCCGATTCCAGCAAACGCGCCAAGGCAACCTGGTCAACAGAGCTCACCGATGAGGCGTAAAAACCAAGGTTGTGCCTAAACCGCTCCATCAGCTCATCGGGCAACACCATGTACGCTAGACGCAACGCCGATGAAAGGCTCTTCGAAAACGTGTTGGTGTAGATAACCGACTGGGCGGCATCGATCGACGCGAGCGCAGGAATCGGCTTGCCGGCAAGGCGAAACTCACAATCAAAGTCATCTTCGATGAGATACCTGCCCGGCAGCTCGGCGGCCCAGCTGAGCAGCGCATAGCGACGTGCAATGCTCGTCACAAGGCCAGTCGGATACTGATGGGACGGCATCAGGTGAAGGACATCGGCCCCGGTTTTCTGCAGAGCGCCCAAGTCCACGCCCTCATCATCCAACGGGATATGTCGTACTTTGCAGCCCATAGCCTGATAGATGCGCGTCAGGCGCAAATAGCCCGGATCCTCAACGGCATACACCTTGTCGGCTCCAAGCAGCTGAACCAACATGGTATCGAGCAGCTGGGCGCCCGCGCCGATAACAATGTTGTTGGGGTCGACATTCATACCCCTTGTCCCGCGCAGATGATGAGCAATTGCGCGTCGTAGCCGAGCGGTGCCCTGTGCTGGCGCGGGCGAAAAGATCTCGCGTTCGTCTTCGGATGCCAGCGTCGCCCGCAGTGCGCTTTGCCAAAGCCGCGCCGCCTCCAAAGCGGAAGGAGAAAGTGCGTCGAATTGCTCGACCCGCCCGCGGACATCATGCGCGCTAGGGTCCGCAGAGACGGCGTCTCGGTCGATGCCCTCCGCAGCCGAAGCCAAAACCGGTGCATCCGGAAGCTCACAAGCGTAGTAGCCACGACGCGGCTTTGAGCAAATATAGCCCTCGGCAAGTAACTGGCTATATGCATTCTCGATGGTAATGACACTGATTCCCAGATGACTGGCAAAGGCACGCTTAGACGGAAGATGCTCCCCCGCCGCAATGCGTCCAGCAACGATATCATCTCGAATTTGCTGGTAAACATACTCATAGAGCGATGCTTCGCCGCGTTTTTCCAAATTGTAGTCAAGCATGAGCCTATCACCTGACCTTATTAAGTCATTCAATCTGGTATTAGTCTGACCTTGTAATTATCTCGAAAACTGAGTATTTCGCCATACCCAGCTCCCCGATAGGATGTTCCGTCAAGCAATGCACATGCCAACCAAGGGAGCAACCATGGCAGAACAGACCAGCAAGGCCGATCGCGTCAAACTCAATCGCGAGCTCGCGCAGATGCTCAAGGGCGGCGTCATCATGGACGTCACCACGCCCGAGCAGGCACGCATCGCCGAGGAAGCGGGCGCCTGCGCCGTCATGGCACTCGAGCGCATCCCGGCCGACATCCGTGCCGCAGGCGGTGTGTCGCGCATGAGCGACCCCAAGATGATCAAGGGCATCCAAGAGGCCGTCTCCATCCCCGTTATGGCCAAGTGCCGCATCGGTCACATCGTCGAGGCGCAGGTCCTTCAGGCCATCGATATCGACTACATCGACGAATCCGAGGTTCTCTCCCCTGCCGATGACGTCTATCACATCGACAAGACCCAGTTTGACGTGCCGTTTGTCTGCGGCGCCCGCGATCTGGGCGAGGCGCTGCGCCGTGTTGCCGAGGGCGCCACGATGATTCGCACCAAGGGCGAGCCGGGCACGGGCGACGTCGTTCAGGCTGTGCGTCACATGCGCAAGATCCAAAAGCAAATCCGCGACGTTGTTGCCCTGCGCGACGATGAGCTCTTTGAGGCAGCCAAGCAACTGCAGGTTCCGGTCGAGCTGGTGCGCGAGGTCCATGCCACGGGCAAGCTTCCCGTTGTGAACTTTGCCGCCGGCGGCGTAGCGACCCCCGCCGACGCCGCGCTGATGATGCAGCTGGGCGCCGAGGGCGTCTTTGTCGGCTCGGGCATCTTTAAGAGCGGCGACCCTGCCAAGCGCGCCGCCGCCATCGTCAAGGCCGTGGCGAACTTCACCGATGCCAAGCTCATCGCCGAGCTTTCGGAGGACCTGGGCGAGGCCATGGTGGGCATCAACGCCGACGAGATCGAGATTATCATGGAGGAGCGCGGGCGCTAGTCCGGCAGAAAGGATCGCACATGAGCGATTATGCAGGCCAAACGGTCGCCGTGCTGGCGGTCCAAGGCGCTTTTGCCGAGCACGAGACAAGACTATCCGAGCTTGGCGCACGTTGTATTGAGCTGAGGCAGGCGGCCGATTTGCAGCAGAACTTTGACCACCTGGTCCTCCCCGGCGGCGAGTCCACCGTTCAGGGCAAGCTACTTGCCGAACTCGGTATGCTCGAGGGGCTTCGCACACGCATTGTTGAGGGCATGCCCGTCTTGGGCACCTGCGCCGGCCTGATTCTGCTGGCTCACGACCTTGCCGCCCATGACGATAAGGGCACGCCGCGTTTGGCAACCATGGATGTGCTCGTTGAGCGTAATGCCTATGGCAGACAGCTCGGCAGCTTTCGCACCAAGGGGCAGGTAGGCGGTATCGACGGTGAGTTGCCGCTGACGTTTATCCGTGCACCCCGCATCGTCGAAGTGCACGGCGACACTGAGGCCCTAGCCGAAGTCGACGGCCGCATCGTCGCCGCCCGCCAAGGCAACCAGCTCGGTGTTACCTTTCACCCCGAGCTCGACGACGACACCCGCCTCCACGAGCTCTTCCTCCAAATGTAGGCGGAGTAGAAACGAACGTGGAATTTCGGACACATAACAAATGAGAGTGGATAATCTCCCACTTTGAGCTTGAATGCAGACTCAAACCGGGAGATTATCCACTCTCATGCTATGTAGTCGTTTAAGAACGTCCCCAATGACTACCTTGGATCATGGCAATGTCGATGTTTTGGTACCGACAGCGAGCGCCCACCAGAGCGAACAAATTGACATGAAAAGAGGACGGCATAGACCTTCTGGTCATGCCGTCCTCTTTGAATGACAAGTTGTCGCTCTGGTGGGCGCGCAGCGTCAACTAGTTACGCGGTTCGTAGAACCGCGTAACCCCTAAAAGCGGTTGCCGCGGAAGCCGCCGCCGTTGCGGCCGCCACGATCGCCACCGCGACCGCCACGGTCATTACCACGGTTGCCGCCGAAGCCGCCACGGTTGCCGCCGCGGTCGCCATAGCCACCACGGTTGCCACCAAAGCCGCCGCGACCGCCACGGTCGCCGCCACGGTCACCAAAGCCGCCACGGCCGCCACGGTCGCCACCGCGACCGCCGCGGTCGCCACCACGGCCACCACGATCGCCAAAGCCGCCGCGACCGCCACGGTCGCCGCCACGGCCACCACGGTCGTCACGGCCGCCGCGAGGACCGCGATCCTCGTCCAGGCCCATGGCGACGAGCGGAGCGATAACCTTATCGAGAGCGGCCATCAGCTCGGTGGCCTCCTCGTAAGAAAGCTCGGGCAGGAGCTTCTCCTTCTTGTTGGCAAGCTCGACCAGGCCCTCAGCGGCATCCTCGGCGGCGAAGACAACAATCTTGCGCATATCGCCCTCGGCGTCGTCGATGCGGCCGACCAGATCGGCAGCCTCGGCCTCGGCCATCAGGCCATCGAGCTCACGAAGGCGCATGCCCAGCAGGTCGGACATTTCCTTCTGCTCCATCTTGGGCTTGAGGTCAAGAAGCTTGATGGCGCGCTCGATGTTCGCCATGCGCTCGGCCTTGGCCTCCTCCTCCTTAGAAATAGCAAAGCGACGGCTACGCAGCAGGCGGGCGGCCTTCTGCATCTTGTCCATCAGCTCTTCGTCATCGTAATCAACGGCGGCCTCGACAACCTCGGCCTCCTCCTCGGCGGAAACCTCGTCAGCAGCCTCAACCTCGGCAGCTTCGGTCTCCACGGTCTCGACTGCCTCGACCTCGGCAGTCATGGTCTCGTTCTCGGTCTCGTTCATGATCTCTTCGTTCTCGGACATGAGACTCCTTCTTGGCCCTCTCGGGCATCATCGCCCCATTCGCGGGGCCCGTCGCGCACTCTTTGCGCTTTAAACATTCATGCCTCTCGGCAAAACGTCCATTAGTTTATGGTGTCGCCATCTAATCTAGCTGCAGAATCTATGTGCACACATTAATGCGACATGTGTGACTCGCGACGAGCGTACACCAGCGACACCGCGAACCCGACCACGGCAATTACAGCCGCCACACGCACGGCAGCTGCAAATCCAATCGCCTGGGCAACGTCCGTCGCAGCGCCAGCGGCGCCGGCAGTCGCAGCAGAACTCGAGAGCAGACCGATAAACAGCGACGGGCCAAACGATGCGGCAATCATGTTCCACGTGTTGAGCAATGCCGTTCCGTGGGGATGCTCAGCGGCAGGCAGCGTCTCCAAGCCGGCCGTCTGCGAGGGGCTCAGCACCAAACCGACTCCGGCATACACTACAACGGCCAGCGCCACGACGACGCCGATGTTCATGCTTGCCGCCGTCATCGAGATGGCAGTCTGCCCCACGGCAATCAGGGCAAAACCGACCGGCAGCAGCGGCCATGCGCCACGGGCGTCCATCACGCGTCCGCCCACAATCGAGGTCACGGCGTTGCAGGCAATCGCCGGCAAAATGAGCAAGCCCGCAATAAGTGCGGTCATGCCGTATGCGCCCTCAAAATAGAGCGGCAACAAAACGCTCATCGAGAACGTCGTCATCATCGACACCACCACAAGCAAACACGCAGGCCAAAAGCGAAAGCTCGCCATGGGACGCACGTTAAGCACCGGATGCTCGAGCTTGAGCTGACGGGCCGCAAACAGGCCGAGCAGCACAATGGCGGCGAAAAGCGCCACGATGCCGGCAATCAGATTGGTCGAGAACTCGCCTACGGAATACACAAATGCCGTAATGCCGGCGGCGAGCAAAACAACCGACAGAATATCAAGCGTGGTGTTCGAGCGCTCTCCGACATTCTGAACAAGCTTAACGCCCGCTGCAGCGACCACAATGCCGCCCACCAGCGGCACTACGAACACCGCCCTCCAGCCAAATAACGTGCACATAAGACCGCTAATCACGGGTCCAAACGCCGGTCCTAGCGTAATGCAGGCGCCGCCCAGGCTCAGATACAAACCGAGCTTCTCGCGCGGGGCGCAAGACAGCACCACGTTCATCATGAGCGGGAACAAGATGCCCGATCCCGCAGCCTGCAAAATACGACTTGGCAGCAAAACGCTAAACGACGGAGCGACCAGGCACAGGACTTCGCCGGCGACCATGCATCCGCATGCGAAAAACAGCAGCTTGCGCGTCGAGAAACGGCCGGACAGGAAGGCCATGATGGCCGTAAAAATCGACGTCACGATCATGTAGCCCGAGACGAGCCACTGTGCCGTGGTGGCACTCACCGAAAAGGCTGCCATAATGTCGTGCAACGCCACGTTAATGATGTTCTCGTTAAACGCGGCAACAAAGGCTGCAATATACATTACGACGAGAATCGCCGCAGAGGCCGATGGCGTTACTTGAACTTGTTGCTGAGATTTGCTCCCCATGCATTTCCTTCCTCTTGGAACGACAGTCGCATCGCCCCAGAGGAACGGTCCAGGGCGAAAAATGAGCCCTAGACTTACGCCAGACGCCGTACACGACGAATCTGGCAACATGGTCCAACATCGAAAGATTGTAACGCGGACGCACAGCTTTCCTTCCGCGCTATTATTAAAAGTCCACGAAAGCATAAGACATGAGGAGCCCGCCATGATTAAGCCCATCATGAAATCCGAGTTCTTTTTGCGTCTGCCTTCCGAAGACGCGGGACCCGACGATGCCGTAACCGGGCAGGATCTCCTGGATACACTCCACGAGCATGAGCGCGAGTGCGTGGGCCTCGCCGCCAACATGATCGGCGTGCGCAAACGCATCATCTGCGTAAAGGACGGCAACAGGACACTCCTGATGTACAACCCTCAAATTCTTGAGCAGGTCAATGCCTATCAGACGAGCGAAGGATGCCTCTCGCTGACCGGCGAGCGTCCCTGTACCCGCTATCGCCGCATTAAGGTTGAGTATTTGGACGAGAACTTCGTTCACCGCATCAAAAACTTCTCGGGCTACACCGCCGAGATCATCCAGCACGAAATCGACCACTGCAATGGCGTCGTGGTTTAGGCCACCTGCCAAAATGAGGGTACCGGAGGCCTCCCTATGGATATCAGCCGCTTTGGCGAATTCGCCATCTTAGCGCAGTCACGCACGTTTCTTGATGCGGCGGAACTGCTTTTCATGTCGCAATCAACCCTCTCCAAGCACATCATGGCAATGGAGCACGAACTCGGCTGCAAGCTCATCGATCGAAGCCAGCGCCACGTAACACTCACCGCGCAAGGTGAAGCGCTCCTCCCCTATGCGCAAAAAATTGCGACGCTTCAGCACCGCTATCTTGCCGCCATTCAAATAGGCGCAGGTGAGCCGCTCGAGCACCTCACCGTAGGTTCTATCCCCATTATGGCCCCTTATGGGATCACGGACGCCGTCATCGATTTTCAGCAGGCGAACCCCTCATATTCTGTTGAGCTCATCGAGGGCGAGGGCGACACACTCAAGCGTATGCTCCTGCACGAGGACATTGACCTGGCCTTCATCCGTGACAGTGGCGCCATCGAGCCGGAGTTCAAAAAGATTCCCTTTACGACTGACCGGCTCGTGGCCGTCCTTCCGCTCGACCATCCGCTCGCCGAACGTGACACCGTCGAGATAGACGACCTTATCGACGAGAATTTCCTCATGCTTCCCCAAGGCTCGTTCGTAAGCGAGCTCGTCCTTTCCCTTTGTCGCGAAGCTGGATTTGGCCCACGCGTTACGTTCACCGGCAAACGAGCCGAGAACATCATCTCTCTTGTCGCACGCGGCGCCGGCGTCTCATTCCTCATGCGCAAGCCGGCGGAATCGCTTGCCAGCGGAAAGGTAGCCCTGGTGCCGCTTGAGCCCGCGACGACCTCCGAGGTCAGGCTCTACCTCAAGCGGAACGCCGCGCACTCGCAGGCGGTCGTCTCGTTCATCGGCTTCCTCCCCTACCGTCAGCTCCTGCAGGGCGACCGTGCGTCTTCCACCGCGGCACGACCGTCATAATCCCCGCTGCTCCACAACCGCAGACTTGTGTCCGCAAACACGCTGACAACGGCACAAAACACAAATATGCCTCGGGCGGCACGTCGCCGTCCGAGGCATATTTAGTTAAAGTGCGCAGACAGACTAGTCCACCGAGATGTTGAGCGCCTTACCGCCCTCGTCCTTCCTGGTACCGATCGCCATAGCGGCGACAAGAGCCAGAACGAAAGCGACCACACCGGAGATGACAAGGCCGATAAAGCCCGTGTCGATGCCGGCAGGGTTAATAAAGCTCGGGAAACCGAGCGGGCCGGAGGCACCGAAGGCATAGAGTTTGGCACCCATGAGGCCGGCAATGGCGCCGCCTACACCAGCGGAAATAAAGGTTGACCACATAAGACGCTTACGCGGCAGCAAGATGGCGTAAAGCGCAGGCTCGTTGACACCGAAAATCGAAGAGACAAGGGCGGGAATGTTGACGGCAGCATTTTCCTCGGAGTCCTTGGTTCGGATGACCATGCCAAGCACAGCACCGGCGATGGCACAACCGCCTGCATACACGAGCGGGTTAATGAGGTCATAGCCGTAGGTTGCGACATCGAGAAACCACAGCGGGATGATACCCCAGTGCAGGCCGAACATGACGAGCAGGCTCCAGAACGTGCCGATGACAAAGCCGGCGATGGCGGGCTGGAAGTTGATGAGCATCAAGATGATCTGGGCAACGATGTTGGAGAGGACCGTCATGACCGGACCGACCACAAGCAGGCCAAGGATGCCGCAAATGAGGAGCGTCAGGATGTTGGAGAAGAACGAGCTCACAAGCGCGGGCAGCGCGTTAGAAAGGGCCTTGTGCACCTTGGAGGCAATCCAGACGATAAAGATCGCAGGCAGAATCGTCGATGAGTAATTCTGCATGATCAGCGGGATGCCAAAAATATCACCGTAGACATTGGACTCGAAGACCGTGCCGGCGCCGAGCGTGTAGAGCGGATCTCCGCCCATAAGGGCAACGAGCGTCGGGTAGACAAGGATACCACCGAGCGCCATTCCCATAACGGGCTTAAGTCCGAACTTCTTGGCCGACGTCCAGCCAATGATTAGCGGAAAGTAATAGAAGACCGAATCTCCGATTGCCGAGAGCGTCACATACGTATTGCTGTCCTTGGCAAGCCAACCGGCAACCGTGCAGAGCGCGAGCATCGACTTGATAAAGCCACCGGCCATAAGCACGCCAAGAACCGGTTGCAGAATCTCGGAGATGATGGCCAGCAGACGCGAGAATGGATCGCCCTTTTTGACGTCGTCGCCTTCATCGATATCGAGTGCGGGTTTGGAGTCGAACCCGCCAATCTGAACAAGGTCGTTGTAGACGGCCTCGACAGTGGCACCAATCACGACCTGATACTGTCCGCCGGCCTGGATGACGTCAACGACGCCCTTCGTCGCCTTAAGCTCATTGGTCTGGGCGAGCGATTCATCCTTGAGGTGGAAGCGGAGACGCGTAATGCAGTGGCTCACGTCTAACACATTGTCTCGACCACCGACCTTTGTGATGATTTCATCGCAAAGCTTCTGGTATTTCATGGAATTCTCCTTTTTCTGAGCGGGGTATAGCATCGATTTCATGCCTCCGTAGTCGACGTGGGAGGGCAAGGAACCCGCTTCCCCCTTTGAAATCCGCGGACGCACGTACGCCCGGGATGGGAAACGGCAGAGAAGATGGAAGATGCCGATCACATGGCAGCGAGCCTCATTGGCCCATGTCACGCAATCAGGTCTACAGACGCGAATCTGCTGCGCCGAGAAGTCTCGTCGTCTGGCAGAACTTGTCACACAGACGTTCCGGTTCGCCCTGGGGAATCTGAGTACGCTCGGTCTCAAAGGAGAGGCCGTACTCGCGTGCCGGAAGGAAATACTCGAAATAGCCGTTGGTGTAACCGCAAACTATTCCCTCGACCGGGCATTCGCGCTTCATGCGAATGCCCAAGTCGCTGCCGAGCTCACTCGGGAACACAAAGAGATGCAGGCCGCCCAAACTGATGACGACACACTTAAGCGTGAGCGAAAAGTCGTCATGGGCAACGGTGTGATAGAACGTCTGAGGCTCGATGCGGTCGAGAACGACCTCGCGATCGAGCTTGATCTGGGAAATCGCCTCGGCAAGACCGGTCGAAACGCGCTCGACCTCGGGAATGCCGCGTCCCTGACGAAAATTGCGGTCGCTACAGTCGCCAGCAGCACCGACGACCATGGCCGGATAGTAACCAAGACTCTGAGCGAGCTTTTTGCCGGTAAGACCGGCGAGTTCGCTCGTGAGCTCCGTGCAGTCGGGTCCGACACAGGCAGAATGCACCGCCCAGTTCACAAAGCCCGCAAATGGCTTGCCTTCGGTATCGAAGAACGATACGACAATGACCTCATTGTCGGCGAGTTCACCTGGGATGATGCGGTTGTCGTAGAAACCGGTGATGACCTGCTTGCCCAAGCGACAAATCGCGGGCTGTGCGTTGGCGCGGCACTCCTCAAAGCATTGGCAAATGGTATCGAGGAACCAGCGGTAGTAGTTCTCGTCGAATTTTCCCGTCCACCAGCTGCGGTGGTAAGCGACGATTGAAGTATGGTCGTGCGTCGCCGAGAGCAGGACGCAATCACGGTCAATGCCGTAGCGCTCGGCGAGCATTGTCTTGACTTCCTCGGCCATGCTTTCCTCGAATTCGAGGACATCGGCATTAAAGAGAAACACTTCACGTTCGCCTTGCTGGAAGAGGATGGCGTTGGCGAAGACGTCGTCATGGACGCCTGTCGCAGGCTCAAGACGGTTGGGAAGATTGCGGTAGCCAATCAGGTAGATGTCGCCCTGTGGGGTGATTTTGCGGCGCGCGTGTCCAATGTTCATGCACGTTCTCCTTCTGTGTCACGCCGCATTCAAGGCGGCAATGATGATTTCGACGAGGCGCTCATGGGATCCGGCGGCAAAACCGGAGTTCATGGCCTCATAGGTGATCTTTTCGTACGCGTCGGGAGCCGGTAGGTACTTCTGTCCGCCGTTGACGAGCGTGGCAAAGAACACAGAGCCGGACCGAGCGGCGCGCACAGTGGCGCCGAATGCACTCGAGACCTCAGGTTGTACGCCGACAAGCTCGACGTTTCCCAGCCGGAGCAGATAGACCCTCGTGCGCTGCTCGCCAGCGGCATGAAATTCATACGTTCGGTGCGGAGCCAAAGAGTGAAAATCGGCGCGTGTCTGAGCGGGCAGAAAAACGTCGACCGTGCGGGCATCGATGCCGGTGGCGTCATCCTCACGCGCCATGCGAGCGGCCTCAATCAAAGCATCGCCCAAGGCCTGCCCCTGCTGGTGCAGCATGCGGTATCCGTCTTCATGGGCATCGACCGTCTGCTTAACGCCGGCCGCATCGAACATGACGTTCATGGAGCGCTCCGCCGGACCTTGGTCGCCCGCGGCACCTGGCAGCAACAGGGCAACGCCGCCCAGCTCGCGCTCGAGTGACATGGCGGCAAAACCAAAGAGGTCTCCGCTCGCCATGTGCCTCCCCTCGGAGTCGCGCGACCCATCGAGCACGGAGGACTGAACGTCCGCCGTCGCGAGCACGGCAACATACTCGCCCCCGGCATCCCTTATGGCGAGTACGGGCATCGTGTGGTCGGCAAACCCCCTGGGATTCGAGCCCAACCACCAGCCGGCAGGCGTCTCAATGTCGCGATTAACGTTCACGGGGCATTCGCCCTCCACAGTGGCGAGCGTGGCAGAGCGAATGCCCGCAACAGCGCGCTCGACAGCCGTGCGGGCGGCAGCGACGAGCGCTGCGCGATAGCGCTCGTTGCGGTTGCGGGCAGCATCGTCGACAAGATGCCCGGGAGTGCGGACGTGAGGCATGGAAAACGTGTGGGTAGGAACCACCCAAGAATAAGCACCGCTGCAATTGGCGGCATCCTCAACAACCTCACGCAGATCGGCGAGTAGAGCCGGAGCGATCGAGGTGACCTCAAGCGAAAGGACGCAGGCGCGTCGCCCCGTCCCCTCGATGATAAGGGCACGGGCGAAGACCTCATGACGGAGTTCGTCGAAACCGTCGAACGGCAACACGTCCCCAAGATCGATGGCCACACGAGCGGCCCCAGCCCTCATCTCTCCTTCGTCCATGGCAGATACTCCCCTCTGATTGCCGCTCACTCGACACCGTACAGTTGCTGCGCCGTACCGCCAAGCACAAGGTCGCTGTCTGTATCGCTCAGATTTGCAGCGCGAACGCAGGCGACACCCTCGGTGAGCCACTCGCGTTTAACGGGATAGCTCGTGCCAAAAACAATATGGTCTGCACCCAGCACGTCAACCGCGCAGGCAAGGAGTGTCTTGCCCCAAGGCTGAGCATGGGACATGTCGAAATAGATGTTGTTCTCGAGGCGCCTGGAAACGGTCTCGGTATCGACCTGAAAACGGCCAGAAGCATCAGGGCGCTTGGGACCATGAGGCAGCAGCATCTCCTTGAACGCAAAGTATGCGCCGCCGAGCATGGAGTGGACCATCTTGATATTGGGGTAGCGCTCAAAGAAATCGCCAAAGATCTCTCGGCCGATCGCCGTAGTTTGGTCGACGCAGCGGCCATAAGAGCGGCGAAGGTTGTCGTACGCGAGAAGCGATTCGTTCTCGACCGGCACGGGAACATGGTGCACGTAAACGGTGACATGGCGTTCGTTCAGGTGCTCGAAAAAGCTCGAGAAGACCTGGTCGTCGAGATAGCGCTTGCCGTAGTGAGCGCAGAGCTGCACACCCGCAAAACCATCGTCGAGCCTGCGATCGAGCTCCTCCAAATTCGCTTTGGTGCCAAAGGGCGGCACAGCGACAAGCGGAATCAAACGGCCACTTGACGCCTTCGCGTCAGCAGCCATACCGTCGTTGAAACGCCGGCACATCTCGAGCGACATCCACTCGTGACAACCGGGGAGCTTGAGGATCGCCTTGTCGACCCCCGCCTCATCCATATCGGCCAAGCGCTTCTCGAGGGTGTAGTCGCCCTCAATGTAGTTAAGACCCGGAGAACCGGCGGGCATCTCGATCACGATCTGTCGTTTGCCGGCGGAATTCATGGTCAGATAGCCTTCGGTGTCATAGGCGCGGGGTACCTCGGCCAAAAACTGTTCGCAGAGCGTCTCGTCATGAAAGATGTGCTCGTCGAACCAGTAGGAATTTGCATCGATAATCATTGGTTGGAACCGCCTTTCATCTTGTTGAAAACATTCTAGAAAAGCAGGTACCCGGACATCAATTCCAGCTTAAGCCCACTGTATTCCATTTTGGAATAGAACTTACCGCTCACACGCGAACCTCGCCCGCTCAACGAGACAAGCGCTAACAGCACGGGCTTAGACAGAAAACGGTCGGCCCGCATCCGTTGCGGGCCGACCGTTTCATTACAGGCTACCTTTGCCGTTACGCCTGGCGGTAGTGATCGAAGAAATCGGCGAGGTCTTCGAGGGACTCTTTGAGCACTTCCATGCGCGGCAGGTACACGATGCGGAAGTGATCGGGCTCGGCCCAGTTAAAGCCGCCGCCGCGCGTGATCAGAATCTTCTTCTCGTGCAGCAGATCGAGGGCAAACTGCTCGTCATCGGTGATGTTGAACTTCTTAACATCCATCTTGGGGAAGATGTAGAACGCCGCGCGCGGCTTGACCACCGAGATGCCGTCGATCTTGTTGAGCGCCTCATACACAAAGTTGCGCTGCTCGTAGACACGACCGCCGGGACGGATGTAGTCGTTGACCGACTGATGGCCGCCGAGCGCCGTCTGGACGATCGACTGAGCCGGCACGTTGGAGCACAGGCGCATGTTGGAGAGCATGTTGATGCCCATGATGAAGTCGCTCATACAGCGCTGGTTGCCCGAAAGCACCATCCAGCCAATGCGATAGCCCGCGATCATGTGCGACTTGGAAAGGCCGCTAAAGGTGACACAGGGCAGATCGGGGGCGAGCGAGGCAATCGAGACGTGCTCGTAGCCGTCCATGCACAGGCGGTCGTAGATCTCATCGGCAAAGATCATCAGCTGATGCCTGCGTGCAATCTCGACGATGCCCTCGAGCACCTCGCGCGGATAGACAGAACCCGTGGGGTTGTTGGGGTTGATGATGACGAGGGCTTTGGTCGCGCTCGTGATCTTGGACTCCATATCCTCCAGGTCGGGATACCAATCCGCCTGCTCATCGCACAGATAATGTACGGGATGACCGCCAGCAAGGGTTGCGCACGCCGTCCAGAGCGGATAGTCGGGGCTGGGGATCAGAATCTCGTCGCCATTGTCGAGCAGCGCGTTCATCGAAAGCTGAATGAGCTCGGACACGCCGTTGCCCGTGTAGATATGCTCCATCTGAACGTTGGGCAGGCCCTTGATCTGCGAATACTGCATGATCGCCTTGCGCGCGGAGAACAGGCCACGCGAGTTGGAATAGCCTTCGCAGTCGGGCAGCTGCTGGCGCATGTCCTTGATGACCTCATCGGGCGTGCGGAAACCGAAGGGCGCCGGGTTGCCGATATTGAGCTTGAGGATGCGCTCGCCCTCGTCCTCCATACGGGCGGCCTCGTCGACGACGGGACCGCGCACGTCATACAGGACGTTGTCGAGTTTGGTGGATTTAGAAAAAGTACGCATGGTGGTGCTCCTTGCAATTTGAGCTGAGGGATGGGGTTCGGGCTTGGAATCGTTGCGGGGTGATGATGCCTCGCCTTGATCGGCGTCGCCGGCGAGCAGCCAGGTAACATCGACCTCCAAAATACGGGCGAGCAGCTCAGCCACATCGCGCCGCGGGATCGTCTTGCCGCTCACATATTGGCTCATCTGACTCTTGCCGAGTTTTTTGCCGAGCATCTCCGATGCGCGGATTACGTCCGACTGGCGAACGTCGCGATTGGACATAGTCTGTCGCAGGCGATCGCTAAACGTCTCTTGGGCCACAGGAACCTCCTTGCTGGCAAAGTTCAATTTATAGAACACGAATTGAACCTGGGTTCAATTTAGCAAGCAGTATAGCGCCGTACCTCATTCGAAAGTTCAATTTCATAAGAAAACGTACGGAACTCCGAGTTTTGCCCAAAGCGGACAATGACGTGCACACGTTTAGAGGTATTCAAGGAATCGAGCGGCGGCAAGCGAAACGTCAGCCGTGCGATATATCGCATTGATCTGCCGATGGGGATGTCCCTCGAGTGGTCGCACGGCAACATCGAACTGACAGCGGCGCAAGATGAGCGCGGGAAGAATGCTCGCGCCCAAGCCGTCCTCGACCATAGCCATAATCGCATAGTCATCCCAAGTCGACAGCTTAGAGCGCACCGCCAGGCCCGCGCGGCGAAACAGCGGCGTAATCTCGTCATCGGTGCCGCGTTCTAGCAGAATAAACTGCTCGTTAGCCAAATCGGAAAGAGAGACGGCCTCCGCCGTGGCAAGCAAAGAGCCTGCCGGCACTACCGCCATCAACTCGTCGCGCACCAAAGGCCGCGATGCCATGCCGTTTTCTCGGGGCTCATGCGGGATAAAGCCCAGATCGCAGCGGCCCTCTGACACCCATTGTTCAATCTCTGAGTAATCGCCCATCAGCAACTCGTAATCGACGTCCGGGTGATCGGCGCGAAAGCGCGCAATCACTGGCGGCAGCACGTGGGTCGCCACGCTCGAAAACGTACCGATGCAGATTTTGCCGCGCATGAGCCCTCGCATCTCGTCCACGCGTCGCTGCAGGCGGCCAAACTCTTCGCATAACGCCTCGACTGCCGGCATGACCTGCCGCCCGTCGGCAGAAAGCACCACGCCCTCGCGGCTGCGATCAAGCACCTTAAAACCCCAGTCTGCCTCAAGGTCGCCCACCATGCGACTCACGCCCGACTGCGAATAGCTCAGGCACTCTGCAGCACGCGTAAAGCTGCCGGCACGCACCGTCTCGAGCAGCACTTGCATCTTTTGGATATTGGTCTCCACGGCACGTCCCCACCCTTGCATGAGTTTTTGTCATGTTTTCCATGCATTATATTCGCTTTTCTTCTAAAGCCAGTTCACCCATAGTGAACATGTTCGGATATAGAGGGGATGTCAGCGCATGAACAACGGACTGTTTACGTACTTAGCAGCATTGCTATTGTTTGGCTCCAACGGCATCATCGCCGCTGCCATCGCGCTGCCGAGCTCCGATATCGTGCTACTACGCACGTTTTTGGGCGCGCTCTCGCTTGTCACCATCCTCGCCATCACCCAAAGCCATAAGTTGCAGGCGCCATCTCGCCCCCGCGAAGCCGCAGCCCTCCTCCTCTCGGGAGCCGCGCTGGGCGCCAGCTGGATTTTTCTGTTCCGCGCCTACCAGACGATCGGCGTCGGCGTATCCTCGCTGCTGTACTACTGTGGCCCCATCATCGTTATGGCGCTCTCCCCACTCATCTTTGGTGAAAAACTGACCGGCGGCAAAATCGCCGGGTTTATCGCCGTCGCCTGCGGTGCTTTTCTCATTGCAGCACAAGGTCTAGGCGGCAATATGCCCATTGCGGGTATTGTCTGCGGTATCGCCTCGGCATTTTGCTATGCGCTGATGGTCATCGCTAGCAAGGGTGCGCCACACATCGAAGGCCTCGAGAACTCCACGCTCCAGGTGAGCGCCGCCTTTGTGACCGCGCTGGTCCTCACGCTCATCACGCAGGGCGCCCCCTCATTCCTGTCCGCCGGCGTCGCCGCCAGTATTGATTGGCGCGCCGTCGTCATGCTCGGCGTCATCAACACCGGCATCGGTTGCCTGCTCTACTTTAGCGCCGTCGCCAAGCTGCCCGTCCAGACCGTCGCGGTCGTCGGCTACCTCGAGCCGCTTTCGGCCGTCGTGTTCTCGGCCGTCCTTTTGGGCGAAGCCATAACACCGGTCCGCCTGATGGGTGCCGCGCTTATCATCGGCGGCGCGATTTTTTGCGAACTCGCCGGCAAACGCGCAAACGCCAAGGCTGGCATCGCCCAGACAGTACGTGCTTAAAAGCCCCTGCTTTGAAATGCTACCTGCGTAGATAAATAATCCCCAGCTGAGGATTATTGTCTAAAATAACCCGATGTGCCAAACTGCTCTTGTATGTATAAAGACGGCATAAAGTTTTTTGTCCTAGACAGATAACCGGATGTCTAAGGGAGTCCTCGTGGCACACAATAAACTGGAGGCAAACCTCCAAGACCAGCGCGGGCAAGGCGGGCACGGAGCCATCCCCCTCTCCGCTGGCATGCTGCTCGTAACGCTCGGCGTCGTCTATGGCGACATCGGCACGAGCCCCATGTACACCATGAAATCAATCGTCGCCAACAACGGCGGCATCGGTACCGTCAGCGAGGACATGATCCTGGGCGCGCTTTCGCTCGTCATCTGGACCATGACGCTCGTGACCACGGTCAAGTACGTGGTAATCGCCATGAAGGCCGACAACCACAACGAAGGCGGCATCTTCGCCCTGTTCAGTCTCGTGCGCAAGGTGGCGCCATGGCTGATTCTCCCCGCCATGATCGGCGGCGCGGCGCTGCTCGCCGACGGCATCCTCACCCCCGCGGTCACGGTCACCACAGCCATTGAGGGCCTGCGTACCATCGAGTGGGGCCACGCACTATTGGGTGACGGTCAGACCAATGTGATCATCATCACCATCATCATTATCTGCGGTCTGTTTGCCATGCAGCGCGCCGGCACCTCGTCAATCGGCAAGCTCTTCGGCCCGCTCATGACGCTGTGGTTCCTGTTCCTGGCGGGCGCCGGCCTGTTCAACATGCTCGGCAACCTGTCCATCCTACGCGCGCTCAACCCCATCCGCGGCATCATGTTCCTGTTCTCGCCCATCAACCACTCGGGCATCATGGTGCTCGGCTTCGTCTTCCTGTCGACGACCGGCGCCGAGGCCCTCTACTCGGACATGGGCCACGTTGGCAAGGCCAACATCTATGCATCCTGGCCGTTTGTTAAGGCAGCGCTTATCCTTAACTACCTGGGTCAGGGAGCTTGGCTGCTCGCCAATAACTCCAACCCCCAGATGCTCGCGATGGATATCGTTAACCCGTTCTATATGATGCTTCCCGAGCCCCTGCGCCCCTTTGCCATCGTGCTTTCGGCCGTGGCGGCCATCATCGCCTCGCAGGCCCTCATCACCGGCTCGTTCTCGCTGGTATCCGAGGCAACGCGCCTCAACCTTATGCCGCACCTGCGCATCCACTACCCCAGCGACACCAAGGGTCAGCTCTATATTCCGCTCGTCAATAACATCATGTGGGTCGGCTGTATCTTCATCGTGCTGCTGTTCCAAAACTCCGAGCGCATGGAGAGTGCCTATGGCCTCGCCATCACCGTGACCATGCTCATGACCACGACGCTTTTGACGAGCTATATCATCGGCATCCTCAAGCACAAGCTGGGCGCCTGCATCTTTGCCCTGCTCTTTGGTGCCATTGAGCTGTGCTTCTTCGCTTCGTGCCTCACCATGTTCTTTGACGGCGGCTACGTCATGATCTTCCTGGCCGCACTGCTGTTTGGCCTTATGTACGTGTGGCGCCGCGGCACCGCCATCGAGCGCACGCAGACGATTTTGCTGCCCGTCTCCAAGTACATCGACCAGCTCAACCGCCTGCGCAACGACGAGACCTATCCCGTGCTCGCCGACAACCTGGTGTTTCTCACCAACAGCCCCGATCCGCTCACGCTCGACCGCGACGTGCTCTATTCCATCCTGGATAAACATCCCAAGCGCGCCAAGGCGTATTGGTTCATTAACGTGCATGTCACCGACGAGCCCTATACGCACGAGTATTCCGTCGAGACCTTTGGCACGGACTTTTTATTCCGCGTGCGCCTGGACCTGGGCTTTAAGGTCAACCAGCGCGTTAATGCCTACCTGCGTCAGATCGTCGGCGACTTGATGGCATCGGGCGAGCTGCCGCCGCAACATCACACCTACTCCATCTACGAGACACGCGGCAACGTGGGTGACTTCCGCTTTTGTATGCTGCGCAAGATGCTTGCCCCCGAAACGGACATCAACCGCAATGACCACCGCGTGATGGCAATCAAGTACGCCGTCCGCCGCGCCTGCGGAAGCCCGGCACGCTGGTACGGTCTTGAGAACTCGGCCATCATCATCGAGTACGTGCCGCTGTTTGCCCGCATGCGCCCGGCCGTTAAGCTCGTGCGCACCCAGGTGCCGCTCGAGGTTCAGATCGAAGAGGCCGAGGAAATGGAAGTCGACATCTTCTCGGACGACTTGGTCAACGGCAACGAAGCCGGTAAGGACATGAACGTCGATCCCACCGAGTTGCTCGAGAGCGTCGCCGATACGCCCGAACAGCAACAGCTCGACGGCCTCGAGAGCGAACAACTCAACGACGCCAACTTCTAGCGGCGCCTTAAATCAACGACAGCGGCCCTGCACCTCGAGAGGTGCAGGGCCGTCTTGTATTGCAGTAAAGCTAGCGGCTACGAACGACGCGGCTCGGGAACCACGAGCCTATCGGGGCTCGCACCCTCGGCATCCATCAGGCTCACGTAGCGAATCGACGGATCCCCATACATCGCGTAGTAATAATTGCCCGTGCGCGCGCTAAAGCATCCGGTGTAGATAGTCTTCTCGAACTTGCCATCGCCCATCCTGGACGCTCCCTCGATCATCACCACGCCCTCGAGCGAGCGGAACATGCGAACGACGTTTTCGGTCTCGCTCTCCTTTTGCGGGTAATTGGCATTGAGGTACGCCGCCTTTACAAAACGGCTCGGCGAATAGCAATCGCCCGGAATGCCGCGCATGCCGGCACCGGCTCCATAGGGCTTGAGCTCGGCGCCACGCCATGTCGCCGTCTGCGGAAAATCGCTTGTGGCGGTGATATAGGTGCGCAGGTTTTCCATGTGCCACGGGAAGGTCGGCTGGTTGGCAAGGGTGTCGACCGGATCGTCGTATACATGCAGGCCGTCAGCCATCATCTCGACCACGATACTGCGTTGGCTGTCGCCGATAATCCAATGGAGCAGCGACACGCCCAGCCCCTCTCCGGCAGATTTGGCGACAATCACCGTGTCGCGCAGCGCGGCCTCGACCTCATCGACCGTCGAGAACGTCGCTGCCACCCACAGGGGGAACTCATAGGCCGCGATATTGGTCTTGCCGTCGACAGGGTCCTCGGCATACTCGGCATAACCCGGGAAATTGAGACCCGCCACGGCGAGGCCCGCATCGTTACCGCAATCGAAAAACATGGGATAGTTCTTGTAATCGATGCACATACCGATCACCGCGTGCGCCGCTGTCGCGTCGTCGATAAACGAATACGGAATGTGAAATCCGCGCGGCATCACGCGAACCTGCTGGCCGTAGTCAAAGCTCCAGTCGAGGTTGCGTCCCAGATACATGTGGCCGGAATCATCGGTAAATCGAATACTCGTGCACATAGCGCCTCCTAGCCTTACGTTCTTGCTAAGCTTATTGTCACCAAACAAAAAGGCGCTAAACACAAAAGCCCGGACATGACAACAATGTCATACCCGGGCTATTCAAGCAGGATAAACTCAACCAAGTTAACCCCGCAGGTCGTCTAAGGAGTCAAAGTGCCGCAGATTGCCACGCAAGCGACGATTGAGCGGCAAGGTGCGGTGCTTTGGTCCCCTTAGACCAACTTTCCAAGACAGTGATCGATCATATGCTGGATCATCTGTGCCTCAAAGCCCGCGTAGTCGCGGCGGCACTCCTTCATCTTGCCGTCGACGATCTGGTCAAAGGCAACCTTGCACTTGATATAGCGCGTGGACTTGGTGACCTCCTCGTGCGTCAGGCAGCTCTCCTCCATCTTGCTGGCGCCCAGGCCAAACACCAGACGGGGGTTGTAGAGCACGTGGGGCTCGCCGGCGTCGTCCAGATAGACGCAGACCTTCTTGGTAACGCCAATCTGGTTAGCGGCAAGGCAGCCGGCATCGTCGAGCGACTTGATGGTATCGATCAGGTCCTGAGCAACCGACTCGTCCTCGACGGTCGCAACCTCGCAACGCTGGGACAGGATAGCCTCGTCGTGGCAAAGCTCTTTAATCATACGTTCCTCCATAGGGGTCGTTGTAACCGCTTAAGTATACGGTACCCACACATTTTCATGCGAAAAATACCGTCCGTCTGCTACAAAGCGCCGAACATCAACATGCGAGGAACAACAGCGTCGTAAAGGGGCTATAGTGGGTGAGTTCGTGTCAATCGGCCTAAACTCGGGGCCGAACAAGGAAAGGGTATGCATGGACGAACTATTTCACGTCAGTGAGCGCAAGTCCACAATCGGGACCGAACTTCGCGCTGGACTGACAACATTCCTGGCGATGGCCTACATCATCGCCGTCAACCCCGCAGTGCTCTCGGGCGCTGGCATCGATGCGGGAGCGCTCGCCTGCGCCACCTGTCTGGGCGCTGGCATCATGACCATCTGCATGGGCATCTTCGCTAACCGCCCGCTCGCCTGCGCGTCGGGCTTAGGCGTCAACGCGATGATCGCTGGAATCACCACCACCGTCTGCGGCGGTGACTGGCACGTGGCCATGAGCGTCATCTTCCTCGAGGGTATCGTCATCTTGCTGCTCGTGCTTTGTGGCCTGCGCGAGGCCATCATGGACGCCATCCCGGTTGTCCTGCGTCACGCCATCTCGGTGGGTCTGGGCCTGTTCATCGCCATGATTGGCCTGTGCGATGCCGGCATTATCACCGCTGGCGCCGGTACACTCGTCGGTCTGGGCGACATCACCTCCCCCACCTTCATCGTCGGCATCATCTCCATCCTGGTGACAGTCGCCCTCGCCTGCCGCAACGTCCCCGGCTCGCTGCTCATCGGCATCGTCGTCGCCGTCATCGCCGGTATCCCCCTAGGTGTGACCCATGCTCCGACCGGTATCATCGCCCCGCTCGACTTCTCGAGCATCGGTGGCCCCATCGCCGACGCCGGCGGCGTGCCCGCCATCGTCAAGGTCCTTACCGACCCCACGCTCCTCGTCATCTCGTTCTCGCTGCTCATGAGTGACTTCTTCGACACCATGGGCACCGCGATGGCCGTGGCCAAGCAGGGCGAGTTCCTCACCGACGACGGCAACGTCGAGAATATCAAGGAGATCCTGATCGTCGACTCCGCCGCCGCTGCTGTGGGCGGTTTCATGGGCGTCTCCTCCATCACCACCTTCGTCGAGTCCACTTCCGGCGCCGCCGACGGTGGCCGCACGGGCCTCACCTCCGTCACCACCGGCGTGCTGTTCATTCTCGCCGCGTTCTTCTCCCCCATCGTCACCATCGTTTCCAGCGCCGCCACCTGCGGTGCTCTGGTCTACGTCGGCTACCTCATGATGAGCGAAGCCTCCGAGATCGACTGGTCCGACGTGTCGCAGGGTTTCCCGGCGTTCATGATCGTCGCCGGCGTGCCCTTCACCTACTCCATCTCTGCCGGCATTGGCCTGGGCTTTATCGCCTACGTGATCGTCGCGCTCTTTAAGGGCGAGGCCTCCAAGATCAAGCCGCTCATGTGGATCGCAGCCCTTGCCTTCCTCGTCTACTTCTTCGTGGCGTAACGGCATAGTCTGCTAAAGCAGAACATCAAGGCGCGGAGTCGCATCGAGCGGCTCCGCGCCTTTCTTTTAGCGTCTGCCCCCGCGCCAGCGTGCGACAATTGAGGCTGTCAATATCACAACACCGAGAGAAGCCTGCCTTGGAAGCGCATCATAAGCAGATAACCGTTTATTCAGAGTGTGTGGAAGGCGCGCCCGTCATCTACCTTCCCGTGGTTATGGGCGACGGTAGTGAAGTCTACGAGCGCTGCCGAGAGCTCGACTGCCCGCCGTTCACCCTTGTCGCCATTGGAGGGCTCGATTGGAATCGCGAGCTGAGCCCCTGGGAATGCGACGGAACTATACGAGATGCCGAGCCCTTTGGCGGACAGGCTGCTGGTTTTCTTGACGAGTTGTTGAAGCAGATAATCCCCCAGGCCGAATCATCGCTCCCGCAACCGCCCGCCTGGCGCGGCGTTGCCGGCTACTCGTTGGCGGGTCTTTTTGCACTGTGGGCACTTTGGCAAACAGATGTCTTTGAGCGCGCGGCGAGTGCATCGGGGTCGCTGTGGTTCCCCGGCTTTATCGACTACGCGTGCGAGCGCACGATGACAGCTACGCCCGACGCCGCCTATCTGTCGCTCGGTAAAAAGGAAACCAAGACGCCCAACCGCATGATGCGGCACGTACTCGACGATACGCGCGCGATGGAAGAGCTGTTTATCGAGCGCGACATCCCAACAACGCTGGAGCTCAACCCCGGCAATCATTTTGCCCAAACTGACCTGCGCATGGCGCGCGGCATCCACTGGATACTGACGCATTAAAAATGGCGTCCACGCGTACATGCGCATGGACGCCATTTTTTGATTTAGCTGAACACAACTACTATTCGACAGTCTCCTCGAGTTTAGATACGGCGGGCGTCGAGGATTGGGACATGGAAGTCCTTTCATGATGGAAGGGCGATCAGGCATATCGGATAACCTGCCCGATCGATACGATCCGAACCATTGTACGTGATACGCCATGTCTCGCACGCGCCGTCACCTGCAAACGGTAGCGTTACTTCCAAACGCGCTCGGCAATGCGCTTGACCAGCGCGATCTTCGCCCACTGCTCGTCCTCGGTCAGCTTGTTGCCAATCTCGCAGCTGGCAAAGCCGCACTGGGGCGACAGGTACAGATTCTCGAGCGGCACATACTTTGTGGCCTCGTGGATACGTTCGACGATAACGTCTTCGTCCTCAAGCTCAGCCGCCTTTGTAGTGACCAGTCCCAGCACCACCTTCTTGCCGGGGGCAACGTACTTGAGCGGCTCAAAGCCGCCGGCGCGGGGTGTGTCGAACTCCAGATAGAACGCATCGACATTCTCATGTGCGAACAGGTACGGCGCGATGGGGTCGTAGCCGCCCTCAAAGGCATAGGTGGAATGGTAGTTGCCGCGGCACACGTGCGTGTTGATAACCAGATCGTCGGGCTTGCCCTCGATGGCGGCGTTGTTGAGCGCCACGCCCAGCTCGCTTACCTTTTGCAGGTCGACCGGGCTCATGCCGGTCTTGGACACAAAGTCGGTATCGCAATAGATGCCCCAGGTGCAGTCATCAAACTGGATGTTGCGGCAGCCTGCTGCGTACAGGTCGGTGATCACCGTGCGATAAGCGGCCGCAATGGCGTCGGCAAGTTCCTCATCGGTCTTATAGACAGCGCGCAGGCTCTCCTGCTGGCCGTCGCAGCGATCGAGTGTGACCTCAGAGAACGTCTGGATCGGCGCCGGAATGGTCTGGCGTGCGACCTGGCCCTCCCCCTCAAGCGCCTTGACGAACTTAAAATGCTCGACGAACGGGTGGTTCTCGCCGCTAATGGGACCAGTAACCACGGCGGTGTCGGCCGTCGTCTCCTCGTCATGGAACATATAACCCGTGCGTGAGGTGCGGCGCTCAATGCCGTTAAGGCCCCACATAAAATCGAGGTGCCAGTAGCTGCGGCGGAACTCGCCATCGGTGATCACCTGCAGGCCGGCGGCCTTCTGCTTGGCCACCAAATCGCGAATGGCATCGTCCTCGACGGCCTTAAGGCCGGAAGCGTCGAGTTTACCCGCGACATAGGCGGCACGGGCGTCCTTTACAGCCTGCGGACGAAGAAAGCTGCCGACGATATCGGCGCGAAACGGCGCGTTCGGTTGAATCGAAGTGCTCATAGATATCTCCCTTTGCATTGGTTGCTTTACTGGGACAGAGTATGAGCGCCCATATGACCATCGTAAAATATACGTTTATAACAGTTTGATATAGATGTTTCCTATATCAGTCTGGACTGTCATAAAGAGACTTGAACCGTGCGGAGCACAGCAGCCTAGATATGCTGACGAATCGCGTCGATATAGGCCCGACCGTAGCGCGTAAGCGTCGTGTTCTTGCGCGTGATGATGCCAATCTCCATGTACTCGTCCACGTCGAGAGGAATCGAGATAATGCCGGGGCCGTTGAGCTCGTGGCTGATCACGCCCGAGCATACCGTGTAGCCGTTGAGGCCCATGGCAAGGTTGAACAGCGTCGCACGGTCACGCACGCGGATATTCTTGCGGCGCTCAAAGGTCGAGGTCAGTTCCTCGGAATAGTAAAACGAGTTGTAGCTGCCCTGCTCGTAGGACAAAAACGGATAGTCCTCGAGATCTTCGAGCGTCACGCTGGCGCGGTCCGCCAGTGGATGGTCGGCGCATACAAAGACATGCGGTGCGGCGCAGAAGAGTCCCTCGAATACGAGCTCGTTGGCGGCGAGCATGCGCTCGATGACCTCGCGATTGTGCTCCGACAGATACAGGATGCCGAGTTCGCTTTTCATATGCGCGACGTCCTCGATAATCTCGTGAGTCTGCTCCTCGCGCAGGGTAAAGTCGTAGCGCGCGGCATCGAACTCACGGATCACATCGACAAACGCATTAACGGCAAAGGAATAATGCTGGCAGCTCACACTAAAGTGCGGCACCTGCTCGGACGCGCCCTTGTACTTGCCCTCGAGCAGGTCGGCCTGGTCGAGTACCTGGCGCGCGTAGCCCAAGAAGGTCTCGCCTTCCTCGGACACAACGACGCCCTTGTTGGTGCGCTCAAAGATGTGCACGCCCATCTCGTTTTCGAGATCGCGAATCGATGCGGTAATCGAAGGCTGCGACACAAAGAGACGGCGCGAGGCCTCGGTAATGCTGCCGCATTCGGCAACTTTGACGACATATCTGAGCTGCTGGAGCTTCATGGCTGTCTCCTTAGCTGTTCGCGAGATTCGCGTCGGCTGCACCCTCCTGACGCATAAACGACGGCATCTCCCCCGTCGCGGCGCAGGCGGCAATCTGATGCAGAGCCCCAGCAACCGCATCATCTGCCGCAGCGCCGATATGCCAGCGTGCGGCAGCCGTGACGGCCTCGTTGGCATTGGCGACTGCAACGGAGTTGGGAACGGCATCGATCATGGGCAAATCGTTATCGGAATCGCCGAATACGGCCACCTCGTCGGGCGCCAGGCCCAAAGCGTGCGCCAGCTCCAGCGCAGCGCAGCCCTTGTCCCAACCATCCGGAAGGATGTCGAACAGGCGCACTCGGTTGTTGGGAAACACGAGCGAGAGTTCCGGCACCTCAGCGGCAACGCGCTCGCGTAGCTCCGCGAGCTCCTCACGCGAACGGGCACTCCAGATATTCGCCTTAAACACCGGCGCGTCATCGACGACGGGACGGCACGGGGCCTCTTCGCCTTTGAGCCACGCATTGCCGCCCGACTCCATAGCGCGACGCACACGCTCGGGATTGCTCGTCACGCAATAGGCATCGTTGCCCCAAAAGTCATCGCCCAGGCTGTAGACTTTTAGAAATGTATCGTCGGTCTCTTGCTCCAGATAGTCGGCCAAACGCATCAGAGCATCGTTGTCGATTGCGCGCGAGGCGACTACTTCGCCGTCGACAAACATCACCTGGCCGTTACAGAACGCACCGGTCGAAAAACACTCGGAACGGTTTTTGAACATCCAGCCCATCGCGGACGGCTGACGACCCGAAACCGGCCCAAAGTGCAGACCCGCCGCCTGCATGGCATGAATGCCCTCGATAGCGTAGTCGCTGGCACCGTCATGTCCAGCCGGAATCAGCGTATCGTCCATATCGGTCAGCACAAGTTTAATCATAAGGCCCCCTCGGTCATTCTTAATCCCATCTATTGTACCGACCTGCCAAAAAGGGACAGGTTTATTTCGGCAGGTTTCATCTGGGAAAACGCAAAGTCCCAGTTGTTACCTGCCAAAATAAACCTGTCCCTTTTTGGCAGGTGCGCTAGTATAGGGAACAACAGATTCGATGCGGGAGTGCCGGCGGTGCAAACCACAAGGCTGAGAGGGCATGGGGCCCAATCCTTTGAACCTGTCAGTTAATGCTGGCGTAGGGAGCATGCCGCCTTTACAGGGGCGCTGTCTATGCACAGCGCCCCTTTTCTATGCCAAGGAGGCATGTGCAGTGATTGATTCGGAACAGCTTAAGCAGCATATAGTCAAGACCGTGGAGGAGATTCGCGCCACCAATCCGATGGCCGGCTCCATCACCAACACGGTGACGATCGACTTTGTCGCCAACGCACAGCTCGCCGTGGGCGGATCGGCCGCCATGGTCTATCTGCCCGACGAGGGCGAGGCACTCGTTGCCGGTGGCGGCGCTATCTATCTCAATATGGGCACGCTCTTCCCCATCTACGAGCAGACGATTCCCCGCGCGGCCAAGGCGGCACACGATGCCGGCAAGCCCTGGGTGCTCGATCCGGTTGGCCTGGGCATCGGTAGCCTGCGCACCCAGCTGGTAAACGAGCTCAAGCAGTACAAGCCCGCCATCGTGCGCGGCAACGCCTCCGAGATTATCGCGCTCGCCGGCCTGTGGGGCCTTGAGGGCGAGGCGGCTGATCTGAGCCGCGTACGCGGTGTCGATACCACCGACACGGTAGACGCCGCCCGCGATGCCGCCGTGGCGCTCGCCCGCTACACCGGCGGCGCCGTAGTGGTCTCGGGCGAAGTCGACCTGATTACCGACGGCACGACCGTGGCCAAGTCCCACGGCGGCAGCCCGCTCATGTCCAAGATCACCGGTTGCGGCTGCTCGCAGGGCGGCGTGCTGGCCGTGTACGCCTGTGCCGCCGACCCTTTTACGGCAGCCGTCTGCGGCGCCGCCGTCTACAACGTTGCCGGCACGCGTGCCGCCGCTGTCGCCGATGCCCCGGCAAGCTTTAAGGTCGCCTTTATCGACGAGCTCTACCGCGCAACCGCCCAGGACATCGCCGATAACCAACTCGAGCTCGAGGAGGCATAAGCCATGTCCGAGCCCGTAACCAATGCCGGCATGAACACGCTCGTCGCCGTGGCCATCGCCCCGTGCGGCACCGGCGACGAGCTGTCCGCCGAGGTCGCCGAAGTCGTGCGCGTCATTCGCGAGAGCGGCCTTCCCAACCGCACCACCTCGATGTTCACCGAGATCGAGGGCGACTGGGACGAGGTCATGCAGGTCGTGCGCGACGCAACCTTTGTGTTGGCGAGCAAGGGCATCCGCACCGAAGTCGTGCTCAAAGCCGATATTCGACCCGGATTTACCGACACCATGACCGGCAAGCTCGAACGCATGGAAGCGCAGATCAAAAAGCAGGAGGAAGCACGATGAGCATCCGCGACAACCTTGATATCTCGGCCTATCTGGTACTCGGCCCCGAAAACACGCTCGGGCGTCCCGTGGGCGATGTGGTGGCCCAGGCGCTCGACGCAGGCTTTACCTGCATCCAGGTGCGCTCCAAGGTGGCAAGCGCCCGTGAAATCATCGCGCTGACGGGCGACGCCGCGCAGGCAATCGCACAGGCCGGCAAAACCGGTCAGGTTGCCCTGCTGATCGACGACCGCCTGGACTGCGTACTCGCCGCGCGCGAGCAGGGTATTGCTGTCGACGGCGTGCACGTGGGCCAGAGCGATATTCCCGTCGAGGTCTGCCGCAAGCTTCTGGGCCCCGATGCCATCGTGGGCCTTTCGGCCCGCTGCGAGGAGATGCTCGAGTACGTCAAGGCCGCCGACATGAGCCTGGTCGACTACCTGGGCATCGGCCCGCTCCACGAGACCGAGACCAAGCGCGACTGCGGACGCGCGGCCGATGGCTCCATCATCACCAAAAGCTTTGAGGATCTGGCCGCACTCCACGCGGCAAGCCCCGTGCCCATCGTGGTGGGCGGCGGCGTCAAGACGGCCGACCTGCCACAGCTCAAGGCCACCGGCGTCGACGGCTTCTTTGTGGTGAGCGCCGTCTGCAGTGCCGACAACCCTTACGCCGCCGCCAAGGAGCTCGTCGATACCTGGCAGCAGGCATAGGCATAAGCCGAGCAGCCGATTCGCAGTCTCATATCTTCTAGAGCGGAAAGCGCATCCCAGTTTGGGCCTCCATTCCGGGATGCGCTTTCCGCTGAGTCCACCGCAGTTTGCCCTACTCTGCCAGATACGCTTCCAACGCCGGCAAAGTCGCCTCCGCATCTTGACGACCGATCTGATAGATGCGCTCGAGCTCATCCGGTTCACGGCACAGCGACGGTACCTTCACCGATTCGCTCGGCCGCACCACAAAGACCTCGCCGGCAGCCTCGCGACGTGCCAGGTCGTCGAGCGTGGCATTGTAGACCTCATGCCGATGCTCAAGCGCTGCGACAAACTCCGGGTAGTGACGGAACACGCGCCGCAGCATGGGCATCACGCTGTTGGGCTGTTTCACAAAGCCAGCCGGCTGTGTGAGCACCACGATATTGCGGTCATACCCCTGCGCAAACAGCCAAGCGCTGGGAATTGAATCAGCCACGCCACCATCAAGATACTTATGTCCGTCAATAGCAACGGGACGCGTCGCCACAGGAATAGCCGACGACGCCCGGATCCACTCGATATCGCGCTCATCGCCATAAGGCAGGTCATGGTAGACGGCCTTGCCCGTCTCGATATCGGTGCACACGCACGTAAACCGCATGGGGCAGGCGCGATATGCCTCCAGGTCGATGGGATCGCGCTCGATGGGCACCTCGTGATAGGCAAAGTCGGCATTGTACATATCGCCGGTTCGCAGCCAGCTGGTCACGCTCGCATAGCGCTTGTCGGCGCAATAGGCCTTGTTGTAGCGAATGGCACGGCCGATCTGGCGCGATTTAAAGTTGTAGCCAAACGCCGCGCCCGCCGAGACACCCACCATATGGTCGCAGGTCAAACCGTGCTCCATCCATACGTCGAGCACGCCCGCCGTATACATACCGCGGTAGCCGCCTCCCTCGAGCGCCAGCCCCACCGTGCGCGTCATATTTGACTGTGCCATGCGACCATCTCCGTTCCTGCGTTTTTAACCGGGACAAGTATACCCGTCAACATATATCGTCTCAGCCGCATTTTTATCAAGCATCGCATCGTCGCGCTACCGCTTGTCGAATAATAGCCGCCCGCAGCATGTGCACCCATCTATAATTGTGCACTGCTGTTTATGCTACTCAGCAGTTATCAACAGCGAACATTCGTCGGCAAATTAACCCAACAACGCAGCAAGACGGGGGCCTGGATACACGCAAGACGCCGAGTAACGACGCGTGTACACAACGAGCTCGCCCGACGCAATCCGCCCCGACCTAAGAAAGCCGCTTAGAACATGGATACTGTCAGCAATTACACCGAAACGCTCGAAAAGACCGTCCGCGACCTTCTCGAGCGTCAGGATGATCTGATTAGGACCGCCTTTACCGACCAGCTTACCGGACTTGGCAACCGCGGCGGCTTTGCCCGCTCCCTCGAGGAGCTCTGGGAGCAGGACGCCCCCGTTACCATGGCGTTCATCGATATCGACAATCTCAAGCACTGCAACGATGTCTTTGGCCATGACGAGGGCAACCGCTATATCTTGCAGGTAAGCCTTTATCTCAAGCTGTATATGAAGGTAGACGAGGCGGCATTTCGTCTGGGAGGCGACGAGTTTGCCATCCTATCTACGATTGCGACCGAGGACGACCTCGCCGAACGTCTGGAACACTGCCGAACGATCCTGCTCAAAAACAACGATTCCGAGATGCCCCACTCGTTTAGCTACGGAGTGGCACACGCCGACCCCGCCCTGGGCGAAGCCTCCAATCGCATGACACTCGATGCCGACCATCGCATGTACGACTACAAGCTACGTCATGCCATGCATCTTGATCGACGTAATATCGCGCAAGTCCACACCGACGACTTCGAAATAAGCGACCGTATTTTCGACGCCTTTTCGATGCTCAACGAAGGCCGTTATTTCTTTATCGAGAACTTGGACAAGGACCGCACCCTTTGGTCGCAAGGTGCCTTGCGCGATCTCGGTCTTCCTTCGGAGCACATAGACAGCTGCCGCGATTTCTGGAAAACGCGTGTCCATCCCGATGACCTCGAGGCCTACGCCAACGACATCAACCAGATCTTTAACGGCTCCAAACACCGCCGCGTCATGCAGTACCGCATGCGCAATGCCGCGGGTGACTACGTTCTCTGCCGTGCTCGCGGGTTTCGCATCGACGGCGACGGAAATGCCCCCTCGCTCTATGTCGGCGAACTTGTCAACCACTCACTTGCCGAGACCGTCGACGCCGCCACGGGCCTCGGAACGCAGCGTATGCTGATCAACGCTATCGATGCCTGCCGCCGCGATCGTTGCGAGACAGGACTTATAGCGGTGCGCGTTCGTGGCACGACAAAGCTCAACGAGCTCTACGGGGCCGAGGCTGTCGACAACATGCTTGCCGAATACGCAGGCCGCATGCTGTCGATCACCCGCGGCAGGAGCCGGGTCTACCGTTCACGAAGCGTCCAGTTCGTCGTGCTCAGCAACGATTTGGACCACGAGGCATTCGAGCAACTGACCCGCCACCTTAAAGAGGCCGTTTTCGCTCCTGTTCAAATCGCAGGCGACACCATTACTCCCGTCTGCCTTGTCGTCCCGGCCTTTTACGAGCACTTAACCCATCAAGCGACCGCCGTTTTAGGCGAACTCGACCGTCGCCTTCGCACGGCCGGCGGGCTTGTTCCCAACGACAGCCTCCCCATACCCGAGGCGGAGCGCAAAAGCGCCATCGCCGAACGCATCGACTCGCTCACGGGCCTCTATCGACCCAGCGAGTTCATGCGGCGCGCCAACGCATTTCTCGAGGCAAGGCGCGACGGCACCTGGTGCATCGCCACGGTCGACATGGGCCACATGCGCCTGTTTAATGAATGGCACGGCCAGGCCGAAGGCGACCGCCTGCTTGCCGATGTGGGCACGGTCCTCAAGGATATCGAGAATGCCGATATGGGCATCGCAGGGTACTGGGGCCAAGATGACTTTTGCATACTCATCCCCTTTGAGCACAACACCGTCCATCAAATCTACAACCGCGTTCGCGAGGCAGTAGCCAGGCATGATGACGGCGTAGGTTTTTGGCCGTCCATGGGCGTTTACCCCATCGACTCCAATGAGGAGATCACCATCGATGCGCAGGCAAAGGCCATGTTTACCAATCGGCGCGCAAAAAACGACTTCAAGGAGCGCATTGCCATTTTCTGTCCTGCGGAGTACGAGCGCGAAGTCGCGTTCCACCGCACGCTGACCGAATTCCAGTACGCACTTTCAAACGGCCGCATCACGTACTACCTTCAGCCCCAGGTCGATATGGAAACCGGCAAGATCATTGGCGCCGAGGCTCTTACACGCTGGATTGACAAGGACGGCTCTCTCATTTCGCCCGCAACGTTTATCCCCGCACTCGAGGAAAGCGGCTTTGTAGTAACGCTCGACAAGTACATTTGGCAGGGTGTCGCCATATGGCTTCGCGAGCGTCTCGATCGCGGTCTTCGCGTGGTTCCGGTCTCGCTTAATGTGTCGCGCGTGGATATCCTTGCCTGCGACGTTGCCGAACATATGGGGGCACTCGCCGCCCAATACAACCTACCGCCCGAGCTCATGCGTATCGAGATCACCGAGACGGCTTATACGGGAGAATCCGAGGCCGTGGATAAGCTGACCGCAGATCTGCACACCCGCGGCTTCTCGACCTACATGGACGATTTTGGCACCGGCCAGTCCACGCTCGCGATGCTCAAGAACGTCAACGTCGACGTCATCAAGCTCGATCGCACGTTTGTGCCCGTTGACGGTGATCGTGGCCGCAGCGCTCAGATCGTGTCATCGATGCTCGAGATGGCGCAGTCGCTCCATCTGCCCGTTGTAATCGAAGGCATCGAGACAAATGAGCAGGCGAACATGCTGCGCCACATGGGCGCCCGCTACGCTCAGGGCTTCCTCTACTACCGCCCCATGCAGGCAAAGGATTTTGAGGCATTGCTCGATGGTAGCAATAACAACTGATACGCCCGCGCGCAAAACGCCACCGTCGAAGGGGGTATTTGTCTCCATTAGCTAACTTATATCCCCAATTCAAACCGAATTGGGGATATGATACAAACCGTTGTTCCGCCCAAGGAGGTTATCCATCATGAACAAGTCGTATCGCATGGGCGAGCAATCGATTATTACCTATCTTCAGCGACTTGCGAATGGCATCTTGACCGCCGAACTCGATGTTGCCGCGCTACCTGCTGAGCTGCGCCCCGTTGGTGAGCAACTGCAAAAGACGCATGCCATCCTGCAACAAGAGCGCCAGCTGCTTGAGCGCAACGCCTATATCGATCCGCTCACCAACTTGGGCAACCGCAACGGATTCGACCGTCACGTCGAGCAACTCTGGCGCAAAGGCGAACCCTTTACCTGCGCCTATATTGACATCGACCATCTCAAGCATTGCAATGATAGGTTCGGCCACGCCGAAGGCAACCGCTATATTCTGAGCATCTGCCGCACGCTCTCCGAAACCATGGAGCACGATGAGATGCTGTTCCGTATCGGTGGAGACGAGTTCGTGCTTATCTCGCCCTCCGCAAACGAGACTGAACTCGAGCAGCGCTTGGAGCAGGTACGTACCGGACTGATCGAGGCGAGCTCGGGCGGCAAGGCGCCCATGATCGGTAGCTTTAGCTTTGGCTGCTCGCGCGTCAATCCACTTGCCGGCGACACGCGTCGCCAGATGACGATGGATGCCGATCGCAAGATGTATCGCTATAAGCTTATGCATCGCGTGCAGCAGCCGAAAGACAATGACGCGCCGCAGCACCCAATTGCCGAGCAGCTTCCGTGCAACGACCGCGTATTCCAAGCGATCTCTATGAGCTCCGAGACGCGCTATCCGTTTATCCTCAATCTCGATACGGGCGAATCGCAATGGTCGGTCAACGCCGTACGCGATTTTGACCTGCCCTCCCAGCACCCTTTTAACTCGGTCGATATGTGGCTTGCCCGCGTACACCCCGAGGACCGCGACAACGTACGCGCCGAGCTCGACATGGTGATAAACGGCACGTGGCACTTCCACTACATGCAGTATCGTGTAATGGATGCCACCGGAGCGTACGCGCTTTGCGACTGCACAGGCTACCGCTTGGACGGCACCGATACCGAGCCCAGCATGTATGTGGGCATTATCATCAACCGAAGCTTGGCAGATACGACTGATTCCGTGACCGGCCTGGGCGATATTCACGCCCTGGTCAACGCCATTGGTGAAATGCGTCGCGTGGCGCGCAAGGCTGGTTTGATCGCCATTAAAATCGACGATATCGCCGAGGTCAATGCCCGCTTTGGCTTTGATGCGGGCGACCGCGTTTTGGCAGAAAGCGCCGCCTGCCTCATGGAATGCTCGCGCGGCAAGGGTCGCTTGTTCCGCTCGACGGGGCCGACATTCGTGGCGCTTTTCGACGACTTTGATCCCGATAAGACCGACGCGATCGCAGAGGAAATCGAACGGTTCCTGGGTTCTCCCGTGCTCATCGGCTCGCTTGAATATCAGCCGCCCATTCGCGTGGCCACGCTCCATCTGGACGCTGTCGATCGACAGCCCGTTTCCATTTTGAACGAGCTCAAAGCGTTGCTTAAAGAGGCACCGCAAGTACCGGGCACCAAGCTGGACTAACGTTGTGGGGCGCGATGTGAAACACAAGCCGTTTCACATCGCGCCCCACGCCATCTACCCTCTCGTGCGATAATCCTCCGCAGCAGTCACCGACAGCAGAGGGAGTTTGTGATGAAGGTTCTTTTGGTCAACGGCAGCCCCAAGGCAAACGGCAACACCGCCCGCGCACTCGCCGAGGTTGCCGAGCAACTTAATGCAGAAGGCATTGATACCGAGGTGTTTCAACTGGGCGCCAAACCTATTCGCGATTGCATCGGTTGCGGCCAGTGCGGCAAGCTTGGCGGTCGCTGCACCTTTGACGACGACGTGGTGAACGAGCTCATCGCTGCCGCCGAGCGGGCAGATGGCTTTGTCTTTGGCTCACCCGTCTACTATGCGCACCCCAGCGGACGCATCCTTTCGGCCCTCGATCGCGCCTTCTATGCAGGCGGGCATGCCTTTGAGCACAAGCCCGGCGCCGCGGTCGCCGTCGCCCGTCGCGGCGGCACGTCGACCACGTTCGATGTGCTCAACAAGTACTTCACCATTAAGCAAATGCCCGTGGTTGCTTCCACCTACTGGAACAACGTGTTTGGCCGCGTACCCGGCGACGCCGATGGGGATGCCGAGGGCCTTGCCACTATGCGAAACATCGGCAAAAACATGGCCTGGCTCCTGCGCTGCATCGAGGCGGGACAGGCCGCCGGCATCAACGCGCCCGAGGCAGATCGCGCAACGACCAACTTCATTCGATAAGTCCAACGGTGGTCACTTCGACGCTCGTTAGAACGGTGGAACATACTATGAACGTGCAAATCTTCGGCACCAAAAAGTCCTTCGATACCAAGAAGGCACAGCGTTATTTTAAGGAGCGCCGCATTAAGGTGCAGTTTATTGACCTTAAGGAAAAGGAGATGAGCAAAGGCGAGCTTACGAGCGTGATGCAGGCGGTCGGCAGCATCGACAAGCTGCTCAACCCCAAAGCCAAGGACGAGGAGGCGCTCGCACTCATTCAGCACCTTACCCCCAGTCAGCGCTTCGGCAAGCTGCTCGAAAACCAGCAGGTTCTGGCCGAGCCCATCGTGCGCAACGGCAAAAAGGCCACCGTCGGTTATTGCCCCGATGTATGGGGAGCCTGGGAGTAGCTTGTGTTATTTGCCGGCGCGTGGGTATAAGAGCAGGCGTTTGGCATAAGATTCAACTGTAAGCCATGTCTAACAAAGGAGGGCACATGCCCAACAAACCCGTGAAGATCATCATGCTTACCGGATACCTCGGTGCCGGCAAGACTACGCTGCTCAACCACATCCTCGCTAACGACGGCGGTATCCGCGCCGCCGTGATCGTTAACGATATCGGCGAGATCAACGTCGATGCCAGCCTTATCGCCGACGGCGGCCTTTCCGAGACCGACGACCTCATCCCGCTCACCAACGGCTGCATCTGCTGCACGCTTTCGGATGACCTGGCCAACCAGCTGCAGGGCATCGCCGATTCGGGCAACTTCGACTACATCATCATCGAGGCATCGGGTATTTGCGAACCTATCCCCATCGCCTACACCATCTCGAGCTTCTGCGACGAGGCCAAGGTGGGCGGCGAGCCCAAGCTCGCGCTCGACAACATCGTGGCCGTGGTCGACTGCGCCCGCATGTATGACGAGTTCAACGGCGGTCGCGACCTGCTGGCCGAGGATATCGACGAGGACGACATCGAAAGCCTGCTCATCCAGCAGATCGAGTTCTGCTCCACGCTGATCCTCAACAAGACCGATACCGTCACGCCTGAACAAATCGCCGAGCTCAAGGCCATCGTGCGCAGCCTGCAGAAGGACGCCGTGATCGTCGAGGCCCAAAACGGCGAGGTTCCCATGGAGGAGCTGCTCGATACCGGCCGCTTCGACTTTATGCGCGCCTACAACTCCGCCGCCTGGATCGAGGCCATGGAGCATCCCGAGGAGCACGACGACCCCGAGGTGCTCGAGTATGACATCGAGACCTTTGTGTACTCGCGCCGCAAGCCGTTTGACCTGAAAAAGTTCACCGATTTTGTTGAGCAGGAGTGGCCCGACGAGGTCATCCGTGTCAAGGGTCCGCTGTGGCAGACCGGAGATCCGGACATGTGCTACATGTTTGAGCAGGCCGGCCACCAGATGCGCCTGATGGAGAACGGTCTGTTCGTTGACTCCGCGCCCGAGGGCGAGAAGCAGAAGATCATCGACGAGAACCCCGAAATCATGCAGATTTGGGACGACGAGACGGGCGACCGCATGACGAGCCTGTGCATCATCGGCCGTCACATGGACAAGGATGCGCTCATCGCTGCCCTCGATGCCTGTCTGACCGACTGGCACCGCGCCTAGGTTTATCCAAGCGGGCATTTTTCTGCCTACGTAACCGCCAAACCACCACGAAGGTGCCCTTCGTGGTGGTTTTTCGTTCTGAGCCAAGGAGATTCATGTTCAATATCGTGCTGTATGTGCCCGAGATTCCGGCCAATACGGGCAATATCGGCCGTACCTGCGTGGTCACCGGCGCCCATCTGCATCTGGTGGAGCCACTGGGCTTTTCACTCGATGACAAGACGGTACGTCGCGCCGGTCTGGGCTACTGGCAAAACTTGGACGTGACGACCTATGCCGGCTGGGAGGATTTTCTTGCGCGCAACGACCTCTCCCCTGCCGATGGTCGCCTGCATCTGCTGACCAAAAAAGCACGCCGCACCTATGCGCAAAGCACCTACCGCGACGGTGACTATTTGGTCTTTGGCAGCGAGAGCTCGGGCATTCCCGAGCCACTGCTTGCCGCGGCGTCCGAGCGCTGCGAACGCATCCCGATGCTGCGCGATTGTGACTCACTCGATAACGCCGAGGCTTGGGAAGCCCACGAGGAATCGCTGGGGCATACCGAGGACAGCCACGAAGCCATCCTTCAGCAGGATATCTGCGGTAACTTCGTCAACCTGGACGACTACCGCATCAGCGCCCTCAACCTCTTGTTAGCGCCGGAATAATTTAGCCAAATATAGTCGGCCGAGATTGACCAATCCC
>CAUBIC010000008.1 GCA_958435945.1 uncultured Collinsella sp. | reverse complement strand
TCGATATTCCTCTGGTGCCCCCGGGCGGATTCGAAAACTCCCCCCGCGGGGAAATTGGTGACGCGGGTGTCGACGGCTCGAATCCGGCCTTTAGACCAGAAGAGCCCGGCACCGTAGTGGTACCGGGCTCGGCAAATTTCTGGTGCCCCCGGGCGGATTCGAAAACTCCCCCCGCGGGGAAATGAGTGACGCGGGTGTCGACGGTCCGAATCCGCCGGCAGCTCCCGCAAACCAGAAACGGCGCCGCTCTCGCGACGCCGTCATAATCTTCTGGTGCCCCCGGGCGGATTCGAAAACTCCCCCCGCGGGGAAATTGGTGACGCGGGTGTCGACGGCTCGAATCCGGCCTTTAGACCAGAAGAGCCCGGCACCGTAGTGGTACCGGGCTCGGCAAATTTCTGGTGCCCCCGGGCGGATTCGAACCGTCGACACCCGCTTTAGGAGAGCGGTGCTCTATCCCCTGAGCTACGGAGGCATGTTGTATTAGTGTAGCAGATTTGCGCCACTACCATGCAGCGCATAGCCGCTCTTCGAGATAGTCGTCTGCGACGTTCTTTAATGACTGGTCGTTTAAGAGCGTCGCAGACGACTGCCCAACGACTAGTTGCCTTTGTGGAAGAGGTTTTTGATAACGGAGGGGATGCTCTTGGCGCCCTTGGCCGTCACATCGATAAAGTCGGGCGAACGCACAAGCTTATCCTCGTCGACGTACTTGCGGACAGCACGAAGCGTCTCTTTGTCGTCGCGCGTCGAAAACGTAAAGTGACCGTTGTCCTTGGTGAAGATGGCAAAACGCGTGATCTTCTTGGTGCCGCGTAAAACCTCGGCGGCAATATAGTCGACCTCATCCCACGGGATTTGAATATAATCCTCGGGATTGCGCTCGTTGTAATACTCGAACGCCTTATTGCCCACCATCACGTTGCCGTGGCTGGTAAGCCCCATCAGGCAGGTTGCCGGCGTTGCCAGATCGACCGTGCTGTTCTGAGATTGCGCCATGCGCGCCTCGCCCTCCAAATAAAACAATCGGACCGCATCCAGTGTACCCACCGGGTGCGGTCCGTTTCAATGGCTCAAAAGCCCTTGCCTAGCAATTCTCGGTCTTAAGCCGAAACGTGCTTACATGAAGCCGCAGACGCGACCGATGATGCCGATGGCGAAGAGAGCCAGGATGATGACGATCGGGCTGACCTTCTTCTTGAGGAGCTTGCAGACCAGCAGGGTCAGGCACACGGCGGCAAGGCCGGGGATGAGCTGATCGAGGTTGGCCTGAAGCGTGGTGACCTTCACCTGATCAAGGGCGTTAGCACCGATGGAGTTATACATCGTCAGTGCTTCCTTGACACCCTCAGAACCGGAGGGCAGGTTAGCCCAGTCGATAAAGGCGCCAGCAGACTGCGTGACCTTGGAGACGACCGGGGTGAAGGAGATAGACACCCAGCGCTCGACCAAGGCGCCGATGATGAACATACCCAGGATGGAAGCACCCTCGGTGACCTTGCCCATCAGACCGCCGGAGAGGTCCTTGGCGATGGAGGAGCCGACCTTGTAGCCAAACTCCTGCGTGTACCACAGGAAGGCGTAACGGATGATGTTCCACGCGAAGAAGAACAGCAACGGACCGGCGATGCTGCCGGACAGGGCCAGGGAAGCGCCCAGAGCGCCCAGAATCGGGCGAAGGGTGAACCAGAAGGCGGGGTCGCCGACGCCGGCGAGCGGGCCCATCATACCGACCTTGACGCCCTGAATGGCGACGTCGTCAATCGGGGCACCGTTGGCGCGCTCCTCCTCGAGAGCGAGGGTAACGCCAATGACGGGGGCGGAAACATAGGGGTGGGTGTTATAGAACTCCAGGTGGCGCTTAAGAGCGGCAATCTGGTCATCCTTGCTGGTGTAGAGCTTCTTGATCGCAGGGATCATTGCGAAGCACCAGCCGCCGTTCTGCATACGCTCGTAGTTCCACGAGCCCTGAAGGAACTGATGACGGAAGCAAACCTTCTTGCGGTCAGCCTTGGTGAGCTGAATCTTGTTCTCTGCCATATGTATCACTCCCCTCCTACTCGTAATCGTTCAGAATGTCGCCGAGCGGGTCACCGGAGCCGCCGCCCATGCCGCCACCCTGCTTGGCCAGATCCTTAAGGCCAAGGTAGATGAGGGCAAGGGAGATGCCGATGAGGCCAAGGGCGATCAGCGTGAGCTGAGGGATGGCAGCAAGGACAAAGCCGAGGATGAAGAACGGCCAGGTCTCCTTGGTGGCCATCATGTTGATGACCATGGCGTAACCGACGGAAGCGACCATGCCGCCGCCGACAGCCATGCCGCCGGACAGCCAGTCGGGCATAGCGTTAAGCGCGTTGGTAACAGCCTCAGCCGGGATGATGCACAGAAGTACTGCCGGGATGGCGATACGAAGGCCCTGCATGAGGATGGCAGCGTACTGCCAGCGCTCGATGCCGGAGAAGTCGCCCTTCTCGGCGCAACCGTCCATGGCGTGAGCGATAGCGGTGGCCAGGGTACGGCAGATCATGGTCAGGAACAGACCAGCGACCGACAGCGGGACGGCGACGGCGATAGCGGCGGTAACGGCCTTGGCCGAGTCGGTGGCGCCACCGTTGAGGGCGAGCACCATGATGATCGAAGAAGCGACCGAGGCCAGAGCGGCGTCAGGCGCGACGGCGGCGCCGACGTTAGCCCAGCCAAGGGCCATCATCTGGAGCGAACCGCCCAGGAGGATGCCCTCCTGAAGGTGACCGGTTACGAGACCGATAAGCGTGCATGCCACGAGCGGCTGATGGAACTGGAACTCATCCAGAACGCCTTCCATACCGGCAAGCAACGCGACAATCGCAACAAGCAGAATAGTGATTGCAGACATGTATCGGACCCTCCTTTACTATGCTTGAGCGGCCAGTTCGGCCTTAGCTTTCTTCAACATGGCGTCGAGATCCTCGGAGGAATCCGAAGGAACCTTGCGGACCTCAAACTTGACGCCCTTGGCCTTAAGAGCCTCGAGAGTCTTGACGTCGTCATCGCCCATAGCGACGGCGTTGGTGACGACGACCTTACCCTTGGAGTGAGCCATGGAACCGATGTTGACTTCCTTGATGTCGACGCCGGCCTCGATGGCCTTGAGCAGATCCTGCGGGTTCTCGAAGAGCAGCATGGCCTTGGTGTCACCAAAGCGCGTGTCCTTGACGACCTCGGCCATCTTCTTGATGGGCACGACGTTGGCATGGACTCCCGGAGGGGCAGCCTGCTCGATCATGGTCTTGCGGAGCTCGTCGTGAGCAACGCCGTCGGAAACCACGATGATGCGGTTGGGGTTGATCTGCTTGGTCCACGTGGTGGCCACCTGACCATGAAGCAGACGGGTGTCGATACGGACGTGGGCGATCTTGATGTGCCCATCGCCGATGACCGTTCCCGGAGGGATGGCGCCTGCAGGAGCAGCGGCGGCCGCAGCCGGCTTCTTCTCCTCGGGCTCCAGAGACTCGGGCTTGACACGCACGCCAGCCTTAGCCTCAGTCACGAGATGTTTTGCGATCGCATGTGCAGTGTTCTTTGCGTCAAAGCGCTGCGAATATGCCTCGATGAGCATAGGCAGGTTGACACCGGTGACGATAGCCCAGGAATCGTGGCCCTCGATGAGCCCGCTGATCTGGTTGAACGGCGTGCCGCCCCACAGATCAACGAGGAAGAGCACCTGCTCCTGGTCCTCGAAGGAAGCGACTGCTTCCTCGACCTTGGCACGGAAATCGTCGGGGCCCATGCTCGGCTCGAGCGAGACCACGGCAACAGACGGCTGATCGCCAAAGACCATCGAGCCCGTCTGCTTGATTCCAGCTGCCAAGTCCCCGTGGCTAGCAAGAACAATACTTACCATCACATAACCTCCTTTTTGTCTACGTATTTCCTACACGACATGAAAGGAGTATACCTGTTTGGATTGTGGAATTATAGCTAAATTCGCAAAAGGTTGGATTATTTGTTTAAACGTCTAAGTTTGTTACAAATTGATTACGTTGCCGGTTTACAGCTTATTGCCTGCTAAAACGTGATTTGCTGATTGCTTTCAAAGACATATAAAGGTGCACTGTTCGTTAAGACCTCTTTTAGGTGGATCCCAATGCGTCTGCGTGCCACCATTTTGTTTAAACAGACATGACTTGACTAACCGAAGCAAATATGTTTAGAACTCTAGCCCATGTAGTCATTGGATGTTAGGCGATGTGGAGAGGGTTGGCGGCGTCGACGGCATCGGGGGCGTCGGAGAGGCCGTCAGGAGCAGCGTCTGCCGGGTCCTCGTCGGGGGTCTCGATCTGTTTGATCATTACCTCCCGGCCCTGCAGCAAATAGGTCTCGCCGCTACCGCACTGGGGACAGGTCTTGCCGTGCTCGACCGTCGCGTAGTCGCAGCCGCACGCCTCGCAATGTGTCACGGCCTCGACGGGCTCCACGATAAGCTCCGCGCCCTCGGTGATAGGCTTTTTATCTGCTGCCCAGCGCCAAGCGTCGAGCAGCAAGTCGGGAACGACGCCCGAAACCTCGCCCAGTAGCAACGTCACGCTCGAAACGCGACGCACGCCATTGGCGCGCGCCACGTTCTCGACATCGCGAATGATGTGATAGACGATTCCGAGCTCGTGCACTTTTAATTCCTTCCGCCGTTCTACCGAACGGCGGTCGGCTTGACGCTGCGCGAGCCCCAGACGGGCGATCTGCCTTTCAATCGTCGGGCATGGGCAAAAGCCCTATGCCCTCCTCTTTCAAGGCACCTCGCCACGCCTGGGACTCGCTCGCTGTCCAACCGCTCTCTGCGCCGTTCTCCTGCTTGTTGCGTTTCTTACTTCTTCCCGAATTTGATCTTGATGGCGCGCTTGAGCGCGTACTTGCCGAGACTCGGGAGCTTTTGCTCGTATTTGACCATCGTGGAGCACTCGGGGCGGTCGCGATCCAGATGGATGGCGTCGAACGCGCACTTGGTGGTGCACAGGCCGCAGCCGATGCACTTGTTGGGGTCGACGATCGAGGCGCCGCAGCCCAGGCAGCGGGCGGTCTCGGCGCGCACCTGCTCCTCGGTAAAGGTCTCAACATACTCGCTAAACGGTGCAGCCTTCTCGCGTTCGCGGTCCACATGCGCAACCTCGCGGCTCGCGTTGTCGTAGCTCTCGATCACGACATCGTCGCGGTCGAGCGCGGTGTAGCGGCGCTGGTTGCGGCCGATGGTGAGCGTGGAGCCCGGCTGCACAAAGCGATGGATGGACACGGCAGCCTCGTGGCCGGCGGCAATGGCATCGATGGCAAAGCTGGGGCCGGTGTAGACGTCGCCGCCCACAAAGATGTCGGGTTCGGCGGTCTGGTAAGTCTGGGGATCGGCCAGGGCGCCCTGGCCGCGGCCGAGCTCCACCTTGGAGCCAGCCAGCAGGTCGCCCCACACAATGGACTGGCCAATCGACATGACGACACGGTCGGCATCGACACGGCGCAGATCGTTCTCGTCGTACTCGGGCGCAAAACGGCCCTCGTCGTCAAAGACACGCGTGCAGCGCTTGAAGGTGATGCCGCACACGCGACCGGCCTCGTCCAGGTGAATCTCCTTGGGGCCCCATCCGCAGCTGATGTGAGCGCCGTCCTCAACGGCCTCGCGACGCTCCTCCTCGCTGGCGGGCATCTGAGCCTCGCTCTCCAGGCAGAACATCTCAACATGCTCAGAGCCCAGACGGCAGGCGTTGCGGGCAACGTCGATGGCCACGTTGCCGCCGCCCACCACAATGGTGCGGCCGGACAGGGAATCAATCTTGCCGCTGTTAACCTCGCGAAGGAAGTTGACGGCCACGGTCACGTCCTCGGCACCCTCGCCCGGAATGCCCGCAAGGCGGCCGCCCTGGCAGCCAATGGCAACGTAGAAGGCCTTAAAGCCCTGCGCGCGCAGCTCGTCGAGCGTCACGTCGCGACCGACTTCCACGCCATAGCGGAACTCGGCACCCATCAGGCGAATGATCTCGACCTCGGCCTTGATGACGTCCTTCTGCAGCTTAAAGCTGGGAATGCCGTAGGTGAGCATGCCGCCCGGGCGCTCGTTCTTCTCGAACACGACGGGCTTGTAGCCCTTCTCGGCCAGGTAGAAAGCGCAGGACAGGCCGGCCGGACCGGCACCGATGACGGCGATCTTCTGGTCGAAGCCGCCGGCGCGCGTCGGCGTCACCACGGGCGGAACGTAGCGGGTCGCGGCGTCCAGATCGCGCTGGGCGATAAACTTCTTGACCTCGTCGATAGCCACGGCGGCGTCCACACGGCCGCGGGTGCAGGCATCCTCACAGCGGCGGTTGCACACACGGCCGCAGATAGCGGGCAGCGGGTTCTCGCGCTTGATGAGTGCTAGGGCCTCGTCATAGCGACCCTGAGCCGCGAGCTTCAAATAGCCCTGAACGGCAACGTGCGCGGGGCAGGCCGTCTTGCAGGGAGCGGTGCCGGACTCATGCGTCTCGATGCGGTTGTCGTTGCGGTAGTTGGGCGACCACTTGGTGTGGTCCCACTTGGTGGCATCGGGCAGCTCCTGGCGCGGATACTCGGGCACCTGTCCACCGGCCTTTTTGCTGCAGAGCTTCTGGCCGAGCTTGGCGGCACCGGCAGGGCATACCTCAACGCAGCGACCGCAGGCCACGCACTTGTCCTTCTCGACCTTGGCAACATAGGCCGAGCGCGACAGGTTGGGCGTGTTGAACAGCTGCGAGGTGCGCAGGGCATAGCACACGTTGACGTTGCAGTTGCAGATGGCGAAGATCTTGTTCTCGCCGTCGATATTGGTGATCTGGTGCACAAAGCCGTTGTCCTCGGCCTGGCGCAAGATGTCGTAGACCTCCTCGCGCGTCACATAATGACCGCGGTCGGTCTCAACCACATAGTCGGCCATATCGCCCACGGCAATGCACCAGTCGGCGGGGTCATCGGCGCAGCCCTCGCCCATCACGCGACGGCTCGCGCGGCAGCTGCAGGTGCTGGCGGCATACTTGCCCTCGTATTTGTCGAGCCAGTGCTCGATATGCTCAATAGGCACCGAGGTGCTCGCGGCATCGATGGCCTTCTCGACCGGAATGACATGCATACCGATGCCGGCGCCACCGGGCGGCACCATCGGCGTGGCCTTGGACAGCGGTCCCTTGGACGCCTGCTCAAAGAACTTGGCATAGACCGGGTGCTCCTCGAGCTGGCTCACGCGCATGTTGAGGAACTCGGCGGAACCCGGCACCAGCATGGGCAGCACCCACTGCTTGGCGCGCTCGGGGTTTTCCCAGTTGTACTCGAGCAGACCCGTGTAGCTCATGTCGTCGAGCATCTTCTCGATCTGGGCCTCGGGCATGCCGGTGAGCTTGACCATCTCGGGCAGCGTATAGGGACGGCGCATCTTCATCTTGCAGAGCACTTCGGCCTGCTCGTCGGTTGCGGCCTCGGCAAACGACCAGTACTCGTAGCCCAGCAGCTCGTCGCGGTGCAACAGACGGTTGGTGCAGTGCTCGCACAGTTTGACGATGGCCTCGCGCGGATGCTCCGGTATCGGCGGCACGAACTCCGCGCCGATATCGGGCTCGGTATAGCTAATCCCCGGTCCGTTGAGAATCATGGTTGTCCCTTCTCTTGCCACGGCCCGGCGAGACCGCGGCGCCCCTCTTTTTTTGCAGGCCGGGCATGCCCCATGCCGTTCACCCGCCATTAGTTGACATTGTGTCAAAAATAGTATTGACGAACCGTCAACAATATTCAAGACTGTTAGGCGAACGGTCAGGCAAAAGAGGATGAAAGGCGGCAAAAACATGGGCAACAACACAGCAGATACCTCTGTGGTCGATGCCGTTCCCGCATCCGATAGCGCGGCAAAGCGCCTGACGGGCGACGAACGCCGTCGCGAGATCCTCGATGCCGTACGTACCGTAAGCTCCGAGCTGGGCGTGTCCCACCTATCGGTATCGGCCGTGACCAAGCGAGCCGGCTGCACGCGTTCATTGTTCTACCACTACTTTGCCGATATGGACGCCGCCGTCACCGCTGTTATGGACGAGGCGATCGACGGCTTTATCTCCGAACTCGAGCAGTGGAATGCCAGCCGCATCGTCGGTGATATCGAGGGCGCACTCGACACCGTCGCCCCGCTCTTTAAGCGCCTGGTCGCCAGCGGCCACGAGCTGCCGAGTACGCTCACCTCAAGCAGCGGCGCGCTCTACGGCGGCTTTTTGCACAACGTGGTCCAGCGCGTGGCGCAGTATATCTGCGACACCACCGTGGTGGATTTTGTCGCCCATCATGAGCTACGCATCGACCATGTCTACGAGACGTTCTACACCCTCATCATGGGGTTGTTGATGTATATCCGCACGCACCCCGATGTGCCCGACGAGACGGTCAAGGAAATCATCGCCTCGACACTCCACATCGAGGGCTATACCGCCAAGTATCCGGAGCGCAAGCCCCAGAACTGACGACATTTGGCCAAACTGCCCGCGATCGGAAGAGGGGCCGCGGGCGTGTGAAAGGAGAGCAGCATGCTGTTCGATGTTTGGGGTAGCGATACCCTTATCCACTGGGCCGGCTGGGCCATGGTCTTTATTGGCCTCATCGTGCTCAACGAGGTCGGCCGCCGCACCAAGCTGGGCGCGGCAATCATCTTTGGCGTGGCTCCGCTGGCCATGACCATCTACTGCGTCGCCATCGCCGTGGGCGTTTCGCAGGGTGCCGAGTGGGCGCTCACCAACCCCACCCACGTGTACCAGAACAGCTGGTTCCACTACGCCAAGGTGTACGCGGCGCTGGCCGGTTGCTGGGGCTTCATTGCCATTAAGTACCAGTGGGGCAAGATCGGCAAGGCGCATTGGTTCCGCGCGTGGCCGTTTGTGATCGTCGCCATCAACATCTTGATCGCCGTCGTGTCCGACTTCGAGAGCGCCTATCACTTCTTTGTCCTGGGCGAGTCCACCTGGGTCACTTCCGAGGGTGCCACACAGCTTGCCGGCTGGAACAACGTGTTCAACGGCATCGCCGGTCTCATCAACATCTTCTGCATGACCGGTTGGTGGAGCGTCTACGCCTCCGAGGACAAGACCGACATGCTGTGGCCCGACATGACCTGGGTCTACATCATCGCCTACGATATCTGGAACTTCTGCTACACCTACAACTGCCTGCCCACCCACTCCTGGTTCTGCGGCTTTGCACTGCTGCTGGCGCCCACCGTCGCCGCCTTTATCTGGAACAAGGGCGGCTGGATCCAGAACCGCGCCTTTACGCTGGCCATTTGGTGTATGTTTGCCCAGGTGTTCCCCTACTTCCAGGAGGAGTCCATCTTTGTGACCCACTCCACGCTCGACCCCGGCGCCGCTACCGCGGTCTCGGTCGCCGCGCTGATCGCCAACGTCGCCGCAATCATCTACATCGCCTACCGTGCCAAGAAGCTCGGCCGCAATCCCTACAAGCAGGATGTCTTTGAGGGCACCAGCGATTGGGAGAAGGCTACCGCTCGCCGCGCCAAGGTGGATTACGCTCACGCCGAGTAACGCGCCTGGCGCAAACATCGCTTGAGTACGAAGCCGCGTAGCCGGCTCCGCGCAACTCAACGCATTGCAGAGCCCCCGGAATGTGATTCGTCCGCGTTCCGGGGGCTTTTTGCTGCCGCGAGGATGCGGCTAAACGATGCACTCGGGTTAAATCGGATCTTATATTTCGCATGCGCTTTATATAGCTCCATTTTTGGGTACAGTGTTGTCCCGATATTGAGCTTGGGGGATATATGAAAGACGAGACGATGGGCCAAGAGGATGCGGCCCAAGATGCAGAAGCGTGTGCCGAGGCCCTGGAGAGCCTAGACCGGATTTCGCTTGACGATGTTGCGTTTGACGATTCGAGCGTTGATGTGCAGGATGAGCCGGAAATCGAGGCGCAGCCCGATGGTCAGGATGCAAAAGACGATGGCACCGCGCCCACCGAAGACGGGGCGGGGCACGAGGATTCCGAATGCGAGGCCGACGGCCAGCCCGAATCCGACACGAGCGAGGAAACCATCTTGCTCGACAACTTGCCGGCCGAAGATTCGCTGACCCGCGAGCTCCCTGGCTTAGGCTCTGCGCCTGCCGTGGACGAGACCATCGCCATGGGCGATATTCCCCTGCCGTCCGTTCCCTCGGCACGCGAAGCCGAGGTTCGTCATCGTAAGATGTCGCCCAAGCGCCGCAACCTGATGGTTGCCGGCGTTGTGGCCGTCGCGCTCGTCGCCGGCGGCGCAGGCTATGCTGCCTGGAACGGATATCAGCAAGAGCAGGCTGCCGCTGTCGCCGCCAGTGCGCACACGATGATGTCGGTGCAAATTGGCGTGCATGCCGCGGGCCTCGACTGCTCAACTGGCTCCAAGATTCCCGTGCAGGTGAGCGGACAGGATTCCGACGGTTCTTCCGTGAGCGAAACGCTCTACGTTGACGAGCATGGTCGCGGCATTAAGCTGCTGCCCGGCGATTACACGTTCTCCATTGCTGGATCCCCCATCGCGGAAGACGGCACCATCTACACCGTCCCGACCACCAAGGCGCAGGTCACCATTAAGAGCGATGGGCAGGATCTGCGCGCTCAAGCCACCTTTAAGCTCAAGGTACCTTCGGCCGACACGGTGACTGACGACCAGATCGATGCCGCCGCCAAGTATGCCGAGGAAGGGGGCGCAAGCTCTGCCGCCGCGGCAAAGATACTTCAGCAGGCGGCAATTACGCGCCGCGATGCCGCCGCCAACGCCGTAAGCGCAAGCGAGGCTCAGTCCGCCCGCGATGCCGACGCTCGGCACAAGGCGACGAACCTGTATCAGCTCGATATTCCGGTTGAGTGGTATGGCAAGGTCGCAACCTGGCAAAACGGCAACACGCTGTGCATTTATCTGGACGGCGACACCAACACACCGCTCGTGACGCTTGTCGCCGTGCGCGACGGCGAGACCTTTACGCCCGACGCCGGCGATACAGTTTTGGGCACGGTCAGCCTAGGCAACGGCTACACCGTCTATGCTAGCGGTCCTGTCTATCCGTATGTAATCCCGCAAACCATCAACGGGCGCACGCAGAACCCCGTGTCGACCTACCCCATGGATACGGCGATTGAGCTTGTCGAGCTCACGACCGGCAACCGCTACACATACAGCCAGATCAAAAACGACCTGGTCGGTAAAGACGGCAAGGCAGACGCCGCGACCAAACTCGAGACCGACTACCTCGCCCAGATTCTGATGCCGAGCATCAAGGCCCAAGACTAGCCGGCCCGAAGACAGCCGTCCAACACCCACATCCCTAACGCAGTTGCGGTGAAATAGGGACTGTTTTTGCTGGTCAAACCGCAAAACAGTTCCTATTTCACCGCAACTTATTGGTGCCCTTTTGGGTGGCACTCAGCGCCACGGATCGGCTTCGAACAGCGGCTCGCGCTCGGGGCGGCGATCGCTGTAGGGATCGTAGCCGTCGTCGTCCTCGTTCTCGGCACGGATGTAGGGGTCGCGCGGCTTGGGTGCCGGTTTGGACGTGGGCTTGGGCGCCGGCGCGCTTGTCTTGATCTCGTCTTTCATCTGCATAGCTCCTCGCATCGCATCCGTTCAACATCATCGATTGTCGCACGAAAAAGGGCGGCGGACCCAATTGGATCCGCCGCCCTTGGCGTTTAGAGACGGCTAGTAGTTTTTAAGGCATGGCCCAAAATCTACTTGGCGTCGGGAACCTCGTAGGTGGCCGCCGGCGTGTCGTCGCACACGACGGCAAAGCCGCCGTCCTTGTCGGCATCGACCGTCACCTGATCGCCCTCGCGCACCGTGCCGTCGATGATGGCGGCGGCGATGGCGTCCACGACCTCGCGCTGGACCAGGCGCTTGAGCGGACGGGCACCGAACACGGGGTCCAGGCCACCCACGGCGAGCATCTGCTTGGCCGCCGGGGTGATGGCAAGCGTCATGCGCTCCTTGGCCAGGCGTGCGCGAACGTCGGCAAGCTGGATGTCGACGATCTTCTCGATCTGCGCCATGCCGAGCGGATGGAACACCACGATATCGTCGATACGGTTGAGGAACTCGGGGCGGAAGGTCTGAGCCATGGCGGCATCGACCTGATGGCGCATCTCCTCCTCGTCCTTACCGGACAGATCGGCGATGGCCTTGGAGCCCACGTTGGACGTCATGATGATAATCGTGTTCTTGAAGGACACCTGGCGACCCTGGCCATCGGTCAGACGGCCGTCGTCGAGCACCTGCAGCAGCACGTTGAAGACATCTGGATGGGCCTTCTCCATCTCGTCGAGCAAGATCACGGAGTACGGACGACGGCGCACGGCCTCAGTGAGCTGGCCGCCCTCGTCGTAACCCACGTATCCCGGGGGCGCACCGATCAGACGCTGGACGCTGAACTTCTCCATGTACTCGGACATGTCGATACGCACGAGCGCGCGCTCGTCATCGAACAGGCACTCGGCAAGTGCCTTGGCGAGCTCGGTCTTGCCCACGCCGGTGGGGCCCAGGAAGAAGAAGCTGCCGATGGGCTTGTCCGGATCGGAGAGGCCCGCACGGCTGCGGCGCACAGCCGCGGCGACGGCGGAGACGGCCTCGTCCTGGCCGATGACGCGCTTATGCAGCTCGCCCTCCAGGCCCTTCAGCTTGTCGAGCTCGCCCTGCATCATCTTGGACACGGGCACGCCGGTCCAGGCACTCACGACCTCGGCGATCTCATCGGAGGTCACCTGCTCGTTGAGGCCCTCGCCGTCCTGCTGCTTTTGCGCCTCGAGCGCAGCCTCGGAATCCTGAATCTGCTGCTGCAGACCCGGAATCACGGAGTAGCGCAGCTCGGACGCACGGCCCAGGTCGCCGTTGCGCGTCGCGCGCTCCTCTTCGCTCTTGGCCTCGTCGAGCTGGCCCTTAAGCTCCTGCACGTGGTCGATGGCGTTCTTCTGGTTGAGCCAGCCGGCCTTTTGCACGTTGAGCTTTTCCTGGACCTCGGCAATCTCTTGGCGCAGGGCCTCCAGACGCTCCTTGGAGGCGTCGTCGGTCTCCTTCATGAGCGCCTGTTCCTCGATCTGCAGCTGGGTGAGCTGACGCGTGGTGGCGTCGATCTCGACCGGCATGCTGTCGAGCTCCATGCGCAGACGGCTTGCGGCCTCGTCGACCAGGTCGATGGCCTTGTCGGGCAGGAAACGGTCGGCGATGTAGCGATCGGAGAGGTCGGCGGCGGCCACGAGCGCGCTATCGGTGATGTGCACGCCGTGGAAGATCTCGTACTTCTCCTTGAGGCCACGCAGGATTGAGATGGTGTCCTCGACGGTAGGCTCGCTGACCATAACGGTCTGGAAACGACGGGCGAGCGCCGCGTCCTTCTCGATGTACTTGCGGTATTCGTCGAGCGTGGTCGCGCCGATCGCATGCAGATCGCCGCGGGCGAGCGCCGGCTTGAGGATGTTGCCGGCGTCCATGGAGCCCTCGGTGGCACCCGCGCCCACGATGGTGTGGAGCTCATCGATGAACAGGATGACCTTGCCCTCGGATTTTTGCACTTCTTTGAGTACGGCCTTCAAGCGGTCCTCGAACTCGCCGCGGTACTTAGCGCCGGCGACCAGCGCGCTCATGTCGAGCTCGATAAGGTCGCGGTCGCGCAGCGTACTCGGCACGTCGCCGGCCACGATACGCTGGGCGATGCCCTCGACGATAGCAGTTTTGCCGACGCCCGGCTCGCCGATGAGCACGGGGTTGTTCTTGGTGCGGCGGGACAGGACCTGAATGGTACGGCGGATCTCGTCGGTACGGCCGATGACCGGGTCAAGCTTGCCGGCGCGGGCAAGGTCGCAGATATTGCGACCGTACTGCTCCAGCGCCTCAAACTGGGTCTTGTCCTCGGCAGACGTCACGCGGTCATCGCCGCGCAGCTCCTCGTAGACCTGCTCGATGCGCTCCTTGGTGACGCCGGCGTCGCGCAGTACACGACCGGCCTCGCCCTTGTCCTCGGCAAGCGCCATCAGCAAATGTTCAGTCACCACAAAGCTGTCGCCCATCTTGGTGGCCTTCTTCTCGGCCTTCTCGATGACGCGGACGAGCTCGTTGGAAAGACCCATCTGCTGACCCTCGCCGGAAACCTTGGGCGCGTGGTCAATGGCATCCTGCGTGGAGCGTGCAAGCTGAGCCGGGTCGGCACCGATGCGCTCGATGATCACGGAGATATTGCGCTCGCCGGCACCGAGCAGGGCGGACAGCAGGTGAATCGGCTCCACCGCGCCGGCCTGCGCGTCGGCAGCCGTGCTCATGGCGGTCTGCAGCGCCTCGCGCGACGTCATAGCTAGCTTATCGATTCTCATGGAATCACCTCTCTTGGGGTGGCCGCCCTACGGGGCGGCTTCACGTTGTTCGAGAAGTATTGTTGCCAGCTTTGTACGATCTTATACACAAATCTAAGTCTCTATATATAAGATTTTCTGAGTGATTGAAAGATAGGGAGCAGGTGCGCTCACCCGCTACAGCCTCGTCCCCTTACTATCTCAATCTGTAACATCTAGCGGCTGTTTATGGCTCTAGATGTTACAGATCGAGATGAAATGACCAGCGGCACCCGTTTATCTAAATCTGTAACATCTAGTCAGCAAATAGAGCTCTATCTGTTACAAATCGAGACGAACAGAAAACACCCGGATCAAAAATCTAAATCTGTAACACCAGGCCCACTTTTAGCGGCCAAGATGTTACAGATCGAGACAGACCGAAAACCACCACAAAGAGGACAGGCACCTTTGTGGTGGTCGCGGTCTCTACTCCTTCGCCGAACCCGTACTTCCCGATTCGACGGTCCAGGGCATCTCATCCTCGAACAGCCATGTACGGGCAGACCCACTATCGCGTGCAGTCTGCGGGTCAGGCAAGCAGGTCTGTTTATAGGCATCTTGGATACACTGACCCATAAAATCGTTGAGCTCGGTCTGGTCGCCCTCCATGACATAGGCGACATCGCCGTCCATGATGTAGATGCCCGGACCCTCATTGCCCTCGTAGCCCGGATCGTACGAGACATCACATAACTTTGCGCCGTTTGCAGTGTCCAGCTCGATGGAAGAGTGGCATCCGCCAACCATGTCGTTCGCTTTTGCCCGATAGGACGCATACCCGTACCAACGCTTAAATGTTTTGCCCTTGAGTAGCTCGGACGCCCTATCGATCAGGCTTGTATCCGTGGTATAGCGCATGGCCCCAAGCTGAATACGCGGATAATTGCTAATACCCAGCACAGCCGGCTGCTCATCAAAATCAACGGTAATGGTCTCGGGCTTGTCGTCGCCGGTCAGAAGTTCGACAGATTGAGTCACAGGCTTGACCACCGGCTCCGTCACCGCAGCAGGTAGAAATGCCATACCGACAGCGCCCGCGCCAACCACAGCGATCGCAAGCGCCAAGACAATCAATCCAATACGGGCAGAACGGCTCACGGCAAAACACCCCACAATGCAAACCTTCGCCACCTGTACTAATGATACCGCCAGCTAACACTATTACCAAAAGAAGCCGCGCGCTCCTCACCACCACAAAGGGGACAGGCACCTTTGTGGTGGTTTTCGACGCTAACGGTCGACCATCTCGCGCCATGAGATTAAACTTGAATTGTTCTCTGAACATATCCATTTCTGCCTATCCTCAACAGATCTTTGTCTCGAGGAGCGCATATGAAGCCGCCTCATTCCACCGGTCGCAACGTCATCGCCATTCTCGCCATACCCATCGTGATGCTCTTCCTTATCGTCATCACGCCCTTTTCTTTTGGTATCGCCTCGCCCTTCGATCTTTGCGGGATGATCGACGCCGGCTCGCGTGCCACCTCGCTTTCCTTTATCTGTCGCGGCGTGTTTTACGAAGATGGAATTCCCACCGGAATTTGGCGGTCAAAGTTGCCACTGCTCGGAACGATTGATGGATGCTTCCCCCATTTCAGCCTTGAACCTCAGACGATGAATTATTTGATCGACGACCAGCCCCTCGACTCCATCACCCTCGCCTACGACTATGCTCCAAACACCGACGAGTGCCACATGAACCAAGTCCTCGACAAGCTACTTGGGCAGTGCGGGCTCACCGAGGAGGCCGGTCGAACCATCGATAGCGACCAGCAATTAAAGCGAACAGAACTCCGCCGTGTCGGAAAAATCAAAGGGCGAAGTGGGGCCGCCTACTGGGATGCCTGGGCAATACGCGACAAGAGCGAATTCGGGCACAGCACCTATATGATCACCGTCTACACCAGAGACGGAATCAAGGGCAGTGTTGACGATTTCGCGTCATCCAAACTCGGCATCCCCAAAACAACCAAACCCGCCAACTCGGATGAAATCCTGTAGAGGCGCTCATTGGAATGTCGCTCAACGAGCACGGCAACATCGAGCTCGCCCCCACCACCACAAAGGGGACAGGAGCCTTTGTGATGATCTTCGGCCCCGGCGTTCACCATCTCGATCTGTAACATCTAGCTGCCGTTTTGGACCTCAGATGTTACAGATCGAGACGAAATGTTCAGCAGTTCCCGTTTATCTAAATCTGTAACAACTACTCGGCAAATAAGGGTCTACCTGTTACAGAACGAGACAAACCGCGGACCACCACAAAGGCGCCTGCCCCTTCGTGGTGGTTTTCGACAAAAAGAAGCCGCCCCAATAAAAAGAGGCGGCATCAAGCAAGTCTATTTTTGGCGTCCCTCAAGACCCAACGAGAACGTCGCAGTAGCCCCGGACACACCTTTCCCTCGGGCGACCCTCGCGAAGCGCGTGAGCACGAGGGAAAGGTGTGGCCGGGGCGTACAGCAGAGTTACTCGGCAGCGGCCTTGAACTTGTTGTAGTTGATCAAGCAGCCGGCCTTGACGATGGCACGCTCCTCCGCCGTCATATCGGCAATGTAGAGCTTAATCTGCTCGACCGCACCGTCGGCGCGCACCACGTAGGCGGCGATGTCCTTTAGGTCGCCATCGAGCGCGTCGCGTATACCCGGCACAAAGACGTAGTCGCCCACCTCAAAGTTGGGCTCGGCCTCCATCTGGAAGGGCACCATGCCCCAGTTCATCACGTTGGAGCGATAACGCTTGGTGGCGTACTCGTGGACGATGTTGGCCAGGCCACCGATCACGCGCTGGCAGCTCGCAGCCTGCTCACGGGCAGAACCGTCACCGGGCTTCTTGGCATAGAGCATGGAGCCGTACTCAGTCGCCTTGGCATCGGCCGCGACACCGGCGCCGGCCAGTGCCTCAAACACGCTTGCAAGCTCGGCATCGAGCGCCGCCAGGTCGCCCGCGGCTTCACCGGCAACGCGACGCTTCTCCACGGCGTCGACCTCCTTGGAGCGGTCCACGTAGGCCGGATCGCGGCGGCTGAGCGTAAACTCGGCCAGGCCCAGCGGGTTGGAGCGGAAGGAGCTCGTCTCACCCGAAGGGATGAGCTCGTCGGTCGTGGTGACCGGGTCCATGATCTTGGAGCACACCTTGAGCAGGATGTCGTCGCCGAGGGGCTCCATCGCGGGCCACGGCTTGATGTTGGGGCCTTCGACCAGCTCGTCGGCAGGCTCCGCCTTGCCAAAGCCCCAGTACACGCGCTTTTTGTACGGCGCGTCGTCAAAGGTGTACTCGCAGGCCTCGTCCCAAGTCTCCTCGGGCAGGTCGGTCGCCGGCGTCAGGACGCCGCCGTTGGCAGCCGTCGCCGCAATGGAGCGGGCGTCCATCAGGGCCACGGCGCTCAGCTGGCCATTACCCGGCTTGGAACCCTCGCGATTGGGGAAGTTGCGCGTGGTGTGGCGGATGGACAGGCCGTTGTTGGCGGGCGTGTCGCCGGCACCGAAGCACGGGCCGCAGAACGCCGTGCGCACGATTGCGCCGGCCTCCATAAGGTCGTAGATATAGCCGCGACGCGTGAGCTCGAGCGCCACGGGCTGGCTCGTGGGATAGACCGACAGCGAGAACTCGCCGCAGCCGGTGTTGGCGCCCTTGAGCACGCGGGCAGCCTGGACCACGGAGTCGTAGTTGCCGCCCGAGCAGCCGGCGATAACGCCCTGCTGCACGTGCAGCTTGCCGTCGACGATCTTGTCGAGCAGGCTAAAGTGCGTCTTGCCCTCGCCGATCTTGGCAGCCTCGAGCTCCACCTCATGCAGGATGTCCTCGAGGTTCTCGTTGAGCTCGTCAATCTCGAAGCCGTTGGAAGGATGGAACGGCAGCGCGATCATGGGCTTGATGCTCGACAGGTCGACCTCGACGCAGCCGTCATAGTAGGCGACATCGGCGGGCTTGAGCTCGCGGTAGTCGTCGCCGCGGCCGTGCATGGTCAAAAACGCGTGTGTGTCCTCGTCGGTGGCCCAAATGCTCGACAGGCAGGTGGTCTCGGTGGTCATGACATCGACGCCGTTGCGGTAATCGGTCGTCATGCTCGCGATGCCCGGGCCCACAAACTCCATGACCTTGTTCTTGACGTAGCCCTTGGCAAAGACGGCGCGGATGATGGCGAGCGCCACATCGTGCGGACCGACGCCGGGGCGTGGGGCGCCCGTGAGGTAGATGGCGACGACGCCGGGATAGGCAGCGTCGTAGGTGTCGCGCAGCAGCTGTTTGGCCAACTCGCCGCCGCCCTCGCCCACGGCCATGGTGCCCAGGGCGCCGTAGCGGGTGTGCGAGTCGGAACCCAAGATCATCTTGCCGCAACCGGCGAAGTTCTCACGCATAAAGGAGTGGATGACGGCGATGTGCGGCGGGACGAAGATGCCGCCGTACTTCTTAGCAGCCGAGAGACCAAAGACGTGGTCGTCCTCGTTGATGGTGCCGCCCACGGCGCACAGCGAGTTATGGCAGTTGGTGAGCACGTAAGGCAGCGGAAACTGCTCCATGCCCGAGGCGCGCGCCGTCTGGATGATGCCGACAAAGGTGATGTCATGGCTCGCCATGGCATCGAAGCGAATCTTGAGCGCCTCGGGATCTCCGGACGTATTGTGTGCCTGGAGGATCGAATACGCGATGGTGCCACGCTTGGCATCCTCGGGCGTCTGCGTAATACCGCGCTCGGCGGCCTCGGCCGCAGGCACAACCTCGCTGCCGCCGCGCAGGTAGATGCCGTCCTCGTACAGCTTGACCATACTGTCTCCCACTCTGCCCAAAAGATTTGGGCGCATAGCATACATTCGTTCAATATCGTGCCATAGAACGGTTGCAAGTGGGTTACGAATCTGCGCGTTCACTTTATCTCGGTAAAGTAAAGGACGAGCCCGGCGAGGGCCGGCAGATTTGGTGTAAGAGTGTCCCTTCGACTAGTCATTTAAGAACGTCCCCCATGACTACCGCATCCGGAGCAAGGCAACGCCGCAGGTAGAGGACGGACAGCGAGCGGGCCGTATTTCCAAAGTGAGGAACGTCCCCAAGTGCCGCATCCGGGCCATGGCAACGCCGATATTTTGGCGCGGACAGCGAAAGCCCGCCAGAGCGAGCAAGGTGCCTTGAAACAAGGCGGCATTGATCTTTTGATCATGCCGCCGAAGTTGAAAGGCAGATTGCCGCTCTGACGGGCTTGCAGCGTCAACTGGTTACGCGGGTTGGTAAACCCGCGTAACTACAAATCCCCGCCGGCGCCCAGCAGCTTGCGCATGACCTGTTCGGGGTTGACCGAGCCGTCGCGCGGGGCCAGGGCGGTGATCTTCTTCTGCATCTTGTACTCGTGCAGCTCGTCCTCGAGCTGGCGAACGCGGGCGCGGAGCTTCTCGTTCTCGCGCTCGCGCTCCTCGGCACGCTCCTTCATATCGAGGATGCGCACCACGCCGGCAAGGTTGATGCCCTCGTCGGTCAGCTGGTTGATGAGCTCCAGGCGCTCGATATCGGCACGCGAATACAGACGCGTGTTGCCGCCCGAGCGCTGGGGGTTCACCAGGCCCTTGGACTCGTAGACGCGCAGAGTCTGCGGATGCATGCCGGTCAGCTCGGCCGCCACGCTGATCATGTACAGCGGTTTGTTCCTATTGTCCTCGGCCATGCTACCTGACCCCTTTCCGTCTCGTTATCGTCCATCATAAGCCCGCGGGCGTGGGCGTGCGCCGCGACCGCCCTAGTACGTCGCCTTGTAACGATTGACCTTCTCGCGATAGTCGCGCGTGTCGGCCTCGCGCAGCTTGGTCATGGCATCGCGCTCGTCATCAGACAGGTTCGTGGGAACCTGCACCTTGATCTCGACGAGCAGAGCACCCGTGCGGCCACGGTGCTTAACGTCGGGCGCACCCATCTCCTTAAAGCGGAATTTCTTGCCCGTCTGGGTACCCGCGGGCACCTTCAGGCGAACCGTCGCCCCGCCGGGCGTGGGCACGTCCACCGTACAGCCGAGCGCCGCCTCGTAGACCGAGACCGGTACCTCCATGGTCACATCGGCGCCCTTGCGCTTAAACAGCGGGTGCTCCTCCACGTGCGTGGTCACGACCAGGTCGCCGCGCTCGCCGCCGGCAACGCCATACTCGCCGCGACGCTTGTAGCGTAGCTTGCCGCCGTCGACCGCGCCCGCAGGCACCGAGACCGTAATGGTCTGCTGCTCGCCCGTCGAGGGAATGCGATAGGTGACCTTGTGCGTCACGCCGCGAAACGCGTCCTCGGCCGTCACATCGACGGTCAGCGACAGGTCGCCGCCCTTGCGAGCACGGCTGCGACCCGCGCCGGCACCGGCATTACCCGCAGCCCCGGCAAAGCCCGAGCCCCAATCGCTGCCCCAGGCGCCGTTGCCGCTAAAGATGCTGTCGAAGATATCGCCCCAGCCGCTGGCGCCCGCGCCGGCACCGTAGCCGCCGCCATACGCGCCGCCCGCGCCCGGCATGCCGCCAAACATGAGCATCTGGTCGTACTCTTTGCGCTTCTTCTCGTCCGAAAGCGTCTCGTAGGCCTCGCTGATCTCCTTAAACTTGGCCTCGTCGCCGCCGGCATCGGGGTGATATTTTTGCGCGAGCTTGCGAAACGCACTCTTAATCTCTTTGTCAGAGGCGCTCTTGGATACGCCCAGGATGTCATAGAAGGTTTTGCCTGCAGCCATCGTAGCTCCTCTCCTGTTATATCCGCCGCCCCTGCGGACGGCGGCTCATACTGTCATATGGCACTAGGCCAGAAAGGGCCCCGGGTGTTGCCCCGGGGCCCTTCTCAATTACTCCTCGGTGCTCTCGGCTGTATCGGCCGTAGCATCCTCGGGCGCCGCTTCGGGCTCCGGTGCGGGGCGCTTCTCGCCACCGTAGGTCACCGTCACCATCGCGGAACGCAGAATGCGATCCGCCATGCGGTAGCCCTTCTGGTACACGTCGTTGACGGTCTCGTCGTACTGCGATGCGTCCTCGACGCGACCCACAGCCTGGTGCTCGAGCGGATCAAACGCCTCACCCTTGGGATCGATGGGCTCAACGCCCTCGTGCGCAAACACATCGAGCAGCTTGGCATGAACCGCATCGACGCCGTCGACGAACTGCTTAAAGTCGTCGGAAAGCTCTTGGCTGCGGGCATGGTCGATCGCGCGCTCGATATCGTCGATCACCGGCAACAGCGCGGTGACAAGCTTCTCGGTCGCGCGCTCGCGCTCGGCGATGCGCTCGTTGGCGGTGCGGCGACGGAAGTTCTCCCAGTCGGCCTGCAAACGGGCGGTGCGCTCGGTGGCGTCCTTCGCCTTGTCCTCGGCGGCCTTCTGAGCCTCTGCCGCAGCATCAAGCTCGTTGCGCACGTCGGCAAGCTCCTTTTGGGCCTGCTCGAACTTGAGCTTAAAGTCGTTGTCGGCGGCTTCTTCACCGGCGCGGATAGCGGCTTCCACCATCTCGTCCTCGGTCATCGTCGCCTCCTTGTTGGAATCCTCTACCTGGTTCTCGGCAGCCTCGGCGGCCGGGGCCTCATTGACCTCGGTATCGTCTGCGGCCTCTACGGGAATCTTCACGTCCTTCTCCTCAGAGTCAACGGGGGCGGCGCCAGCGGCAGCCGCCTCCGTGCGAGCTTTACGGGCGGACATGATTACTTGTCCTCGTCGTCCACAACCTCGTAGTCGGCGTCGACTACGTCATCGTCGGCAGGCTGGGCGCCGGCGGCACCGTCGGTCTGCTGCTGAGCGTCGGCGTAGACAACCTGGGCCAGCTCGTAGGCCACGGACTGCAAGGACTCGCCGGCGGCCTTGATAGCCTCGACGTCAGAGCCCTCGAGCGCCTTCTTGGCGTCGGCGATAGCGGCCTCGGCCTTGGACTTCACGTCAGCGGAAACCTTGTCGCCCAGCTCGTTGAGGGTCTGCTCGGTGGAGTAGCACAGGCTGTCGGTCTGGTTGCGGACCTCGACCTCTTCCTTCTGCTTCTTGTCCTCCTCGGCATGAGCCTCGGCGTCCTTGACCATACGATCGACTTCGTCGTCGGACAGAGCGGTGGAGCCGGAAATGGTGATCTGCTGCTCCTTGCCGGTGCCCTTGTCCTTAGCGGAGACCTTGACGATACCGTTGGCGTCGATGTCGAAGGTAACCTCGATCTGCGGCACGCCGCGGCGGGCAGCCGGGATACCGGTCAGCTGGAACTTACCGAGCGACTTGTTGTCGCGGGCAAGCTCGCGCTCGCCCTGGAGCACGTTGATCTCGACGCTGGTCTGGTTGTCGGCAGCGGTGGAGTAGACCTCGGTCTTGGAGGTCGGGATCGTGGTGTTGCGGTCGATCATCTTGGTCATGATGCCGCCCATGGTCTCGACGCCCAGCGACAGCGGGGTAACGTCGAGCAGCAGGATGCCCTCGACGTCGCCGGTGAGCACGCCGCCCTGGACGGCAGCGCCGTCGGCAACGACCTCGTCGGGGTTCACGGACATGTTGGGCTGCTTGCCGGTCATGGTCTTGACGAGCTCCTGGACGGCGGGCATACGGGTGGAGCCGCCGACGAGGATGACCTCGGTCAGATCGGAGAGCTTAAGCTTGGCGTCGCGCAGGGCGTTGGTGACAGGCTGCTTGCAGCGCTCGAGCAGGTCACGGGTGATCTTCTCGAACTCGGCGCGGGTCAGCGTGTAGTTGAGGTGCAGCGGGCCGGACTGGTTCATGGTAATGAACGGCAGGTTGATGGTGGTCTGCTGGGCGGCGGAGAGCTCCTTCTTGGCGTTCTCGGCGGCCTCCTTCAGACGTTGCAGGGCCATGGGGTCCTGACGCAGGTCGACACCGTTCTCCTGCTGGAACTTATCGGCCATCCAGTCGATGACGCGCTGATCCCAGTCGTCGCCGCCCAGGTGGTTGTCGCCCGAGGTGGACAGGACCTCAAACACGCCGTCGGCGAGGTCAAGGATGGAGACGTCGAAGGTGCCGCCGCCCAGGTCGAAGACCAGGATGCGCTGGTCGGTGCCCTGCTTGTCCAGGCCATAGGCCAAAGCAGCAGCGGTCGGCTCGTTCACGATACGCTTGACGTTGAGGCCGGCGATCTTACCGGCGTCCTTGGTGGCCTGACGCTGGGCGTCGTTGAAGTAGGCCGGGACGGTGATGACGGCGTCGGTGACGGTCTCGCCCAGATACTTCTCGGCGTCGGCCTTCATCTTTGCGAGCGTCATGGCGCTCACCTGCTCGGCGGTGTAATCCTTGCCCTCGATGTCGACGACGGCGCGGCCACCCTGGCCCTCCTTGACCTCATACGGCACGGTCTTGATCTCGGAGGTGCACTCGGAGTACTTGCGGCCCATGAAGCGCTTGATGGAGAACACGGTGTTCTTGGGGTTGGTGACAGCCTGGTTCTTAGCGGCCTTACCCACGACACGGTCGCCGTCGGCACGGAAGCCCACGACGGACGGGGTGGTGCGGTCGCCCTCGGCGTTCACGATAATGGTCGGAGAACCGCCCTCGAGAACGGCCATTGCGGAGTTAGTAGTACCAAGGTCGATACCAAGAATCTTGCCCATTAGAAATTCCCTCTCTCTTGTGCGTTTGCACCGACTCGGCGGTCTGCCGCGCGGTGTTTCGGCTTGTCTTTCAGGATGTAGTGTATCCCCTTATGGGCCGGAATATACAAAATCTAAGTCAATTCATATAAGATTTCTTATTGCCGAGAGTTTAGGTTCACAAATGCGCAGGTAGACGCACTGATTGAGTTCTCGGCAAATCTATCGAGATCTATGTAGAGATGGCTGAGGTTTGGGCCCGAGGCCGCATGGGGTGGCTTGAGGCGACCCCGGGGAAAGCGCGACCCGTTTCACGGCTAAATAGCGGGATGCGCTTTCCAAAAGCTCGCTCAATAGCTCAATATTTCAAGTCACCTTTAGCTAACATTTGCGCAGCTCAACGGCCCCACCTGCACGTCTTTTAGTAAACCTTGGCATACTCGGCGAACGGTATGAAGATGCCGGCCAGAGGGTATTGCAAACGGTCGCTCCCGTGGTATGTTTTTGCCCGAATCAAACCGGCGCGCATCGTCTGTAGCGTCGGTCAACAGAGAGGAAACTACCATGGCTCATCCCGTAATTGATGCCGACGAGTGCATCGCTTGTGGCGTTTGCGTCGACACCTGCCCCGCTGGCGTTCTGGAGCTCCAGGACGTCGCCACCGTCGCTGACGAGGACTCCTGCGTCGCCTGTGGCGCTTGCCAGGACGCTTGCCCCGCTGGCGCAATCACCGAGATCGTCGAGGAGTAACAACTCCCCACTTGCACACTCAAAAGTACGCCGTGCACAAAAAGGAGGCCTCCGCATCGCCGCGGAGGCCTCCTTTTTTGTACGGATAGCTAATTTAGCACCGTCGCAGGTTGAGCCCACGTCAGCGAAAACGTCCCTAAGCGAGCAAGGTGACGTGAAAGAGGAGGGAAGCGTACTTTGGTACGCGACCGACGATTGAACGTCAGATTGCCGCTTAGGGGCGTTTGCAGCGTCGGCTAAGAGAGATCGTCTTCGTAGGGCATCAGGTCTGCCAAGTAGCCTTTCTCCTTGAGTATGGCCTCGATCTCGTCGAGGGTTTGCTCGTCTTCTGCCGCAATGCGGTGGAAGTGATAACCGCTGGTTACCGTCAGCAGCGGAAAGCTCTTGCCGCTCTCGATATCGTGCAGGTAGCGCTCAACATCGCGACGATTGCGGATGTCCAGGTCGGCCGTGATCTTACCGTACACGCGGTGATTGACGATCACGTTGAGCACGGCGCCTCCGGCGTCGACGATACTCGTGAGCTCATCGCCCGCCTGCTCCACGCCGTGGCGAACCTTGACCAGGCGCGTGGGCACGGCGGGGCTGCTGGGGGCCTCCTGCAGCACATAGCCGCGGTTGGTCGCCACGATATCGTGCCCATCGGCACGCAGCAGGGCGATGTCTTGCACGACAATCTGGCGGCTCACGCCAACCTCACGGGCAAGTGCGCTGCCCGAAACGGGCTCCTTGGCTTCCTCGAGCACGGCCATGATGGAACGGCGACGCTCGCGGGCGTCCATTATTTACCGTCCAGCAGACGCAGGTGCTTGAGCGAGAGGTCGAGAATCGGCGCAGAGTGCGTCAGCGCCCCCGAGCTAATAAAGTCAACGCCCAGGTCGGCGAGCGCGCGGATATTGCTGGCGTCCACGTTGCCCGAGCACTCGGTCTTGGCGCGGCCGGCGATAAGCTCAATCGCGGCAGCCATGTCGTCATGGGTCATGTTGTCGAACATGATGATGTCGGCGCCGGCCTCCACGGCCTCGCGCACCATGTCCAGGTTCTCGCATTCGATCTCGACCGTCGTGGTAAACGATGCATGGGCGCGCGCCATCTCGATTGCACGCGTCACGCCACCGGCGGCATCGATGTGGTTGTCCTTGAGCATGACGGCCGTCGACAGGTTGTAACGGTGGTTGCAGCCGCCGCCGATCTCGACTGCGGCCTTCTCGAAGACACGCATGCCCGGCGTGGTCTTGCGCGTGTCGACAAGCACGGTCTTGGTGCCCTCGAGCGCAGCTGCCATCCGATGCGTGTAAGTAGCGATGCCGCTCATGCGCTGCAGGTAGTTGAGCGCCACGCGCTCGCCCGAAAGCAGTACGCGCGCATCGCCGCGCACCTGGCCCACGTGGTCGCCGGCGTGCACCTCGTCACCATCGGCAACATCTAACAGCACCGAGCTCTGCGAATCCAGCAGCTCAAAGGTGCGAGCGAACACATCCAGGCCCGCGATAATGCCATCGGCCTTGGCGATAAGCTCCACCGTGGCGGGACGCGCCGTGGGGCACACGCTCGCCGTGCTCACGTCCTCAAAGGTAATGTCCTCGCGCAGAGCCTGCAGAATCAAATCATCGACGACGAGCTTCATGGTAATGGGATTCATGGTCTACTCCTCCACGGCCTGCGTGCCGGCGGCACGGGCCAAATCATCGATTGCCAGGGTATCGGCGCTCAGGGCGCGATGACGGCCATCGAGCGCGGGCTCGCCCGTCTGCTCCACGGCAAGCGACTCGCCGGTGCGCATACGCCAAGCGGCGCGACGACCCCAGACCAGCGCTTCGAGCAGGCTGTTTGATGCAAGGCGGTTCTTGCCGTGAACGCCGTTGCAGGCTGTCTCGCCCGCGGCGTAGAGCTCGGGCATCGAGGTGCGGCCGTCCTTGTCGACCCACACGCCGCCCATAAAGTAATGCTGCGTGGGTGTGACGGGAATGGGCTCGTCCAGGATGTCGCGGCCGTCCTCCAGGCAGCGTGCGCGGATGTTGGCGAAGTGCCCGGTCACCACGTCGCGCTCGACGGGGGCAAAGCTCAGCCACTCGTGCTCGGTACCGTCCTGCTTCATCTGCTCGCGAATGGCGGCGGCGACCACATCGCGCGGCTGAAGCTCATCGGTAAAGCGCTCGCCGGCGGCGTTGAGCAAAATCGCGCCCTCGCCGCGGCAGCTCTCGCTGATCAGGAAGGTGCGGCCCGGCTGCGGCGAGAACAGCCCCGTGGGGTGAATCTGCACGTAGTCCAGGTGCTCCATTTTAATGCCATGCTCCTGAGCAATGTAGCAGGCATCGCCCGTGAGCTGCGGGTAGTTGGTCGAATGGTCGTACACGCCGCCGATACCGCCCGTCGCCCACAGCGTATGGCGGGCATGGATCTTAAACGGCTCGCCGACATGCACGTCCTCGGCGGCGTTTGCCAGCTCGTCGGCGGGACGAACCGAGTTGTCCTCGTCCACGGAAACGGCGACGACACCGGTGCACACCGTGGCGCCGTCACGCTCGCCCGTCAGGATGTCGGTCATGGCCACGTGCTCCAAAATCTGCACGTTATCAAGCTTGCGAACGGCCTGGAGCAGCTTAGTCGTGATCTCCTTGCCCGTAATGTCGGCATGGAAGGCAATGCGCGGACGGCTGTGTGCGCCCTCGCGGGTAAAGTCGAGGCTGCCGTCGGTCTTGCGCTCAAAATCCACGCCCATGGCCAGCAGGTCGTTGATGACCGAGCGGCTCGAGCGGATCATGATGTCGACGCTCTCGCGGCGGTTCTCGTAGTGGCCGGCGTGCATGGTGTCCTCAAAGAAGGCATCGTAGTCTGAGCCTTCGGGCAGCACGCAGATTCCGCCCTGCGCGAGCATCGAGTCGCACTCGTCGACAGCGCCCTTGGAGAGCATGACCACGCGCGTGCTCGTCGGCAGATTGAGGGCCGCGTACAGACCCGCCACGCCGCAGCCGGCAATGACGACGTCGCACTCCATATCGGGGTATTGTTTGGTTTCCACAGGAATCCTCTCCCTTGTAATGTGACATAAGGGACTGCCCCTCATGTCACATCGTTCTAGCGCGCCGCGTACTCGAGCATGCGGTCGAGCGTGAGCTTGGCCTGGTCGGCGGCCTCGTCCGACACGCCGATCTTCACCTCGCCCTCGCCCGTCTCTAGGCAGCGTACGAGCTTTTCGAGCGTGATGAGATCCATGTTGACGCAGGTGGGCTGCACCGCGGGGAAGTAGAACTTTTTACCGGTGCCCTGGCAGCGGCGCTCGAGCTCGTAGAGCACGCCGCGGACCGTCACGATGATGAACTCGCTGGCGTCCGACTCCTCGGCATACTTGATGATGCCGGCGGTGGAGCCGATGTAGTCGGCCTCGGCCAGCACGTCGGCTTTGCATTCGGGGTGCGCCAGCACGAGCGCGTCGGGATGCGCTTCCTGCGCGTCGACGATCTGCTCGACGGTGATGATGTGATGGCGCGGGCAATAGCCATTGTTGAGGATGACGTGCTTTTGCGGCACCTGCTCGGCTACGAAGCGGCCCAGGTTTTGATCGGGGATGAACAGGACGTGCTGCTGCGGCAGCTCGGACACGATTTTGACGGCGTTGGAGCTGGTGACGCACACGTCGCTCCAGCTCTTGATCTCGACCGTCGAGTTGACGTAGCAGGCCACGGCAAGATCGTCGCCGTACTCGGCGCGCGCCGCATCGACCGTCTCGCGCTTGACCATGTGCGCCATGGGGCAGTCCGCGCCCGGCTCGGGCAGCAGCACGGTCTTGGTGGGGTTGAGCAGCTTGGCGCTCTCGCCCATAAACTCCACGCCGCACAGCACGATGGTCTGCTGCGGCAGGCTCTTGGCGAGCTTTGCCAGGTAGAAGCTGTCGCCGACGTAATCGGCAACGGCTTGGACCTCGGGCGCCACATAGTAGTGCGCCAGGATCACCGCGTCACGTTGGGTTTTTAGTTGCTGAATGGCCTCGACGAGCTCTGCGGGCACCAGTGCCGCGCGCTCCGTTGCCGTCGTTGCCGATGCTAGGCCAGCCGCGATATCGCGTGCAAGCTCCGACGCATCCATGTTCGCGCTCTGTGCCATCAAGGCCCCTCTCTTTTGGCGAATCTTGGGGCTTTAGTATGACACCTAGGTTTACAGCTGACAAGACAGCTGTAAACCTAGGTGTAAAGTTGAAATAAGGATTCAATCATGCGGCAGGTCCATTTTCGAACTGGCAAACTGAGGATAGCCGAGCTCTCGATAGCGTAGGAGGCATCTTTGGACGGCCGCCGCGCATGGTCGACGGCATGCCCGCCAGGCAATCGCTCGCCGGCGCCAATCCGCTACAGTGGAGCAGCCGCCGGGGTCAGCTGCTTGATATAGGCCCACATGCGCTGCTTGGCCGCTTTGTCGGTCAGCGCCGCCTCAAAGCCATCGAGCGCGAGCACGCGGCGGCCCTGCACATGGGCGATCAGACCGGGCTTGAGCATGGCGGTGTCGAAGTCATCAATCGCCACGAGCATGTCGGCGTAGGTTTCGCGCATGACATCGGCCGCGCTGTTATCGAGCAGCAGCACCGCCTCGGGGTCCAAGGCCTCAAGCGCCTCGCGGAACAGGTCGCACGGCAGGGCGTGGCCCACCGCCACAGCTCCGTCGCCTGCGCCGGCAACACTCGCCAGCACACAAAAATCTTCGGGCGCGTAACCGATTGCCCCGAGCGCCTTGCGCAATGCGGCACCATCCGCGCCGGCGGCAAGTTCGCCGCCCGAACGCTCGGCATCATCCAAATCGCCTTTGACCAGTACGATCGGCGAGCACGCGTTGCCCGCGATGCGCACGCCACGGGCCGCAAGCGATGCAAGCTCCTGCTCGGCCGCCTGGGCGATGGCTTCTTTTTTCTGGCTTTGTGACGTGGGCATGCGCTCTCCAATCGTTTGCGTGCCCACCATTATATAAAAGAGCCGCCCGTGAGTGGTTGCTTTGCGGGTCGTTGGGTATAAGCACGGTCGTACTGAGTTTTACGCGGCCGAGCCGCGTCGCATCATGGAGGTCACCATGGCTGACATTAAGCAGATTACCCCCGAGAACTTCGATTCCGTCGTTAACGGCAACCTTCCCGTACTGGTTGATTTTTGGGCGCCCTGGTGCGGGCCCTGCCGATCGCTCTCGCCCATCGTGGACGAGGTAGCCGACGAGCTGGCCGGCAAGCTTGCCGTTGCCAAGTGCAACGTCGATGACAATCAGGACCTGGCCATGAAGTTTGGCGTCATGAGCATCCCCACGCTGATTGTCTTTAAGAACGGTGAGGAGGTCGACCGCTCGGTCGGCGCGCTGCCCAAGGCAAGGCTGCAGGCACTGCTGGAGAAGCACCTGTAATACGCTGGTTACATTTTGGCGTCCTGCCGCCGTCCATGAGCGCTTTTGCACCGCTCGCCGGACTTCTGGGTGTACCGCGTGCGACCACGGATAGTATGGTAGATACAAACAGCCCCCAGTGAACGGGTGCGGGTCAGACGGACTCGCACCCGTTTTCTTATGCGGTAGCGCCCCGTGCGGGCGTAGTAGAATCTGAACCACTGGATTGCCCCGAGCATAAGGAGATTTCCCATGCATGACGTCGGAATGAACATGAGTCAGCTTGCCATGAGCGTCAAGCAGGTCGACGACACCATCGAGCTCGCCCACGAGTGGAGCCATCAGCTGCTGCATGCGACCGAGAATTTTGACATGGAGCGCATTGGCGCCAAGCTCGAAGCTGCCATGACCGCACTGCACGAGGCGCATGACGCGCTCGAGGGCTACGAGGAAGCCATCGAGGCTGACCACAACTCCGTCGGCTCCGTAAAGCTGGTGTAGGGTGTCCGAACACGAACACGAGCACGGCTGCGGGCACGACCACCGCAACGGCACGGGCGACGAGGCGAGCTGCCGTTGCGGCGGCGGCTCCGAGCTGGTCCGTTTTTCGGTCACCGCGCCCGATGACCTACTGCGCCGCTTTGACGAGCAGATCGCACGCCGCGGCGACGTGGCCAACCGCTCCGAGGCAGTGCGCGATTTGATTCGCGCCTCAATCGCCAAAGAGCAAATGCGCACGCCCAATGAGCACGTTATCGGGTCGCTCACCATGATCTACGACCATCACACCGGCGACCTGACGCGCCGCCTGGACGAGGTGCAGCACGACTACACCGACGAGATCGTATCGACGATGCACGTGCATCTGGATCACCACAACTGTCTGGAGATTCTGGCGCTCAAGGGTCGCGGCGAGCGCGTCTACGAACTGGCCGACCGCCTGCTGGGCCTGCGCGGCGTTAAGCACGGCGAGCTCACCTGCGCCGCCACCAGGCAAAGTCTGGGGCTATAGCGGGATTTCCCGCAGCGCACCTGCCAAAAAGGGACAGGTTTGTTTTGGCAGGTTTAGAAGTTTTACCTACCAAAATAAACCTGTCCCTTTTTGGTCGGTTTTGATGAGGGGTGTCACATGCGGCATGTGCATATTCATGTGACGGGCATTGTGCAGGGCGTTGGCATGCGGCCATTTGTGTATCGCGAGGCTATGGCGCATGGCATTTGCGGCTGGGTACTCAATGCGGGCGACGGCGTGCACATCGAGGCGCATGCTTCGGTCGAGGCGCTCGACGGCTTTGTCGCCGCGCTGTCGGAGCACGCGCCTGCCGCGGCCCGCGTTGAGCATATCGCCGTTGCAGACCTGGAGCCCGACGCTTGGGATGCCGACGATGAGCAGGTCTTTCGTATCGTAGCGTCGCAGGATCAGACCGTGCACACGACGCTCATCTCCCCCGATATCGCCACCTGTGACGACTGCCTGCGCGAACTGTTCGACCCCGCCGACCGACGCTATCACTACCCCTTTATCAACTGCACTAACTGCGGCCCACGCTTTACCATCATCCGATCGCTGCCTTATGACCGAGCGGCCACGTCGATGGATTGCTTTCCCATGTGCCCCGAGTGTGCCGCAGAGTATGGCGACCCGCTTGACCGGCGCTTTCATGCGCAGCCCGATGCCTGCTTTGATTGCGGGCCGCATATTACCTGGCGCGAGGCAGAGGGCGACATGGAGCTCGAAGGCTCGGGGGCGACGCCAGCCGTCGGCAGCACGCGCGAAACCAGCGATGCCATTATTGACCGCTGTGTCGAGTTGCTGGCCAGCGGCGGTATTGTCGCCATCAAGGGCCTGGGCGGATTCCATCTGGCTTGCAACGCCTCCAACGAGCAGGCGGTAGCCGAGCTTCGCCGTCGAAAGCGCCGCAGCAACAAACCGCTTGCCGTTATGGTGCGCAGCCTTGCCGACGTTGAGCGCCTGTGTCATATCGATGATACCGAGCGCAGCTTGCTAACCGGCAGCATCCGCCCCATTGTGCTGTTGCGCCGGCGTGCTGTTGGCGAGGGAGATTCCCCCGACGCCCTTACACTCGCGCCATCCGTCGCGCACGATCTACCCGAGCTCGGCGTCATGCTCCCCTACACCCCGCTTCAGCATCTATTGCTTGCCGCGGCAGAAGCCCGCGGTATGCACGCGCTCGTCATGACCAGCGGAAACCTGAGCGAAGAACCCATCGAGACCGACGATGACCTTGCCTGGGAACACCTCGTTGCCGCCGGCATCGCCGACGCGTTGCTCGGTAACGACCGCGCAATTCTGTCGCGCTACGACGACTCTGTGGTACGCGTGGTCGACGGCGCCGTTACGCCCGTTCGCCGCGCTCGCGGATATGCACCCCAGCCGCTGCCGTTGCCGGTGCTCAACGGTGCTCCGCCCTGCGTGCTCGCCTGCGGGCCACAACAAAAGGCAACGATTGCGCTCACGCGTGAAGGGACGAACGGCGAGGCAACCTGTTTTGTGTCGCAGCATATCGGCGATGTTGAAAACGGCGGGACCTTCGATGCCTGGAACGCCGCGCGCACGCGCTTGGAAGATCTCTTTGACTTGGCGCCCGCCGCCTTGGCCTGCGATCTACACCCCAGCTATCTATCGAGCCAGTGGGCGCGCGAGCAGGCGCGAAAATGCAATCTGCCGCTCGTTGAGGTGCAGCACCATCATGCGCATATCGCGAGCGTAATGGCCGAGGCTATCGTCGCGGACCAGCTTACAACCGACGCGCGCGTCCTTGGCATCGCCTTTGACGGCACCGGCGCCGGCACCGATGGGACCATTTGGGGCGGCGAGTTTCTTGTTGCAAGCCTTGGCGGCTTTGAGCGCGCCGCGCATTTGCGCACCTGGGTGCTCCCCGGCGGGGCGGCCTCCGTGCGCGACGCCCGCCGCAACGCCTTTGCCCTGCTCAGTGAACTCGGCCTGCTTGAACACCCGGGGGCCGATCGGCTCTTGGGCAGCCTAGACGAGCAAACACGTAGCGTGACGGCAACGATGATCGAACGTAGCATCAACAGCCCGCGCACCAGCAGTATGGGTCGCTTGTTTGATGTCGCAGCCGCGATCCTGGGCATTTGCGGCCAAGCGACCTACGAGGGTGAACCCGCCATCGAGCTTGAGGCCGCCGCCTGGCGCGCGCTCGGCGGTAAGACCGTTCGTCTCGACGGCAATCATGCAGGCGTATTCACGTCTGCCGAAGACTCCCCCATCTTGGACCCCCAACCGCTCATCGAAGCTCTTCTGAATGGAATCGAGGCAGGCGCGCCGGCCGACAGGCTCGCCCTCGGGTTTCACATCGCCATTACGCACGCTACGACCCACATCGCAAGCGAGATCTGCGCCCGTGAAGGCCTCGACACCGTCGCGCTCTCGGGCGGCGTGTTCATGAACCGACTTTTGCTCCAGCTCCTCACCCGTGAGCTCAAAAGCGTGGGTCTCACTGTCTTGGTTCCCCACTCCGTGCCCGTCAACGACGGCTGCATCGCCTACGGTCAGGCCGCCATCGCTCGCGCTCTCCTCGCGCAGACAGCATCGCGATAGGCGTTTTTCCAGCCTGCGCGCCACCGTCTCACAGGTGTAACGCGTTTGCTCGTGACTCCCGCGAGCGCTACCATCAACTGATGGGTAATTAGGCGCCTATCCAGCGCAAAACGTATAAAGGGGAACATTATGTGCCTTGCCGTTCCCGGTAAAGTGGTCAAACGCGACGACGACCTTAAGGCGACCGTCGACATGATGGGCATCGAGCGCCCCGTTTCGCTGCGCCTCGTGCCGACGGCACAGGTAGGCGACTATATTCTCGTGCACGCCGGCTTTGGCATTCAGATTGTCGACGAGCAGGAGGCCCAAGAGACCCTCGAGCTCGTCAATACTATGACCGAGCTGGCCAAAGAGGACCAACTCGCCACCAACCCGGTCGAGGCATACTAGTGGCGGCGACGCAGCCGGCTCGCTCCGGTATCGACTTTTCGGTATTTCGCGATTCCAAGCTGGCCCGCGAGCTCATCGAACGCATCCGTGAACTCGTCGGCGACCGCACCATCAACCTTATGGAAGTCTGCGGTACGCATACCGTGAGCATTGGCCGCTATGGCTTTCGCTCCATTATGCCGACGGGACTCAAACTGCTGAGCGGCCCGGGGTGCCCCGTTTGCGTCACCGCCAACCGTGACATCGATCACGCAATCGCGCTTTCCAACATGGACGGCGCCATCATCACCACCTTTGGCGACATGATGCGCGTGCCCGGATCGTCCACCTCGCTTGCCGCGCAAAAGGCGGCGGGGCGCGACATCCGCATCGTTTACTCTCCGCTCGACGCACTCGACATTGCCGAGCAAAATCCCGAACGCCCGGTTATCTTTATGGGCGTCGGCTTTGAGACCACAACGCCCACCATTGCCGCCGCCATCCTGGAGGCCGACGCGCGCGGGCTCCAGAACTTCTCGGTCTACTGTGCTCACAAGACCACGCCGCCGGCTCTGCGCGCGATCTCCAACGACCCCGAGACGACCATCGACGGCTTTATCCTGCCTGGTCACGTCGCTACCATCACAGGCCTGGCACCCTTTGGGTTTTTGGTCGATGAGTTCGAGACCCCGGGCGTGGTCACCGGGTTTGAGCCGGTCGATATCTTGCAGGGCATCTGCATGCTGGTCCAGATGGTTGTCGAAGGCAGGCCGGCGATCGACAACGCCTACCGCCGCGGCGTCAATGCAGACGGCAATCCCGTAGCACGCCAGCTGGTCGAGCAGGTATTTGAGCCGTGCGACGCCACGTGGCGCGGGCTGGGACCGATTGCCAATTCGGGTCTTTCCATCCGACCCGAATTCGCGCGCTTTGATGCCGGCGCCCGCTTTGACGTGCCCATTGAACCGACGGTTGAGCCACGCGGATGCCGCTGCGGCGACGTGCTGCGCGGTGCCATCACGCCAAGCGACTGCCCGCTGTTCGGCCACGCATGTACGCCCGAACACCCCGTCGGCCCCTGCATGGTGAGCTCCGAAGGTAGCTGCGCGGCGTACTACCGTTATCGCGACTAGCCCGGACGCACCCGCACGCCGGCACCACCCACGATTGGAGTTTTGGATATGTCCCATAGCACCACCGATAGCACCGTCCTGTTGGGCCACGGCTCTGGCGGTCAGATGATGAAGCGCATCATCGATGAGGTCTTTTTGGATGCCTTTGGATCGCCCGAGCTGCTCGCGGGCAACGACGCCGGCGTCGCCACGCTGCCCGCGAGCGGGCGCATCGCCATGTCGACCGACAGCTTTGTAGTCTCGCCGCAGTTCTTCCCCGGTGGCAACATCGGCCGCCTCGCCGTATGCGGAACCGTCAACGACGTCGCGACCTCGGGCGCCAACGTGCGCTACCTGTCGTGCGGGTTTATCCTCGAAGAGGGCTATCCCATGGATAAGCTCCGCCAGATTGTGCAGACGATGGCCGAGACGGCGCGTGAGGCGGGCGTGTCCATAATCACGGGCGACACCAAGGTGGTCGAGCGCGGCGGGGCCGACGGCGTCTACATCAATACCGCCGGCATGGGCGAGGTTCCCACGGGCGTGGCGCTCAGCGGTGCCAACTGCCAGCCCGGCGATGTCATTCTGGTATCGGGCACACTGGGCGACCACGGCATCGCCATCATGAGTCAACGCGAGGGCCTGGCGTTTTCGAGCACGATCGAAAGCGACGCCGCGCCGCTCAACCACCTGATTGCCGACGTTTTGGCCGCAGCGCCCGGCACGCGTTGCTTTCGCGACCCCACGCGCGGTGGCCTGGCGTCCACACTCAACGAGTTTGCCCAGGCCAGCGGTGTTGCCATGGAGGTCGACGAGGATGCCGTGCCCGTGCGTCCCGACGTGCAGGCCGCCTGCGAGATGCTCGGCTACGATGTGCTGCAGGTGGCAAACGAGGGCAAGATGGTCGCCGTGGTGCCGGCCGAGCAAGCCGATGCCGCGCTAACCGCCATGCGCGCCGCGCGCTACGGCGAGAATGCCGCCATCATCGGTCGCGTGCTGCCGCTTGCCGATGACGCCCGCCCCGCTGTGCGCGTTCGCACCGGCTGGGGCTCGACCCGCATCCTCGACATGCTCGTGGGAGAGCAGCTGCCGAGAATTTGCTAGAGCGGAATCGCACGGTCGGCGCGATGTGACCCGATATCCCTGAAGATGTTCAGATTCCAAGCACGCCCAACGCGGAAGCCCAGTATTATGGGGTGCGTTTTGAAACCCAATGACGGGAGCTTTCATGGCAGCAGCTTTTTCCCATGTGATCTTTGACCTGGACGGAACCATCCTCAACACGCTCGAGGACCTGGCGGCCGCCGGCAACCATACCTGCGAGACGCACGGCTGGCCCACGTTTGCCGTTGACGAGTACCGCTACAAGGTGGGAAACGGCATGCTCAAGCTGGTTGAGCGCTTTATGCCTGCCGAGTATGCGGGCGACAGCCGTATGTTTGAGCAGACGCTTGCCGAGTTTAGGGCTTACTACGGCGAGCACAAGGAGGACCACACCGCCCCCTATGCCGGCACGATCGAAATGCTCGACCGCCTGCGCGCCGCGGGTGTGCAGCTTGCCGTGCTCACTAACAAGGACCACGTCTCGGCGGCCCCGCTTATCGAGAAGTATTTTGGTTCCGAGCGCTTTGCGCTGGTACAGGGCCGTGTCGATGCGTTTCCGCCCAAGCCCGAAGCACCCGTCACGCTGCATGTGATGGAAGAGTTGGGCGCCAATCCGACAACCACGCTCTATGTGGGCGATTCCAATGTCGATATCCTAACCGGCCACAACGCCGGCCTTAAGAGCGCGGGCGTCAGCTGGGGCTTCCGTGGCCGCGCAGAGCTGGAAGCCGCCGGCGCCGACTACGTGGTGGACACCCAGGCAGAGCTCGCGGCGCTGGTGCTGGGCGAGTAACCGCTCATCCCTCCCACGGGCAGCTAATGTGGGACGGGACTCTTTTAGCTGCCCCCCGCACCAAGGAGTGTCCCCAACTGCCGGCAGAAAAGGAACGTCCCCAAGTGCCGCACCATGGCAACGTTGCAGGTAGAGGACGGACAGCGAAAACGCCCCTAAGCGAGCAAGGTGACGTGAAATGAAAGGGCGCTGACCTTCTGGTCGCGCCCTTGAAATTGAACGTCAGATTGCCGCTTAGGGGCGTTTGCAGCGTCGAGCAGTTACGCGGTTTGGCAAAACCGCGTAACCCCCTAGCTCATCATCGCATTCATCATCTCGGTGGTTGCGGAATCGTCGGCAGACCACTCGTTATCCTCGTTGGCGGAATACTTAAAGGTGACCTTGGTGTCCTTGGTCTTAGCGGCCTTGGTCACGTCGACCATCACCTGGCCGGCCATCTTGTACAGGTCGTCCTCGGAAGGCGTCGTATCGAGTGCGGCGACCTTCTCCTGATACTGGGTGGCGAAATCTTCGACGATCTTGTTCATGGACTTGCAGGTGATGGTGACCTCGGCAGTCGCAGTACCCTTGTCCTCGTCAACCGTCACATCGCCGATCTTGTAGTCAAAGCCCTCGAGATAGCTCTTGGCATACTCCTTGGGATCGATACCCAGCTGCTCAAACTCGTCGCCCGAAGCCTTTTCCAGACCGGAGAGGAAGTCATCTCCGCCGTTCTTGATCTCGTCAAACTGGCTCGTAAGGTCGTTGGTGATGAGCTCCTCCACCGAAGGCCCTCCGCAGCCGGAAAGCAAAACCACGCACGCGACCAGGGCAGCCATCAGGGGCGCAAGCAGCAGCTTCTTTTTCATGACAGTCCTCCAAACAAGCGGCACCGCGTTCCTCGCGCAGCGCACGTCGCAACAGTAAGTTCATATTAGCGGCTCCGTCCAAACCCCTACGTCGCAAAAGCGTGGACGGCTCAATTTGACGAACAAATGGCCTGTGAAGCAAGCCCCCTGCAATAAAACGCACCTGTTTAGCCTATTAAAAAAGGGTGGCCGGATAACCCGACCACCCTTGCACATCCTTATGTTGCCGCAGACTACTTGCGGACGACCTTGACGATGGCGTCACCGGCGGCGACGGCAGACTCGGCCTCGACGGCGAGCTCGACGTCGGCGAACTCGGCGGTGTTGGACACGGCCACGACGACGCAGTCCTTGTAACCGGCGGCAGCGATCTTGGCGCGGTCGATCTTGAGCAAGGGCTGGCCAGCCTTCACGACGTCGTCGGCCTTGACGAAGCCCTCGAAGCCGTCACCGTTCATGTTGACGGTATCGACGCCAACGTGTACCAGAACCTCGATGCCGCTATCGGACTGCAGGCCCACGGCGTGACCCATGGTGACGGTCACCTTGCCGTCGCAGGGAGCGTAGACCAGGTCGTCCTCGGGCCATACAGCGCAGCCCTTGCCCAGAACCTCGCCACCAAAGACGGGATCGGGCACGTCGGCCATCTTGATGACCTTGCCCGTGACAGGCGAGCACAGCACGTCGGCGCCAGCAGAAGCAGAGATAGAGGCCGGAGCAGCAGCTGCCGCGGGCTCAGCCTTCTTCTTAAACATGTCAAACAGACCCATATGTTTTCTCCTCTTGATTAAGCGCAACGTTATGCGCATGCCTATGGTGATTATAGTGCCAAATGACCAAAATACTAAGGCGAGGGTTCGAATCGCAAGCCCTTCCAAGCCCTTCCCAAAACCTTTTCCCAGTGGCACTCATATTGTCGATTAATCCAAGCCCTCGGTGCCGTTGGACTTGATGATCTTCTGGTATGCGAAGAAGCTGTCCTTGCGGCGGCGCTCATAGGTACCGGTGCCGTCGTCGTACTTATCGACGTGGATGAAGCCGTAGCGCTTGCGCATCTCGCCAGTGCCGGCGGAAACCAGGTCGATGGGACCCCACCAGGTGTAGGCAATCAGGTCAACGCCATCGGCAATGGCCTCGCCCATGGCCTTGATGTGGCTCTGCAAGTAGGCGATGCGATACGGGTCGTGGATTGAGCCGTCCTCCTCGACCTCGTCGTAGGCGCCCATGCCGTTCTCGACCACCATCAGTGGAATCTCGTAGCGGGCGTAAATCTCGTTGAGGGCGATGCGCAGGCCCAGCGGATCGATCTGCCAGCCCCAGTCGGTGGACTCCAGATAGGGGTTCTTGCCGCCAAAGGTCATGTTGCCCTCGGTCATCTCGTGGTCCTTGTGGGTGCCCACGGTGCCGGACATGTAGTAGCTAAAGGTGTAGAAATCAACCTTGCCGTCGGCGATATCCTGCAGGTCGCCGTCCTCCATCACGAGCTCAACATCGTTCTCGGCCCAGAAGCGCTTGGCATAGAACGGGTACTTGCCGCGCACCTGCACGTCGGAGCAGTACCAGTTCATGGTATTCATCTCCTGCTGCGTGGCGAACACGTCGGCCGGATCGCACGTGGCGGCATAGGAAAGGATGAAGCAGTCCATGTTGCCCATCTTAAACTGCGGGTAGTGCTCGTGGGCATAGCGCACGACGCGGCCGCTGGCGACAAACTGGTGATGCAGCGCCTGCATACGAGCCTGCGGCGTGGTGTGGACCGCCGACGCCGGACCCTCAAAGCCCTGAATCATGCTGGTCTCAAAGAGGTTGCCCATGTCCTGAGTACCGCAGTTGATCTCGTTGAAGGTGAGCCAGAACTTGACCTTGTCCTGATAGCGGTCGAAGACGGTCTGGCAGTACTTCTCAAAGAAGCCGATGAGCTCGCGGCTCGCCCATCCGTTGTATTTCTCGACCAGGTGATAGGGCATCTCGTAGTGCGAGAGGGTCACGAGCGGCTCGATATTGTGGGCACGCAGGCAGTCGAAAACGCGGTCGTAGAAGGCGAGGCCGGCCTCGTTGGGCTCAGCGTCGTCACCGTTGGGGAAGATGCGGCTCCAGGAGATGGACATGCGAAACATGGTAAAGCCCATCTCGGCGAACAGCGCGATGTCCTCCTCGTAGTGATGATAGAAATCGATACCGTCATGATTGGGATAGAAGCGGTTGGGGTTGATGTCGATCGTGATCTGACGCGGCTCCTTGTAGCTGCCACCCAAGAAATGATCGTCGACGGAAGGACCGCGGCCGTCCACGTTCCAAGCGCCCTCAAACTGGTTGGCGGCAGTGGCGCCACCCCAATAGAAGCCCTCGGGGAACTTGATGTTTGCCATGAGCATCTCCTTTGCATCGCGGGTCGGTAAGCTGAGTATCGCCTGCGCACGGGACGGGCAGAAGCGGGCGCGCCAAACCCGACACTTCTTTTCGCGCCCACGGACCGCCGCCGCCCCGCCCCTGACACTTCCTGATACCTACCAAAACGTGCCAAAATAAGCCTGTCCCTTTTTGGCAGGTTTGGCGAGTGTGGGAGTTCGCATGGATATCAAACGCAAGATCACCGAGGCGCAGGGCCTCACCCCTACCGAGCAACAACTCGGCATTGCAGCCCTTGCCATCGGCGAGGACATCCGCGGGCTTTCTATTAAGGAGTTTGCCGCGCGCACCAACGTTTCCGTTGCGAGCGTGCACCGTTTTTGCAAAAAGCTCGGCCTCGAGGGCTTTAAGGACCTCAAGGTCGAGCTCATCCGCCTGGCATCCGAGGCGGGAAACCGGCGCGACGTGGACATCAACTTTCCCTTCGATGCCACCTCCACTCCCGCGCAGGTTATGGAGCGCATGGAGGGGCTCTACCAGACCACGCTGGCCGAAACGCAGGAGCTACTCGACCCCACGCAGCTTGACCACGCCGCCAAGCTCATCGCGAACGCCCGACAGGTCGACATCTACACGGGCTCGCACAACCTCTATCCAGCGGGAATGTTCCGCGATCGCCTGCTCTCCGCCGGTAAAAGCGCGACGTGCCACAACGGTGTCGAGGCCCAGGTGCGAACGGCTCTCGCCTCGGGTCCCGACCATACGGCAATCGTCATCTCCTACAGCGGCCTTGCCCCCAACCTCAAGGACATCTTGCCGATCCTCAGCAGTCGGCATGCCCCGGTCATCGTCATCGGCACGCCTTATTGCGCTCGCATTCACCCCGGCTTTGCCGCCTACCTTACGGTAAGCGACCACGAGAGCATGACGCATCGCATCACGCAGTTCGCGAGCCACATCGCCGTGCAATACGTACTCGATTCGCTCTACAGCAGCTACTTCGCCAAAGACTATGCCCACTGCTCCGAATTCCTGGAGCGCTCGTTTCCCTACACCCGCCTCCCGGGACTCAAGTAGCGACGAGCGTGGATTTTTGGACGCTTATCCACGCTCATTCACGACTAGTCATTTAAGAACGCCCCCAATGACTACCCATCCGGAGCAAGGCAACGCCGCAAGAAGAGGACGGACAGCGAGCGACGTCCAGGGCGAACAAGTTGGCATGAAAAAGGCGAGGCATAGACCTTCTGGTCATGCCTCGCCTTTTGAATGACAAATTGTCGCCCTGGGCGGCGCGCAGCGTCGGCCGGTTACGGCGTTTGGTAAAACGCCGTAACTAACGTGCTCCGTACTGCTCGTAGTAAGCGTCGATGGCGGCCTTGAGCTCGTCGTCGATGACGACCTTGCCGTCGATCTCGTGGTTGTAGAGAGTCTCGACGACCTCGGCCATGGAAACGATGCTCGCGACGGGAAAACCGTACTTGGCCTCGATCTCCTTCTGCGCGGTGGTCACGCCGCCCTTGCCGACCTCCATGCGGTTGAGGGACACGATCAGGCCCTTGATTTCGACGTCGGCAGCAGCCTTAACCTTGGGATAGGTCTCGTCGATGGACTTGCCGCTGGTGGTGACATCCTCGACCATGACCACGCGGTCGCCGTCCTGGGGCTCATAGCCCAGCAGGTTGCCCTTGTCGGCGCCGTGGTCTTTGGCCTCCTTGCGGTCGCAGCAGTACTTGACCTCCTTGCCGTACAGCTCGTGGTAGGCAATCGCGGTCACGACGGCCAGGGGAATGCCCTTGTAGGCCGGCCCAAACAGCACATCAAAGTCGTCGCCAAAGTTATCGTGGATGGCCTGGGCGTAATACTCGCCCAGCTTCTTGAGCTGATAGCCCGTCACGTAAGCGCCGGCGTTCATAAAGAACGGGGACTGACGGCCGCTCTTGAGCGTAAAGCTGCCGAACTTAAGAACGTCGGACTCAACCATAAACTTGATGAACTCTTGCTTGTAAGCCTCCATGCGGGCTCCTCTCGTAATCGCGTACGTACCTTCCAGTTTAGCGCAGGCGAAGCATCGATGCGGGCGCGCTTTGGAGCCACGGCATTCTGTAAAGGCTTTGTCGGGGGCAATGGTTTTCCGAACAATGGGGTTGACATCGCAAACCCCCTCATCAAGAATACGGGCGGATTAAAAAGGGGTACGAGATGCCCAAAGCGCGCTGCGCTCGGCCTTTAGGAGGTGTGCCATGGAAGGCAGTCCTAGTCGAAAAACCTGCATGTCGCCCTCGGCACGCCGTGAGGATTCCGCATACGCATAAACGCCACCGGCAGATCGCCAAAACCACCACAAAGGCGCGCTGCACCCTTTGTGGGCTCAAGAGCTTGACGTGAGCGACATCTAGGTTTTTTAAAGCAAATACGACACGTACGCTAACTCCCTTCAACAAGGAGGACCCTATGCTGATGCTCAAAACCGTTACGGTACTCGAAGCCATCTCCAAGCGCCGCCGCACGGCGCGCCCCGCCGCTCATACCGGCCTGTCCAAGAACACCATATTCGCCGCCACCCATAGTGCCGAGGACGCCCTCGTACTGCTTGACGCCACGGCAAACGGTCTCACCGCTGAGCACGCCGCCGAGCGTCTGGATGCCGCCGGCCCCAACACCATCGAGGCGCCGACCAAGACGCTCGCCCGCCGCATCGCCGACGCCTTCATCGATCCCTTCGCCGGCATCCTCGCCGCGCTCGCGCTGGTCTCGCTCTACATCGACGTGCTCGCCGTGCCCGAGCCGCAGCGCGACCCCTCCACGGTCATCGTCATCGGCATCATGCTGCTGGTATCGGGCGGTATGAAGTTTATCCAGGAAGCCCGCAGCGGCAATGCGGCAGAGGCCCTCAAGGACCTGGTCTCCAACACTTGCACCGTCCTGCGCGACGGCGAGCGCATCGAGATCCTCTTCGACGAGCTCGTCCCCGGCGATGTGATCCGTCTCTCTGCCGGCGATATGGTGCCGGCAGATGCCCGCATCATCACCGCGCGCGACCTGTTTGTGATCGAGTCCGCACTCACCGGCGAGAGCGAAGCCGTCGAGAAGACCGCTGCCATCACCGTCGTCGAGGGCGCCGACGGCTCCGCACTGCCACTCTCTGTCTGCAAGAACATCGTCTTTACCGGCACCTCCGTGCAAAACGGCACCGCCGTGGCGCTTGTCGTTGCCACCGGTTCGGACACCTACCTGGGTGGCATCGCCAAGATGCTCAACGGGCGCGGCGAGAAGAGCGCGTTTGACTGCGGTGTCTCGAGCGTCTCCATGCTGCTCGTACGCCTCATGCTCGTTATGGCGCCGGCCGTCTTTGCCATCAACGCCGCCACCAAGGGCAACGTCATCGACGCGCTGCTGTTCGCCACAAGTGTGGCCGTGGGCATCACGCCGCAGATGCTTCCCGTCATCGTGACCACGAGCCTGTCGCAGGGCGCCAAGGACCTCGCCCGTCGCCAGGTTATCGTCAAGGAGCTGCCGGCGATTCAAAACCTCGGCGCGATGGATGTCCTGTGCTGCGACAAGACCGGCACCCTCACCGAAGACTGCATCGTGCTCGAGCGCTACCTCAACGCCGACGGCAACGAGGACACGCGCGTGCTGCGCCATGCGTTTTTAAACAGCTTCTTCCAGACCGGCCTCAAAAACCTTATCGACCTGGCCGTTATCGACCGCGCCGATGTGACGCCCTCGACCGTCGCACCCAATTCCATGCTGGGCCAGAGCCTGCGCGACCGCTATACCAAGGTCGACGAGGTTCCCTTCGATTTCTCGCGCCGTCGCCTGAGCGTAGTTGTCGCCGACTCCCAAGGCAAAACCCAGATGGTTACCAAGGGAGCTGCCGAGGAAATGCTCGAGATCTGCTCCTTTGTCGAGGTCGATGGCATCGCTCAACCGCTCACCGACGAGAAGCTCGCCCAGATTCGCAAGCAGGTCGACGGACTTAACGCCGAGGGCCTGCGCGTGATTGCCGTGGCGCAGAAGACCGATCCGCGCTGCGTGGGCGAGTTTGGCATCGCCGACGAGTGCGACATGGTGCTGATGGGCTTTTTGGCCTTCCTCGATCCGCCCAAAGCAAGTGCCGCAGGCGCCGTCGCCACCCTCGAGGCCAAGGGCGTAGCGGTCAAGGTCCTGACCGGCGATAACGACCGCGTCGCCGCCACCGTCTGCGAGCAGATTGGTATCGACGCGAGCAACGTTTTGCTCGGCTCCGAGATCGATGCGCTCGACGACGCAGAGCTTGCCGAGCGTGCCGAGAAAACCCATCTCTTCGCCAAGCTCTCGCCGCTGCAGAAGGCGCGCCTGGTGCGCGTCATGCGCGAGCTACTCGGCCACACCGTGGGCTTTATGGGCGACGGCATCAACGACGCCGCCGCCATGCGTGCGAGCGATTGCGGCATCTCAGTCGATTCGGCCGTCGACATTGCCAAGGAATCCGCCGATATCATCTTGCTTCAGAAGGACCTGGGCGTGCTCGAACGCGGAATCATCGAAGGCCGCCGCACCTACGGCAACCTGCTCAAGTACCTCAAGACCACAGTGAGCTCCAACTTTGGCAACGTGCTGTCCGTGACCGTCGCGAGCCTGTTCTTGCCGTTTTTGCCCATGAGTGCCCTACAGCTGGTGCTGCTGTCGCTCGTCTACGAGATCGTGTGCATCACGCTACCGTGGGACACCGTCGATGACGTCTGGACCGCCCGTCCGCGCTCCTGGGACGCCGCGTCCATCAAGGGCTTTATGCTCGAGCTGGGCCCCGTGAGCTCGCTGTTTGACATCGTGACCTTCGCCGCACTCTTCTTTGTGGTGTGCCCCGCCACCGTGGGCGCAAGCTGGTCCGAGCTCTCCGGGACGGGCAACGTCGCGGGTATGGCGACCTTTGCCGCGCTCTTCCAGAGTGGTTGGTTTATCGAGTCCATGTGGTCGCAGACGCTCGTGATCCACATGCTGCGCTCCCCGCGCCTGCCGAGCCCACGTGACCACGCCGCGCCGGCACTGTGCGCTCTCACCGTGCTAGGCCTGGCGCTTGTCACCTGGCTGCCGGCAAGCCCCATCGCCGATGCGCTCGGCCTCATGACGCTGCCCACGAGCTTTTTTGGGCTGCTCATTGGCATCGTTACCGCCTATATCGCGCTCACCCAGCTGGCAAAGCGCCGCTACATTGCCCGCCACGGCGAACTGCTGTGACACCCGAATCGTGGCGCGCGACCCATCAGGCGGTCAAAAAGTCCCGCCTCAAATTAAACCGCCCCCATTTCCTGTGCTAAGGAAATGGGGGCGGTTCACGCCGGCCTTTATCTTTTTCGACAGCCTCGTTTGGCTCGCGCTACACCAGGCGCATGGCTTCCTGGACAGCACCGTAAAGGTTGGCGTCGTTGCCGAGCTCGGCCACCTTTATCTGCGGCACAGGAATGCCGGCAAGGGTCCCTTCGTAACCCGCGAGGGCCAGCGGCATCTGCGCACGCAGGGCATCGACGAGCTCGGGATGGCACGAGATACCGCCTGCGATCATAAAAACCTCGGGGTCGAGCACGGCCTGCAGGTTGATGAGCTGTCCGTCAAATGAGCGAGCGTAGCGGTCGAGCGCGCGCTGCGCCGCCATGTCGCCATCCGCGATCCACTCAAAGACGCGGCGGCCGTCCACCGGAGAATCCGCAGGCAGGCCCTTCTCGGCAACGACGGCATCGCGGAGCGCGCGCCAACCGCCCGAACCCGCAAAGGAGTTTTCCATGCCCGCGGCAGTCGTGACATCGTTGCGCAAGAAGCTGAACTCGCCTGCAAAGCAGTGCGCGCCGCGCAGGACCTTGCCGTCGATGACGATACCGCCGCCGATGCCCGTGCCAATAGCGAGCACCACGCCAAAACGCGTCCCGCGCAGAGCGCCAGCCGCATACTCACCGAGTGCGCAGCACTTACCGTCGTTATTGACGCCAACCGGCACCCCCAGCGCCTCGCGCATGAGCTTTCCCAGCGGGCAGCCGTCCATAAACGTGAGCGCACCGCCGCGATGGATCGTTCCCGTGACGTCTCCCTCGTAGATACCGCCAGGTGCGCTCACGCCTACAGCGCTCACGCGCTCACGGTACGGCTCGACGAGCCCAATCAACGCCGAAACCGTCTCCTCAGCCGTGGTAAAGCCCGTCGGCAGGCTCCCGCGCTCGCGGATGGAAAAATCCTCGCCCAGCACAGCCCATTTAACGGCCGTACCGCCCACATCGATTCCAAAGAACTCCTGCATATTCGCCCCTCACGCGCCATGGTCCCGGATGCGCATCGACGCGACCACCACAGGAGCTGCCCCCTTATGATGGTCATGCGGCAAATCGCGCCCGGAGCCGATTATCTCTCTGTTTTACGCCTCTACTTTGGTCAGACGAACCACCATATCGCCGACGTAGGTCTCACCGTGGGCCACATAACCGCCACGCAAACTGCCCTCCCAAAGAACGTCCCCATTGACCACTCATTTAAGTACGTCCCCAATGAGTGCAACGGAATGGCTCCCCCTTGACAGCTTAAAGCTGTCATGCACGAACCATTCCGTCGCAGCCTCATGAAAGGGACTGGGTTGTAAATGTTGGAGAAGAGCCGTTAGCGCCCGGGGGCCAGAATCACCAGCGCGTCGTGCTCAAAGGGATGTTGAGCCACGCGCACGGTGCCGTCACCGTTGTCGCGGACGGGCAGCCTGGCGATGCGCTTGTCCTCCATGTCGAGGACCGTCGCCGTCCAGCCGCGCGTGCCGTCAAGCTTAAACTTGAGCGCCGTGGTACGCGGCAGGTACGTGACGATGCGATCACCAACGCGCGCCACACGAATGGCCTCGCGCGCGTCATCGAGCAGCTCCTGCGCGGGGACCACGGCAAAAGCGTCGTCGCCAGCCGTAGCGCCCAGGCCGGCAAGCACATGCTCGATCGCGCCAAAGTCCCAAACACCCGCAAACTGCAGGCACTCCTGCCAGCGGAACGGCATGTCGAAGCCCTCGCCCAGCACCGAGCCCTGGCTCTTGCTGGTCTGCCAGTTCCAAACACCGTGCGCGCCATAGGTCACGCCAGCGCTCGCACCGGCAAGGATCGACGACCACACGCTCGCGCGGCAGTCCTGCGCGGTGAAGCGCCAGTACACATTGCGCGACGCACCCATCTGCTCGTAACAGGGCTCGGAGTTGACCATCGGCTTTTTGGGATAGTTGGCGGTAAAGTCCTGCGGCAGGCGCCAAGCCTCGGGCTGGCCCTCGTAGTTGTGGCCGGGCTGGAACATGTAGAAGTCCAGGCGATCCAGGTACTGCGCCGGAATGGTGCGGTTGCCGCGGTTGATATGCATGGTGCGCAACGCCTCGGGCGCGCGTTTGACGACTTCGTCGAGCGCATCCTCGTAATAGGCAATTGCCTCATCGTCGGCAAAGTCCGTGTCGCCCGTCACCACGTAGACGGGGTCAAACTCGCCCAGGTTCTCGACGACGCGGGCAACGTGGGCACGGACCTCCTCGCGCGGCATAACCTCGGCACCGCAATGCTCGGCAATCTTGGCACCCCAGGTACCGGGCACGTAGTTGCACCACATAAGCACGAGTGCCGGACGAATGCCGTGCTCGACGGCAGCGCGGCACATGGCGGCGGCGCGGTCCCAGTACGCTTGGTTGGGACAGGACCAATCAAAATGCACGCCGTCCTCGCTGGCATAGGGCCAAATGCCCAGGTCGGGGCAGCAGCGATCCCACTGCGGCAGCGTGTTGATCTGCAGCACGTTCATGCCCTGCTCGGCGCGGCGGGTCAGATAGTAGTCCCAATCGGCCTCGGCGATGCTCGTAAACGCACTCCAGCACGTATCGGCAAACCAAAAGAACGGTTTGCCCTCGCACAAAAAGCCGTCCTGACGACCGTTAACGGTCAGCTTTCCCAAACTCATCTGCATGTCCTTTCGTTTGATAAAGGAGTTGCGAACCGGCAGATTCTTTCGTGGTAACCCCGCGCGAAAGCCCCTGGCGCTTAGCAAGCCCCGGCGAGCAGGCGCTACGCGCCCCCAATCAGTCTACCTTGTAAGAAGGGCCCCGCCGGGCTTGCGCCTGACAGGGCCCTGTCGTGTAGGTAAGGTCGTATGCGTCCGAATGGTTTGGCCTTAGGCCTCCATCTCGGCGAGCTCCTCCTTGGAGAAGCCAGTGGCAAAGACGACGGCAGCAGCGATGACAAAGGAGATTGCCATACCGACGATAGCCCAGACGGTGTTCATCTGGCCACCCTGCAGGTAGTTGGTGAAGACCAGGAAGTTGGAGGCACCGCCGGCCAGGTAGTAGGTAACACCCATGAGGCCGGAGAACACAGCGCCGATGGCACCGCCGATAAACATGCCGAGCATGGTGCGACGGAAGCGCATGAGGATACCGAAGAGTGCGGGCTCGGTGACGCCGCCGGCGATGGCGGAGATGACGTAACCCAGGGCAAGACCCTTCTCGTCGGGGTTCCTCATCTTGAGGAAGGCACCGAAGGCGCAGCCCCAGACAGCGGCCATAGCGCAGTTGGTGGAAACGAAGACGAAGGGATCGTAGCCGGCGGCGATGATCTGAACCTGAGCGAGCAGGATGACGGGCATGTGCATGCCGCAGACCACGAAGAGCTGCCAGAAGGCGCCGAGGATGGCCATGACGATCAGGATACCGATGCCGCCAAGGTCGGCAAGACCAAAGAGGGCGTTGGCGATGAGGCCGCCGATCTCGTTGCCGATCGGTGCAAGGACGATGAAGGCGATGGGGATGGTAACGATCATGGTGCAGAACGGCGTGAAGACCGTGGACAGCACGTCGGGCATGACCTTCTTAAAGAACTTCTCGACAAAGTACAGGACGGGCACCGAGAGGATGATCGGCAGGACGGACTGCTGGTAGTTGGCAGCGGCGATCTGGATGCCGTAGACGGAGATAATTCCGCCACCCTCCTGAGTCGCGACACTCACGACGGACGGGGCCATGAGAGCGCCGCCGAGGAGCATGCCCAGAACCGGAGAGGCGCCGAGCTTCTTAGCAGCGGCATAGCCCAGATAGATGGGGATAAAGGTAAACGTGGCCTCGTACAGGGTGGTGTAGAGGAACGTGTAGGTCGGATCGGTATCGGAGAGAACGCCGAGCATGGTGGGACCAAGGACCGCAGCGATAGTGCGGAACAGACCGCCGGCCATGAGCAGCGGAATCAGCTGGGTCATGGAGCCCGACAGATAGTCGAGGATGATATTGGGCAGGTTCTTGAGCTCGAACTTCTCCTTAGGAGCGTCGAGGTTCTCGTCGACCGCGGCACCCTGCTTGACGCCGGACATGGCGACGAACTCGGCGAGCACCTTGGGCACGTTCTGGCCGATGATGACCTGGAGCTGGCTGCCGGCGAACTGGCAACCCAGTACACCCTTGACCTTCTTGATCTTCTCCACGTCGGCCTTGCTGTTATCCTTGAGCGTCAGACGCAGGCGCGTCATGCAGTTGGTGGCGACGGTAACATTCTCCGCACCGCCCACGAGCTCGAGGACATCGGTGGCAATCTGTTTGTTATCTACTGCCATGGGACCCCTCCCCATATCATCGTGTGTCTACCCGTTTGGACGTAGGCACGCCTTTGGCCCGGCGGCTATAACCCCTTACGGCTGCCAAGCCCTTGGATACGCTGTCGTAAACAATCTGTTTACTGAACGTTTACAGCGCTTAGTTTACACGCAGTATTGAATTTGTGGCAGTTTTACCGTTTGTAGTCCGGTGAACGGTAGGAAAATCGGGGTGAACGTATTTGAACGGCAGTAAATCATCTCTTTATCTATGTATTGATATATGGCTATTTACGTGGGATTTTACTTTTACAGACCTCTCAATAGCCTGTTAGCTCATCAAGAAAACCCCAGATAGAAACTTCTAAACATATGTTTAGAAGATCACTGCGTGTTCAATTATGCCGTTTACCGAGTTCATCTGCCTGTTCTGCAATTCTGCTTTACACTAAACATGTTTAGATTGTATTGCCGCGATTGTTTAGCACGCGCGGCGCAAGGGAGGCAGCTCATGGAACTCAGATCGTGTACCTACGCAACCGTCACCACCTTGGGTGACTTTGGCCCCTGGATCAGCAAGGTCGTTCTCGACCTACCCTGCACCGTGCGCGCCAACGATGTCGATGCGAACGCTTTCCATATATATGTAGAGCGTCACGAGCGCACGGGCGAGGTCCTGATGCGCAAGGAGCACGGCGCCGACCATGCCGCGCCCTCCGTGGGTTACATCGACGTTCTCGCCGCGTATCCGTGCGACGAGAACGGCCGCAAGCTTGCCGTGGGCACCCATGTGGCACTCGAGGTCGCCGAGCAGCGCCTGACCAAAAAGATCGAAGGCGGCGTCATGGGCTCGCGCATGCTCGATGACCGGCTGCACGTCACGCAGCTCGCGGCTCTTCCCGGCAACGACGGCGACGACCCCACCTGCGGCCTGGTCTTCGATACCTGTCGCGGCGACATCTGCCCCGCGCTCAAGGGCTGGAGCAATGCCGTACAAAAGACCACCGTCAATGGCATCGCGCTCGAGTACGGCTTCTTTGAGCCCAGCTTTAAGGCAGAGGACTCGGCCTGCTTCAATCCCTTTGCGCCCGAGGACACGGTCGTGCCCCAAAAGGCCCCGCTCGTGGTATACCTGCACGGCGCCGGCGAAGGCAAGGGTGCCACGCAGGGCGAAGGTGCCACGCGCGCCTATATCGGCAACCGCGTGACAGCCATTAGCCAGGCGCAAATCCAGCGCTACTTTGGCGGCTTTGCCTGGGTGCTCGTGCCGCAGTCGCCCACGTTTTGGATGGATAACGGCGTCGAGCAGCTCGGCCGCTCCAACCAGAGCATCTACTCCCCCGTGCTCAAGGCGCTCATTGACGAGTTTGTCGCCGAGCATGCCGAGCGCATCGACACCGACCGCATCGTGGTCGCCGGCCTTTCCAACGGCGGCTTTATGACCCTGCGCCTGTGCGCCGACTACCCCGATTTCTTTGCCGCGGGCCTTCCCTGCTGTGCCCCGTGGTACAACGCCACGGACGAGGACGTAGCCGCGCTCGCCAAGACGCCGCTGTGGTTTACGCACTCCAAGGGCGACGAGCTCGTGTCGCCGCAGCAGACCGTGCTGCCGCTCACGGCACGCCTGCGTGACGCCGGCGCCAACGTGCACCTTACCTACTTTAGTCATGTCGAGGACCTGACCGGGCGCTATCGCGAGGCCGATGGCTCGCCTAAGAAGACGTTCAACCACGGCGTGTGGATCCACCAATTCAACGACCTGTGTTATCAAGACTTCGACGGGGGCAACGTACTCATCGACGGCGAGCCGGTGGGCTGCTGGGAGTGGTCGGCCAGAGTTTCGAGGTAGCCATCCCATCGTGGGCCCTGACCTTTAGTTTTGTAAACGTCCTCGCGCCTGATCCCCGCTTATCCTGCTCCTTCGGAGCATCGGATAAACGGGGCCCGCGCTGCGGAATGTTTACAAAACTAAAGGTCAGGGCCCCCTAAGTTAACGTTGTTCGAAACGCTGGACGAGCGCTTCCGGCGGGCCGCCGGGTCGATGGCGATGGGGGCGTGGGTCCCGTCTTGCCTTGCGCGTAACTGGCTGAATTGATTTTGATTGGAGCTGTTCCTATGTCCCAGAATTTGACTCGGGTGATTGTTACCACTGATATGGAAGTCGATGATATGAACTCGCTCATTCATTTGGCTCTGTATCTTAATGTGCTTGATGTTCAGGCTGTGGTGTATACGGCTTCGCAGTATCACTTTCTTGGGGATGGGGTTCATACGCTCGGCGAGGTGAATTCGCATTGGCGGACCAAAGGGCGTCGCTCTTATGAGTGGGATGTTGTGCCTCATGAGCCCGATCCGCTGGCTGGGGAGCTTCGTGAGTATCGGCCGTTTCCCGAGCATTGGATTGAGAGTCTCTGGAGTAATGAATATGCCCAAGCTTGGCCGCAGTTGCAGGCGAATGCGGACGCTGCCGGTGAACCGCCGTTTCCCACGCCTGCCCAGATGACCGAGCGCACCTTTGTGGGAAATGTTGCCTTTGAGGGTGATGTGACTGAGGAAACTGAGGGGTCCCGCGTAATTGCTCAGGCGATTTTGGATGATGACCCGCGTACGTTATGGCTGCTCAGCTGGGGTGGCATGAACACCATCGTTCGCGCCCTCATGAGCATTGCCGAGTGTTATCGCGCCACGCCCGAATGGCCTGCCGTGCAGCAGCGGGTCTATCAGAAGGTGCGCGTGATGGGCGTTGCCGATGGCGTGGGGCAGGACAACTCATGGCTCGACCATGGACGTGAGCTCTTTCCCGAGCTCATCTTTTGGTGTGTGCCCTATATGTATGGCGGCTATGTCGATGCCAAGATGGCTCAACCCGATACGCTGCCGCTGTTTAAGGCACCTTGGCCCGAGCAAAATCTCACGCAGGGTAACGGCCCCCTCATGGCGCGCTATATGCTCTATGGCGATGGCAAGGTCTACGAAAACGAGCCCGAGCGCTTTCAGTTTGGCAAGCATGCCCGTCTGGACTGGGGTCTAGAAGGCATGCCCGCGATGCAGTTTGAGCGCGGCGACTTTATGGCGGAAGGCGACAGCATGACCTATATTCCGCTGCTGCCGTTTGGCCTGCGTGGCATCGATAACCGCGGCTTCGATACGCTGCTCGGCCGCATGTTTCTTGATGGGCATCCCGATACGGACGCACCCGCCGGTTTTGCCGCCATCGGCACGCCCGTAGACGGCAACCCCAATCCCTACCTGCGCGCCTATCAGGAAGACTTTGCCGCCCGCGCGCAATGGTGCGCCCATGATCCGGCAACTTGCTCGCATCCAGCACATATTGTCGAGGTCACGACCGACCGCAGCGCCGCAACCGGCGAGCGCGTCGCCCTTGCAGCGACCATCGTCGACCCCGACGGCAAGGGCTTTTATGCACATTGGGATGTCGCCATGGACCCGTCGAGCTATGCAGGCGTACAGGATCTTTCGGTGTGGCAGGAATGCACGGTGAGCACCGCTTTTATCGTGCCTGCCGACGCGCAGCCCGGCGACCGCTTCGTGTTCACCCTTACCGTGCAGACGCGCGCCGAGCGCCCCTGCAGCCGCTACGCCCAGGTTGCCGTGACCGTGGCATAGCAAGGACGGCGCCCACATTCGGCAGCCGCCACATTCGGCATGGAGTCTCCCCAACTGCCACTCATTTAAGTGCGTCCCCAATGAGTGGCCGGATAGTATCCCCAACGACTAGTCAAAAATGGGCCATGTGTCCCAGTTGTGGAGACTCGTTGAGCCGTCTGGGTATCGTGAAAGATCGCGCACTCCCCCATCATCAAAAGTGACACACGCTACCTGTTGATGGGAGGCAGCCATGGGCTTCTTTGACAAGATGTTCGAGAAGAAAGAGTGCGCGATTTGCGGTACCGAGCTGGGACTTTTGGGAAAGACCAAGATCAGCGAAGGCTACCTGTGCAAAGAGTGCGCCGGCAAGCTCTCCCCCTACTTCCACGGCTATCGCTCCAGCACCGCGGACGATATCCGCGAGCAACTCGCCTACCGCGAGGCCAATGCCGAACGCCTGGCGTCGTTCAACCCTACGCGCACGCTCTCTGCCGGGCGCACCAACATCATGCTCGACGAAGACGCGGGCCTGCTGATCATTACCTCGCAGAGCCGCTGGCGCGATGCCAACCCCGACATCATCGAGTTCTCGCAGGTACTCGGCTGCGATATGGATATCGACGAGCAGCGCACCGAGATCTATCGCGAGACCAAGGACGGCGAGCGCGAGAGCTACAACCCGCCGCGCTACGACCTGGATTACGACTTTAATCTGACCATCCACGTCAACACGCCGTACTTTACCGAGATCAACCTGCGCGTGAACGACTCCACCATCGATCAGCGCGGTTCCATCGAATACCGCGAGGCCAAGCGCCAGGCAACCGAGGTCCGCGACGCGCTGGTGCAGCTGCGCCAGGAGACGCGCGACAGCGTCGTGGCCGCTAAGGCCCCCAAGACCGCGGTCACCTGCCCCTTCTGCGGTGCAACCACCATTCCCGATGCCAGTGGGCGCTGCGAATACTGCGGCGGCGCCATCGGCGCATAGCCTCCGGCAGCGAAAGGACCGATCATGGCCTTCGAGAGCGTCAACTATCAGTGTCCCGCGTGTGGCGGCCCCCTTCACTTTGCCAGTGCCGAGCAAAAGCTCGTCTGCGACTACTGCGATTCGCGTTTTGAAGTCGAAGAAGTCGAGGCCCTCTATCGCGAGCGCCAGGACAAGGCAGATGCCAAAGCTGATGCCGCAGCCGCGGCTCCCAAACCTGCTGCCGATGACGCCGTGCAGGAGCTGGCCCAAAACGCCGGCTACATCTGCTCGTCATGCGGCGCCGAGCTGGTCTCGGACGGCACCGTCGCCGTTACCACCTGCCCATACTGCGGCAACTCCGCCGTGGCACCCGGCCAGCTCTCGGGCGATTTCTCACCCGACCTGGTGATCCCGTTTAAGCTCGGGCGCGATGATGTCATGGCCGCGCTCAAGGAGCACTATAAGGGCAAGATCCTGCTGCCCAAGAGCTTTGTCACCGGCAACCATATCGACGAAGTCCAAGGCGTTTACGTGCCGTTTTGGCTTTACGGCGCCCGCGTGGACGGCGAAGTGTGCTTTGATGCGACCAACGAGACCGTAACCGAGGAATCCGACCGCACCGTCACGACCACCGACCACTACGACGCCTACCGTAAAGGCAATATCTCGTTTGAGCGCGTGCCCGTCGACGGATCGTCCAAGATGCCCGACGGCCACATGGACGCCATCGAGCCGTTTGACTACGACGCGTTGCGCCCGTTCTCGGTCGCGTATATGCCCGGCTACATCGCCAACCGCTACGACGAGGATTGCGAGACCTGCAAGGCACGTGCCGAGCGCCGCATGGAGGAGAGCACGATCTCGGCCCTGCGCGAGACCGTCGTCGACGAATATGACGATGCCACGGTCGAAAGCAAGCAGCTCGACTACACCTGGGAAGACAGCGACTACGCCCTGTTCCCCGTGTGGATGCTTTCCACCTCGTGGAACGGCAAGAGTTATCTGTTTGCCATGAACGGCCAAACCGGCCGCATGGTCGGCGAGCTTCCCTGCTCCAAGCCCAAGCTCGCCATCGCCTCGGTGCTGTTCTTTGTGATCGGGTTTGTCCTCTCCCAGATCCTCTTCATGGGTGAGAACGCCTTCAATCCGGACTACCTCACCTTTGATATCGAGGGCATCCTCATCAACATCATCGCGCCGCTGATCATCGTGATTATCGGAGACGTGCTACTGGTAGGCCAGCTCAAGACGGCCAACGAGGCCACCCACGCCGATTGCTACTGTGGCGAGCTCGACCTGACCGAGAAGCACGACACCTTCAGCCACACCGAGACCACCGTTGTCATGAAGGACGACAAGGACGATTAGTCATTCTGACCAATACCACCCGGCCTTTGACGAGAAAGGAAGATCACCATGGGACTCTTGAAAGCTGGATTGGGTGCTGCCGGCGGCGTCATGGCCGACCAGTGGAAAGAATTTATCTATTGCGAATCGATGCCCGCCGACGTCTTGGCCTGCAAGGGCAGCAAGCGCACCGGCGGCCGCAGCTCCAACACGCGCGGCGAGGACAACGTCATCTCCAACGGCTCGGTCATCGCCGTCAACGACGGCCAGGGCATGCTCGTGGTGCAAAACGGCAAGATCATCGAGGTCGCGCTGGAGCCTGGCGAGTTTGTCTTTGACACCGGCAGCGAGCCAAGCGTCTTCAGTGGCAACCTGGGCGACTCCATCAAGGAGACGTTTGCCAATATCGGCAGCCGCTTTACTTTTGGCGGCGATGCAGGCAAGGACCAGCGCGTCTACTTCATCAACACCAAGGAGATCATTGGCAACAAGTACGGCACCGCCTCGCCCGTGCCCTTCCGCGTGGTCGATAACAACATTGGCCTGGACGTCGACATCTCCGTGCGCTGCAACGGCGAGTATTCGTACCGCATCACCAACCCGCTGCTGTTCTACACCAACGTATGCGGCAACGTGACCGATAGCTACACGCGCGACAAGATCGACAGCCAGCTTAAGTCCGAGCTGCTCACCGCCCTGCAGCCCGCCTTTGCCAAGATCTCGGAGATGGGCATTCGTTACAGCGCCATCCCCGGTCACACCACCGAGCTCGCCCGCGCGCTCAACGAGGTCCTCTCGGCCGACTGGCGCGACCTGCGCGGCGTCGAGATCGTGAGCTTTGGCGTCAACTCCATCGCCGCTTCGCAAGAAGACGAGCAGATGATCAAGGACCTGCAGAAGGCCGCGGTCATGCGCGATCCCACCATGGCAGCTGCCAACATCGCCAGCGCCCAGAGCGACGCGATGCGCGCGGCAGCCGCCAACCCCAACGGCGCGATGGCCGGCTTTATGGGCATGGGCATGGCAGGCGGCATGGGCGGCATGAATGCCAGCCAGCTGTTCGCCGCCGGCCAGGCACAGCAGCAGGCCGCCCCGCAGCCGACTCCGGCACCCGCCCCGGCTCCTGCCGCCGCGCCTGCGGCCGGCGCATGGACCTGCAGCTGCGGCGCCACCAACACCGGCAAGTTCTGCTCCGAGTGCGGAAGTCCCGCACCCGCCCCGGCACCGGCAAAGTGGTTCTGCCCCAACTGCGGTAGCGAAAACGGCGGCAAGTTCTGCAGCAACTGCGGAACGCCCCGGCCCTAGCCCTCTATCTGGTAATTGGCGGGGGATCCGCCACCCCCGCATTTGCTTCTATGGGTTTTCACACAAGAAGGAGGACACCATGAAGACAACGTTCAAAAAGTCCGTACTCGCATTTCTGACATGCGTCCTGGCGCTCGCCTTTGCCCTGACGGGCTGCAGCGGCGGCGGCAAAGACCCCAAGGCCAACTTCGTCGGCAGCTGGGAGCTCTCGGGTGGAACCCTGGAGGGCGAAGAGCTGACCGATGAGTACATGAAGATGCTCGAGGATTGGGGTGTCCACTGCGTCCTGATTCTCGATGAGGACGGTACAGGCGCCCTCGATCTGTTCCTTGAAGTCGTCGACCTTAAATGGGAGGCAAAGGACGCCACCACCGTAACCATCACCGCCGAAGACGAGTCGCACGATATGAAGCTCAAGGACGGCAAACTCATCCTCGAAGAAGATGACGGCAATCTTGTCTTTACCAAGTCCGACAAGGACCTGTCCGGTACGGTGAAGAAGGATCGCGAGGCGGCCGAGAAGGAAGAGGAGATCGATGAGGCCGTCGAAGACGACGATGTCCAGAACGTCGAAATCTCCCCCGCCGTCACCGTCGCCGATGACGATCTGTGCACCATCACCATCACCGAGAAGTTCAAGGACGACTGGGGCGACATCGGCTTTGTCGTCAACATCACCAACAAGAGCGACAAGGACCTGACCTTCTACGCTCCTTCCGGCAAGACCAACGTCAACGGCACCATGAAGGAACCCTGGTTCTCGGCTCACCTGATGCCCGGCACCAACGCCACCGAGGAGTTCACGTTCTCGAGCGGCGAGCTTGACAGCCTTGACGACCTGGTCAACACGACCATCGGCATCGACGCCTACCTGACCGATTCCTACGAGGACGTCGCTTCCTACACCGCGACCATCGCGTAGCGACAGACACCGACAGCCGCGGATTGGCGGACATATCCGCGCACACCAGGCGGGGCCGCAGGAGTTGATCCTGCGGCCCCGTCGTTTTTATGCCGACAGCACTGCCCATACAAGCAGGCCGCCCGCCGTTTTTAGATGCGAAACGGCGGGCGGCCTATCTTTACGGCGCCGGAACACGGGCGGCGCACCGACTACGGGCGCTCCATATTGGGGACGATGCTGCCTTCGGTCACCGCATGCACGGCAAGACGCATGATGTTGTCGTAGCCGGTCTTGCTCAGGATCTCAGAAATGCGGCGCTTGATGGTGCCCTCACTCATAAACAGCTCGGCCGCAATCTCGCGGCGGCTCTTGCCCTCGCAGGCAAGGCGCAAAATCGACAGCTCGACATCGTCGAGTGCCGCCGTGCCCGAAAAAATGCTCTCGGGCGGCTTGGGAAACGTGCAATAGCCCGCCAGCGTGGAGCGCATCACGGCGAACAGCTCGTCGATACCGACGTTCTTGTACACAAAGCTATCGACGCCCGCCTCACGGGCCTGATCGACAAAGGTGATCTCGGGCATGCCGGTCATGATAATGATGCGACACTCGGGCAGCTGCTCCTTGATGCGCGCCGCCGCCACGATGCCGTTTGAGTCGTGCTCGGTGCACACGTCCATCAGTATCATGTCCGGGCGCTCCTTGAGCGCGACACCCAAGGCCTCGGAGGCATCGGCGATCGCGGAAACAACGGTCATATCGGGCTGGTCGCCAACGGAGCGCGCCAGGCTTTCGCGCAGAATGGCCTGGTCTTCGACAATTAACACGCGGATCATGAGTTTCTCCTTTGGGACGTGTCGTTGGCGTTAAGCGGAATGGATACCGTAAGCGTAAAGGGCTGGGCGGCATGGACCTCTAGGCTGCCACCCAGATCTTGCGCGACATGCCTCATACCTGGGATACCCGTTCCCTCGCGATACGATACGGGGGCCGGGGACCCGTCGTTAGAAATCGTCATGTGCGCGATGCCGTCAGCATCCGTCCCCTCCTGCCACAGGCGCACATGGACCCGATGCGCCTGCGCATGCTTGGTGGCATTGGTCGAGCCCTCGCGGATAATCTGCAAAAATGCGGCGGCGACACGCACGTCCTCGGGCAGCGCGCCCTCAACATCGATTTGCACACTCACCAGGCCAAAAGCATGGACGATATCACCCAGCTGCTCTGCAGGCTCGCCGGCACCGCCACTGCGCAAATCGGCGGCGATTGAGCGCAGCAACGGGTCGATCTGCTCGAGCGACTCATCGTCCAGACGTCCCTCCTCCAAATAGCGATGAAGAATGGACAGGCGCTGCCCGATCACATCGTGCACGCGGGCGCGCATACGTAGGTAGGCCGCATTGTCGGCAACCTTTTTAACTTCTTCGATCTGGGCCTGGAGCTCTTGGCCCGCAAGCTCAAGCAGGTGGTTGGCTTGCGCCAGACGGTCGTAGGCGTATGCGTATTCCGTCACGTCCAGGCCGACGACGCGCTCGAACGGACGGCCCGAGACCGTAACGGAGTCACGCACGAACAGACGAATCTCGGAAGGAGAGATCTCGACCACGGCGCGATCCCTACCAAAGCGATCAAGGTCGATATGGGCGCGATTAGCGCTGCTTTCGGGCATTTGCATGCTGAGTTTGCGCAGGTCGTTCCATGTGCCGCTCATGTCACCTAAATCGGTGGGCATATGAAGTTCCACCAGGTTTTTGCGCATGCAGCGGTTCATGAGCAGCGGACGGCCCCTCGGGTCCAGATACAGGATGCCCACGGGAATCACGTTGATGGTCTCGATCGTCGAGAACGCGGTGATATCCTCCTGGCGGTTACGGACGTCCATCAAGAGCGCCGCGATGGAACGGAACAGGAAGAACGCTCCCTCTGCGATAAGGACAACGGTCCACGTCGAGCCCATGGCAAAAACCACCGGCGGTGTAACGGCGACAACAAGCAGCAGCTCGACCAGCATGACGGGGCGACGATAGCGCACCATAAGCACCACGCCATAGGCAAAGATCGCGGCATTGAGCCACAACGCTCCGCCCATTGCCCTGGCGCAAACGACAAGCGGCGCCACCAGATACGAGCCAGACGACGCGAATAAGATGAGCGCCGAAATCATCAGGTGAAGCACAAGACTCGCCTCGTAGGCGCAAATCACCTTACGGTTATAGGACGAGCGGCGCGATGCGATGAGCGGGACGTGGATCGTCTGCAGACACGCAGCCAGGGCAAAGACAACATCGAGCGCAACGATTTGGGGAAGGATGAGCGAAATCTGCATCGTCACTCACCCGCCCTCGGCATCAAGACGATCATGCGCAGCTGGCCGGGCTCGCCCTCAAGGCGGTATGCCACGTTGCGCCCTTGCAGAGCGCTTTCGAGCTCTTGCGCAGCGGGCGTCTGCGAAAGATCTTCATCATCGTTGGAAAAAAGCGTGGCGCGCAGCTCGACACTGCATCGGTCATGGTCGCCCAAGTGATACATAAGCGCCGGATGGTCGGTGGTGTAGGCAAAAAACGCAAAGTCATACACGCAGTCGTACAGGGCGCTTACCGTACTGGCATGCAACGGGCGCCGTATGGCGATAATCGAGGCGCAGTCGATATCGATGGTGCGCAGGTCACTTGCGAGCTCGTTGGCAATGAGCTGAATGCGGTCGCGATCAAAACCGCTCTCCCCGTGCTGTGCCAACGTGAGCGACCCCTTGCGCTTGCAATAGGCGACGAGCATCTTGGCGCGCTGCAGCATGCGGTAGCGCTCGTGCGAAGACGCTTCGTCGGTCAACGGCGGCAGCGAGCTCAGCAGGTCGTACATCCCTTCGAGCGCGCGGGCAAGCGCTTGGTCCACGTCTTGGACCAACAAGGTCTCGGCCTCTTGATCTGCCAAATGCGTCTTAAGGTCGTAGTCGGCGGCGAGCAGCTCGTTTTGACGCTGCAACTCCATGCGACGATGTGCCAGTTCACGGTTAAGCTCGTTGAGCTCCGACACGTCTTGGGCAAGCAGGGCCGATCCGCCCAGCAGTGGAAAGACACGGTACATTACATCGGGATCGGACGCCACGGCAAAGGCATGGGCGCGGCCGTGCTCCTGGACCCGCAACTCCTCGCGCACGCCCACCGGCATTGGCTTTGACACTGGCGTGGCATAGACTTCCTGCAGGTCGCGCGTTAGAACTTTGAGGTCAAGCGGCAAGGTGTCGAAGATGCCGGCGATGTCGTGATACGACGGAATGACACCGCAATCGAGACAGATTTCCATCGCCACCACGCACAGGACGCAATAGACGAGCGAAAAGTTGAGCCTCCATGCCCAGGGCACGCGCAACGCATACGAGATGGCAAAGAATGCGCCACCCAGCAGTACGAGCGCCGCCGTGCCTGAGAAACGCTGGATGCGAAAGGACGAGGACCGGCCAACCAGGATAAAAAAGGCCACGAAGTCAAAGACCGTCCACACGAGAACGGCGAAATAACCCCAGCCGTACGTGTAATCGTTGCTCCAGGTGTCGCTTGTACGGTCAAAGCGGAAGACCTGCTGGTGAGAATCGTTGGTGAGCACAAATCCGATAAGCAGGATGGCCACAAGCCACAGCGCAGCACGGTAGCGGCGACCCAGGCGGTGTTGCTCCAGGCCCGCAAGGCGCAGACCACACAACTGGTAGAGCAGCGGAATGAGCGTCATGGGCACGTAGTACAGATACCACAGCACGGTGGCATAGAACGGCGTGAACGACTTGTACTTGAGAATGACTTCGATCATCCACAGGGCGCAGATGGTGGCAATGGCAACAAGGCGGCGGCGCAGCACATAGTCCAAACAGCGCAGATAGACCGATACGCCCCAGATCGAAAATACAATTGCGGCGACAAGCAGCGGGAGAGAGCTCGAATGGACGAGCGCATCCACGACCTCTCCGGACACCTCGCTATAGGCGGGCACGACGTTAGAAAGTTTGGGTTCGAAGGCGAACAGCGCCGGCAAGACTGCCAAAAGCATGAGGAACAGTGCAGTGATAGCGCCCGCAATAATGAAGACGCGGTGACGATACGACTGATGCGTTATGCCAACCAGGAATCGCGGCATGGCGAAGAGCCTGCCGCCCCTGGGATCCGCCACGGGTGCGGATCGGGCGGCCGCGTGGCCGATATGTCGCTCGCGGGTACCCATAGTGCTTTTAGTGTACCGACAGATGGGTCGAAAAAGCGGGCCGCATGTCCCAAAATCCGCAGACGGCAAGGCGCCCGGCGAGCACATACTCGCCGGGCGCCTTGGTTAGGAGGCTATGAAGTTGAGTGTCCCAGCTTCCTTAGGACAGGTCCTCACCATTAGAAGCAATAACCTTCTTGTACCAGTCGAAGCTCTTCTTCTTGGAGCGCTTGAGGGTGCCGTTGCCTGCATCGTCGCGATCGACGTAGATAAAGCCGTAGCGCTTGGACATCTCGCCCGTGCCGGCAGACACCAGGTCGATCGGGCCCCAGGTGGTGTAGCCCAGCAGGTCAACGCCGTCCTCGGTCACCGCGTCGCGCATCGCGGCAATATGCTGGCGCAGGTAGTCGATACGGTAGTCGTCGTTGATGGAGCCATCCTCCTCGACAACATCCTTGGCGCCCAGGCCGTTCTCGACCACAAACAGCGGCTTCTGATAACGGTCGTACAGGTCGTTAAGGGTGATGCGGAAGCCCAACGGATCAATGGCCCAGCCCCACTGGCTCTCCTGCAGGTAGGGATTCTTGGCGCCGGCGAAGGCGTTGCCCTGGGTGCGCTCGACATCGGGGTTGTCGGCACCGGCGGAGCAACGGGTGCTGTAGTAGCTAAAGCTGATGAAGTCGACGGTGTTGGCGGCCAGGATCTCGCGGTCCTCGTCCGTCATGCCCACATCGATGCCTAGACGCTCGAGCTTCTTGACGGCATAGGCCGGGTAGTAGCCGCGGCTCTGGACGTCGACGAAGAAGTAATTGTCCTGGTTGTCGAGCTGCGCCTGGCGCACATCGCCCGGACGGCAGCTGTAGGGGTAGTAGCTACCCGCGGCGAGCATGCAGCCGATCTTGATCTCGGGATCGATCTCGTGGGCGATCTTGGTTGCCCAAGCGCTGGCGACGAGCTCGTTGTGGGCGGCCAGGTACTCGACGGCCTCCTTGTTCTCGCCCTCCTCAAAGACCAGACCGGCACCCATAAACGGCAGGTGCAGGATCATATTGATCTCGTTAAAGGTGAGCCAGTACTTCACCAGACCCTTGTAGCGGGTGAAGATCGTGGTTGCAAGGTTCTTGTAGAAGTCGATGAGCTTGCGGTTGCGCCAGCCGCCGTACTCCTTGATGAGGTGAATCGGGCAATCGAAGTGTGTAATGGTCACGAGTGGCTCGATGCCGTGCGCCTGGCACTCGCGGAATACGTCCTCATAGAAGGCCAGGCCAGCCTCGTTGGGCTCGGTCTCGTCACCGTTGGGGAAGATGCGGGTCCAAGCCAGGCTCATACGGAAGGTCTTAAAGCCCATCTCGGCAAAGAGAGCAATGTCCTCCTTGTAGTGGTGATAGAAATCGATGCCGGTCTGCGCGGGATAGTAATAGCCGTCCTCGAAGTCGAGCATCTTGCGCTGGCCGGAGACCACCGCGTAGCGCTCAGGGCCGTGCGGGGCCACATCCACGTTGGCCAGGCCGCGGCCGTCCACGTCGTAAGCGCCCTCGCACTGGTTGGCAGCCGTCGCGCCGCCCCACAGGAAGTCATTACGGAAAGCCATGTATCGATCCTTTCGCACGCTGTTGTCATAGGCCCAGTATCCCTGCAAACAACGCGTCGCTCAACGGCAACGGCGCAGGCCGATACTTCTTTTCGCGCGCAGGCGCCCGGCAACCGCCCCGTCTGACACTTTTTGATACCCGCCCGCCCCAACCACCACAAAGGGGACAGGCACCTTTGTGGTGGTTGGGGGGCGGTTTGTCTCGATCTGTAACAGGTAGGCCGTCAAAATCGGGCTTGATGTTACAGATCGAGATTGTTCGGCCTGTCCCCTGCAGTTTGTCTAAATCTGTAACAGGTAGAGACGATTTAGCCCGCTAGATGTTACGGATTGAGACAGAAGATTCTAGTCGCAGGCGATGTCGAGGTTTTTGCCGATGAGGCCTACGTAGCCGCCTTCGGCAGCCTTGGGACTGCCAGCGTGGCAGAGGACCCACTTGTCGGCCTTCCAGTAGCAGTAGCTGTCGCCGGCCGCGGGCATGTCGGCCGCAGCCTCGGGACGCGGGCCATTGGTACCTGCAGGCAGCGCCACCATCACCTGGAAGCCGCCGTCGTCGACCATGCAGGGCGTGTAGTGGAGCGTGGTGTTGAAGACTTCGACGACCGTACCCGCCGGCACGCGGAACGCCTTGACGCACGCGGTATCGAGCTTGCCGCCCTCGATCTCCCAACGATGTGCCACGAGCAGGATAAAGTCGCGTGCACCCAGGTTGAACTCGCTCGCGCGGTGGTACTCCAGGCAGTTGAGCCGTGTGTTGTGGCCGTTGCACCAGCCGAGCTGGAAGGGACGACCACCAAACATGAGAAAGCCCAGTTTACCGACATCCTTGACGCCCTCGAGCTCCGGCGCGCTTGATACGTACTTGCTACCCTCGGGAATGGGCGTGGCTGAGAGCGCCTCGAGCACGGGCGACGTGAGCTCGGACGGAACGTCATCCCAAACGTTGCCATAGGATTTGAACTCGGAATCATTGACAGAGTAGATATGCATGTTCACTCCTGTTCGTAAATGTGACTATACGAACATTCTAGAACAAACATGAGCGATTTTGAACGCTCGTCCCGACCAATCAACAAAAAGGCGCCCCCGCATAAGCGAAGGCGCCCAATGCGCGCGTTTTGGGCGATAAAGCCCTTACGCCTGCTGATAGTGCAGGTGCTTCTCGTCGATATCGGCAAGGTCGCGGTCGAGGTAACGGCGCGCGAGCCAGTTAGCCATGGGAAGGTTCTGGTCCAGGTAGTTGCCGCACTCCTCGGGAGCGGCACCGGGGACATCGCCCTCAAAGTCGGCAACAAACTCGAACAGCTCACGCACGAGCGGCAGGATCTCCTCGCTCGTCACCTCGCCAAATACGACGAGGTAAAAGCCCGTGCGGCAGCCCATGGGGCCAAAGTAGACAATTCGGCTCGACCACTCGGCATGATTGCGAAGGAACGTCGCGCCCAGGTGCTCGATGGTGTGGCACTCGGCCGTGTTCATGACCGGCTCCTTGTTGGGCGTGGTCAGGCGCAGGTCAAACGTGGTGACGGCAGCACCGGTCGCCGGATCGCGGTCGATGCGGCTCACATACACGCCGGGCTCAAGCAGCAGATGGTCAACGGAAAAACTCGCGATGCGCTCCATGGCAGATCCTCTCGGTAGTCAATTTGGGACGGGGCTCTTTTAGCTGGTTCGAATGGTCGCACCAATCATACCAGTCAAAAAAGCCCCGTCCCAAATAAGCTACCTGGGACGAGGACTAATGAGTTTTTAATCCCCGTCCCAGAAAAATCATTCTAGGCTGTGTACGAGATGGTCGCGTCAACGGCGTGACGCCAGCCGGCGATCTTCTTGGCGCGCTCGTCGGCGGTCATGGCAGGCTCCACGATGCCGCGGGCGCCGTAGACGTCGACGACATCGCGCGCGTACATGCCCAGCGCAATGCCGCAGGCCCAGGCCGCACCCAGGCCGCTCATCTCGTCGTTGCTCGCGATGCGGATGGGCGAGCCAACCAAGTCGCTCTCAAACTGCATCAGGTACGCGTCGCGCGTGGGACCGCCATCAACACGAAGCTCGGACAGCGCCGCGCCCGAATCCTCGACCATCGCATCGATCACGTCAAAGATCTGATAGGCAATCGACTCGTCGGCGGCCTTCACGAACTCCGCGCGACCCGTGGTGCGCGTCATGCCAAAGACGCAGCCCTCGGCGTCACTCGCCCAATGCGGCGCGCCCAAACCGGTAAACGCCGGCACAAAGTAGACGCGGCTCGCCGGATTGGCGGCGTAGCACAGGTCGGTAACTTCCTCGGGGTTGTTGATGAGCTCAAGATCGTCGCGCAGCCACGTCTTGACGGCGCCGGCGTAGCTCACGTTGCCCTCGAGTACATACTCGGTCACGCCGTCCATACGCCATGCGAGCGAGCTCGAAAGCCCGTGCGAGCTGGCAACGAACTCGTCGCCGACGTTCATCATGACCGAGCTGCCGGTGCCATAGGTCGCCTTGGCCATGCCGCGGCTGTGGCAGCCCTGCGCGAACAAGGCCGCATGGCTGTCGCCCAGCACGCCGTGAATGGGCACGGGCGCCGGCAAAAAGCCGCCCAGGTCCGTCATGCCGAACAGACCATCGGAATCGGTCACCTGCGGCAGGCAGGCCACATCGACGCCAAAGACCTCGCACACCGGCTCGCTCCAGCAGCCACGGCGCGGGTCAAAGAGCTGCGTGCGGCTGGCGTTGGACCAGTCGCAGCGGAACTCCGCGCCGCCCGTGAGCGTCCAGACCACCCAGGCATCGATGGTGCCCAGGCACAGCTCGCCTGCCGCCGCAGCCTCGGCTGCCGAGGGAACGTTCGCGAGGATCCAGGCCATCTTGCCCGCCGGGTAGTAGGGCGAGAGCACCAGGCCCGTCGTGTCGCGCACCAGCTCGGCCACACCCTCGCGCGCGGCCAGCTTGTCGCACAGCCCGCGGGCGCGGGCGCACTGCCACACCACGGCGTCGCACAGCGGCTCGCCCGTCATGCGGTTCCAGGCAACGGTGGTCTCGCGCTGGTTGGAGATGCCGATGCCGGCGATGTCGGCCGGGTCGACCCCGGTCTCCTCCACCACGGCACGCGCCACGGCCAGCACATTGGCGGCAATCTCGACCGGATCATGGCTCACCCAGCCGGCCTCGTTGACAATCTGGCGATGCGAGCGATCGGCACGATGAATCAGATGGCCGCCCTCGTCTACCAGCAGCGCCTTGGTGCCCTGCGTGGATTGATCGATTCCGATGATGTATTTGCTCATGTACTCTCCCATTCCTTCCGTCAAATCGAAGACGACCTGACGGACAAGGAGCGAGCGGCCGTCAAGTGCCGCAGATTGCCATGAAAGAGGAGCGCCGCGTACTCTGTGTACGCAAGCGACGGTTTGAACGGCAAGGTGCGGTGCTTGGCGGCCGCGCAGCGTCTGTTTCTACTAGTTGCCGAGGAACTCGGCAACGGTCTTGGCGATTCCGGCACCCGTCAGACCGTAGTGCGCAAAGACCTCGGGGCTCGTGCCGGTGATGACCGGCGCGTCGGGCAGAGAGAGGCACTTGACCGGACGCGGGCAATGCTCGCCCACCACCTGCGCGACCATAGAGCCCAGGCCGCCGAAGGGGCTGTGCTCCTCGACGGTCACGACGGCGCGCGTGGCGCCGGCGGCCTCAATCACGGCCTCGGCGTCGAGCGGCTTGACGCAATACATATCGAGCACCGTTGCCGAGATACCCTGCTCGGCCAGCAGGTCGGCGGCGTCCACGGCATGGCGGACCATCTCGCCGGTAGCGACGAGCGTCACATCGGTGCCGCGGCGCACCCAGGTGGCGCGATCCATCTGGAACGGGCACTCGTCCTCGGTGTACACGTCCTCGACCGGGTTGCGGCCCACGCGGATGTAGGCCGGCTTGTTGTCGGCGACCAGGGCCTGTACGAGCTTGGCGGTCTGGAAGCGGTCGCTCGGCAGGTACACGCGCATGTTGGGAAGCGCGCTCATGGCGGCGATATCCTGCGCGGAGTGATGGCTCATGCCCAAGGCGCCGTAGGACACGCCGCCCGAGATGCCGATGAGCTTGACGTTGGTGTTGGAGTACGAGACATCGACCTTGCACTGCTCATACGAGCGCGTGGTCACAAAGGACGCCGGCGAGGCGGCCCAGGCCTTCTTGCCGCACGAAGCCATGCCGGCGGCGATGCTCACCAAGTCCTGCTCGGCGATGCCGACCTCGACGGACTGCTGGGGATACTGATCAAAGAACGGCGTGAGCGATGCGGAGCCGCGGGAGTCGGAGCACAGGACGACGATATCCTTATCGGTCTTCGCGGCGTCGAGCAGCGTGTCGCAGATAACCTTGCGATTGGCGATCTTGTTAGCCATTGATGGCCTCCTTATGGGCAGCGAAATCGGCGATGATCTGGGCATATTCCTCATCATTGGGCAGGTGATGATGCCAGGCGGCCTTGTCCTCCATAACGGGCGAGCCATAGCCCTTCACCGTGTTGAGGATGATGACCGTTGGCTTGCCGCAGGTCTCGGCCGCAAGCGTCAGCGCGGCGTCGATGGCCCGGACGTCGTTGCCCGGAATGGAAAGCACGTTCCAGCCGAAGGCGGCCCAGCGCTCCTCCTGCGAGTCCTGTTTCATAACGTCCTCGGTGCTGCCGCTGATCTGCAGGCGGTTGCGGTCTACGAGCGCGCACAGGTTATCGAGCTGGTAGTTGCCACCGCTCATGGCGCCCTCCCAGACCGAGCCCTCGGCAAGCTCGCCGTCGCCCATGATGGTGTAGACGCGGTAGTCGCGGCCGTCCATCTTACCGGCGAGCGCCATGCCCACGGCCACGGGCAGGCCGTGACCCAGCGAGCCCGAGTTCATCTCGATGCCCTTGAGCTTGTTGTTGGGGTGGCCGATGTAGGGGCTGCCGAACTTGGAGAAGCGGGCCTTGACGTCGTCGAGGTCAAGATAGCCCTCGTGGCAGAGCACCGCGTAGTAGGCTTCCATAGCGTGGCCCTTGGAGAGCACGAAGCGGTCGCGATTGGGATCGTCGACGGTCTCGGGCGAAATGTTGAGGTGGTTGGCGTAGAGGGTCATGAGGGCGTCGATCACCGACATGTCGCCGCCGATGTGGCCGCCGGCGCCAGCCATGATGATATCGACGCAATCGCGGCGAAGGTCCCAACGCAGGGACTCAAGCTCTTCGATAGTTGCCATTTCTACTCTCCTCGCAGGTAGGCTTTAACGTCTTCTTCGATGGGGTCATACAAATCGGGGGCAATGCCGATGTACTTGCACGCCTCGTAAAGCACCGGCACCACGTTGGCGTGAATAGCGACGCAGTGGTGGATGTAGGGACCCTCGACGATCTTGGCCTCGAGGCGCTTGAGGTTGTCGACCTCGACCCACAGGTAGGTGCCCATGCCGGCCGGGCCGTCGATGCCGCGGGCGTTGCCCAGCAGCAGCGAGTACTCGCCGTTGTCGCCGTCAAAGCGGGCAAGGGTAAGGTCGCCGTGCTTAGCCTCGGCCGTCAGCGCGCCGGGGTGATCGAAAGCCAGCGGGTAGGTGAGCTTGGGCTTGACGGCCGCGCAGCTGCAGGGCCAGGGGCCGCAATGCTGCAGCAGCTCGCCGTTCTCGTTATCGGGATGGCGCACGGTCCAGTCGGCGAACATGCCGCGGTGACGGCCCAAGTCGGCGGCTTCGACCATCAGCGCGGTGATGGCGCCATGGATATCGGTCTCGCATACGATAGGGATGCCCATCTCGTTGAGGATGGCGTTGGCGGCGCAGGGCATAATGCCCAGCTCGTCCTGCAGAGCGTTCCAGCACTGAATGGCACCGGCGTTGCAGCCGTACTTCTCGACCAGGCGCTTCATGGCGATGGCAAGACCGGCGACCGCGGGGACCTTGTCCTCGGGGATGCAGATCTCAAAGCTGTCGTTGATGTGGGCAAGCATGGCGGCCATGGCCTGCTCGTCGGTCTGGGCGTCGCGCACGGCCTGGACAAGCTCGGTCATGGGGATAGGCGAAAGCTGGATGTTGAACTTCTCGAGCAGCTCACCCTCGTTGCACATGGTCGACCAGAAGTCGAACGGACGGGTGGCCATCTGCAGGATGCGGGTGTGCTTGAAGGTCTTGACCACATTGCACACGGCCAAAAAGTCCCAGACGCCGCGCTCGAACTCGGGGTCGGTCAGGCGGCAGTTGGTCATGTAGGTAAAGGGCACCTGAAAGCGGCGCAGGACCTTGCCGGTGGCGAACAGGCCGCACTGGCTATCGCGCAGGCGCGTGCCGTCGGGCTCGGGGCGCTCGTCGCGCGGACCCCACAGCAGCACGGGCAAGCCGAGCTCGCGGGCAAGGCGAGCGCAAACGTACTCGGTGCCAAAGTTGGCGTGGCACAGCATAATGCCGTCGACGCCCTCGGCGCGGAACTTCTTGACGATAGGCTCGATATGGCTGTCGTCGAACAGCAGGCCCTCGTCATTGATGTCGTCGATATCCACGATGTCGACGCCGATCTCGCGCAGGCGATCAGCCGTCAGGCCGCGATACTTGATTGCGTCCGGCGCGCTAAAGATACTGCGGCGCGTGGGCACAAAGCCGAGCTTGATCTTGTCCATGTACGTCCTCCCCTAATTACATGTTCAGTAAACAGACGTGTGTTTCGTTTTGTTCTGTTTACTAAATGTTTTACTCTTTTGTTTAGAAGTTTAACGCGAAAGTCCCGTAAACGGTAGAGAAATGAGCCTAAACGGTATGTAAACAATCTGAACATACAAGAGGACAAAAAGAGGGCCCTGAAGGACCCCCTTTTGGATGGCGTTATTTTTGCTGCCCTAGCGCGCTTTGGCGCACTGCGAACGAAGCCGTCTTCGCCTAGATCTCGCGCACGCTTTGGCGCTCGACAAAATAGGTCGATACGGCCGTCTTGCAGGTATAGCTCTTGGGATTGCGGATGTTACCCACCAGGCGGCGCACCGCGATCTCGCCCACCTCGTGTTTGGGAACGTGCACCGTGGTGAGCGGCGGGTTGGAGAAGGCGCCCAGAGATAGGTCGTCAAAGCCGATGATCGAAACATCCTCGGGCACACGTATGCCGTGCTCGTTCAGCGCGCGCATGGCGCCTACGGCGAGCACGTCGTTCTCGGCAAAGAAAGCCGTCGGCAGGTCGTCGCGCGAGGCGCTGTCGAGCCATACGCCCATGTCGAGATAAGCGCCCTCGAGCGTGGTGCCCAGCGTGACGCGCCATGCCGGATTGGCCTCGAGGCCCGCATCCTCAAGCGCTTGGCGATAGCCGCGCTCGCGGTCCTTAAAGTTGCGGATACGAAGGTCACCCGCCAGATAGCCGATTTGCTTGTGACCCTTCTCGATAAGGTAATCCACGGCACGCAGCACCGAATCGGTATTGGCAATGACCACGGCGTCGAAGTACTGACGATCGCTCCAGCCGTCGAGCACGATCAGATGGGCGGCAGCGTTGGCAAACAAGGCGTAGTCTTCCTCACCCAGCTCGGTGCCCATCAGCACGATAGCGGCAGACGGATCGGCGATCAGGCCCTCGACCTGCGGACGCACGACGTCAAGATCGCTAAAGTCGAGCGAGACAAAGCTCGTGCTCATACCGTGACGACGCGCCTGGCGTTCCACGCCCTCGATAACCGCGGGATGGAAGGTGCTCTCGTCCAGAATGGCGCCCGTCTTGCGCGCGAGCACAAACTGAATGCTCTCGAGCTGCGTCGACTGCTGATAGCCCAGCGATTGCGCGCACTCCAGGATGACCTTGGCGGTCTCCTCGCTTACGCTGCGCTTGCGGTTGAGCGCGTTGGAAACGGTCGCAGGCGAAAAACCGGTGATGCGGCTGATCTCGCGAACACTTGCTTTGGCCATTGTTCCCCCTAGCAACGGCCGTGGCAGAGCATCGGGACTCGATGACTCGGCAAATAAACGACCGCAAATTCAATCTAAACAGAGTAGTAAATGTTTATTAGCTAGTTTAGCCTGTTGTCAAGCAAAGTGGTGCGACTATTCCCCCAACGGGCACATTTACTCGGTAGCTAAAAAGCCCCGTCCCAAATTGACTACATGGGGCAGGGCACGAAAATCATTTAGCCAAGGACACGGGCCATGCGCGTCTTGAACTCGGACAGGAAGCGCGGGGCATCCACGGTCAGTGCCACAAGCGCGCTCTTGTCCGGATCGGATAGGCGGTGCTCGTCGCAAATGGTGCGGCCGCGATACTCACCCAGCAGATCAACACGCAGATTGCAGCCGAGCGCACCTACGAGCGTGGGGTCAATCGCCACGGCGACGGCCAGCGGATCGTGCAGCGCGCAGCCACCCAGGTAGGGGGCGTTCATCTCGTACGAGCCAATGTAGTGCTCGACCATGCTCGCAAATGCGCAGCCCGCCATGGTGCCCGAGCCCGTCCAGCCGGCAATGTCGCGGCGCGTGAGCACCACGCGATGCGTCACGTCCAGGCCCACCATGGTGAGCTTGCGACCCGAGCGCAGCACGGCATCGGCCGCCTCGGGATCACTTGCCATGTTGGCCTCGGCACCCGCACTCACGTTACCGGGCACGGTCAGGGCGCCGCCCATTACCACCACGCGGCCGATAGACATCACCGCCGCCGCATCGCGCTCCAGGGCAAGCGCCAGGTTGGAGAGCGGGCCGGTCGCTACGTAGACCAGATCGGGACCATAGGTGCGCGCGGCATCGATCAGATAATCGACTGCAGCGTTGCCATCAGCCGATGTCGCCCCCACCGGCTCGTAGGGCGACGCGGGCACGCTCGCGCCGCCGATGCCGTTCTTGCCGTGAATGAGCGCGGTGGACGCCGGCGGCGTATAAGGCTCAGTCGCCTGCAGAGGACGATCGGCACCCAGGTACACCGGCACCTCGGGACGACCCAACAGGTCGAGCACCGCCAGGCAGTTATGCGCCGACTGGTCGACGCGCACGTTGCCAAAGCACGTGGTAATGCCCACGAGCTCAACCTCGGGGCTCGCGATGGCATAGGCAAGCGCCATCGCATCGTCCACACCCATATCCAGATCAAGGATCAGCTTCTTGATTGCCATTGTTCTACTCCGCTTCTCCGTCTTGTACTAAATCGTCTAAATCAAACACACGATCAACTTCGGCACGCGTGGGAATCGACTGTTGCGCGCCCAAGCGCGACACCGTCACCGCCGAGGCGCGTGCACCCGCCGCCATGCACTCAAAGAGCGGCAGGCCCTCCAGACGAGCCGCAGCAAGCGCACCGATAAACGTATCGCCCGCGGCCGTCGTATCGACCACCGCGCTCGAAAGCGCCGGCATGCGCAGCAGCTCGCCGTCGTCGCCGAGCGTAACCGACCCGGCGCCGCCCAACGTGATGACCGCAGCTCCGGCACCCTTGGCGAGCAGGGCGTTGAGTGCCGCGACGCAGCTCGCATCATCCGCGGGCAAGATGCCCGTCAGCATCTGGCACTCAGTCTCGTTGGGGCAGACCAGGTCGACCGCAGGCCAGGCCTCCGCAGGCAACTCGCAGGCAGGCGCTGGATTAAAGAATGTATAGAACCCGAGCTCGTGAGCGCAAACAAGCGCCTCGGCCGTCGCTGCAAGGTCACATTCACCCTGGGCGATAAAGACGCTTCCGGCAGCCGGGGCAATCTTGCTGGCGTCACCATCGAGTTCATCGGCCACCAGACGTCTCAGCGCGCAGGCAACGTCCTCGCCCGCAAGCGCATGGTTGGCGCCCGGTGACAGCACGATGCGGTTGTCGCCCTCGCAGCGAATGATGGTCGCCGTTCCCGTCTCCACATCATCGCGACGCGCTATAAGGCCACAGTCCACGCCGGCGTCTTGGAGCCCCGCCACGAGCGACGCGCCAAATGCGTCGCAGCCGACCGCGCCGATCATGTGCGTGCACGCGCCCATGCGCACGGCAGCTACGGCCTGGTTGGCGCCTTTGCCGCCGGCATTAGTGATAAACCCGCTGCCGCCGACGGTCTCGCCCGCACGCGGCATGCGCTCGCACGCCACCGAAAGGTCCATGTTCATGCTGCCGAACACCGCAACGATGCCGCAATCTGCCATGGAAACCTCCTCGTCCGCGGGCTCTGCACCCGCTGTTGGCCGTCAATCATGCGCTCTCGCACCTCTATAACTTTAGTTCACTTTGATGTGGACGCGCGCTTGAGCTTGCGCCGGCAGCAAGCATTCACAGGAGCAGGCGGCTACAATGAAGGCGTGCTGATTATTCTCGTTATTGGATGAAGTTTTATGGAACAATTCCCGCGATCGAGTTCGCGCAGCTCACGCCACGCGAGCGATCAACAAGCGCCGCACGAACGTTCGCGCGCTAACCGACAAGCCACCGAGCCGTGCCGCGCTGCAGGCCCCCATCGCGCGCCCGCCAACAAGGGTGCCCGCACCAACAGCGCTGCAAAAGAACAGGCGCCCACGCGCCCCAAATCTCGCTATATCCCCGCCCTCGACGGCCTGCGCACGCTTGCCGTCGTCGCGGTGGTGCTCTATCACCTCAACCTCACATGGGCACAAGGCGGCCTGCTCGGCGTCACGATCTTCTTTGTGCTTTCGGGCTATCTGATCACGCGTCTGCTCATCAACGAAGTGACAAAGACCGGCCGCATCGACCTCAAGAGCTTCTGGATCCGCCGTATCCGCCGCCTGTTCCCCGCCGTGGTGACCGTCGTAGTGGTGACCTGCGCGCTGTGCACCGTCTTTAACCACGTGATGCTCACCAAGATGCGCCCCGACATCCTGCCGTCGCTGTTGTTCTTCAACAACTGGTGGCAGATTGCCCAAAACGTCTCGTACTTCAATGCTCTGGGCGACCCCTCGCCGCTCACGCACTTTTGGTCGCTTGCCATCGAGGAACAGTTCTACCTGATTTGGCCGCCACTGCTGTTTGCCATGGTATCCATGCATGTGAGCAAGCCCAACACACGCCGCGTGGTTCTGGGCCTTGCCGCGGTATCTGCCCTCGCCATGATGGTGCTTTACAACCCTGCCGCCGACCCCAGCCGCGTGTACTACGGCACCGACACCCGCGTGTTCTCGCTGCTGCTGGGTGCCTGGATGGCCTTTATCCCCGATAGCGATCTGGCGCCGGTGCGCCTCGCTCATCGTTTGGGGCTCAATCGCCTGGCTGGCGCCGCCAAGCACGGCAAGAACGCTGAGGACAAGCCTGGCAAGAAGGCCGACGAATCAGCCGATACCGCCCCGGCACAGCCGAGCGCCCTCGTGCGCTTTTGGTCCTCGCCCGCATCCATCGATGTCTTGGGCGTCGTGGGTCTGGTTGGCCTTGCCGCCATGGTCGCACTCACCAACGGCTACACCGCCTTCCAATATCGCGGAGGCACGCTACTGTGCTCCATCCTCACGCTCATGGTTATTGCGGCATGTGTGCAGCCCCAGGGCATGGTCGCACGGGCTTTGGCCGCCGAGCCGCTTGTATGGATTGGCAAGCGCTCCTACAGCATCTACCTGTGGCACTATCCGCTGCTGCTCCTCATGAACCCGGTCGCCAACATCAGCGATACGCCCTGGTGGCAGTACATCTTGCAGGTACTTGTGGTGGTCGCCGCCGCCGAGTGCTCCTATCGCTTTATCGAGACGCCGTTTAGGAAGGGCGCCTTTGGACGCACCGTTTCCGAGCTCCGCGAAGGCACCACCACGCCCGCAAGCTGGGTGCGCGCGCATATTCCCGTGTGCGCCGTTTGCGGCGTCGTGCTTGTCGTGGCGCTGGGTGGTCTGGTCTTTGTGCCCGACACATCCGCGCTGAGCGGCGAGGGCGCCGAAATCCTAAACAAGGAAGCCAAAAATGCAAAACCCCAGGACCAGCAGGCGGCCGATGACACCGACAAGGACAACGACGGCTTCCCCGACGGATCCTACGACCTGCTGATGATCGGCGACTCCGTGTCGCTGCGCGCCGTCGATTCCTTTGACGGCATGTTCCCCCACAGTCACATCGATGCCGAAAAGGGCCGCCAGTTCGATGCGGGCCGCACAACATTTGAGGGTTATATCCAGCAGAACCTCGCCGGCAAGATCGTAGTCTTTGCGCTGGGCACCAACGGCCTAGTGACCGATGCCCAGATTGACGCCATCATGGCCGATGCCGGCAATCAGCGCACCGTCGTATTTGTAAACACGCGCAGCCCGCAGCCATGGGTCGGTGCCACCAATCAGGCCATTGCCAACGCCGCCTCGCGCTATAAAAACGTTCGCGTTATCGACTGGTACGGATATAGTGCCAACCGCAACGACCTGTTCGACGGCGACGGCACGCACCTGTCGAACGCAGGTGTGACCGAGTACCTTAAGCTCATCCACGATGCCGTCAAGAAAGACCTGCCCGTACACCCCGAGGATCACGTTAACGATCCGCAGCCGGCGGCCGTCAAATCCGCTGCTGACGCACTCGTCAACGCGCTCGCCTACAAACCGCACAAGCTAGGCACCGACAAGTAGCACACCGTCAATCCGCTTGCACCCGGAGGGGGCGTTCCTTATGTGCCGGCACCTAGGGACACTCCTGGCGCGGTCGATGAATGCCCTTCCGCGGCCAAATTCTGGGCTCCGCGCCACCCCGAGCGTCGTTTCCATGCCCCACACCCATAGCAAACTTCGAGCCGACTCCGAGAGGCCGTGGGCAAAAAAACAGGCCGCAGCCCATGGCGGCGGCCTGTTAAGAATCCAAAAGAGGCGCTACGCGCTGTAGCCCATCGCCTGCAGCACAAACATGACGACTGTCAGCACCGTAATCACACCGATAGTCGCCCAGGTGAGCACATTCCACACGCGGCCGTTGCGGTTGGCGCCCATAATGTGTCGATCAGCGGCAATAAGCACCTGAAACACCAGAACCACGGGCAACAGCACGCCGTTAATGACCTGCGAGGTCATCATAATCTGGAACAGGTCGACACCGGGCATGAGCACCAGCACGGCAGAGATGCCGATGATGGCCGTAATGATGCCGCGATAGACCGGGGCCTCGTCCCAGCTGCGATCGGCACCGCGCTCCCAGCCAAATGCCTCGCAGATGGCGCTGGACGTAACACCTGGCAGCACACAGGCGGCCAAGAAGCTCGCCGCGACCAGGCCCGAGGCAAACAGCACCGTGGACCACTGGCCCGCGATGGGCTCCAACGCGCGGGCGGCGTCGGCAGCATCGCTGATCTGAATGCCCGCGGGGAACAGCACCGTACCGGTCGTGATGATAATAAAACCGGCGATGACATCAGCAGCGATCGAGCCGCTCACGGTATCGATGCGCTGCAGCACGATATCGTCCTCGCCCGCATTCTTATCGACCACGTTGTTCTGCGCCAAGAAGATCATCCACGGCGCGATGGTGGTACCGATCGTTGCGACCACAAGCGACACGTAGCTGGGGTCATTTTGGATGTTGGGCACAACCAGGTCGACCGCCACCTCGCCCCAGCTGGGACCAGCCATAAATGCAGCGACAATGTAGGTCACAAACACGCAGCTCACCAGCAGCAGAATCTTCTCGATGCGCTGGAAGCTGCCCGACATGGTAAGCATCCAAACCAGCAGCGCCACGAGCGGCACCGAGATGCTCGCCGGCACGCCAAAGAGGGCAAGGCCACTCGCGATACCCGCAAACTCCGAGATGGTAACGGCCGTATTGGCGATCAGCAGCGCCGCCATGGCCAGCACGCTCCTGCGCACGCCAAAGCGCTCGCGAATGAGCGAGGCCAAGCCCTTGCCTGTGACGCAGCCACAACGCGCCGCAGTCTCCTGTGTCACGATAAGCAGCACGGTCATGACAGGAAGCATCCACAGCATCTTGTAGCCATAGCTGGCACCGGCGCTGGAATACGTGGCGATGCCACCGGCGTCATTGCCCGAAAGCGCCGCCAGAAGGCCAGGGCCCATGGCGCCAAAGATGGCCGCGATGGTCAGTTTTTGCTTGGTGCTCGCCTTTTGCTTCGTGTTTTGCACGCGACCACCTAACCCATGACCGACATGGCAAGCAGCACCGCAGCGATGCAGTACGCCACGCACGAAATCATGACGGCAATGACGTTCATGGCGGTGCCCGACGTATTGAGGTCGTGCTCGTCACGCCAGAACAGCACCATCAGGTAAATCACGGCGCTCATGTTGCCAATCAGACAAACGATGGCCGCAATGTTAAAGCAGCCGGTAAAGAGCTGCTCTTCAAACATGGGCGCGTCGAGGAATGCGGCGGTGCGCACCAGCTGGGCGCACAGGTAGGTCACGAGCGACAGAATCAGGCCCATGCCCGTGCTCTGGAAGAAGAACCCCAGATACGGCTTGGGCTCATCGTCATGGCCGTCGTACTCCAGGAAGTAGTTCTTGACGAACGACACCATACGCGAGGCAGCCAGCAACACGAGCGGCATGGCGCACATGGGAAACACCACCAGATGCGCGGAGCCCAGCGCCGTTCCCAGCACTGTTGCCATGATGCACGAGGCAATACCCCACACGACAACCCAGTACTGGCGATGCACAAACCAGCTGAGCACATTCGTCGAGTCGTCGGACGCGCTATCGCCCGAGCCGACGCCTGCGATCTGCAGGTCCTCCTGGTGCTCCTCGGCGATAACGTCCATGGCGTCGTCAAAGGTCACGATACCCAAAATGTGACGGTTCTCGTCGCAAACGGGGATGGCGACCAAGTCGTACTTGGTCATCTCGTCCGTTACGTCTTCCTGATCGTCGTCGGGCGACACATAAACCAGGTCGCGATAGGCCAGCTGGCCCAGCGTGGCGTCGCGGTCGGCCACGATAAGCGTGCGTAGCGAAAGCACGCCGGTGAGCATGCCGCTCGGGTCCTCGGTATAGACGTAGTAGACGCTCTCGAAGTCCTCGTCGAGCTTGCGAATCGCCTCGATGGCGTCACCGACCGTCGCCGTGGCAGGCAGGGAGACAAACTCCGAGGTCATGATGCGGCCGGCGGTGTTGTCCTCATAGCCCAGCAGGTTACGAATCGCCTTCTCCTCCTGAACGCCCATCAGGCGCAGAAGCTTCTCGGCCTTCTCGTAATCGAGCTCGTCGATCAGGTCGGCGGCGTCGTCCGGGTCCATCATGGCCAGCATCGACGATGCATCCGTGTCGGACAGCCCCTCGAGCATCTCGGTCATAAGCTCGTCGTCATCGAACTCCGAGATGGCCTCGGCGGCCTGGGCGGTGTCGAGCTGCGCGAACACCTGCGCACGCAGGCGCGGGTCGAGCTGCTCGATAATGTCGGCAATGTCAGCAGGGTGCAGCTCGCCAAGCGTCTTGTGCGACACCGAAAGCTGGATGTTCTTAGTCGAACGGTCGAGCAGGTCCATGTAGGACCAGGCGATGATGTCCTCGCCGAGCGGTTTGCCCAGGTGCTTCATAAAGCTCTCGACGACATGCTCGAGGGCGGGGCTGATCGCGCGCAGCAGACCACGGGCGCCAACTTCGGCACCCAGCAGACGCAGCTGATTTTCGCCCGACATGGAAAACTTGATGTCGTTGACGCGCACGACCTTCATGCCCTGCGTGTCGACAATCTGCTTGTTGAGCACGTCGCGCGCGAGCAAAAGTTCGGTCGGCTGCAGGTACGAAAAACGGATTTCGGTGGCCGGCGACTTAAGGTGTACGCCCGTCTCGTCGATACGGTCGACCCATTTGCGCCAGCTGATCATAAACGGCGTCTTGCCGGGTCCGCGGAACGCGAGCGACGTTACGTGCGGAAAAACTTCGCCGGTAGCAATGCCAAAATCGTTCACAACGCCGAGCTTTTCGCCATCGACGTCCAAGACCGGCAATTTGAGCATCTCACTCAGATAATTCACTGGTGCTCCCCATCATTATCCCTTCGAACTGCGGCCATGCCGGCACGCCGTCCGTGGACTTTTAGATATGTATACGCATGCGCGGGCGGCACGCCGCTCGGCGCTCACACCCCGTACATGCGCAAGAAGCACCTGCATGGGGTCATCGACTGTATGGTCGAGGTTTGGATTTCACCTGCAGCCTTTCTCTTGACCCTTGTTATCCGCAGTAACTATAGCATCAGCATCGCGCCGTGGCGTCAAATTTATGCTCCAAACATCGCAGGCATATCAAACGCTGACGTATCCGTGACATAGTCATTGGAGACGTTCTTACATGACTAGTCTGTGGTGTCGTCATCTTCGGCGAGCTGGGGGAACACGGCGTTTTTGGGCATGGTGACCTTCGTCAGCGAGGTGAGCTTTTTGCTCAGCGATGTATCCGTCTTGACCAGATCGCTCAATGTCACGATTTTGTAGCCGTCGGCAATAAGCCCGTCGATAATCTGCGGCAGCGCCTCGAGCGTCTGCTCGGCGCATTCATCGTTATCGGTCAGCAACACAATGTTGCCCGGCGTCACCGAATCGAGCACCGTCGAGACCTGCTCGTCGGCACCGTTGAGCAGCCAGTCGCCCGAATCGATATTCCACGAGACCACGGCAGACACCAGGTCCATCGCATCAATCCAGTTTTGCTCGTCAAAGGCTGCGTAGGGAGCACGCAAAAGCATCGTCGACGTTCCGGTCGCGGACTTGATCGCCTCGGTGCCCTTCGAAACCTGTTCGCGCACTGCATCGCGATCCTTGCCCTTGAGCGATTCGTCGCTGTAACTGTTGGAGCCGACCTCGCAGCCGGCATCGACAATCGCCTTGGCCGTGGCGGGCGAGGCCTCGGCCGCATCACCCGACAGGAAGAACGTCGCGGTGACGCCCTTTTCCTTGAGCACCTGCAAGATCTGCTTGGTCGCTCCGCTCGGGCCCTCATCAAACGTCAGCGCCACGTACTTTTCGTTGCCCTTGGGCGCCACGCTCGCGCACTCGACCACGCAATCGGTGGCGGGCACGACCTCGCCGCGGTCCTGCGTCTTACCCGACTGCTCGCCGACCCACACCTCGGAGCGACCTTGGATGCCCCACGTCTTGACGTACTCGATAGCACCCGTGCCCTCGACCTTGAGCTTGGGCTCGATAACCGTCGCCTGGACCTCATGCTTCTCATACGTGTCGCGGCCGTCTTTGACCGTCACCTTCTCGCCGCCCGTAAGCTCGCGGCTTTTCCACTTGCCCTGTTTTATGCGCTTGCCGTCCACTTTTACCGACAGCTTTTCGCCGCCATGGCGAGTAAGCACGCTGTCGTCAACGGCCAGCAGATCACCGGCGTCGTAGGTATCGGTCAGATCCTGGTCGTCGATGAGATTTTGCAGCGTAGAGCCGACGCGCACTGCAGTCTCCTGGCCGTTGAGGACGACATCCACGCTGCGGTTGACGTAGCCCACAACGGCGGCGACAAACAGCACGAGCGCGCAGCCCACGGCGATGAGCGCATAGGGCAGGCGAGACGGACGACGGGGCGTGCGGCCGTTGCCGATGCGAGCGCTTCGGTCGCTAAAGCCGCGGCTATGGTTGAGATACATCGCGCCGGGCTTACGGTGACGCTTGCGCTGACCGCTGGGCAACTGCCCCAGATCGCGGCGCGCCGTCGAACGCGAGCCCGAGCGTCCGTGTGAATATGATCCGTTTTGGCGCATGTGCCCTCCCCCATAAACGCAGCAAGCCGGAGCAACAGGTCTCCGGCTTGCCTCCCATCATTTGGTACGTCGCTATTTGCTGGCTTTCGACGAGCCCCCGCTCGCCTTTTGGTATTCGTCCTTAAAGGCCTTGAACATACCGCGCGTCTTGCCGAGCTGCTTGCCCAGCGCGCGACTGCCCTTGTCCACGGCGACCGAACCCTTGTCATCGAGCACCTTGGCGCCCTTCTTGACCTTATCGCCCACCATGACGCTTGCCTCGGCAGCCTTTGCAGCGGCGCCGCCCGAATACCCGAGCGACTTGACCTCGTCCGAAACGATCATCGCGCCGTCCGCATAGCCGCGCAGCATCGTCGGCGGCATCTGCGTGTCGCCCACCAGCACACTCGAGGCAGTGCCGGCGGTCACGTAGAACGTCTGCACGATGCCCGAACGCGGCTTGAACTCCACATCCGAGCAATAGCCCACGACATCGCCCGACTCCGTGCGCACGTCCATGCCAACCCAGATAATGCAATCGTCCAGGTTGATGTCGAGGCGCTTGGCCGCAGCGGCATCGTAGGTGCCCTTGACGTCGTCAACCGCGATGGCGCCCTCGTAGACACCAATGGCATCGAGCGCCACAAACCGGTCGGGGCGCTCGATCATGCCCGCGATATCGGACTGGCGAACCATAAAGCCCACCACACGCGTACCGCCCGGGGTAAAGACCGGAAAGTGAATCTTGCCGAGCTTTTTAGGGCTGCGCGGCGTGCCGTCCTTTTTGGTGCGCTTATCCTCGGTAGGCTTGCGATAGATCTTGGCGCCGACAAAATCCCCGGCGCGCATTATGCCTCGGTCGAAGGCTCCGCGGCCTCAGCGTCGGCCTCGACGGCGTTCTCGACCACGACATCGGCGGCGGGCGTCACGTTACCGCCCGAGATGGCGTCGTTGAGTTGCTCGCGCAGCTGGTCCATGCGCTCGCGGGCAAGGTCGACCTTGGCGCGCAGGTCATCGGTCTTGGCGTCGACCATCGGGCCAAAATCGTTGACCGCGGCGCGGGCCTCCTCGGCACCGTGCTCGTAGGTATCGCGCATGTTATCCCAGGCGTCGTTGGCGATATCGGCAGCCATGGCGCGGGTCTCGGCGCCCGAGCGCGGAGCCAGGGCGACGCCGATGATGGCGCCGGCGGCAGCACCGAAGAGCGCACCCGAGATAAAGTTGAAAGTCTTACCCATGTTCATTCCTCTCCTGCGGGCACCTCGGCGCCCACCGTTTGAATGCTGTCCATTATACCCGCAGCACAGCGCTTGCCGTCTTACTCATCTGCGTACGGTAAAGGCGCAGGTACATGATGGTAATAAGCGGGTGAGCCTACTCCTGTGGCATGGCAGGCATGGCCACTGTAGCGCCCGGGTCCTCGCCGGCGCCGTCAACGAGCGGCAGCGCTCCCTCGTGCGCGGGGGCAACCGGAGCCGTCGCCGCGCCACCGTAGACGGCAGCGGGGGCCTCGTGGCTTTCGGCGGTCGCGCCCTCGGTATCGATTACCTCCTGTGGCTCGTCGTCAAAGCTCGGGACGCCCTGGGGCTCCGCGGGCTCGGCCTCGACGGTCTCCTCGGCAGGGGCATCGTCGACAGGATCGACGGCAGCCTCGGCAGGCGCCTCGCCCTCGGTCGCGTCCCCGGCCTCGCCCTCGGCGTTCGCGGCGGCGACGGCCTCGTGCGGGTCCTTGCCCTCGGCCTCGGCACGCATGCCCAGTACCAGGTTGCGCAGGCCCGCGACCGTACCGTCCACGTCGGGAGCGGGCTGATCGGCATGCAGATAGGCCCAATCCATCATAAAGGTCGCCGAAGACAGCGCGCCGATGGCCAGCGCGTCGTCGGGACACGAAAGCTCGACCTCAAAGACACGCTCATCGTGCTCACTCACGCGAGTGCGGCCGCACGAAATGCTGCCAGCGAGACCGGTCTCGTTCATGAGCTCGACCGTCACGTGCTCCAGCAGATGGCAAAGCTCGGTCTGGCCCATGCAGTCCTGGAATTCGCGACCGGAATCGCCCAGGCACAGGTGCTTGGCAATCGCGGGCACCAGGTAATACACGCGCGCCGTGGCCTCGATGTCCTCCGAGGTCATGAGCGGCATGCCGGGGTTCACCAGCACGTGCGCGCAGATCTTGTCCTCGCTGACGGTGACCTTAAGGATGTTGAACAGGCCTGCCATAACTCTCCCCTACTCTTCCTTACCCTACTCGTCGCCGTCGTGCGGGTCCGCAGAGCCCGCACCAGACGCCGTCGGCTCGTCTGCCGAGGGCTCGGAATCCTTCTTATCGGTTTCGGCCGGAGCGATCACGCGAATGAGCGAGATGCGCTGGCCACGCATCGACTGCACCTTAAACTTGTACCCCGCAACCTCAAACACCTCTCCGATGTCGGGCACCGAGTCGCAAAGCTCCAAAATCCAGCCGGCGATGGTCTCATAATCATCGCTTTCCTCGAGCGGCCAACCAAGCTCAATCGCGTCATCGCACGAAAAACGCCCATCGACGAGCCACTCGCGGCGCGAAAGGCGCGTGAGGTACTTGTTGTCGGGGTCGAACTCGTCCTCGATCTCACCCACGATCTCCTCGACGATGTCCTCGATGGTGATGATGCCGGCCGTGCCACCGTACTCGTCCACGACCACTACGATCTGGTCGTGCGAGGTCTGCATCTCGGACAGCAGCGGCAGGATGTCCTTGGTGTCGGGCACAAAGGTGGCGTCGCGCAAAAAGTCGGCGATGGGCTGGTCGCCCTTGCCGTCGAGCGAAGGCTGGATCAGGTCCTTGATGTGCGCGATGCCGGCGACGTTGTCGGGATCCTCGTGATAGACGGGGATGCGGCTAAAGCCGGTCTGGCGCATGGCGGACAGCACGTCGGCGACCGTTTCGTCGTCCTCGCACATGGTGGTGTCCACGCGCGGCACCATGACCTCGCGGGCAACGGTGTCTCCCAGGTCGAAGATCTCGTGGATCATGCGCTTTTCCTCGTCGAGCAGATCGTCCTGCTCCGAGACCATGTATTTGATCTCTTCCTCCGAGACGTTTTGGCGGTCATCGGCGCTCTTGATGCGCAGGATGCGGGCCAGGCCGTCGGAGCAGGCACCGGTCAGCCACACGAGCGGGCGGGCGATCTTTTGGAACACGGAGAGCGGTCCCACGACCTGCTTGGATACGCCTTCGGCATTAGCCAGGCCGATGCGCTTGGGCACAAGCTCGCCAACCACGATGGACACGAAGGCGACGGCGACGGTGATGATGACCGGCGCCAGGCCGCGCGCGATGGCGGAAAGCGGCGCGATGCCAAAGCTCATGAGCCACGTGGCAAGTGGGTCGGACAGGCTCGTCGAGGCGACGGCGGACGAGGCGAAGCCCACGAGCGTGATGGCGACCTGGATGGTGGCGAGCAGCTGGTCGGAGTCGGCGGCCAGCTTAATGGCGCGCTCGGCGCGCTTGTCGCCTTCCTCGGCATCGTGCTCCAACACGGCGCGCTTAGCCGTGGTGAGCGCCATCTCGGACATGGAGAAGTAGCCGTTGATGAGGGTCAAAACGAGGGTGGTGATAAGGGAGATGGTTATGTCCATCGGGAGTTTCTCGAACCTCCAAGATTCGGGACGTTAGGGTAAAACGTTGATGGCGGATAGGGCAATTGCGCTGGCGACCGAGCGGGGGCACGGGCGCTGGCGTGGTCGCTAGATTACGAAGAGGATCACCGCCATGAACTGGAAGATGCTGCCGGCGAGCACCCACAGGTGAAACACGCTGTGCAGATAGCGCACGTTTTTGGCGATATAGAACGGCACGCCCGCGGTGTAGCACACGCCGCCGACGGCGAGCAGGGCAAGTGCCACGGGGTTGAGCAGCGCCACAAGTTCGGGCAGCTTAAAGACGACGAGCCAGCCCATCAGCAGGTAGACCAAGCCACTTACCCAGTGCGGTTGACGCTCGCGCATAAAGCACTCGAGGGCGATGCCGACAATGGCGATGGCCCATACGGCAAAGAACAGCGCAGGGCCGCCGTCGTTTGCGAGCGTGATAAGGCAAAACGGCGTATAGCTGCCGGCTATGAGCAGGTAGATGCAGCTATGGTCGATGATGCGAAACACGCGCTTGGCGCGCGCGGGCTGAATCGCGTGGTAGAGCGTGGAGGCCAGATATTCGAGGATAATGCTGACACCATAGACAATCGCCGCGGCCATGTGGGCCGGACCTCCGCCGCGCAGGGCGGCGAATACGATCAGGAGCACCAGACCCGCGATACCCAGCAGGCAGCCGACACCATGGGTGACGGAGTTCATGATCTCCTCGCCCACCGTGTAGTGTGGAACGGCCGCGGTCTTGGGTCGCGGCTTAGAACTGTCGCTCGAATCGGACATGCCGGTTACATCCTCCAACGTAAAGAGTTCTCAACACTATATCAAAGCGTCTAGGTACGTGCGAAATTTGCACCATACGTGACCCTTTGTTTACCCATTCTTTGCCTGTTGACGCATCAACGGCGAACGTCCATAATGCGCTTGCATTAAATGTTGACGTATTAACATCTTATAGGAGAATACCGCATGGCTCAAAACGCACGTTCCCATCGAAAGCTCAAGATAGCCGGCATCGTTGCACTGGCGGTTGTCGTTGCGCTGCTCGGATTTGCCGGCAACTTCCTGTTTGACTTCGCGCTGAATCCCCGCGCGCCGTACACCATGAAGATGATGCAGGATAGCAAGAACGACAAAGACGGTGAGCAGCCGGATGCCGAGGACACCGAGGCGCGGGCATGGTTTAAAGAAAACCGCAAGAGCAGCAGCCTTACCGCAGATGACGGAACCGAGCTCGCCGCTTGGTATTTTGCCGCCTCGGAGAACACCCACGATTACGCCGTCTGCCTGCATGGATATACCAACGAGCCCATCGGCATGGCCCGATACGCCAAGCGCTTCCACGACCGCGGCATGAACGTGCTCGCACCCGCCGCCCGCGCCCACGAGCGCTCCGGCGGCGACTATATCGGCATGGGCTGGCCCGAGCGGCTCGATGTCGTTGCATGGATTGGGCGGATCGTTCAGGCTGACCCCGAGGCGCGCATCCTGGTCTTTGGCGAGTCGATGGGTGCGGCAACCGCCATGAACGTCGCGGGGGAATCTCTGCCCACAAACGTGAAATGCATTATCGAGGACTGCGGCTATACGAGTGTTTGGGACGAGTTTTCTCTGCAGCTCAAGGACGTGTTCGGCCTGCCCAGCTTTCCCTTGCTCGATGTAGCAAACTTGGTGTGCAACGTGCGCGCGGGCTACGACTTTCATAAGGCGAGCAGCGTGGAGCAACTCAAACACGCGACGGTTCCCATGCTGTTTATCCACGGCGACCAGGACACCTTTGTGCCGTACAGCATGCTCGACCAAAACTACGACGCGTGCGCCAGCAAGGTCAAGCAAAAGCTCACCATCCATGGCGCCACCCACGCCAAGAGTGCGAAAGTTGACCCCGAGCTCTACTGGAACACAGTCAACAACTTCCTCGACGAGTATTTTTAGGCGAATAGCAACGTCTGAGGCTTTATCTGACCCCCTATTTTCGGAAGTATGCGGCAAAATCTGGAACTGCCGACCAGACCGCAGTTTTACCAACAATTTATCAGGGGTTTTGTTGCCAAAAAACGTCGTGTGCTCGGCGGTCTCGAAATTTGCCGCATACTTCCAAAAAGCCGCCCGTGAGCGCTGTGCCCACGGGCGGCTTTTGCTCAACTAACGCTACAAAGGCGCTTGTTTTGTCCAATAGATAGGCGCTATTTGACCTCGATGAGCTCGTACTTGCTCGTGCCCAGGCCGATCTTCTCGGCATGCGCAATGCAGGTGCGCCAGTCGGTGTCGGGATGCGTGATGCAGAAGGGGTCCTTGGCCTGCTCGCCCTCCAGATGCTCGTGGTTATGCTCCATCTTGGCCGCGCTATCGGTGAGCTCGGTGTTGGGCAGCGGCTCGGATGCCATGACGGCATCGGCACAGGCCTGGTCGATGGCGACCGGGTCGAAGCTCGCGAACATGCCGATATCGTTGACGATAGGCGTGTCGTTTTCGGGATGGCAATCGCAGTTGGGGCTAATATCCATGGCAAGCGAGATATGGAAGCTCGGGCGGCCGTCGACAACGGCCTTGGTGTACTCGGCGATCTTGCAGTTGAGCACATCGGCCGCGGCGTCATAGCCTGGCTTGATGCAATCCTGGTTGCATGCCGCAATGCAGCGGCCGCAGCCCACGCAGCGATCGTGGTCGATGGCGGCCACGTGCACCGTGCGGGTGTTGCCGTTAACAAGCTCGCGCTCGCGGGTGTCGGTGAACGAGACAGCGTTGTGTGCGCAAATCTTTTCGCAGGCACGGCAGCCAACACAGTGCTCGGTCGCGACATTCGGCTTGCCGGCGGCATGCTGCTCCATCTTGCCGGCACGGCTGCCGCCTCCCATGCCCAGGTTCTTCATGGCGCCGCCAAAGCCGGCCTGTTCATGGCCCTTAAAGTGGGTGAGGCTGATCACGATATCGGCATCCATGAGTGCCTGACCGATCTTGGCCTCGTGCACGTACTCGCCGCCCTCGACCGGGACGAGCGCCTCGTCGGTACCCTTGAGGCCATCGGCGATGATGATCTGGCAACCCGTGGCATACGGGGTAAAGCCGTTCTGGTAGGCGGTGTCGATGTGCTCGAGCGCGTTTTTGCGGCTACCGACGTAGAGCGTGTTGCAGTCGGTGAGGAAGGGCTTGCCTCCCAGCTCCTTCACGACATCCGCGACGGCGCGGGCGTAGTTGGGGCGCAAAAAGCTCAAATTGCCCAGCTCGCCAAAGTGAATCTTGATGGCGACGAACTTGTTCTCAAAGTCGATCTGCTCAATTCCGGCATGACGGATGAGGCGCTTGAGCTTGTCGAGCTGGCTCTCGCGAGCATGCGTGCGCAGGTTGGTGAAGTACACCTTAGCGGGTGCTGCGGGTGCAGTTGCGGTCATAGTTATATCCCCTCGGTCTATATGGCGTTACAGACATAGAGGATGGTACCAGTTAAAGCAGAGTTAAAGTCAAGTACAGCGCCTAGTCATTGGGGACGTCCCTAACGACTACTCTTGGACTTTGAGGGCCTCGGCCAGGCTCACGCGCGTGATAGAACGCGTGTGTAGCAGCGCCACGACCAGGTAGGTCGCAAAGCCAATGCCGACGCATGCAACCATGGACCAAGCGGGCACGTAGATCTCGATATTGCCGTTGTAGGCGAGCAGCATCGAGCGGAAGATGGCCGTGAGCGAGCCAATAATGACCGGCAGGCTCAGCACGAGCGACGCCACCACACACAGCGTGATCGAGCGGATGTACAGATGCGAGATCTCGCTATCGCGATAGCCAAAGACTTTCATGTAGCTGATCGACCGGGCGCTATGGTCGATCACAGCCTTAGTCAGCAGGTACATAAACAGCAGGAAGATAAACACCGCGAGTCCAACCATCATGCCGATCATTTTGCTCATCATGCCGATGAACTGGTCGCCCACGGCGCGCATGTCGTCGGGCGTGATGTCGCCGGCAAAGTAACGAGCATCGAAGTCGAGCTTCTCGTCGCTCACATAGCCGTTAAAGTAGGCGGCATCGTTGTCGAACAGTTCGTTAAAGTCATCGATACTCATATAGATATTCATGTCCGACTTGGAGCCCCAGGCACAGTCCTTGCCCGCGTACTCAAAGGAATAATGCTCGCCCTCGTACTTGTCGCTGAGCGTGACCTTCTGGCCCTCGCTCCAGCCAAACTTATCGAGTAGACCGCCGCCAAAGACGACGCGTCCATCGCCGACGTTGAGGTCTTTCCAATAGCGCGAATCGGGTGAAATGCCGTAGACGGAAATCGTCTCCTCGCCATTTCCATCGCCGCGGTCGTATTGCAGCTGGTAGACGGCGTATTTCTCGGCCTGCGCGATTGCGCCCACGCCGTTGTCGGTCGTATTGACCGGGTGGATATCGTCGTTGTCAGTGTCGACCTTAGAGGCCTTGTCAATCAGGTCGATAGCCTCGTCGCGGTTGCAGCCGAGGGCATCGGCAAGGTCATCGAGGCACGCATAAAGCGTATCCTTCTTGTCCTGGACCTTGGCGAGCGCGTCCTGCGCCGCGGCCAGGCTCTCGGCAGACGGAAACGCGGTCGCGGCATCGGCTGCCGTCTGCGCTGTATCGGCCGCGTCGTCAAGCTCGTCATCGGCATCCTGAGCAGCGGAAAGCAGCGCGCCGTCAACCGACTGCAAGCGCTCGAGTGCCGACCACTGCTCACGCTCCTCAGCAGTGCCCTCGAGCTCCAGCGGCGCCTTGAGCGTGTACTGGTGCTCGGCGACCAGGCTCGTCTCGAGGTTGTCCGCGTAGTGCGTCATCGTGGGCAGAATCGCCAGGCCAAAGAGCAGCAGCAGCGAGGCAAACGCAATGCCCACGAAGAGCGTGGCGAAGTTACCCAGGTTGCGCAGGAAGATGCGCAGGCGGAAGCGCGAGACAAAACCCATGCGCTCCGGCAGTTGCATACCGCGCTTGGTACCAGACTTGCCGCTCGCCTCGTGACGAAGGAACTGCAACGGCGTCTTGCCCATTTTGCGAAGCAGACCCACCAGCGTGATGAGGATGAGCGCGACGGCGGGAACCACGGCGCACTTCACAAAGATCTCCCAGCTCCAGTACACCTGGAAGGGCGGCAGGCTGTACGAACCGTAATAGAGGCCGCGCATGGGCTCGGTAAAGAACGCTATGCCGAGCGCAGTGCCCAAAAGCGCCGCGACCACGCCCACGATAGCGGGAAGCGCAAGGTAGTGCAGCACGATCTCGCGTCGACGATAGCCGCTGGCGAGCAGCGTGCCGATGATGGCGCTCTCCTCCTCGATGGTGGCATCGGTAAGGACCACAAAGACAAACGCCATGATTACGATGATGATGTCGAGCAGCGTCATCCACATCATGGAGTCGCCGTCTACGTCGTCGCGCGCGTAGCCAATGCCCTGGTTGGAATCGGCGTCGATGAGGTCATCCACGCGCGCATCGGCGTCGGTCAGTGCCTCCACCATATCTTGCTCGGCATCGGTACGGTCCGCGACGGAAAGGTCGCGATCGTCAAAGACAAAGGAGTACGTGTAGGCGGGTGCGCCGCCGGCATCCTCAAGCGCGGCAAAGCCGGCGTCGGTGACCTCGGCCACGCCGTACGTGATGGTGTTCACCGTAAAGTCCGAATTGTTGAGGAACAATGCCTGGCTATCGGGCTGGGTCATGATGCCGCAGACGGTGTAGGTGCGGCCCTCAAGCTCAACCTTATCGCCCACGGCGAGGTCGTTGTTGGTGGCGAAGACACGGTCGATTGCCACCTCATCGTCCGTCTTGGGCTCCTTGCCCTCACAGTAGGACGCGATATCGACCTTGGTGCGGTGTGCATAGGTGCGCAGCGTGCGCTTGGTGCCGTCGTCGCCGGCGGTCTTTTTGATGATGGCGTCGATGGAGAAATTCTTGTAGAGCGTGACGCCGCCGACGTCGTCGGCCGCGTCCTCGGCTGCCTTGAGCTGGTCTTTGGTGGCCTCGAAGGAGGTGGTCACGCGGCCGTCCTCAATCGTGTACGCATCGCGCATGTCGTCGATAAGGCAACCGATGGAGTGGGCCGCGAGCAAAAAGCCCGAGGTAAGGGCGATGCTTCCGCACATAAGCAAAAAGATGCCCAGGTACTTGCCGATATTGCGGCGCAACTCGCGTGGGAGACGTTTTGTGAGAGGTGTCATGGCGCCGCCTACCAATCGAGCTCGGCGGCCGCGACGGGCGACTCGTTAAGCTCATCCTCGACGATGCGCCCGTCGCGCAGGCGCAGCACGCGATTGGCCATGCGCGCGATGGCGGCATTGTGGGTGACGATGATGATGGTGCAGCCGTAGGTGCGGTTGACATCCTCCATGAGCTGCAAGATTTCCTTGGACGTCTTATAGTCGAGCGCGCCCGTGGGCTCGTCGCACAGCAGCAGGCCCGGGTTTTTGACCAGCGCACGACCGATGGCACAACGCTGCTGCTGGCCGCCCGAGACCTGGCGCGGGAACTTGTTGCGATGTTCATAGAGGCCCAGCGAGCGCAGCAGGTCGTCGACATTGAGCGGGTTTTTGGACAGGTGCGCCGTGACCTCGATGTTCTCCTTGATGGTGAGATCGGGCACCAGATTGTAGAACTGGAAGACAAAGCCCAGCTCACGGCGGCGGTACTCACCCAGGTCGGCGGGCTTGAGCACCGTGAGGTCGCAGCCGTCCACCATGATGGAGCCGTCGTCGGCATCCTCCAGGCCGCCGATCAGGTTAAGAAACGTCGACTTGCCCGAACCCGAGGGTCCCAGCATGACGCAGATCTCGCCGCGGTTGATGGACGTGTCGATGCCGTCGAGCACCGTCAGGCGCGCATCACCGTCGCCGTAGTGCTTTTTGAGACCCTTAACCTGAACGTAGGCTTTCTGCGTTGCCATGGTATCCCCCATTGTTAACCTCGTACTACTTTATGAGCGTAATAGTAAACCATGGCGAACTATTTTAGAGCGAGGCCGGGGATTTATTTCAGACTAGTCATTGGGGACGTTCTTAAATGACTAGTCGTTTAAGAATGTCCCCAATGACCAATGACTAGGTGGCTAGGCGCGGGATTTGGTGCGCGAGAGCGCGAGGCCTACGGCGGCGATGGCCACGGCAAAGAGCACCGTGACGCCTAGGTCGCAGGCGATGACCCCCAGCACGGCAGACGTCAGGTCCGAGGCAAGCGCCTTGCCGATCGCGTCGTTCACCCAAAACGTCGGCACAAAATGCGCCACGGTCTGCACGGCCGAGCCCATGAGCGACAGCGGCATCCAGGCGCCGCCCAAAAACGTCATGAGCATGCCGAGTAAGTTGCCCACGCCATTGAGCAGCTCCTCGCGCGCGCCCAAGCTCGAAAGGGCAAAGCCAACGGCCAGAGGCGTGCACGCCAGGGCAAACGTCGCCGCCAGCGCCAGACACACACGGCCCACGCCGACCTCGGCGACCGCACCGGCAAAGCCCACGACGCCCATCATGCTCGACACAAACCAGATGCAGACGGTGAGCACGGCGGCGGCCGCAAACACGGCAAGCGAGCGCCGGCGCTCGGAGATTGGACCGGCATCCATACGACGCACGCGCTCAGGCTCGCTCATGCCCGAGAACACCAACCCCACCGACACGATGACCGACGAGATAATCGCGTACGCGCCAAAGTTGAAGTACGACTCGAGCGTGGCGGCGGCAGTCGAGTCGACCTTGACCTGCTCGATCTCGACCTCGGCACGCTTCGCGGCCGCATGCTCGGCCGCCTTGGCGACGTCACCGTTGGAAGCAGTGGGCTCAAGCGCCGCCGCAGCGCCCGCGAGCGAGATCCAGCGCGAGGCCTCGGCAGACGAAAGCGCCGCCGCCATGGTGCCGGCACCGTAGGTCACATCGAGCTTAGGCAGAGACTCCCCCGCGCGGGCGGCTGCAACGAGGTCGCCCTCAAACCCCTCCGGGATAAAGAACACGCAGTCGGCACTGCCCTTGGCGCTGTTGCTCTTGGAGAGTGCGTCCGCAAGGTCGTAGGTGTCGTCGCCGATGCCCGTGACCAGCTCAAAGCGCGAACCCAGATGCTTGGTAAGCGCACGCGAAAGGTCACTGTCGTCGCGGTCGACCACGATCACGTTGGCATCGTAGGGCTTATATTCGGTGAGCTGCGACGAGTTCCAGCTCACCGATGCCGCGATAAACACACCCATGAGCGAGATGAACACCGTGTAGATGAGCAGATAGAGCGGGTGTGCGAGCGCCATGCGAAGCGCAGTCTTAAAGGTGCTCATAGCGGCTCCTTCCAAAGATCAGCGTGGCGGCGGCAACGAACAGCAGCGCCATAAGGACCAGCGCGCCGGCGCGAAGGGCGAAGGGCCCCAGGTCCTCAAAGAAATACAGGCGGTTGAACATGTCGCAGATAAGCTTGACGGGGTTGAGCCAGCACTCGGCCGGGCAGGCGCGGGCAACGTCATCGGCAAGCGCCATCGCCGGCTCGCCGTAGAGCCCGGCAAACAGGGCGCACGTGGTGGCAAAGCCCGTGAGGATGCCCGACTTGGACGCCTTGCCGCCCTTAACGGGAAGCGTGCCCACAAAGAGTCCCAGGCCCGTGGCGGCAAGCGCGGAAGCGGCGGCGCCCGCCAAACACAGTCCCTCGCGCCCGCCAAAGTCGATGCCCACGACTAGGCGCACGTAGCCGATCGCGATCGCCATCGAAGCAAAGGAGACCAGCCACGAGCCGACAAAGATGCCAGCCAGCGACGCCGTCTTGGAAAGACCGCCCACGCAGCGACGCGCGCCGAGGCCCGACAGATTGGGCTGCAAATCGACGACGCTCAAGGCGGCAAACTCGGCAGACATCATCGCCACCAGACCAAAGAGCGCGTAGTAGTAGATGACCGTGCCATCGGGCGTGGTGCGCGTCAGGCTCACGCGACGGGTGCCGCCCTCGAGCGACAGGGCGCGCGCAACCGCCTCCGGGTCGGCGAGCGCCGCCGGGTTGTCCTGGGCAATCTGGGACATGAGCTCGGCGTTTTGCGTATACGAGCTTGCCACCGTCTCCAGAATGCTGCGGTCGGTGAGCACCGATGAGGCACGCGAGCTGTCGTAGCTCGAAAGCAACGTGAGTTTGGGCGTGCCCGCGTCGTCGACCGTATAGATGCCCGCGACCTCGCCGGCCTTAAGCGCACGGCTCGCGTCGGCTGCGTCGTCGCACTCGTGGATCTCGAGCAGTTGGTCGTCGCCTTCCTTGGCAAGCGAGGTCGCCACGTCCTTAAAGGTCGAGGCGTCCCAGGCCTCATCCGCTACGACGGCCACCGGCACCGGGTCGACCGTGCCGTCGGAGCTCAGGTTCGCAAACATAAACATGAACATCGTGGAAAGCGCAATGGGAAAGAGAGCGCCCCAAACCCACGTGCCCGGCCGGCGCAGCAGCGTCTTGACCGTGGTGATGATGGTGCTGAACATGACTGCCCCCCTAGTCGCGCAGCTCGCGGCCGGTGATCTCGAGGAACACGTCGTTGAGGGTCGGCGGCTCGCTCCACACGCGGCCGAGCGCCACGTCGGCAGCGCGCAGCGTGTCGAGGATGTCGACCAGGTTGTGTGGGCTCGCTTCGCAGGTGCAGACGAGCTCGCCGCCAGACAGCTCAACCGAAAGCACGTGCTCGAGGGCGCGCAGCCGCTCGACCGTGGCGGGCTCGACGGCGCCGACCTCGACGGTCACGCGCTCGCCCATCTGAATCATGCGCTTGAGCTCGTCGTTGGTGCCCTGCGCCAGCACGCGGCCGCCGTCCATGATCATGATGCGGCTGCAGATTTGCTCGACTTCCTCCATGTAATGGCTGGTATACACCACCGTGGCGCCCTCGTCGCGCAGGCGGCAGATGCCCTCCAGGATGGCGTTGCGGCTCTGGGGGTCGACCGCCACCGTGGGCTCGTCAAAAAAGATGAGCTCGGGCTTGTGCGCGATGCCGCAGGCAATGTTGAGGCGACGCGCCAGGCCGCCCGAGAGCTTGCCGGGGCGGAACTTGGTAAAGTCGCCCAGGCCGACAAAGTCAATCGCCTCGTCCACGAGCGCGTGGCGGCGCTTGCGGTCGCTGATGTAAAGGCTACAGAAATAGTCGATATTCTCGCGCACCGTAAGCTCGTCAAACACCGCCACCTGCTGCGGCACCACGCCGATGCGGCGCTTGAGATCATAACGGGCGGGCGTCATGGGCTCGCCGAACAGCTCGATGGTGCCTTTGTCGTAGGCAAGCAGCTGCAGAATACAGTTGATGGACGTGGTCTTGCCCGAGCCGTTGGGACCCAGCAGACCAAAGATCTCGCCGGGGGCGATGCTCAGGTTAAAGTGGTCGAGCGCAATAAGGTCGTCATAGCGCTTGACGAGGTTTTCGACGTGGACGATGTCTGTCATGAGGCGGCCCTCCTGTTGATTGCGGCCCGGTACGATTGCATCATCGCAGGAGCCGCCGGCGCGCACCAGTGAGCTTTGTCACGAGTGCGGGGCTTGGCCGTGTGGCCACCGACGCCCCCGATTTGTCGCGCGGGAGGAATGTCACGGTTGCGCAGGCGGCCCCTCCACTACGCGCGGCTTCGCGTACAATACCCGTATGAACAGGCTTTTCGACAAATCGATCGTGCTGGCGTGCTGCATTGCGGCCGCCACGGGCCTTGCTGTGGACGCCCGCCTGGTCGCGGCGTTTTGCCTTGGCGTTATCGCCACCTCGCTGGCCGAGGTCGCACAGGGGGAACGCACACGCCGTGTAAGCAAGGCCGCGAGTTACGCTTACATCATCGCGGCCGTCTTTGCGCCGCCGTTTGTGCCGTTTGCGCCTCTCGCCCTCTATGACATCGCGCGGCGCGTGCGCCGTGAACACGTTTGGGTCGCGTTGGGCATTGGCGTCGCCTTTGTCTTCGCACTCGTCGCGGACCTACGCGCCGACGCGCTCACCGCCCGAACGCTTCTACTGACCGCCATCCTTTCAGTTTCCGCCACCTTGTTATCGCTACGTACCGCCCAGTTGGAGCGCGAGCAGCAGCGCATGCGCCGCATCCGCGACGAGCTGCAGGAACGAGCTCTCGCGCTCGAAGCGCGCAACCGCGACCTTGCCGATCGCCAGGACTACGAAGTCGAGCTCGCGACACTCGCCGAACGCGCCCGTATCGCGCGCGAGATCCACGATAACGTCGGCCACCAGCTCACGCGCGCCTCGCTGCAAGCCGAAGCCTTGCGCGTAGTCCATGCCGACGAGCCCGGCGTCGCCGCCGATTTCGCCGACGTCAAACGCACGGTTGACGAGGCGCTCCAGCTCGTGCGCACCAGCGTCCACGCGCTCAACGACAACGCCGTCGACCTTTCCGTGCAGCTCGAACGCATCGTTGAAGGCGCGCGCTCGGACGGCGGCCCGCAGATTGAGCTTGAAGTTTTGGCCGAACATGCGCCCGCAAACGTCGCCAACTGCTTTGCGGCGGTCCTGCGCGAGGCGCTCTCCAATACCATGCGCCACGCTTGCGCCCAGACCGTCACCGTACGATGCATGGAGCATCCGTCGTTTTACCAGCTCATCGTTACCGACGATGGTGCGGGCGGGGTCCAAGCAAGCAGCAGCGGCGCCGCGGAGGGCATGGGGCTCGCCTCCATGCGCGAGCGCATCGAGGCGCTTGGCGGCACCTTCACCGCCGGCCCGCGTGCCAGCGCCGGCGGCTGGCGCGTGTTTGCCACCGTTCCCAAACAGCAAGGAGATGAGGGCCGATGAGGCTCATCGTTGTCGACGACGACCGCTTGGTGGTCGATTCGCTCAAGATTATCCTGGGCGCCCAGCCGCAGATCGAAGTGGTGGGCACCGGTGCCAACGGCAACGATGCGGTTTCGCTCTATGCCGAACACGCGCCCGATATCGCACTGCTCGACATTCAGATGCCGGGGCGTGACGGACTTTCGGCGGCACGCGAGATCCTTGAGCGCGACCCTTCGGCGCGCGTGGTGTTTCTGACGACATTCTCGGATGACGAGTACATTGTGTCGGCGCTCAAACTGGGCGCCCGCGGCTACCTGATCAAGACCGATGTCGCCGCCATTCCTCCGGCATTGACGCAAGTCATGGACGGCAAACGCGTACTCGAGGGCAAGGCAATCGAGGATGTCGACTCTGATGGGGTGGACGTCGAGGCCGGCGCAACCCGCCGGCCCGCGGCCTTTGTCAGCCTGACTGACCGCGAGTTCGAAGTCGCCGAGCTCATCGCCCGCGGCCTCGACAACAAGGAGATTGCTGCCACCGCCTATATGGGCGAAGGCACCGTACGCAACCACATCAGCTCAATCCTTGCCAAAATGGGCCTGCGCAACCGCACACAGATCGCCATCGCCTACCTGCGAGGGTAATTTCCCAACGGCCGACCGCCCCGGCATAGCAAAATGGCTGCTACCGATTTAATGCCATTTCAAAACTATGTCGGTTTACTACGACGAATCGCCCGCCTTCGACCACGGTAAATTGCGCGTTTGCAAAACCGCAGGTAGAACGCTTGCAGTATTTAGAAAAATGCAGTCATGGTCGGGAATGTCGAATTCTTCGTAGTAAACCGACATAGTTTTGTTCGTGGCGGCCCAACCGCGCGTTTAAGCGCGGGGCCGGCGGGGCATTTTTGCCCCACCGGCCCCTATTCCAGCTCTATTCCAGCGCTACTCCGACTTAGTTTCTACCGTGGGAGTCTTGTTCGCTGCGACTGGGGTGCGGGCGGTGTCCATAGTCAGGCAGTGTTTGGGACAGCTTTCGATACACTCGCCGCATACCACGCAGGCATACGGATCGATCGACCAGGTACCGCCCTTGCGATCGACCGCAAGCGCGCCCGCCGGGCAGCGACGCGCGCACATGCCGCAGCAAATGCACACGTCCATGTCGTTAACGATGTGCCCGCGCAGGCGCTCGGGCGCCACGAGATTCTCCTGCGGATAGCACACCGTGACCGGCTGCTTGACCATAGAGCCCAAGGCCGTCTTGGCAAATGTCAGTAAACTCATGCCGCGCCTACCTTTCCGTGCAGCTAATGCAGGGGTCGATGGTCAGGATAATCATAGGAACGTTGGCAAGGAGCACGCCCTGCAGCGCATGTGTCAGACCCGCCAGGTTTTGCGACGTCGGCGTTCGCACGCGAAAACGGTCCAGATTCTTGGTGCCGTTACCGCGCACATAGTAGTACGCCTCGCCGCGCGGCTGCTCAATCACAACCTCGCCGCGCGCGCCGTCGGCCGGCGTGAGCTTGGTGCGCCCGCCGATACCGTCGTGTGGGATCTTGCCCACAAGCTCCTTGATGATGTCCATGGCCTGCGTGACCTCGGCACAACGCACCTGGCAGCGGGCATAGCAGTCGCCGTCGGTGGCAACGATGGGCTCAAATGCAGCCAAGTCCGCATAGGCACCGTCGCCAAACATGCGTACGTCGTAGTCCACGCCCGAGGCGCGCCCAAACGGGCCGACCATCGAAAGCTCCAGCGCATCCTTCTTGCTGATCACGCCCACGCCATGCAAGCGCTCGCCGCAGCTATTGTCGTCCAAAAACGTATGCACCAGGGCCTCGTAGTCGGGACGCATGGCATCGAGCGTCTGGACAATACCCGCCAGCTCGGAGTCCTCAATGTCGTGTTTAAGACCGCCGATCTCGTTGATCGACAGAATCACGCGGCCGCCGCACGTACTCTCAAAGATCTTGAGAATCTGCTCGCGCAGGGTCCACGACCGATAGAACAGCGCCTCGAAGCCAAAGGCATCGGCGAGCAGGCCCAGCCACAGCAGATGCGAGTGGATGCGCGAAAGCTCATGCAAAATGGTGCGGATATACTGCACGCGACCGGGCACTTCGATACCAAGCATACGTTCGCAGGCGCTGGCATAGCCGTAGCTGTGGCCCACGGCGCAGATGCCGCAGATGCGCTCGGCGATGTAGCCAAACTGGTGCATGTCGCGCTTTTCGGTGAGTTTCTCGAGCCCGCGGTGCACAAAGCCGATCTGCGGAATTGCCTCGATGACGCGGTCGTCCTCGATCACCAGGTCCAGATGAAGCGGCTCGGGCAGCACCGGGTGTTGCGGGCCAAACGGAATAACGGAGCGATGTGCCATGGACCTTACGCCTCCTTTTTCTGCTTGTCGCGGGCGGCCTTGGCGGCAAGCGCCGCGCGGACCTTGGCCGCTTTCTCGGGATCCATGGCGGCGAGCTTTGCCTCCATCTCGGCAGCCTTAAGTGCGGCCTTGGCAGCAGCTTCATCGTGCTGAGCATCGGAGCCGGTAGCCGCAGCGGACTGGGCGACGGCAGCGCCCGCAGCATCGCCGGCGCCTGCGGCGCCCTCCCCCGCAGCAACAGCGGCAGCGGCCTTCTCGGCCGCGGCCTTGCGCGCCTTGGCCTCGGCGGCGGCGCGGACCTTCATGGCTTTCTCGCGCGCGGCCTTCACCTCGGGTGTGATAACGCTCATGGGCTCGGCAGTCGAGACCTGGTAGAAAAAGCCCTTAAAGTCGATCTGCATATCGGTAATGGCAAGCCCAAACAGGTCGTGCGCCTCGTTCTCAAACGGGAATACCGCCGGATAATACGAGCTGATGGACGGAATCTCCTGGTACTGGTCGATGCCCTCGACCACCAGGTTCTCGATCGCATAGCTGCCATCCTGAGCGATCTGCTCCTGTGCAGCACGAACGTTGATAAACGTATAGACCAGGCGATACGTGCCGTCGTCGACGTTGCGCTCGGCATGCATTTGCACAAAGCGCGCGCCGACGCCCTTGAGCGCCTGGACATGCGACAGGAGCTCGTCGATCCCGACGGTGGTATAGATAGCCTTTTGCATTACTCGGCCTCCTTTGCAGCGGCGGGCGTCCCAGCAGGTGCGTCGCCAGCGGCGGGCGCGGCGGACTTCCCGGCAGGCGCGTCACCGGCACCGTCAGCCCCGGCCCCCACAGCCACAAACCCGTCCTCGCCCAGCTCAACGCCACCGTCCCAGGTAGCGGCGCCGCCCACGGTAAGCGGATCGCCGCCAGCACGCATCACGGCCTCCTTCTGATCCAGAATGCCGCACGCCTCCACGATGGCATCGATCACCGTCTCGGGACGGATGGCGCACCCGGGCGCGTACACGTCCACGGGAATCGCGCGGTCCACGCCGCCGATCACGTTATAGGCATCGCGGAACACGCCGCCCGAGCACGCGCAGATGCCGCACGCCACCACGCACTTGGGCTCGAGCATTTGGTTGTAGATCTGGCGCACGACGGGCAGGTTCTGGGCATTGACCGACCCCGTCACCAAAAAGATGTCCGCATGCTTGGGGTTGCCGGTGTTGACCACGCCAAAGCGCTCCGCATCGAACAGCGGCGTGAGCGAGGCCAGCACCTCGATATCGCATCCGTTGCAGCTCGAGCCGTCGTAATGAATAACCCACGGCGAGCGCGACATTTTATGATCCATGGATGCCGCCTCCTAAATAAACACGTCGACGAGGATGGGCATAAGGTTGAGCAGGCCAAACACCAGCGCCACGCCCCATCCGAGCTTCAAGCAGCTGCGCCAGGTACTGCGTGCGAAGGTGTTGTCGATAAGCACCTCGACAAAGTACGTCGCAGCCATCACGACCAGGGCGACCACCCAGCTCACCGGGTTGTCCCAGACAAAGAACATGCCCACCCACATCAAAAACAGCACGGTCTCGCACCAGTGCATAAGGGTCATCTTGGCCAGCGTGCCGCCGCTCATCTCGGTGGCAACGCCCTGGACGATCTCCTGATGCGCGTGATGCGAGTACGAAAGGTCAAACGGCGACTTGCGCAGCTTGATGGTGAGCACCGCGAGCAGCGCGAGGAAAATGGGCGCGCTGTACACGATGATGGGGGCCGACTGCCCCGTCACGGCGATGGAATCGAAGCTATCGGTGGCAAGGTACAGACCCACGCTCATCAGCAGAACGGCGGGCTCGTAACTCATAACCTGCAGCAGCTCGCGGTCGGCGCCAACCTGGGCAAACGGGCTTTGCGTCGAGGCGGACGCCAACACCACAAAGATCGCGGCGAGCGTCACCATAAAGGCGCACAACAGCGTGTTGGAACCCGACACAAAGATGCCGCCGCCCACCACGGTAAAGATGAGCGCGCACGCCATGTAGGTATCGTCCATGGTGTTTACGCTGGCGGGGGCCTTGCGCAGCAGCTTGGCAACGTCGTAGAAGGGCTGCAGCAAGCGCGGGCCCACGCGGCCCTGCATGCGAGCGGACAGCTTGCGGTCGATGCCGTCGATCAGGCCGCCCACAAGCGGCGCAATCAGGGCAAATGCCACGGTGCCTATAAAGATGCCCACGACGCCCGAACCTTCAAAATACTTGCCACGCAGCACCGAGGGCGCGCTCATGGCAAGCCGCTCGGGCCCAATCCACGCGCAACACAGCAGCGCAAACAAAATAATACTGCAGCACACGACGCTACCCGCGGGGCCAATACGCTTCTCGCCAAGGGCGTCCTCCGAGTACCAATTGCGCTTTTCGGCCTTCACCTCGTGTCCCATCGAGCCGCGGAAATGGCGATATTTGTCGGTTCCCACGCCCGAAAGGTACACGTTGACGTGCGGCTTATTGCTCACGCGGAACGACGTCAGCAGCACCACGGCGATAAACGCCACGATAACCACCATCAGATACATGGCGTCCTTGCCAATAACGTACGGCACGCGGCCAAACACCATGGCCAAGTAAGGCGACACCAGGCCGCTCGAGATAACCGGGAACGCCACACAGCACAGAATCAGCAGCGCGGCGATGGTGTTGAGCGCCATCCATTCAGTCTTATGGACATTGACCTCAACGTTTTGAGCCGTGGGGTCGACGCCCGAAAGCTTGGCAAGCCACTTGCCCCAGAAGTAAAACGTCGCGGCCGAGCCAAAGGCAAGCACCATGATCATGAGCACGTTGCCGGTCTGCGCAAACGCCACCAGAGCGCCCCACTTGGACACGAGCATGCCAAACGGCGCCACGAACATGCCCATGATGCCCAGCATCATCAAGCGCGTCAGGTGTGGCATACGGCTGAACATACCGTCCATGTCCTCGATATTGCGGCTGCCGATATGATGCTCGGCCGTGCCCACGCACAGGAACAGCAGCGACTTGGCCACCGTGTGGAACAGGATCAGGAAGATGGCCGCCCATACGGCCTCGGGCGCGCCGACACCCAAACAGGCACTGATGAGGCCCAAGTTGGAAATGGTGGAGTACGCGAGCACGCGCTTGGCGTTGCTCTGCGAGATGGCCATGAGGGCAGCGAGCAAAAACGTGATGGCACCCACACTCGTGACCATAAAGCCGGTCACGGGATAGATGGCATAGAGCGGGCTCAGCTTGACCATTAGGAACACGCCGGCTTTGACCATGGTTGACGAGTGCAGCAGGGCACTCGTGGGCGTGGGGGCAACCATGGCACCCAGCAGCCAGGTGTGGAACGGCATCTGCGCGGCCTTAGTGAGTGCGGCGAGCGACAGCAGGATGACCGGCATCACCAGCAGCGCGGACTGCGCGGTTCCGGCGCCGGAAAGCTCGATCATGCCCGAGATGGTCAGCGGCATGCCGTTAACGTGCAGGTACATGAGTCCGGCCAAAAACGCGATGCCGCCCAGCATGTTGAGGATAATCTGGGTGAAGGCGTTCTTGATGGCCTCGGGCGTGCGCGTGTAGCCAATCATGAGGAACGAGCACACGGTGGTGATTTCCCAGCCGCAGAACAACCACTCAAGGTTGTCGCTCGTCACGATGACGAACATGGCCGAGAGGAACAGGAACATAAGCGCCAGGAACTGCGGGCGTCGGTCGGGCGCAGTCTGCCCGCGCAGCGCAGCCTCGTGCTCGTCATGGGCCTGGAAGTCCTTCATGTAGCCCAGGGCATACACGCAGATAAGGCTGCCGACAATGCCGACGGCGAGCACCATGATCACGCTCATGTAATCCAGGTAGAGCGGCGTTGCCGTGACGGCTTCGGCCGCGGGCAGCGTCATGGCTGCAAAGGCGAGCGAGCCCACCAGCTGGACTATGCCGAGCACCGTGGTGAGCGCGTTCCTATATTTATACGCGTTGTATAGGATGACGGCGCATAGGATGACATCGATGGCGGAGCTGATGATCGAGAGCACATGCGAGGTGCCGGGGGCAACCTCAAAGTTCTGCGGACCCGTGCCGAAAAACATGACGGCGACTACAACTGTCACCGCCATAATAATGCCGGAGCCTATGAGCCCCACCGCATCGCGGGCGCGGTCACCGCGCGCGAGCAGCATGCCCAGCGCCGGTACCAGCGGAAACAGGGTAAGGAAATACAGTAGCGTCATACCATCGCTCCCCCATGCAAAAACGCTGCAATTGTTTAACGTTATAGCTCAATTGAGGAGTAGCGGCGGCGGGTTTTCGGTCAACTGGGGAGTTTTAGGCGTACGGGGCAAGGAGTCTGTCCGCATTGGAGCAGAGGGGCGGCAAGAAAAATGCGCCCCTGTGGGCGCACCATCCCGTTCGCTATTCCGCCTTTTTAACGCGCGGCTTGCGACCGCGCGGCTTATCGACCAGCGCGGACTCACCGCTCTCGCGATACTGGCGGCACCAGGCCTTAACCGAAGACTCGCTGGGAATCCCGTGCTTGATCATGGCCTCGCGAACCGTCAGGCCGTTTTCCAGACGGTCCTTAACCACGGCGAGCTTTACGTCGTACGAATAGGTGTGATGACGAGCGCCCGCATTGAGCACGGCGTCGGCACCGCCCACGGCATATGCGCGGGCCCACTGACGAGCCGTGGCCTGGGGAATGCCAAGCTTTGCAGCGAGGGCGCGGTGACCGACCCCCTCTTGGAGGATCTCGACGGCGCGCTGCCTAACCTCGGGCGCATGCGTGCGGGTCCTAGTTGCTTCCGACATACCTGCCACTTCTTAGCCTTAACCGTTAATCTGCTTTCTTACGTGCTTGTTAGATAGTAGCATTTTGCTGTTCCCGCGTAACAGTTAATTGAAAATCGCAACGGCGGCATCTGGGTATTTGCCATTCATTTGCAACAGTTCTTTAGGTTTTATGTTAGCGCCGGAATAATTTAGCCAAATATAGTCGGCCGAGATTGACCAATCCCG
>CAUBIC010000007.1 GCA_958435945.1 uncultured Collinsella sp. | reverse complement strand
ACGAGCGGGGGCTCCTATCTTTTTAGTGCCCTCGGATTGGGTCATAGTGTCTGACGTATGCTCGACCTGCAACGTAATTCAGCCCCAAGTAAAAAGGCCGAAGCCCTCATCCGGGGCTTCGGCCTTTATTTTTGCAGCGTCCAAGCGCAGTTTATCGATTCTCAATTGACCCGATATTCTTGAGCTCGATGGAGATAAGGCCGTTGGGCTCGTTGACGAACTCGATATACTCGGAGTTCGAACCCATCTCGGCCGGGAAGCTGATCTCGATGCCCGTGTCGGTACGAATCTTGTGATTGCGCACGGCCGCGCGTTCGACCTGCTTGCGCTCCACGGGCACGCGCTCGGGCACCTTCTCCTCGGTCAGCGCCGCACGCACGTTCTCCTTGATAACCGGCTCGTCCTCAAAGACCTCATCGACGATATCCCAGGGCGGCAGCTCCTCGTCATCCTCAACCTTCTCGGCAACGGCAGCCTTAACCTTAGCGAGCGCCACGGCCGTGTTGGCGCCGTGCTCTTCGGCGACCTCCTCGACCACGCGCGTCACCGTGTCGATGACCTCCTTACCCGAAACGCCCGTGTCGCATTGCAGCAGGCCGTCGGGAATGAGCATGCGATCCTCGCCGGCAATCTTGCGCTTCTTATCCACGTAGCCGATCTCCATGGTGCTTGCGCGCACGATGGCATAGCTCGGCACCTTTTGCGAGGGGTTCGGCAGAATGGCGTAGTGGCGCGCGATGTCGTTGCGCACCTCCCCCTCCTCGCGGCCCACTTCGTGCATAAAAGCCTGCTTGGAGCCCAGCAGCATCACGGCAAACCAGCGGGCATCCTCATCGTCGTCAAAATCGGCCACGAGCACGTCGGTGGACTCGGCTTTCTCGGCTTTGGTGAGCTCGGAAGAGATGAACTCCGCAATCTGCTGCGACAGGTCCACGAACTCGCGCTCGCCAAAGAAATAGCCCTTGAGCTCGCCGCCAAACGCAGAGTTCTCGGCAAACGTGGCGCGTTTATTGTCGGCCGAGGTGCGTGCACGGCGCAGATGCGTGGTTACGAAATTGCGCACGGTACGGCTTTCGGTATCGAGCTCGCGCTGGCTCATAACGTTGACGGCAGAGTCAAAGTCCAGGATATGCAGAATCGCGTGATTGATTTTCATATACGGCATTCCGTTCTAGATCGATTTCGGCACGAACCAGTATAGCGGTCGAGCCCGCCCCAGGCGCATCGAAGATTGGTGCATCGGGGACAGGTTGCTTTGCACCAATGGCTAGCGCAGGAGCTCGGACTGCCAAGCCTCGAGCTGTTCTGCCAAACTCTTGCCGGCGGCGGACATGTCGATCTGGGGTCGTTTGGGCAGCAGCGCACACTTAAGAATTGCCACGATGGTCTGCGAGACAAAGCGTCGCGTATCCTTGTCAAACCCTTGCGCAGCCTGGAGCATCACGGGCAGGCTCTCGCGCAGATTCCCAGCGATATCCGCAAACCGCTCAGCACCCGTAGCCTCAAACACGGAGAACAACGCATCTACAAAACGCTCGCGCTCGCTAGGCGAAACTGCAAGCAGCATCTCGCGAATGGAGCCATCAACGTATCGAGCACCGGCGGACAGGCGCTCACAGTACACGAAGTCGCGACCATCAACCACCCAGCTAAAGGGATTGTGCTGCAGCAGACTGAACTCGGTGCTTTCGACGATAGCGTAGTCCTCTTGCGTCTCGAACATCATGCCAAAGATCGACGACCGAGGTAGCGTCTTGTCGATTCGACCGGAAAGATCGGCAAAGGCGTTGCCGTTCAGAAACTCCTCGACGAAACCCGGACCATCATGGGAATACGCCCGTTCGATTCGCGCACGGGCGACATCGGAGCACATCGCCGCACCGTACACCGCAAGGTTTCCACCCTTGGAATGACCTCCGCACAAAAGCGGCCCGTCAATCGCATCCGCCGCCTCGTCCACATAACGCGCCGCGGATTCCTGGGCCGGCACAGGATACCGGAACGCCATGTTAAAGTCCTCTTTCCAGCCCACAATCGTGCTGTCGGTCCCCCGGAAGGAAAGATAGCTAAACCCCGCCGGAAACCGGAACGCCATGGCTGCAAACTGCTCTGTCGCCACCACATCGCTCACGGCACGATAGCCGCAAACGTGCACGCCACGGTAGCGAGGGCTTGCTGCCACGGCCTCCAACAAGGCCCTGCTCCCCTCTGGATCCCACAAGTCGTCAATCATGTCCCGGTAGCACTCGGCACGCAGCAGCTCGCGTACGTCTAGGCCCTGCCAGTTCGTCAGCTCCGCCATATCACCCGGCAAACGCAAATAGGACAACCACGCAAAGACGAGGCTATCCACCGCGCAGAACGGCCTCTCCTCAAACGGATCAAACGCCGTCTGGGCATAGGTCAAAAAATTAGGCGAATCCGACATGGCCCTCCCATCAACTATGGTGCATTGGGGTCAGGTTACCTTGCACCAAAAAGGCGCCCGGGCCGTGTGGACCCGGACGCCTTCATTGTAACTTTTTGCTCTAGCAAGCTTGATTTAGCAGGAGAAGTCGACGCTGTCGATGATGTCCTTGAGGGCCTTTGCAGAGGCGGTGAGCTCATGCTGCTCGCCATCGTTCAGCGGCACGGGGACGCGGCAGACAACGCCGTCGCGGCCAACGACCGTCGGCATGGAGATGGCAAGATCGGACAGGCCATACTCGCCCACCATGAGCGAGGAAACGGGCAGAACGGTCTGCTCATCGCGCATGACGGCAGTGCAGATGCGCTTAACGGCCATGGCGACGCCGTAGTAGGTGGCGTGCTTCTTCTCGATGATGGTGTAGGCGGAGTTCTTGACGTCCTCGGCGATGCGCTTCTCGGCAGCCTCATGCTCCAGATGACCGTGAAGCTCGCAGAAGGTGTTCAGCGGCACGCCGGCAACCTGGGCGCTGGACCAAGCGACAAACTCGGAGTCGCCGTGCTCACCCATGACATAAGCCTGAACGTCGCGCGGGTCAACCTCGACGTGAGCGCCGAGCATCTGCTGCAGACGGCCGGTGTCGAGCACGGTACCGGAGCCGATGACATGGCCCTCGGGCAGGCCGGACATCTTGATGGCGGCGTAGGTCAGAACGTCGACCGGGTTGGAGACGATGAGCAGAATGCCGTCGAAGCCAGACTTCTTAATCTCGGGGATAATGGACTTAAAGATGTTAACGTTCTTGTTGACCAGGTCCAGGCGGGTCTCGCCGGGCTTCTGGGCAGCGCCAGCGGTGACGACGATCATGGCGGCGTCGGCGACATCGGAATAATCGCCAGCGTAGATCTTCATCGGCTCGGCAAACGTCATGCCGTGCGCAATATCCAGAGCCTCACCCTCAGCGCGGTTCTTGTCCACGTCGATGAGAACCATCTCGGAGAACAGACCACTCTGCATCAGCGCGAACGCCGAAGACGAACCGACGAAACCGCAGCCGACAATAGCGACCTTCTTCTCGTTAACCATTAGAAACTCCCATCTCTCTCCACAAACAAGCCGCCCGGGAACGACCCGAGCGGCTTGCCGTAATCCCAATACATCCAATCGGGACTTTGATTATGCTCCTATTCGCAGCCAAATATCGACCGTTTGCCGAAATTATTTGCAGAATTCGTAAAATAACTGCACGAAATCGGTTTCGAGCTATTGACGAGCCGAAATAGCTTTCTAATACAGGCCCGCTTCGCGGATGGCCTCGACAGCCAAAGCGATCTGGTCGGGCGGCAAAACCAACGCCATACGCACGTGTCCCTCGCCCGAAGGACCAAAGCTCGCGCCCGGCGTCACCACAACACCGGCCTTCTCCATGAGCTCCTCGCAAAACGTCATGGAATCGGTGCGACCACCGGGAAGCTTGGCCCACACAAACATGGAGCCATGCGCGTTGGGACGCTCCCAGCCCAGGCCCTCAAGACCGTCGCACAGGGCATCGCGACGCTCCTGGTACTTCAAACGCTGCGCCTCGACCTCATCACGCGGACCGTTCAGGCAGGCGATAGCAGCCTTCTGGATCGGGAAGAACATACCGAAGTCGATCTGGCTGCGTAGCTTGGCAAAGGCAGAGACCACGTCCTCGCGGCCGACCAAAAAGCCGATGCGAGCACCGGTGACGTTAAACGACTTGGAGAGCGAGAAGAACTCAACGCCCACCTCGAGCGCACCGGGATACTGCAAGAAGCTGCCGCCCGGCTCGCCGTCGAACACGATGTCGGAGTACGCGTTGTCATGGACGATGAGCAGGTCGTGCTCGCGGGCAAAAGCGATGATCTCCTCGTAGATCTCGGGCGTGCCCACCGAGCCCACCGGGTTGGCGGGCAGCGACACGATCATATACTTGGCGCGGTCGGCCACTTCGGGATCGATGCCCGCCACATAGGGCAGGTAATTGTGCTCGGCAACCAGCGGATAGTACTCGAGCTTGGCATCGGCGATCTTGGCACCCGCCTCAAAGACCGGGTAGCACGGATCGGGAACCAAAATAGTGTCGCCCGGATCGAGCAGGGCCAGGCCCAAATGGCCCACGCCCTCCTGCGTGCCGTTGCACGACTGCACCATGGACGGCGTAATGCCGGAGACACCAAAGCGACGCTCATAGTAATCGCACACGGCTTGCTTGAGTTCGGGCAGGTCGCGCAGGGCGTACTTCCACATCTCGGGATCCTGGGCGGCTTGTGTGAGCGCCTCCACCACGTGGCCGTACGGCTTAAAGTCGGGCGTGCCCACGCTCATGTTGTAAATGGTCTTGCCCTGGGCCTTCAGCGCGAGAAGTTTGTTGTTGAGCGAGGCGAAGACCTCCGCGCCAAAGCGGTCGAGACGCTGCGATGCCTGCATGGTGCCACCTTTCAATATAAAAAACGCAGCGCTCCGACAAGAGCGCCGCGCGATACGGGCCATCAGATTGCAAAAGTGTAACGCTTGCAACCCCCGTATTGGTTCAATTTAGCCAACCTTAGTCAATTGCATTGAGCGCATCGATCTGCGCAAGCCACAGACGCGAGCTGGCGTCACTCGGCATACGCCAATCGCCGCGCGGGCTGAGCGTCACCGAGCCCACCTTGGGACCATCGGGCAGGCAGCTGCGCTTAAACTGCTGAGCAAAGAAGCGACGGTAGAACGTACGCAACCACGTGTGGACGGTCTTGGCGTCGTAGACGCCCTCGAAGCTCTTGAGCGCCATGCGGTAGATCTTGCCGGGCTCAAAGCCAAAACGCAGCAGGTAGTAGAGGAAGTAGTCGTGCAGCTCGTACGGGCCCACCAAATCCTCAGTCTTCTGTGCAATCTCGCCGTCGCCCGTGGGCGGCAGAAGCTCGGGGGACACCGGCGTATCGAGGATGTCGAGCAGTGTCTCGGCAATGCGCCCGCCAAAGACATCGGCGGCATAACGCACCAAGTGACGCACGAGCGTCTTGGGCACGCTCGCGTTGACGGCGTACATGCTCATGTGGTCACCGTTATAGGTAGCCCAACCGAGCGCCAACTCCGACAGGTCGCCCGTGCCGATGACAAAACCGCCAGCCTGGTTGGCCAGATCCATCAGAATCTGCGTACGCTCGCGCGCCTGGCTGTTCTCGTAGGTCACGTCCTGCACGGCCGGATCATGCTCAATGTCCTTGAAGTGCTGTTCCACAGCCGCGTGGATCGAAACCTCGCGGAAGCTCACACCCAGGTCGCGAGCGAGCGACTCGGCGTTCGACTTGGTGCGATGCGTCGTGCCAAAGCCGGGCATGGACACGGCCGTGATACCGGTGCGCGGCAGCCCCAGTGCATCGAAGGCGCGAACTGTCACGAGCAGCGCGAGTGTGGAATCAAGGCCGCCCGAAAGACCGATGGCTGCAGCCTTGGTACCCGTATGGGCAAGGCGGGTCTTGAGGCCGGCGGTCTGCAGGTCGAGGATGGTCTCACAGCGCTCGGCCAGGTCGCCATGGTCGGCCGGCACAAAGGGAGCGCGGGGGAAGACACGGTCGATGTCGAACGCATCGCGCAGGACAGGTTCGTCTGTCAGCACGCCCTCAAACGAAAATTCAACGGTCGTGGCCTCCGGTGTATCGTCCGTGCGCGCCCACGTCGTCGAGCGGCGGCGCTCGGCAACCAGACGGTCAAGATCGACATCGGCGACGGCCATATCGCAGGTAAGCAGTTTGGTGGCGGCGAGCTTGGAGCCGTTTTCGTAGATAAGGTTCTCGCCTGCAAAGACCATATCGGTCGTGGACTCGCCCTCGCTCGCATCCGCATAGGCATAGGCGCAGTACAGGCGCGCACTCTGATTGGAGATGAGACTGCGGCGATAGTCTGCCTTGCCGATGATCTCGTCGGAAGCAGAGGGGTTGAGAATCACCGTCGCACCGGCAAGCGCCATCTCGGTCGAAGGCGGCGCCGGCACCCACAGGTCCTCACAGACCTCAACGCCCAGCACCAGGTCCTCGGCGCCCTCATCACAGCAGCGGCAGACAAGCCCCGAACCCAGCGGAACCGGACCCTGACCGGCAAATTCAACCCACACGGGATCCGCAGGCGCCGGAGCAAACCAGCGGCGCTCGTAGAACTCGCCATAGTTGGGCAGATACTTTTTGGCCGTAAGACCCAAAAGCTCGCCCGCGCAGCACACGGCGGCGCAGTTGTAGATATTCTCGGCAACTGCAACGGGAAGACCGATGGTAAAGACAATCGGCAGCTCACGAGTCTCGTCGAGGATATGTACCAGAGCGGCCTCACAGGCATGCAGCAGCGTGCGGTTATGGAACAGGTCGGCCGCGGTATAGCCGCACAAGTTGAGCTCGGGCAGCACCAGCGCGCGAACGCCGCGCTCGGTAGCCTCGCGAACAGCCGCCAGCGCAACCTCGGCATTGCCTTCGACATCGGCCACGCGAATCTGCGGCGACGCCGCCGCCACACGCAAAAAGCCATCAGACTGAGAAAGGTGAAGATTCATAAGAATGCTCCCGTGCGTAGACGCCATTCACAACAATTAGCAAGCCCTATTGTAGTTCAACCGCCGGGTGCAACCGCATCCCACCAACTTGGTGAGCTATTGATGAGTTGATGGTATCTGTTAAATGTCACGTACGATTCACATCTGGTGGGTACCCTGATGGCTACATGAAACGAAGCAGATTTACACCGGGAGGGTCCCGCATGACAACCAAGTACACCGACGCGCCGCGCACACGCGTCATGACACCGGCCGCGCTCAACAACGGCGTTCACGAAAACCATTCCATCGGACAGACCATGGCCATCGCGCCCAAAAAGGGCCTGTTCGACGACATTTCCATTCCCCAAATCATCGCCGGCGCTGCAGCCGCCGCCACGAGCGTCGCGCTTGCTTCCAAAATCGGTATCGCCGGATCGGTGATCGGCGCCGCCGTGAGCTCGGTCATCACCGTTGTGTCCTCGCAGGTCTACCGCCACTTTATCTCTGCCAGCGCCAAAGCCCTCAAAGGTACGCACGCCGACGTCGACTACCCCGCCGGCGCCTATGAGCCCGTTGAATTTAATGCCGAGGAGCACCTGGGCGGCGCCGCGACTACGCAAGAGATGCGCCAGATTGCGGGGCGCGCGACCACGGCACGCGTCGCTCCCAACAGCCTGCGCGCCAAGGCGGCGGCAGAGCGCAGCCAGACGCAAAAGAAGGTCATCATCTTCTCGATCGCCATCGCCATCGTCGCGGTCATCGCCTGCACCGGTGCCATCCTTATCACCACCGCCGGTGAGGGTCTGGGCGAGCGTCCCGAGCCAATCCTTTCGTCGCGCACGACCGAGCACGACGCGGATAACACCGGTCAATCGCAAAGCCAGCAGGACGACTCGCAGGGCGCCTCCTCATCCACCGACTCGTCCTCGAACACCCCCGATCAGTCGCAGAGCGCTGATTCCTCTGCGAACAGCGGCGGCACGCAATCCAGCACGACCGACTCAAGCCAAACGACTGACGGCTCTCAACCGAGCACAGGCGACCAGACGAGCGGCAATGCATCGGGCACGGGATCTACCGACAATAGCAACACCAACAGCTCGAGCGGAACCGCTTCCGGCACGGCATCAGACAGCTCGAGCCAAGACACGGCATCGGGCAACTAAGCACGTTTGTCTCTCATAGATAACCGACCTGCATAACGGGCGCGAACCGGCAACGGTCGCGCCCGTTTACCTTGGGCGACGAGATGGCAAGGCCCGTGCGATGGTAAGATGCTTTGGTGTGTATAGAGGAGATTTGCCATGAGCAAGACAATAGTTACGCCCACGCTATCGCTGGGCAACCACATCTATCTGTATCGTCTGCTGCGCGACGCGATTGGGTGCGGCAAGCAAACGTTTATGACGCAGGTCGAGGAGGCGCTCGCCGCCGGCGACATGACCGCTTATGACCTGGGCTTCGAGTCCACGCGCGAGCTGCTCGAGGAGCTCGACGACTGCATTAGACTGACCGTCTTTAAGGGCGGTCGCCTGTATGCCACCGTCATCGCCAACGATACCTGGGATGCCGCCCTTGCCAAGGGCGAGGACAAGCCCAAGGCAGCCAAGGGAGCCAAGCAGTCCTACAAAAAGAAAAAGCGCGGCGAGAAGGACCTCAAGGCCGTGCGCCCTAAGCACGTTAAGCGTCCCGAGCCCGAAGCCATGGTTGAAGCCGCGCCGGAACCCGAGCCCGAGGCAGAGATCGAAGTCGCTATTGAGGTAACAGCAGAAGCCGAAACCGAAATCGCCGCCACGACCGATTCCAAAGTCATATCCGAGCAGGAAGCCACTGCGGAGCTCGACGAGGCTCCCAAGTCGACAACCGAAGAAGCCGCTGACCAGCCTGAGACGCCTGCGTTCCAAAACAGCGATGTCTTTGGCGACGAGGCTGAGGACGATCAGTCCGACGAGCCCGCCGATCAAGGCGCTACCGAGTCGGCGCCGGAGCCCGAGACGCCGCAGCCCGCCATCTCGCTCACGGTCGTCTATGATCCCGAGAACGCCAACGCCGGCATCACCACCATGGCATCCACGCCCATCGAGGCAAAGCCGAGCGTCGAGAACGAGAACGCGACGCAGGTTGAGGTTGAAACTGCAGCTGCAGACGCGCCCGTCACCGTGGAGCCCGCAGATTCCACGATCAAACCGGACTCGACGCCAGAGCCCGCACCCGTCATCAAGTCCGTGCCCACCGCTGCTTGCGACCAAATTCCCGCACCGGCACCGGCTCCGGCACCCGCAGCAGCCCCAACCCCCGCACCTGCAGCGCCCGCCATCCCCAAGGACTTCCCCGTCGATTTCACAACCGAGATCTTCTGCCCCGGCCCGCTTCTGCACCAGCTGTCAACCTATCTCCCCTACGGCGCCGACACCCTCGGCATCGTCGGCGAGTACTACTGGATCGCCGGCGAGCGCGGTACCATCGAGGTCGCGCGAAACCGCGCAAGCTTCCCCCTGCGTTACACGCAGGCCGGCGAGCGCCGCGAAGTCACCGTGCGCATCCGCCGCAACACCACCGGCGGTCTCGGAGCCGCCTGGACCATCGATAAAGTCGAGCCTTCTACCAAGTAACAAAAAGGGACGATAACCCTCAAGGTTATCGTCCCATTCTCGTTAGGCCACCTGAGCTCGACTAGTCGCGCGTGAGCTTGCGGTGAATACGATGCGGCTGGGCTGCGTCCTCGCCCAGGCGCTCGATGCGGTTGGCCTGATAGGCCTCGAAGTTGCCCTCGAACCAATACCAGTTGCCCGGATTTTCGTCGGTGCCCTCCCACGCCAGAATGTGCGTGGCGACGCGGTCCAGGAACATACGGTCGTGGCTAATGACCACCGAGCAGCCCGGGAACTCGAGCAGCGCCGCCTCGAGCGAGGACAGCGTCTCGACGTCGAGGTCGTTCGTGGGCTCGTCGAGGAGCAACAGGTTGCCGCCCTGCTTGAGCGTGAGCGCCAGGTTCAGACGGTTGCGCTCGCCGCCGGAGAGCACGCCAGCGCGCTTCTGCTGGTCCTGGCCCTTAAAGCCAAAGCTCGCCACATAAGCGCGGCTCGGAACCTCGGTCTCGCCGACCATCATGTGGTCCAGGCCGTCCGAGACGACCTCCCATAGGTTCTTGTCGGGGTCGATGCCGGAACGGTTCTGGTCGACGTAAGAGATCTTGACGGTCTCGCCCACCTCGAGCTCGCCCGAAGTCAGCGGCTCCAGACCCACAATCGCCTTGAACAGCGTGGTCTTGCCCACACCGTTGGGGCCGATGACGCCCACGATGCCGTTGCGCGGCAGGGTGAACGAAAGGTCATCGATGAGCACGCGGCCATCGAACTCTTTGTGCAGATGATGGGCCTCGAGCACCTTGTTGCCCAGACGCGGGCCCACAGGGATGCGAATGTCGGTCCAGTCGAGCTTCTGGCTTGCGCGGGCCTCGGCCTCCATCTCCTCGTAGCGAGCCAGACGGGCCTTGTTCTTGGCCTGGCGGGCCTTGGGCGAGCTGCGCACCCACTCGAGCTCGGCCTCCATGCGCTTGGCGAGTTTGGCGTCGCGGTTGCCCTGCGCCTCGATACGCGCGGCCTTGGTCTCCAGATACGTGGAGTAATTGCCCTTGTAGGGATAAAGGTGACCACGGTCGACCTCGCAGATCCACTCGGCAACGTTATCCAGGAAGTAGCGATCGTGCGTGACGGCAAGCACCGCGCCCTGGTAGTTATGCAGGAAGTGCTCGAGCCACAGGATCGACTCAGCGTCTAGGTGGTTCGTGGGCTCGTCGAGCAGCAGCAGGTCGGGAGCCTCGAGCAGCAGCTTGCACAGGGCCACGCGACGGCGCTCGCCGCCGGAAAGTACGTTGACCGGCATGTCGGAATCGGGCAGCTGCAGGGCGTCCATGGCCTGGCCGAGCTTGGAATCGATATCCCAGCCGTCGGCGGCATCAATCTCGTCCTGGAGCTTTCCCATCTCGGCCATGAGGGCGTCCATGTCGCAATCCGGGTCGCACATCTCCTCGCCGATCTTGTTGAAGCGATCGACCTTGGCGATCATATCGCCAAATGCCATGCGCACGTTCTCGATGACGGTCTTGTCATCGTCGAGCGGCGGCTCCTGGTGCAGGATGCCCACGGTGTAGCCGGGGGTGAGCCTGGCATCGCCGTTGGAGACCTCCTCGATGCCGGCCATGATCTTGAGCAGGGTCGACTTGCCCATACCATTGGGGCCCACGACGCCGATCTTGGCACCGGGGTAGAAGCTCAGGGTCACGTCGTCAAGGATTACCTTGTCGCCATGGGCCTTACGAGCCTGATACATCTGGTAGATAAACTCCGCCATTTGCCTGTTTTATCCTTTCTACCTGCTGTTTCTCTATTCTTGTTTCGCCTAAGTGGAAACGAAATGGAAAAACCAGCTCTGAAACGTAACGAAAAAGGGGCATGGTTGCCCATACCCCCTAATACTACCTGGGAAAAGTTCCCCCGGAACATACTATGAACTACGTACGCTAGTTTTCCGCAACCTTAGCGAGCGGCTCGCTGCGATTTGCGCCACAGCAGATACGAGTAGACGTAGACGGCTCCAACCGAACCAAACGCCAGAACCGCAATCACCGCGGCGACGACTTCACTCGAAAGCACGCTGCCTGCCACGCCCATCGCAATCAGGCCAACACCCAGCACCATAAAGCAGGCACCGCCAAAGCGCTGCGTACGGCGCCAGTTCTCGGGATTGGCAAGCGCCCAAGGCGTCTTGATACCGAGCGTATAGTTCTGCTTCACACGCGGCAAGTAGTTGCCTACGCCGATGAACAGCAAACCGACAACACCGGAAATCAGCACGTTGACCGAACCGACCGCCGGCACCACGCCCCAGACCGTAAGCTCTCCCAGCCAGCTTATGGCGCACATGAACAAGGTGAAGGCGATTACGAAGCCCTGATAGAACTTGCCCGAGGTTCGATATGCCTCACCTTTGGGATCGATGCGCGGCACCACGCAGAACATTGCGAGAAGCACCAGAGGCAGCACGCCGAGCGCGGAGGCCATCCAGCTGGGACCCCAACCGTCGACGGCGCCGTTCGCGCCCCAGTGCGTGGGAATCTGCCCAGGCAAGCTCGACATCACCATGAGATGCGCTACGACATTGGCGACGCACAGAGCGACCAGCGCAATCCACACGCGCGACGATACCCCCGTGGGGTGAATGCCCTTGTTTTCGTTATTCATCCTTATCACCTTCCGTGTTTGTAAAGCCCATAAACCAACCGATCAAGTCCTGCATGACGGTAGTGTTTAAGCTGTATACGATGTTTTGACCATGACGTTCGTCGGTTACCAACCCGGCGTTTTTGAGCGTCGCCAAGTGATGGCTCAGCGACGGCTTACTGATATCGAAATGCTCGGCAAGCTCCCCCGCCGTGCAATTGCCCTCGCGCAGCAACTCCAAAATGCGCCGTCGCGTTGGATCGGCAAGCGCCTTAAAACCCTCTCCCGGCATAAGACCCCCTTTCATCATCTCTCATGACGCGCACACTATACTCGATATTTAGATGTTTGTCTAACTATCTAATACAGGAACATCTATAGAACATTCGTTCGTATTTAGCTACAATGGAAGTTGAAGCAGATGGGCCAGCTCCCTCTACCCGAGAAGGAGATGGACTATGAGTATTGACGATGTCCTGACGTTGTTATTGCTTGTAATCGCGGCTGTGGAGCTCGGCATCCACATTGGAGGTCGAATGAAATAGCCGCCCCCGCGTAATGCGAAGACGGCCACTTCTCACGCTACAAACGTGTTTGGGAGTTGGCCAACCCGCAGCAACGGGTGCCATCTGCTTCATCTTATGCGAATCACTGCCTCATTTCAACAAGCCCCTAGGGCTCAAATGGAATCGCGATAATACCTATAATGACGATAGCTAAAACACGATTCGCTTCCCCATCGGAGGATGTCTATGACCGAAACCACAGCCGCAACCCCCAACGAGACACGCGACACCAAGCTCGAGATCATCATGGGCCGCGAGGCACTCGACAAACTCGCCGCCGCCACGGTGCTGGTGCTCGGCTGCGGAGGTGTGGGCTCCAATTGCTGCGAGGCACTTGCCCGCGGCGGCATTGGTCATTTCGTCATTCTGGATAAGGACATCATCGCGCCCAGCAATATCAATCGCCAGGCCATCGCCTTTCAAAGCACCATCGGCAAGCGCAAGGTCGATGTTATGGAAGCCATGATCCACGACATCAATCCAGCCGCTACCGTCATCAAGCGCACCGAATACCTGTTGAGCGACAATATCGACGAGTTCTTCGCGAGCGTTTTGGAGCAGACGGACGGCAAGCTCGACTACGTCGTCGACGCCATCGACACCATCTCGGCCAAGCTCACCATTGCCAAATATGCTCAGGACCACGACATTCGTTTGGTTAGCTCCATGGGCGGGGCCAACAAGCTCCATCCCGAGTGCCTCCGCTTTGCCGACATTTTCGATACGGTACGTGACCCCATGAGCCGCATCATGCGCAAAGAATGCAAGAAGCGCGGAATCAAGAGTCTGCATGTACTGTTTAGCTGCGAGGAATCGGTTAAGACACAGCCCCGCGACCCTTCCAATATCCACGAGCGCACCGAGCTCGGAACCGCCAGCTTTATGCCGCCCATCATGGGCCAGATGATTGCCGGCGAGGTTATCCGCCAGATCAGTGGCCGCGGCACCGAGCGCGTGCGCGCCGATGGCCAGCGCTTGGACTAGCGGAGCGCGCCGAGATGGAGCCCCGGTTATTTGATGCACACTGCCATCTTGATTTAATGGCTCACCCGGACGCCGTTGCCGATGAGGCAACGGCGCTGGGCTTGGGTCTATTTGATTGCGGCGTCGATCCACGCGACTTTTCGGCCGCAAACGAGCGCGCTCGTCGCCACCCGGGCATCATCGCCGGCGTTGGGCTTCACCCCTGGTGGCTCGCCGATGGCCACTGCGGTTTTGCCGAAGTCAATCTGCTTTGCGAAGTTGCTGCCCAAGAACGCTACATCGGCGAAGTCGGACTCGACTTTTCCGCGCGCTTTGCTGGAAGTGAGCCGCTACAAATACAGGCACTTAACCGGCTCTGCGATGCGCTCGTGCAGCATCCTCTTACCGGGCGCGTGATATCAATTCACGCCGTTCGTTCGGCAGGAGCCGTACTGGACGTCCTCGAATCGCATGGGCTACTCATCCCAAACCCTGACTCCCCCGCTGTCATCTTCCACTGGTTTAGCGGCACTTCGGACGAACTCACCCGCGCGCGTAATGCGGGCTGCTATTTTTCCGTCAACGAACGCATGCTCGCGACCAAGCGCGGTCGCGAATACGCACGACAGATTCCACTCGACCGCCTACTGCTCGAGACCGATGCGCCGGCCGAGCCAAACACAGAAACAAGTGCGCAGTCGCTCATCAGGTCGCTCACAAGGACCTCAGAACGCATCACCTCGCTCAAAAACTGCGACGCAAAGCGCATCGAGTCGATAGTTTTAACAAATGCGCGCTCTGTTTTTGACCTTCGCTAACCCCTGGTGTGCAAAAAATGCCAAATATGAGTACTGCTACCGGAATGGATACATTTCTTTTAACTTTCCAACCGCCAGAATAATCCTCGATTGTCCGCTAATTAAAGCTTTTACAGTCATTCATCCTGCGTTTTCACAAATCTTAAACCCCTCCAGACGCTCAAATCACGTCTGAAGGGGTTGATTTTGCTGCGACTAAATTAGTCACAGTACTCATATTTGGCATTTTTTGCACACCGGGTCCCGAGGAGGCGCCTGCACCTCCCCGGGACCGCTCGGCTATTCGACGATTGGTGCTCCGTGGCCCCAAGAGCCTTCCATGCCGCACACGGTCGAGGCAAACCCGGCAGCAAAGTCGAGCGCACGCTCGATGGCCTCGGCACCATCCTCACCACGCTTGGCGGAATCGAGATAGCACATCAAAAACGAAGTGAGGAACGAGTCGCCCGCCCCCATGGTGTCCTTCATGTCCGTTACCGGTTTAGCCAGCTGGCGGTAATAACGCTCGCCGTCGTAAGCAATGCAGCCCTCGGCGCCCGCCGTAGCCGACACAAAACGCGGACCCAAGCCCTTCACCCATGCCAGACGCTCGCGAATCTCGTCCTCGCTCGCGGCATCCGCCGCACTAAAGAAAGCAAAATCGACGTAGGGCGCAATCTGCTCGTAGTACTCGTCGGTGGAGTCGTCCGAAAAGTCAAAAGAGACCGTGACGCCCGCAGCCTTCAGCTTGGGCAGCTCGCGCTCGGTAAAGCAATAGTTGCCCGAATGAACCACATCGAACTGCTTCATGTACGCAAGGTCAAAGCGATCGAGGACATAGCGCGCATCGCCACGGATACCGCCCTCGTTGGAGCCGAGGAAGACACGGTCACCGTCAACGACGGTCACGCGAGCCGCTCCGTTCTCGCCAATCATCTGCTCGCACTTGTCAAGCTCGATACCCTCATCCTCGAGGCTTGCAATGACATGCTCGGCAGCGGCGTCATTGCCAAAAATGCCCATGTATGCAGAGCGTGCGGCACCGCATTTCTTGGCATAAACGGCGAAGTTAACCGCGTTACCGCCAGGATACATGGTGTGGATATGCTCGTAGCGATCGACGACGTTGTCGCCAAATCCGAGCGCGTTAACGTTAAATGCCATGGCCTTTGTCCCTTCTAGTACTCGACAACACCCATATAGCGGCGGAAATCGGGATCGTGATCAAACACCTTGCCGCGTGCAGCACGCAGTTCGCAGTTCATGGCGTAGAACAGCACCGGGTCCAGATAGGCACGGACGCTCGCCGGCACGGCTTCCATACCGTACTCCTTGGCATCGAGCACCATCAGCGTATCGGTATGCGTCTTAAGGAACGCCAGGGCGCGCTCATCCATAGCACGGCACTCGCTGGAGCCCATCTGCAGGAAGTAAAAAACGCCATCCTGAGTAGCCTCGAAGGGGCCATGGAAGTACTCGGCAGAGTGGATGTAGCTGCAGTGCTGCCACTGCATCTCCATAAGAGAGCAGATAGCGAAACCGTAGGTCTGGCTAAAGTTGGGACCGCTGCCCAGAATATAGAAGAACTCGTGCTCCTGGCAAAGCTTGGCAAAACGATCGCCCAGCTCGGCATTTACCTTCTCACGTGCCGGGGGAAGAATCTTATCCATCTCGGCGATACCGGCATACATATCGGCAAGATCGGCGTAGCCCTCCTGCTGATCGAGCAGCTCGGCCGCAAGCGACAGCGAAATGCCAGCGGGGACCTCGGCCTGCGGCACACCCTCGCCCCATGGGTAGACCCACGTGGTCCACTTGCCGGAGTCGATCTTGGATCCAGCGTTGTCGGTCTGGGCGATCACCGTAGCGCCGGCGGCAAGGGCAATCTCGCAGCCCTCGACGACCTCCGGGGTATTGCCACTGTGGCTGCAAGCGATGACCAGGGACTTCTCGCCCAGACGACGCGGACGCATAATGTCGAATTCACGCGCGGTATAGATATACGAAGTGAAGGTGGTTGCCTCGCGCTGCAGAAGCTCATGAGCCGGGATCAAATCGATCATGGAGCCACCGCAAGCAATCCAGTAGACGCTGTCGAACTTGCCCTTCTCGGCAATTGCCTCTTTGATCAGATCGCGTGCGTTCATATCCAGTTCCTTTCTTGTTTGGGCCGCAATCAATGACGTTGGTTGCGTGGCCGATAGTTGTTTTAGTCAATCAGATATTTCTCGAATGCGGCCATGTTCTTGGCATCAGCCGCCGCCGGGTCATCGTAGTAACGGCCGTCCGTAATTTCCTGGCCCAGCATGCCGTCGAAACCATGGACGTTGAGTGTGGCAACGAAGGCGTCCATATCGTGCTTGCCATCGCCCCACACCAGATGGCCATACGGGTCACCGTCGATAAAGTGCATCTCGTGAATTGCCCCATCACCAAAGGTGGCAAACCAGTCCTCGAGCGTCTCGCCAGCAACGCCCATCGCGGTTGTATCAACCATGGGCTGTAAATACGGGCTCGCGACCTCGTCAATCATGCGCTTCGCATCGGAAACCGTCGTCACAAGGTTGCTCTCCTCGGGACGCAGGCTTTCCATCGTAAGCACCAGACCGTGCTCGCCGGCATACTCCGCCAGAATGGACAAGTGCTCGCGGCTGCGCTTCCAGGCTTCCTCGCGGTCCTCGTCCCAGTCGCCCCAGCCCGAGTTGACGGACATACGGTCGCACCCAAGTACCTCGGCAAGCTCAATGCCGTGCTTAAAGTACGCCAGGCTGCGCTGTTCATGCAGCGGCTTGCGTGCGCAGTACTGCCAAGGATAGACAACATTCTCGGGGCACAGAGTACGATACCTAAGCCCACGGTCTGCAGCCTTTTTCGCCAGGACCTCAGCCTCAAAGTAGCCCGTATGGTCGAGCGTCACATGCGGCTCTGCGCACCACAGCTCAATGGACTCAAAGCCCAAACGCTGCTGCACATCAAGGAAGTAATCGAGCGACCACATGATGTAGTGGATATTCATGCCCGCAATCTGTTCGCGGCGCAGCGTCGGCTTGGATTCAGACATCTTATGCCTCCTTATTTCGATCGAACACGATTTGTCCGTCCGACATCGTCATATCGATCGCAAGATCGCGTGCGTCGCGATAATCGAGGTCAAACACATCCCGATCGAGCACGCAGATATCGGCAAGCTTGCCGACCTCGAGCGTACCCAGCTCATCTTCGCGCATCAGGTCGTACGCGCCCCCGGCAGTCCAAGCGCGCAAGAGCTCAACAAGCGTCAGCGTGTTGACCTCATTCACGGGCAGTCCGTCGTCGAAGTATCCGCCGCACGCACTGTAGATTGACTCGCCCAGGCTCGGAATCAGCAGCGGCAAATCCGTGCCGCAGCACACCGTGCATCCGGAATCTTCCATGCCGCGGCGATTCCAGCTGTGCAAAAGTCGCGTCTCGCCAATTTGTCGACGCATCATCGACAGGCAATCCTCGCGCCGGTCCAGCGTCAGAATCTGCGGATAGACCTCGCAAATTCCACCTAACTTGCCAAACTCGACAAGATCGGTCGGGTCAGAGTTCTCGAGATCGGTAATCGCATGGCGGCGAAGCATCCGTCCATGCTCGTCTCGAGGCAGCGAGGCATAGAGCGCCACGGTGCGACGAACGGCGCCATCGCCCTGGCAATGCAAGGAATATCGGAAGCCGTCAGCATCAATTGCACGCAGCTCGCTTTCAATCAGATCCCACTCTGGCTCCTCGACGACCGTCTTGCCGGCAGCGCCCGCATCGGCCGTATCCTCATAGGGGTCAATCATCTCGGCAAGCCCCGCCCATACGCCGCGATCGGTCATACGGTTGAAGCCAGAAAAACGAACGAACGGTCCCCGGAAGCGCTCTCGTGCCTCGCGAGCATATGCCAGATTTGCACCAGCGCCCACCGGCTGCGACATCATAGAGACGCGAACCGTCAGCTCGCCAGATTCCTCACGGCGAGCCATTTCGTCGGCAAAGCCGTAGTAGTCATCAAACGCCATCTCCTTGATGGCGGTAACGCCGCGCTCGTTAAGCATGCTCATGTAGTCCGAATACCCCGCGCGCACCTCGGGCAACGCGAGGAAATCGCTCATCATGCGCCAGATCTTCTCGGCATAGCACGCCTGCGGTGTAAAACCGTATCGCGCACTGGCGGCAGCATTGAGAACGCAGGTCTCCGCGCCCGGTGTAAAGCAGACGACAGGGATATCACCAAAAAACTCGTCAAACACAGCTGCCGTATTTGCGTTCTCGGCATCCGATGCCAACGTTTCGGATAGGTTGTGGCCAAAAGCCGCCGCGCAATCCGGATGATCTTCTTTCCATGCACGCAAGAGCGACACGGCCTCTTTGGCATCATCGATGCCGGACAGATCAGACCCCAACGTCCGCAGCGCCCAGCCTGTATAGAAGGTATGTACATCGATCAGACCAGGCATGACGGTGCGGTCGCCCAGATCAACTACCTCGTCCGCCTGGGTCAAATACGAAGCCACCTCACACTTGGTGCCAACCGCCTCAATTCGATTGCCACGGACCGCTACGAAACCTTCAAACGGCAGGTCCCCCGTACCGGTAAAGACGCTCTTAGACGTCAGGACCGTTAAACGATCAGACATCACAACCACCTACACCGGAAGCATGCCAGAGATTGCCGTTACGATCAGGCCAAAGACGACCATAAAAATGAAGAACTTCCAAATGGTCTTCCACCATTGACCAAACGAGATCTTTGCCACGGCAAGACCGGCAACCGTCATGCCCGCCACGGGACTGATGGTGTTGATGGTCTGATTAGCAAACTGGAGCGCGGTAACGGCGGCTTCGGGATTGAGGCCCATAAGCTCGGTCAGCGGACCCATGACGGGCATGGTGAGCGCCGCAAGTCCAGAGCTCGAGGGAACCAGCAAAGAGAGCAGGCCAAGGACGATATACATAAACGTGGTGTAGACGGCGGCAGGTGCACCGGCCAGTGCAGTAGCGAGCGCCTGGAGGATGGTGTCGATGATCATGCCACCCTCTGCGATGACCAAGATACCGCGAGCGATGCCGATGACGATAGCGGCATACGCAAAGTCGGCAATGCCTTTAACGAACTCCTCGGCGATCGTCTGCTGGTCAAGGCCGCCCAGGATACCGGCAAGCAAGCCCATACCAAGGAACACGGCGGAAATCTCATTCATGTACCAGCCCTGGGTAACAAGACCCCAGACGATAATGCCCATGCCGCAGGCAAAATCGATAAGCACGAGCTTCTGACGGGTAGTGAACTCTTCCTCGATGGAGGCATCGGTCACGGAAAACTCAACACGCTTGAGCTTATCGTCCTCGTACGTAATGGACGACTCGGGATTTTTCTTGACACGCATGGCGTAGCGCATGGCCCATGCGATACCAACGGCAGTGAAGATGACCCAAGAAACGGCGCGCAGCCACAGCTGAGGATTGCCCTCGATACCAATGATGCCTTGGGCGATCAAAACATTAAACGGGTCGATGGTCGAAGCACAATATCCCAGGTTAGGACCAAGGAAGCAGATGATAAACGCCGTCATCGAGTCATACCCGATACCCATCATGATGGGAATGAAGATGGCATAGAACGGCAGGGCTTCCTCAGACATACCAAACGTAGTGCCGCAAATGGACAGCAACGTCATCGTGATGGGAATGATGAGGATGTCCTTGTTCTTGAGCTTTTTAATCACACGGCTCATGCCGGCATTCAAAGCGTTGGTCTTGGTGATGACTGCGAACGATCCGCCAATCAATAAGACGAACGCAACGACGTCGGCAGCCTCCTGGATGCCCTTAGTAGGCGCTTGCAGGACCGCAAAGATATCCTGGCCCAGATTGATGGTCTCGCCGGTCTCGGAATCGGTGTAGTTCTTATCGACCTGTTCATAGGTTCCAGCAACGGCGACTTCACGCTCGCCCGCCGCTGTCGAAATCGTCTTGCGCTGATACTGACCAGAGGGAACGATCCAAGTCAGGACCGCAAAGACAACGATCAGCAAGAACATGATCGTATAGACATGCGGTAATTTGAACTTAAAACGTCTGTTTGTCTTCTTCGCCTTCGTATCTGACATAGATACCTCCAAAGAACTCGAGACTGCATCACATCTCGCTTCAACGCCTGCGCAAGGCAAACGTTCTATGACGTTCCATAGATTACCAGCAGCTTTTCCCATCATCAAGATAATTTCAAACTGATTGCCGCGACGCGGTTGAACGGTTGCGTTCGCGCCGTGAACGGTATGGAAACGCCCGGTGAGATAATCCACCGGGCGTTTCCATTCGCAATGTCCTAGATGTCAAAAACGTAGCGAGACCCAATGATCCGCTGACGACCGATGATAAACGGCCGCCGCTGCTCATCGAAAAAGAAGGCTTCCATATAAAACAAGGGTTCGCCAACGGGAACTGCCAACAGTCGAGCGACCTCGGGCGACGCGCACGCGATCTCGAGCGTGCACGGGTCGGTAAACGCGGGCGTGCGGCCCGTCCGGTTGCGCACGAACTCAAAAATGGATTGGTTAGATAGAGGTGCCGTTGATAGATAGGCGTTGTCCTCGTAAACATATATGTTGTTCTCGAGCATGACAGGGACGCCATCGGCAGTGCGCACGCGCTCAACGCAAATCAAATCAGTTCCAACGGGAACACCAAAGAACTGTGCTTCGGTGGAATCCGCCGGCAGTATCTTTCTCGAAATGACACACGCCCCCGGTTCCATTCCGTTAACGCGGCATGCGTCCGAAAAACTCTGGACGTCATCCTTCTGGCGAATCTTGCGCTTGAGCTTGGGGGCATTGACAAACGTGCCTTTCCCCTGTCGCTTCGTTAGATAGCCCTGCTGGACGAGCTCCTCAATAGCGCGTCGCACGGTAACGCGGCCAACTTTATAGCTCTCAGCCAATTCGAATTCGTTGGGTATCCGCGCACCTGCCTTGTAGGCACCGGAGTTGATTTCGTTTTTGATGATATCGATAACCTGTTGGTACAGCGGTATCGCTGCTTTACCGTCAGTTAGCCCTTCAGTCGGTGGCATATACCCTCTCCAAGCACAATTACGTCTAAAACGGGCTTAAGGGCATTCAACAAGTCCTTAAGCCCGTTTTAGCTTAAAGTATGCTAGGTGTCGCACCAAAATGTTGGCTATTTACTCATCAGACCCGAAAAACGCGCAACTACCGCGCTCCTAAGAAAGCGTGAGCAGCTCCGGCAGCTGGTCGATAATCTTGTCCGCGGCATCCTGGCTAAAGCCAAAGCGCTCCTCGCGCTTGGCAATGACCGTCAGGCCGGCTCGCTTACCCGCGGTAATGCCCGGAACGGAATCCTCAACGCAGCAGCAGCGATTCGCGGGCAGCCCCAGCAGGTCCAGCGCATGCAGGTAGATGTCGGGCTCGGGCTTGCTCTCCTTAAACTGCTCGCCGCTCACCACATACTCAAAGGCATCCGACAGCCCGCATGCGTTGAGCACTTCCTCGATGCTAACCATGGGCGACGAGCTGGCAAGCGCCACGCGAACGCCACGGCGCGGCAGCTCTCGAATCGTATCCACGGCGCCTGGGTTAATCAAAGCCTGATAGTCGCGCGGACGCTTATGAGCCCATTCGTCCCAACGGGCCAACGCTTCCTCGCCAGTAAAATGCCCCTTACCAGCGCGCTCAAACCAATCGACCAGCATATGCAGGAAGAACTGATGCGAGGTACCGACCTGCCCATTCAACTCCTCTTGAGTCAGATTAAGCCCAAGCTCCTTGGCAAACGCGGCAGTCTCGCCCAGGTAGTAATACTCGGTATCGACAATGACGCCGTCCATGTCAAAGATAACGGCGTCGAACGGAAATGCGGACACGGCACCCTCCCTAACAAAAGGACACCCGCGAGCAGGCGCCCGAACCATGCATTAATCGGCGATTCTAACCCAGCAGCTTATCCAGCGCCACCGCAATACCATCTTCGTTGTTATTGGCGGTCACCATCTGGGCCACAGCCTTAACCTCATCGACGGCGTTTCCCATGGCAACACCGGTGCCGGCCCACTCAATCATGGACTTGTCGTTCTGGCCGTCGCCAAACGAGACGACCTCGCTGGCATCGATGCCAAGCTTGGGCAGGGCACCCTCGAGCGCACGGGCCTTGTCGATACCGGGCGCCGTGTACTCAAAGTACCAGTCGGCCGTAAACATGCCCGAAAGCGTCTGCTTAAAGGGCGCATACATCTCCTCGTGATGCGCTTGCAGATAGGCAGGATCGCCCGCAGTAAGTAGCTTGTCCACGGGATAAGCGTCAGCGACCTCGTGCAGGCTCTCCACCTCGCGAATCTTAAGATCGCACGCGTCGCGCTCATACTTGACGATATTCTTCTGCGAGCCGTCAGGCAGCGTGATCATACAATGGTACGAATCCTCGACGTGCAGATTACGACCGAGCGAAATCATAGGGATCACGTCAAAATTACGCAGATGATCAATCAGACGGTGCAGCTCGTCAGCCGGCATGGCCTGGTCAAAAAGGACCTCATCGGTCTGAGCATCGACCACATGCGCGCCATTGAAAGCGACTAGCAGACCGTCATGGTTTTGAAGGTCGAGCTCCTGCGCCAAGGCGTGCAGCCCCCATGCGGGACGACCCGAAGCCAAGATGAGCTTAATTCCCGACTCCTGCGCCGCGAGCAGCTTCTCGCGCGTACGCGGGCTGATGACCTTTTGATCGTTGGTGAGCGTACCGTCGATATCCATTGCGATGGCTTTAATTGCCATATGTGCCTCCTTGCATCGTTTTTATCGCGCACTATCTTATCCGAGCCGGGGCACGTTCGCACAGCGCGCGCATGACGGTTGCAAAACCACCCCATTTGAAACAAACGCAAAAAAGTACTTGCAAAGACGCGTTCCGACATATAAGTTGATAAAAGACCGCCGTTGCGGTTTTAAGTAGATCGAGCATATGAAGTTTGAGTTTTAGCGTGTAAGAGAAGGAAGATCGGCAAAGTACAACCCCAAACGCAATGACAACTTAATGAGGTAACTGCCACATGTGAGGCACCTAGGGCATTGCTGTCTCGATTTTGAGCACGATGCCTTCCGCCTTGCATGGGCCGTTCCATCCCGCCCCTGCAGCAACTGCCTCACGGGCTCATTGAAAACCGCATAGCACCCCAACGTCAGCACATCACCCACGGCAAGCACATTACTCACGACAACCAACACATCAACAAACAGCACGAACATCAACCGATTGGAGAAGCTATGACAAACCACCGCGCTGAAGACGGCGATAAGAAAAGCATTCTGGATGCCCGCATTGAGCGAGCATATGCAAACGAATATGACGCCGCCTTTGCCGCCGCGACCATCAAGAACTACGCGTCGCTACCGCTCGCGACGATCTTGGCCGACCACCCTCAACTGCTGAAGCGCTGCACAAAGATCATGGGCGACCCCGACATTCGCAAGCTGACAGACCCCTATGCCCCAAAACGCGACAACGATTCGTACGTTCTTACCGTAGGCTGCCTAGCCCATATGCTTACGGCGCTCGACACGAAACTCAAGCTCGAATGGGAACCCGACGAGCGTCATGAACTCGAAAGCAAGCGGAACACCCTGCGCACCGCACTGTTCCTTCCGTTGGACGGCCTCAAGCGCTGCAACGTCGAGCTCAATACACGGACGCGGCAAAAGCCCGGGACCACGGGGCAGAAAACTCCAAGACCCCATGCGGCCATCGTCGACCGCAACCGATATAACCGTATGACCGCGCATTTTTCTGCCGAGGGAGCAGCCATAAGGACGCTGATCGACCTGCTGTGCCTCCTGAGCATCAACGAGCTATTTGAGGGCTATCTCGCCCTTGTTCCCGCGACGGCACCCAAGTCGGTAGCAAAGATCATCGAGACCTGCAGACGCCAGTTTGAGCGCCATCGCAATGGCAGCGAGATGAACGCCAGCATCGCGCAGTACTACGCAGCTCATTACAAAAATGACGGATGTGCCCCTGTCGAGCATCAGCTGCGGCTCGCCTACACCACGCCCGCCGCAACGCTCTATCGCTTTGGAGCCCTTGGCGCTTGCGAGCCGCACGAACAGGCAGCCTGCCCCACAACCGAGCTCGATCTCAGGCTCGGACGAACCCTGTAGCCCGCCAGCCCCTCCGCGGGCAACAATCCTATTCCACAACACAACCAACAGAAAGGAGTCCTCATGGACACCAATCATTCCCCCATCATCAGCCCCCTCACCATGCGTGAATCCGCCCGAGGCATCACGCTCACCAGCATTTACGATGAGATGCTCGCCCGTCGCGAGCTCTCCGTCATGGGAAACATCGAAACCCCGATGGCCCACGACCTATGCCAGCAGATCCGCCTGCTCGATGCCACCGACCCCAGCCGCCCCATCACCATATTTGTCGCCAGCGCCGGCGGAAGCGTGCGATCGGGCCTTGCGATCTATGACGCCATGCGCCTCGCATCGTGCCCCATCCGCACCGTCTGCCTGGAATTCGCCGCGTCCATGGGCGCCGTGATCTTTATGGGCGGCGACGATCGCCGTATGGCGCCCCATGCAGAGCTCATGATTCACGACCCGCTGATCCCCCAGGGGGCAGGCGGCTCGGCACTTGCGCTGCAGGAAACCAGCCGGCGTCTCATGCAGACCCGCAAGACCCTCACGCAAATCCTCTCGGACCGCAGCGGCCTCACGCCCAAGCGCATCCAGTCCCTCACCGCAAAAGACACCTACCTTTCGGCCGAGCGCGCCGTCGAGCTCGGCTTTGCCCACGAAATCCTCTCGACCACCAAGAAGGTCGCCCATGTCTAACCTCGCCAGCCGCCTCGCCGCATCTAAGTCCGCATCGTCCACCATCCTCGCCAAGGATCGAACGCTTTCCTGCGACACCCGCCAAACGGGACTCAACAACAACGCACTTGTGATCGGCCCCTCGGGAGCCGGCAAGACCCGAAACGTCCTCAAGCCCAACCTGCTGCAAATGAACGCAAGCTACATCGTGCTCGACACCAAAGGCACGCTCTGTCGCGAAGTGGGACCCGTGCTGGCAGCCCACGGTTACCGCGTGCAATGTCTCAACTTCGCCGACCTCAACACCGTCCCGGCCCTTGCGCCCGGCATCGAGCGCTGCGGCTACAACCCCCTGAGGCACATTCGCCGCAAGGCGGACGGCAGGCCCAACCAGCAGGACATCCTCTCGGTGGCAAAGGCCATCTGCCCCATCGAGGACAACAACCAGCCTTTTTGGGATCATGCGGCGGCAAACCTGCTGTCGTGTCTTATCGCCTACGTCACCGAACAGCTGCCCGCCGACGAGCAGACGATCAGCTCGGTCATCAAGCTGATCGAGCACCTGCAGGACGGTGCCACGGGTCGATTGTTTGACGACCTGATCACGACCGACCCCCAAAGCTATGCCCTCTCGCTATGGCGGCGCTACGCCATTACGCAAAATGCCGAGCGCATGCACGCGAGCATCGTCGGCATCCTTGCCGAAAAGGTCATGTGTCTGGGATTCGACGGTGCGGCACAGCTCTATCGTGAGTGCCATCAGGTGGACTTCGCTTCCATGGGACACACCCCCTGCGCCCTGTTTGTAACCGTGAGCGATATTGACCGCAATCTCGATCCGCTGACCGGCCTCTTTATTTCACAGGCGTTTATGGGCCTCATTCGTGAGGCCGATAGGCAGCCCGACGGCAGCCTGCCCGTGCCCGTGCGCTTTATGCTCGATGACTTCGCAAATCTGCAGATCCCCCAGATCGACAACGTGCTCTCGATTATCCGAAGCCGCAACATCTGGGCAGCGCTGCTGCTGCAGTCGACCAACCAGCTCGATGCGCTCTATGGCGAGGCACGCGCACGCTCCATCATGGGCAACTGCGACACGCATCTGGTGCTGGCGTTCCAGGATCCCGAGAGTGCCCGGGTGTTTTCCGACCGCGCCGACGCGCTGCCCAGCACGCTCATGGCGACGCCGATCGATCGCTCGTGGCTCTTTGTGCGCGGTCGCACTCCCGAACAGGTCGAGCGCTTTAGGCTCGAAGACCATCCGCTCTACGGGGAGCTGCCCGAGGCGCAGCGAGGCCATGCGGAGGCCGAGATCTAGGCGCAGGGTTCTCGCGGCGCGCGGCGCCCCGGCGATGTTCCACAAAGGCCGTGCGCCCCGGGACCACGGCAAAGCAAAGGGGCCCGCATCCGATGGGATACGGGCCCCTGGCTATAAGGCACGATGCGTTAACAGCAGCGACTACTTGCGGTGCGCGCGATAGAACTCGATGAGCGCCTGGGTCGAAGCGTCCTGCTCGGCCTTGGCGGCGTCATCGTGGAAGGCCGGGGTGATCTGCTTGGCAAGCTGCTTGCCCAGCTCGACGCCCCACTGGTCGTAGGAGTCGATGCCCCAGACCGTGCCCTCGACAAACGTGATGTGCTCGTACAGGGCGATGAGCTCGCCGAGTGCGAACGGGGTCAACGTGTCGCCGAAGATCGAGGTCGTCGGGCGGTTGCCCTCAAAGCAACGGGCCGGGACGATCTGCTCGGGCGTGCCCTCGGCGCGAACCTCGTCGGCAGTCTTGCCAAAGGCGAGTGCCTTGGTCTGGGCCAGGAAGTTGCCCAGGAACAGCTCATGCACGTCCTGACCGCTGTCGGTCGCAGGGTTTGCGGTATTGGCGAAGGCGATGAAATCGGCCGGAACCACCACGGTGCCCTGGTGCAGCAGCTGGTAGAAGGCATGCTGGCCGTTGGTGCCGGGCTCGCCCCAGAAGATCTCACCGGTGTCGGAGGTCACGGCGCTGCCGTCCCAACGGACATGCTTGCCGTTGGACTCCATGGTGAGCTGCTGCAGGTAGGCCGGGAAACGGTGCAGGTACTGGCAGTACGGCAGCACGGCATGGCTCTTGGAACCGAAGAAGTTGACGTACCAGACGTTGAACAGGCCCATTAGCGCGACGGCGTTGTTCTCGAGCGGGGTATTGCAGAAGTACTCGTCGATGGCGTGGAAGCCCTCGAGGAACTGCTGGAAGCGCTCGGGGCCGAGCACGACGATCAGCGACAGGCCCACGGCGGAGTCAACAGAATAGCGGCCGCCGACCCAGTTCCAGAAGCCGAAGGCGTTGGCAGGGTCGATGCCGAAGGCCTCGACCTTCTCGAGCGCGGTGGAAACGGCGACGAAGTGCTTTGCCACGGCCTCGGCGTTCTGCTCATCGGAGCCGTCGATGGCGCCCTGAGCCTTGAGCTGCTCGAGCATCCAGGTCTTGACTTCGCGGGCGTTGGTGAGGGTCTCGAGCGTGGTGAAGGTCTTGGAGACGATGATCACGAGCGTGGTCTCGGGATCCAGGCCCTTGAGCTTCTCGGCCTGATCGTTGGGATCGATGTTGGAGATGTAGCGGCAGTCGATACCGGCGTCGGCATAGGGACGCAGGGCCTCGTAGGCCATGACCGGGCCCAGATCGGAGCCGCCGATGCCGATGGACACCAGGTGCTCGATCTTCTTGCCGGTAACGCCCTTCCACTCACCGGAGCGCACGCGCTCGGCGAAGGCATACATGCGATCGAGGACCTGGTGCACGTCGGCGACGACGTCCTGGCCGTCGACGATGAGCTGGCCCTTCTCGCTTGCCGGGCGGCGCAGCGCGGTGTGCAGGACAGCGCGGTCCTCGGTGGTGTTGATGTGCTCGCCAGAGAACATGGCGTCGCGGCGCTCCTCGAGCTTCACCTCGCGAGCAAGATCGCACAGCAGCTTGACGGTCTCATCGGTCACCAGGTTCTTCGACAGATCGAAGTGCAGGTCACCGGCGTCAAAGCTCAGCTTGTTCACGCGCTCGGCATCGGCGGCGAACCAGGCCTTGAGGTCGATACCTTCGGCCTCGAGCTTCTCCTGATGGGCCTCGAGTGCCTTCCAAGCGGCAGTCGACGTAGCATCGATAGGTGCGGCAACAGTTGCCATAGAGTCCTCCTCAGCATACGGGCGCACGCCTCCATGCGCCCGGACATTCAGATGCCACTATTCTAGCGCAGGTCAAGACTACAATCAGCGAGCGTTGCCAATCGGCCCCCAAACGGCAACCGATCAAAAAGAGACAGGCTTATTTTGGCAGGTCAAACGCTTTACCAACCAAAAATAACCCATCCCTTTATGGCAAATATTAGGCCACGGCGCACACGCTGCCGAGCAACTCACGCAGAGGAGACCCGATGCCCTCCAGCAGTTCGGGCGCGATAATGGCAAAAACGGGAACCTCGCCGGTGCCCACGACAGCAGGCACCTTGCCCTCCGAGACAATGCATCCATAAGGGACAAAACCATCTTCGCCGGCATCGAGCGCCGCCATGCGACGCGCGAGTTCGCGCGCAAAGCCGGCAGCATCGGCATCGCCAATCGCCAGGACAAAGTCCACGCCTTCGTCGGTCGCCAGGGCCACGGCTTCGTCGACCAGTTCGTCTCCCCCGTCGCCCTCAAACGAGCCGCAGCGGAAAAGCACACGCTCGAGTAGGGCTCGAGCGAGCGAACCAAGTGCCGCCGAGACAAGCTCATCGCGCGTATGCTTGTCACCGCCCAACACGACCAGTGCCTTGGTGCCAGCGTAGTGGGCAACCAATCGCCCGCACCAGCGAGCCACATCCCCATCCGCAACCAAGCGCGTCGGCATACCAAACCCATAATTGACCATCTTTCCCACAACCCTTCCGTGCGCATAGGCGGTATCAATCGTTAGGCTCATGCTACGAAGCAAGGTTTTCCGAGCTGTTTCGCACTCTTTAGAGCTGCGTTAAAACCCGATGCAGTTGCACGACTATACCTGGCAAAAAGGAACAGGTTTTGACGATGTCCGGACGAGCGGGTATTATCGAACAGATATTCGATAAGAACATGTGTTTGATGGAGGGACACGGATGGCGCACGAGCAGCACACCTATATCTGCATCGACCTCAAGACGTTTTATGCCAGCGTCGAGTGCGTCGACCGTGGGCTCGATCCGCTCACCACCAACCTAGTCGTTGCCGACGAATCGCGCGGACGCACGACCATCTGCCTCGCCATCACGCAGGCCATGAAGGACTTAGGTATTCACAACCGCTGCCGCCTATTCGAGATTCCCGACGGCATCGACTACATCAAGGCCGTACCGCGCATGCAGCACTACATGGAGGTGTCGGCGCAGATCTACGGTATCTACCTGGAATACGTCAGTCCGCAAGACGTTCACGTCTACTCAATTGACGAGTGCTTTATCGACGTGACACCCTATCTGGACCTCTATCACACCGATGCGGAAGGCTTCGCCTGCATGTTGCGCGACGAGGTCCTGGCGCGCACCGGCATCACGGCGACGGTCGGCATCGGCCCCAACCTATTCCAGGCCAAAGTTGCACTCGATATCACCGCCAAGCACGTACCCAGCCGCATCGGCATACTCGACGATGAGACCTTTCGCAAGGAAATCTGGCCCCATCGTCCCATCACCGATATCTGGGGCATCGGCCCCGGCGTGGCAGCACGACTCGAAAAATACGGCGTCTACGATCTGATGGGCGTCGCGGCGCTCGACGAAAACCTGCTTTACGACGAGCTCGGCGTCAATGCCGAGTATCTCATCGACCACGCCTTCGGACGCGAGCCGACAACCATCGCCGATATCCAAGCCTATCGCCCGCAAGCAACTTCGACCACCACAGGACAGGTGCTCTCGAAGGGCTATGCCTACGAGCAGGCCTACACCGTCTTGCGCGAGATGGTCGACAACGCCGTGTTGGACTTGATCGATAAGCACGTGGTCTGCGACAGCATCTCGCTCTTTGTGGGCTACGCGAGCGAGCGCGCCGACATACGCAGGCTTGATGCCAGCGGTACTGCACAATATGTGGACGGATGCGGACACCTGCGCTCGAGTACGTCGAGCATCGAACCCACCGCAACCGCCGGCCCCGAGCTCGCGCCCCGTGCTCCCAAGCCCGTCCAGCGCGATGACGAACGGCGCCGCCTGGTGCGCGAAGCGCAGGCAATCGATGGCATCTTTGTGGGAGAGCATGGTGGCAAACCGCGTGGTGGCTATGCCGCGCTCTTTGCGCACTCCAACGCCTCGCGCAAGCTGCCCGAGCGTACCAATTCGTTTAAGAAGATCATGGGCTATTTCGATGAGCTCTGGGCGCAGACTGTCGATCCCAAACGACCGGTCAAGCGCATCAACCTGGGCTTTAGCAATCTTGTGCCCGAGGAATTTGCCACCATCGATCTGTTCAGCGATATCGAGACCGATGAGCGCGAGCGCGATCTGGCGCGCGCCGTCCTGGCCGTGAAAGGCAAGTACGGCAAGAACGCGCTCGTCAAGGGATTAAGCTTTACCGCCGGCGCCACCGCGCGCGAGCGCAACGATCAAGTTGGAGGACACCGTGCCTAAACCCAAACAACAGCCCATGCGCCCGCCGACCGCCTTCGAGCGCCTGGCGGACCCCGAGGGCAGACGCCGCGCAGCCGACCCCAACCTCACTGCCAACGGTGCCGTGCGCGCCAACCGCGCCGCACAGTTTATGCCCTTTGCCGCCCTCACGGGATACTACGAACTCGTGCGCAAGCAGGAAATCACCGTCGAGCAAAAACGTGAGCTCACGGAAGAAAAAGCCCTCGAGCTTTCGCAAAAGCTCGAGGGCCTCAAACGCGGCGACTTGGTGCGCGTCACCTATTACGATACGTACGGCTATCGTAGCCGCACGGGCATTCTCGACGAAGCGTTACCCGCATTCAAGCTGCTCAAACTCAGGGATATCGCCATCAACTTCGACGATATCCAGGACATTGAGCTACGCGGACGAGCCTAGCGACGAGAACGCTTGCGCAAGACGAGAGCAATGCCAAGCACTGCGGCAGCTGCAACCAGCAATCCCAAGACCAGCGTGAGGGTCGAGTCGCCAGCGCGAGGCAGCGAGCCGTCCTTCGGAGTCTTCTTAGCGGTCGTCGTGACGGTGGTCGTGGTGCTGCTCGACTGGTCGTTGCCACCCGTCTGGCTGCCGCCAGGCTGATCGCCGCCACCCGGCTGCGAAGGATCGGTGGGTTCCGTCGGATCCGGAGTACCGGGATCAACCGGATTCTCCGAATTCTCCTTGCGCTGGATCCAGACCTGGCAACCATAGAACGGGTTGGCGGTACCAAGGCACAGACCCTGGTTGGTCACCGCAAAGGTGCGCAGACCATGGTTATACGGATCGTTAAAGCCATTGGTCGTCAGCGTCGTAAAGTTCACGCCGTCCTCGGTCACATACATATCAAAGCCGCGCTCGGCATCGCGCAGGTAACACATGCACGTAAGGACACTCTGCAACTTCTTGAGGTTCTCCTCGCTCAGCAGCTTATCGAGCGCATCCTGAATATCGCTCGGCAGCTCGGTGCCATAGGCATCCTCGTACTGCTGCTTAAGGCTCTCATAGCTATCGAGCATGTCCTGATACTGGTCGGCAAAGGACTTGAAGTACGCGATCTCGCCATCGATCTTCTGGACATAAGCGGCGTCGTCCTCAAAGTCCTGGGACATCGTCGCGGCCTGATCGCAAAGACCGCCCGCGGCATCCTCCAGCGCATCGCTCAGATCGCCAAAGCCCTTAGCAACCTCGGTCTTCTCGTCATCGACATCGACGGCCTTGTTTGAATCATCAACCTCAGCAGCTTCGTTCGAATCATCGACCTCGACGGCCTCGTTTGAATCATCGTCCGCAAGCGTGTTCACGGGAACGATGGGGTCGTCAGGCGATTTCTTGTCGAGCAGGTGATTGAGCAGGTCCCTAAGGCGCTGAACCTGAGAGTCCCACTCCTCGGGCGTCATATCGATAATGTCGCCATTGGAGAACTGGCCGATCGGCTCAAGCAGGCTCGCGGTATCAAAGGTACCGATATACAGCTTGCCGTCGAACTTCTGCATGCGCCAAATGTACTGGTTCTCGTTTCGGCCAAAGCCCGAAGTCAGGCCGGAAATACCGCCCTCGGGGAACATGTCGGTGCGATCGCCAACGACGAGCTCCATGTTCTCGTCCTTGTCCATGCGATAGATGCTAACCGACTGCTCAAGATTGGCATTCACAAACGAGCAGTCAACGCCACGCATGCTGCTCTTGCCGCCCTCTTCGGTGTTGGATTTGTTGAACAGGATGCGCTCGAGGGCAATCTCCTCGTCGTTGTATTCACCGATATAGAGGTAGTCGTTGTAGACGATGAGGTTGGCAGCGCCAGAACGGGTACGGGCAGGATCGATGCCAAAGCAGTACTTTGCACCGTCCGTCTTCTGATCGCCGACAATGGGAGTCCACGAATAACTGCCGTCGGCATTCTTGTCGCCACGGACCATGGCAAACGACTGCATGGAATTATCATCGGGAGCGTTCTCGGGCGTACCGGTGCAGATGGTCGCATAGAGATGGCCATTGTACGAGACCATATCCCAAATGGCGCCGCCGTAGATGCTGTCCTGATAGCGAATCGCCGGATAGCCAAACAGCGTCTCCGAGTTGGCAATCTCGGTGAAGCTGTCCTGGCCCTTCGAGGGGTCAGACGACGTCAGGATTGTCGACACAAAATTACCGTTCGCGTCTTTACCCACATTACTGATGACGAGCTGGCCATCATGGACGCACATGCCGCGGATACCGGTAGAAATGCCCTGCTTGTAGGCAGCACCGTAATCCTGCATGCTCGAAAGGCCCTGATAGACAACTTTGTACTCATCCGTCTTAGGATCGATCTCGTATACAGCAGGCAGGCCGCCTTTGCCGTCATTGGTCCTGACGCTGCCGCAGAAATAGAGCTTACCCTTATAGCTCACGGCATTGCGGAACAAAGGAGCGACGCCGTTGAGCGATTCAGAGAGTAGCAGCTTGGTCTCACCGGTCTTGGTATTGATCTTGACCAAGATGCCGCCGCTGTCCTTGTCGGCCGTGCCGTCCTCCTTCTGCTGTCCATAGAAGAAGGTACCGTTAAACATGGCCTCCAGCGTCAGGCGCATGGTTTCGACATCAAAGGAATCGCCCAGCGTGCTGTTCATGAGCGTCAGCGTGTTGCCCATCGCCGCATAGCAGGTGCCCACATAAAGCCAGTCACCATAGCTCGCAGCCGCCCAAGTGTAGCTCTGGCCGCGATCGCCTTCGTTGTTGGCCGTATTACCATCGGCGCCCGGAACGGCAACGGCACCGTTACCCTGGTAGTCGACGATGCCATCCGGCTGCGACGTTCCTACCGTAGGATGCGAGAGCTTCTCAAAGGAATACCCATTTCCCGCATTGTAGGTAACGGCACCCGATGCGTCTTCGGCGTGCGCCGGCAGCGGCGATACCAAGATAGCGGCAAGCGCTGCCACCAAGCCAAGTGTTCCCACTCGTCTCATAAGGTTATAGCCTCCCCTGTCCTAAAGCCCAGTTTTAGCATTCTTCATTTCTGTCCACGGTTAATTGCAATCTGAGCACAGCAATAATCAGTGTATAAATATACACCTGTAATTTTTTGGACGGGTTCATAGATGCTCGATTGGTAGCGAATTCCGCGCAAACCGTCACCAAACTCCACTTTTGCCGCATCTAAAGGTTATTTTTGCGCAAATTTTTGGATGCCGATAGTCACAATGGGCAGGAGGCTGGTACCCACCGGAGAGGGCAACGCCTATATTTTCATAACGTAATAGCCCGCACCCCTCACTGCCGTCTCGAGTGTGTCGCGATCAACCGGGCGCTTCGAGCGCACGCGTGCCGTGTGGTCCGCGTACGTTACCGTAGCCCACACGCCATCAAGCGCATTGAGGGCATTCGTCACATTCCGGGCGCAGCCGTCGCAACTCATGCCGCCGATAAGGAGTTCCTCACGATAGGGGTAGTGGGACTCGTCGGTGTCTGCCACCACAACCTTTTTGGCCTTCTTGCCGCTCGCACCATCGCTGCAGCAACTCTTCCCGTGTGTCGAAGCGGCAATGCGACGCAGTCCAAAAAACATGCCGACGGCAATGACGGTCAGCACGATGAGATTCGCAGGGTTGAGCAAGTCACTCATGCGTTCCCCTTTCAAGTAGCCCTATCTAGATACCCCCATGGGGTGTTCCCATCTTAACCCAAAATCATGTCCGTTCGGTCAATTAGTTTCCCTCTTCAAACTTTTTAGTTGACCAAGGCTTACTTTCGTGTATAAGTTTTCCTAGGCTAACAGTTTAGATCCGTAAGGAGCGCCGTGACTCGAACCATAGACATCCCAACGTTTCAGGCAGCAGTCGTGCGCAACTGCTCCCCCACGCTCGCGGGCATCAAACCGGCATCGCTCTTTACCTATCCAGGAGTCTATGCCGATCAAGACGGCTCAAGCGTAACTGCGGCGATCGAGGCTCGCCGAGCACGCCTGCTCAACGTTATCGCCCGGTGCAATCACGAGCTTAATCCGTTCGGCGTCCACCTGAGCGTTTTGGTCTGGCGCCCCTGCGGGGCGCTCGTATACGCATATCGGCCCAATAGCCTCGCCACTTACCTTGCTGACCCGCGCGCCAAAACGGCACTCGCCAAGAAGGGCTACGACACCGGCAACCTCTCGGCATGTCTTGTGCACCTGGCATCACGCATCACGCTCGCGAGCAATAACGCCGCGGAATGCGCCTGCGGCCAGACTCGATGCGCACTGGATCAGCAAGTCTGCTGCAACAACGACTGCGTCTGCGAATTTCCACACGAGATTGGCTACTTCCTGGGGTACCCCTGCGACGACGTATACGAGTTCATCGCCCAGCGTGGCGAGAACTACAAGATCTTTGGAGCCTGGAAGGTCTATACGAATGTCGAGCAGGCACTTGCGACGTTTGATGCGTACCGTGCCTGCACCCAACACCTCACCTTTATCTATCAGCAGGGCTGCAGCTTGGCGCAACTTGCCCAGGCGACCCGATAGAACGTACAAACCGCGGCCGCACGCCGCACAACCGAAAGGACTCAACATGAGCAAGATCGCCGTCGTCTATTGGAGCGGCACGGGCAACACCGAGGCCATGGCAAACTTTGTCGCCGAAGGCACCACGTCCGCGGGCGCCGAGGCCGAAGTCATCCCCTGCGCCGACTTCTCTGCCGACAGGGCCGCCGACTATGATGCCTTCGCCTTCGGCTGCCCCGCCATGGGCTCCGAGGAGCTTGAATACGATGAGTTCCAGCCTATGTGGGACGAAGTCAAGGAGACCCTCGGCGACAAGAAGGTCGTCCTCTTTGGTTCCTATTCGTGGGCCGAGGGCGAGTGGATGGACAACTGGAAGGCCGATGCCGACGAGGTAGGCGTCAACGTGGTCGACTCCGTCATCTGTTACGACGCCCCCGACGATGAGGGCGAGGCGGCCTGCCGCGCCCTTGGAGCTGAGCTCGCCTAGCGGCAATGAGCTCCGCCCGTGCGCTCGCACCAAAACACATTCGCGTCCCAACAAAAACGGGAGCCGGATCACATCCGGCTCCCGTTTTCTGCTATGTCAGTCATATAAAGCGGCTACGAGATATTGCCTAAAAACGCCTTGGTGCGTTCGCTCTTGGGATGGTCGAAGACCTCGCTCGGCGTGCCCTCCTCCACGATAACGCCGCCGTCCATAAAGACAACGCGGTCGGCGACGTCGCGGGCAAAGCCCATCTCGTGGGTCACCACAATCATGGTCATACCGTCACGTGCAAGATCGCGCATGACGCCCAATACATCGCGGACAAGCTCGGGGTCAAGTGCCGACGTGGCCTCGTCAAAGAGCATCACGTGCGGATTCATCGACAGGGCACGGGCGATGGCCACGCGCTGCTGTTGACCGCCCGAAAGCTGACTCGGCATAAAGTCGATACGCTCGGCAAGACCGACCTTGGTCAGCTCCTCGACAGCAATCTTCTCGGCCTCTTCCTTGCTGCGCTTGAGCACCTTTTGCTGCGCGAGCATGACGTTCTTTTTGACTGACAGGTGCGGGAACAAATTGAACTGCTGGAACACCATACCCAGATGCGTACGTACCTTGTTAAGGTCGACGCCCTTGGCGCACACGTCCACGCCCTCAACGATGATCGAGCCGCTCGTGGGCTCCTCAAGGCGGTTAATGCAGCGAAGCATCGTCGACTTGCCCGAGCCCGAGGGGCCCAAGACCACAACGACCTCACCCTTGTGCACATCCAGATCGATATCGCGCAGGACCACGTTGTCGCCAAAGGCCTTCTGGAGGTTCTTGATACTGACGACGACCTCGTTCGAGTTATTGGTTTCGCTCATGATAGGACCTCCTTACAGACCGGCGATGTGATCGGCAGGCGTCGCGACAACCTGTCCGGCGCTCTTGGCGGGACGCTTCTTTTTGGTTTCGGCCGTCCCCAGAAGTCTCGCCTCAAGACCGCTCACCAAGCGCGCAAGCGGCAGGGTAATGACCAGGTAGAACAGGGCGGCAACCACATACGGCGTGATGGAGCCCGTCGTGGCCACGATGGTACGGGCGTTCATGACGATCTCGACCACACCCACGGCGGCAAGCAGCGACGTATCCTTGTAAAGCAGGATGAACTCGCTGGTCAGCGTAGGCAGGACATTACGGAACGTCTGCGGAATCATGACATAGAGCAGCGTCTGGAACGCGTTCATGCCCAGCGAGCGAGCGGCCTCGTTCTGGCCCTTGGGAATCGACTGAATACCGGCACGGAAAATCTCGCACAGGTACGCAGACGAGTTCATGGCCATGACGATGACGCCCAGCACATAGTCGTCAACCTTGACGCCGGCCAGCGGAAGGCCAAAGAACGCGATGTAGATCTGCAGGAACGCCGGCGTACCACGGATGATATTCACATAGATGCCGGCAAGGCAGCGCAGGATGCGCGACTTGGAGATGCGCATGAGCGACAAGGCAAAGCCAAAGGGAATGGCCAACGGAAACGCCACGAGCACGATCGAGAGCGACATGAGGAAGCCTTTGAAGACGATCGGCAGACTCTGGACCAAAATGACCGGGTTCAGGAACAGGCGAAGGAACATGTTGGAATTCCATGCCTCGACCCACGGCTGCTCCTTAAGGTCGGCCAGGAAGTTATCGAATGCCGTCACGCCCTTGATCTCCACCGACGGAATCTTGGAGATCTTCTTGGTCGAACCATCGGCCAAAGTGCAGGTGCCGCTAAAGGCCTCGTCGCCGCCCTCGACGGGGAAGGTCACGCCGTAGACCTCGACACGGAAATAGCCGCCGGCAGGCGCCGTCTCGCCAAAGTCAATCTTGAGCGTCTGGCCGTCAGCCTTGCACGTGGGCTTCATGGGCGTACGATCCATGAGGTCCTCGCCCGAGAGCATCGTCAATCGCGTGTCATCGGTACCAAAGGTCGTGCCATCGGCAAACGTCAGCGAAAGACCGCTCAGTTCCTCGTCGGCATCGGCCTGGACCTCCCAGGTGATGCGGGTCTCGGTGCCACCGACCACGTCGCTGCCCGAACCGGTATTGGGTCGGGCGGTAATCTTTGCGGTCTCAAGCGCCTGGGCGGTCGTGGGCGCATATGCCCCCGCGCACACCAGCGCGAGCGCCACGGCCATGACGCAGGCTAGCTTTTGGAGCAAGGCGGGCAGTGGAAAACGCTGCTCCGCGGCCCCTTCATTCAATCGAGACAAGGTGGCTCCTATCGTAGAAGTTGCCGGCAAAACGAGACGGAAACGCTCTCCGTCAAGAGAAGCACAAAGGCCCTCTCCGCAAAACGGAAAGGGCCCGCGCGCAATCAAGTAGTTATTTTACTTGATGTTGTACTTAGCCATGAGGGCGTCGACGGTACCGTCATCGGTCAGGTCCTTGATAGCCTGGTTGATGTCGTCCTTGAGCTTGGTGTTGCCCTGGTTGATGGCGATGGCGTACTCCTCGCCGGTGCTGATCTGCTTGATGGTCTGGCAGGTGTTGAACTGCTCGGCGGTCAGCTGGCTGGCAACGGAGCGGTTGGTGACTACGGCGTCGCCCTTATCGGACTGCAGGGCGCTGAAGCACTCGGTAGCGTCCTTGTAGGGGACGATCTTGGCCTTGGGGAAGTTCTCCTGGGCAAAGGCCTCGGCGGTCGAACCAGACTGGACGATGATCGTGGCGTCAGCATTGTTGAGCTTCTCGCTGCAGTTGTCGGCCGTGATGTCGGTGTTATCGACCTTGGTCACGATAGCCTGATCGTCCATGTAGTAGGAATCGGAGAAAGTGACTTCCTTCTCACGCTCGGGCGTGTCGGTGATAGCCGCGATGGAAACGTCATACTTGGCACCCGAAGCGACGCCGGGGACGAGCGTGTCGAAGTCGTTGTTGACGTACTCGACATCCAGGCCCAGCTTGTCGCCGATAGCCTTGATGAGCTCAAGGTCAAAGCCTTGATAATCGCCGTTGTCATCCTTGTACTCAAACGGAGCGTACTCGGCAGAGGTGCCGACGGTCAGCGTACCGTCCTTGACGAGCGCGTACTCCTTGGAGCCGTCGACCTTCTCGACCTTAGCGTCGTCAGAGCTGCTGGAGCCGGCATCAGAACCAGAGGTGGCGTTGGACGAGCCGCAGCCCGTCAGTGCGAGGGCGAGCGCCATGGCACCCGTGGCGGCAAATGCGCCAAGCTTCTTGAGCTTCATAATCAGTCTCCTTCCGGTGACCCCGTTTGATTCAGAGGTCTGCAAAAACTGTTGGCTATTATGCACCCGTAAGTGCGAATCTGCAATTAGAAAACTGATTGAAACAAACCCATAACGTGAATGGAGCACTCCACTTTATGACAGTCATTACTGCTGCAACGACCTTAACAGTTTGATTTCAGCCGCATAACCTGCAAGTTCGTTCGGTGTCTCCAAAATAAACGGCAGCGAACGCAAGCGACCATTCGATACAATATTCTGCATAACCTGCATACCGCCGCCAAACTCTTCACTACCCAGGTAGCCCTTGCCGATGCACTCGTGGCGATCCTTATGGGCGCCGCAAGGGTTCTTCGAATCGTTGATATGTACGGCATGCAAGCGGTCGATACCCACCACGCGGTCGAACTCGTCGAGCACACCGTCAAGATCGTGGACGATGTCATAGCCGGCGTCATTCACATGGCAGGTGTCCAGGCAAACGCCCAACTTGGCCGACAGCTCGGGACGCCTGTCGGCAACGCCCTCAATAATGAGCGCCAGTTCCTCAAAGCTGCGGCCAACCTCGGTGCCCTTGCCGGCCATGGTCTCGAGCAGCACCGTCGTCTGCTGGCCCTCAAACATCACCTGACACAGGGTGTCGACGATCATCTGAATGCCGGCGTCGGAGCCCTGCCCCACATGCGCGCCGGGATGGAAGTTGTAGTAATTGCCGGGCAGCGCTTCCATGCGCCGCAAGTCCTCGGCCATTGCCTCCAGGGCAAACTCGCGCGCCCGCTCTTTGGCAGAACAGGGGTTGTAGGTATACGGGGCATGAGCCACGAGTGGGCCAAAATCGTTCTGTTCCATAAGCTCGCGCAGGGCGGCCACGTCATCCATGTCAAGGTCTTTCGCCTTGCCGCCGCGCGGGTTGCGCGTAAAGAATGCAAAGGTATTGGCACCAATTGACAACGCCGTCTCCCCCATCGCCCGATAGCCCTTCGTCGTGGATAGATGACACCCGATCGTCAGCATCCCCAGCTCCCCCTCATCAGTTGCGGTGAAATAGTTCCTGTCGATGCCTTATTCTGCCGCAAACAGGAACTATTCCACCGCAAGCTATAAAAGGGGCATCAGAGATGCGGGCCACCAAGCCCTAGAGGGCTAGACGGATTGCATCGATAATGCGCGCGCAGCGCTGTGTGGCGGCAAGGGGCATGACGGGACTCTCGAGTTTCCCCGCCCGGATGAGCTGGGTCGCATGCTGGATTTCACCGTAGAAATCATCGACCTCAAACGGGGCATTTATTTCGAGCATTCGTCCATCGGAGCACTTCACATGGGCGAGCTCGGGGCGATGAAGGCGCTCGATTTCCAACGAGCCCCGCTCGCAGGCAATCGTTAAGCGGCTTTCATATGCTGCTTTGCCGTCGACCACCATATGAATGGATATGCCGCCGACACTCATATGGACCTCGTCGGCCCAATCCACGCGGCCGCCCGATACGTCACGCCAGCGAACTTCACGAGACGAAACATCGCACGCACCCGCAAGCAGATCCTCAAACCACCCGACCGCATAGCAGCCCATGTCATATAGACAGCCACCCTGCAAGGGATCGAGCAGATAACTCGAAGGGGACTCACCATAATCGAGTTTTTGCACGCTTTCGATCGAAACGATACGGCCGAGCTCGCCCAACGCAAGCAAGCCCTTCACGCGAGTACGCATCGGACAAAACCGATTTTTCATCGCTTCCATAAACGGCACGCCGCACTCACGGGAAACGGAGGCGATCGCATGGGCCTCTTCTTCATTCAAAACGGCCGGCTTTTCGCACAGTACGGCCTTTCCCGCGCGCAGTGTCCGACAGACCCAATGCGCATGCATGCCATGTGGAAGAGCCAAGTAGATTGCGTCGACATCGGGGTCGGCAATCAGCGCATCATAAGCCGCATCGCCGCTATCGTCAGCCGTGGCATAACTGTGCGCGGCATCAATCGAAAACGCTCGGCAAAATTCCTCGACATGTGCAGGAGTGCGGCCGGCCGCAGCCACCAGCCGTGCCCCGTCGACCTTCTTGAGCGACGATGCAAATCGATGAGAAATGCGTCCAGCGCCCAAAACGCCCCAACGAACCTCACGCAAATCATCACATGAATCCCGATGGCCCACGACAGCCCCCTTCAGTTGCGGTGAAATAGTTCCTGTCGATGCCTTATTCTGCCGCAAGCAGGAACTATTCCACCGCAAGTTATAAAAGGGTCACGAGGAGCGCGTTTTGCCGAAGGCCTTAAGCACCGCCGTCACGGGGCCAGGCTGAAAACGGCGGCGTACGTCGTCCAAGCGCCCGGGGATATCGATGTGCTGCGGGCAATGCCGCGCGCATTTGCCGCACTTGACGCAATTGCTCACCAGCTTGGGCTCGTTCGTCCGCACCGCGCTCGCCGTAAAGTATTGAGACAGCCCCGTAAACCAGCTGTGCGCATAGCTTGCGTTGTAGGCAGCAAAACACCCAGGGATATTGATGCCTTTAGGACACGGCATGCAATAGCCGCATCCCGTGCAGGGCACGCGATTCGATTTTTCAAACTCCCTCAGCACGCGTGCGATGGCATCGAGCTGAGCAGCCGTCATCGAATCCGGCAGGGCCCGATCGGCCAACACCGCGTTCTCATCCACTTGCGCGATATCGGTCATACCCGAAAGCAGCATCGTCACCTGAGGATGGTTCCACACCCACGAAAGCCCCCAGGCGGCCGGAGTGCGCAAATGCGGGTCACGGGCGCCATCGAGCACAGCGCGTGCCCGCGGCGGAAGTTTGCCCGCTAGACGACCGCCCAGCAGTGGCTCCATCACAAACACCGCAAGACCGCGCTCCGCAGCCGCCATGAGTCCTGCCGTTCCCGCTTGGTAACGCTCGCCGGCATAGTTGTACTGGATCTGGCAAAAATCCCAGTCATATGCGTCAAGCACCGTCAGGAAATCCGCCGCGCTGCCGTGATACGAAAAACCAATCTGGCGAATGCGCCCCGCCGCCTTTTGACGCGCGATCCAGTCCTCGATGCCCAACGCCACCACACGTTTCCACTGGGCGGGCGAGGTGATGTTGTGCATAAGGTAATAGTCGATATGGTCAGTCCGCAGCCGACGCAGCTGTTCGTCAAAGAACCGGTCGAAATCCTCCGCGCATTTGCACGAAGCATGCGGCAGCTTGGTCGCGAGCAAAACCTGGTCGCGTAGGCCCAGGCGCTCAAGCGAAGCGCCCACGCAAGCCTCGTTGCCGGGATAGAGATAGGCCGTGTCCAGGTAGTTAATCCCCTGCTCCACTGCACGGGAGATGATGGCGTCGGCTGTCTTCGCATCCGGGCGTCCCGGCGCACCGGGAAACCTCATGCAGCCCAGCCCCAACGCCGAGATACGGTTACCGCTTTTGGGGTCAACGCGATATTGCACGGCCCCTCCTCCCCCATCGAAGCCCTGATAAGGCGAAACAAACCTGTCACGTCATCGAAGCACATCGGAATCGCAATCGAGAACGTATCGTAACGCAGCAGAAATCAGGCCGTCACGGCACCGCTTTAACATCAGCAAAAAGCCCGATGAAAGGAGGCGAGCGTGGCCACGCGTGAGGACGCCCACCCCTATCCCGGCGAGCAATACATCCTCTCGGTCGACTGTTACCAGACCGAGATCATGGACCATCTGGACGAGCTTCCCGCCACAGGCGCCGTCATCTTCTGCACCTTCCCCAAGGCGCGCGATGGCGTTGGATATCCCGCACGCGTTTTTGCCATCTGCCCCGCGGCATAAGTTCCCATGCGTTTGTTCTTCTAAATTCCGCCTCCGGTGCACGCTACATGCTCCAGCGGCATACAATCCACCAGGCGCCCCGCACGCGGGCGCCTTTTTGTGAGGAGATGATTCACGTGCAGATCAACAAGGTTGCCTTTATCGGCAAGGGCGGCGTCGGGCTACTCTACGGCAGCATGATCGCCCAGGCACTCGGCGACGATGCCGTCGAATACGTCATGGACGACGCCCGTTTCGAGCGTCACGCAGGCGACGCCCTTACGGTCAACGGCGAGCCCTGCGCACTCAAGTCCGTGCGCGTCAGTGAGGCAACGCCCGCCGATCTGGTCATTCTCACGGTCAAGACGACGGGACTCAACCAAGCACTCAAGACTATGGAGCGCGTCGTGGGACCCAACACGCTCATCGCCTCGCTGTGCAACGGCATTACGAGCGAGCAAAAGATTGCCGAGCGCTTTGGCTGGAAGCACACCGTCCTGGGCATCTGCCAGGGCATGGATGCCGTGTTCCTCGACGGAGAGCTCACCTTTACCAATGCGGGCGAGATTCGCTTTGGCGCGGCAGCGGGCACCGAGCCCGCAACCGTCACCGCCATCGACGAGCTCTACACACGCTGCGGCATCGCCCATACCGTCGAGAGCGACATTGCGCACCGCATGTGGGCCAAACTCATGCTCAACGATGGTATCAACCAGACGTGCATGGCCTACGGCGGAACGTATGGAAGCGCCACAGAGGCCGGCTCCGAGCAGCGCCGCTGCTTTGTCTCCGCCATGCGAGAGACACTTGCGGTCGCCAATGCCGAGGGCATTGAGCTGACCGAGGCAGACCTGACGCAGATGGTGCACCTCATCGAGGGAATCGACCCCACCGGTATGCCCTCGATGGCGCAGGACCGCATCGCACAACGAAAGACCGAAGTCGAGGAGTTCGCGGGCACCATTTGCCGCCTGGCCGCCAAACACGATATCCAAGTGCCGCAAAACGATTGGCTCTACCAGAGGATTCGCGAAATAGAAGGCAGCTGGTAGCCTCGGCCGCATCGCGACGTGCGCAATACAAGCAGACAGGCCTTCGCGAGGATTCCGTCATTCGCGAAGGCCTGTTGCATTTAGCTCGAGGCTAAAACTGAGGCTTATTTTGCGATTCCGGAACCTCGTCCTCGTCATCGCGGCAAAGTAGCACGCCGGCGCTTCCCAGCAACGCCGCTGCAATCAAGGCGCCCACAATCACAGGAGCGGCGCCCGTAGCGGACTGCAAGCCGGCAGTTAACACCGCCGTCGGACCAAGGCATCCGATCAAAAGGGCAACGACGGCAATAGCGACATCTCGAGCGTTCATGGAACCACTTCCTCCACGAGAAAGACTTTGTTTCTCGTGACTTAGTGTGCCCCGCGCCCATATGCGCGGCGTACTGCCACGGTAAGCGCTCTGTTAGCTCAAGCATGCACAAAAAACGGACGCCCTTACGTTGCCCAAAGGCTCGGTAAAGACGCCCGCCCGTCATGTCCTATTGGCTTATGGCAGATTACCAACCGGTATAGTAGTCGGTGGTTCCGGCTGCGCAGCCGGAGTCATAGACCTTGCACTCGCCCTTGGAACCGGTAAACGTGGAGCCCTGAGCCTTATCGCCCGCGGCCACGACGTAGTAACCATCGGAATCGCGCCAAAAGCCCTCGGAATCCTGAGTCCACTCGCCCGTGCGGTGATGGTAGAGCACGTTGCTGCTGTAATAGGTCTCACGACGACCGTTATAGTTATTGACGCCGCTCGAGCGCGTCAGGCCCGAGCCGTTCGCGTAATACGCAGCAGACGCGTAAGACGAGCCGGAGCCGGCGTTGTAATACGAAGCCTGAACGGCCTCAGCGGCCTCGGCTTCGGCAGCCGCAGCCTCGAGCGCCTCGCGCTTAGCATCCTCGAGCGCGGAGCGAAGCTCGTCGAGCTCGGCCGACTTCGCGTCGACCTCTTCCATCGTCAAAAGACTGCCCGCACCATCGATACAACCTTGCAGTACAGCGCGCTCGTCATCGGTGGCATAGTCACCGTACATGTTCATGATGATCTGGGCGCGGACCTCCAGGGAATCGCGCTTGGCCCCCATAGAGGCGTTCCACTCCTGCATGGAGCCAAAGCCGTCGCCGCGATAGTCGACGGGCTGCATCAGCGTCGCCTCGGACGGCGTGGATCCGACCGTATCGGATAGTGTTGCCGCGCGGGCATCAGTTGCGCCGGCGCCCGTCAAAAGTGCCACGGTCAGAGCGGCGGAAAGGGCGGCGGCTTTCGGTTTTCGTGAATCAATCCTCATGTAGCTGGAAACCTCCGTAGTGCGTTTTTGCTGCGTTTGAGCTGCGTGTGATTCGATCGCGCTGCATAGTACCCCGAGCAAATCGCGACCTGCGGTTTTTCTCAAAAGGCGCACGTCATTTGCGTAAAACTCACATCCTCTCAACAGGAGTTTTCCACATCTCGATTGCATAAAGCGTGCCAAAAACCCTGTTTTTGCACCCTCTCTATGCAAAAAAGGCGCCTGTGCGACCATTGTTCGCACAGGCGCCTTGAGCAGGCATTTTATGCAGTTATACCTATCGAGTCGCAAGGGGTCCTTGCACAAGTCGCCTTACTCGTCCAGTGCGGCAAAGGCCTGCTTCAGATCCCAAATGATGTCCTCGGCGTTCTCGGTACCGATGGAAAGACGGATCGTGGAGGGCGTGATGTTCTGCTCGGCGAGCTCCTCGGCAGAGAGCTGGGAGTGCGTGGTGGTAGCCGGGTGCACGACGAGCGACTTGACGTCGGCCACGTTGGCGAGCAGCGAGAACACCTGCAGATGATCGATGAACTTCCAAGCTGCCTCCTGGCCACCCTTAATCTCAAAGGTAAAGATCGAGGCACCGCCGTTGGGGAAGTACTTCTGGTACAGCTCATGGTCGGGATGCTCGGGCAGGCTCGGGTGGTTCACCTTGGCAACGTGGCTGTCACCGGTCAGGAACTCAACGACCTTCTTGGTGTTCTCGACATGACGGTCAACGCGCAGCGACAGAGTCTCGGTGCCCTGGAGCAGGACCCAGGCGTTGAACGGGCTGATGCAGGCGCCCTCGTCACGCAGCAGGATAGCGCGGACATAGGTTGCAAAGGCGGCGGGACCGGCAGCCTCGGCAAACGAAACACCGTGGTAGGAGGGGTTGGGCTCAGCGATCTGGGCGTACTTGCCACTCGCCTTCCAATCGAAGTTACCGCCGTCGACGATCACACCGCCCAGCGAGGTGCCGTGGCCGCCGATAAACTTGGTTGCGGAGTGGACGACGATGTTGGCACCATGCTCCAGCGGACGGAACAGATACGGGGTGCCGAAGGTGTTGTCGACGACAACCGGCAGACCATGCTTCTTGGCGATCTCGGAGATGGCGTCGATGTTGGGGATGTCGGAGTTGGGGTTACCGAGCGTCTCGAGATAGATGACCGTGGTGTTGTCCTTGATGGCGCCCTCGACCTCGTCCAGGTTATGGGCATCGACGAAGGTGGTCTCGACACCAAACTGGGAAAGCGTGTGCTCCAGCAGGTTGTAGGAACCGCCGTAGATGGTCTTCTGGGCGACCACGTGGTCACCAGCCTGGGCAAGTGCCTGCAGGGTATAGGTGATGGCAGCGGCACCGGAGGCGACGGCAAGACCGGCCACGCCACCCTCGAGCGCGGCGATACGGTCCTCGAAGACGCCCTGGGTGGAGTTGGTCAGACGGCCGTAGATGTTACCGGCGTCGGCAAGACCAAAGCGGTCGGCGGCGTGCTGGGAGTTGCGGAACACATAGCTCGTGGTTTGATAGATAGGCACAGCACGGGAGTCGGATGCAGGATCGGCGCTCTCCTGGCCAACGTGCAGCTGCAGGGTATCGAAACCAAAGGTGTGCTCGGGGTTGTTGATAAACTGGCTCATGATGATCTCCTTGATCGAACAAAAGTAATAAGAGTAAGAGAAGTAAGTCGCTGTCTCCTGATCACGCCGACGGGCGCAAACAGGAGCCCGGCATTCGTCTTGGTAAGCAATTCATATGCGGGCCTCCTTTCGCATCCCGGTTCCGTGGTCGGCTTAATTACCTACAGCCTTTGTGTGTTTTGAATAGTACGAGCATTGTTTCCCTCGGTCAATCACTTAAAAGCGCTAATCTGTTATCTGTTTTATAGATAGCAATCGAGAGGATGGCGTCGATGACCCTTCAGCAGCTTCGTTTTCTGATTGCCGTGGCAGAGTCCGGCTCAATCAACGCTGCAGCCCAGCGCCTCTATACCGCTCAGTCCAACATCTCAAACGCCGTCAAAAGCCTGGAACAGGAGCTCCATCTGGAGATCTTTACGCGCTCCAGCCGCGGCGTCACGCTCACCAACGACGGCACCGAGCTTTTGGGCTATGCGCGCCAGGTCGTAGAGCAGGCCGACATGCTCGAGGCACGCTACGAGGACGGCGGCACACCCCAGGCGCGCCTTGCCGTCTCGGCCCAGCACTACGCGTTTTCGGTCGAGACCTTTGTCAACGTCGTCGAGCGCTGCCGCGACAGCAAGTTCGAGTTCATCATGCGCGAGACCACCACGGCGCAGATCATCGACGACGTCCGTGCGTTTCGCAGCGATATCGGCATTCTGTATCTGGATGACTTTAACGCCCGCGTTCTGCAGAAGGCCTTCGCCGATGCCCGAGCGAGCTTTCATCCCCTCTTTGATGCGAAGGTCCACGTGTTCGTCAGCAAACGCCACCCGCTCGCACGCCGCTCGCAGCTGTCCCTTGCCGACCTCACGCCCTATACGCGCTACAGCTTTGAGCAAGGCACCTCGAACTCCTTCTATTACGCCGAGGAACCGTTTAGCTATATTCCCTGCAACCGCAATATCCGCGTATCCGACCGCGGGACGCTCACCAACCTGCTTATCACCTCGAACGGCTATGCGCTGTCGACCGGCGTACTCTCCAGCGAAATGCAGTGGGGCATGGCCTCGATCCCCCTGGCAGACGCCCCGACGATGCATGTGGGCTACATCATGCATGACGACCGCAAACCCTCTCCCCTCTTGCAGCAATACCTCGACGAGCTCAACCGCATCATCCATGCCAACCAACTGTCGGAAGACGGGGTAGAAATCGTAGATTGCTAGCCCCCGGCGGGCATGGCGCTACAATGGTCACTCACGCGAAACGTACCCAACGAAAGGAACCATGTGAAGGTCATCATCTATACCGACGGCTCGGCCCGATCAAATCCGGGACGTGGCGGCTACGGCGCCGTGCTCAAATACACCAACCCCGCCGGCAAGACCTTCACCTCTGAGCTTTCGCGCGGCTACGCCAAGACCACCAACAACCGCATGGAGCTCATGGCGGTCATCGTGGCACTCGAGGCGCTCAACCGCCCCTGCGACGTCGAAGTCCATTCCGATTCGCAGTACGTCGTCAACGCCTTCAACAAGCACTGGATTGACGGATGGAAAAAACGCGGCTGGAAGACCGCCAACAAGCAGCCTGTCAAGAACCGCGACCTGTGGGAGCGTCTGCTTGCCGCAAAGAGCAAGCATAAGGTGGAGTTCATCTGGGTTAAGGGTCACGCCGGCCATGAGCTCAACGAGCGCTGCGACGAGCTTGCCACCACGGCGGCCGACGGCAGCAACCTCGATATCGACACCGGCTTTAACGAGAGCGACCTGTAACGGCGTTTTCGCACGCTTTTGTGTCCTCCCGCGCTACACTCATCCTGTAAACCGAACGGCACGAGGGGGATACATGCTGCGTATAGCGACCATCGGCACATCCATGATTACCGACGACTTTATCCAGGTCGTCAACGCCAACGACCAAGCCGCGTTTGTGGGCACGCTCTCGCGCGACGCAGATCGCGGCACCGCCTTCACCGCTAAGCACGGCGGCGAGCGTAACTTCACCGCACTTGACGAGCTTGCGTCCGCTGCCGACGTCGACGCCGTCTATATCGGCAGCCCCAACGCACTTCACTACGAGCAGGCCCTTGCCTGCATCGCCGGTGGCAAGCACGTCATCGTCGAGAAGCCCTTCTGCGCCACCGAGGCGCAGGCGCTGGAAGTCTTCCGCGCTGCCGAGGCAGCAGGTGTCGTGGCCCTCGAGGCCATGCGCCCGCTCCATGACCCCGCTTTCCACGCCATCGAGGACGCCCTGGGCGAGATTGCGCCCATTCGTCGTGCCTCATTGCGCTTTGGCAAGTATTCCTCGCGCTACAACGAGATTCTCGCGGGACGCTCCACCAATATCTTCGACTGCAATATGGCATCGGGTTCCCTCATGGACATTGGCGTCTACACCGTCGAGCCCATGGTCGAGATTTTCGGCATGCCCTCCGGCCTTACGAGCATGGCTACTCTGCTCGACCCCACCACGCGACAGCTCACGCACGGCCCCATCGACGGCTGCGGTTCTATCCTCGCCAGCTACGGCGGTGGCCGCATCTCCGTCGAGCTCGCGCACTCCAAAATTACGAATGACCTGCTGCCCTCGCAGATCGAAGGCGAGCGTGGCACTATCCAGATCGACCATCTGTCCACGCCCCGCAACGTCCGCATCGACTATCGCGGCGATGTCGTACGCGGCTCGGCGACCGAGGCACCGCGCGAACAGGGCGACAACGGCCGCGTGCTCGACCTGCCCAAATCGAGCAACACCATGGAATACGAACTCACAGACTTTATCACCGCCATCGGCGGCATCGATAACGTTAAGGAAGAGATTTGGGAGACCCCGGCGGGACGCCATGAGCTCGGCCACTACCGCGATGTCACGCTCGTCTCGCTGCGCATCATGGATGCCGTGCGTCAGCAGGCCGGCATTACCTTCCCCGCCGATTCAGTCAAGCAGGCATAGCGATGGGCCTCTTCGATACGTTCTTCTCCAGCGTCACCGGCGGCAGTCGAGAGCCTCAAAAACCATCAAACATCGAGCTCGAGCTGCGCCGCAGGCTTACTGTGCTCGCAAGCGACGAGGCCACTCAAGACACTCCCCTGCGCTACTTCCTGCACTGGACGGGGCAAGTCCAAGGCGTTGGTTTTCGCTTTACCAACACCAACCTCGCACAGGCACGCGCACTCACCGGCTGGGTGCGTAACATGGAAGACGGCTCAGTCGAGATGGAGATACAGGGAGCTCCGGCAAATATCCTATCTCATCTCGAGGCACTTCATGCCTCCTACGAGCGCATGGGAACGCGCTTTCGCCTCGTAGACGCCCAGGCCCGAGCCCCACTTACCAATGAAGACGGTTTCAGTCCTCGTTATTAGTATTGTGTGCTAAATACGGTATCATTTACCTACGACCGTTGATAGAAAAGAGGCGAGGCGCATGGCGGTGCAAAGAAGAAACACCAAGCAGCGGAAGCTGGTTCTTGACGCCGTGCGCCAAAGCTATAACCACCCCACCGCCGATGAGATCTACAACGCCGTGCGCGCGCAGGATGACAAAATCAGCCGCGGTACGGTCTACCGCAATCTCAATCTCTTGGCCGACGCCGGCGAGATCCTCTCCATCAAGACGCCGGGCGGCAGCCGCTTCGATCGCACGATCGAGCCGCATGCGCATATCATCTGTACCTCGTGCAGCCGCGTCATCGACGTACCGCTCCCCTTCGATGCCCAGCTCGACGCCAAGGCGTCCGAGCAAATCGGCTGGAACGTCACCTCGCACTACACCATCTTCGAGGGTCTCTGCCCCAACTGTAGGTAGATTTTGGGACATGCCTACTCAGCAAGTAGACGACGCAGCTCTTCTTCGACCGTGCGCACGTAGCGGACACGGTCATTGACACCGCGCATGCTGGGATTGCAGCTCTCCATCAGATAGGGATGGCCCACCACGTTGAGCATGTCGCGATCGTTTTCGTTATCGCCAAACGCCATCATTTCGTTAGGTGAGATCCCCAGTGCGCGACCATAATCGGCAAGCGCGGACCCCTTGCCTGAATCAAAGCCGATAAAGTCGGTCCATTCGGTTCCCGACGTCATCACATCGACCCGGTCGCTAAAGCGACGCGCAAAGTACTCCAACGCCGCCGGCTGCTCTGTCTCGGGCGTTTGAAACGCAATCTTAATGACATCCTCGTCAATGTCCTCGGGACGGTCGACCACCGTCACATCGCAGTGGACCTCGTAACGCAAATGGTCGATGAATGCATCGTTACCGCTTATGGTGTAGAGGTGCCCCTCACACGAAAGGGTCACGTCGGCATGGGGATACGCAACCACGGCATTCGCGATATCCATAGCAAGGCCACGCTCCATGGAACGCTTGACAACGGCACGCCCCTCGCTCATGACCAGAGCTCCGTTTTCGCATACATAGGCGAGCTCATCGGCCACCGGGGTAAACAGGTAGCGCAAGCTCGCATATTGACGACCACTCGCCGGCATAAACACGATACCGCGACGATGCAGCTCATCGATAAGCTCAAAGGCCTCAGGGCGCGGCTCGCGCTCCCCCGGATGCAGCAACGTGCCATCCAAATCGCATGCAATCAGCTTGATTCCCTCAAGACCCATACGCTTCCCCAAAGCCTCCTATCAACAGCAAGACGGACCTTGAATGGCAATCCCTCAAAGCCCGTCTTGCGCATACGCGCGCTTAGCCGCGCGTCTTTTTTACGATCGTAAAGTCTGAAGCCATGCTCACGACGACCTCCGCCGCACTCGACGCAAAGCGCCGGTCCGCATCGAGTTCACGGGTAACCACCGTGAGCCGAACACCCTCGACACCCCGGAGCATGCGGCCCAAAACAGGCTGCACCGGCGTATACATGCGCACGGTATGGTCGTCCGAGTCGCCCCGGAAGAGCGGCGCATGCATGTTGCCGATCTCCCAGCACGCATGCGCGAGCGCAATCGGATCCATGCGGTCGACTTCGACCAAATAAACCTCGGCACTGCGCAGGCGTACGACAACCGCTACGGGCACCGTGCCCGTGCGGTCGACAGCGAGCACGTCACCGTCGGCAAGACGCTCGCCATCAGTGGCATCCAGCCGGGCATTCACCGTGCGCCCCAGCTCCGTCACGCCCACAAACAGGCGCGCATCAGCCTGGTCCCAATCGAGTAGCAGCTCGTCAACCTCAAAGACGCCACCCAGCTCCCGACGAAGCAGGAGTTCATAGGACGGGTCGTTGAGATTTCCCAAGCGCTCCGTAGCTACCAGGTCCACGGACATCAACTAGTCCTCGACCTCAACGAGCTCGATATCAAAGTTGAGATCCTTGCCGGCAAGCTCGTGGTTGGCGTCGAGCGTCACGGCCTCGGACGTCACGTCGATGACAACAGCAGGGACAGGCATGCCGCTCGGCGTGGACAGGAAGAGCTTCATGCCCTTCTCGATCTGCTCGATGTTGGGAACCTGCTCGGCCGGGAAGGTCAGGACCATCTCGGGGTTGTGCTCGCCGTAGGCATCGGCAGCAGGAATGTGCACGGACTTCTTCTCGCCCACCTGCATATCGATAACGGCGGCGTCGAAGCCCTTGATCATCTGACCGGCACCGCAGGTGAACTCCAGCGGCTCACCGCGATCGTAGGAGCTATCGAACTGCGTGCCGTCATCGAGCGTGCCACGATAATGGGTCTTGACCTTCTTGCCCTGGTTGGACATGGTAACCTCCGTGATAAGGGCGGCGCACAACGCGGGCCGCCGTGAACATATGGCGCTAACTATACCCTAGTCATACAATTCATTGACAGTTTGCAAAGAAACGCTGCAACCGGAGGAACCATGGCATATCCCGTATTTGACCTACACTGCGACACCGCCGACCGTATCGGCTGGGCCACACTCGATCTTGACCTGCGCTTTACCGCCGGCACCGACGGTTATTTCCCCGGCGACGAAACGCATCCGCAGGATTTCGACCTTATCGAGGGCAACGCCTGCGCCATCTCGCTCGCAAAGATCGGCAACACGCCGTGGGCGCAGTGCTTCGCTACGTTTGTCCCCGACGAGATTCCCACCGCCCACGCCGCGCGCTTCCAGGCGCAGATCATGGCGCATATGAGCGGCCAGGCAATGCTCAACCACGACCGCATGGTCAACGTGCGCAGCGCCGCTGATATTCGCCCTGCGCTCAAAGACGGCAAGGTCGCCTGCATCCACACCATCGAAAACGCCACGTTCTTTGCCGAGGACCCCGCGCTGATCGAGGTGCTCAAGAGCTTGGGCGTGCTTATGTCGTCACTCAGCTGGAACGCGCAGGGACCGCTCGCGAGCGGCCACGACACCCACGCCGGCCTCACCGCCGCCGGCATCGAGGCACTTACGCAGATGGAGCACGCCGGCATGATACTCGACGTCTCCCACCTCAACGATGAGTGCTTTGACGAGGTTGTCGCCCACGCCACGCGCCCCTTCGTCGCCAGCCACTCCAACTCCCGTGCGGTTTGCGGCGTCAAGCGCAACCTCACCGACGACCAGTTCCGCACCATTCGCGACATGGGCGGTATCGTCGGCCTCAACTACTGCAGCGAGTTCCTTTCCAACGACGCAACCGACAAGACCGCCGCAGATGTCACCTTCGACCAGCTGGCGGCACATATCGAACATTGGCTCGACCTGGGCGGCGAGGACACCATCGCGCTCGGCGGCGACTGGGACGGCGCCACGGTGCCTGTCTTCCTTTCCGATGCCAGCAAGATGCCCGAATTCCAGAACATGCTCTCCAAGCACTTTGGCAAGACCGTGATGCAAAAGCTCTGCAGCGATAACGCCCTTGCCTTCTTCGAGCGTTATTAATTTCACATCCCTTGAGCGGGCCGGCATACCGAACGGTCGAAATGCCGGCCCGTCCCCAATCTGAAGGACCGCTTTTGACGCAGCAGTTTACGATTTTCCTACCCCGACCGGATGGGATGCCCATCCCCGTCGTCGTTACCAAAAAGCGCGTCAAGAACTTCAACCTACGCGTCACATCGAGCGGTGAGGTCCACGCCAGCGCACCGCTCGGCGCCAGCCGCGAGCGTATCGAAGCGTTTGTGAAGCGCAACAGCGCCTGGATTATCAGCCGACTTGCCCAGCGCGAGCAACGTCAGACGACGGCACAGGAGCCGCTCAGCCCCTCGTCCATCATTGCGCTTTGGGGCAAGCCCATCACGGTACAGGACGCACTCGATCACAACTTTGTATCACCCGCACCGCGACCCCAGCAGGCCACCTTCGCAAGTTTTATGGGTGCCGACAAGTCGAACGAACGCCCACAGGCCAAGCGGCTCGCAATCCTCGACGGTCTAACGTCCGACGAGCTCCAAGCCCACATCGACCAGCTCTATACGTCCGAGGTCACATCGGCGCTGCGCGATATTTTGCACGCGTACGAAATCGCAATGGGCGTCTCCGTTTCCCGCGTTTCCGTACGCAGCATGAAAACGCGTTGGGGCTCGTGCACGCCCAAATCCGGCGCCATTCGCATCGCACGAGAACTTGCCGGCTACCCCGTCGAATGCCTCGACATGGTTGTCGCCCACGAGCTCGTCCACTTGCTCGAGCCAAGCCACAATCAGCGGTTTCACGCCCTGCTCGACACGTACTGCCCCAACAATAGAGCTCTGTCGCAGCGACTCAAAAAACCGCCCGCCAACGAGCTTTAGCGTCAGCTAGCGCACGCGCTCGATCTCGACGCCACAGCTTGCCAGGGGAAGACCGACGGGCGCCCAAGGCTTATCGAGCTTAACACGCACGCCAAGCAGCAAGGGATAACGACGTAGCAGCATCTGGGCCACACCCTCGGCTGCAGCCTCGATGAGCTTAAACGTATGCTCGCGCAGATAGCCATCGACATCGTGGCACACCGAGCCGTAATCAATAGAGGCATCCAGGTTATCGTGCTCCCCCGCCGCGCGCAGGTCGGCATAGAGCACCAAGGACACGACAAACTTCTGCCCCAGGGCGTTTTCCTCGGGATACACGCCGTGGTTGGCAAAGACCTCGAGACCATCGATAGTAATGCGGTCGGCATGGCGCAGGTCGTCATAGCTCACATGGGGCACCGCCGTTGCGGCGGAAATCTCGCCCCTGCCACGACGGGCAAGCTCGGCACCCTCGGTCTTGGTTGCATTCTCGGGCAGCTTTTTGTTAGTCATCGCGATCGTCTCCTTCGTTCAGAACCCCGACCGCGCATACCGACTACACGCGAATCGACAGGTTCTTTTTATCATCGCTCCAGTTGCAGGCATTGCGCGCAGGGCATGCAAAGCAGGCGCGCGACGCTTTGTCGGCTGCATAGAGCAGACGCTCAAGCGGCTGGCTGTTCACGCGCAGCTTTCGATGGCCCAGAATGGCCGTCTTAATGGCTGCGGCATCTGCCGGCTCAAACGCCACGTCTTCGGGCATGCCGCCGAGAATCGCATCGGCGACGCGTTCGCTTGCAACATCATGGGATATACCCGATTCATACTGTTCATCTTTGCCGATATCGTGAAGAAGTGCCGTGGCATAGATGACCTCGCGGTCAAATTTGAGCTCTTCCTCGAGATTCTTGATCCACATAATACGGGCGACATCCAGCAGATGGTCGATACCGTGGCGGCAAAAGATGCGCCCCGATTCCAACTGCGCAATGTTTCCCAGATGCCGCCGGAACAGTCCGTTGGCACAGATGTAATCAATGCGAGGCATGGCACCAAAGGGAGTCAGGCCCGAAGCCATAAAGCCGCGACGCGACGTTCCTTCATCGGTCTTCGATGCAAAGTCGTTGACGACTCTCATGGTTAGCGGCCCAGCATCCTAAAGAATCGCTCCTCGAGCGACGGATCGGTCTCAAAGACACCGCGACGAGCAAGCGTTACGGTCTTGGTACCGGGCTTTTGCACGCCGCGCATGGTCATGCACATATGCTCGGCTTCCATCAGCACGATTGCCCCTTGGGGGGCAAGATATTCCATGAGGGCATCGGCAACCTGTGTACACAGCTGCTCCTGCAGCTGCAGACGACGGGCATAGACCTCAACCGTGCGAGCAAGCTTAGACAGACCCGCCACGCGGCCGTTAGGGATATAGCCGATCGCAGCCTTGCCATAAAACGGCAGCAGATGGTGCTCGCACAGCGAGTAAAACGTGATGTCGCGCTCGATAACTAAATCGTTCGAAGCGACGGCAAAAGTTTTGGACAGGTGCTCCTCAGCGCTCTGGTCCATGCCGCCGGCAATCTCGCCATACATACGGGCGACGCGTGCCGGCGTCTCCAGCAGGCCCTCACGAGTTGGGTCCTCGCCTATGCCCTCAAGCAACAGCTTTATGGCGGTCTCAACTTTTTCCTGATCGACCATCTAGGCCTCACTCTTCCGATTTTGCGTTCGCGCTATGGTACCACGCCCTCCGGCATCGGCCACAAGCTACATAGTATGGGTCGAATAGACCGGATCGTCCCGCCAAAGCTCCACAGCGTCGCAAAGCGAAACGCCCTCGCGCGCGGCACGAGTGCGCGTGGCGTTCATGTCGATCACCCGCTGATTACTCGAACCCCTAAAACGCAAGGAGATATCGTACAGGTCTTGAACGAACGGGCCGTCCACCAACATATCGAGGCAGGCAAGGATACGGTCCGTCACCTCGGTATGATGACGGCCGCCCGGCATAAGTTCCTCGAGCACGTCGCCGGTAAAGCACCAAATGGTCTTCCCCGACTCCACAGGATAGGCCGCACGCACGCGTTCGATAAAGTCAACGAGACCCGCCTGATTCTCGGGTTCCATGGGCTCGCCACCCAGAATCGTCAGGCCATCAATAAAGGGATGGTCAAGACTGTCGATAATCTTGTCCTCGACGGCACGGTCGAACGGTTCACCCGCGGCAAAGTCCCACGCGACGGAGTTAAAGCAATTCTTGCACCCACGACGGCACCCACTCACAAACAGAGAAGTACGAACACCTTCCCCATCAGCAATGTCGAAATACTTAATGTTCGCGTAGTTCATAGGTAACTCTCCCGGGAGGCCGGGGCATATCATCCCGTCCTCAAACATTCTCGGCCTGCGGCCTGCGAAACTGCGGGCGGGACGATATGCCCCGGCCTCATGCAAAGGGTAACTCAATGAACGAAGCGAACATCGAGTATAGGGTTCGAGGTCCAATAAAAACTTTGTTGCAGCCCAACCGCCATCGCAAGCAAAACGTTGTTGCAAGTCAACTCATTTCCGCTAAGAACTTCGAGAAGTGAGCAGACCGCATGCTGCATCTCAACTACGTCAACTTGGCTGAACCGAGAGGGCCGCTTGGGCTTTTGCTCGATATGAGTTCCGCACGCAAAGAAGGCCACTTAATGTGGTCTTCGTCTTGCGCAGGACTGTCCGAAATAGCGAGCAAATGCCCAAGCGGCCCTCTCGGTTCAGCCCCGGAGCGGTATTAGAGATGCAGCACGCGGTCGCGGATCTCCTCGGTTCGACCCTGGTTCCAGAATTGAGTACCGATGTAGCCGCACGTACGACGGGCGACATTCATCTTCTCCTGATCGCGGTTGCCGCAGTTGGGGCACTCCCACACCAGCTTGCCGTCATCCTCGACAATCTTGATCTCGCCGTCATAGCCGCACACCTGGCAGTAATCGCTCTTGGTGTTGAGCTCGGCATACATGATGTTGTCGTAGATGTACTGCATCACGCGAATGACAGCCTTAAGGTTGTCCTGCATGTTAGGAACCTCGACGTAGGAGATGGCACCGCCCGGCGAAAGCTGCTGGAACATGCCCTCAAACTTGAGCTTATCGAAAGCATCAATCTCCTCGGACACATGGACGTGGTAGCTGTTGGTAATGTAGCCCTTGTCCGTCACACCCGGAATAATGCCAAAACGACGCTGCAGGCACTTGGCGAACTTGTAGGTCGTCGACTCAAGCGGGGTGCCGTACAGTGAGAAGTCGATATCGCTTTCGGCCTTCCACTCGGCGCATTTGTCGTTCATGTGCTGCATGACGGCCATGGCAAACGGCGTGCCTTCCTTCTCGGTGTGGCTGTGGCCCGTCATGTACTTGACGCACTCATACAGACCGGCATACCCCAGGCTAATGGTGGAATAACCGCCCACGAGCAGCTTGTCGATCGTCTCGCCCTTCTTAAGGCGCGCCAGGGCGCCGTACTGCCAAAGAATCGGCGCGGCATCCGAAAGCGTGCCCATCAGGCGCTCGTGACGGCACAGCAGGGCACGGTGGCACAGCTCAAGGCGCTCGTCGAAGATCTTCCAGAACTTGTCCATGTCCTGATGCGAGCTCAGCGCGACATCGGGCAGGTTAATGGTCACAACACCCTGGTTAAAGCGGCCATAGTACTTGGGCTTGCTCGGGTCATAGTTGAACGCGTTGGCAACGTTGTTAAAACCGTTGCCCGAGCGATCGGGCGTCAGGAAACTGCGGCAACCCATGCAGGTGTAGCAATCGCCGTTGCCCGCAGTCTCGCCCTTCGACAGCTTAAGCTCACGCATCTTTTTCTCGGAGATGTAGTCGGGCACCATGCGCTTGGCGGTGCACTTCGCAGCCAGCTGAGTCAGGTAGAAGTACGGGGAATCCTCGTAAACGTTATCGTCCTCGAGCACATAGATAAGCTTGGGGAACGCCGGAGTGATCCACACGCCAGCCTCGTTCTTAACGCCCTCATAGCGCTGACGAAGCGTCTCCTCCACAATCATGGCAAGGTCGTGCTTCTCCTGGGGCGTACGGGCCTCATTGAGATACATAAAGACCGTCACGAACGGCGCCTGGCCATTCGTGGTCATAAGGGTCACGACCTGATACTGAATCGTCTGGACGCCGCGACGGATCTCGTCACGCAGACGATCCTCAACGACCTCACGGACCTTCTCGGCAGACGCAGAGACGCCAAGCTCCTCGAGCTCGCGGGCAACCTCGCCGCGAATCTTCTGACGGCTCACCTCGACAAACGGAGCCAGGTGGGTCAGCGAAATCGACTGACCGCCATACTGGGAAGAGGCGACCTGCGCGATGATCTGCGTCGCGATATTGCAAGCAGTCGAAAAGCTGTGCGGCTTCTCGATCAGCGTGCCCGAGATAACGGTGCCATTCTGGAGCATATCCTCCAGGTTCACCAGGTCACAGTTATGCATGTGCTGGGCGAAGTAGTCCGAATCGTGGAAGTGAATCAGGCCCTCGTTGTGGGCATCCACGATCTCCTGGGGCAGCAGCACGCGCTGCGTCAGGTCCTTGGAAATCTCGCCGGCCATGTAGTCGCGCTGAACGGAGTTGACAGTCGGGTTCTTGTTGGAGTTCTCCTGCTTGACCTCTTCGTTATTGCACTCAATCAGCGACAGAATCTTGTCATCGGTCGTGTTCTTTTGGCGCTTCAGGCTCTGAACATAGCGGTAGATGATGTAGTGGCGAGCGACCTCGTAGCAGTCGAGACGCATAATCTCGTCCTCGACCAGATCCTGGATCTCCTCGACCGATACGGTGTGGCCGGCCTTCTCACATGCCTCGGCGACGTTTTGTGCCGCATAGATCACCTGGCGGTCGGTAAGGCGAGAGCCTTCCTCGACCTCCAAGTTTGCGGCGCGGATCGCATTGACGATCTTATCGATGTCAAAGGTAACCTCGGTGCCGCTGCGCTTGATGATCTTCATCCTCTTGCCTCTTTCGCATCGTAGCCTCATTGCGCTTCAGAGCCAAACGATGCCCGGCAGGGCTTACCCTGTCTTGCGGCGCCGTCGCGCAATCTGTGTTTTCGATAACCATAGGCCCTCATGCGGACAATCCTCGCAGCCAATCAAGGGGCTCAAAGATCCATCCAAATAATGGGGCGAATAAGGTTCTCGTTCTCTGTCCGCCATCTATCATACGACAAAGAGGCATCTATATCCTGTATTCTTTTTTTAGGTCAAACACAACATATAGTGTTTCAGCAGGTCAAAGCAATTGGTCAATTTGCAGACGCATTATAAATGAAGGCCTCTTGGCAGACTGCTAAAACGTTATCAACCCAACTACCTGCACAGCAGTTTTGAAACCCCCTCAACCGTGCCGCCGCCAAATAGCACCAAAACCAAGCTGCTCGCGCCAAAAGAATCCAAAAGATTGTCCTTGACCAACATGTTGCGGTCATGATGGGCCAGGACACATGCAATCTGCCGGCACCCCTACGGGATACAAAGACCATCGCGTACGGACCTTGGATCAATATTTGATGACTTATTTGGCGGCGCGCTTGGTGGCAAAAAACAAAACAGCCCAGAGGACATAGCCTCTGAGCTGCGAACATTTGGTGGGCGTTAGAAGATTTGAACTTCTGACCTCTTCCGTGTCAGGGAAGCGCTCTCCCCCTGAGCTAAACGCCCAAATGGAGCGGACAACGGGGCTCGAACCCGCGACCCCAACCTTGGCAAGGTTGTGCTCTACCAACTGAGCCATGTCCGCTTACGAGGATTAATCTTACGTGATGCCCGCATCCTATGCAAGAACATTTTTTGAAAAGTTTTGCGACGCCCTCGCGAACCTCGCGAAGACATCAGCCACCACGGAAGGCGCAGGCAAACGCAAACTCGCCGCAAGAGGCCCTTACATCTCACCGAGCATGATCCAGGCAGAGCTGTCCTGCGCGAGTCTGCCGTCTGCAAGCGCTGATGAGGTGAGCAGGACCCTGCCCGCCGGCAGCTCCACGGGTGCTGCACCGAAGTTCGTCACGCACGCCCAGCCGTTATCGCGGCGATAGGCGATGACGCCGCCCTCAGCGCCCTCGGCACCATCCGCAAGACCGGTGCGCCCGTCAAGATCGAGCCACGCAAGATCGTTGGCGCACCCGCGCAGCTTGCGCCGCAGCCAGAGGGCGTCACGATAGAGCGCAAGCATCGATGTCGGGTCCGTTTCTTCCCTATCGGCAGCATAATCGGAAAACCATGCAGGCTGCGGCAGATGGGGCGCCGCATCAGCGTCCGCCGGCGAAAACCCAAACGATCCGCCCTGCGCGGGATCGTCCGCCGCTACCCACGGCAGGGGCACACGACAGCCGTCGCGCCCCTTCTCGCGCTTCGGTCCGCGCGTATTGGTTGCACTGGGATCTTCGAGTGCAGTCCACGGGATATCAGCCACCTCAAAAAGACCGAGCTCCTCACCCTGATACACGTATGCCGAGCCCGGAAGCGCCAGTTCAAGCAAAAGAGCCGCCCGCGCGCGGCGCTCGCCGAGTTCACGGTCCTCGTCATAAGACGACCCGTCGCGTAAGAGCCAGTCGAGCGCAATCTGGTGGTAGCGCGTCGCCTTGATTTGCGGCAGGGCATAGCGCGTCGCCACGCGCGGCACGTCGTGGTTGGAGAGTACCCAGGTCGAGGCGGAATCGGATTCGATAGCTGCCTTCAAGCCCTCCTCGATTGCAGCGTGCATGTCATCATAGGTCCAAGTGGCCTTGGCAAACTCAAAGTTGAATGTCTGGCCAAGCTCGCTGGGACGCGCATAGAGATACTGGCGCTCAGGCAGCACCCACGCCTCGGCAACGGCGCTGCGCGGCGGATTATAGCGGTCGAACACGCGGCGCCACTCGCGATAGATCTCGTGGACCTCGTTGCGGTCCCACAGCGGATGGGCGCCGTCATCAACCATGTCATCGCCCTCGGCGAGATGCCACCGGTCGAGGTCATCGCGGTCGAGATCCTTGGCGAGACCGTGCGCCACATCGATGCGAAAGCCATCGACGCCTCGATCGCTCCAAAACGCCAGGACGTCGCAAAAGAACGCGTGAACCTCGGGGCATGACCAGTCAAAGTCCGGCTGCTCGGGCGTAAACATGTGCAGATACCATTGACCGTCCGCAACACGCGTCCAGGAGGGGCCGCCAAAGTTGGCATTCCAATTGGTGGGAGGCAGCTCGCCATGCTCGCCGCGACCATCGCGGAAGATATAACGGGCGCGCTCGGGCGATCCGGGGCCGGCGGCAAGAGCGGCTTTGAACCAGGGGTGCTGGTTGGATGAATGGTTGGGCACGATATCGACGATGACCTTGATGCCGCGCGCGTGAGCCGCAGCGATCATGTCATCGAAGTCGTCAAGCGAGCCGAGACGTGGGTCGACATCGCAGTAGTCCGCCACATCATAGCCGCCATCGACAAGAGGCGAAGGGTAAAACGGGCTCAGCCAGATGGCCTCGATGCCCAGCCGCTCAAGATAGTCCATCTGCTGGGTAATGCCCGCGATATCGCCCAGACCCGAACCGGTCGAATCCTTAAACGAACGCGGGTAGATCTGATAGATCGCGGCATCGGACATCCATGAGCGCGAAGAGGACTTTTCTGCAGCCATGGGGTGAGCCTCCCTTGCAACGAGGTTTTGCGAGATGCCCACGATGATACGCCCAAAGCTGTCATTCGAGGCAAACAACGCCACAGCCACACCCCAAAACGCTCGCTCCCTCTCGGGCTCGAGCCTCCTGGGACGAATCGATCGATTAGTGAAAAGAACGGAAGACTCACTCCCCCGGCCACAACAGCGAGCGGGCTCCGGGTGCCCCAGGTTGCCGCGAAAGAGGAGGGAAGCGTACTTTATGTACGCGACCGACGATTGAGGGGGCAAGATGGGGTGCCCGGGGCTCGCGCAGCGTCAACAAAAAACGCGGTTCGTTAGAACCGCGTAAGATAGTTGGAGCGGACAACGGGGCTCGAACCCGCGACCCCAACCTTGGCAAGGTTGTGCTCTACCAACTGAGCCATGTCCGCATATGTAAAACAAAACGGGCGCCGGAGCGCCCGGATGTTGCCTGGAGGCGAAGCCCGGATTCGAACCGGGGGTAAAGGCTTTGCAGGCCTCTGCCTTACCACTTGGCCACTTCGCCGAAAAAGGACCGCCTAAACGGTCCGGAAATGCAATGGAGCGGACAACGGGGCTCGAACCCGCGACCCCAACCTTGGCAAGGTTGTGCTCTACCAACTGAGCCATGTCCGCTTGCGGGTTATTAATTTACGCGAGTTATCCAAAAGACGCAAGTACTTTTTTCAAAAAAGTTGCCGGCCGCGTGTTCTTGGTGGCTAAACGCGCTAAAGCGATTGGCTAGGCACGCGATTCCAGTGCTCCGCTAAATAGCTTCACCATCTGCACGCGCGTGCCGGTGCCGTCTGTGCGACGAGCAACCTCCACGTTATCGACAAGCATACGCATAAGCTTGATACCACGGCCGCGTTCCTCAGATGCGACCGGTTCGCTCGCTCCATCGATAGAATAGCCGGCACCCCGATCAAGCACCTCAACCACGACGCGATCGCCATAGGCCTGAACCGTCAGGACGCACCCGATACCGCCCGCATGGTCATAGGCATTACCCAGCGCCTCCCCCGACGCCAACGCGACATCGTAGCGCTCGTCGCGGCGCAACGGAAGCGATTCAAGGAGTTCGGCGATGCGATGTCGATAGTATGGAAGATTCTCGATACCCTGTCGGACCTCGACGCTCTTGCTCCATCGTGGCAACTCTCCCACCGGAATAGCGGGAATCGACTCACGCGCCGGACCCGCAACATGAAGGATGTCGACAAGTCGGGCAATCTCCAAAAAGCGAATGACCTCATCGGAGGCGTTAACGAGCGAAAGCAGGCCCTCTCGCCTCATGAGCTCTCTGGCACGTGTAAGCAAAAACGCCAAACCCGTCGAGTCGATAAAGCCCACGGCCTGGCAATTGATGACAACGCGACGCACGCCCCGGTCGATCAGATTATCCAACCGTCGGCGCAGCACGGACACCGAGGCGATGTCGACATCACCCGGTGGCGTCAAAACCGCTATGTCATTCCACTCATTCATACGACCATGGTTCCCCAAAAGAGCTCGCTCGATGCATACATATCTGCAGCTGCGCAGATTTTGCCCGTCAAGTATCGCGGTCTACGATCGACCCCGTAAAAACTCAAGGGAAACCAGCGCAATGTCATCGTCCAGCGCCGACTCGGTAAAGCGGTCAAGCTCTCCCAAGACCTTACCGCAGATTCCCGATACACCCTCACCCGAGACAGAGAGCAAAAGGTCACGAAGGCGCTGCTCGCCAAAGAAAGCACCCGAGCGATCACGTGCTTCGATTGCTCCGTCGGTATACATGAATAGCATGTCACCAGGAGCGAACGTAAACACGCCTGTCTCGTACACCATGCTCTCAAAGGCACCGATCACGCCCGATTGGCACCCAAGGAGCTCCACTTCTCCCCCTCGGGTTTCTCCGCCGCCAAGCGGCGTCGACGACGGTCTAATGACCATAGTGGGAGGATGTCCCGCAGAGCAGTAGGTAGCGCGACCCGCTTTAAGATCAATCTTGGCGATAAACGCCGTCACGAACGTCTCGACCCTCGAAAAGCCCATGAGCATGCTATTGAGCGAGCGGGCCATACGGGCGGGCCCAGCACCCTCCCAGGCATAGGCCGTCAGCGCCGTCTTGACGAGCGCTGACATCGACGCCGCCTCGATTCCTTTGCCGGATACATCGCCCAAAATCATAACGGCGCAATCGTCGGGAAGACGGACAAGAGTATAGAAGTCGCCGCCAACCAACGCCGAATTCGTTGCCGAAAGGTATACCGAATCGGTCGCGATACCCGGAACGTCACCAAGCGAATTTCTCATGCCAATCTGGAGGGTCTGAGCGATATGGCGCTCCTCGCGCTTTTGAGATTCGCCCTCGTAGATCAGTTCAAAGTCATGCGCCAAGTGCACCAAGTAGTCATATTCAAGGTCATCAATCGGCTCTTGACTACCGTCACGAAGCAGAAGCGCGCGCGTCGTCGGGCCTTTCGCAACAGAAGCAGGAACGATCGCGTCGTTGCTGTGTTTGCCATCACCCTCAGAGCGCGGGCGCCCCGCCTCGATGCCGGTGTCGACGTAGAGACCCTGGCAAGGCAGACCATGCGCCCTAAGCCAGCCTCCCATAGGCATCGATTCGTCAACGCGAGTTATACGGACGTGTTTAAGATCCTCGGCACTCGTGCCGCCCAAAACAGACGCCTCAAAGCCATCAGAGCCAACCCCCAAACGTGCCGCTGGCGCCGTCGTGGAAAAGAAAAGTTTCTCGGGATCGTCCGGCAAAGCAACGCGACTGCCGCCTTCAAAATCTATGACATAGGAGCCCAGACTGGCGTCATACTCAACAGGGCAAAAATGACAGTTGAGCATATTGCAAATCTCGGACGATATAGCCTGGGTAGCCGCGGCGGAATCGTCTAGAAAGGTAAACAACTCATCACGTAAGACATTGAGCGAGCGGCCAAGCTCGGCCGTGCGACGAGAGCGAAGGCTCGATGCCATGCCGACCAGCTGGATAGACAGGTAATCGCAAATGACCTCGAGTACATTAACGTCATAGGCGAGCGGTGCCTGAGGGCGCTTCCAACCAACTTCCAGCACGCCAAGGATCTGCGTACCGTAAAAAACGGGAAGACAGATCTCGCTGCGGTACGGAGGCATATCCTGCACGCGCAACAGGTGCTTAGAACGATTGTCCAGGTCCATGAACATACCGGAGGCAGCCCTATCACCCTCAAGGTCCTGTTGAATCGACAAGCGACAGGCACGCGACTCGCGAAGAACATACGTCGGAATGCCAGCGCCATACGGCAAAAACTCGGGCAGGTAGCTGTCGTGCAGCTCCTTGGAGACACCGCGAAGCTTAAAACCGCCGCTCTCAGAAAAATAGATAGCGGCACCCGAAGCATCGAGCGTTCCTACAAGCTGGTTCAAAACGATATCTAACAAACTGGGCAGCTCATCGGAGCCCACCGTGCTCATAATGACCGACAATGTACCCGAGAGACGCTTATTCGCCACTCTAAGCTCCGAAAGCGCACGCTTGAGCTGACGGTCGTGCGAATACTGTTCTTCGATGCTATGGAGTGCCACCAGAACGCGCGGCGCACGGCGGCCAAAGATTCGAGGCGGCGTAACCGAGCCGGCACAAACCAGGACGGGAATAAACGATCCGTCACTTAACTTGAGCATCAACTCGCTCTTTGTTCCATTGGTCTCAAAAGGAAGCCGATGCTCTGTCGCGCGTTCAAAAGCCGACGAGTACAAGAGGTCTTTAACGTCCCCGTTGATCACATCGGAACGCTCCTCGCACATCAAGTCGAGCAAGCGATTATTTACATGCAAAATGGTTCCGTCGAGCTCGCAGATAATGACAGCATCGCTCGTGATCTCGACCAATTGGGCAACGTCCGCCCACTCATTGCGCTCAAGCGTTTCCATCGTGAACCTCACCGTCTATCGGTAACAAAAAAGCCTCCGAAGAGGCTTCTCAAATGCGATGGTGTCGGAGGCGGGACTTGAACCCGCATGACCAAAAAGCGGTCACTAGCACCTCAAGCTAGCGCGTCTGCCAATTCCGCCACTCCGACATGCTATGTTGTTGATTCGCGGTTCGCTTTGTTGAACCCGCGCGTTCAACGAGGAAGATAATAACCTATGTTTCGAGAACTGCGCAAGCACTTTTTTGAAAAAAGTTTACGAATTTGTAAATGCACTGGTAGACGCTTATGTTCGGACCGGAACGGGGTCGGCTTCCCAACGCGTCCTCGGGCATGCGGTACATTTTGATTCGCGCTTCGCGCTACAAAATGTACCGCCCCCTGCGGAATGCGTTGGGAAGCCGACCCCGTTCCGGCCCTACGTCCACGTACTCCAGGCACCGTTCTCAAACATGTTCTGAGAGCTGATATAAATTTGGTGGCTCGGCTTTGCCGAGCCCTTATATGGTGAGGCCGGAGCCAAGGCTCCGGCCTCACACAATTCCCTATCAGATTAAGCGAGCGATCAGGGAATCGCACTCCCCCTGCCGAGTTAACGTAGGGCCCGCCCTGGTGTTACTTTTCAGAACACTCCGCAGGACGCAAGAAACCCCCGCCGCACGAAGTGCGCAGCGGGGGTTTCTTGCATGTCCGAGGACGTTCTGAAAAGAAACACCAGGGCGGGCCCGGACGAGAACAACCGACTACAGGTCGATGTGCGATTCCTTGATCGGGAACGGCTCGGCGAAGTGGCAGGCACAGCAGTGACCCGGTGCAACTTCCTTAAACTCGGGGAGCTTCTCGGAGCAGATACCCTGCGCGATCGGGCAACGCGTGTGGAAACGGCAGCCGGTCGGCGGATCCAGCGGCGACGGCGGATCGCCAGCGAGGATGATGCGCTTGCGGGTCTTCTGGATATCAGGATCGGGAACCGGCACGGCAGACAGCAGCGACTGCGTGTACGGATGGTGAGGCTCGCTATAGAGCGTCTTCCAGTCCGAAACCTCGACCATCTTACCCAGATACATAACGGCAACGCGATCGGAGATGTGCTGTACGACGGACAGGTCGTGTGCGATAAACAGATACGCGGTACCGAACTTGTCCTGCAGTTCCTTGAGCAGGTTCAGAACCTGGGCCTGAATGGACACATCCAGAGCGGATACCGGCTCGTCACAGATAATCAGCTTGGGCTTCAGCGCAAAAGCGCGGGCAATACCGACACGCTGACGCTGGCCGCCCGAGAACTCATGCGGATAGCGGTTGATGTGCTCGGGGTTCAGTCCAACGACGTCGAGAAGCTCACGGACGCGCTCAATGCGCTCCTCCTTGGTACCCACACCATGAATGGTCATGGGCTCGGAGACAATCTCACCGATGGTCATACGAGGGTTGAGCGAAGCATAAGGATCCTGGAAGATAAACTGCATCTCACGACGCATGTCCTTGATCTCATGCTTGCTCATCTCGGCAACATCTTTGCCCTGGAAGAACACCTTGCCGGCGGTCGGCTTGGTCAGACGCATGATAGTGCGGCCCGTGGTGGATTTACCGCAACCAGACTCGCCAACCAGACCAAAGGTCTCGCCAGGATAAATCTCAAAAGAGATGTCGTTTACAGCAGAGACGACGCGCTTGGAAAAACGCTTGGCGAACATGCCGGACTCTGCGGGAAACTCCTTGGAGAGGTGCTCGACCTTCAGCAGTGGAGTGCGCTCGTTATTGTCTGCCATTTACGCCTCGCCTCCCTTCTTGGAATCCTTGCGCGTACGGGACGTCTCAGGAGCGTTCTTGAGGAACTCGGGGTCACCGGAATAGTGGCACGCAGAATAGTGACCGGACTCGGTGACAACGCGCTCAGGGCGCTGCTTGCGGCACTTGTCCGTCGCGTAGGGGCAACGAGGAGAGAAGACGCAGCCCTCAGGCAGGTTCATGAGCGAAGGCGGGTTGCCGTGAATCGGCGTCAGCGGCTTCTTCTCTTCGATTGCCTGCTCCGGGATGGAGCGGATAAGACCCCAGGTGTAGGGGTGGCGGCTCTCGTAGAAGATTTCCTCAGCAGTACCGAACTCAACGGGGCGGCCGGCGTACATAACCATGATCTTATCGGCCATATCGGCGACAACACCCAGGTCATGGGTAATCATGATGATGGCGTTGCCGTTCTTCTCCTGCATCTCCTGCATGAGCTCGATAATCTGAGCCTGGATGGTAACGTCCAGGGCAGTCGTGGGCTCGTCGGCAATCAGAATATCGGGATCGCAGGCAAGGGCCATGGCAATCATGACTCGCTGACGCATACCGCCAGAGAACTGGTGCGGATACTCATTGACGCGCTTCTCGGGCTCGGGGATACCCACGAGGTCCAAAAGCTCGGTGGCACGCTTGAGCGCCTCCTGCTTGGAGTAGCCACGGTGCAGACGAAGACCCTCGCCCACCTGCCTGCCGATCTTATAGACCGGGTTCAGGGAGGTCATAGGATCCTGGAAGATCATCGCGATATCGTTGCCGCGAATGTGCTGCATCTCTTCCTCGGTCATTTCGAGGATGGAGCGGCCGCGATAGCGAACGTCACCGCCCTCGATCTTTCCCGGAGGCATCGAGATGAGGCCCATGATGGTCATGGCGGTCACGGACTTACCGGAGCCGGACTCACCGACGACGCCCAGGGTTTCGCCGCGATCGAGCGTGTAGGAGACACCGTCGACAGCGCGAACAACGCCATCCTCGGTGTGGAAATACATCTTAAGGTCATCGACCTCGAGCAGATGCTGGCCCTCAGGAACCGGCTGGTCCTTCAGGTCCACATAGTTCTTGTTCTTCTTCATCCTTATGCGTCCTTCATCTTGACGTCGAGGGCGTCGCGCAGACCGTCACCCAGCAGGGTGAAGGCGAGCACCGTCGAGAGAATTGCCAGACCGGGCATGATCATCATCCAGGGAGCGGTCAGAAGATACTGCTGACCGTCCTGAATCATGGAGCCCCACGAAGGCGTAGGCGGAATAACGCCCATGCCGAGGAAGGACAGAGCGGACTCGGTCAGAATGGCGCCACCAATGTTCATGGTCGCGTAGACCACGATGGAGGCGACGGAGTTCGGGAAGATGTGACGCACGACGATACGAGCATCAGATGCACCCATCGCGCGCGCTGCATCAACATAGTCGTTTTCCTTGACCGTCAAGATTGCAGAGCGGAAGACGCGCGCAATCGAAGGCCAGCCAAGAATGCCGATGGCGATAAAGACGTTCTGAAGACCACGGCCGATAACGGCGATCATGGCGACAACGAACAGCACGTACGGGAACGCCAGGAAGATGTCCGCACAGCGCATGATGATCGTATCCCAAATGCCGCCGTAGAAACCGGCCAGGGCGCCCATGACCAGGCCGATCAATGTGGAGATGGCGGTGGCCATGATACCGACAGAAAGCGAAACGCGTGCACCGTAGATAACGCGGACGAGAATGTCGCGACCGAGGGCATCGGTGCCAAACGGGTGCTCGGCACACGGAGCCAGTAGCGATGTCTCGGCCATGGTGGTCGAATCGGAAGCCGTCGGCGAACCGAGCCAGGGCTTAGCCCACAGATCTGCGGTCAGGGCAACCACAACGACGATGATGATCCAGCAGACACCGATAACGGCGAGCTTGTTCTTACGAAGACGCTTAAAAGCGTCGCCCCACAGCGTGCGGGACTTGGCGGGAGCAGATGCGACCTTGGTGGCGGTAGCCTGCTCCTGAGACTGAGAATCAGTTTCCTGCATGAGACGTACCTCCCTTAGGCCTTATCCGACGGACCGCCAAGGCGGATGCGCGGGTCGAGGAATGCATAGCTAATGTCGACGAGCAGGTTGATCACCATGACGACGACAACGATGAGCGTAACGCCGCCCATAACGATGGGCCAGTCACGCATGCTAATGGCGCGATAGACCTCATAGCCGATACCGGGCCAGTTGAAGACCGTCTCGGTCAGGATGGCGCCCGAAAGCATGCCGCCAAAGTCGACACCAATATAGGTAACGACGGGGATGAGTGCATTCTTAAGCGCATGCTTGACGATGATCGCACGATTGGAGAGACCCTTGGCCTTTGCCGTACGGATGTAATCCTGGTTCATGACGTCAAGCAGCTGCGAGCGCATAATGCGCGCAGCATAAGCGGTCGAAACCGAAGCCAGCGTAATGGTCGGAAGCACATAGTGCATCCAATCCTGATACTGAGAGCTGGAACCGCCGGCACCCGAGATCGGCATGGAGATTGCACCGCCCGTGGCGTCCTTGAGGATGACGCCAAAGAACAGCTGCAGCAACATACCGAGCCAGAAGGCCGGGACCGCAACGAGGATCGACGTGGTGAGCGTTACCAAAATATCCCAGAAGGAATAACGCTTTACCGCCGAAATGATACCCGCACCGATACCCATAATTGCCTCGAGCACGATGGCGCACGCGGCAAGTTTGACCGTATACGGATACTTCTGGGCAAAGATTTCCGTAACCGGCAGCTTGCGCTGATACGAATTGCCCAGATCGCCATGAAGCAGGCCGTTCATGTAATACAAGTAACGGTCCACGAGCGACGTTTGAACGGGGTCGCCGTTCTCGTCAAGGATCGCGTTGCCGTCCTCGTCCGTCTGGACCAGGTGATAGCGGACGCGAAGCTGAAGCTCCACCTCGGGGGACAGAGCCTTGTCTCCACCGATCAGCTTGATCGGATCTCCCGGCACGATATTCTGGAGGGCGAACAGAATCAGCGTAACGCCCAAAAACACCGGGATGAACTGAAGCACACGTTTAACGATGTACTTACCCATACCACTCCCCTATCTAGGGATTAACCTAAATGGGATGCCGATCGCCAGACCGGCATCCCAAAATTACCATCAGCCAGTTTACCCCAGGTTAGGGAGAACTGTATGTTTCCCATGAGGTCTACGTAAATACTTGACCCTCACGGAAGCTGCAAACTCTTAGGCGAGCTCAGCGGTACCCAGATCGGCGTGCTTCTGCGGATCGACATAGAGGTGCTTAATGCGATCGGAGCCGGCGATGGTGTGCGTGTAGAACATAATCGGGATGACCGGGCAGTCGGCAGCGACCATTGCGTCGGCCTCCTGCATCTTAGCGACGCGCTCCTCGTCGTCAACAATAGTACGAGCCTCGTCGACCTTGGCGTCGAACTCGGGGTTGTTGTAACCGGAGCGGTTGTCGCCACCGAGGGAGTCGGAGTGGAACAGCGGATACAGGAAGTTGTCCATGATCGGGTAGTCGGCAATCCAACCCAGACGACCGAACTGATAGTTAAAGTTCTGATACTGCTCGAGCAGGGCAGACCACTCGGGGGTATCGGAGACAGCGGTAACACCAACCTTGGCGAGGTCGCCGATGATGGACTCCATGATCTCCTTGTGACCGCCGTCCTGGTTGTAGGAAAGGGTCACGCTAATGCCACGATCGCCGTTAGCGCCAGCGGGAGCAACCTTGTCGAGGTACTCGTTAGCCTTGTCGACATCGTAGGCGCAGAACTCCCATGCGCCCTCCTTGTAGCCATCGATGCCCGGAGGAACAATGCCGTCGGCAGGGGTACGGGTACCCTTGAAGATGGTCTTGCAGATGGCCTCACGGTTGATGGCCAGGGAGATACCCCTACGCAGGTCGGCGTTGTTGAACGGCTCGGCCGTGGTGTTGCAGGTCAGATAGTACGTGGAAGGCTCGGCGCCGAGCAGCATGCGCTCGCCGTCTCCCATGGTGTAGCCGTCCTTGGACACGCCGCGATCCTTCTTGGCGGCATCAATCTGAGCGACGGGAACGTCGCAGACATCGAGGTTACCCGCCTGGAACTCCTTGTAAGCGGTCTCCATGTCCTTGATGACCTGGAAGTGGATGCCATCGATCTTGGCCTTGTCGCCATAGTAATCGTCGAACTTCTTGACGTTGATCTCCTGGCCATCCTCCCACTTGCCGTCCATCATGAACGGGCCGTTACCGACCGGGGCAAGGTAGAAGCTCTTGACATCGGACTCGGCGCACTCGGGAACCGGGGCCAGAGCCGGGTGAGAGGCGACGAAGGGGAAGTCGGCGTAAGCGGAAGCCAGCTTGACGACGAGGGTCTCATCGTCGGGGCAGGTAACACCGCTGAGCTCGGTAGCGTTACCGGCAAGCAGATCGTCATAGCCCTCGACCATGGAGAGGTGATAGGAGACCTCGGAAGGGCCGTACTCGGTAGCGACAGCCGACTTGGTGTTGACCAGACGCTCCCAACCGAGCTTGAAGGACTTGGAGGTAACGTCGTCACCGTTGTGGAACTTGGCCTTCTTGATCTTGAAGGTAAACTCGGTGGCGTCGTCGTTGGACTCAAAGGACTCGCAAGCCAGCGGAACAATCTCGCCCTTCTCGGCGTCGTAAGAGGTCAGAGCATCAAAGAGCTGGTACTCGACCTGAGTGCCCTGGTCCTCCTGGACATTGTAGGGGTCGATGCAGACCGGGTTGTTGATGTAGAAGTTCAGCTTCGAACCGGACTCAGAACCGGAAGCGTCGCCGCCCTTCTTGCCGCATGCGGCAAGAAAAGCCATGGAGCTCGCAGCAAGGGTACCGCCGACAAAGGCGCGACGACCCATAACGGGCTGGTGGAACATAGAATCAGCCATGCCATCCTCCTTATGAGATAGGACAAAGAAATGTTCAGTCGGACACATGTCGAGACAATCCGATCCGAACTATCAAAACGCCGCCCGTTGCTATGGCTGGTTATGCACAACGAACCAACGTTTCTCAATACAGTAGCGCATTTTATGCACGATTTGGGGCTAATTCCGGTCAACGGTCGAGAATTTCTTTAGTTGGGCGAAGTATGTGGGGATATTTTGCCTCTGTTACAAATATGTAAACAAAAAGGGTCCCGCACTTGCGGAACCCTTTTCAAGTATTTATGTGGCTCGTGCTTAGTAGCCGACGATACCCTGCGGGAAGAAGAACATGCACAGGACGACACACACGGCAAAAACGACGGCCATAATTACCGTCAGGCGATCGAGGTTCTGCTCCATGACGCCCGTGGCAGAGCTGGAGTTATACAGCGAGCTAGCGATCATATCCGAAACGCCGGTGCCCTTACCAGAGTGCATCAGGACGAGAATCGTCAGCGCCACGGCAGAGACAGCCCAAACGACAAACAGAAGAATCTGAAACGGACCCATAGATAAGCTCCTTAATAGAACAATTCAAACTCCAGTACTGTACCACAACCCCCAGCACTCCCCCATCAGCCATTTGGTGACGAGGTAGAAATAGCGCAAAAAAAGAGGGTTGTCCGGTTGTGGACAACCCCCTTACTAGAAAACGGTATTTGTTTTCTATTAGGCCTCGGTGGCGAGTACGCGACCCGTCATCTCGGCGGAAGGCTCAATACCAGCCATGGTGAGCATGGTCGGAGCGATATCGGAAAGACGGCCGTCCTCGATACCGGTGAGCTGTGCCTTCTCATCAACGATGATGAACGGCACGCGGTTGGTGGTGTGAGCCGTGAACGGATGCTTGGAACCGTCGGAAGCAACGTCAAACATGTGATCGGCGTTGCCGTGATCGGCGGTAATCAGCGCAAAGCCGCCCTTAGCGAGAATCGCCGGGACAACCTTGGACAGGGCATCGTCAACAGCCTCGACGGCCTTAACGGCAGCGTCGAAGACACCGGTGTGACCAACCATGTCGCAGTTTGCGAAGTTCACGATGTAGAAATCAGCGCGATCCTCGTTGATGGCGGCGACAAGCTTCTCGGTAACCTCGGGAGCGCTCATCTCAGGTTGCAGGTCGTAGGTAGCGACCTTGGGAGAAGCGACGAGCACGCGCTCCTCGCCCTCCTTGGGCTCCTCGATGCCGCCGTTGAGGAAGAACGTCACGTGGGCGTACTTCTCGGTCTCGGCGGTGTGCAGCTGCTTCAGGCCATTGGCGGCGATAACGTCGGCCAGAACGTTCTCGGGGAACGTCTTGGGGAAGGCGACCTCGACGTCAAACGTCGGGTCGTACTCGGTCATCGTCACAAAGTGCGAAAGCTTGATCTGCTCGCGCTCAAAGCCGTCGAACTCCTTGTCCGTGAACACGCGAGTCATCTGACGAGCGCGGTCGGGACGGAAGTTGAAGAAGATGGCCGCGTCGCCCTCGTGGATGCCCTCGTTGTGGGCAGCGAAGGGCTCGACGAACTCGTCGCCGCGCGGATCCTTCTCGTAGTAGGCCTTGATACCGGCAACAGGGTCGGTATCGGCATCGGATGCGTTGACCATGACATCGTAGGCGCGCTGGATGCGCTCCCAACGGTTGTCGCGGTCCATGGCCCAATAACGGCCCGAGACGGTGGCAACGCGAGCGTCGCAACCGGTCTCCTCGGAGATCTTAGCCAGGAAGGCGCAGAACTCACTCATGTAACCGGCACCGGACTGCGGGTCAACGTCGCGACCATCCATGAAGGCGTGGACGCGAACGGTCTTGACACCGTGCTCGGCAGCCATCTTGACCAGAGCCTCGACGTGGCTCATATGAGAATGAACACCGCCAGGGCTCATAAGGCCCATGAGGTGGAGAGTCTTGCCGTCAGCCTTGACGTCGTCCATAGCCTTGACGAAGACCTCGTTCTTGGCGATGGAGCCGTCCTTGATGGCATTGTTGATGCGCGAAAGCTCCTGGAACACGATGCGGCCGGCACCGATGTTGAGGTGACCCACCTCGGAGTTGCCCATCTGGCCATCGGGAAGACCCACGTCCTCGCCCGAAGCGCCGAGCGTGGTGTGGGGGTACTTCTCGTACAGGCTATCGAGGAAGGGCGTCTTGGCAGCGGCGACGGCGTTCTCGCCATCGGCCGGAGCCAGGCCGCAACCATCCATGATGATCAGGAGTGCAGGAAGATGACGCTGTGCCATATGTCCTACTCGCCTGCCTTGACGACCATAGAGGCGAAGTCGGCAGCCTTGAGCGAAGCGCCGCCCACGAGGGCGCCGTCGACGTCGGGCTTGGCGACGAGCTCGGCGATGTTGCCGGGCTTGGCAGAGCCACCATAGAGAACGCGGATGCCGTCGGCGAGCTCCTCACCGAACATCTCCTTGAGGGTCTCACGGATAGCGCCGCAGACCTCCTGAGCGTCCTCGGCGGTAGCGGTCTTGCCGGTGCCGATGGCCCAGATGGGCTCGTAGGCGACGACGACCTGCTTGGGGCAAGTGATCTCGAGACCCTCGAGACCAGCCTTGACCTGGTTCACGACGTGCTCGACATAGGTGCCGGCCTCGCGGACCTCAAGGGACTCGCCGCAGCAGAAGACAGGAACAAGACCGGCGGCAACGAGGGCCTTGGCCTTCTTGTTCTGATCCTCGTCGGTCTCGTGGAAGTAATCACGACGCTCGGAGTGACCGATGATGCAGTAGGTGCAGCCAGCGGACTTGAGCATGTCGCAAGAAGACTCACCGGTGAAGGCACCCTTGGCCTCCCAGTACACGTTCTGTGCACCGAGGGCGATGGGGGCAGCCTGAATACGGTCATGAACCGTGGTGATGTCGATGGTCGGAGGGCAGACGAGCACCTCGACGCCAGCCGGAACCTCGGGCAGAGCCTGAGCCAGCTCGTCGGCGAGCTTGGCGGCCTCGGCGACGTCGTTGTTCATCTTCCAGTTACCAGCGATAAGAAGGGTGCGATTAGGCATCGAGAAGCGCCTCCACTCCGGGCAGGGCCTTACCCTCGACGAGCTCCATGGAAGCGCCACCACCGGTAGAGATCCAGCTCATCTTGTCGGCCAGGTTGAACTTGTTGACGGCTGCGACAGAGTCGCCACCACCGATGATCGAGGTGCAATCAGCCTCGGCGACAGCCTCGGCGATAGCCTGGGTGCCGTGAGCGAAGTTATCGAACTCGAAGACGCCCATGGGGCCATTCCAGAACACAGTCTTGGCACCCTTGACAGCCTCGGCGTAGAGCTCCTCGGTCTTGGGGCCGATGTCCATACCCTCACGGTCGTCGGGGATAGCGTCGGAAGCGACAACCTCGGGGACAGCGTCCTCGCCAAAGTGATCAGCAACGCGGTTGTCGATGGGGAGCAGGATCTTGACGCCCTTCTCCTCGGCCTTCTTGAGCATCTCACCGGCGCGCTCGACCCAGTCCTCTTCCTTGAGGGACTGACCGACGGACAGGCCCTGAGCCAGGAAGAAGGTGTAGGCCATGCCGCCACCGATGATCAGGGTATCAGCGGAGTCGATGAGGTGATCGAGAACGCCGATCTTGGAGGAAACCTTGGAACCGCCGACGATGGCGACGAAGGGGCGCTCGGGCTCGGCGAAGATGCCGGTCAGCGTGTCGACCTCCTTCTCGAGCAGGAAGCCGGCGACGGCAGGCAGGTAAGCGGCGGGGCCCACGACGGAACCCTGGGCGCGGTGTGCGGTGCCGAAGGCATCGAGAACGAAGACGTCACCATAGGAAGCGAGCTTCTTGGCGATCTCGGGATCGTTCTTCTTCTCACGCTTGTCAAAACGGACGTTCTCGAGAACGAGGACCTTGCCCGGCTCGACGGCGGCGACAGCCTCGGCGGCCTTCTCGCCATACGTGTCGGCAACAAAAGCAACGTCAAGGCCAGAGAGCTCAGCGAGCTTCTTGGCGACAGGCTCGAGGGAAAGCTCGGGCTGGAAGCCAGTGCCCTCAGGACGGCCGAGGTGGCTCATGAGGATGACGCGAGCGTTGTGCTCAACGAGGTAGTTGATGGTGGGCAGGGCAGCCTTGATACGGGTGGTGTCGCCAACGACGCCATCCTTGATAGGCACGTTGAAGTCAACGCGGACGAGAACGCGCTTGCCGTCGACATCGATGTCGCGGACGGTCTTCTTGGTAAAGGCCATGTTTGCTTCTACCTTTCGTACGTGTCTGCCTCCCATTACGGCAGACGATTTCCTATAAAAAGGGCGCGACCCTAGGGTGTAAGCCCTATGAGGCCGCGCCCTTCTTTAGACGCTCAACGAGCTATTCGCTAAAAGCTAAATTAAGCAACGAACTTCTCGAAGTACTTGATGGTGCGGACCATCTGAGAGGTGTAGGAGTTCTCGTTGTCGTACCAAGAGGTGACCTGAACGAGGGTCTGGCCGTTGCCGAGATCAGAGCACATGGTCTGAGTGGCGTCGAAGATGGAGCCGTGGGTCTCGCCGACGATGTCGCGGGAGACGATCTGGTCCTCGTTGTAAGCGAAGGTATCGGGGATGGTCTCGGCGTAGGCCTTCATGGCAGCGTTGACCTCGTCGACGGTGACCTTCTTGTCAACGACGGCGTAGAGGTTGGTCAGCGAGCCGGTCGGCGTCGGGACGCGCTGGGCGGCACCGATGAGCTTGCCGTTGAGCTCGGGGAGAACCAGGCCGATGGCCTTGGCAGCGCCCGTGGTGTTCGGGACGATGTTCTCGGAGCAGGCGCGGGAGCGACGGAAGTTGCCCTTGCGCTGCGGGCCGTCGAGCGGCATCTGGTCGCCGGTGAAGGCGTGGATGGTGGTCATGATGCCGGAGACGATGGGAGCGAAGTCGTTCAGACCCTTGGCCATCGGGGCGAGGCAGTTGGTGGTGCAGGAAGCAGCGGAGATGATGTTGTCCTCAGCGGTCAGCGTCTCATGGTTGACGTTGTACACGATGGTGGGCAGATCGCTGCCGGCCGGAGCGGAGATGACGACCTTCTTAGCGCCAGCGTTGATGTGGGCCTGAGCCTTAGCCTTGCTGGTGTAGAAGCCGGTGCACTCGAGAACGACGTCGACGTCGAGGTCGCCCCAAGGCAGGTTGTTGGCGTCGGCCTCCTTGTAGATCTTGATCTCCTTGCCGTCAACGGTGATGGAATCCTCGCCAGCGACGACCTCGTGATCGCGAGCATAGTTGCCCTGCGTGGAGTCGTACTTCAGCAGGTAAGCGAGCATATCGGGAGAGGTGAGGTCGTTGATAGCGACGATCTCGGAGCCCTCATGACCGAACATCTGGCGGAAGGCCAGACGACCGATGCGACCGAAGCCGTTAATAGCAACCTTTACTGCCATTGTGTCTCCTTTCGTAAGGCCCCCGCAAGCTACAGCGCCTGCCGTTGAGGCCCACAAACTAACCACTCGCCTAATATACCTTTTTTTTGGCTTGAATTTCACGAGAATGCTCGAAATTGAAAATCAAATTTGCGTTAAAACGCTTTAACGTATAAAACAGCAGTTAAACCACCATAAAAGCTATTGCGTTAAACTACCCGCTTGCTTCAATGAGCTTTTCAAGGCGCAAAACACGGTGATACAAGGCCGACTTCGACAAAGGAGGGTCGGCCATTTCCCCCAAATCTCGCAGTGAGAGATCGGGGTAACGCTCGCGTAAGTCACAAAAAACTGCCAGAGCGTCCGGCAGCGTTTCGCGCAAACCGCGCCGATCAAGCTCATCGATGAGCGCAAGCTGATGTTGGGCGGCACCGGCACTTCTGGTCTGGTTGGCAAGCTCTGCGTTCACGCGACGATTCACGTCGTTCTTCACCAGCTTAACCGCGCGGGCCTCTTCAATCTCGGCAACGCTGCGCTTGGCGCCAATCAGCTGTAACAGACGTTTAATCTCCTCGGCACTCTTGATGTACACGGCATACGAGCCGCGACGCGCATTGACGCGGGCGTGAACTCCAATCTGCTCCAGAAGGTCGCAAAGTCCCTTTGCATACTCCTCGCCCTGAACCGCGATCTCCAAATGAAAATCGCCACGCGGGTCGGCAACAAAGCCTCCGGCAATCAGCGCACCGCGAATATAGGCGAGCCTGCAGCAAGGACGGGCGACGATGTGGCGCGGCACACCCGCGACGAGCCCTCCCCTACGGTCGAGAATGCCCAGCAGCACCAGAGCCTTATCCAAATCGGGCTGATCGGGCAAGGTGATGAGATAGTTTCGTACCTTGTGCAGGACCGACTTACGAACCGTGAATTCGGTCTTGAGCTTAAGGATACGATGCGTCAGCGCAATCATCGTGCGCGCCACAGCACCCGTCTCGGTCGCGACCGTCAAGCGGTACCGTCCCGAGCCCGCCAGCGAAAGCGTGCCGCTCACACGCGTTAGCGCAGCAAGCGTCGACAAATCGCAGTATTCGCATTCTGGTTCGCAGCGCGCAAGCTCGTCACGCACCTCAGCGGTAAACGACATGTAAACCTATGCCTTCGTGTTGGCACGCGACAGGTCACGGTGGGAGATGCTCACATGATACTGAGCACCCTCCAGGTAGCGGGCCGTGGCCTCGGCAATGGCGACGCTACGGTGCTGTCCGCCTGTGCAGCCGATAGCAATGGAAAGCTGCGGCTTGCCCTCTGCGATATAACCCGGCATGACCGTATCGAGCAGCTGGGTCCAGGCCTTCCAGAACTCCTGGGTCTTGGGGTGGTCCAAGACAAAATCGGAGACCTTCTTATCGAGACCGGTCATGGTGCGCATCTCGGGATCGTAGAAAGGATTGGGCAAGAAGCGAACATCGATCATGATATCCGCCTCGATGGGCATGCCATGCTTAAAGCCAAACGAGAACACGTGGACATCCATAAGCTGCTGGTCGGACAGCTCGGAAAAAGCCATGCGCAGCTTGTTGCGCAAGGCAGAAGTGCGCAAGCGGCTCGTGTCGATAATCATATCGGCTCGATCGCGAACGCCCTGCAGCTGCAGACGTTCACGCTGAATAGCGTCGGCCGTGGTCTCCCCCGGCTTTGCAATGGGATGGCGACGACGGTTTTCGCTATACCGGCGAATCAGCACCTCGTCAGACGCCTCGAGAAACACAATGTCGCAGCTCATCTCGCGCTCTTCCAGTGCGGCAACAGCATCGAGCAGTTCATCGAACAAGCCCTGGCTACGCAGGTCGCAGGTAACGGCAAGGTGCCTGCCCACGCCCGTATTGATGCCAACGAGCTCAGCAAGCTGGGCAATCAGGCGTGGGGGCAGGTTGTCGATACAAAAATAGCCCATGTCCTCAAACACATGCATGGCTTGCGTTCGGCCCGAGCCGGACATTCCGGTGATGATAACGATATCGGGGATACGCTCCGAGCGCTCCGCCGCATCCATGGCATCTCCCTTTTGCATGTGTGCCTCCTAAAATAAGCGCGGGACCCGGCCAGCGGATCCCGCGCGATCAATTGCCTTTATTGAGTATACCGCCCCAAGCGGATACAAGGCCCGTCTTACGCCTCAAGCGCAGCCTTGAACCAACTTGTAATACTCGTGGGGTGCGTGATAGCGGTGCCGACGACAACGCCCCACGCGCCGGCGTCGATTGCAGCGCGAGCCTCCTCGGGCGTATGCACGCGACCCTCGCAAATGATGGGAAGGCCGGGAAATTCCTCGGTCGCCTGACGCAGGAGCGGCAGGTCGGGGCCATCGGCCATGGTGCAGTCGATGGCGGCGACACCGTGAGAGAGTGTGGTGGATACCAGGTCGAAGCCCATATCAACCGCACGGCGAATGTCCTCGATGGTGGCACAATCCGCCATCAGGAGCACACCCTCCTCGTGCAGCGGGCGGAAGGTATCCTCGACCGACTTGCCATCGGGACGCGGACGATCGGTGGCGTCGATCGCCACGATATCGGCACCCGCAGCAACGCAGGCACGAGCGTGACGCAGCGTCGGCGTGATGTAAACGCCCTCGTGCCCGTCCTTCCACAGACCGATGACGGGAACCTCACAGCGACCCTTAATGGCGGCAATGTCGGCAAGGCCCTGGCAGCGAATGGCGGCGGCGCCGCCAAGCTCGCAAGCGCGAGACATTTGAGCCATGGTCTCGGGCGTACGAAGCGGCTCGCCCATATACGCCTGAACGCTCACGACGAGCTTGCCCTTCAGGGACTGGATCAAAGGATCAACGGTCATGTTCGACTCAACCTTTCTCAAAACAGCCTTCTGAGACACCGCACCTTGACGTTCAAACCGTCGCTCGCGTACCGAAGTACGCTTCGCTCCTCTTTCACGTCAATCTGCGGCACCTCAGAAGGCGCACTTGGTAGTTATGTTTACTTCAACGATGCAAGAAGGTGTTCGGCGGCACCGATGAGCGGCGCGTCGCCCTCCAGAGAGCCGATGAGAATCGGCGTGTCCTGAAGCGGGTCGAGCGCCTGGCTGGCATAGCCCTCGTGCACCGAGTCCTTCCACGTCTGTGAACGCCAATCGGGACCTTGGTGAATCACGCCGCCCGAAAGCACGATGACCTCAGGGTCCAGGATGTTAGCAAGCGAGCCCAGGCTGGCGCCCAGCGCAAAGCCGGCGTCATGAATGACCTCGGTCGCCTTTGCGTCGCCTGCGCGGCACAGGTCGTTCACGTCACGGCCGACCGAAGGACGGCTGGGGTCGACGCGGCCAAAACGCTCATCGTACATGCGCCCGATTGATGTTCCGGAAGCAACCGACTCCAGATGGCCGGAACGCCCGCAGGCGCAGGGAATGCCGGCGGCAGCCGAGCACTCGATGTGGCCCATATGGCCGGCAGCACCATGGAAGCCCTGCATCACGCGGCCGTTCTCGACATATGCGCCGCCGATGCCCGTACCGATGCCCAAACACAAGACGGAGAACTTGCCCTTGCCGACGCCCCAGTGGGCCTCGCCCAGAGCATGAGCCTGCACGTCGCCTACAACGGCAACGGGAAGGCCGAGGTCCTCGCGCAGACGCGGCCCCAACTGAACGCCGGACCAGCCGGGCATAATCTCATTGGCATACGCGATGGCGCCCGTCTTGGGGTCGACGACACCGGCAGCGCCGATGCCAACTCCGAGGACCTCGACATCGGGATTTGCCTCAAGAGCTGCCTTGATAGACGCCTCGATGCGCTGGAAGACCGCTTCGCCACCCTCCTGGGCCTCGGTGGGAACCTCAGCCTCAAAAACGGGATGGGGCACACCGCCGTCAGCCGGGTACTCCATGATGGCAGTCGCGATCTTAGTTCCGCCGATATCGACAGAGCAGACGTACTTGTTCTCCATGTCGTTCTCCTTCGGAGACAAAAACAACTACAGGAAATGCGCCGTCAGGCTAGCCGTCACAGCGCGGTAAAGGTTTTCCAGGTGCCCGAGATCGCCGAGAAACCGTGCGGCCATTGACCTAATGGGTCATGGCCGCACGGTTGAACGGCGAGGTCGGGTGCCTGGGAAAGCTTTAAAGGAGACCGTTGTCCTGGAGGACCTTGCGAATCGCCTCGACGTTCTCACCGGTCATGGCCTTCACCGGGCGCGGCATGGTCGGGCTGTCGAAGATGCCCATGAGGTTCATAGCGGTCTTGAAGGCGCCGACGCCACCGGCATAGCCCTGGACGCCCGAGGTGACATCCCAGATGTGCGAAATCTCATTGAGGCGATCCTGCTCGGCCTTGACGGTAGCCCAGTCACCAGCCTGAGCGGCCTTCCACTGACGAACGTAGCCCTCGGGCTCAACGTTGGCGAGGCCCGGAACGGAACCGTCGGCGCCACCGAGATAGGCACCGTCGACGACGACCTCATGGCCGGTAAGGATGCTCATCGGATGGCCGTTCTTCTCGTTCTCCTGAATGAGGTAGCGGAACGAGATGTCATCGCCCGAGGAATCCTTGACGCCAGCCAGGACGCCCTCGGCGCCGAGCTTAGCAAGGAGCTTCCAGGGGAGCTTGGTGTGGACGCACACGGGGATGTCGTAGGCGAAGATGGGCAGGTCGAGTTCCTCGTGAAGGATGCGGAAGTGCTCCTCGACCTCGGTCATGCCCTGCAGGGCATAGAACGGGCAGGTGGCGACGAGCGCATCGGCGCCCAGCTCCTGAGCGACCTTGCCGTGCTCGATCATGCGCTCGGTCTCGGTGTCGATGATGCCGACCAGAACGGGAACGCGGTGGTCGACGATACGGACGGCCTCTGCGACAATCTGGCGACGGCGCTCGTCGGTGGAGAAGACGACCTCGCCCGAGGAGCCCAGGAAGAACAGGCCATCGACGCCGGCATCGATCATGCGGTTGATGCTGCGCTCAAAGGAGGCAACGTCGAGCTGGTGGTCTTCGGTATCGGGAACAACGACGGGAGGGATAACGCCGGTGAATTTCTGAGTTGCCACAAGAATCTCCTTAGTTGTCTGGCGGGCAGCCCTATGCCGCCCACTCTTGTTGGCGGTGTCCAGGCCGTCTAGGCCAAAGAACACGAATAGAACGTTTGGTTAAAGAAGTCGACGACTTCGTTTTCGAACGCATTGATGCGCTCGTGAGCGTATTTGGCATAGATGATATGCCTCCGGTCACACTCAAGACCGTTGAATACGGCAAACTGGCCCTTGGGATCACTCACGGTATCCATGAGCGATGTGCCCATGAGCACCGAGCCACGAACCCGAGGCGACAGCGTCTCGAGACCGCTGGGAAGCGGATTGGCAAGCGCCGTGCAGGCAAGGCCCCGCTCGTCCAGAGCAGAAACCGCCAGCGCGACACCGCCGCCAAGGCCCTCGCCCCATGCAAAGATGCGGTCGGGATCCATGCCATCAAGGTTGCGCGCAACCTTCGCCAACGCGCAGCCCCAACGGACACGCTCGACAAAAGCAGGCGAGGTAATCCCCTGCTGCAGATCGCTGGATCCAATAGTCTCATCGTCCAGCGCAAGCACGGCATATCCCATGGCGGCAAACCGCGTCATGTGATGCCATCCCCGCACGGGTCGGTCGATGTCATGGAACATCAGACACAGCGGAACAAGCTCGGATCTTCGGGCGCAACCAGAGGGCTCAATCAAACGGCCGTGCACGACATACCCGCCGAGCTCAAAGGAAACCTCGGAGTAGCGCGCGCACGGATTTGCGAAATCAATCGCCGTAACGGTCAGCCCGCAAACCTCAAGATCCGAAGCGGCTGTCTCCAACTCGGAAACATCCACAGAAGCATCGCCGCGCCAATCCCGGAAATCAGAGAGCCTTGACGAAACCGTCCCAGGAATCCCCGCAAGCTCGGGGACAATCAACTCATCGATATTGCTCTCGCACTTAGACATGAGCCTCCCCTCCCTCGCAGAAAAACGGAATGATCAGATCATCAAAGTCCTGAATCTCCTCGTGGCCAAAACCTTCAAAGAACTCATGACGCTTTTCACAGGTCAGGTTGTTGTAGACCGCAAACTGCGTCGCCGGCGGGCAGACGATATCGGCTGTGCCCGTGCCAAACAGCACGGGGCATTTGACCATGGGGGCAAAGTTCTTGGAATCGAAGTACGCCAGCTTGGCATAGGCTTCCTCGATACGAGTCGAGTCCTCGTCAAACCAGCGAGACCAGTAGCGCAGACCCTCGTAGGCAATGTCGTCGGCATCCAAATCCCAGACCAGGCGGAAATCCGATAAGAAGGGATAGAGGATGGCGGCGCGATTGATGAGCTCGCTGTTAAGCGCGCAGGTCGCAATGCCCAAACCGCCGCCCTGCGACGCGCCGTTCACAAACACACGGGCAAGATCGATGCCCTCGAGCTCGCGAACGATACGGCACAGAATGCGGATATCCTGATGTAGGCGGACATAGTAGAGGTTGGCTGGGTCGCCGTCGATACCGGCGACGATATGGCCCGCGACCGTCGTGCCCTCAAATCCACCAATGTCCTCGGAGGGGCCTCCTTGGCCAGGACAATCGAGAGCAATGAGCGCCATGCCCATGCCCGCAAACGACGCTTGCTCAAACCAGCTGCGGCTCGCACCCGGATATCCATGGAACTGAAGTACCAATGGCACGTGCTCGTCCGAGACAGGTTTAAGGTACTTGGCATGCAGGCGTGCACCACACATGCCGGTATACCAGAGGTCGAAAAACCGACAGGTCGCGGAATCCGCAACCGAAGCCGCCTCAATCGCATAATCGAGCTCGACGGCGTCGGCCTCGGCCATGCGGTCCTTCCAAAAGAAATCGAAATCCGATGGACGGGGCATAGCGCCTCGATATTCACCAAATTGCTGTTGTAGCTCCTGAGCACTTGGCATGGCTCGTGAACCCAACCTTTCGAAATCGCAACGGAGGTGCGCCCGGTAAGGGAACCGGGCGCACGGGAGGGAAAGCGAGGCTACTCGCCGAGCTTGGGATGCAGCAGCGACGGCGCAGCGCCGAGCAGCATCTTGGTGTAGGGGTCCTGAGGGTGCTGGAAAACCTGCTTGGCCTCGCCCTGCTCGACGATCTTGCCGCCATTCATAACGATGATGTCGTCAGAGATATAGCGGACCGTCTGGATGTCATGGCTGATGAACACCATGGCCAGGCCGAGCTCCTTCTTAAGGTCGGTCAGCAGGTTCAGAATCTGCGCGCGGACCGAAACGTCCAGAGCCGAGGTGGGCTCGTCGGCGATGATGGCATCGGGGTTCAGCGACAGGGCACGGGCAATTGCGACGCGCTGGCGCTGGCCGCCCGAAAGCTGGCCGGGAAGAACCTCGGCGGCGGAGCTGGGCAGACCGGTGAGCTCCAAGAGCTCCTTGACGCGCTTCTCCTGCTCGGCCTCGGTACCCAGGTTGTGGACGCGCATGGGGTCGAGCAGTTGCTCGCGAACGACCATGCGGGGATTGAGCGCCGTGGCCGGGTTCTGGAACACGACCGAGATGACGCGACCCATGTGGCGACGGTCCTCGGCGGTACGTTTGGTAACGTCCTTGCCCTTAAAGTAGACCTTGCCGCTCGTGGGGGCCTGCAGGCCGCACATGACGTTGGCGGTGGTGGACTTTCCGCAACCGGACTCGCCGACGATGCCGATGGTCTGTCCGGGCATGAGCTTAATCGTTACACCCTGGACGGCGTGAACCAGGTTGGGGTGCAGAATCGAGCCGGTACGGGTCCTAAAGGTGACGTGGACGTCATCAAGGAAGATGATCGGCTCGACGCCGTTGACTGCGGTCTCGCTCATCTACATCACCTCCGCGTGAGGGGTCAAACCATTTGCCTTGAGCACCTCATCGGGGAGCTCGGAATAGAAGTGCTCGGTGCCGGGCACGCGCTTGAAGACCGGACGGGTGTCCAGGCCAATGCGCGGATGGCTCGAGCGGGGTGCGAAGCGATCGCCCTTGGGGAAATCGCGCGGGCTCGGAACGGCGCCGGGCACCTGGTGCAGGCGGCCCGAACCGCTCTCGATGGACAGGACGGAACCCAGAAGGCCGCGGGTGTACTCGTGGATCGGGTTGGTGAGCAGCTCCTTGGTGGGCGCCTGCTCGATAACCTGGCCGGCGTACATAACCGTGATGTTATGAGCGACCTCGGCGACCAGTGCCAGGTCGTGCGAAACGAAGATCATGGCAAAGCCAAGCTTGGCCTGAAGGTCGTTAAGCAGCTTGATGACCTGCTTCTGGACAGTAACGTCCAGAGCGGTCGTGGGCTCGTCGCAGATGACCAGCTTGGGGTCGCGGGTAAGGGCCATAGCGATCAGAACGCGCTGACGCTGACCACCGGAAAGCTCATGCGGATAGCTCTCGAGCGTACGCTTGGGGTCGAGGCCCACGAGCTCCAGGAGCTCCTCGGCGCTACGGGTGCCACCGCGCTTGGTGAGCTGCTTCATTTGGGCGGAAATGAGCATGGAGGGGTTGAGCGAGGACAGGGCGTCCTGATAGACCATGGCGATATCGGTACCGCGCAGGCCGAACCACTCCTTCTTGCTCATCTTGAGCAGATCGCGGCCCTCCCAGAGAACCTCACCGGAAAGGTGCTCGTCATCGTCGGTCAGGCCCATGATGGCCAGCGTGGTGATGGACTTACCGCAGCCGGACTCGCCTACCAGGCCCATGGTCTGGCCGGGACGGACATCAAAGTTGACGTGGTCGACGACGTTGATATCACCGTGGTGCTCAAACTGGATGCAGAAATCACGGACCGAAAGGATCGGCTCAACGGACTCATCGGGCACATGGCGGTCGTTACGCTTGAGCTCGACATCGCGCAGGGCGCCAAGACGGGCGGACAGGGACTGAGCCTGCTCCTTGTAAGCGCGAACGGGGTCGGAGACCAGCAGGTCGGCCTCGCGGCGCTTGGAGGAATCGGTCGGATCCAGGGCGGCGGAGGGAGCAGCGGCCATGGCGTCGGTAATGCCCTCGGAGAGGATGTTGAGCGCCAGGCAGGTGATCATGATAGCCAGACCCGGGAACAGCGCCTGCCACCAACGGCCAGCGAGCACGCCGCCGCGGGCGTCGGCGAGGATGTTGCCCCAGGTAGCGGTGGGCTCCTGGATACCAGCGCCGATAAAGGTCAGCGAGGCCTCGAAGATGATGGCGTCGGCGACCAGGGTAACGGTGAAGACCATGATCGGGGCGATGCAGTTACGCAGAACATGCTTGATCAAAATCCACGGAGCCTTGGCGCCGGAAACGATGACCGCGCGGACATAGTCCTCGCCGTACTCGGACACGATGTTGGCGCGCACGATACGGGCAATCTGCGGAGTGTACATAAAGCCGATGGCGAAGATGATCGACGGCACTGAATTGCCCAGGATGGAGACGAAGACGGCAGCGAGGGCGATGCCCGGGATGGACATGATGATGTCCAGGATGCGCATGATCGCCTCGGAAACGGACTTGCGCGAAACCGCCGCGAGGGCGCCCACGACCGAGCCGCAAACCAGAGCCATGGCAGTGGCGCCAAAGCCGATGATCAGCGAGTAACGACCACCGTAGAGCATGCGCGACAGAATGTCGCGACCCTTATCGTCGGTACCGAAGATAAATCCGTTGCCGGGAGCCTGGCGAGCCGTAAAGATCTCGACCGGGCTATAGGGGGCAAGGAGGGGCGCCAGAATCGCGGTCAGGGCGACCAGTGCCAGCACGACGGCGGCAATCTTAGAAGACAGCGTCATCTTCTTCCAGCCACCGAGCTTGAGCCCCTTGGAGGCAGCCTTCTCGAGCTGCTCGGTTTGCTTCTCTCGAATCTTTACCATAATCTACACCGTCCTGATGCGCGGGTTGATGAGCAGGTAGAGCATGTCAACCACGATGTTGATGATGATGAAGGCAAGAGCAACGACGATGACGACGCCCTGAACCAGGTTCGCCTCGTTGCCCTGAACGCCCTGCAGAATCGCAGTACCCATGCCGGGGAGGTTGAAGATGACCTCGATGACGACAGCACCGCCCATAAGGTAACCGATCTTAAGACCGAGGGTGGTGACCGGGGTGATCAGCGCGTTGCGCAAAACGTTGATGCCGACGACGACCTTCTCGGGAACGCCGGCGCCACGGGCCATGCGGACGTAGTCCTTGTCGAGTTCCTCGACCATGGCGGTACGCACGATACGAGTCATCTGACCCGTCAGCGGAAATGCCAGGGCGATAGCGGGCATGATCATACGTCCCAGATAGCCAGCCGGGTTGGTGGTGAAGTGAGGCAGAGCACCGGACGCCGGGAGCACCTTAAGGTAGGAAGAGAACAGCAGAATCAACAGAACGGCAAGCCAGAACGACGGGGTTGCCAGGCCGGCGATGGAAAAGACGCGGATCACTTGGTCCGGCCATTTATCGCGATACAGTGCCGCGATGACGCCGAGCAAAAACGAGACGACCGCGCCGATGGCAAGACCGATGAAGGTCAGCTGCATCGTGACGGGCAGGGCCGTGGAGATGCGCTTGGCAACGGAGTTGCGAGCAGCACCATAGGTGCCCATGTCACCATGGATCAGATCGCCCATGTAGCGCACGTAGCGCACGGGCCAGGGGTCGTCCAGACCATACTTCTCATGGTACTCGGCAACCGCCTCGGGCGAGGCACCGTCACCCAACGCCGTATAGGCGGGGTCGGTCTTGGAGAACGACATAAGGAAGAACACCAGGACGGTGACGCCCAATGCCATGATCGGCAGCGCCACGAGACGCCTTCCAATCAAACGTAGAAAGTTGTTCACGTTCTCTCCCCTTTCTTTTGTCGGTAGGACCAACTGGTATATGAGTATGGATACTCATTACAAGACCCGAGCGACATCGAGGCCGCCCGGGTCTTTGTTTCAACTATGAGGACGTTGCCTTACGACCGACGCCCCACATATGACTCAAGCGAGTCTTAGGCCTTGACGGTCGCGACGCCCCTGAAGGACATGCTCGTCGTGCCGATGCCCTTGAAGCCATCGAGGGCCTCGCCGTTGGGCGCGGTGGACGGATCGTCCCAGGAAGCGGAGACGGTCTTGACGTGGACAACGGGGTACAGAACAGCGTTGTCGGCGATGATGTCGAAGCACTCGTTCCACTTCTTCTGCTGCTCGTCGCCCTCGGCGGCAAGAGCCTCGTCCATGAGACCGTGGAGCTTCTCCCACTCAGCGGACTCCTTCCACGGGCAACGGGTCTGCATCCAGACGTTGTCGCCGTACCACCAGTTGAGCAGCAGGTCGGGGTCAGCGCCGAAGCAGGACGGATCGCCAGGGGCAAGGAGGATATCGTAGGCCTCGCCGCCGTCGATGGCAGCGTAGGTGGCCGGCGAGGTATCGGTCTGGATGGTCACCTCGAAGCCGAGAGCGTCGAGGTCGTTCTTGACCTGGGCGGCCATGCCCTTAATCTGCTCGTTGTCGGTGGTGCGCAGGGTGATGGCACCCGGGGTGATGCCGGACTCCTCGATGAGCTTCTTAGCCTTCTTGGCGTCGGTCTTGTACACCGTGGAAGCCTCATGATAGTTGGTGAAGCTCTTGGGCAGGTAGCAGCTGGCAGCGGTGGCAAGGCCGGCGAAGGTGTTGCTGACCATCTTCTCGGTGTCGAGCGCATACATGACAGCCTGACGGACCTTGACGTTGTTCCAAGGCTCCTTGGCGACGTTGAACATGATGAAGCGGGTGCCGAAACCCTGAACGTTATCGATCTTGCAGCCGGCGCTCTCGAGCTGGTCGACAGCGTCAGCGGTAACGAGCTCCATAACGAGCGTGGAGCCCTCCTGCTGAGCGGTAACGCGAGCGGTGGGGTCGGTCAGGATGCTGTACTGGATCTTCTTATCCTCGGCAGCATACTCACCGTTGTACTCGGGATTGGGAACCAGGGTGATCTCGGTATCGGAGATAGAGTCGTACATCCAGGGGCCGGAGCCGATCGGCTGCTTGGCGCGATCCTCCTCGGTCTGGGTGGCCGGGGTAACGCGGACGATGGCCAGACGATCCTTGAGCAGGGAGAAGTTGGGGACCTTGGTCTTGACCGTCACGGTGCTGGCGTCCTTGGCCTCGATGGACTCGAAGGGCTGGAAGAACGGAGCATAGGTAGCGGAAGCGGCGCAAGCGGTGTAGGAGGCAACGACATCGTCAGCGGTGACCTCGGTGCCATCGGAGAACTTGGCGCCCTTGCGGATGGTAACCTCGAAAGTGGTGTCGTCCACAGACTTGGGGTCGTCGGTGGCGAGCTCGTTGAAGGTGCTGTAGTCGTGGTAATCGATGCCGTAGAGGCCCTCGACGACGTGCCAGTTAGCACCCAGGCCCACAGCGGAGCCGGTGCTGGCGGGGTCGAAGCTGGACGGAGCGTAAGCGGAACCAGCGGTGATCACGCCGCCGCCACGGTTGGCGGAATCGGTGGAACCGGAAGCGGAACCCTCGTCGCTAGAGCTGCCACCGCAGCCGGTGAGACCAAGCCCTGCGACAGCAGCGACGCTGCCGGTGAGGCCGAGGAACGAACGCCTGGACATACCCTTGTTGATGATGGCCATGTCTTCTCCTATCAATAGAGAATCTTACCCGGGAGCACCTAGACTTGCCCCCGCGCAACTTGCGGACGATATATACCTTACCTACCGACAAACCCAACTTGGGTGCCGCGCTCGGCGACCGATACATACATACGCTTGAACGGTATTTACTACCGTTCACCGAATTCATTGACAAACGATTCGACAGACAGTATGTATCGACGAGGTGAGATATCAGTCTTCGTCAACCCGCAGGATAGCAGGGTTATTCACCATGGCTAGTCAAACGTTTTAGCGTTAATAAAACCCGAAATCAGCAGGTAATCGCCGCGAAATAAATGATTGAAAATCAGCCAATCATGTATATCAGTTGTTTAGAAGCGCGTTTAGTTTTCGGAACGGCTGGCCGATGCCTGGGCGCGCTCGGCATTCCATGCAACAAGTGCCTCGTGGACCGCTTTGGCGACATCGGCCGGAACGCCTCGAACTTCCGCAATCTCCTGCTCGCTTGCCGCGCGCAAACGCTTCATCGAGCCAAAATGGCGCATAATGGCACGTTTTCTGGTGGGTCCCACGCCCGGAACGTCGTCAAGCACCGAAACCGTCATAGCCTTATCGCGCAACTCGCGATGGAACGTAATCGCAAATCGGTGGGATTCATCGCGAACCTGCTTGATCAGATAAAGCGAAGCGGAGCCGGTCGGCAGCACGACGGGGGTCTCGTCCCACGGCACGAAAACTTCCTCATCGGCCTTTGCCAAGCCACAAACTGGTATATCGAGGCCAAGCGCCTCAAGTTGCTTAATTGCAGCGGTCAATTGCGGTTTGCCGCCATCGACAACGAGCAAATCGGGGCGCGAGCCAAAGCGCTCGTCCGCCATGCGCTCGGGAGCATAGCGACGCCCCAGAACCTCGGACATCGATACGAAGTCGTTCGCCTCGTCCAATTCGGCCTGAATTTTAAAGCGACGATACTGGCCCTTGTCGGCACGGCCATTGGTAAATACCACCATCGAAGCGACGGTAAAGGTGCCGTGCAACGTCGAGATATCGAAGCACTCGATGCGCAACGGCGGCGCAGGCAGCGCCAGCGCGCTTTCGAGCTCCAGGAGCGCTTGATTGGTGCGATCGTCAGCATACCCCGTGCGCATCATGTAGCGCATGAGGGCATGGCGCGCATTTTTGGAAGCCATATCGAGCAGGCGGTGCTTTTCGCCGCGCTGCGGCCTATGGAGATGGCAAGAGCGTTCGCGCTTGCCCGCAAGCCACTCCCCCAACGCCTCGGCATCCTCAAGCTCGACAGAGAGATTGATCTCGGCTGGAATATCAGCCGTCTCGTCGTAATAGCGCTTAAGAAAGCCCGATTGAAGCTCTTCCTCGTCGACATCCAGGCCTTTATCGAGGATGAACTCACAAGTTCGAACCGTTCGGCCCTCGCGAACGACAAAGACACAGGCGGCAGAGATAGTCTCTTCGCGATAGAAGCCGATGACGTCGATATCGACGCTCGATGGAAAAACGACCTGTTGGCGATCGTCCAGGCCCCTAATGACTTCCAGGCGACGCTTGACGCGCGCCGCACGCTCAAAATCGAGCGTCTCGGCTGCCTCCGTCATCTCGGACGTAAGCTCGTCAACGACATCCTTGCGATGGCCCGACAAGAAACGTTCGACACGTTTGACGTTCTTGGCATAGTCGGCAGGGGAAATCGCGCCGACGCATGCGCCCGGCCCGCGCCCGACATGGTAGTCAAAGCAGGGACGCCCGTTTTGCGCGCAAATCATATTGACGATGTCTTCTTCGCCCTTATGAGATTCGACGATGCGGCGGCAGCTGCGCCATTCCGCACAGGATGCCGAGCAAATAGGAATAACCTTGCGTAGCGTATCGATGGTCTCACGCGCCGCACGGCTATCGGTATAGGGGCCAAAATAGCGCGTTCCCGGTTTATGACGCTCTCGCGTGTATTTAATAGCCGGAAACAAGTCGCTCTTGGTAATGGCGATAAAGGGATAGCTTTTATCGTCTTTGAGATCGACGTTAAAGTACGGATGGTACTGGCCAATCAGATTGCGCTCGAGCACCAATGCCTCGTGCTCGGTCTCCACCACGATATAGTCGAAACTCGCCACCAGCTGCATCATGAGCGGGATCTTTTGACGCTCGTCCTGCAGTGTCACGTATTGACGCATACGGGCACGCAGGTTTTTTGCCTTGCCCACATAGATGACATCACCCTTGGCATCTTTCCAAAGGTAGCAGCCGGGTTGCGTGGGAACGCGCGAAACCTGCTCGGCAAGTGTTGGAATGTTGTCGTGACCTGCCACGCGCACCTACTTGCGACGAAGCAGCGCCGAGACCTCGGGCATCTTAAAGACGAAGGCGAGACCAAAAGTTACAGCGAGCGAGACGACGCCTGCAACACAAACGTAGCCCAGGGTAATTAGGATCGAACTGCCAAGCGCTCCGACAAAGTGCTCAAGTGCCCACATGACGCCGGCACCCGCGGCAGCGCCCAAGCCACCGAACAGTAGGCCGAAGAAACCGCCATGCAGGATAGACTTGACCTGAAGGCCATGCAGACGACGGCGCAGCCACCACAGTGAGCATCCGACCAAGACTACGTAGTCAACGACGTACGAAAGCGCAATTGCCGGCATACCGTAGCCCAGCACCACGCCAAACAGCAGCACCGAACCGGCCTGTCCAATGGCAGAGTAAAGGCAATAACGACCGTAGGGCTTCATGTCGAGCAGGGCCGAGAAGCTCTTCTGCATCAGCACGACCACGCCGTAGAGCGGCAGGGAAAGTGCCAGATAGATAAGGAACTCCGACACCAGCGCCACACCGGATTCATCGAACTTGCCGGCGCAGTAGATCATGTTGAGCGGACGGGCGAAGACGATCAGATACATCGCAAACGGAATCAGGAAGAAGAGCATCTGGGCGACACCGCGCGAAATGCCCGTGCGGACGCTGTCGTAATCCTTCTCCTGCGCATCGTGAGAGAGTTCGGTATAGAGTGCCGTCGAAAGCGAGGCGGCGATCAGCGCATAGGGCAATGTGTACCACAGGCGCGCATATGCGATGACGGAAGGGCCGGTCTCGGGCTGCACCACCAGCGCGGCGGCATTGGTAATGGAGGTCGAGACAAACATGCACACCGTGGCGAGCAGCGTCGGGATACCAAGCGCGATCGTCTGTCGCAGCGCGGGATCCTTAAAGTCGATATGGATATGAGGATGCACGCCATGCTTGCCAAGCGCGGGAATCTGGCAGGCCATCTGGACAAAGACGCCGAGGGTCGTACCAGCTGCGATCAAGATAATACCGGCCTGCTCGCCAAATTGTGCAGACACGGGAGCAAAGCCCATAAAGCTGGCGATGACGATGACATTGTTGAGAACCGGGGCAAACGTCGACCAGAAATAGTCGCGGTGTGCGTTGAGAACGCCCGAGAACACCGAGCCCAAGCCATAAAACAGAATTTGAATAGCAAAGAAGCGGAACATGAACGCAGCGGTATCCATGCTGCCGCCATCGCCCGAAAGGAACGACTGCGTCCAAATAAAGCCGGGAGCAAACACGGTGCCCAGCAGCGAGATACCGCCCAGCAGCAGAAGCAGAATACCGAGCAGGTTGCCGACATACTCGTTCGATGCCTCGCGACCCTGCTCGCGCCTCACACCCATATACACTGGCAAAAACGCCGTAACGAGCATGCCGCCCATCACGAGCTCGTAGAGCATGTTGGGCAGGTTGTTGGCAACCTGATAGGAGGACGAGAGCAGCGACATACCGATGGCGGCCGCCATGGCCCACGTGCGGATAAACCCGGTGACACGCGACACGATGGTCAGCACGGTCATAAGGCCAGCAGAACGACCAACCGTGGAGTAGTCCGACGAACCCATATCGTCTACGTCGTCCTGAGAGTCCTCATAAACCTCATCTTGTGGCGGCAAATCGTCCACAACGGCAAAGGAGCCGGTTATCGCAAAGGGATCGTCAACCAAAACGGCGTCATCAGCAGGTGCGGCGTCATCGCTGTTCGGCATGTTGTTACCGGATACGGCATCATCATCGAATATGGCATGGTCGCCAAACACCGTGTCAACTTCATTGGCGGCGACGGTTCGGGCAGAAAACGACAGAGGGTCCCAGTCGTCATCACCGTCGATGGCCACGCCCTCGACGGGATCGGTCGAACCAAGAGGCGACCATTCGTCATCCGAAAAAAGCGGTTCGCCATCATCATGAGCCGTGGGCTTGGCGGAACGAGCGGCAGGAGCGCTCTGCGGTGTGCTCTTTCCCTGGGCTGCCATCAAAAACACCGCCGTCTCATCGGGACGCGGCGCACGAGGAGCCTCGGAGGCGATCGGCATCACGCTGGCGCTCGATTGAGCGGCGACCAAAAAGACAGCCGTCTCATCGGGACGAGCCGAAGAAAGAACCGTACGGGGAAGTGCCGTGCCGGCACCGGCGGCACGCAAGTACACGGCCGTCTCGCCCGGGTCAGCGGCAGCGGACCAGGCGTTTCGAATCTCGTTATCGAACGAAGCGGCCTCGGGCGCGGGCGTCTGAGGAGCCGACCCTTTTGCAAAGTGAGCTCCGCGCTTTGATTCTTCCTGCGGCATCGCTCAGTCCTCTCTCGTGATCGGGGCAACCGTCGCCCCGCAAAATGCAACTAAGTCATCGGGAGCAAGCTCAAGCTGATAGCCGCGCTTGCCACCCGAGATAAAAATGGTATCCCAAAGGACGCATGTCTCATCGATCAGAGTCCGGAAGCGTTTTTTCATACCGACCGGACTGCAACCGCCGCGGACATACCCCGTCGCGGCAAGCAAATCTTTGACATGCATCATGGTCAGCGACTTTTCGCCTGCGGCGCGCGCGGCGGCCTTGAGGTCGAGCTCGTCGGCAACGGGAATGCAGCATACGACATGGTCGTTGGACGGCGTCGTGCAGACCAGGGTCTTAAATCCCTGACCGGGCTCCTCGCCAAGCTGCTCGGAAATCGCGACGCCCAGCCCCGACGATTCGTCGTCATCGTCTTCGTACGTATGGAGAACATAGGGGATGCCGGCGCTTTCCAGCTCACGCATGGCGTTGGTCTTTGGCGTCTTCACGGCCTTCGGCATGGCATATCCTTTCCCTCATATAAGAACGCAATTTTTAAGTATATGTCCATTTGCGCGGCATACGCTATCTCGACAAAGAGAGCGCCACCGAATCGCAAGGAATCGGCGGCGCTCATGTTTCAAAAACACCTATGTATTAGGCATCGAGTTGCGCTTGACGCTCCTTATCGCGTTTGAGCAACGGCGCCAAGAACTTGCCGGTATAGCTCTGCGGGCATGCCGCAACCTGCTCTGGCGTACCCGAGACCACGACAGTTCCGCCACCGTTGCCACCCTCGGGACCCATATCGATCAGACGGTCGGCGACCTTGATGACATCGAGGTTGTGCTCGATCACCAACACCGTATTGCCCGCATCGACTAGACGCTGCAACACATCAAGTAACTGGCGAACGTCCTCAAAATGAAGACCGGTCGTAGGCTCGTCCAAAATATAGAACGTCTTACCCGTCTGACGGCGATGAAGCTCCTTGGCGAGCTTTACGCGCTGCGCCTCACCACCCGAGAGCGTCGTGGCGGGCTGGCCCAAGCTCACATAACCTAGGCCGACGTCATACAGGGTTTGAAGCTTTCGCTTGATCTGCGGAATATTCCCAAAGAAAGCCAGTGCCTCGGCCACGCTCATGTCAAGTACGTCCGAGATAGTCTTGCCACGATAGGTAACCTCGAGCGTCTCGCGGTTATAGCGCTTGCCGCCACAAGCCTCGCAGGGAACATAAATATCGGGAAGAAAGTGCATCTCAATCTTGATCTGGCCGTCGCCCTTGCACGCCTCGCAGCGTCCGCCGCTCACATTAAAGGAGAAGCGTCCCGGCGAGTAGCCACGCGCCTTCGACTCCGGCGTGCTCGCAAACAGCGCGCGCAGATCATCCCACAGGCCAATATAGGTCGCAGGGTTCGAACGCGGCGTGCGACCGATCGGCGACTGGTCAATGTCGATCACCTTATCGATGCACTCGATGCCCTCAATCTTCTTGTACGGACCCACGGGACGCGTCGAACGGTGGATGGCATTCGTAAGCGCGGGCGCAATCGTATCGGTGACCAGGGAGCTCTTGCCCGATCCCGAAACACCGGTAACGACTGTGAGCGTACCAAACTCAATCTTGGCGGTAACGTTTTTGAGGTTGTTGGCGCGGGCGCCCGTGATCTTAAGGCAGCCGCGGCCGGGCTTGCGGCGCTCGTCTGGCACGCGGATCATCCGCTTGCCGGTCAAATAAGCACCCGTCATGGAATCGGGGCACGCCATGATATCGGCAGGCGTTCCCGCGGCGACCACGTGCCCGCCGTTGACGCCCGCGCCTGGCCCCATATCGATCACATAGTCGGCAGCGCGAATCGTGTCCTCATCGTGTTCAACGACGATAACGGTGTTGCCGATATCGCGCAGGCGCTCGAGTGTCTTAATCAGCCGCTCGTTGTCGCGCTGGTGAAGACCAATCGAAGGCTCGTCCAGAATATAGAGAACGCCCATGAGGCCCGCACCGATCTGCGTAGCCAGGCGAATGCGCTGCGCCTCACCGCCGGAAAGCGTCGCCGAAGCACGATCGAGCGTCAGATAATCAAGGCCGACATCAACCAGAAAACGCAAGCGTTCCAGGATTTCCTTGACGATACGACCGCCGATGAATTGTTGACGCTCGGTGAGCTCAAGGTCCTCAAAAAACTCGAGCGACTCGCGGCACGACAGGCAACAAACCTCATAAATGGACTTGCCGCCCACGGTGACGGCGAGCATCTCGGGGCGCAGGCGAGCACCATGGCAGCTCGAACACGGCTCCTCGCGAATGTACTTCTCCAGGCGCGCCTTAGTGTTCTCGTTGGTCGTCTCGGTATAGCGCTCGTACAGGATATTGCGCACGCCCGAAAACTTGGTGTCCCACTGGCTGCGACGACCGTCGAGCTTTTGATAGTCCACCGAAATCTTCTTGTCGCCCATGCCATCCAAAAATGCACGGCGCACTCGCGGAGGTAGGTCTTCCCACGGTGTATCCGCGCTCACCTTAAAGTGCTTACAGACCGCGGCGAAGATCTGGGGGTAGTAGTTCGAATTGCCGAACAGGCTTCCAAAGACCCCATCGGCAATCGACTTCGACGGGTCCTCAATCAGCGCCTCGGCATCGACCGTTTTCTTAAAGCCCAGACCATCGCACTCGGGACACGCACCATAGGGCGCGTTGAACGAAAAGTCGCGGGGTTGTAGGTCGTCGATGGAGTGCCCGTGCTCCGGGCACGCCAGAGCCAACGAATACTCCAGCAGCTCGCCCTCGGTTCCCTCGGGAGCATCGCGATCGGGCAGCATGTACACGTTCACATTGCCGTGTGCCAAGGCAGTCGCCTGTTCAACCGACTCGGCGATACGGCCCAGAGAGTTTTCCCGAATCACGATGCGGTCGACTACGACCTCGATATCGTGCTTGAACTTTTTGTCCAGATCGATGGGGTCGTCGAGCGAGCGTACTTCGCCGTCGACACGCACGCGGCTAAAGCCCTCAGCCCGAAGATCCTCGAACAATTTTGCGTACTCGCCTTTGCGCCCGCGCACCACCGGTGCCAGCACAAACGCACGACGACCCTCTCCCGCTGCCAGGACCTTATCGGCGACCTGGTCGGTGGTCTGGCGCTCGATAACGCGACCGCACTCGGGACAGTGCGGCGTGCCCACGCGTGCAAAAAGCAAGCGAAGGTAGTCATAAATCTCAGTTACAGTACCCACCGTCGAGCGCGGATTCTTGGACGTCGTCTTCTGATCGATCGAGACGGCCGGCGAAAGGCCGTCGATCGAGTCTAGATCGGGCTTGTCCATCTGGCCTAAAAACTGGCGCGCATAACTCGACAGGCTCTCCACGTAGCGACGCTGACCCTCGGCATAGATCGTGTCAAACGCCAGCGAGCTCTTGCCCGAGCCCGAAAGACCGGTAATGACCACGAGCTCGTCGCGCGGGATGGAAACATCGATATTGCGCAGGTTGTGTTCGCGCGCACCACGGATAACGATAGAAGAATCAGACATGGAAGCTCCTTGCCTCCTATAACCTCAAATCACACTGTCGATGAGTTTAACGCACTCAACGCGCACAGATGTTCGTAATACAAGATTCGCAGACCTTTTGCTTTGCGTGTCGGGTGCTTTGTTTCTCGAAATGCCGTGGAAAGGTTAGAGTAATCTAAAACTGAACTTAATTTGCTGTAACAGAGGAACGTCCATGACCGAAGATATCCCCCTTGAAATCACTTCGAGTGGCATGGCCAATCTGCCCATATTCATCGCCGTCCTTATCGTGGCCGCCGTCGTCGTGCGCGTGTATTTTTCAATCCAACACAACGAAAAACCGCCCATTGCCCGCGTCTTTTGGTGCGCGATGCTCCTCATCCCGCTCGGCATGGTAGCTGCATGGATTACGAATCAATTGCTCGTAAATGAGGACTGTTCCCTATGGGTCCTTTCTTATTCGGCGCTCGGTGCTGCCGCCGTCATACTTCTTGTCGAGCCCTTGGTTTCGGGACTTATCGACCAAACCGATCTTGCGACGGGAACGGTTGCCTGTATTTGCCGCGACATCCTTGTCGTCGCCGCTGTTTCAGCGCTCTCGTTCGTTTCACTCGAAATTGCCTGCAACGAAACGTTCTATCGCATTCCCGCCAACTCATTCGGGTTTTCCGTTGAGCTGCTCGCGACGGTTCTGCTCTCCCTTTATTTGCTGGGACAGCGTCATGGAGGAGTCATGGCCCTCGTGCCCGTCGTCTGTTGTACCCTTGGCATTGCCGAGCACTTCGTCATAACGTTTAAAGGCGAGGCCATCCTGCCGAGCGACATTTTGGCATTGGGCACCGCAATGGAAGTAAGTGAGGGATATGAGTTCACCTTCACTGCAGGAATCGTAACCTCACTCGCCCTGCTGGAGATTTCCCTGGGGCTTCTTTCGCTTATCCGACCGCGAAAGCTCCGTACGCCCGCCCATGTCTTCCCCGCAATCGCCGCTAACCTCTGCGCTTTTCTGCTAGTGACCGTTGTGGGGCTCTTGGGCTTTTCCAACATCGACTTGGAGCAGTCGCTGGATTTTGGATTTGACCGTTGGCAGCCCATCACCACGTATGCGTCTCAGGGTTTTATCACTTCGTTCACCGAAATGGTCAACGAGTTGCCCATTGAAAAGCCCGAAGACTATACGCCCGATGAGGCGCAGAGCATCGAGCAGGAGCTCGCCGCCGCCTACGACAGCACGTATGGCTCGAGCGAGCAGCGCGCGGCGGCCGTTGCCCAGTTCAATGAAATCAAGCCGACGATTGTTGCCGTCATGAACGAGAGTTTTAGCGACCTTTCGTGCTTTGAGCAGCTCCAGGCGGCCGGGTACACCGGTCCCGCATTCTACAACTCGCTTCCCGACACACTTGTTCGCGGCACCATGCTCGCTTCGGTCACCGGTGGCGGAACGGCGAACTCCGAATTCGAATTTTTGACCGGAGCGACAACGGCCTTTGTCGGATTAGGCAAAATCCCCTATCAGCTGTATCAGATGAATGGCGTCAACAGCCTGGCAAAGGACCTTAAAGAGCTCGGGTATACCACTACCGCTATGCACCCGCAAAACCCCGTCAACTACCATCGAGATAAAATCTATCAGCAGCTGGGTTTTGGAGACTTTCTATCAATCGGCGATTTCGAAGGTGCGCCCTATTACCATGCCGGCGTATGCGACTACGCCACCTACGACAAGATACTCGACCTGCTCAGAACCGACGAAGCCCCGCAGTTCATCTTTGACGTCACGATGCAAAATCACGGCGGCTACGACTATGGCACCGTTCCCGTCGAAGAGCTGACAAACTATTGGGTCGAGGGAGCCAGCGAGGGCGCCAATAGCGCGCTCAATACCTATCTCACCTGCATCAATGCATCCGACCGGGACCTCGAGTACTTTATCAACGAGCTCCGCAATATCGGCAGACCGGTTGTTCTTGTCTTTTTTGGCGACCATCAGCCGAGCGCCGCAACGACTCTCAACGACGAGCTGTACCCTCAGGAAGATACGGCAAGCCACGCTTTCCGTATCTATCAGTCGACCTATTTCGTCTGGGCTAACTATGAAATCGCCGGCAATACCGAGCTCAACGTCTACGACACCGTCGGGGCAAACGAGATTGCAGCTATTACCCTTAATAAGATCGGCGCCCCGCTCACTGACTATCAAAAGGCCCTGCTTGCAACAAGGTCAGATGTGCCCACCATCAATGTCGCCGGCTATCTTGGTGCCGACGGGCTGCGCTACGACTTGGAATCTGAAGATAGCCCATACGCCTCGACGATCGACAAGCTGCAGCGCATGCAATACCTCGAGTTCGCCAGCAAAGTTCAATAAGCCCGCCCATTCGCTTGGACCCATCGTATTGCAAGCACGCTCGGCCCAAATGCATCGCAAATGACTCCCGCTCGCAAACGAGGGTACAATGACGCTCGTGTCACATCGCGGGGCCCCGGCCCCAACATATACAAAGGAGTCATACATGGGTTGCGAGCACGCACAAGCAGCCGGCGGACAATCAACGCCGTCGCAATTTGAAGAGAATACGCTGTCGGAGGTCAAGCGCGTTATCGCTGTGCTTTCCGGCAAGGGAGGCGTCGGCAAGTCGTTTGTGACGGGCGCCATCGCAACCGAGCTCGCCCGCCGTGGCAACAAGGTTGGCATTCTCGACGCCGACATCACCGGCCCCTCCATCCCCAAAATGTTCGGCATGAGCGGACGCCATGTCCATGCCCTCGGCAACCTCATGCTGCCCGAGATCTCCGAGCACGGCGTCAAGGTCATGAGCTCCAACCTGCTGCTTCAAAACGAGACCGATCCCGTCCTCTGGCGTGGTCCGGTCATCGCCGGCGCCATCAGGCAATTCTGGAGCGAAACCTCTTGGGGCCCCATCGACTATCTGCTGGTCGATATGCCTCCGGGAACGGGGGATGTCGCACTCACCGTCTTCCAGTCACTGCCCGTCGATGGCATCGTCATCGTCACGAGCCCGCAAGACTTAGTCTCGATGATTGTCGCCAAGGCGGTCAACATGGCCGAGAAGATGAACGTTCCGATTCTGGGCATTGTCGAGAACATGAGCTATATCGAATGCCCCGACTGCGGTAAGAAGATCGAGGTCTTCGGCAAGAGCAATCTTCCCGAGGTCGCCGAGACCTATCATCTCGACATCCTTGGTCAGCTGCCCATCGATCCCGCGCTCGCCGAAACCTGCGACAAGGGAGAAGTCGAAACCGCGCTGCCCGCCGGCATGCTGCCCCAAGCCGTCTCCGCCGTTGAGGCCATCGCCCCGCACAAGACAGACGAGGCCTAAGTGAACGCAAGCGCCTTCTATGACGTCTTGGTGATCGGCGGCGGGGCCTCGGGCCTCGCCGCCGCCATTACGGCGGCGCGTGTCGACAAAAGCGTCTGCGTCGTCGAGCGCGACGTCGCCTGCGGTCTCAAGCTGCTTGCAACCGGAAACGGCCGCTGCAACCTCTCAAACGAATCCATCGACATTCGGCGATATAACCACCCCGCCTTTGTCGAATCCATCATGGGCCCCCAACCCGAGCAAGATCTCGAGAGTTTTTTCTCCTCGCTGGGCATCATGACGATCCGTGAGGAAGGCCGCCTATACCCGCGCTCCCTTCGCGCCGAGTCGGTTCGCGATGCACTCCTCAATGCATGCGAGCGTTTGGGCATCACCCTACGCTGCGGGACTAACGTCATTGCGGCTCATAAGGCTTCCGAAGGCTGGACGCTTCAGATCGACCGTCCCGCTCATGTACTCAAACCCAAAAAGCACGGCGACCGAAAGACGGAGCTCCGTTCGCTTCGAAAGGCGTTAGCCGATACTCCTCGCACGAGCGATGCCCTGCAGGCAAGGGCCGTGGTTATCGCTACGGGCGGCAACCCCACCGGCATCGCCGAGGTGTTTAGCCTTCCCTTGACGCCCCTGCGCCCCGTCCTGTGCCCCGTATCGGCATCAGTCGTCGGCGACCGGACGGCACTCGGAACTCTGGATGGTCTGCGCGTCCGAGCCCGCTTAACGCTCTCGCGCAGCCACGAAGAGCTCTGGCGAGAAGATGGCGAAGCGCTGTTCCGTGCCTTCGGCATCTCAGGCGTCGCCGCCTTCAATCTCTCTCGCCGTATCAACCAGGGCGACACTGTTCTGATCGACTTCTTTCCAGATTTCTCCAAAGATGAGCTGCTCGATACGCTCGAGCAGCGTGTCAACGTGCTCGGCGATTTTTCGCCCCGAAACTCCCACTGGCTTGACGGCATGCTCGCCCCGCAGCTCTCACACGTCGTCTGTACGGCATTCGAGCGGTGCCATCCCGGCTCGCGCGATGTCATCCACCTGGTCTCAATCCTCAAGCACTTTAAACTGTCCGTCGAAGGGACGGCAGAGGAGCGCTCAGCACAGGTCACGCGTGGCGGCATATCTATCGAGTGCGTCTCGACACCCAATCTTTACGTGAACAGCACCACAGGCGCCCCGCTTTACGTCTGCGGAGAAGCGCTCGACATCGACGCCGATTGCGGAGGCTTTAACCTTGCGTGGGCCTGGCTCTCGGGCATTCGCGCTGCAAGCAGCCTGTAGCCGCGCAGTCTATAATCAAAAACGCATTCGGGCCGTCTGGGATACCGGACGGCCTCTTTCTTGCCTCTAAGGAGACCTCGATGATCGAAATCACCCAAGTCAACGCGTCGCTCGATGAAGCCGGCGATGAAAATGCCTGCCTCATTGTTGGCAAGCGAGTCGCCAAGCGCGTCCTACGTTGCAAGGACTCCGAGATCAAGTCCATCGAGCTCCACCGCAAGTCAATCGACGCCCGCAAAAAACGAGACGTCCATTTTATCCTAAGCTTTCGTGTTGAGCTGACTAGTCCCCACCTCGAGCGAGAAGCGGTCGACAGCGTTGCCGAGCGTGACCGCTCGCGCGTACGCGCGATAGAAGACGATGGGTCTTCATTCCCCACCCCCGTCTCCGACGCACCTCAAGAACGCCCTGTCGTTGTCGGCGCCGGATGCGCCGGCCTTTTCGCTGCGCTTACGCTCGCCGAAGCAGGTCTTAAGCCCTTGCTCATCGAGCGCGGCGACCCGGCATTTCGCCGCTCGCATGCGATCGACCTCTTTCTAAAGGAGCGCATCCTCGACCCCGAGAGTAATATCCAGTTTGGTCTGGGCGGCGCGGGGACCTTCTCGGACGGCAAGCTCAATACGGGAACAAAAAATCCCGCCCATCGCCTTATCCTCGAAACCTTCGTCGAGGCGGGTGCGCCCCGCGATATTCTGTGGGATGCCAAGCCGCACATTGGCTCCGACATCCTTCCCACAGTTGTCACCGCTATATCCCAGCGCATCGAGCAGCTCGGAGGTGTCGTCCGTTATCGAACGAAGCTCGTCGACATTCGCATCGACGCGTCTGGCACCATTGTCGGTATCGACATCCAGTCGTCCCACGACGCGACAAGCGAGTCAATCAACACAAAGCATCTCATCCTTGCTTGCGGTCATTCTGCCCGCGACGTATTCGAGGTTCTCAAAACCCATCATGTCGCCCTCGCTCAAAAGACGTTTGCCATGGGCGTTCGCATCGAACACCCGCAGCGTGATATCGATCGGGCGCAATATGGCCCCGCAGCGGGTCATCCCGCGCTCGGAGCAGCCCCCTATAAGCTCGTTGCCCATCTTCCCAACGGCCGCAGTGTGTTCTCATTCTGCATGTGTCCCGGCGGACAGGTTGTCGCCGCCTCTTCAGAGCCCGGCCATCTGTGCGTCAACGGCGCCAGTCTCAACGCCCGCGCCGGCCGCAACGCAAACGCCGCTCTCCTCGTTAACGTCACGCCCGATGATCTCCCCAGCGATGATCCTCTTGCAGGCGTAGAACTCCAGCGCATTTGCGAGCGGGCTGCCTATCGCCTTGGCGGCTCCAACTGGAACGCACCGGCACAGCTCGTCGGCGATTTCCTTGCAGAACGCGCCAGCACGACATGCGGCAAGGTAAAGCCCACCTATCCGCTCGGCGTGACTTGGACAGCAATCGATGAGTCATTGCCGCAACATATCATCGAGTCGCTTCGTCTGGGAATTCCCTTGCTCGGCAAAAAACTGCGTGGCTACGACCATCCCGATGCCGTCCTCACCGGTGTTGAAACACGCTCGAGCTCTCCGGTCACCGTTACTCGAGACCGGCAATGCCATGCTGTATCGACCCCGGGGCTCTACCCTTGCGGCGAGGGAGCCGGATATGCCGGAGGAATCATGAGCGCCGCTACCGATGGCATCCGTTGCGCCGAAGCCCTGATCGCAGACCTCTAGCGCACGAATTCCAGCACGCAAAAGACACAGGCCCCGAGCTCCACAGGGAACTCGGGGCCTGTTCGCTATTTCTTAAACCGTGCACCCTGGCGTTTTCTGCCCGATGCGAACGTGGAACCCTTGCGGGCCTGCGAACGTAAGCGCTCGATCGTCTCGTCCTCAGACGCACCCTCGAGCATCGCCCGAATCTGAACGACAGCATCGCGCAGGCGCGCCGCCTCCTCAAAGTCCATGGCGGCAGAAGCGTTGCGCATATCCTCTTCCATGGTTTCGACGATCCGCACAAGCTCGTCATGCGGCAGTTCTTCCAACTGCTCCGCAAGTGTCTGCTCGGGCGCCACCGTCTCCGGCGCGGCGCCCTCGCCGTTTTCGTCAGGCGTATAGAACGCACCGTGACCCAGCGAATCGCCTCTCGAGCGTCCCTTCGAGCCCACAGTCTTTTCGGCCTCGGCAATAAAGCTCGAAATGTCGTTAATGGCCTTGCGGACCGTCTTGGGAACAATGCCATGCTCTTCGTTATATGCCATCTGAATCTCGCGACGGCGCTGCGTCTCCTCGATGGCTTCTTTCATCGAATCGGTCACAACGTCTGCATACATGATGACCTCGCCGTCGGCATTACGGGCCGCACGGCCAATCGTCTGAATCAACGAACGGCGATTGCGCAAGAAGCCTTCCTTGTCAGCGTCGAGAATTGCCACCAGCGAGACCTCAGGAAGGTCTAGACCCTCGCGGAGCAGGTTGATGCCAACGAGAACATCGATCTTTCCCTCGCGCAGCGTTCGCAGGATCTCGACACGGTCCATCGTCGCCGTATCGGAGTGCATGTAATTGACCTTAATGCCGGCATCAAGCAGATGGTCGGTCAGGTCCTCGGCCATGCGCTTGGTGAGCGTGGTCACCAGCACGCGCTCCTTGCGCGCCACGCGCTCGCGAATCTCGTCCTCAAGATCGTCAATCTGCCCACGAACCGGACGAACGTCGATCTTGGGGTCGAGCAGACCGGTCGGACGAATAATCTGCTCAACGTCGTTCTGGCTAACCCGCAGCTCATAGTCGCCCGGCGTGGCCGAAACGTAGATGAACTGGGGAATCCTCGCCTCAAACTCATCAAAACGAAGCGGGCGGTTATCGAGTGCCGAAGGCAGACGAAAACCATGCTCCACCAGCGTCACCTTACGCGAGCGGTCGCCTTCGTGCATGCCGCGGATCTGCGGCACCGTCACATGACTCTCGTCGATGATGCAGAGCATATCCTTGGGAAAGTAATCGATTAGGGTAAACGGCGGCTCACCCGGCTTGCGACCGTCCAGATGACGCGAGTAGTTCTCGATGCCGTTGCAAAAGCCCATCGTCTCGAGCATCTCAAGATCATAATCGGTGCGCTGCTGCAGACGCTGCGCCTCGAGCAACTTGTCGGTCGCCTTGAGCTCCGCCACGCGCTTCTCGCACTCTTCGCTGATCGATTTCAGAGCCGCCTTGACCTTCGGGTTCTCGGTCACGTAGTGCGATGCCGGCCATACGGGGATGGCCTCGTACTCACGAAGCATCTCACCGGTGACCTCATCGATCTCGGCAATCAGCTCGACCTCGTCGCCAAAGAACTCAAACCGCAACGGATGCTCGGCATAAGGCGGATACACGTCGACAACATCGCCGCGCACGCGGAACGTGCCGCGTGCCAGGTCATAGTCATTGCGGTCATATTGAATGTCGATAAGTGCATGGATAAAGTCATCGCGCTCGAGCGGCACCTTCTTGTCGACGTTTGGAGCCAGACCCGCATAGTCCTCAGGAGAGCCAATGCCATAGATACACGAGACCGATGCGACAACGATTACATCGCGTCGAGAGAGCAGTGACGCGGTCGCCTGATGGCGCAGCATCTCGACCTCTTCGTTAATCGAGGAGTCTTTCTCGATATATGTATCGCTTTGCGGCACATACGCCTCGGGCTGATAGTAGTCGTAATACGAGACGAAGTAGACCACAGCATTATTGGGAAAGAACTCTTTGAGCTCGCTTGCAAGCTGAGCGGCGAGCGTTTTATTCGGAGCCATGACCAGCGTCGGCTTTCCCAGGGCCTCAATAGTCTTTGCCATCGTGAAGGTCTTGCCCGAACCAGTCACACCCAGCAAAACCTGATAGCGGTCTCCGTCCCTCACACCCTGCACAAGAGACTCAATGGCCTTGGGCTGGGAACCGGCAGGCTCATAGGGAGAAACGACTTCAAACGGCACCTCAGCGCCCTCAACGCCAAAGCGCTTAAGTTCACCGCCAACGCGTTCTACTTCAAATTCCGCCATGGATACTCCTAACTCATACATCTGCAGTATATGCAGGCGGTGGGCTTAGTCCTATACGAACCGATCAGGATAGAGAGTCTTATAGCGAACCCAGGCATTATTGACGCGAATCAGATAAGCCTGCGTCTCGGGAAAGGTGATCGCGTTGTGAAGCGATGTGTCCTGCTGCGCCCAACCGTCCACATTACCCATGCCGGCGTTATATGCAGCAATAGCGCTGTCCGTCGACCCGTTAAAATACGTTAGAAGATACGAAAAATACGCACAGCCAAACTCGATGTTCGTAGCGGGATCGTTAAGGTTGTCGGCTGAATACTCACTACCATCGACAAGACCCAAGGCAATCATATCCTGGGCAGTCTCAGGCATCAGCTGCATCAATCCCCGAGCGCCTTGAGTCGACTCAGCCTCGGGATCCCAATTCGATTCAGACTTTATAACAGCACACACCAGATACGGATCAAGATTGTGCGAAATGCTCGATTGCTTTACATACGCCTCGTAGTCAATCGGATACAAAGGCTTAAAGAAGGCGGCAGGAGCATACGAGTAGACGAGCGAAATAAGGCCGAAGACGAACACAACGGCAAGTGGCGCCACGCGATACCACGCAAAGAAACGTGTCTTAGGCATCGGCATCCTCCTTATCCGCTACATCCCCGAAGCCATGGCGCGCAAGCCATGCGTCCAGTTGTTCATAGAGCGAATTATCGCCTGCCGCATTATCGATTACCGTCGTAGCGAGATTGCAAAGCGAAGCCTCATCAGGTTGGCATGCAGAGCGAGCATCAAAATCAGAGGACCCCATACCACGATGAATGGCACGCTCGCGACGAACTGCTAAAGGAGCGCTGATAACCAGAATTTCATCAGCCAGGCCAAAAGCATCCTCAAAACCAGTCGGGGCAGAAACCTCGACAACCGCAAAGGGATAACGGGGGGACGAAACCGTGCAGCAAACCGGATCAAGAATCCTCAGCGACAACTGATCGATAAGGACCGGATGGACAATACCGTTGAGCCGAGCGACGGAATCAGGAGAAACAAAAGCTCGAGAGGCTAAAACGCTGCGACGAACGCCGCCCTCCTCGTCAAGAATGTCCCAGCCAAATTCCTCAGCGAGTGCGCCAACGAGATCAGAACCCGGAACATATAACGATTTTGCGAGATCATCCAAATCAATGAGCATGGCGCCGCGAGACTCAAGATAGCGACAGGCGGTCGACTTACCCGAAGCAATATTGCCCAAGACAAAAACGGTAAACATCAAGTCCTCCCTAACGCCAATGGGAGTTATTATCGCGCAAATACAAAAGAAGGACTCAAAATACAGCCAAACAGTAAGACAAGCTAAACGAAGGCGAGTTCTTGTATTACAGCTCTCTATCAAACGAAAAAAGGGGGAGGCCGCGAGGCCTCCCCCTTCTACATTCCCAATGGCGGCTCGGT
>CAUBIC010000006.1 GCA_958435945.1 uncultured Collinsella sp. | reverse complement strand
CGCCGGGGATTTCCGGCGCGGCCCGCTTAGTATCGCGCTTAGATTCGCGAGGTTGTGGCAGCCAGCGGCCTACTTTGCGTCGTAGGCCTCGGCGTCCCACCAGTCGAGCTGGGCGATGTTGTCGCGGATGTGCTGGCAGCTCTTGTGGAAGCCCTCGAGCTCGTGCTCGGACAGGTCCAGTGTGTAGACTTCCTCGACGCCCTCGGCACCGATCACGCACGGCAGGGAGGTGAAGATGCCCTTCTCGCCATACTGGCCGGTCATAAGCGTAGAGGCCGAAAGCACGGCGTGCTCGTTGTGCAGAACGGCGGCGCAGACGCGTGCGGCGGAGTTGGCGACGGCGTACTCGGTGCACTGCTTGCCCTGGTAGGTCACATAGCCGCCCTTACGCGCGAGCTCCTCGACCTCCATGTGGTCGAAGGCGTACTTGTCGGGGTTCTCGGCCTGAAGCTCGTTAAGGCTCTTGCCGGCGATGGTCGCGGCCTTAAAGGCTGCCAGTTGGCTAAAGCCATGCTCGCCGATCATGTAGGCGTCGATGGACTTGGGGCTCACGCCGACCTTCTTGGAGATCTCGGTGCGCAGGCGGGCGGAGTCCAGGCCGCAGCCCGAGCCGATGATCTTCTTGGGATCGTAGCCGGTCAGGTGCCACAACTCGGTGCACACGACGTCGCAGGGGTTGGAGATGCTCACGAAGATGCCGTCAAAGCCGGCGTCGACGATGCGCTTGGCAAAGGTGCGGGCGGCATCGGTGGTAAAGAACAGCTCGCCGTCACGGTTGCCGGCGGCCAGCGCGACCTTGCCGGCGGCGTTGACGATGACGTCGCAGCAGGCCAGCTCCTCGTAGTGGTCGTAGCAGTTGACGATCTTGGTGTTGTACGGGACAAACGAAAGGGAGTCGCGCAGGTCCTGGACCTCTGACGTCACCTTGGCCTCGTTGATATCGCACAGGTACAGCTCATCGGCAATGCCCTGCATAAGTAGGCTGTTGGCGACATGTGCTCCTACGTGGCCCTGGCCGACCACACCGATTTTACGCGTCTGGTACATATATGTATCCTTTCGGCCGAGTTTTTCGCGTCGAACCATTGTAGCTTCCTGCTGTCACTTTGCTAGGCTAAAGCGCCGTAGATTTTTGGGACATGCCTTAATCTCTACTTTTGGAGTGATTTGGGCCGCTGACGGCATCGCTGGGCGATGCGCTCGCGCGGATGGGGCCAGTCGTTGTACCATAGCTGCAACTGACTCGTAAGGAGCATCCATGCCCATTCGCATTCCCGACGCCCTCCCTGCCGCCGCGCAGCTCGAGAGCGAGAACATCTTTGTCATGACCGAGTACCGCGCGCTGCACCAGGACATCCGTCCGCTGCGCGTGCTCATCCTCAACCTCATGCCCACCAAGATCGCCACCGAGACGCAGATCATGCGCAAGCTCTCCAACACGCCGCTGCAGGTGGAGGTGGACCTGCTGCGCACCAAAACGCACGAAGCCACGCACGTGAGCGCCGGCCACCTGGAGACGTTTTACCGCACGTTCGACGACATCCGCGACATCCACTACGACGGCCTGATCATCACGGGCGCGCCGGTGGAGCAGATGCCGTTCGAGGAGGTCGACTACTGGCCCGAGCTCTGCCAGATCATGGATTGGTCCACCACGCACGTGCACTCTACGCTGCACATTTGTTGGGGCGCGCAGGCCGGCCTGTACCATCATTACGGTATCCAGAAGCACGACCTGCCGGCAAAGGCGAGTGGCGTGTTTGAGCATTATCTGGTGAAGCCGCAAAGCCCGCTGGTTCGCGGCTTTGACGACCGTTTCTATGCCGTGCATTCGCGCAACACCGATGTGCGCCGCGAGGACGTGGAGGCCGAGCCGCAGCTTGAGGTCGTGGCCGTGTCCGACGAGGTGGGCCTGTATATCGTCAAGTCGACCGACAGCCGTCGCTTCTTTGTCTTTGGCCATCCCGAGTACGATACCGACACGCTGCGCTTGGAGTACGAGCGCGACGTGAAGCGCGGGCTCAACCCCCAGGTGCCGGCGCATTACTTCCCGAACGACGACCCTACCGCCGAGCCGCGCAACGTCTGGCGCAGTCAGGCTCAGCTGTTCTACACCAACTGGCTCAACTACTACGTCTACCAGACCACGCCCTACGACCTGGCCCGCGCCGGCGAGGAGCACTAGGCTGCGGCCGTGGCTGTGCTCACGGCATGACGAGCGTGGATTTTCGGACACACGAGCGCGGATTTTCGGACGTTTACAAATCGAGCGTGGATAATCTCCCACTTTTGGCTTGAAACTAGGCTCAAAACGGGAGATTATCCACGCTCATTTTTTATATGTAGATGCCGATGGCTCGGCTAAGAGACGGTGCGTGCAGAGGCAAAGTCGCATTTGGCGTGGTCTTGAATCTCGACGGGTTTTTCTTTCTGATAATCCGATGGACCAAGGCGCCAAATTGTGGAGACAGGGACCTCTCGACAACCGCCCTACCTGCAGATATAAGTCATCAGCCTAAAACGCCCAAAACCGTCAAGCATTTGGTCAGCGCCTGGACAGCATTTGATCAGACTTCGCATGAAACCGTCTGGTACGTTTGCGCCGTTCCAAGAGTTGGGAGGCGACATGGGAAACATGACGGCGAATCAAAGGCTTACAAGTCACATTAAAGCATGCGAACAGCAGATGAGCTGCGTGTACGCACGCACGACGGCGGAGGCAAAGCAGATTGAGCGGCGGGTGGCGGCGGGAAGTCTAGAGGCGGTCATGCCGGGGCTGTATGCGCGTCCGGATTATTGGTCCGAGCTCAAGTTTCGGCAGCGTTATCTGCATCGGGTGCGGGCCCTTGCGCAAAAGCATCCCGACTGGACGTTTTGCTCCTATACGGCGGCTGTTATCTATGGCCTTTCGGTTTCGCATGCCAATTTGGCGCACATCCATATCGCCGTGGCGCCGGCGCAATCGACGACGCCCGGCTCTCAGGTGATTCGCCATCGTTATGCTCGTCAAACACGGGCAATCCAGATGGATATTGCCGTGACCGATATCGATCAAACGATTACGGATTGCCTGGTCGATGCATCGTTTGTCGAGGGACTGATCATTGTGGACTCGGCGCTTCATGAGCAGCTGTTGTCGAAGGAGCATCTCGTTGAGGCAATCAACAAGCTTGGCTTAAATCGTCGCGGTGTTGTGACGGCGCGAAGTGTTGCGCGGTGTGCTGATGGCCTATCGGAAAGCGGTGGCGAGTCCAAGGCGCGTGCTCTGATGATTGAGCGCGGCTGGCAGACGCCGGAGCTGCAAGTTGAGCTGTTCGACCCGGTTGAGCCGGGGCGGCCGTATCGAGTTGACTACTTGTGGCGTGTGGGCGACCGGCTGATTATCGGGGAGTTCGACGGATTCGTTAAAAGCGAGAAGGCGGCGGAGGAGGGTAGGCTCGCAAAGGCGCAATTTGATGAGCGCCAGCGCGAGTCAAGGCTTTCGCTGCTTGATAACTGCAAGATCGTGCGCTTGTGCTGGGATGATCTAAGGGATCCGACAAAGCTCGATCGCAAGCTCAGGGTCGCCGGCGTGCCGCGTGAGTGCTGAGGCAGTTGCGGGACGTTTGGCTTGCACTAGCGTGGAAATCCGGACGTGTATTGGTTGAGCGTGGATTTTCGGACGCTTGTTGAATGAGCGTGGATAATCTCCCGTTTTTGACTCGTAAGGGGGCTCAAAGCGGGAGATTTTCCACGCTCATCTTGCGGGCGCGATACAGCGGCGATCAGGCGCTGATGATGTGGGGCAGCGGCAGGTCGTGGGCGTCGGTGGGAACGTGGTCGACACGCTGCTCGTCAAAGGCGATGCCGATGATTTGACATGCGGGCGAGAGCGTGGGCAGGTAGCGATCATAGCAGCCGCCGCCGTAGCCCAGGCGCGCGCCGGCGCGGTCGAAGGCTACGAGCGGCACGGCGACCATGTCGAGAGCTTCGGCAGGCACGATAGGGAAGCGGTCGCTGTCGATGTCCACGGCCGCGAAGGTCCGCGTGGGGTGGGCGATAAACGGAGCCGAGGACGCATCGCCGGCGGCAACTGCCCGCATGCACATGCGCTGGCCACAAGCTGCGGCGTCTGTTGCCGAGAACATGCACGGATAGGCCACGCGCCAGCCGCGTTTGGCGGCCGCTGCGGCAAACGCGGCAGGATCGACTTCGGAACCCATGGCGGCATAGGCGGCAACGGTGTGCGGCGCCGCGGCACCCAAGCGATCCAACAGCTCGACAAGTCGCGCACAGATAGCGGCGGACTTTGCCGCCCGCACATCCAAATCAAGAGCATCGCGCCGAGCAATCATCGCCCGTCGCAACTCAGCCTTGTCCATCCCAGCCTCCTCTAGCAAACCTGCCAAAAAGGGACAGGTTTATTTTGGCAGGTTTTATCTGGGCAAACGCGATATGGGCAGTAAAGCCACCGCAAATATGCCTGTGAACTGCGCCCTTTGTGGTTGTTTGGGCCTATGCGTTAATGCTATAACGCCGCAGCGATTGCTTCAGTCACAAACTTATTGAGTGACTCACCCTTCTTTGCCGCTGCCAGCGCCGCTTGCTTGTGGAGCTCAGAGCCCGTTCTTACGTTGAACGAGCCCTTAAAAGCCCGCTCGGGTTCCTTGCCTTTCTCGGCGCAAAACTCAAGGTAATCGTCGACGGCGTCGTGGAAGCATTGCTCCACCTCTTCAGCTGTGGAGCCTTCAAATACGATTGCGTCCCTAATGCCGGTGACCATACCTGTTAGCACATGCTGTTCGGCATCGAACTCGACTGGGGCGAAATAACCCTTGTATGCCAAAACGTTACTCATGACTACCTCCGACATCTTGCAGAAATCGAACGATGTTTCGAATGGTCCCCGCCGTCAATTCGTCAGATGGATGTGGCGCGTGCATTACGAACATCCTGCCATCTGATGGCCTGTAGAAGCGAATGCGCGATCCGGATGTCTTGCCTTTGTTGTCCATTTCAAAGCCATATGAAGCCATGACTTTTAAAAAATCGGTATACCGATACGTCGAAGGGCAGCTAAGCAGTTGGGCGATGAGTTTATCGGTCCGAGTCATCCCGCCTCACATTCTGCAACTATATCTTAGTTGCAATTTAAGTCCGATGCAAGCACCCCTACTATAGAACAAGTGTTCGAACCAACGCAAAGGCACCTGCCCCTTCGTGGGGGTTTTGCTGGTGGGGCGGGTGTCTGCAGCGGTTTGTCTCGATCTGTAACAGTAACTCGGCAAAATCGGACCCAGATGTTACAGATCGAGACAAAGGGTCGGCGCCATTCGGAAACGTCTCGATCTGTAACATCTGGAGCCAATATTGCCGCCTAGATGTTACAGATCGAGACAAACTGGTGGGACGGGGTGAGCTGCCCCGCCCAAGCAGCGGCAAAAGAAAAGGTAGATTTTCAGGCATGTCCCAAAAATCTACCTTTGCTGTGCGTTAGCCCATCAGGTCGATGACGTTAAAGCCGGCGTTGCTCTTGGCGATGACGTCGCGGCCGCCAAAGACGCAGGTGGGTGACTCGGCCGCAATGCGCGTCACGTCGGCGCCGAGCGAGCGCAGCTCACCGGGCGTGGCGGCGAGCATCTGGGCGCGGCGCTCCTCGCGTGCGTGCGGATCGAGCCCGGCCAGGTAGGTCGTGTTGCGGCGTTTGGTGAGCGCGTACGGCTTCACTGGCGCGTCCATGCCGCTCACGCAGCTCACGATAAAGCCCTCAAAGGAGGCCTCGTCGGGCTCAAAGCTGCCGAGCCATTCGCCTGCGCGCGCAACGCGCTCAATCGAGGGGTCGATTGCCGGGTCGCGGTAGGTGTAGAACGCCGTCTGACGCTCGCCTGCCGCGCGGAATCCGCAGCCGTACGCGCCGCCCTTCACGCGGATCTCGTTCCACAGATAGTCGTAGGAGAGCGCGTTGGCGGCAACCGCCCAGGCGCCCGTCACGTCGATGCCCAGGCGACGCGGGTCGCACGCGCTTGCCGCAAAGCAGATGTCGCTGGGGATGACAAAGGCCTCGTGGCGGTCGCGCGGCTCCGGTACCACGAGCGTGCCGCTGCCGGCATCGGCACCGTCGCCCGCGCCCAAACCCAGGTCGCCCGCAGCATCCCAGTACGCGTCAAAGTCCTCGTCACTGCCGGTAAAGCTCGCCATGCAGCCATCGGCCACAAAGATGCGGTCTGCCAGCTCGGCAAGCTTGGCACGCAGACCGTCCAGGCGCTCGTCAAAGTGGTCGAGCAGGTCGCGCAAGAACAGGTAGAAGTCCACGCCCGAAAGCTGCTCGCGAACCACGGCCGAAGGCGAGCTGTAGCTCATCGCGCGACCGAGCGCCGCCGAGTGTCCGTTGTTGATAAAGCCCTGCTCAAGCCCAATGCGAATCTGCGTGAGCACGTCGCGCACGCGGTCGGCGTCGGCATCGAGCAAAAGCGTGCTCGACCACACCTCGCGCGGCAGGCTTGCCAGCGCATCGATCTTCTCGGACAGGGCGCCGGCGCTCACCAGCAGGTAGGGACGCACGCCGTCCACGTCGGGCTGGGTCATGACCTCGGTCGTAAAGCTCAAAAAGCCCAGCTTGCCGGCGAGCACGTTGTCGAGCTCCTCGGCCGAGTGCTCGCTCGTGGGCAGCTGTTTGAGCAGGCGGCAGAGCAGCGTCACATAGGGCAGGTCCTCAAATGCGACGCAGCTCAGGTCGAAGTACTGCATGGCGTAGGCCAGACGGTTGGTGGGGATGCCGTGGCGCAGGCAGGGGATGGGCGCAGTCGTGTCCACGACCAGCGGCGGCTCGGGGCGCGCCTCGCCAATGTCGGAAACGCGCAGGCGCGGTAGCGTGGCCTTGGCCTCGAGCGTGTCCTCGGCCTCCTGTGCGGCACGCAGCACGGCCGTGCGCTCGACCACGTCGGCCAGCTCGGCATTGGTCATGGCGTCGCGCTTGGCTGCTAGCTCGGCGGCCTCGGCACCCTCTGCGCCCTCGGCGGCGTCCACCGGCACCAGCTCGACCAGCGCCATATGGTCGTTTTCCAGCACCAGCTCGCGCAGCAGGTCCTCAAAGTAGCTGCCATCCAGCTCGCCACGCAGCTCCTCGTACACCGGGCCGTACTTGAGTGCCAGCGTCGCGGCGTCGTCATCGTAGAGCCAGGTGCTCAGCGCGTCGCACGCAATGGCCACGCCGTCGGCGATGCCATAGTCGCGCTGGCGCAGGTCGTACTCGTTGCTGCTGATGATGGCCTCCAGGCGCTCGCGCGGAACGCCATGCTCGCACAGGTCGCGGCAGGCGTCCTGGAACACGCGACGCAGCTCGCGCGCCACGCCGGGCTGTGCGTTTTGCAGCATGATGAGCTCGTAGGGCTGCAGGCTCTCGGCCGCGGTGTAGCTCACCACGTTGCCGCCCAGGCCGGCGGCCAGAATGGCCTTCTTAACCGGTGCTTCGTTGGAGCCCAGCAGCGCCTCGAACAGGATGTCCGCCGCGATCGTGCGCTTGCGGTCGAGCGCACTGCCCAGCACAAAGCCCAGGCCCACCAGGGCGTTCTCGGGCGTGGTGGCCATCTCGACGCGCTTATACTCGCAGGTCACGGGCGCCTGCACGTCCAGTGGATTGGGCGCCAGCGCGGACGGGTCCTCGCCGGCGGCAACGGCAGCGTCCATGCGGCGGCTCGCGGCGCTCGGCTGCGACAGATAGCGCTCGTCCAAAAATGCCAGCGCGCGGTCCACATCTAGGTCGCCGTAGAGTGTTATATAAGAGTTGGAAGGATTGTAGTGGCGCGCGTGCGTATCCAGGAACTGCTCGTAGGTGAGCGCGGGAATCGCGCGTGGGTCGCCGCCGCTCTCGTGCGCATAGGCGGTGTCGGGATAGAGTGCGGCGTTAACAGCATCGTCCAGCACACTCATGGGGTCGGACAGTGCGCCCTTCATTTCGTTGAACACCACGCCGTTATAGCGCAGCGTGCCCTCGCGCAGGCTCGCGGAGCTGCCGTCGCCCTCGCCCTCGACGCTCTCCGGCAGGTCCAGCTCGTAGTGCCAGCCCTCCTGCTCAAAAATGGTGGGCTTGGTGTAGATGGCCGGGTTGAACACCGCGTCCAGGTACACGTCCATCAGGTTGTACAGATCCTGCTCGTTGGTGGTGGCAACGGGGTAGATGGTTTTGTCGGGGTAGGTCATAGCGTTGAGGAACGTCTGCATGGAGCTCTTGATCAGGTCGACGAATGGCTCCTTGACGGGAAACTTGGCCGATCCACACAGCACCGAGTGCTCAAGGATATGGAACACGCCGGTGGAATCGGCCGGCGGCGTCTTAAAGCCAATGGCAAAGGCCTTGTTCTCGTCGTCGCACGCCAGGTACAGTAGGCGAGCGCCCGAGGCGGTGTGGCGCAGCACGTAGGCGTCCGAGTCGAGCTCGGGCACGGTCTCGCAGCGCTCGACGGCAAAGCCATGGCAGGTGGTGCCAGGCACCAGCAGCGCGGCGGCAGCGGCGCGCGGGTCGGTTGAAGTAGTGGGCATATGCAGTCTCCTTTGACGCCCCAGCGGGGGCGAATCGAGTCGAATCCTCGTGAGTATACCCATATGGGGCCCTCGACCAATCTGCCGCACGAGCGTGGATTTTCGGACACACGAGCGTGGAAATTCGGACGCAAATTGAACGAGAGTGGATTTTCGGACGGAAACAGCCCCAAAACGCCAAAAAACCGTCCGGAAATCCACTCTCGATTCCTGACCGTCCATCACTCATGCATTTCTCATTTCTCACTCATCTCTAATATGAGAGATAACAGAAAGATGAGAGATAAATATGAGAGATAACTGAGCAGCAAAGAGACAAGCAATCATGGTATTGTCTCAATACCGATTGTTCTACCAGCAAGAACATGTTTAAATGAAACAGATGGCAGACATCTTATCTTCCATCTCTCACTCATCTCTTATATGAGAGATAGCAGTAAGATGAGAGATAATTACGAGAGATAACTGAGAGATGAAGGAAATCTATTCGCGGCATTCTCCGCAGGACCGAGCGAAAGGACATGCAGATGAACGAAAGCGAGCTGGCCGGCCTGCTCGAGTCATTAAAGCGCATGGGCTCGGATGACCTTAGCGTCGAAGTGAAAGAGAGCGCTACGACGCTTTCCCGCGACGTATGGGAAACGGTCAGCGCTTTCGCAAATACTGCCGGCGGCATTATCGTGCTCGGAGTGAGCGAGCGCGCGGGTTTTGTCCCAGTTGCAAACTTTGAGACCGAGAAAGTGCTCAACCAATTCGTGGCGGGCATGGGCGATGCCGGCGGTCGCGGAAAGCTGGCCAATCCGCCCAAATACACCATTGAGCGCGTGGAGCTTCGGGGTACCGTTGTTCTCGTCATCACGATCGAGGAGCTCGACCCGTCGAGCAAGCCTTGCTATGTAATAGAGCGGGGCGCCCAGGGCGGTAGCTACAAGCGCATCGATGACAAAGACGTGCCGCTTTCGTCGACCGAGGTTTTGGCGCTGTCGTCATACGAACGGACGAGCCCTAGCGATCGCGATGCGGTGTCCTGCGCGAGCGTGGGCGATCTCGACGAGTCGCTGGTCGACCGCACGATAGAGCGTGCTTATTCGTTGACGCCTCGAGCGATGCACGGTGCGACGGACAAGAAGACAAAGATGGAGCGTCTGAATTTCCTCGACTCCCAGGGCAATGTTACCAAGGCTGGCCTCCTTGCCGCGGGCGTTTACCCTCAGCAGTTTTATCCCAAGCTCTTCATTGATGTGGCTGTCCATGCGGGAACTCAAAAGGGCGCTGCGGGACCGCTAAGGTTTATGGACCGCACAGTCTGCGAGGGCACCCTGGGCGAGATGATTTCGGATGCTGTCGCGGCTGTCGCCAAAAACCTGCGCCGCACCTCGACCGTCCAAGGCATTTCGCGTATCGACTCGCTGGAGATTCCCGAGGAGGTCCTGCGCGAGGCAATCGCTAACGCGGTTATCCACAGGGAATACGGGGATCGGTTCTGTGGGCAATCGATCGCCGTCGACGTTTTTGACGATCGTATCGAGGTGGTGAACCCCGGTGGCCTTTATGGCGGAAAAACTCGTGAGAACTTGTTTGATGGCAGCTCGCGGTGCCGCAACGCGACGCTCGTGAAGCTCATGTCGCTTGTCCCGTTGCCCGATGGCGCGGGCTCGCCTGCCGAGGGTAACGGTTCGGGTATTCCGATGATGCTCGATGCTATGCGTGCGCACGGTCTGGCTGAGCCCCTGTTTTGCCCTGGTTTTGACCGGTTTAAGGTTGTCCTCTATCACTCCAAGGTTGAGCAGGTCGATCATGGTGGGGACCTGATCATGGCGGCCCTAAAGCGCTATGACGAGTTGGGAACGCGCGAGCTGGCAGAGCACACGGGGCTTACGGTCTCCCAGGTTAGGACGCGCGTCAATGCGCTTATCGCGCAGGGCAAGCTAGAGCCTACGGCCGCGGCGACGAGCCGTAACCGCAAGTATCGACTAACAGGGCGTGCAGAGCAGATGCGCTAGCGAATGTCGATGGCGGCGACTGCGGCTACTGCACGAGCGTGGATTTTCCGACTGTCCAATAATCCACGCTCGTGTGGTGCCCGCTGTGCCCGCTGCCGAGCCAAAGTGCGCTAGGCCCCCACCATCCCGCCATTTCACGCACCGCACATCGAAACCTACGGCAAAGCAGTTACAATAGCCAAATGTGCATCGCGCACGACGATGATATCGGCGCCCGCGACTGGGGGAGAAAACATGGCAGAGCAGCAGATAACGCCGGGGACCAAGCTTCAAGTGGCATTCGACGTGCCCATGGGCCAAAAAACCGACTTCAACATGCTCGCCACGTACAAAGAGAACCTGGACGAGGCGTACTTTCTTATGAGCGCGCCCATGCTTGCCGGCAAGCCGCTCATCATGGACGAAAACCAAAAGCTGTTGCTGCAGTACAAAGTGGGCGAGGAGACGTTCGTGCTGGCCGGCTACCCCGAGTCGGTCGAGAAAAAGGGCATCCGCACCTACTGGAAAATGCGCAAAGTCGCCGAGCAGCGCACCTTCGTCAAGCGTCGCGACGAGCGTTTTAAGGTCGCCATGCGTCTGACCTACCAGCGCGACAACGCGCCGACCCCCGAGCCCGAGGACGCCATGACCATCGACGTCTCGGCCGGCGGCCTGGCCATCTACCTCAACGACTACCCCGACGTGGGCGAGGCCCTGGCCGTACAAATGCCCGCGATCCGCCTGCAGGGCGAGCGCCACGAGCTGCCCGAGCAGCTGGGCATCGTGTGCTGGGTACGCCGCGCGCCCAAGGGCAGCCTGTACCGCAACGTCTGCGGCCTGCAGTTCCGTTATGCCGACGACATGGAGCGCGAGCTCGTCAAAGAATACGTCGGCTACATCCGCGCCAAATATAAGCTTTGATCGCCATGGCACTGTTCAAGCGTAACGACAACAAAGATCAATCTGCCGAGGATTTGCCCGAGGATTTGGCCGAGGACACGTCGCAGAACGCACCCGGCGCCAATGCCGAGGACGCGCCCGGCGAGGACTCCGCGCCCGAGCAGGCTCCCGCCTCCCGCAAGCGCTTCGGCAAGCCCAACCGCAAGCGCAAGCCCAAGCGCAACCTCCGCGGCGTGGTGCGCATCGAGGAGCTGGAGCAGGCGCTGGCCGACCAGGACCTCGACGACATCGACCCCGACGCGGTCGTGTCCATGTATATGCCCAAGCGCCGCATGGAGCGCATCGGCGCGGCGCTGCTGCGCATGGACAAGCTGCAAAAGGCCCTCGTGGTGCTGGCGCTTGCCTTTGGCGTGTTGTTCGCCCTATCGTTTATGCAGGAAAACATGGGTAACTTCACCATCAACCTCAACCGCCTGGAGCTGTTCCGCCGCGGCGTTGCCATTGCCGACAACGGCGACTTTAACAACGCCACCGCGCGCCTGGCCGCCGACGCCTTGGACAACGGCACCAATATCGCCGCCGAGGACCTGCCCGACAACCTGGACGACATCGACGGCAGCCACAACGGTAAAAACTACGTGGCGTACACCTTCTATATCCGCAACGCCGGCAAGACCGATCTGGGCTACAGCGCCAAGCTCAAGGTGGTCAGCGCCAGCAAGGGCGTGGAAAAGGCGGCGCGCGTGAGGGTGTATCGCAATGGCGAGCCCACCACCTATGCAGCGGCTGCGGCCAACGGCAATCCCGAACCCAACACCGAGCCGTTTGCGTCCAAAGACGTGGTGACGACCATCAGCCACAAGAACTTCCGCGTGGGCGATGTGGACAAGTACACCGTGGTCATTTGGCTGGATGGCGATGATCCGGAGTGTGTGGACAAGATCATCGGCGGCGCGGTGGAGTTCGGTTTCGATTTTGATTCGTCCGAGACCGACGATTCGAGCCTGTTCGTTAAGTTCGTGCAGGATATTGCCGACACCCTGACCGGCAACGACCCCATTAGCGCGAGCGGCAACGAGGCGCCCGATTACTACAAGGAACACAACGTGACTTGGAGTAACCGTCGCAACCAAAAGAACTCGCCCGCAGGGGACGGGGACAAGTAGAACGAAGAAGCGCCGGGCTGGGATTGATTTCCCGGCCCGGCGCTTTTGGTGGTGGCTTATGCCGAGGTTTTGCCGTCGGAGGCGATGGCGGCTGAGGCGCCGTCTAGCAAGAACAACCGCAGCGCGAGTTTGATCGCGTAGCCTGGCTTGACCTGCGCCGCGTCTCCCATGCGTTCGTCCAGGTCGCTGCAGTAGACATAAAGGTCGCGGATCAGATCCGCACCCGAGAGCGTGAACATGTAGCCCGCGTCCGAAAGCGCGTTGGGCGCTGCGGGCAGCCCCGCAGCCTGACAAAAGCTCGCAAGGTCGGGAGCTATGACGGCATCGTAGTCAACTGCGCGTCCGTTGTCCTGAGCAGCCTGCTCTTGCTTGCGGGTGTACGACAATGCCGCCGCCAGTACAAAGCTGGGTGTGGGCGCGTTGACGTCGTCGGTGGTGGCGACGAGCTTACCGGCCGCTTGCGTGACCAACCAGGCGACTTCGCGCTGACAACGGACGGCCTTACGCGTCACCGGCTTAATCGATCCGGTGGAAACGCTTCCCTTGGGTTGATTGGCGGCAGGCATGAGTCCTCCCAACAAATAGCCCGTTTAACAGGCAAAAAAATGACACGTTCTGCACCAGTATAGCGAGTGGGGAGAGGCTCGGGCGAAGCTCGGCGGAGGGCGTATGCATGCGTTGGCATGGCACTGCGGTCGCAAGCCTTAAGAGGGACTTATGACTGAGCGGAAGAGAGATCAAATAAGGTGAACGATATTCGCATAGCACCACATATAACCCGAGGTGGGCCTATGAATCTGCCGGAATGTAAGCTCTCGAAAACTCATAAGGAAATCGTAAGAATTATGGTATTCTCGATTCCATGTCTAAAGGATGGGCAAGCAACATCCAACACGAAAGCGCGGGCTCCCCTTCCGGGCTTCTCGAGGATCATCTGTGATGAATGGGGAAAGAAAGGGGTCCGCATGGATACCAAGGCATTAAAGAAGCAGATGGGTGCCGCCATCGCCATGGTCCTCGTGGCAGCCGTAGCCCTCGGCTCCGCCACGTTTGCATGGTTTGTGACGAACAATACCGTCAAGGCAACGACGAGCAGCATCAGCGCCCAGTCGAACGCTGCTTACATGACGATTGCGAAAGGCACCACTGGCGCAAAAGACGCTAACGAAAGTGCCGTCGAGACGGATGTGCAAGACAAGGCCCTTTTCCCTGCAACTTTTGGCGAGCAGGCGGATCTGAGCTCCGTTGCGCATGTTGGCGAGTTCTGGACGGGAAATGGTACGACGACGACCAATGGTGCCCTAAAAGATGCTCTGAAAAAGATTGGCGCAAATGGCACCCCCACTGAGGCCGTGGACGAGGGCTACGCCCTTCACGTTCCCTTCAATGTGAGTACTAAGGGTCAGAAGATGAAAGACCTGAAGGTTGCTGGCATTGCCAACGGGAAGTATGATGCCACGGATGAGGCCAATAATGGCTCTGCCCTGGCTAAGGCTTTGCGTGTTTTGGTTGTTGACGGCACCGATGCTAATAAATGGGTTGTGTACGGCCAAGAGGCTGATTCCGCTAAGTACGTAGTTAAGCTTAGCTCCGAGGACGGTAACAAGGTTCCGAATTTTGGCGAGGTTTTGCCTGGCCAGGATCATGTTGTAAACGTTTATCTTTATTATGAGGGATCGGATCAGGCTGTTTACACCAATAATCTTGAGAAGCTGACCTCTACTAATAAGGTCACCGTTGAATTCGCTGCTACTCCCAATGGAAACAACTAACCAAGTGGGATGGCATATCTGCTGACTTGAGGGCGGGGTCTTTCGGCTCCGCCCTTTTTGAAAAGAAAGTAGGTGAAAGATGAATATTTGCGAAATGAGAAAGCAGCTCAGGATTGCCGCTATTTCGGTTGTAATGGCTGCTGTGGCACTCGGGTCGGCTACGTATGCATGGTTTGTTACCAATTCTACGGTTAAGGCAACTACAGGCAGCATTAGCGCTCAGACAAACGGAATGGTTCTCCAGATAGTGTCCGGAGATACGCCTAATCATGAGGATAACCGCGAAGCACTGACGACGGCATCTGCTGTTGGAAATCAAATCAGTCCTTCTTCAACGGATGACGCGAAATCATGGTTTGTGCCCGCTACCTGGAGCAATACAAAGGTCAGCTCTTATAAAGAAGCCAATACCGACGAAAAGGGTCTTTACAGTCAGAGTAACAACTCGTATTACGCATTTGCGGCGGGAAACTATACCGTCTATACGGTTAAGGTGACCGGTCGTGCCGATGTCTATTTGAATCCTGACAGGCCCTTAGTCGTCACGCCTTCAGCGGGGGCTTCGGAAAACTGGTTCAATAAGATTAAGGGGTCCTTGAGGGTCGGCGTTGTTGTCGGCGATGACCTTAAGTTTGTCTATGCTCCGACGCAGCCATCTTCTACCAAAACTGGCAACGATGTTAATGCCACCATGGGCTGGAGCTGCGTTGCTTCGGCGGGGGATACGACCCAAGAAGCAAGTTACATGCACTTGTATGCCGACAATCTTGTTGATCAGCAGAATGGGAACTGGGCGGCCGCAAAAAACGGTTCTCTATATGATAGGCCGGCCGGGCAAAACGGTAAGGCTATCGCCACGAATGTTGGCTATAGCGGCACTCGTATAAAGGTCATCATCTGAATGGAGGGCACGGATTCAGATTGTGTTAACGTGTCCGATTTGGATGATGTGCAGAAAGCAAATCCAACTTTTAATGTCACGCTCAATTTGGTTGGCGTAGCGACTGAATAGCCGGTCAAAATAATCGCAACGACGTAATTAAAGACGATGGCCAGTTCAGGTTTGAACTGGCCATCGTTTGTTTGTGCCAAAAGCGGCTTGGCTACAGCTCGTACACCTCAACCATGGCCTCGCCGATGCGGTGGGGCACGCCAGTGACAAGTGCGTTACCCATGCAGAAGGCTCGATGACCATCGGTCATGCCGGTGTCCGTCCAACCCTTTGGGAATCCCTGGAGCTGATCGAGCTCGTCGGGAACGAGGCGACGGAAACGACCGTCGGGGCATTCGATGACATGCTTGAAACGGCTGGCGCCCGTGCCGCCTTCGCCCGTGAGTATCGTGCGGCTCGGTTTGTCGGTAGCATCCGGGAAGCTCATGGCTCCCTCGGAATACGTGTACGTAAAGCCCGTCTTTTTGTTGGTGCGTTCCTCGCGCTTGCTACCCTTGAGGTAGCGCCAGTCGGGAAGCTTTTCGTCTGAAATGTAAAACTGCTCCGGAACAACTGCCTCATCGACAAGTACATCGCCAAGCACGCGGCGCTCACCGTGATAGTTTTCAGCGAAGTCGCAGGTCAGAACATGACAGCCCTGCATGACGCCGGCATTCTTAAACTGAGAGGTCTTTTGACCAACGCCAAAGCGAGTCGAGTTCTCGTAAGGATCGGGCAGGACATCGAGTTCCGCCATTTCGTCAGGGTAGATGGCGGGGAAGGCCTTCGCCATAACGCCGTTGTGCATGCGATCAACAAGGTCCACCTCGCCGGCGTTTTTCTCGCAGAAGATGTAAACGCGTTTTCGGCGCTGGGGGAAACCGTATTCTGCTGAGTTGACCACGCGCCATTCGACGGTGTAATCGAGGTCGGCGAGGCAACTCAGGATAATTGCGAAGTCGCGACCGCGCTGAGACGCAGGTGACTTAAGCAGACGGTCAACGTTCTCAAAGAGACCGAAGCGCGGCTTCTTCATCTCGAGGAAGTGGTAGATGTCCCACCAAAGGACACCCTTCTTGCCCTCGATGCCATGTGCCTGATTAAGCGGACGTGCGACAGAGTAATCCTGGCAAGGGAAGCCGCCAACGACCATCTGCACATCAGGGATTTCAATCTCGCCGGCTTCAGCCTGTTCAAGCACCTTATTGATGTCTTCGTTAACAACAGAGTCCTCGCCAAAGCGATCCATATAGCAACGGGCTGCGAACTGACGCGCCTTGGTTCCGGGCGGCTCCCACTGGTTGGCCCAAATAGTATGGAAGGGGCCGGCGGGCTTCATGTAAAACTCGGGATGACGCGGGTCGGCATAGCCTTCAAGACCCAGGCGAAATCCGCCGACGCCCGCAAAAAGCTCGGCAATGTTAATCTCAGACACGTTTCTCCAATCGCTGCTGTGTCCGTTTATGGTGCTCACAACAATAACCGATCGAGCGGACAAGATCAAGACCTCAATTTCATGGAGGAATATGCTGGCCTGAACTACCATGAGGTTAACTGCGACGTTCGGAGGTACCCCATGTCCAAGAAGCACCTCGACTTCAAGCGTATGCTTGACGATACCGATTTTTCTGACCCCTCTAGCATCGAGCGGTATGCTGCCAATCTCGACGGGATGACGTTTCGCGATATTCTCGAGCTTGGTATTGCGCCGGAGGGGGAGAGTGCGCCCAAGGACTTTGGCTCCAAAAAGTACAAGGGCGGTATGGGGACCCTGATCGAGGAGCGTTACTTTGGCTACAAGGCCAACAGCGACGACCGGCCGGACTTTCCCGAGGCGGGTGTGGAACTCAAGGCAACGTGTTTTGACGTACTCAAAGACGGTCGCAAATCCGCAGGCGAACGTCTCGTTCTGACAATGATTCCCTACGATCGTCCCGTTTCTCTCGACTACGATAGCTCGCATCTCAAGACCAAGCTCAGCAATATCCTGCTGATCTACTACGGCCGCGATCGCTCTATCGACAAATACGACCAGCGCATTGAGCGTGCAGTCATGGTTCGTCTGCCCGAAGAGGATATGAAGATCATTCGCGCCGACTACGAGAAGATCATTTCGTACATTCAGGACGGTCGCGCGGATGAGCTGTCGGAGGGCATGACCACCTACTTGGGCGCCTGCACAAAGGGCGCAACCGAAGCGACGATGTGGGTTGATCAGTATTACGAGTACTTCAATACCGATACGGGTGAGATTGAGCGCCGTCGCGCAAAGCGTCGCGCCTTTTCGCTCAAGCGCTCGTATATGGACTACGTGCTCCACACCTATGTTCTCGGTGCCCCACGCGTTGGCGAGAGCATCGTTCAGGATGGCGATGAGTCTGTTGATTTCGAAAGCTATGTTACCGGGCTTATCGAGCGCCACTATGGCGAGACCGATCGTCAAATCGCGGAGCAGTGCGGATTGGAATACACGGGCAACAAGGCCCAATGGACGACGCTCGTTTATCGCATGCTCGGCATAAAAAACAATGCTGCCGAGGAGTTCGTTAAGGCTGGGATTAACGTCCGTGCTTGTCGCGTTAATAAGAGGGGACACATCGAGCAGGCAATGTCCTTCCCTCCGTTTGAGTTTAAGCAGCTAATCAATGAGGACTGGGAGACGTCTTCCTTCCGTGCGCGCCTTGAGACCAGCCGTTTCTTCTTCGTCGTGTTCCGCGAGGACCACGAGGGAATGTGGCGCCTTGACCGCTGCCTATTCTGGGCAATGCCGGCAAACGAAATCGAAGGCCCCGCAAAGGCTTGCTGGGACGAGACGCGAAAGGTCATTCGCAAGGGCGTTGAGCTCAATCCGTATCGGGATGCAAGCGGAAAGCTCAAGGTGACCAACAATCTGCCCGGTATGGCGGATAACCCAATCGTCCACGTTCGCCCGCATACCTCAAAAGCTGCGTACAGATTCGCCGACGGAACCGAAATCGGCGATATTGCGAAAAACGCCTACGAGCTGCCCGACGGACGGTGGATGACCAGGCAGTCGTTCTGGTTCAACAAGGGCTATCTGGAGCACATCCTGGGGCTGTAGCCTTCGAGACAGTTGCTCGGCAGCCAAGCCCTTCGGACTTAAAACTTCAAAAGTGCTGATAGGTGGGCCTTCGTTATTTTCGAATTGCCCGCCTTACTCCCGCAACGCTCCAATGGGGAACACGTAGACGTCGTGCTCGGCGTCGTAGCGGCAGAAGGGCGAGGTCGCGGTGATGACGGCGCAGAACTCCGGCTGGGGGTTGCGCGCGGCAGGGTTCAGGGCGACCTTGCGGCGCAGGCGCTCGATGTTGCGGATTCCGTCGCTTACCTTGGATTCACCGAGCTTGATTTCTATCGCTGCCCAGCGGCCGTCGTTCAACTCGATGATGGCATCAACCTCAAGCCCGTCGGAGTCGCCGTAGTAGTGGAGCGAGCCCGGATGCGAGCCGGGCAGGCATGAGGTGTAGACACTCAGATCATGAATGCACAGAGACTCAAAGAGCAGGCCAAAAGTTTGGCCGTCCGCAAGGAGCCTTTCGGGATTCATTCCAAGCGCGGCTGCGGGAATGGATGGGTCGGCAAAATAGCGCTTTGGCTTGGTGCGCAGGCGGGATTTTGCGCGGACGGGTGCATCCCAGCCGGGCAGATTTACAATCGCGTACATGCTCTCCAACATGTCGAGGTAAAACGCCACGGTCGAAGTTGCCGGCTGGGCGTCACTGTCACCCAACGAGGCGTCTGCCGCGATGGTGTTGAGCGTGGCAGAGGTCGCAACGTTGCGCGCGAGCGAGGACACAATGTGCCGTGCTGTAGACCCCACGCCTCCTTTTTGCGGAACGCCGACTTCGTACATGGCATCGAGATATTGGTTAACGACCTCTGCGGCCATCTGAGGGCTCGCCCCGACAAGTGCCGGCCATCCTCCGCAGCAAATTGCGTCGGCCAGCATGGGGAGCGAGCCTGTATAGGCCGAAGGCTCGAATGATCCTTCGAATAGGTCTTGCAGCGAAACGGATCCCGTTGAAAGCCCTCGTTCCCAAAGCGTCATGGTGCTCATGTCGAGACGAGCTATGCGACCGGCGCCGCTGTGAGTGACAGAGTCTTTTGCCGGCGTTGACGACCCGGTGAGGATAAAGAGGCCCTTCTCGCCGCCGGATGCATCTACGGCGCGGCGCGTGGCGTCCCATGTTGCGGGGGTCTCCTGCCACTCATTGATGACGTGCGGCTTATTGCCCTGAAGAGCGAGCGAAGGATCGGCTTCGACCAGCGACTTTACGTTTGGATCGTCAAGATGAACGACGCTCTCACCGAATGCGAGCGCGGTCCATGATTTGCCGCACCACTTTGTGCCCCGAATCTCGACCGCTCCAAAAATCTGGAGCAGGGTTTGCAGTCGTTCGTCCAAAAGGCGAGGACGGTAGGATTTGGGCTGTTCCGAACCATAAGATATCATGATTTGATAAACCTCACTACCTGCGCATACTCGATTTTCGAGGATAATCATACTCGATTTTCGAGGATTTTCACACTCGATTTTCGAGGAAATCTGGACTCGATTTTCGAGTTTTGTCTTACAGGTAGATCCCCTCGAACAGGCTCTTGTGGAACTGGGTGTGGTGGTCGCGTGCCCAGGTGAAGAGTGCCTGGTCAAAGTCGCCTAGGGCGGCGGGGATGCCATAGACGCCGGCGACTTCCACGCGCACGAACTCCAGCGCGGGCAGTTTGTTGATGGCCGTGAGTGCAAACGGCGACGTGGGCTCCTCGAACAGGTAATGGCTGCCTTGCAGCGCACCGCAGCCGGTGCAGGTGCTGGCGAGCGATGCGGTCTTGGTGGTGCGCGACGTTACGGGCTTGTAGCCGCAGCGCTCGCGCAGGTAGTCGCGGATCTCGGCCGGCACGCAGCCCAGCGTGGGAACGATGGCCACGGCGTTGGCGCGGGCGGTGTCGATTACGATGTGGCCCGCGTCGTCCATGGCGGGCGCAGCGCTGGGCGCAGCCTTGCTGCCCGAGTCCTCGGCCGCCCAATACGGAATGCCAAAGGCCGCGACCGTCGTCTGCTCGTGGCACTTCCAGCATTCGCGCTTGCCCAGCACCAGGTAGATGTAGGGCGCGCTGGGGTCGGAGCGATCCACGCCGGGCAGCCACGCGGCAAAGGGCTCGGGGTTGACGCCATCGGGCACGTACCAGATCTTCTTGGCCCGGTCCCACTTGGCGCCCAGGGCCTTGGCCTTGTCCTTGTGTGAAAAGGGAACATCGAGCTCGGTGCGCATGGCGGCTCCTTTGTGCGGTTTGCGGTGCGTGTGCTCCAAGGATACCCCAGCGGCGGGTGTGTGGTCGACGAGTGAGCATTTCGGTCGCTCGAGAAGTCGCGGAGCATTTTGGCGAGGGCGCGCCGTCAAGCAAATGGGCAAGCAAATGGTCAGCTTTTGGTCAGTTGAGTGGCAACCTTGCCAAAAGCTTGACGGATTTACATTTAGACGTCGACGAATGAGCACTTTGGGCGCACCACGGCAAAAAACCGACGGTCGTTTGCCGAAAACTCGCCAAGGTCGCGAGCCGCCGCCGACGCGCGTGCTATCTTCGCGCCATGAGGTACTTTATCGTTTCACATAATGCTGCACTGGCGCTTTTGGCGCACATGCCGAACCCTCGCTTTGGGGATTCGGAACCAGAGGTCGTGTCGATCGCGGGCGCCTGCGCGCTCTTGGATCAAGAAGCGCAGGAGGTTATCGATCGCTATGACCTGGGGGTCGAAACGCTGGATTTGCTGGTGCCGTCGCGCGCCGACCGTCGGCGGAGCCAGCACGTTAAGACGCACCTGTGTACCAACGAGCTCCCGGCGGGTTCGTTTATCTCGCTGGGTCACTGGATGGGCGACTTGGATGCGTATGTGTGCTCTCCTGAGCTGGCGTTTTTGCAGGCCGCCCATGATGGCGATGCGGCGGAGGCCATCTATGCCGGCTATGCCATGACATCGGACTATCGGCTGGATAACCTTGCTCCCGGTGGGGTAACAAGCAGGGATGCGGGCATGCGCGATGGGAAGCTCACGACCAAGGAGCTCATTGCGGCGTACCTTGACCGGGCGTCAAAGGTGAGAGGCGCCGCCAAGGCGAAGGCGTTGCTTCCGTATGTGGAAGAGGGCTCACGGTCTCCAAGGGAGTCGGGGCTTTGCATGTTTATGTCGCTGCCTGCGCATTACGGCGGGCTTGCACTGGGCAAGGCCGAGCTGAACAAGAAGTACTTCATTCGCGACGGTTACAACGATGGGCGCAACCGCAAGCTGCGCGTGTTGGAGCGCACGCCCGACATTACGCTTACGGCGAAAGCCGAGGTGGGCCTGGATAAAGTAAGGGCTGGCTTGCTGCCCGAGGTGCTTACCGCGCTGGTCGATTACGACAGCGACGCCATCCATGATGGAAGCGAGAAAATCCACAAGGATGCCGAGCGCCGCAACGAGCTGCAGATGCTCAATGGGGTCGCGTACTTTACAGTGACGACTGACCAGGTGAGCGACTACGAAAAGCTCGTTCGCCTGTGCGAGCGCATCCGACGCAAGCTGCATCGTCGCAAGCGGCCCATATTTTACAAGCCTATGACTGAGGAAGCGCGATATTTGGCACAGGCGCGCCTCGAGACAAAGCGGTTTAAGCTCTGGCAGTCCGTTATTGAGGCACATCAGCATTGGTAAGTGGGCCTTTGGCGGCGGAGGGGGTGCTGCCGTATTGAAGGTGAATGGTTTCCCGCGAAGTGAACGAGTGTTTTTGGACCCCCGAAGCATCCACACTTTTTGGCGCCAAAACCGCAGGATTCTAACGACAAAGCCGCAGGAAATGAGCCGCCAAAAGTGTCGATGCTCCAGGGGTTCGTTTTGGCTCGTTCACTTCACGGGAAACCATTCACCTTCGATTTGCGGGCTGTCCGGATACGGCTACGAGGGCCACATCTTGGTCTGATCGAGGCGATCGCTAGGGTTGTTTGGGCGATTTTGGGCCTGATCGAGGCGATCATCAGGGCTGTTGGGCGGCTTTGGGCGCTGTCGGGGTGTTTGCCGGCGCTGTCGAGGCGGCATCGGCCTCGTCTGGGATGGTTATTGGAGCTGTCGAAGCGGCTTTGGGTGCTGCGGCGCCCTTTTGGCTTGGCGGCGTAAAACAAAACAGCCCAGAGGCGAAGCCTCTGAGCTGCGAACATTTGGTGGGCGTTAGAAGATTTGAACTTCTGACCTCTTCCGTGTCAGGGAAGCGCTCTCCCCCTGAGCTAAACGCCCGATCAAGGGTGCGCGAGTGCGCAGGGAATAATATAACGGAGCTCCCGCCCAGTGGCAAGAACTATTTTTATAAAAGTGGCGATTTGCGACTCTATTCGCCTCGATGTAGCGCGAACAGCACGCGGAAAGTCGCGATTGTACCCCCGATGAACTGCACATTCGCGTAAAATAACTCCATTATGGGCAAATCGTGCCCAGGCAGTTTATAACGCGGCAAATGGGGGAGGGGCATGTCGGACGCGCGCTCGCTGCGAAAACAGTTCAATCGCATGCTCGCCACGTTACTGGTGGCCCTTGCTGCTGCCGGAGCTGTAACGTATGCCTGGTACATCTACAACGCCAACCGTCATATCACCGACGTCAAGATGGCCGCGGGCACGGGCGTGACCTTCCTCATCTCCAACGAGTACGACGGCGAGTACAAGACCAACGCTGGTCTGAGCTTTGCGGGCCTGCTCGATCCCGTCTCGACCGACAACGTGCTCAACGGATTTCAAAAGGTAACGGGCTTTACCGGCGGAACCACGCAGGACTCCCTGTTCGCCAGCATGTTTGGCGCGGCCGAGCATTCCGACTACTACAAGACCTCCCTGTACCTGGCTACCAACTCGGCCGCAACCGACGTGTACCTGTCGGGCATCGACTTTACCGAGCAGGACCCGGCAAACCCCATCTCCACCGCTCTGCGCGTGGGGCTGGTTACCTATGCTCCAGGGCAGGGTGACACCGTTACGGGTCAGTACGTCTTTGAGGTCTCGGGCGAGCACAACCCCCAGGCGCGCTATAACACGCTCGACGGCAAGGATGCCGGCGAAAACGAGCAGGACCACCTGGTGCTCGACAGCACCCGCTCCGATGGTTCCACGATTCATTTTGACCAGCTGACCAGCGCAAACTTCTGCGATTACAACGAAGACACCGGCATCGTGAGCCTCAAGGAGACCACGACCAAGATCTGCAGCCTGCCCGCCGCTGCCAAGGGCGCCAACCGCAGCACGCCCGTGCGCGTGGATGTGTACGTGTGGCTAGAAGGCTGCGACCCCGACTGCACCAACAATCTGGCCGCCACTAGCCTGCAATCGCTGGCGCTGCGCTTTGCCGGCAAGCGTTCGTAAGGGGGCCGGGGATGAGTACATCGAGCATCAAAGACATCCTAGGTTCGCGCCGCCGCATGGTTGCTGCGGCCGCATGGATGCTGGTGCTGGTAGCTGCCCTGAGCGCCGCCACCTACGCCTGGTTTAGCAACTCGCGCTACACCAACGTGACGCCCGTGGCGCATACGGTAAGCGACGAGAGCTCCGACTTGCAGATTGGCCTTTCGGCCAACGGGCCCTGGGACACGACGGCTGCACTTGCCTCTGCCGACAAGACGCTCTATCCCATCTCGACGTCAGACCTTTCCCGCTTTTGGCGCGGCACGTTCCAAAACGCCGCGGGCATCACGACCGACTACGCCGACTGCACCGCGCAGCTGGACGACTACGCTCTCTCGGGCATGCTGTACCTTAAAGGCAACGACAGCGCCCTCAACGTGTACCTGTATCCGGGCCAGATGAGCGTGACGAGCGACCCGCAACTGCTGGCCGCACTGCGCCTGGGCCTGGTAATTACGACTCAGGCAGGTACGCAAACGCATATCTTTACCTGCGACGACCTGGGCAGCACCGCGGGTGCCACCAGCAGGCGCACCACCGCGCAAGACGGCGTGGTTGTGGCAGCGGGCGCCTCGGGCTGGACCTATACCGCCGACCCTGCGCGCGCCATAAGCGCTTGCAGCATGGACGGCACCGGTGACACGCCCGCGGCGCGCGCGGGCGCCACGCCCATCTGCACGCTGGCCGCCAACGAGGTGGCAAGCGTTCGCTACGTTGTGTACATGGAAGGCTGCGACGCCAATTGCATCGACGAGGCCCAGGCCCGCGATGTGGTGTTGCAGCTTGCCTTTGCCGCGGCCAAGGCATAAGGGGGCGAGTGACATGGAAGATCGGAAGCACATGCCAGCAGATAGCTGCGAGGCCAAAACCCAGAGCGGGAGCCCTGCGGTCCCCTCCAACGCGGCCGTCGAGCGCACCGTGGGCTCGGACTCCGCCGCCCGCCGCCACGCCCACCGCGCGCGTGCCTACATCGCGCTCGTCATGGTGGCACTCGCCGCCACGCTGGGCGCCGCGACCTACGCTTGGTTCACGAACAACATGAAGGTCAACACCAACTCGGTGAGCGTGCACAGCGACACGTCCAAGCTGGTGCTGGAGCTGGGCGATGCCGACCGTGGCAGCTGGTCGCAGCAGGGCGACGTTTCCCTAGCTTCTATCGCGACCGGCGCCGTGACGCTCTACCCGGTCTCGACCTTCGATCTCAACGGCTTTGCTGCCTGTGCGCAAAACAACTCTGCCGGCGATGCCACAGTGTTTGAGCAGGCAAAAGACAACGGCTCCGCCTTCTACCACGGTTGGATCGACCTGCGCTCCACCATTACCGGAACGGGCGCCAGCAAAGTAAGGGGCAAGGTCAACCTGTATCTGGCCGAATCGCTGGTCCCGCAGGGTGCCGATGCCGAGCTGCTGCGCGCAGCCCGCGTGGGCATCAAGATTTCGAGCGGCAACCAGGTGCTTGCCACCAACATTTTTGAGCTCGACAGCTCTGATAGCGGCCATCGCGACGAGCATCCCGCGACCGCGCCTTCGGGCCTGGCGGGCTACACCGAGGGCATGCTTCTGGGTTGGCAAAACGGCCAGCTTGCTTGCGGTGCCAACGTAACGCAGGACCCAGCCGCCTTTACGCTGGACACGAGCGAGACGGCCGCGCGTCCGCAAAACGCGCTTGCCACGCTTGGGCTTGGCCAGACCTATCGTTTGGATATCTATTACTACATCGAGGGCACCGATCCCGATAGCGCCGACTATCTCTATCAGGATCCGGGCACCTTGCACCTGGCGCTCTTTGCGACCTTGGACGGTGAGTAGCAATGGCACGCGTTGAATCAGACGACCGCCGCTCGGCTACCGGCGACCGCCGTCCAGTCGCCGCCACCGGCAAGCCCAACGCCGCCGCGCCCACCGACACCGATCTGCGCCGCAAGCTCACCACAACCGTGGTGTTGGTGCTGTTTGCGCTGGTGGCGATAGCCATGGCAACGTTCGCCTGGTTCTCCATCGCCGATAGCGCCAAAACCCGCATGCTCATGATCGACGCCAACGCCGATGGCTCGCTGCGCTTTGACCTGGACGAACACGCCACATTCGACGAATACGTGCACAGCCTGGGCTTCGATCAGATCTCGGCGCGCATCGCTAGCGAAAAGGGCGTGGACATCGATGCGTCCAAGCTCAAGCCCGTCACCACGAGCGACTACCAGACCTTCACCTTCGAAGACGGCTCCACTGCCGATCCCGCCACCGGCGCCTACCTGGAGTTCACGCTGCATTTTATGGGCAGCACGGACCTGCGCGTGCGCCTGACCGGGCAGGATGGCGACGGCGGCGTGTCCGGCACGCGGTTTAGCTCCGACACGCAGGGCATGGCCAGCGCCATGCGCATGAGCTTTACCGCCGACGGTCATACCTGGGTCTACAACCCCAACGGGGGTGGGGGCTCATCCGGCGCGGCCACCGTCTTTGGGCTCGGCTCGGGCGAGGCGACCGCGGCCAGCGATATGTTCGACCTGATAAAAGATACGGACAAGCCGGTAACCGTTCGCATATGGCTCGAGGGAACGGACCCAAATTGCACTAATATGCTAAAGGGAGCTAACTATTCGGTTTCGATGCGCTTTGAGGGCATCGAGGAACAGTGATACGCACGGCGGCCACCGGGCCGCGAACGACCTAGACAGACACGGTAGTAAGGGACATCATGCAATCTGTTAAAAAAGTCGCATCCATCGCGCTGAGCGTCGTCATGTGGATCATCATCCTGGTGGCGGCCCTGTATGCGTTTACCACGCTCGCCACGCACGAGGACGGCAGCGTCTCTGACATCGCCGGCTTCACCCCGCTCGCCGTGCAGTCCGACTCCATGGCGCCCACGTTTAACAAGGGCGACCTCATCATCATCAAAAAGTGCGACACCTCCAAGCTCGAGGTGGGCGACATCGTGACGTTCCATACCATCATCGACAACGAGTACGCGCTCAACACGCACCGCATCGCCGCCATCGACGAGGTCAACGGCATGCGCAGCTTTACCACCAAGGGCGACAACAACGACGTGGCCGATACGCACATCATCAGCGACGGCGACATCGTGGGCAAGTACCTGTTCGCGCTGCCGCAGATGGGCAAGGTCATGGACTTACTGTCCAGCTCCATGGGCTTCCTCATTGTGATCGTGCTGCCCATGCTGCTGTTCTTTATCTACCAGGTGTATCACCTCATCGTGGTGGGCATGAACCTCAAGCGCGCTATGGCCGAGGAAGACCGCCTGGCCGCCGCGGCTGCCATCGTGGATGCCGAGGGCAAGGGCGACACCGCAACTGTCACGGCCGATAACGCCGCCGAGCAGCTCGCCCAGGCCGAGGCCAAGCTCGAGGAAGCCCGTCGTCTGAAGGCCGAGGCCGAGGCGGCGATGAACGCAAACAAGCAGGAGGACAGCGACAGTGAGTGAGTTTCTGGGATTTGCCTGGGAGCTGCTGGCAAAGGTCGTCTACAACGTCGTTGCCGTCGTGAGCTCCCTCCTTAATCTGCTGGTGTTTGGCTGGGTTGAGTACTTCAGCATCTTTATGACCTACTTCACCACGTTTGACCTGGTGGGCAAGATCGGCGCGGTCATTCTGTTTGCCATGCTCATCGCGGTCCCCGTGCTGATCGTGGCCATTCTGGTTCACCGCTACCGCATCAACCGCCGCCTGCATCGCGACGACACGTCCAACAAGGCACTCTATCGCGAGATCGGCCGCCTGAACAAGCAGGTGCTCGACCTCATGGACGAGAAGAACAAGCTGCTGGCGCTCAAGGTCAATGCCATGGGCGGCACCAAGCAGATTCCGTACGTGGGCGCCTCTGCCCTGGCCGACGATCACCTGCCCACGGTGGGCAACGTGGTGGGCGCCGCTGTGGGCGCCGGTGCGCCTGCGGGCGAGGGCGCCACGGCTGCCGTGGTGTCGGGCAACGCGTCGCTCGCGCTCGATGGCGATGGCGTCAAGGATGCCGCGGCCGCCATGGCCAAGGCCACCGTCGAGGCCAAGACCCTTGCCGAGGAAAAAGAGATCGCCCAGGCCAACCGCTTCCCCAAGCTGTCCCTTGTGGACCTTAAGTACCGCGACTGGGAGCCCCCGGTCTACGACGATGCCATCTCGCTGGAGGACTTTGTCGACAGCTTCCGCGCGTTCGCCTGCAGCCAGATGAAGCTCTACTACACGCCCGAGGTCATCCGCCGCTTTGTGGCCGGCATGGCCGCCTCCAAGCTGCTGATTCTGGAGGGCATTTCGGGTACCGGTAAGACGTCGCTGCCCTACAGCTTTAGCCGCTATCTGGACAACCCCGCGACCATCGTGTCGGTGCAGCCGAGTTTTCGCGATCGCACCGAGGTGCTGGGCTACTTCAACGAGTTTTCCAAGCGCTTTAACGAGACAGAGTTCCTCCGTGCCGTGTACGAGGCGGGGCTGCGCCAGGACCCGTCCATGATCGTGCTCGACGAGATGAACCTCGCCCGCGTGGAGTACTACTTTGCCGAGATTCTGTCGGTGCTCGAGATGCCCAGCCACGACGAGTGGGTGCTCGACCTGGTGCCCACCCAGTGGGCGGCCGACCCCAAGGGCCTGCACGACGGCAAGCTCACCATTCCCGACAACCTGTGGTTTATCGGCACGGCCAACAACGACGACTCCACCTTTACCATCACGGACAAGGTGTACGACCGCGCGATTCCCATCGAGCTCAACGAGCGCGCCGACGCGTTTGAGTGCGAGCCGCACGAGCGCGTGCATGTGACGGCCGACCACCTGCAGTATCTGTTCCAGAAGGCCAAGGTCGAGTACGTGATCGATGACGAGCTGCTCCAGAAGATGCACAAGCTGGACCAGTACCTGCAGACCCGCTTTAAGCTGGCCTTTGGTAACCGTATCATCAAGCAGATGTACGACTTTATTCCCGTGTACGTGGCGTGCGGCGGCACCGAGCTGGGCGGCATGGACTACATCATCGCCCGCAAGGTGCTCAAGAAGTTTGAGTCCATGAACGTGAGCTTTGTGCGCGACGAGATGAAGGGCCTGATCGAGTACATCGAGAAGACCTTTGGCGAGGGCGGCCTGCCCGATTCCGTCATGTATCTGCAGCGGATCCAGAACTTCTACTAATGCCGTAAGCGCGGGGCGTGGGACAAGACAATCAGTAGCGTTTGCCCAGTGTGGTGTCGTCACGCCCCTTACCGATCGATCCAACCTATGGAGTAACCCATGTCCGAGACCATTCAGGACCTCTATACCAGCTTCTCCGAGCAGATGGAGCCCATCCAGGAGGGCAGCCGCTACTTCCGCTATCTGTTTGAGATGGCGCAGGCCTCGGGCACCACGATCGAACAGCAGCGCGAGGAGCTCGTCAAGGTGGTGGACGAGGAGTGGATCAGCATGATCGAGGACTCGCTCGACGCCATCAACACCATCATCGAAAATCCGCGCCGCTTCATCACCACCGAGGAAGAGGTGGTGCCGGTCTCGCTCGCCAAAAAGATCAGCGCCGACAGCGTCCGTCATCTGAGCCAGAACACGCAGTTTTTGGCGCCGAGCGACGATGGCAGCGTCCACCCCACGCGCATCCTCAACGTCAACACCGTCGAGACGTACGACCTGTACGAGAACCGCTTTATCTACCACCTGATTCAGCGCCTGCTGACGTTTGTGGATAAGCGCACCGACGTGATCTTTTGGTCGACGGGCAACGAGATCCGCAACCGCTTTAAGATGCACAGCAAGATCGACGACGCGTACGAAGAGATCGAGTACAACGTCGAGATGACGGTCAAGAACCGCCAGAGCTTTGCCGAGAACGACGCCGACAACATGGACGTCTTTATGCGCATCGACCGCGTGCGCCGTCTTGTCATGGCGCTGCGCGGCGCGTCGTTCTGCCAGATCATGAACGGCTGCAGCGCGGTCCGCAGCCCCATCCAGCGCACCAACCTCATCATGAAGGACCCCAACTACCGCAAGTGCTACCAGCTGTGGCAGTTTATGGAGCGCTACGACAAGGTGGGCTACAACATCGACGTGCAGCAGCAGGCGCTGGCGTTCGATGACGAGTACATGGTGCAGATGTACACCAACCTCATTAACAACTACACCGTCTTTAAGAGCCTGACCGACGACGAGCGCAACCTGCAGGAGCTCGAGAGCGTGCATCCCGAGCCGGTGGCGCCCAAGTTTATTAAGGAGATTAAGGAGGTGCAGGTCGATAGCCCCGACCTGCCCGACGTTGAGGTCCGTCGCGTGTTTGTGGAGGAGGTCACTCAGGCCCAGCTCGACGCCGAGCAGGCGCTGGCCGAGGCTCGCGAGCAGATTGAGGAGCTGCAGGGGCAGGTCAAGTCTTGGAAGGTTCAGGCCCATGCACTGACCGACGAGCGTGACGACCTGGCCGACGAGCTGGACGAGGCTAAGACGCGTGAGCTGGCATTGACGCAGCGCGCGCAGATTGCCGAGGCCGATGTAGAGGAGCTGCGCGCCTCGCTGGAGGATGTCGAGGCCGGCAAGAAGGCTGCCGAGGATGCTGCGGCAGAGGCACGCTCGACCGCGGCGGCGCAGCTTAAGCAGATGCGTGCCGAGGCCGATGCCGAGGTCGCGGCCGCTCACGCCGATGCCGATGCCAAGATCGCAGCTGCCGAGCAGACGGCCGCCGAGCAGGTCGCGCGGGTCAAGAGCGACGCTACTGCGGCCCTGGCTGCCAAGACGGAAGCCGATGCCGCCGAGCTGCAGGCCGCCAAGGACGCCGCCGCAGCTGAGCTCGCCGAGGTGCGCGAGGCGTCTGCCAAGGAGCTCGCCGAGCTGCATGCCAAGCTGGACGCCGCCCAGCTGCAGATTGAGGAAGTGCAGCTGACGGCCGAGCGCGATGCCCGTGCCGCGGCCGAGGCGGCCGACGCCGCCGCTGCTGTGGCGGAGCAGAAGCTCGCCGACACCGTTGCCGCGGCCGAGGAAAAGGTTTCCGCTGCTCAGCAGGCAGCCGATGCCGCGATCGATGCCGCCCGTGCGGCCGCCGATTCTGCTGTGGAGCAGGCTGCGGTGGACGCCAGCGAGAGGGTCGCCGCTGCCGCTGCCGAGCGCGATGCCGCCGCGCGTGCCGCCGAGGAGGCTCGTGCCGACGCCGACGCGCGCATCGCTGCAGCCGAGCTCGAGGCGAGGGAGCGTATTGAGCAGGAACTCGCCGACGCCAAGGCCGCGCACGAGCGTGAGCTCGAGGCCGCCCGCGCGGAGATGCAGCAGCGTCTGGATGCACTGGCGCAAGAACTGGAGCAGGCCGAGCGCGATCGCGCCCGCGCCGAGCGCCGTGCCGAGGGCAACAGCCTGTCGCGCTATCTGCTGACCCGCTTGCGCGGCGAGGCTGGCGAGCCGGCTGCGGGTGCCGAGACGGCCGCGGGCGCCGAGGGCGACGCTACGGCTTCTGCAGAGGACGCCGCCGAGGCCGCTGACGCTGCACTTTCCGCAAAGGACGACGACAAGTGATGAAGCACGTGCTCCGCGTGATCAACGTGCTGGCGACCGTGGTAATCCTGGTCGCCTTTGTGGTGTTGCTGCGCACGGTGTTCACGCCCGCCGGCGAGATTCCCACCATCATGGGCTACGGCTTTATGCGCACGCTGACCGGCTCGATGGAGCCGGCGATTCCCGTGCATTCGTTTATCGTCGTCGATACCGACAACAGCCAGGTCTACCAGATCGGCGACATCATCACCTTCCATTCGTCCGATGACGCGCTGGAGGGTTCGCTCAACACGCATCGCATCGTTACCGTGGAGGCCGCGGCCGACGGCACGCCGGTCTACCGCACCAAGGGCGACGCCAATCCGGTTGAGGACGCCGCGCCCGTGCCCGCCGCCGACGTGGTGGGTCGCGTGGTCTTTGTCTCGGCGGGGCTGGGCGTGGTGGTCTCGTTGCTCACCAACCCGCTGCTGTTCTTCCCGCTTATCGTGGTGCCACTGATCGTGCTGCTGGTGCTCGAGATTCGCCATATGGTCAAGACCACACAAGAGGTGTCACGCGCCGAGGACGAGGCCGCCCTGCGTGCTGCCGTGGAGCAGATTCGCGAAAAGCGTCACCGCGAGCAGGAAGACCAGGACAGCGCCAAGGAGCAGAGCGACGGCGAGCATACTGGGGAAAGTGTGGAAACCGATCCCGGCGCCCTAGACGATTCCAACCGCTCGGCATAGCTCTTCGGTGCCTTTTGTCCCTGCAATTTGGACGCCCATAGATGTTCCGAATCATCTGCTTTTTCATGCCGATATTCGTGCTACAGTTTGAGCGCTTTGTTGCCAATTGATTTCGGGGGAGTGGAATGGAGCAGGAGCGCACAGCGCAGCGTGCACGCAAAAAGGCTTCGGTACCGATGACGGCGGCGTCCGATTTTGTCGTGCCCGAGGGAACTGACGAGCTCAGCCGCAGCACCCGCCGTGCATGGCGCGACCGCCTCAACGATGCGTCGTCGCGCAAGATGATTACGGGCGTTCTGGCCACGCTGGCGGGCGGTTCGTTTTGGGGTTTTTCGGGCACCAGCGCGAGCTTTCTGTTCGATACCTACCATGTCGATACGCTGTGGCTCATGAGCGTACGCCAGATTCTTGCCGGCCTGCTCTTTATGGCCGTGGTGGTCACGCGCGATCGCGAGCGTCTGGTTAGGCTCTGGACCACGCCCGCCGACCGTAGGCAACTGCTGCTTTTTACCGCTTTTGGCCTGCTGTTCAACCAGTTCTGCTATCTTTCGGCCGTGCGTCTGACCAATGCCGGAACCGCGACGGTGCTCCAGTGCCTGCAGCTGGTCATCATCATGGGTTACGCCTGCGTGGTCGATCGCCGCATGCCGCGCGCTCGCGAGACGATCGGCATTGGTCTGGCCCTCGGTGGCACCTTTTTAATCGCTACCGGCGGCGACCCGACCAGTTTGAGCATATCGCCGCTTGGTCTGATCGCAGGCCTTATGTGTGCGGTTAGCGCAGCCTGTATGGCGGTGATTCCCGCCAAGATTCTGCCCGAATACGGCAGCCCCATCGTTACAGGCTCTGCCATGCTCGCAGCGGGCGTGGTCTCGTGCGTCTTCGTGCAGCCGTGGGCTCATATGCCGGTGCTCGATGCTGCCGGTATCGAGGCGCTCGCGGTGTTTGTGGTCATTGGCTCGTTTTTTGCCTACATGCTGTATATGCAGGGCGTTAAGGACATCGGCTCGGTGCGTGCGAGCCTCATCGGAACCGTGGAGCCGGTCTCGGCGACCATCACCAGCGCCGTTATGCTGGGCACGGTATTTTTGCCGACCGACTTGATTGGCTTTGTCATGATCATCGTGATGATGTTTCTGACGGTATAGCTCACGCCGCTGCCCAGACGGACACGGTGTTGCACCACAATTTCGTGAATTGGTGCCTGCATCTGGAGTTTAACTGACGATGTCAAATATGTCATAAACTAATAGCGTTATTGACTTTTAGTATTGCGAGGACTCCTCTATGGCTGGTAACCACTTTAAGAACGGCGACGGCGAGCGCCCTGCAGTTCCGCCGCGTTCAAATGGGACTGGAAACGCTGGCGTACCGAGTGGATCCAGCCAAAACGGTGCTGGCAACCGTACGTCTCCGGGCGAAACGGCGATGTTTGCCGCTCTGTACGAACAGTCTCAAAAGGCAAAACAGGCTGGTCGCGTAGGCAGGCAGGCATTTCCGGGCGGGGCGGGCTCTGCGGCTTCGTCGGCCGGGGTCCGTCCGGCGCCAACGGGCGGTGCAAATGTCGCCGGCTCCACTGGCCCCGCTAACAACGCTCATCGCGCCCACAACGCCGGCCCCATCAACTCTGCCAATCCCGCCAATAGTGCTTCTTCTGCTGGAGACGCAGGGCTTACGGGTAACCTAGGCACTATCTATACGGGCGCTTCCGAAACCGGCTCGTTTGCCCGTCTCGATGACGACGGTGCCGAGTTTAAGGGCTCGGGCTCTAAAGAAGATTATTACGATTTTGGCTTGAACTACGGCGGTGACTCCTCGACGAGCCCGATCTCGAACGGCCTGGTTCGCCATCGCCATCGCAAGGGCGAGCGCAAGAAGCGCCGCGTTGCGGCTGTTGTCGCTGCCATCGTCGCGGTGGTTCTTGTCGCTTTTGGCGTGAGTGGCTTCATGCTGTTTAACTCGGCAAAAACCGTGAAGAGCCAGGCAAAGGAAACTGTCGAGATCGTCGGCGGCCTTAAGGACAAGGTCACGTCGGGCGATTTTTCGACCCTGCCCGACGATGCGAAAAAGATCGACGAGCTCTGCAGCAGCATGAAGAAGGAGACCTCGAGCCCGGTGTGGACGATGGCCTCGTTCATTCCGGTGTACGGCGGCGACATTAATGCCGCCCGCACCATGGTCGACGCTCTGTCCGATGTTTCGAGCGGCGCGCTGGTCCCCATGGCCGATAATCTCGCTCAGGCAACGCCCGGCAAGCTGTTCCAGGACGGGACAATCAACGTGTCCGCGCTGCAGGCGGTCGCCGATTCGCTCTCCGATAGCTCGAAGGCGTTCAAGAGCGCCAACAAAAAGGTGCAGGGTATTGGCGATACGCATATCGCCCAGGTGACTGAGCTGGTCGATAAGGCAAAGGACGGCTTTGCCACCCTGGACGGTGTAGTCGACGCGGCAGAGAAGATTGCCCCCGTTCTGCCCCAGATGCTCGGCGCCAATGGCCAGACGCGCCATTATCTTGTGCTCGCGATGAGCAATGTCGAGATCCGCGCCTGCGGCGGTTTCCCGGGTTCTCGCGGCGTGATGTCAGTGACTGACGGTAAGCTCGAACTGGGCGATTTTGTCAAAGTCGACATGATGAAAGAGCCCTTGAGCCCGCTTCCCATCACCGATGAAGAGGCAAACTTGTTCACGACCGGATGGGGCCTGACCGGATTCAACACGCTCGGATACACGATGGGCGATGTTACGATGACGCCCGATTATCCGCGTGCGGCTCAGCTTGCCAGCGATATGCAGAAGGCCATTGTCGGAGATGACATCGACGGCGTATTTGCAGTCGATCCGGTATTTTTGCAGTATATGCTCGGCATTGTAGGTGGCACGCAGCTTCCCGACGGCACCGTCGTCGACGGAAGCAACGCTGCAAAGGTGCTGCTGCACGATATTTATTGGAATTACCCGGTAGAGGAACAGGACGCCATTTTTGCGGCGGTTGCCGGATCGGCTTTTAACAAGATCGTGGACGAACTGGGCTCCAGCGATATTACTAAGATCGCTGGAGCCATCGAAAAGGGTGCTTCCGAGGGTCGCATCCTCATGTATTCGAGAAACGATGACGAGGAAAAGGCCGCGAAGGCCCTTGGCATTTCCGGCGCTCTCCAAAACGATGCGTCTGAGGCTCCGATCTTGGGCGTCTTTGTGAACAACTACAGCTATTCAAAGATGGATTGGTTCCTTGATAAGCGAGTCACCATCGATTCTTCGGTTGAAAATGCCGATGGCTCGACGACGTATCGAGTGACCACCACGCTCAAGAACACGATGACCCCCCAGGAGAAGGCCGAGATGCCTGGTTATTTCCAGGGCCATAACGGCATTAGCCAGGATATTGATGACGAGGTGCTGAGGCTCTATCTCTATGCTCCCGCGGGAGGCAGCATTTCGGACATTAAGACTTCGGGCTCCGGTTCTATCGAGATGAACGAAGCGACGCACGATGGTCTGAAGGTTGCATGGGGCGGCGTCCATATGCTTCTTGGACAAGACGTAAAGGTCGAGTACACGGTTACGACTTCGAAGGACTCTGGGCACAAAGCGCTTAAGGTTCGCACCACGCCAACCGCTCAAACGTTTGAACAGGATAAGTAAGATATGAAGTACTTTGGCACCGACGGCTTTCGCGGCGAGGCCAACGTTGGGCTGACGGTAGAGCACGCTTATAAGATCGGTCGCTTTGTGGGCTGGTATTACGGCGCCAACCGCGGGACCAAGGCACGCGTGATCGTGGGCAAGGACACGCGTCGCTCGAGCTATATGTTCGAGGCAGCGCTGGTGAGCGGCTTGGTCGCGAGCGGCGCGGACGCCTACATGCTGCACGTGATCCCGACGCCGGGCGTGGCGCATCAGACCGTGGAGGGCTGCTTCGATTGCGGCATCATGATCAGCGCGAGCCACAACCCGTTTTGCGATAACGGCATTAAGCTCGTCAACAGCGACGGCTTTAAGATGGACGAGGACGTGCTGGAACTCATCGAGGACTACATCGATGGCAAGGGCGAGGTGCCGCTGGCAACGGGCAACCACATCGGCGCCACGGTGGACTATATGCAGGGTCGCAACCGCTACATCGCCTCGCTCATCGCCAGCGCGAACTTTTCGCTGCGGGGCGTCAAGATCGGTCTCGACTGCGCCAACGGCTCGGCATCCTCGGTGGCCAAGCCGGTGTTCGACGCGCTGGGTGCCGATGTGCGCGTGATTAACGCCGCGCCCGATGGTTTTAACATCAACGTTGACTGCGGCTCCACGCATATGGAGCGTCTGCAGCGCCACGTGGTGGAGCAGGGCCTGGACGTTGGCTTTGCCTACGACGGCGATGCCGACCGCTGCCTGGCCGTGGACGAGCGTGGTCGCGTGGTCGACGGCGACCAGATCCTGTATGTGTGCGGCGTGTACCTGAACAAGCACGGTCGCCTTTCGGGCGGTACCGTGGTGCCGACGATCGCCAGCAACTTTGGCCTGGTCAAGTCGCTGGAGCTTGCCGGTCTAAGTGCCGTGACCAGCGGCGTGGGCGACCGTCATGTGTATGCCAAGATGCGCGAGGGCGGCTACAGCCTGGGCGGCGAGCAGACGGGCCACACGATCTTTGGTGATATCGAGCGCACGGGCGACGGCATTATGACCTCGCTGCGCGTGATGGAAGTGATTCGTGCCGAGCGCGAGACGCTCTCGCAGCTCACGGCTCCGTGCAAGCTACTGCCGCAGGCTCAGGTTGCCGTACGCGTGGCGGATAAAGATGCCGCGCTGGGCAACATGGGCGTGCAAGCCGCCATCGCCGAGGCCGAGGCGTCGCTGGCGGGCGAGGGCCGCGTGCTGGTGCGCAAGAGCGGAACCGAGTCGGTGATTCGCGTTTTGGCCGAAGCTCCCGACCAGGCAGCTGCCGACGTCGCCATGAAGCGCATCGCCGCGGCGCTGGAAGCTCTATAGTTACGCGGTTTTACCAAACCGCGTAACTGCTCGACGCTGCAAACGGCCCTAAGCGGCAATCTGACGTTCAATTTCAAGGGCGCGACCAGAAGGTCAGCGCCCTTTCATTTCACGTCACCTTGCTCGCTTAGGGCCGTTTTCGCTGACATTGCCAAGACATCGGCGTCAACATGGTTGGCGTTGGCGATGGTGTGCTGGTCAATCCTTACAGCTCGTACAGCGTGGTGAACTTGTCCTGCAGGTAGCTGCAGTAGTAGCGGGCGTCAAAGTCCATGCCGCAGGCGCCCTTGATGAGCTCCGGCGCGTCTTTGGCGCGGCCCCACTGCCAAATGTGCTCGCCCAGCCAGGCGCGGACGGGCGCCAGATCGCCGCTCGCGCAGGCATCGGTAAGGTCGACGCCGTCGCGGCACATGGCCGGCACAAACATGGCGTCGTAGGCGCTGCCCAGCGCATAGGTGGGGAAGTAGCCAAACGAGCCACCGCTCCAGTGCGTATCCTGCAGGCAGCCGTGCGTGTCGTCGGGAACGGGAATGCCCAGGTACTCGTTCATAAAGCGATTCCAAAGCGCGGGGATGTCCTTGGCCGTGGCCTCACCGGCAAACAGCATACGCTCGATCTCGTAGCGCACCATAACGTGCAGCGGATAGGTGAGCTCGTCCGCCTCGGTGCGGATCAACGACGGCTGCGCGATGTTCACGGCGCGGTAGAGCGTGTCCTCGTCCACGTTGCCGTAGACCTCGGGCGCGTGGCGGCGCAGCACCTCGAGCAGCGGTCCCATAAAGGCGCGGCTGCGACCCACGGTGTTCTCAAAGAAGCGGCTCTGGCTCTCGTGGATGCCCATGGAGGTGCCGCCCTCCAGGCAGGTGCGCGCATAGGCGGGGTTCACGCCCAGCTCATACATGGTGTGACCGGCCTCGTGGATGATGCTGTAGACGTTGGAGATGCAGTCGTCCTCATAGATGTGCGTCGCGATGCGCGCGTCACCCACGGCAAAGCCCTCGCTAAACGGGTGTTCGGTAAAGGCAAGCGTGGTGTCGTTCAGGTCCAGGCCGACGAGCTTCATAAGATCGAAGCTCATGGCACGCTGGGCAGCCTCGGGCACGCGGGCGTGCAAAAAGTCGGCAGCGGGCTGCTGGCCGCGCTCGCCGATGGCGTGCACGAGCGGCACGACCGTAGCCTTGACCTCATCGCAAAACGCATCGAAGCTCTTGGCGGAAAGGCCGCGCTCGTACTGGTCAAGCCAAACATCGTATGGGTCGCGCTTGGGGTCCATGAGCTCGGCCTGATGCTTAAGCTGGCCGACGATTCTATCCACATAGGGCTCAAAGCTCGCCCAGTCATTGGCCGTCTTGGCCTTGTGCCACACGGCGTCGGCCTCGCAGGTGAGCCTGGTCCAGGCCTCGGCTTCCTCGGTGGGAATGACGCTCGCTTCGCGCTGGTCGCGGCCGAGTATGCGGATCTCGTCGAGCAGCTGCGGGTCGTCGATCTTGCCGCCGGCGACGGTTTCGCGTGCCAGCGAGCGCACAAGTTCGAAAGACTTTTCGCTGGTCAGGAGCTTATGATGCTCGCCGGCAAGGGTGCCCATGGCGTCGGCGCGCGCTGCGGCGCCGTTGGCGGGGGCAATGGTCGCGCCGTCAAACTCGGCAATCTTGAGCAGGTACTCGCGGGTCCACAGCTTGCCCTCGAGCTTGCGGAATTTTTTGACGGCCTTTTCGACCTTCATGCCTTTGGGCGTCTTGTCCGCTGCGGGCTTGGCCATCTTATCCTTGTTCTTTCCCATACCATATCCTTGATCTCGCGAGCCGAGCGCCACGGATGGGCGCACGGCCAGTTTGCACAGCTACTTGCCTTGTACCCAGCACGAACAAAACGGAACGCGGCGATACGCCCACACAATGTGGTATCCTGTAGCCCAATGCGTTGACGGAGAGGGTTTTGCCCGCCGCGTCGCCGGCAAGAGAGGGAAGGTCATGGGCTGCAAGCCTTCCTGCGGTGACAAGGGCCAAGCGTTCACTCCCGAGCAGCGACCTCAACGGGCGCGCGGCCAGTGGCGGCGATGTCCCCAGTAGGGAAGCCGTGAGCCTCGCGACAAGGGGCAAAGAGTGGGCGCGACGGGCCAGACATCCGTCGGGTCAAACAAGGTGGTACCGCGGAATTCAACCGTCCTTGGGCAATGCACATGCCCGAGGACGGTTTTTTGTTACCGAACCGGGCCGCGTTTTCGCAACGCCAAGCGGCATTGGTCGCCCTGGCAAGCGAATGCGCGAGAGACGAAAGGGAAGACATGAGTCTGATTGATGATCTGGTCAAACTCGAGGAAGAGGCCAAGGAGCTCGTCGCAGGCGCCGACGACGCCGCCAAGCTCGAGGCTGCGCGCGTTGAGCTGCTCGGTCGCAAGGGTCGCATCACCGGCCTGATGCGCATGATGGGCAAGCTCGCCCCCGAGGATCGTCCCGTGATGGGCAAGCGCGCCAACGAGATGCGCCAGCTGATCGAGGGCATGCTCGACGAGCGCACCACCGAGATGAAGGCCGCCGCCCTCAAGCGCGCACTCGAGCACGAGGCCGTCGACATCACGCTGCCGGGCATCCGTCCGCAGATCGGTCACCAGCACCTGATCAAGCAGATCATCGAGGAGGCCGAGGACATCTTCTGCGGCATTGGCTACACCGTCGAGTCCGGCCCCATGGTCGACACCTCCTACTACAACTTCACCGCGCTCAACGCCCCCATGGATCACCCGAGCCGCTCGGACCGCGATACCTTCTACGTGGTCGACAACAACCCCGGCAGCGTCGCGCACCCCGAGGCTCACGCCCACGGTGAGTCCGACGTGCTGCTGCGCACCCAGACCTCGGGCGTGCAGATCCACACCATGGAGTCGCAGAAGCCGCCCATCTACATGATCTGCCCGGGCACCGTCTACCGTCCCGACACGGCCGACGCCTGCCACCTGCCGCAGTTCAACCAGATCGAGGGCCTGGTCGTCGACGAGGGCATCACCTTTGGCGATCTTAAGGGCACGCTCGACTACTTTGTTAAGTGCATGTTTGGCGAGGACCGCAAGACGCGTTATCGCCCGCACTTCTTCCCCTTCACCGAGCCGAGCTGCGAGGTGGACGTAAGCTGCCACGTCTGCGGCGGCAAGGGCTGCAACTTCTGCAAGCACAGCGGCTGGATCGAGATCTTGGGCTGCGGCATGGTCGACCCCAACGTCCTGATCAACTGCGGCATCGATCCCGAGAAGTACACCGGCTTCGCCTTTGGCATTGGCGCCGAGCGCGTCGCGGCCCTGCGCTACGACCTGCCCGACCTGCGTACGTTGATGACAGGCGATATGCGTTTCCTGAATCAGTTCTAGGCTGCGGCTTGCCCAAGCACGGCACCTCGGCGCTCATTCGTCGCTTGCGTACCAAAGTACGCGGCGCTCCTCTTTCGGGCCGATCTGTCGCACTTGGACAACCCTCGCTTTGTAAGGAATGTTCACAAAGTTGAAGTTTCCACCTGCATCTCTTCGCAGGCTTTCAGTATGAAAGGAGAGCTAGATGCGTGTTTCTTACGACTGGCTCAAGACCATGATCGATATTCCGGAGGATCCCAAGACCCTTTCGGACGAATATATCCGTACCGGCACCGAGGTCGAGGCGATCGACACCGTGGGCGAGTCCTTCGACCACGTGGTGACTGCCAAGGTGCTCACCAAGACCCCGCACCCCGATAGCGACCACATGTATGTGTGCTCGGTCGACGTGGGCGACAAGAACCTCGACGCCGACGGCAACCCCGCCCCGCTGCAGATCGTCTGCGGCGCGCAGAACTTTGAGGCCGGCGACCACATCGTCACGGCCATGATCGGTGCTGTGCTTCCCGGCGACGTTAAGATCAAGAAGAGCAAGCTTCGCGGCGTCGTGTCCATGGGCATGAACTGCTCTGCGCGCGAGCTCGGCCTGGGCGGCGATCACTCCGGCATCATGATCCTGCCCGAGGATACGCCCTGCGGCATGCCGTTTGCCGAGTACGTGGGCTCGAGCGATACCGTGCTCGACTGCGAGATCACGCCCAACCGTCCCGACTGCCTGTCCATGATTGGCATGGCCCGCGAGACCGGTGCCATCTTCGACCGCGATTTCCATGTTGAGCTGCCCGCCATCAAGGCGGAGACTGGCCGCGCGACCGACGACGAGCTTTCGGTCGAGATTGCCGACGAGGGCCTGTGCGACCGCTATGTCGCCCGCATCGTGCGCAACGTGAAGGTCGGCCCCTCGCCCGACTGGATGGTCAAGCGCCTCAACGCCCTGGGCGTGCGTCCGCACAACAACATCGTCGACATCACCAACTATGTGATGATGCTCACCGGTCAGCCGCTGCATGCCTTTGACCTGGATACCTTTGCCGAACGCGATGGCCATCGCCGCGTGGTGGTTCGCGCCGCCCAGCAGGACGAGAAGTTCACGACCCTCGACGGCGAGGAGCGCACGCTCGACGCCGGCATGGGCCTCATCACCGACGGCGAGCGTCCCGTGGCGCTGGCCGGCGTTATGGGCGGCATGGATTCCGAGATCGAGGATGACACCGTCGACGTGATGGTCGAGAGTGCCTGCTTCAACGCCGGTCGCACCTCGCACACCAGCCGCGATCTGTCGCTGATCTCCGACGCCTCCATCCGTTTTGAGCGCCAGGTCGATGAGACCGGCTGCGTGGATGTCGCCAACGTTACCTGCGCGCTGATCGAGGAGATCGCCGGCGGCGAGGTCGCTCCCGGCTACGTCGACGTGTTCCGCGCGCCCAAGACCATCGACAGCATCAAGCTGCGCCTGGCCCGCGTGCACGCCATTAGCGGTGCCGACATCGAGCCCGAGTTTATCGAGCGTTCGCTCACTCGCCTGGGCTGCACCGTCGAGCGCGACGGCGAGGACTTTATGGTCACCCCGCCGAGCTTCCGCCCCGACCTGCCGCGCGAGATCGATCTGATCGAGGAGGTCCTGCGCCTGTGGGGCATGGGCCGCGTGACGGCGACCATCCCGGCTGCCAAGAACCACATCGGCGGCCTGACCCGCGAGCAGAAGCTCACCCGCAAGGTCGGCGAGATCCTGCGCGCCTGCGGCCTCAATGAGACCACGACTTTTGGCTTTGCCGCTCCGGGCGACCTGGAGAAGATCGGCATGTCCACCGAGGGCCGCGGCTGCCCCGTGGTGCTCATGAATCCGCTGGTAGCCGAGCAGACCGAGATGCGTCGCTCGCTGCTGCCGGGCCTGCTGAAATCCGTGGCCTATAACGAGGCCCACGGCACGCCCAACGTGCACCTGTACGAGGTCGGCAGCCTGTTCCACGGTCGTGAGAACGCCAGCCTGCCCAAGGAGACCAAGTCCGTGGCGGGCGTGCTCTCGGGTCAGTGGAGCGAGCAGTCTTGGAACATGAAGTACCGCAAGCTGCGTTTCTTCTTTGGCAAGGGCATTGTCGAGGAGCTGCTCGCCCAGCTGCGCATCGAGAAGGTTCGCTTCCGTCCCGTCGAGGGCGAGGGCTATGCCTTCTTGCAGCCGGGTCGTGCGGCCGAGGTTCTGTCCGGCGGCACCGTGCTGGGCTGGGTCGGCGAGATCCACCCCGAGGCGCGCGAAGCCATGGGCATCGACGAGGTCGTCGTTGCCTTTGAGCTCGACCTGGACAAGCTGATCAAGGGCGCCCGCAACCAGGAGAACTACCGCGAGTTCTCGCAGTATCCGGCTGTTGAGCACGATCTGGCTATCGTGGTCGATAACTCCGTGACCTGCGAGGATCTTGAGCGCCGCATTACCAGCGCCGGCGGCAAGCTGCTCGAGGGCGTGCGTCTGTTCGACGTCTATCGCGATCCGGTCCGCGTGGGCGTGGGCAAAAAGTCCATGGCCTTCGCGCTTACGTATCGCTCCGACGACCACACGCTCACCAGCGAAGAGGTCGAGAAGGCGCACCAGAAGATCGTCACCAAGGTGTGCAAGGGCGTAAACGGCGAGGTCCGCGGCTAGGATTTGCGCTGGGTATAGGTCAGCTGTGGCTGCTGCTGAGTCCTACGTGACCGCTATGCTCGGTATGAGACACCGCTGAGCCTGCATATATGACACGCGCATTACATAACGGCGTGCTGCTTTGTCGGCAGTGCGCCGTTTTGCTATGATAGCCCGCGGCGTGTTACGAATCTAACAATACGTAACACTCTTAAGGTGATTTAAGCGGCGTTGCAATTCCGTGCGCCGATAACCGGGAGGCGTACATGCACATTCCAGATAATTATCTGTCTCCGCAGACCGATGCCGTCATGGCGGTGGCAATGGTGCCCGTTTGGGTCCATTGCATCAAAAAGGTGCGCGCTACGCTCGATCGCGAGCACATGGCTTTCCTGGGCATCTGCGCCGCGTTCTCCTTCCTGCTTATGATGTTCAATGTGCCGCTGCCCGGCGGTACCACTGGTCACGCCGTTGGTGGCGCGCTCATCGCACTGCTGCTGGGCCCCGAGGCCGCGGCTATCGCTGTCTCGGTTGCGCTGGCGCTGCAGGCGCTGCTGTTTGGCGACGGCGGCATCCTGTCCTTTGGCGCCAACTGCTTTAACATGGCCTTTGTGCTGCCGTTTGTCGCTGCTATCGTGTTCCGTGCGCTCAACAGCCGTCTGCACGACAAGAGCTGGGGCACCTCGGTTTCGGCCATCGTAAGCGGCTGGGTCGGCCTGTGCCTGGCGGCCCTGTGCGCGGCGATTGAGTTTGGTATTCAGCCGATGCTCTTTACCAACGCTTCGGGCGCGCCGCTGTATTGCCCCTTCCCGTTGTCTGTGGCTATTCCGGCCATGTTGATCCCGCATATGCTGGTTGCCGGCGTGGTCGAGGGCGTGGCGACGGCTGCGATCTACGGTTTCATTAAGAAGACGGCGCCGAGCATTATCGTCGGACCCGAGGCCGTCGATGGCCAGCTTGCTGCCGAGGGCGCTGCTGCCAAGAAGACCTCGCTGGTCCCCACGCTCATCCTGGTCGCCGTGCTTGTCGTGGCCACGCCGCTGGGCCTGCTGGCCACGGGTGACGCCTGGGGCGAGTGGGACGCCGAGGGCGCCGCGACCGCCGTTCAGGAGGCTGGTGACGACAGCCTGCAGGCTTCGGTCGGTCTCGATACCCCGACCTTTGCCGACGCACTGCCCACGGGCGATTATCTGCAGGCCTATTCCGAGGAGCAGGGTCTTGGCTTTGCCGGCCAGGCTGCCATGTATATCCTCTCGGGCGTAATTGGCGTGGCGGTGCTCACCATCGCATTCCGTCTGATCTCGCTGACGGTTAAGGAAAACTGAGCGCATGCAGATGGTCGAGCTGCCTAGCTGGCTTGCGGTCGAGCAGCGTTACGAGCCCGCGGGGGCTCGGCATCGTGTGATGCAAAAGAACGTCCTGCACCTGGCGAGCCTGCTTGAGCGGGTTCGCCTGGGTGGAGGCGCGCACGAGGGCGGGTCGATGGTCGACCGCGCCCTTTCTTGCGTTTCGGCTCCGGTGCGCCTGGTGGGGATGTTCGTCTGCGTCCTGTGCGTGTGTCTGACGCAGAACCCGCTGTACCTCATGTTGATGGCGGCTATCGCGTTGGTGCTGGTCGCGGTGCGCCCCGCGCGCGGGTTGCGCGCGACTTTTGTACCGGCGCTTGGCGCCACGGGGCTTGCGGTGGTTCTGGCGCTGCCTGCCCTGTTGCTGAGCGCGTCTGCCACGGGCGCCATGCTCAAGATCGCGCTCAAGACGTTTATTAATGTGTCGCTGGTGCTGGGTGTTTCGTGGACGCTCACCTGGAGCCGCATGTCGGCGGCGCTCAAAATGCTGCACCTGCCCGACGAGGTTATCTTTACGTTTGATATGGCGCTCAAGCATATTGAGGTGCTGGGACGCACGGCGCACGATCTGTGCGAATCGGTCATGCTGCGCAGCGTCGGTTCCGCGCCTGCGGGTTTTTCGCGCACCGATTCGCTGGCGGGTATCATGGGCATGACGTTTATCAAGGCTATGGAATGCAGCCGCGCGATGGACGAGGCCATGCTCTGCCGCGGCTTCGCCGGCGTGTATCCGGCGCCTGCACGGAGCGGCTTTGGCTGGCGCGATGCGGTTTACGCGGCCGTTGTGGCGTTGCTCGCCGTGTTGTGCGCGGTGCTGTAGCGCGGACGGTCGAACCGTCGATGTGAGTAGGGAAGGGCGACGTTTTGACAAACGATACAAATGGCGCGATGGGCGCGAGCGGTGCTGCTGGCGTCGAAACAACGCCGCTCATCGAGTTTCGCGACGTGGTGTTTTCCTATGCGGGCCATACGGTGGTCGATGGCGTTTCGCTGCAGGTGGACCGTGGGGAGCTCGTTACCCTGCTAGGTCCCAACGGCTGCGGCAAGACGACGATCATGCGTCTTATCAACGGCCTTGAGTTTGCGGACGCGGGTGCGTACCTGCTCGACGGGCATGCGGTCGATGCGACATATCTCAAGGATTCCGCGACGGCCCAGCGGTTTCATCAGCGCGTGGGCTTTGTGTTCCAGAATGCCGACGCCCAGTTGTTCTGCGCTACGGTGGGTGAGGAAGTTGCTTTTGGTCCCGCGCAGATGGGGCTGCCGGCAGACGAGCTCGACCGTCGCGTGCATGATGCCATGGAACTGTTTCAAGTTGCCGACCTGGTCGATGCCTCGCCCTATCAGCTTTCGGGTGGGCAAAAGAAGCGTGTGGCGCTGGCTGCGGTGGTGTCGATGAACCCGGATATCTTGGTCCTCGACGAGCCTACCAATGGGCTCGACGAGGATTCATGCGACATTGTGGTCAACTTCTTGCTGGCCTACGTCGCGGCGGGTAAGACGGTCTTGATGAGCACACATCACCAGGATTTGGTGCGACGCCTGGGTGCCCGTGCAATCTATATCGATCGATATCACCATGTGGTCGAGGCGCCGGTGTCGTCGTATGGAACCGAGAGCGGCGCTGCGGAATAGTTGCTGCGTAGAGCGTGCGTAGCCGCCCGCGCGGCTTTGCCGTGATGGTATAGTTATCCAGGTTTTTATGGGGGTGGCTATGCCAAGCTGGAACATTCATATCGCTCAGACGGAGCGTTTGCTGGAGCGCACCGGTGCGCTTGCCAATAGCGTGCGCGATCGCAATGCCTTTTTGTTTGGCTGCGTGGTTCCGGATATCTTCGTGGGCTATATGGTCCCTGGCATCGCCGATCCCATCCCGTATCGCATTACGCACTTTGCAAAGCCCGAGCCTATCCCTAAGCCTCGTGAGCATGAGTTCTGGGATACCTATGTGGCGCCGCTGCTTAAAGGCGCACCCGCGGGCGAACCTGCTGAGGCCACCTCGATTGTCGAGGAACGCGAGCGACTCAATCGGGTGCATTATCCCCAACGTTACAAGGACGCCGAGCCGGTTGCCGGCCCCGGCGCCTGTGAGTTTTCGCTTGCGTCCGAAGATGTGGCGCAGTCGCTGCTCGATCTGACGCTGGGCGTTTGGTCTCACCTTGTTGCCGATACCGTGTGGAACACCCGCGTGAACCAGTACCTGGAGGCGCACGGCGGCAAGCCGTGCGAGGAATTCCGCATTAAAAAGCAAGGCGACTTTGACTGGTTTGGCAAGACGCTCGGCATTGTTTCGATTCCGCGCGCGACCGATCGCCTCTATACTGCGGCGACGCGTTTTGGTCAGTATCCCATCCATAAGGAGTATGTGCTCAAGACCATCGGCGTTATGCACGAGATTGTACGCGAAAACCCCGGCGAGCCCGATCATCCGCCGTATCGCTTGCTAACCGAGGAGTTTTTCGATGCAACGTTTACCGAGGTCGTCGAGCTAACCGAGGCGGGTTTTGCCGCCCGTGTCGAATCGCCCGATGTGTCTGCGCTGCCCCTGATTGCTAGCTGCTAGCTGGCCGGCCCGGCAGTGAATAGCTCAACCCAATCGACAAGTAGCTCTTGCCGCAGGGCATCTTCGGTGGTGCGTTCCTGATCGGTCTTTGGGGTGTAGGGAAGTCCAGCCTTTTTATGGATGAGCTCGGCTATGTGGTTGAAGCTCTTCTTCTCCTTGATCTGGTCATAGGTAATTTGGATGACGTCGTAGCCCATGCTTGTGAGTGCGGTGGCGCGCTCGGCATCGGAGAGGCTCGCGGCTTCGCTGTCGTGGGCGGAGCGGCCTTGGCATTCAAGGATGACGCCCATGCTGTCGGTGGCGCTTTCGATGAGGATATCGGCGTAGCAGCAGGTTTTGTCATACAGCGAACGCGCGGCTTCGCTGAGCGGGATGCGCGCGTTATTGGTGATGTCGATGCCCAGACCGCCCTCATCGCGGGGGAGCGAGATGAGAATTGACGTCTGGACTTCAAAGGGCGAGGCGGTCTGTCCTGTCATGCGTTCGGCGGCCCAGCGGAGCTGCTTAACGCCGCGCAGGCCTGCGGCCTGCTTGGCGAACGCGGCGATATCCGCTGCGGCAAGAAGCGGCGTGCGCTTCCACAAGCTGGTGTTATTGCCCTTGGTGTCGTTAACTCGCTCCCAGCCGCAGTTGGGTGGAATGAGCTTAAGCGAAATAGCTTCATCGAGTTGTTGTTGCGTTCGCTCGCAGGGCTTAAACACTGCAAAGGAGCCGCACATCTCGTAGCAAGCCATGAGTAACTGGCTGCGTGAGACCTGCGTGGCAAGGCTGAGCAGCGTGAACTCCGGTGAAGTGACATCAAACCCATGCTCAGTCTGCCTAAACGACCCAGGAGGCGGCTCTTGGGTCAGGAGGTGTGACTTGAACAAACTCCGTGATCCGACTTGCTCGCGACTGAACACAAATCGATGAAGCGGCATATGAAGAAGGTCTTCAACAAGCGCATGGTTCCCAAGGGCGCAACATCTGCGATCCATATTGCCAAGGCTAATGGCGGGGTAAAGGCCTAATACCTGCGGCGGAATACGGTGATAGTAAAAAGCGGATTGACCGCATAGCGTCAGGTCCATGACGTCCTCCTGGTCGAAATGTGCTTTTGGACCGTGCGATGCCAGCGTCAATTCGGAAGTATGCGGCAAAATCTGAACCCTGTGAGCAGACCTGGCTTTTGAGGCTAGTTTATCAGGCATTTTGTTGCGAAAAAACGAGGTGTGCTCGGTGGTCTCAGAATTTGCCGCATACTTCCGAAAACCAGGTCGATCTGGCTTTTGCTAAAACGATTTATCAGCGTCGGTTAAGGTGTGGGTTTGCCACCGGGCGAACACTTTTAGCGCTTGGGACTTTATTTTATGGGCCTCGAAGGGTGAATTTCGCACTTTTGGTAAAGAAATGAGTGCGTGTTTTGCTGTGCGCCGGCATTGGCACAGAAAAAGGGCCCGGAAGGCTTTGCCTTCCGGGCCCTTTGCAATGCAAGTGTGCTTGCAAGTACGACTTAGCGCACCTGAGCGACGTAAGCGACGTTGGTCGAGGAGACCTTGTCCTCGAGCTGGACGCTCATGCGGGGATCGCCAGCGGTGGCGACGGTCAGGTCGCCGGCCTCGACGTAGCCGAGCTCCTTAGCGGTCTCGATCGCCTTGACGATCGTGCCGTTGACGGTGCCCTGGGTAATCTCGGCCTGGTGCGGGATAACGCCCCAGTACATGATCATCTGCTGGACGGCCCACTCGTGGCGGGAGAACGCGCAGATCGGCATGTTGGGACGGAAGTGCGAGATCAGACGAGCGGTACGACCGGTGGTCGTCGGCACGGTGATGCACTTGGCGCCAACGGTGGTGGCCATGTTCACAGCGGACATACCCACAACGTTGTTGACAACGCGGGTGCCGTGAGCGTCAGCCGGAACCTCGAGCGGAGCGTGAGCCGGGAGGTACTTTTCGGTCTCGAGAGCAATGCTGGCCTGCATCTTAACGGCCTCGACCGGGTACTTACCGGCAGCGGACTCGCCAGAGAGCATAACGGCGTCGGTGCCGTCGTAGATGGCGTTAGCAACGTCGGCAACCTCGGCGCGCGTCGGGCGCGGGTTCTGCTGCATGGAGTCGAGCATCTGCGTAGCGGTGATAACGGGCTTGTAGGCCGCGTTGCACTTGGCGATAATCTCCTTCTGGATGTGGGGAACGAGCTCGGGCTTGATCTCGATGCCCAGGTCGCCACGGGCGACCATAATGCCGTCGGAAGCCTCGAGGATCTCGTCGAAGTTCTCGACGCCCAGGGCGCACTCGATCTTCGGGAAGATCGTCACGTGCTCGCCACCGTTCTCGCGGCAAAGCTTGCGGATGCCGCGGACGGACTCGCCGTCACGGATGAAGGAAGCGGCGATGTAGTCGATGTTCTCGGTCAGGCCAAAGAGGATGTCCTGACGATCGCGCTCGGTGATAGCGGGCAGCGAGATGTTGACGTTGGGCATGTTGACGCCCTTGCGCTCGCCGATCAGGCCGTCGTTCTTGACGACGCAGGTCATGTCCTGGCCGTCGACGGACTCGACCTCGAGGGCAACCAGGCCGTCATCGATCAGGATGAGGGAGCCCTTCTCGACCTCGGAGGGCAGAGCCAGGTAGTCGAGGGAGATGTGCTCAGCGGTGCCGTGGAAATCCTCGGTCGTGGGCTGAGCGGTGACGACGATCTTGTCGCCGGTCTTGACGGCAACCTTCTTGCCATCGACCAGAAGGCCGGTGCGGACCTCGGGGCCCTTGGTGTCGAGCAGGATGCCGACGGGCATACCGAGCTCCTTGGAAATACGACGGACGCGCTCGATGCGACCGTGGTGCTCGTCGTAGGAGCCGTGCGAGAAGTTAAAACGGGCGACGTTCATGCCCGCCTTGATCATCTCGCGGATGGTCTCGTCGCTATCGCAGGCGGGACCCATGGTGCATACAATCTTAGTGCGCTTGTACATTCAGACCTCCATCTGACATCGTCTTGCGCTGATAGATAAACCATAAGAAATAAAACTGAGTTGATTATAACGAAATGGCGACCGAATACCCCAAAAAATCGACCGTATGCCGAATTAGAAGTTCATTTTTTGCGGAAAAACGGTATATGCAAAAACTTTACCAACCGTTCTAACCGCTGCTATCTGGGCGATATTTCAATTTGATGATGCGCCGAAGAAAAAACGTTTTATCAATGTTGAGCATCACACGGCCTGCACCGTTGCTTATGGACCATATTTCCAAATGGATTGTTTTGGCTAGACGCGTTGCTTTGGGGTACCATAGCTCCACTATCAACTGCCGCTCAGCACGGCAGCCTTGATGAGCCCTTGCCCTTCTCCTGGGAATTATGATCGGGCATCAATCTGCTGAGTGGCCCGAATCCCAGGAGGGGACTCTATATGCAAAAGGAATACCTGTCCGCCGCGGCGGAGGTGCTCAGCGACCAGGGTGTCGATGAGAACCTCGGCCTGAGCGACGACGAGGCGTCGTCGCGCCTCGCTAAGACAGGCCCTAACAAGCTCGAGGAAGCCGAGAAGACGCCGCTGTGGAAGCGTTTCTTTGAGCAGATGGCCGATCCCATGGTCATCATGCTGATCGTTGCCGCCGTCATCAGTGCGCTCACGGGCATGGTCAAGGGCGAGCCCGACTTTGCCGATGTCGTCATCATCATGTTCGTCGTTATCGTCAACTCGGTGCTGGGCGTGGTCCAGGAAGCCAAGAGCGAAGAAGCCCTCGAGGCCCTGCAGGAGATGAGCGCGGCGCAGTCCAAGGTACTGCGCGACGGCAAGCTCGTGCACCTGCCGAGCGCCGAGCTCGTGCCCGGTGACGTGATCATGCTCGAGGCGGGCGACTCCGTTCCGGCCGACTGCCGCGTGCTCGAGAGTGCCACGATGAAGATCGAAGAGGCTGCACTCACCGGCGAGTCCGTGCCCGTAGAGAAGCACGCCAACGTGATCGAGCTTGCCGCGGGCACCGATGACGTGCCGCTCGGCGACCGCAAGAACATGTGCTACATGGGCTCTACCGTGGTGTACGGCCGCGGCCGCGCCGTCGTGGTCGGTACCGGCATGGATACCGAGATGGGCAAGATCGCCGGCGCCCTGGCCGAGGCCAAGGAAGAGCTTACGCCGCTGCAGGTGAAGCTTGCCGAGCTCAGCCGCATCCTTACCATCATGGTGATCGTCATCTGCGTCGTCATCTTTGGCGTCGACATCATCCGTCACGGCGTGGGCAACGTCCTCACCGACCCGACTGCCCTGCTCGACACCTTTATGGTCGCCGTCTCGCTTGCCGTCGCCGCCATCCCCGAGGGCCTGGTCGCCGTCGTGACCATCGTGCTGTCGCTTGGCGTGACCAAGATGGCCAAGCGCCAGGCGATTATCCGCAAGCTTTCTGCCGTCGAGACCCTCGGCTGCACGCAGACCATCTGCTCCGACAAGACCGGCACCCTTACCCAGAACAAGATGACCGTCGTCAAGCACGAGCTCGCTGCGCCTAAGGAGAAGTTCCTGGCAGGTATGGCCCTTTGCTCCGATGCCCAGTGGGACGAGGAGCTGGGCGAGGCCGTGGGCGAGCCGACTGAGTGTGCGCTCGTCAACGACGCCGGCAAGGCTGGTCTCACCGGCCTGACTGCCGAGCACCCGCGCGTGGGCGAGGCCCCGTTCGACTCGGGCCGCAAGATGATGTCCGTGGTCGTCGAGACCCTGGATGGCGAGTACGAGCAGTACACCAAGGGCGCGCCCGACGTGGTGATCGGCCTGTGCACCCATATCTACGAGGGCGAAAAGGTCGTCCCGCTGACCGAGGAGCGTCGCGCCGAGCTCGTGGCCGCCAACAAGGCCATGGCCGACGAGGCCCTGCGCGTGTTGGCGCTGGCAAGCCGCACCTACACCGAGGTCCCGAGCGACTGCAGCCCCGCTGCGCTCGAGCATGACCTGGTCTTCTGCGGCCTGTCCGGCATGATTGACCCTGTCCGCCCCGAGGTCGCCGACGCCATCCGCGAGGCCCATGACGCCGGTATCCGCACCGTCATGATCACGGGCGACCACATCGACACCGCCGTGGCCATCGCCAAGCAGCTGGGAATCGTCACCGATCGCAGCCATGCCATCACCGGTGCCGACCTCGATCGCATGAGCGACGAGGAGCTCGACGCGCACATCGAGGACTACGGCGTGTACGCTCGCGTCCAGCCCGAGCACAAGACCCGCATCGTCGGGGCCTGGAAGTCGCGCGACCAGATCGTGGCCATGACGGGCGACGGCGTCAACGACGCCCCGTCCATCAAGCGCGCCGACATCGGCGTGGGCATGGGCATCACCGGTACCGACGTCACCAAGAACGTTGCCGACATGGTGCTTGCCGACGACAACTTCGCCACCATCATCGGTGCTTGCGAAGAGGGCCGTCGCATCTACGACAACATCCGCAAGGTCATCCAGTTCCTGCTTTCGGCTAACCTTGCCGAGGTGTTCTCGGTGTTTATCGCCACGCTCATCGGCTTTACCATCTTCCAGCCGGTGCAGCTGCTGTGGGTGAACCTGGTCACCGACTGCTTCCCCGCGCTCGCGCTGGGCATGGAGGACGCCGAGGGTGACATCATGAAGCGCAAGCCGCGCAACGCCAAGGACGGCGTCTTTGCCGGCAATATGGGCCTGGACTGTGTGGTTCAGGGCCTGATCATCACCGCGCTGGTGCTGGCGAGCTTCTTTGTGGGCGTGTACTTTGACATGGGCTACATCCACATCGCCGATATGATCGCCGGCAATGCCGACGAGGAAGGCGTGATGATGGCGTTCATCACGCTCAACATGGTCGAGATCTTCCACTGCTTCAATATGCGCAGCCGTCGTGCGTCGCTGTTTAGCATGAAGAAGCAGAACAAGTGGCTGTGGGCATCTGCCGCGCTGGCGCTGGTACTGACGGTTATCGTGACCGTTCAGCCGACGCTTGCCGAGATGTTCTTTGGCCCCGTGACGCTTGAGCTCAAGGGCGTTATCGCCGCCCTGGGCCTTGCCTTCCTGATCATTCCGTTGATGGAGATCTACAAGGCGATCATGCGCGCAGTGGAGAAAGAGTAACGCTCTCGTTCGGGCCCGCCCCACGCCCTTTCTCCCTCACTGGTCCTCGCGCTTTGCGCTGCGGGATCGTTCGGGAGAAAGGGCTTCCGGGGCGGGCCCTGCGCTATCCTTGCTGGCTTCTCTCCCCGTGCGGATGAAAAGGGCTGAGGGAAAGTATGTGAGCTGGTCGGGCTTTGCCCGGCCAGCTCTTTTTGATTTAAAATACCCGCTCAGTTGTGATTTGTGGTGCTGGGAGGCGCTTGTGGGCAAGGCGAAGGCTAAGGCGAAGAAAAAGACGACGGGGGCGCGGGCTAAGCGCGATCGTCGTCGGAAGCTTGCGACCGAAGCTCCCGCGTCTGCCGAGGAGCTGCTGGCAAGCGTGCCGGGACTCGATGCGCTGCAGGATGTTCCGGCGTTCGACGATCTGCCGGTCGATGATGCTCAGCGGGCTGCCTTCGATGATTTTTGTGCTCGGGCCGAGGAGCCCGAGCAGATGCAGCTTGGTGCCGTGGTGCGCCTGGATCGTGGGTTTCCGCTGGTGGCGACTGCCGATGACACCTTTCGTGCCGAGCATGCCGTGGGGTTTGCCAAGTCGCGTGGCGAGGACGAGGTTCTGCTGCCCGCCGTGGGCGACCGCGTGGCGGTGCGTCGTGCGCCCGGGCACGACATGGGCGTGATCGAGTGCGTGCTGCCACGCCGCACGAGTTTTGAGCGCTGGCGCGGACGCGCTCGCGGCGAGCGTCAGGTGCTTTGCTCCAACGTGGATAGCGTGCTGATCGTGCAGGCGCTCGGCGCCGGCGAGGTACTGCTCGACCGCGTGGCGCGCTCGCTGGTGTTGGCACTCGACTGCGATGCCGAGCCGGTGGTGGTACTCACCAAGGCCGACCGCTGCGACGCCGATGAGCTCGAGCGCGATCTGGACCGTGTGCACCGCTTGGTGGGTCCGGACGTGCGCGTGATCGTGACGTCCTCTGCCGAGGGTCGTGGCCTGGATGAGGTGCGCGCCTGCGTGCCCGCCGGGAGCTGCGCCATGATCTTGGGTGAATCGGGTGCTGGCAAGTCGACGCTGCTCAACGCGCTGCTGGGTCACGATACGTTGGCGACCGGCGGCGTACGTGAGCGCGATGACCAGGGTCGCCACACCACGGTCGCGCGCGTGATGGTGGCGCTGCCGGGCGAAGCCGGCGTTATTGCTGACGCGCCGGGCCTGCGCAGTCTGCCGCTCGTGGGGCATGAGCGGGGCTTGGCACGCGCGTTTCCCGAGATCGTCGAGGCGTCGCGTGCGTGCCGGTTTGGCGACTGCACGCATACCCACGAACCGGGCTGCGCCGTTCGCGAGGCCGAGGATGCCGGGCAAATCGACAGCCTGCGCCTGGAGACGTTCCAAAACCTGGCGTCATCCATGCGTGTGAGTGCTCAGATGCTCGATCCCGATGTCCATCTGTAATTGAATCTACCTATGACAGCCGTCTCCCAATGGTACGGAAGGCGGCTTTTTTATTGCCGATGCGCCCCTAAACGTGCGTTTTGCTGACGTGCCGACCAAAACCTTGCCACGAGCTTGACGGGCCGGTCAGCTTTTGGTCGGCAATTGGTTTGACACTCAAAACCAAGATCGCGATCGCGTCGTTTTGCTGCTTGCCCGCTCGGACAATGGTGCTACGGGCATCCGCCCGGTGCTACCTTGAGAGGAGCGGTCGTGAACAAGAGCAAGCGCATCGCCATCAGTCTAATCGCGGGTGTGCTCGCCGCGCTGCTCTGCATGGTCTACGCATCGTCGATTCGCTCGCAGGCTGAGCAGGTCCAGGCCGAGACGCTGGCCAAGTATGGCGGCGATCGCGTCGAGGTGTGCGTCGCGGCGCGTGATATCGATGCGGGCGAGACCCTCGACGAGACCAATGTCATAACCCAGGAATGGCTGGCGAGCCTGCTGCCGCGCGATGCGGCGACCGAGCTGCGCCAGGTGCGCGGCGACGTGACGACCTCGCGCATCCCTAAAAATGCCGTGATTTGCGATGTCTACACCAAGGCCGAAACCCACACGCTCGAGGTGCCCAAAGGCAAGGTCGCCGTTTCGGTGGCGGTCGATGCCGAGCATTCGGTCGGGGGCGCCACGGGCGTGGGCAGCTACGTGGACGTGTACGTGCAAAAGGACGGCGTGACCGATCGGCTGTGCGGCGCGCGCGTAATCGATACCAGCGAAGATGCCGGCGCCACGCGTGAAGGCAAGATCGAATGGGTGACGCTGGCGGCCGACCCCGAAGACGTTAAGGAATTGCTGGGGGCCTCGGGCAAGGGGACGGTCAGTTTGACGATTCCCGCCACGGTGCGCGACAAAAAGAGCGGAGGCGACGAGTGATGAAAGCGATCTGGCTTGCATGCTGCGCGTGCGGTGATTACGGATTGCTGCAGCGGGAAGTCGAGGGCCGCGATGCGGGCGCGCAAGTGCTTCGCGTGGGCGATCTGGATGGGCTGGTGTCCATGGCACGGGCGTTTCCGTCGCGTCGCGGGGCGGCGATTATCGCGGCAGCCCTGTTCGATGCCGAAGACGTGCGAAAGACCGTTGCGCGCCTGACGGCCGAGGGCCGCGTGAGCCGCGTGGTCGTACTGATAGAGACGCTCGATCCTTCGGATATCGAGGGGCTGTTTCGCGCAGGGGCGACCGAGGTTATCGCTGCGCGTAGCATATGCGGCAACGGGCGCGCGGGCGAGGGAACGGTTGATTACGACCGGTGTATGACGATTGAGCCCGATGCTTTTGTTGATAGGGAACCCGGGGCGCCTCGCGCTACAAGAGGCCCGCGTGTTGATGATTATGGAAAAGCGGAAGCCGAGCATGGTCGGTGTCCCCGGGATCCCCTTGCATACGATGAAGTCGGAGAGCCGGTGCCGTATGGCGAGGATCTTTTGGATGCTGATATGGGATACGTGCATGGCGTGAGCCTGGTCGATGAGCTCGACGAGGTGGAGGGGCTTGCCGAGAGCGACAGCGTGCGTGTCGATGCGACCGTGAAGTCTCCAGACTCGGTCCCGCAGACCGAGCAACCTGCCATGCCGGCTTGGGCACAGCATATGAGCGCTGCCGGGGAGACGGGGACGTTGCCGTCCGTGCCCGAGTCGCCTGCCCCCGCGCCGCCGGCGGATGCCGCCGCTCCGTCGCATCGAGCCCCGGTTGTCTGCGCCGTCTCGGGTTCGGGCGGTTGCGGCAAGTCGACGATCGTCGCCGCTATGGCGCACACGGCGTCGCTGCTGGGCCTGCGTGCTGCCGTGCTCGACTTGGACCTGATGTTTGGAAACCTCTACGACCTGTTGGGCGCCGATGCCCCGCATGACATGGCGACGCTTATCGAGCCATCGGCTGCGGGCGCACTCGCCGAATCGGACATCGTGGCCGCCTCGATGCGCGTGGCCCCGGGCGTCACGCTTTGGGGCCCGGTCGCCGCGCCCGAACAGGCCGAGCTCATGGCGCGTCCGGTGGAGCTGTTGCTCGATGTCTTGCGCCGCGAATCCGACGTGGTGCTTGTCGACACCTCGGTCTTTTGGGGCGACGCCGTGGCGGCCGCGGTGGCGGCGAGCGACCGCTGCCTGGTCGTGGGCGATCCATCGGCGTCGTCTGCGACGTCCGCGGCACGCGTTATCGAGCTGGCGAGCCGTGTGGGCGTGCCGCGTACGCGCATGAGCGCCGTATTCAACCGGTTTGGCGCGCGCGGCGCTGACGAGGATGTCGCCATGCGCTTTGAGATTACCTGCGCGTTGAGCTCCAAGATCCGCATTGCCGACGGCGGGCAGGACTTGGCGGCGCTCATGGCGTTCGGCCGTGCTGACGAGGCAGTGGGCCAGACCAGCGCTTTTGCCACCAGCGTACGCGAAGCCACGCGCAAGATGCTCATGGAGCTGGGCTGCGCCGTCGGTCCCTGGAGTGACATGGTCACCGACCGCGCGACGCGCACCGAGCGCCCGCGTATCCGTCTTCCCTGGTCGCGCGAGGGTGATTCGCGATGAGCTTGCAAACAAGGATTAAGGAAGCCGGTGCGGCCGCGGCGACAGTGCCTGTTGATGCGGGGCGCCACCGTGCCGTCAAGCGCCGCACCAAACGCGCCGTGATGGACCGCATGGGTTATGACGAGGTGGCGCGTATCAGCGCCTACATCGATCCGGCGCTCGCCCGCTCGGAATTGCGTCCTGCGGTGGAGGCGGCGCTCAACGTGGAGGAGCCGGGCGACCTGGCGACGCCCGAGCGCGAGACCATCATCGACGAGATTTTGGATGACGTGGTGGGCCTGGGCCCGCTGCAGCCGCTCATCGAGGACGACACCGTCACCGAGATCATGGTTAACGGCTGCCGATCGGCTTTCTTTGAGCGCGGCGGCGTCTTATATCCCATCGAGCATGCATTTGAGGATGACGAGCAGATCCGCGTGCTCATCGACCGCATCATCTCGCCGCTGGGCAGGCGTATCGACGAGCGCAGCCCTATCGTCAACGCTCGCCTCAAGACGGGCTATCGCGTCAACGCGGTGATCCCGCCTGTGGCGATCGATGGGCCAATCCTCACCATCCGCAAGTTCTCAGACCGCATCTGTTCGTTGGACGAGCTTGTGGGCCTGGGGTCGCTACCGCTTTGGTATGCGCAGCTGCTGTCGTGTGCGGTGTCGCTGCGCCAGGATCTGGCGGTTGCAGGTGGCACGGGGTCGGGCAAGACCACGCTGCTCAACGCGCTGTCGTGCGAGATATCCACCGGCGAGCGCATCGTGACGATCGAGGACTCCGCCGAGCTCAAGTTTGCGCATCACCCGCATGTGGTTCGCCTTGAGGCACGCGAGGCTTCAATTGAGGGCGAGGGCGCGGTGACAATCCGCGACCTGGTGACCAACGCCCTGCGCATGCGTCCCGACCGTATTGTGGTGGGTGAGGTGCGCGGTGCGGAATGTTGCGACATGCTGCAGGCCATGAACACCGGGCACGACGGATCGCTCACCACGCTTCATGCGGGCTCAGAACAGGAGACCGTGGTGCGTCTGACGTTGCTTGCACGTTATGGCATCGATCTGCCGAGCGAGCTCATCGAGGAGCAGATTGCCATGGCGCTCGACGGCATCGTGATGTCCGAGCGCCACGCCGATGGCAGGCGTTTCGTCTCCTCGTATTCGGGGGTGCGTCGCGCCGCGTCGGGCGGCGTAGAGCTCGAGCGCTATGTGACTTTCGATGCCGCCGAGCGCACCTGGACGCTTGACCGCGAGCCGCCGTTTATCGCAGAAGGCCTGCGGTCGGGGACGCTCACACAAGAGGAGGTGGACGAATGGAGGTCGCTGTGCCCCTCGTCGTAGGGGGTTTGGCAGGGTTTTCTGTCGCGACGGCGTGCGGGGCGGAACCTCGTGTGCCGCAGGTACCGCCGGCGGAGCTGGCGCGTCAGGCGCTCGAGACGGTGGCAGAGAAGCTGCCGCGTGAGCTGGTGGAAAACGATCTGCTGAAAAAGATCGCCCGTTCGTGGGCATCGCTGGCTCCGGCGCGTCGCCTTGGCCTCGCGATCGAGGATGCTTCGGGGCGTTTGGCGTTTCTGCTGCTATCGAGCGGTGTCTGCTGCGTTTTGCTAACGATGGTGTCGTTATCGCCCCTCGGACTTGCCTTGGGACTTGTTGCTCCGTTTGCCGTTGGCGCCGCCCGGGATGGCTTTGAGAGCCGGCGCGAGCAACACGATGTGGAAGAAGCCATGCCCGAGGCCTTTACGGCGCTCTCTATGTCGCTCGCCTCGGGTCATTCGCTGGCCCAGGGCATGAGGTTTGTGGGAACTCACGCGCAAGAGCCGGTGCATACCGAGTTTTTGCGCGTGGCGACGGCGATCGACTGCGGCGTCTCGGCGACCGACGCGCTCGATGACTTGCTCGTGCGCATCGACGCCCCTGGCCTTTCGCTTGTGACCTTGGCGCTCAAGGTGTCGCAGCGAACCGGTGCCCCGCTTGCCGACCTGTTGTCCGAGGCGTCGAGCATGGTGGGGGAGCGCATTGAGCTCAAGCGCCGCTTGGACGTCAAGACATCGCAGGCTCGTATGTCGGCACACATGGTCTCGGCGATGCCGGCGGGTATGTGCGCGGTGCTGGCGCTGCTTTCGGCCGACTTTCGCCGCGGCCTTGCAACGCCGGCGGGTGCCGGTGCCGTGGTACTGGGACTTGCCCTCAACGCCGTCGCCCTGGTGGTCATCCGACGCATTATGCGGGTGGAGCTATGAACGCCCCGGTTGCAGTTGCGGCTTGCCTGTGCGCCCTGAGTGTATTTGTCGCGACGGGTTTGGATCGGGCGGATGCACGCAAGATCGCAGGGGCCTGCAAGCGCGAGGCGGTGCTGGTCGCTGCCGCGGGTCGCTCGGTGGTCGATGCCCTGACCGCGCGAGTGAAGGGCGCGGTTGGAGCGGGCGGCCCGGCGCGAGTGTCGCTCGGCGAAGTGTCCGAGATGATCGATGTTGTGCGCTTGGGTCTTTCGGCCGGCCTTTCGTTTGATGCGGCGCTTGAGATTTTCTGCGCCAACCGCCGGTCAGTGTTGGCTCTTCGCCTTGAGCGGGCCTGCATGGCGTGGCAGGTGGGCGTGGGCACGCGTGAGGACGAGTTATTGGCCACCGCGCGCGACCTGGACGTGCGAGCGCTCGAGACCTTTGCCATCACGGTGGGGCAGGCGCTCGCCCTGGGTGCCCCACTTGCCGAGACACTGGCCGCTCAAAGTCGCGAGATCCGTGCAGCTCACCGTGCCGCGGTCGAGCGCGAGATCGAGCGTGCACCCGTCAAGCTGCTGATTCCCACCGGCACGCTCATCTTGCCGGCGTTGCTTCTGTCCATATTGGGCCCGCTGCTGGGAGCAGGCGGGATGATGTAGGGAGGAATACATGAATACGATGACTGACGTTGTTGGCAAGGTCTGGAGCTGGGCTGTTTGCCAGCCAATTCACGCTCGCCAGCGTGCCGAAGAACTGCTGCGGGAGGAGAGCGCGCAGGGCACCACCGAGTACGCCATCTTGGTCGGCGTGCTCGTGGTGATCGCCATCATTGCCATTGTCGCATTTAAGGGCAAGGTCCAAGATCTATGGAACGCTATCAGCGAGGGCATCAACAGCCTGTAGAGGGCGCCCGTCCCGCTGGCGCGTTGCTGGTACTCGCCTGTGCAGTCGTGGCGGTGGCAGTGGCGGTTTGGGGGCTTAACGTAGCACGGCAGCAGCGTCCTGGGGCCGCCTTCGATTCGGGCTCAGATTCGGCGGTGGCGTCTCAAAAAGATGAGATGCGAGATGCGGACGATTCGGATGTCGCTGTCACGGCGCAAACCTTTCTGCGGATGCTCGACAAGCGGTCTGGCACTGCGACGGATTCGCCTGAGGACAACGCGATTGCGGTCCGGCTTGCATGGTCCGAGGACCGACCGATGACCGAGGCAGCGGCGGATATGTTACGCGCCTACCGCGAGGTGCCAACGGCCCAGCTCGCCCTGAGCGGCTATCTCGATATTAAGGGTAACGTATGGGGCGCCATTGTGCGCGATGGGCGCGGCTGGGTCGATATGGTGACGGTTGCCGCGGATACTGGCGATGCTTCGTGTCGTCTGCGCGCGGTGCGCCTGGCCCCGCAAACAATAAGCTCAAAGGAGGGGTCGTGAAATGCATGACGTCCTGCGCGAGGAATCTGCCCAGGCGACGGTCGAATACGCCATCGTCACGGTGGCACTGCTTTCCATCGTGCTGGCGATCGCAGGGCTTTGGCGTGCCGGTGCCGATGGGCGCTTGGCGGCGCTGGTCGAGCGGACGGCATCTCACGGCGTCACCTCGACATCGGTTGTCGACGCTGCTGCGGGTGCTAAGGACATCGTGCTGTATTGATGTTGCGCGCGAGGACCGGGCTCAGTCTACGGTCGAGGCGGCATTCCTGCTGCCGACGTTTCTGACGCTCGTCCTGTTTGCGCTGCAGCCGGTGTGCCTGCTCTATACACGCGCGGTCATGGAGTCTGCCGCCGCCGAGACCGCGCGGCTCATGACCACGACGACGGTGGGGGATGACGAGGATATTAAGGAGTTTGCCCGCCGCCGTCTTGCCGCGGTTCCCGACGTTTCGATTTTTCATGCCGGCGGGTCCCTGTCGTGGGATATCGAGCTTGGTCGGGCCGATGCGGGCGGCGTCTCGTCCGTTTCCGTTACCGGCGAGGTTAAACCGCTGCCCGTGATCGGTGCGTTTGCGCAGGCTATGGGTAGCGCAGGCCATAACGGCTATGTCGAGCTTAAGGTCGACGTCTCGTATCGATCGCGTCCCGAGTGGCTGGAGGGAGATTATGATTCATGGATTGCTGCATGGGATTAAGCGCTGCCTGTTGAAGGCGACGAGGGGGTTTGCGTGCCGTTGCCGACCGCATGCTCGCTGCAAGCGAGGCGGCTTTATGGGTCGAGCCGGTATCGACCTGTTTATCGAAGACGGTGCCTACACCACGCTCTCCTCCGCGGTGGTCATCTTGGTGGTGCTCGCGCTACTGTTTTCGTCGACGGCGGCGATATGGAGCATGTCGCGCGCGGGGGACACCCAGGTGGCTGCCGATAGCGGCGCGCTGGCAGGCGCCAATGTGGTGTCGTCCTACCACACGGCTGCGACGGTGGTGGATGCGAGCATTTTGAGTTTGGGGCTGGCGGGGTTTGCCACGATCGGCACCGGCTTGGTCGCCATCCTTATTCCGGGTGCCGAGCTTGCCGCGGGCGATATGCTCGACACGGGGATCGAGATCATTAAAACGCGCAATAAGTTTGCCAAAAGCGCCTCCAAGGGCCTGCAGAAAATCGAGACGGCTCTACCGTATCTGGTTGCCACGCGAGCTACGCAGGCCGTGTCGGCGCAGGATACCGAGGGTGCGACCTATACCGGTACGGCGCTTGCCGTGCCCAGGACGTCCGAGTCGGATTTCGTTGCGCTCGAGGGGTCCGAGATCTCGACCGATGGCATTAAAGACACATCGAAAGATCTGGAACGCGCAGCAGATGAGCTGCAGAAGGCCTCGGAGGAGACGGCGAAAGCAAAAGAGCGCGCCTGGCTTGCGGATTGCGGCGGGTCGGATCCGGCTTCGGTCGGCAGTTGCTCATGCATGTGGGAACGCGCGAGGAGTTTGGCGAAGCTTTCGGATATTGAGAATCCGCACTATGCCTCGAGCGTCACATGGGAGCCGCAAGTGGCGCTCGATCGCGCGAAGGCCTATTACCGCTTGCGCCTTGCAAACGAGGCGCCTCAAGGCTCAAGCGTCGAGACGAAGGCGGAGTCGGCGGCGCGCAAGGCGTTCTATACCTATGCGAGCGCAGAGGTCAATCGCGCATATATAACCGAAGACGGAGACCGGGCCACTTCCTATATTCCGTTGTTGCCGCGCAACACTGACGAGGTGCGAGCGACGGAACTCTATACCGATGCGGCGTGGCCAACTAGTACCAACGATGGCAAAACGTATCTGCATTATGGAACGAGTTGCCCCAACTATAAGAAAGGGACGCCAGGCGGGCTAGCCTCGGTCGCTGCTTATGACGGGCAGGACAAATGCAACAGATGCCATTTTGGTGTTTCGTCGCTCGGTGCCGTTGCGGCTCCTTCGACTTCTATCGAAAACGGCTTTGAGTACCACTTTGATCGATTCAAAGACGCTCTGGAAGACTACGTCGAATGCCGCAACAAAGAGCTTGAGCTCATGCGCCAGACCGAGGACGAGGCTGACCGTGCGGGCAATGCGTTTGACGAGGCCATTAAAGCGCTTTCGGGCGAGCGCCCGCGTATCGCTCCGCCCGGTCGCAACGGCGTGGTTGCCTTTGCGGTTTCGGGTGCCATCTCGAGCCCCGATGAGCTCAACTCTTCGTTTAACACGACAGTCAGGCTTGGCGATCGCGGCGCGATCTCTGCTGCGGTGCTGGCGCCCGATGACGCGACGGCGCAGAACAACGTTCTCTCGCGGTTTTTCTCGACGCTGGAGGAGCGTTCGGGTGGCGTTGCCGGTGTACTCGATGACGTCATGGATGTTTGGGGACGGCTGCTTGTGGGATACGGAGACATCCAGGGCTCGGCCGACGAGCTTATGGATGAGATGATCGATGACCTGGGAGGGGACAGTGGCGCGCTGGGCTCCATTGCGTCGTGGCTCGGCGATACCGTTTCGGCGTCCGTGGCGGCGCTGGGCTTGGAACCGTGCGATTTGCGCCTGCGAAAGCCGGTGTTGACCGACACCGCCAACGTCATCAAGAGCCCGGGGTCTGACATCGCAGGTCTTTCTAATGCGCAGGACAAGCTACGAAGTATTCCGCTGGGCGTGACCGATCCCAAGGCGCTTTGCGAGGCGCTGGAATATCAAGTCGAGCGCACCATCAGCGGCACGGTGTTCACGCTTGCGGAGATTCCGCTGCCCGGCGGCGGTTCCATCCCACTTACCGTCGATGTCGCCACGCTGGCGGGTGCCTTGGGCGGTGGGTCGTAATGGGCATCCGCACGCGCCTGTGCGAGGAGCGCGCCCAGGCGACGGTCGAGATGGCCGTGGTCACGCCCGTCCTGCTGGTTCTGGCGCTTATCGTGTACAACGTCATGGTCTTTGCCGACGCGGTCGCGCGCTTCGATCGCGTGGTGCCCGATATCGTGCTAGCGCATGCCGTGGCGCCGAGCGGGGAGGGCGATGGCAACTCCATCGATTCCTCCGCGACCGTTCAGGCTCAGATCCAACATGCCATGGAAGGCTATGACTTGCAGATCGAGGTCTCAAGCGAGCAGGGTGCGACGACATCGGATGGCGGTCTGCTTTCGCTTTCCGGCACGTTTAGGACCTATACCTGCACCATGCGCTACGAGCCGTGGCCGAGCTCGCTCAGCATCGCCGGCGTTTCGCTGGGGGCACCGGCACAGTTGTCGCACGAGCGCGCAGTGACGGTCGATCCGTGGCGTCCGGGGGTGGTTATGTGACCGCGGCCTCATCCTACATTGCCTACGCGCGGGCGCTCAACAGGCTGGGTTGGACGCCTGCCGAGTTTGTGGTGGCGGAGTCGTTTGCCGTGCGCCTGCGCGGCATGCTGGGACGGTCTCCGATTGCCGCCAACGGGTTGCCGCTCGTCATGGCGTTCCCACGCTGCTCTTCGGTCCACACCTGCTTTATGGCCTACCCCATCGACATTGCTTTTATCGACCGCAACGGCAGCATCCTCGCATGCTACGAAAACGTCCGTCCTTGGCGCATGTGTTCCTGTCCCGGTGCCTGGGCGGTGCTGGAACGCCCTTCAATCCTCGCTACACCTCCCGCCTTTCAACAAGTGCCGGTGTAAGAATTGGCGACAGCGGACTTTCGTCATACGGAATTGGGTAAGATGGAGGAGAAGATGCATGGATGTTGAGATCCATCCCAACGCCAAAAAACACTTGACGGAAGGGCCGATGATGAGCAAGGCGTATACGGCTGCCAATGGTCAGGTTGTAACGGATGAAATGATTGACGCGTGGTGCGAGTCGTACGAGCATGGCGGGTTTCCGGACGGCGAGCATACCGTTGGGGGGATCGTGCACGGGCGGCCTCCGCTCTCAAGCGAAGGGACGGCAACGCTATCGGTCAAGATTCCCCTAGGGATGAAGGAGGCGATTCGTCGTCGGGCGGCGGCTGAAGGAATGACGCCAAGTGAGTTTGCCCGTGCAGCCTTGAGCGAAAAACTTCTTGCGGTGGGTTGATGTCTCTAAGGTGCTGTTCTATAGGGTCGGCCTTGTGGCTGGCGCCGTGCTCAAAAACTTTTTTCAAATTCTCGGTTGACCGGAGCGCGTCCTTGGTTATACTAATCAAGCCTTGAAACAAGGCACACCTCAAATGGCTGGGTAGCTCAGTTGGTAGAGCAGAGGACTGAAAATCCTCGTGTCAGGGGTTCGATTCCCTTCCCCGCCACCTTGAATTGACTAGGACCTCTGCAAAGGGGTCCTTTTCTTTTATGTGGACCCGCGGAAAGCGCATCCCATTATTGAGCGAAAGAATGGAATGCGCTTTCCGGCGCCTGCCCTCGGCGTGTATGCGCATCTCGGTACGTCATCTTGACCCCGCTCGCCCCAGACATTCCTCCCGCTTTTGCGCCACTTTACAGACCGTTCGGTCGTCTGTCCGCACGCGCGGGTATACTCAAAACGATACTTTTCCTATGCAATACGATGCAGGTTTGGCCTGCACGATCCGAAGGGGGCAGTGATGGAGAGGATACTCGGCGTTAATCTCTCTGGCTGGTTTATTCCCGAGCCTTGGGTGATCCCGTCGCTATACGCGGCGACCGGTGCATCCAACGCGGCCGAGCTGCAGGAGGCCATGGGCACCGCCGCCTATAACGAGCGCATGCGCCGTCATTACGAGACGTTTGTGAGTGAGGACGATTTTCGCCGCATGGCGCAGATCGGTCTCAATGCCGTGCGTCTGCCGGTGCCCTGGTATGCCTTTGGTTCGCAGGAGTCCGATGCGTCCTACATCTCGGTTGTCGACTACATCGACCGTGCAATTGAGTGGGCTGCCAAGTACGACATCCGCGTGCTGCTCGATCTGGCGACGGTGCCCGGTGGCCAGGGCGATTCCAACGATTCGCCCACCACGCCGGAGGCTGTTGCCGAGTGGCATTCGTCCACCAACGGCCGTCATGTCGCACTCGACGTGCTCGAGCGCTTGGCCGATCGCTACGGCGAGGCCGAGAGCCTGCTGGGCATTGAGCTGCTGGACACGCCGCAGATGAGCGTCCGCAAGAGCCTCTTTACCATGACGGATGGAATTCCGGCCCACTACTTGCGCAATTTCTATCGCGATGCCTACGAGCTCGTCCGTTCGTATATGCCCGAGGATAAGATCGTCGTCTTCTCGTCTTCGGGGCATCCCAGCGAGTGGAAGCATTTTATGCGCGGTGCCAAGTACAAGAACGTCTACATGGACCTTCACCTGTACCATTACCGCGACGAGTATGCGCTCGACATCACGAGCCCCCGCGGGCTGACGACGGCGATTTCGCGTAACAAGCGCGAGCTTAAAGAAGCGATCTCGACTGGGTTCCCCGTGCTGGTGGGCGAATGGTCGGGCGCGGCGATCTTTGCCAACTCGTCGGTTACGCCCGAGGGCCGCAATGCCTACGAGCGCGTGTTTATCGCCAACCAGCTGGCTTCGTTTGCGCCGGCTGCCGGTTGGTTCTTCCAAACGTGGAAGACCGAGAAGCGCATTGCAGCATGGGACGCCCGCGCGGCACTCGGTACGCTCGAGCGCGGCATGATTGAATAGGTTGATATGACGCAAAACAGCGCCCATACGGGCAAACTCTATGTGGTCGGCACGCCCATCGGCAACCTGGGCGACCTGTCCCCGCGCGTTGGCGAGGCCTTTGCCGCCGCCGATGCCATTTGCTGCGAAGACACGCGTGTGACGTCAAAGCTGCTGATGCACCTGGGCATTTCCAAGCCGCTTGTCCGTTGCGACGAGAATGTGATCGCCAGTCGCGCCGCCGGCCTGGTCGACCGCCTGCTGGCGGGGGAGACCCTCGCCTTTGCCTCGGACGCCGGCATGCCGAGTGTGTCCGACCCCGGCCAGGTGCTGGTCGAGGCAGCGCGTGAGGCCGATGTGCCCGTAGAAGTTATTCCCGGGCCCTCTGCTTGCGTCACGGCGCTCGTTTCGTCCGGCATTCCCTGCGAGCATTTTTTCTTCGAGGGCTTTTTAGACCGAAAGCACGGCGACCGCGTGCGCCGTTTGCAGCGCCTTGCCGTAGTACCCGGCGCGCTCATCTTCTACGAGTCTCCACATCGCATCGTGGCGACGCTCGAGGCCGTGGCGGAGGTCTTTCCCCAGCGTGAGGTTGCCGTCTGCCGCGAACTCACCAAGCTGCACGAGGAGGTCTTGCGCGGGCCCGCTGCCCAGCTCGCCGAGGAGCTGCGTGCTCGCGGCGAGGTAAAGGGCGAGATTGCGCTGGTCATCGCGCCGCCGAGCGAGGACGAGGAGGCTGGCATCGTACCGGTTGGCGCCGCGGCAGCGGATCCCGACGAGGCCCTGCGCGAGGATATCCGCGCCGCGCTCGAGGAGGGGGAGCCCGCCTCTGCGGTGGCCAAGCGCCTGTCTCAGAAGTATTCGCGCCGCAAGCGCGATGTCTATGCCATGGTGCTCGATATGCAATAGATGGAGGATATCCAGCCCTTGCGCTAGAATCATCCCCTGTATGCAACGTTTTTCTGGAGGACAAACCCCATGGATCAAAGCAAGCCTTCGTTCTTTATCACGACGCCCATCTACTACGTCAACGCCGATCCGCACCTGGGCACGGCTTATTCCACCATCATCGCCGACGTTCAGGCTCGCTATCGCCGCTCCGCTGGCTACAACGTTAAGTTCCTGACCGGCATGGACGAGCACGGCGAGAAGGTCGCCGAGGCCGCAGCCAAGCATGGCATGACGCCGCAGGAGTGGACCGACAGCCAGGCTCCGCACTTCAAGGAGCTTTGGAGCAAGCTCGAGATTTCCAACGATGACTTCATTCGCACCACCGAGCCGCGCCAGCATCATGCCGTGCAGTACCTGTGGGAGCGCATGAAGGAGTCCGGTTACCTGTATAAGGGCAGCTACGACGGCTGGTATTGCGTGCCTGACGAGACCTACTTCACCGATACGCAGGTCCAGAAGGGCGACGAGGAGTACGGCAGCGTCGGCCAGCACCTGTGCCCCGACTGCCACCGTCCACTTGAGCGCGTGCAGGAGGAGTCCTACTTCTTTAAGCTTTCCGCCTTCCAGGACAAGCTGCTCAAGCTTTACGACGAGCACCCCGACTTTGTCGAGCCTGCGTTCCGCATGAACGAGGTGCGCAGCTTTGTCGAGGGCGGTCTTAACGACCTTTCCGTGAGCCGCACGAGCTTTGACTGGGGCATTCAGGTCCCGTTTGACGAGGGCCACGTGACCTACGTGTGGTTCGATGCACTGCTCAACTATATGACGGCCGTCGGCTACGGCGTCGACACCGACGAGGCGCGTACCGAGCTGGCCTATCGTTGGCCCGCGCAGTTCCACATCGTGGGTAAGGACATCATCCGCTTCCACTGCGTCATTTGGCCCGCCATGCTCATGGCCATTGGTGAGGCCCTGCCCGAGCACGTCTTTGCCCACGGCTTCCTGACCGTGCGCAATGCCGAGACCGGCAAGGCCGAGAAGATGTCCAAGAGCCGCGGCAACGCCATCGCTCCGCAGGACGTTATCGACATGCTGGGCGTCGAGGGCTATCGCTATTACTTCATGACCGACGTCGTCCCCGGCACCGACGGTGCCATCAGCTTCGATCGCATGGAGCAGGTCTACAACGCCGACCTGGCCAACAGCTGGGGCAACCTTATCTCGCGTTCGCTCAACATGAGCGGCAAGTACTTTGACGGTTGCGCGCCCGCCAAGCCCGCGTCGTTCGATGCGTTCGAAAACCCGCTGGCAAAGATCGCCGATGGCCTGGTCGAGCGCTACATGGCCAAGATGGACGTGCTCGATTACGGTGGAGCTAAGGACGAGGTCATGGAGCTCATCCATGCCGCCAACCACTACATCGAGGACTCCGAGCCCTGGGCGCTTGCCAAGGACGAGACCAAGGCTGACGAGCTGGCATTTGTGATCTACAACCTGCTCGAGGCTATCCGCATTGCCGCTCACCTGCTGATGCCGCTCATGCCCCAGACTTCTGCCGAGGCCCTGCGCCGCCTGTCGTGCGAGGACGAGGCCGCGAGCGACGACCTCAAGGGCATTTGCGCTTGGGGCTTGCTTGCCGGTGGTCAGCCCGTCGAGAAGGGCGAGCCGCTGTTCCCGCGTCTGGGCTAAGCCGCCGCGCGCCATATCGGCAATTTGCTGTTTAGATGTAAGGGCATGGCCGCAACGGTCCATGCCCTTTTGTTTCAAGACGCCGCCACCATGCTAAGGAGGCAACTATGACAACTTCGCCTTTGGCAAACCCCACGGCAACAAGGGAGCTGCTGGAGGAGTTTGGCCTTGCGACCAAGCATCGCCTGGGCCAGAACTTCCTGATCGACAACCATGTAATTGAGCGCATTTGCGAGCTTTCCGAGCTTGCGGGCGATGAGCGCGTGCTCGAGGTCGGTCCGGGCGTTGGTACGCTCACGCTTGCGCTGCTGCAGGAGGCGGCGTGCGTCACGTCGATCGAGGCCGACCCCGAGCTCGAGCCGGTGCTCGATGCCCACGCCGCTGACTACGCCAACTTCCGCTTTATCATGGGCGACGCGCTCAGGGTGACGCCGGAGCAGATTGAGCAGGTTGCGGGCGGTGAGCCGACGGTATTTGTCGCGAACCTGCCCTATAACGTGGCGGCGACGATCATCCTGCAGTTCTTCCAGACGATGCCCGCGCTCAAGCGCGCCGTCGTCATGGTTCAAAAGGAGGTTGCCGATCGCATTGCCGCAGTGCCGGGCAATAAGACCTATGGCGGCTATACGGCAAAGCTCGGCCTGTATGCGCAGGTGACGGGTCGCTTTGAGGTGCCGCCGCGTTGCTTTATGCCGGCACCGCACGTGGACTCGGCCGTCGTGCGTATCGACCGTGTTGACGGCGTGGTGCCCGAAGGACTCGATCGCGAGTTTGTGGCCCGCGTGATTGACGCCGCATTTGCTCAGCGTCGCAAGACCATCCGCAATTCCATGAGCGCCAACGGCTTTGCCAAGGACGTGCTCGATGCCGCCTTTGAGGCTTGCGGTATCTCACCCACCACGCGCGCCGAGACGCTTGATGTTGCTGACTTTGTCCGCCTGGCCCAGGAGCTAATCCATGACGCTTAATGCCGAACGCGTGACGTTTACCAAGAAAAAGAAGACTGTTGCCTGCCCCGTGCCCTTGGCACCGCTTGCCGACACGCATGCGCATCTGCTTTCGTTTTGGGGCAAAGAAGTGCCCGAAACGCTCGTGCGCGCCAAAGCCGCGGGCGTCGATCTGTTGGTGACGATGCTCGACCCCATCGCCGACAAGCGCAGCGTGACGGACTATAGCGACTGGCTCGTGCGCGAAATTCTGCCGATGCGGGATATTCCGCAGATCAAGTATCTCGTTGGCGTTCACCCCTATGGCGCGCCGGATTATACCGACGACATTCACGCACAGGTTGTTGCTGCGCTTGATGACCCTTTGTGCGTCGGCATCGGCGAGATCGGTCTGGACTATCACATGGATTACGACGACGACATCGCGCCGGCGCCCCACAGTGTGCAGATTGATTGCATGGCACGTCAGCTCGAAGTTGCCGTGCGCCGCAATGTGCCGGTGGAGCTGCACCTGCGGCACGAGGACTCGGATGGGGAGCGCACTTCGCACGTTGATGCGTACAACGTGCTGCGCGAGGTAGGCGTGCCTCAGGCCGGTTGCGTGCTGCACTGCTTTGGCGAGGATCGAGCTACGATGGAGCGCTTTGTGGGTTTGGGCTGCTATATCGCCTATGGCGGCGCGGCCACCTTTAAGCGCAACGACGACGTGCGCGAGGCATTTGCGGCGACCCCGCTCGATCGCATTTTGTTCGAGACGGATTGCCCGTATATGGCACCGGAGCCCATTCGTGGTCTTGAGTGCGAGCCGGCAATGATTTCTATCACGGCAAACACGCTGGTCAACGACCGTGTCGATCGTACCGGCGAGGATGCTGAGGCAATCGCGCGAGCAGCTTGGGAAAATGCCTGCAAACTTTTTCAAAAATAGTTCTTGCGTTCGCGGTAGCGCTCCGTTATTCTAATTCCTGCACGCGGGCGTGGCGGAATTGGCAGACGCGTACGGTTCAGGTCCGTATGGGGGCAACCCCATGAAGGTTCAAGTCCTTTCGCCCGCACCATTGATTGAAAGAGCTCCCAGCAATGGGAGCTTTTTTGTTATGGGCCCATCACGGGGACTTGAACCTGTGAAGGAGCGAGCGCAAAGAAAACGCGGAGCGTTTTTAGCGAGCTGGCGAGTCCGCCGGCAGGCGGGCGAAGCCGGTGCGGATCCGCGAAGCGGATACGCGGACGTCCTTTCGCCCGCACCATTAAATGAAAGAGCTCCCAGCAATGGGGGCTTTTTTGTTATGGGCCTCCTGTTGGTGTCACGTGGCTGCTTCGTGCGGGTATCCTAGTGCCAACGTGTGCCTATCAGAGGAGAGACCATGCTGTTGTCCGGTATTATCGCTGCTCTTACGAGCCTTCTACTTCCCATCATCATTTTGTTGCTGCTGCTCCCCAACGCCTGCTATGTCGTTGAACAGCAGCATGCCGTGATCATCGAGCGTCTGGGCAAGTTTAACCGCATCGTCAACGCGGGCTTCCACATGAAGGTGCCCGTGATCGACCGCAAGGCCGCCACGGTGAATCTGCGCACCATGAAAAACGGTTTTGGCATCGACGTTAAGACCCAGGACAACGTGACCATCGGCCTTGAGGTCTCTGCTCAGTACCACGTGAGCTATGACATGGGCGCCGGCCCGGCAGATTCGGGCATCTACAAGAGCTACTACATGCTGCAGGAGCCCGTCGACCAGATGCGTGATTTCATCACCGACGCCCTGCGCTCTTCCATCCCTGTCTATACGCTCGATGAGGTCTTTGCCAAGAAGGATGACATCGCCAAGGACGTTAATGCCACCGTGTCCGAGCAGATGGCTGCCTACGGCTTTACCCTCGTGTCGACACTCATCACCAAGATCGCGCTGCCGACCGAGGTCGAGAACTCCATGAACGACATCAACGCCGCCCAGCGCAAGCGCGCTGCTGCGCAGGAGCTCGCCGAGGCCGACCGCATCAAGCGCGTTACCGAGGCGACCGCCGAGGCCGAGGCGATGGAAAAGGCGGGCGAGGGCATCGCCAACCAGCGCAAGGCCATCGCGCTGGGCATCAAGGATTCGCTCGAGATCATCCAGGAGACGGGTGTCGGCAACGACGAGGCCAACCAGCTGTTCATGTTTACGCAGTGGTCCGAGATGATGACGGAGTTCGCTCGTACGGGTAAAACCTCGACGGTCGTGCTGCCGAGCGATTTCTCGCAGTCGGCCTCGATGTTCGAGCAGATGCTGGCCGCCGGCAAAGTTCAAAACGATTTGAAGGAGTAGACGCGCGTGAAATACACCGTCGTTTGCGTCGGTAAGCTCAAGGAGCGCTTTTGGAAGGACGCGTGCGCTGAGTACACCAAGCGCCTAGGTGCCTATGCCAAGGTGGATATCCGCGAGGTGGCCGATATCGACCCGGCTAAGGCGGGCGGCGTGGATGCCGCACGCGACAAGGAGGGGGCGGCGATTCTCGCAGCCCTGCCGCCTCGAGCGCATGTGATCCTGCTTGCCATTGAGGGCAAAGAGCGCTCGAGCGAGGAGCTTTCAGCGCGGCTCGACGATCTTATGCTGCGTGGTAACAGCGACATCGCCTTTGTGATTGGTGGATCGGACGGCGTGAGCGATGACGTGCGCACACGAGCCGACGAGATGCTCAGCTTTGGACGTATTACCTTGCCGCACAACTTGGCGCGCGTGGTGCTGCTGGAGCAAATCTACCGCGCCTGCAAGATCAGCCGTGGCGAGCCGTATCACAAATAGGTCGGCAATACGAAACAATGCCGTGGGACAATAGCCTTCGTTTTGAAGAGCGTGTCTGAGAGGACTATGAGATATGAAGATCGGATTTGTCGGTTTTGGCAATATGGCGAGCGCTATGGCCGATGGCTGGATCGCCGCCGGTGTGGCTGCGAGCGATATGTGCGCCTGCGCGGGCCACTACGACGCCTTGGTCGAGCGTTGTGAGGCACGTGGGATGGTTGCCTGTCGTGATGCGGCGGAGGTTGTCGCCGCATCCGATATCGTGGTTGCTGCGGTCAAGCCATACATGATTGAGAAGGTCTTCGCTCCGCTCAAAGAAACCCTTGCCGACAAGGTTGTCCTTTCGGTCGCCTGGACCTGGGATAGCGCCAAGTGGGAGCAGGTCCTGCCGGGTGTCGCGCATATCTCGACGGTGCCCAACACGCCGGTTTCGGTGGGCGAGGGCGTCATCGCCTGCGAGAAGTCCTCTACGCTCAACGGCGAGCAGCGTGCCGTGGTGCTCGACCTGCTCGGTAAGCTTGGCACTGTCGTCGAGCTCGACACGAGCCTGCTGTTTGTGGGTGGCACCGTGGGTGGTTGCGCCCCGGCATTTGTCGCCATGGCGATTGAGGCCTTGGGCGACGCGGCCGTCAAGCACGGTATCCCGCGCGCCGATGCCTATCGCATTGTGAGCCAGATGGTGCTGGGCACGGCAAAGCTGCAGCTTGCGACTGGTCAGCATCCTGCGGCGATGAAGGATGCCGTATGCTCACCCGGCGGCGCCACCATCAAGGGCGTCGTCGCGCTCGAGGATGCTGGCATGCGCAGCGCCCTGGTCAAGGCCATCGACGCCACCCTCCAGTAAAACCTGCCATTTAGGGACAGGTTTATTTTGGCAGGTTTTCCTGCGGTTTTATCTCTATAGCAAAAAGCGCCTCGCAACTGGCTCAATTCCAGTTGCGAGGCGCTTGCGTTTGCCCAGATAAAACCGACCAAAATAAACCAGTCCCTTTTTGGCAGGTTAGTCCCAGAAGCTGTCTTGATCGTCCTCGTCCTTGGGGCCGCGGTCGACATACATCTTATGGGTGCGCTTCTCCATTACAAAGGCAAGAATCGCAAACAGTAGGATGCCGCCGGCGAAAAGGATGGCAAAACCGGTGCGGGTGCCAAACAAAAAGGAAAAAACTGCGTCCATTGGGTGCCTTCTTGCGTAGTTGGGTTGGGTCGTAAACGCTCATAAGTATATACTTGCCCATACATGTACAAGGTTGCAACCTAAATGGAATGTATATCGCCGGAGGATCTAATGCTTGATATCAAGTTTGTTCGCGAGAACCCCGATGCCATCGATACCGCCATGGCCAACCGCCAGACGTCTTGGGATCGAGAGAAGTTCTTCGAGCTCGACGACGAGCGCCGTGCCGTCATCACCGAGGTCGAGGAGCTCCAGGCCACGCGTAATGCCGAGTCCAAGAAGATCGGCGCCCTGATGAAGGAGGGCAAGAAGGACGAGGCCGAGGCCGCCAAGGAGGCCGTGCGCGCCGTCAACGAGAAGATTGACGGTCTGGCCGAGCGCCGTACTGCTCTCGAGCAGGAGCAGTACGACTTTATGGCTCACCTTCCCAACATCCCTTGCGAGGCCACGCCGTACGGCAAGGACGAGGACGAGAACATCGAGCGCCGTCGTTGGGGCACCCCGCGCGAGTTCGACTTCGACTTTAAGCCGCACTGGGACCTGGGCACCGACCTCGACATCCTCGATTTCGAGCGCGGCAACAAGCTCTCCGGCAGCCGCTTTACCGTTCTCGGTGGCGCCGGCGCCCGTCTTGAGCGCGCCCTCATCAACTTCTTCCTTGACACGCACACCAGCCGTGGCTTTAAGGAGTGGTGGCCGCCCATCGTCGTCAAGCGTCAGACCATGTTTGGCACGGGTCAGCTGCCCAAGTTCGAGGACGACGCCTATCACGTCTCGGGCGACAACTTCCTGATCCCCACCGCCGAGGTCGTGCTTACCAACCTGCACGCCGGCGAGGTTCTCGATGCTGATACCCTGCCGCGCCGCTACACCGCCTTCACCCCCTGCTTCCGCGAGGAGGCCGGCTCCGCTGGTCGCGACACCCGCGGTATCATCCGCCAGCACGAGTTCGACAAGGTCGAGATGGTCAAGTTTGCCAAGCCGGAGGAGTCCGACGAGGAGCTCGAGAGCATGACCGCCGAGGCCGAGTTCCTGCTTCAGCAGCTGGGCCTTCCGTATCGCGTGATTAGCCTGTGCACCGGCGACCTGGGCTTCTCTGCCCGTCAGACCTACGACATCGAGGTCTGGCTGCCGAGCTACAACGCCTACAAAGAGATCAGCTCCTGCTCTAACTGCGGCGATTTCCAGGCCCGTCGCGCCAACATCAAGTATCGCGACCCCGAGAACTTCAAGGGCTCGCGCTACCTGCACACCCTCAACGGTTCCGGCCTGCCGGCTGGCCGCACCATGGCCGCCATTCTGGAGAACTACCAGAACGCCGACGGCACCATCACGATCCCCGAGGTTCTGCGTCCCTACATGGGCGGCCTCGAGAAGATCGAGCCGGTCGCGTAAGCTAGCTGCATAGGCGATTTGCGAGGGCGCTCCTTTTAGGGGCGCCCTTTTTGTGTACGGCTATACCATGCCGTGCGGACAGCTCGATAGAAAACACACGAACAAACGTTCTGTATACAGCCATTTACCTGCTATGCTTTTGTTAAATAGAAGCGAGAGGAAGGGGATGCGATGGAGCTGTTTGATGAGCGGGTAGTTTTGTTTGAGAGCGATGAAGGTGGGGAGCACCTACTAGTTACGTGTGAGCCATCCGGTATGGGTGGTTTGGTGGTGCGGCAGACGAGCGAGGGTCCGTTGACCCAATGGTGCTTTGAGGAGTCGCCGCATGTAGTCGAGACCTTTGTGACACACGAGGGGCTTGTGGCACTTGAGCGGTTCTATGGAGTTGAGACTTCTAACCAGGTGGCGCGCATGTTGAGTATCTCGTTTGCCGATTATGACTGTGCCCAGCGGGTGCGCTCGCTGTTGAGGGAGCTCGGTGCCGGGTTCGATGTGGTTGAAAAACCGATTGATCGCATGGGGGACGCTGGCGCATGCGGAGCTGTGTAAGGAACATATTCTTCAAAAAGTTTGAGATTGTGCTTGACTCCAACTAACTAAAGTGGTTTTATATGTCTTGCGCTGCGGCGTTACCTCAGCTGGATAGAGGGTCTGACTACGAATCAGAACGTCATAGGTTCGAATCCTATACGCCGCACCAATCGAACTTGAAGCCTCCGGCAACGGGGGCTTTTCTTTTATGGCAACACCGCATGGATTCGAACCTCGGTCGAGGCGCGCGCGTCAAGAAAACGCGGAGCGTTTTCAGCGAGCGGGCGAGCACGCCGGCAGGCGGGCGAAGCCGGCGCGGATCCGCGCAGCGGATGCGCGGAATCCTATACGCCGCACCAATCGAACTTGAAGCCTCCGGCAACGGGGGCTTTTCTTTTATGGCAACACCGCATGGATTCGAACCTCGGTCGGGGTGTGAACAGCCCAATCACCACTCCGTAAAATTTTTTCAAATTGTCGCTTGACCCATCGGGGGCTCGCGTGCATAATAATCCGTGCGTTGCGGCGTTACCTCAGCTGGATAGAGGGTCTGACTACGAATCAGAACGTCATAGGTTCGAATCCTATACGCCGCACCAATTGACTTTAAAGCTCCCGGCAACGGGGGCTTTTCTTATATGGGAGCATTGCGGAGATTCGAACCTCGGTCGAGGCGCGAGCGTCAAGAAAACGCGGAGCGTTTTCAGCGAGCGGGCGAGCACGCCGGCAGGCGGGCGAAGCCGGCGCGGATTCGCGCAGCGGATGCGCGGAATCCTATACGCCGCACCAATTGATCTTGAAGCTCCCGGCAACGGGGGCTTTTCTTATATCGCGATACGTCGAGGATCGCGCCAAGTGCTCCAAATGAGTAAAAATCAAATTCGATAACTTTTTTTGAAAAAACGCTTGACCATTATTCAGTCCATGTGCATAATAATCAACAAGTCGCGGCGTTACCTCAGCTGGATAGAGGGTCTGACTACGAATCAGAACGTCATAGGTTCGAATCCTATACGCCGCACCAATTGAACTTGAAGCCTCCGGCAACGGAGGCTTTTCTTTTACGCCGGCATCCCATGGATTCGAACCTCGGTCGAGGCGCGAGCGTAAAGCGGACGCGGAGCGTCCGTAGCGAGCGGGCGAGCACGCCGGCAGGCGGGCGAAGCCGGCGCGGATCCGCGAAGCGGATGCGCGGAATCCTATACGCCGCACCATTTGAACTTGAAGCCTCCGGCAACGGGGGCTTTTCTTTTATGGCGGCATCCCATGGATTCGAACCTCGGTCGAGGCGCGAACGTGAAGCGGACTATTTCTTATCGACTCGTGTAAGATTCCGAGTAGGTGTCGCGGCCCATCCGCGGCCACTCCTTCTTTCAACGACTGATCAGGGTGATATTTCGTGGCAGAGCGTCCGACATACAAGCTCAGGTTTCTCGACCCCAAAAAGCGTTTTCCATCGATGCCAGAGCAGCCTGCGGGGCGCTCATATGGTGTTGTCTGGAAAGTCTTTGGCGAGGACCCCAAAGAGTCGTGCTATGTCGTCGAATTCGTCGGCAAAACTCACATATCGCTCTTGGGCTACGTGAGCGTGTCGGGCAAGGTTTATAAGGTTGATCGTCCTGTTCGGGAAGTACCGTTGCCCGAGGACCCTGACATGGAGCTGGTCCTTCACGAGTCCGATTCCAGTATTGGCGAGATTATGGTGAGGGAAGCTAACGGTGCAATGCGCGCGTGTGCGCGAACTGCCGGCTCTCCCGAAGGCCCCATGCGCGAGCAGTCCGACCACGAGACATGGAATTCGACCCGCGCCCTTCCTTTCGGCGAGTTCATGGCCTCGATGTTCTTGCGCTACGTGATATTTGCCAACTCCGAAAGCGCTCTTGCGAACACGGCGGGCGTCGACGGTCTCGATGCAGACATGCAAAACGTTGTCGACAAGATCAAACTCGTAAAGTTGCCCGAGCCGGTCGAGGTGTTTTTGGGCTTTGACACGGCACCGCTCCCCGATGCTATCGAGACGCTGCTTTACCGTGTTGACCATGCCGAGAATCCGAGCGGTATCGAGCGCTATGCCGCCGCCCTTATGAGCGAGATCGACTTACCCCGCCTGCGCACCATTGCTGCCAAGTCCGAAATGAGCCTAGCGCGCATCGACCGCTCAAAGCTGTTCTATCTCAATTTTGATCGCAGCCTGCTGGACCAGGACGAGATTGACATGCTGCTTGCCATCGAGTGCCGTCTCAATCGCCTCTCTGGCATCCTTGAACGCATCGGGGCCGGATTGGTCCCGGCGGCATCCTCGCCGAGCCTTGAGGGCTGCGCGCTCTTTGACGCGTGGCATATCGCCAAGACGACCAACGATGTTCCCCGACTGCTCGATACGGCCTCGAGCGACAACCCGTGGGGCAAACCGGGAACGGTGGCTTGCCAGCCGGGCGGTGAGTGGGATGTGCGCAGCCGCTTCGCGCGTATTGTCGAGGCACTTAACGTGGTCACACGGCTCGACTATACCTATCGGGCAAACGTTGCCGAGGGGATTATGCTCGTTCGGTTTGGGCACTCTGTCGTGGATGCCATGCCACAACGTGAATACGACGCCCAGGATGATGTTTGGCGCGAGTTGGACGAGAGTGCGCGTGCGATTTGGGCCGCGGAGCACGACGCGCGCGTGGCGCTTACGCTGGCAGCGGCTTGCTTTGCCGCAGGTGCCTGCATTGCGCGCTGCTATGTTCAGATTGCGGCTCCCGACGGCGAGCAGGGCGAGCGCGTCATTGCAACATATTCCTTTGGGCGTGCGGCCTATCTGGCCAATTGCGTGCCTGTCGCCAAGGATCTTGAGAGCATGGATATGGACGATATGCCGTGCAAGCGCATGCTTGAGGCATATGAGTCGGACGCGCCGGATGCGATTGAGCCTGCAGAGGTTCACGCTCGCCCGCGTGACGACCACCGTTCGCTGCCGCCGGCGTTGCGCGACCTGCTGCTTGCCGATACGGCTGATGAGCTCGAGGTCATGGAGATGGACGATGACCCGTATGTGGCGCGCGTCGTTGAGTTGCGCGAGCAGGCAAAAGTTGACCGTGCAAGCGCGTTTGAGGGCTTCTCCCGTCTTGTTGAGGAGTTGGAGGCTAAGTGCGCCGTTGCCGAGCTTTTGGCAACGGGTCCGGTCCAGACGCAGTTTTGCGACAACCAGCTGGTACGCATGGTGCTGCCGGTAATGGAGGAAGACCGCTCCGTTCGTATTTTGCGTGCTCCCGATGCGCTGTACTTTGCCCAGCACGAGATCTGCAGTTATTACGCCGAGCAGGAGGATTTTGAACGGGCATTGCCCGAGGTGCGTCGTCTTTACGATCTGGCTCGCTCGTCCATGCAGTCGCACTTTGCGCTCATCAACGTGCTGGCGCGCCTGGAGCGCTTTGACGAGATTATCGAGGTGGCGCGCCACGGCCTGCGCATTGCCAGTGACCGTTCCGCAATCGGTTATCTGTTCTATCGTCTGGCGTTTGCCTATTGGAACTGCGACCAGCTCGAGCTCGCGTTGGCGTGCTACTGCCTCGTGCCGCGCGGCGAGGAGTCGGGTAGCAGCGCGCTGGAGGAAATGCAGGGCCTTATGAACGAGATGGGCGTCAATGAGCCGCCGACGTTCGAGGATGCGGTTGAGACCATCCGTAAAGCCGGGCTCGAGCTGCCTCCCGTGTCCGCTGTGACCAACCAGCTGGCGGATGCCGCCGTGCAGCTGGTCGATAACGGCTTCTTTTTCCTGGCGCGCGTCTGCATCTTCCAAATGTGGCGCACCATGGGCAACGATGAGCTCGGCTCCCTCAGTCGCTCGCTGGGGTAGGGGCGATATAGAGGGGCCGCACCGCGCTATTTGTATCGGCGCGGGCGGGAGGACCCGGCAGGATCGGTAAGGCATAAAGCCGCCGAGCCTGCTAAAACTGTTAAACTCTGCTAAAGTTGCTAAACTTTGTTAAAGTTGTTAAAACTAGCAGAGGAGGACAGAATGACGAAAGCTGTTAACCCCTTTAAGCCAACGGCGGGCATGAATCCGCCTGAGCTTATCGGACGGGACACTGTTTTGGATGACTTTGCCGAGGCTCTTGAGAATGGTCCTGGTGCCCCCGATCGACTCATGCGCATCTCGGGCGTCCGAGGCACAGGTAAAACGGTGCTCCTTAATGCATTGGGTGACCTTGCACGCAAAAAAGGATTCGAGGTCGTTGACGTTGCCTCCAATGCTGGTTTTTGCAATAGAATCCTCGAGGCTCTGCAGCGAAACGTTCGTCTTGAATCAATCTCGATTTCCCCATCGATTTTAGGGGTCAGCCTTGGCTCCATGGAGATGTCGAAGTCGGCCTCTCATCTGGGCGAGGCGATGTACGATGCTGCGAAGCGCGGTGGTCTGCTCATTACGCTCGACGAGATCCAGGATGCCTCAACTGAGGAAATGCGCGAGCTAGGCAACGAGATGCAGCTCTTGATCCGCCAAGGAGCGAATGTCGCTTTCGCTTTCGCCGGGCTGCCGACATCGGTAGATGGCGTGGTGGTGGATGATACGTTGACGTTCCTTCAGCGAGCCAAACATGTTGAACTTACTCGGCTTTCCGATTTTGAAGTTGGCGGATCGTTTGAGGATACGATGAGACGAGCGGGCAAGGAGCTCGACAAAGGTGCCGCTGAGCTATTAACAAAAGCTTCGGCAGGCTATCCCTTTATGGTCCAGCTGGTCGGATATTACGCTTGGCAGGTTGCTGCGCGCAGTGGGGCGGAGAGCGTGAGCGAAGAGGCGGCTCGTAAGGGTATCCAGGCGGCTCTTGATAGCTTTAATGCTATGGTGATTGCCCCAGCGCTGCGCAGGGTGTCGGAACGGCAGTTTCAGTATCTCGCGGCGATGGCTCAATGCGAGGGCGTCGATATCGCCAACGGCGATATCGCCAAGAAGATGGGTTTGTCGGCGAACAAAGTTGGGTCATATCGCAAGCGTCTGATCGATGCGGGGTTGATTGAGCCCGCGGGCTATGGCTGTGTTTCGTTTGCAATTCCGTACATGCGCGATTATCTATTGGAGACCGTTCGAGAGAACTAATAAAGAATGGGCTGTCCGCGCTGTCGCTGGGGCTGTCCTTGTATCTTTGTCTCAATCTGTAACATCTGGAGGGGATTACGGCCTGCAGATGTTACAGATTGAGATGATTGACTGAGACGTTTACTGGTAAAAGAGAGGTAAAAGAGGAAACGCCTCAAAATTCCCCTTGCCCAACTTCGGCTGTTTGGTTACTATAGAACGGCTGTTACGGAGAGCTGACCGAGAGGCCGAAGGTGCTCGCCTGCTAAGCGAGTATGCCCCAAAAGGGCATCTGGGGTTCGAATCCCCAGCTCTCCGCCAGTTTAACTTTAAAGAAGGGTCCCGTTTGGGGCCCTTTTTTGTTACCAAAAACGTTAGCTGGGGATTCGAACCCTCAAAAAATGAGGCGCCCCGTTGGACGCCTCATTTGGTTCGATGTGATATCGCTCCGGCCCTACACCTCGGGTGCCTTGGCTATGGTTTCGCTTTCTGCCGTAAGCGGGCGATTGTCGATGCGGCGGCCCAGGCGGTCGAGCTTCACAAGGAGCCACTCAATGGGATTCGGCCCCGAGCCTTCCTCGTCGGCAACCAAATCCATGACGGCGATCTTGGTGCCGTCTTGCTTGAGCATCACGCTACCCACCTTGTCGCCTACATGTACCGTGCCCGAAAGGTCATCATAGGTAACCTTCTCGGTCACCTCTCCGGCAAGCGCAAAGACGGTCGCCTGAGCTGCGGGATCGGCGAGCGTGGCATCGATCGTCTTGTCCGTCCAATCGGTTTGGCCAATGCGCGCGATGAGCGGATTGCCGTTGGCAGTCTTTTCCTGCGTGTTGGCGATCGCAACCGTCACCTTGTGGCCGTAGTACCAGTTGGCAAGGGCGGCCGTGTCGGCAAAGCGCTGATCGGTGGTGCTGGAGTTCAAGACGACGGTGTAGGTCTCGTCGCCATCGCGGTTGTAGGCTGCCGTAAAGCAATAGCCGGCATCGTCGGTGGTGCCGGTCTTACCGCCGATATTGCCGTCCTGCCCCAGCAGCTCATTGTGCGTATCCATGGAATGCGAATGGTCGGAACCGTCGGCGCCCGTAACCTCAATCCAGGAATCATCGCTCGCCACGATTTCGCGGAACGTATCGCTCTTCATTGCCTCCTGCATCATCAGGGCTACATCGTGCGCGGTAGAGTGCATGTCGCCGGCCCACTCATCAAAGTCCAGACCGTGCGGATTCTCAAAAAGCGTTCCCGTGCAGCCGAGCTTTTTAGCGCGCTCGTTCATGGCCTTTACAAAGGTGGCCACGGCGTCCTTGGTCTTGGGGTCGATCTTTTTGCCCGCGTGCTCGGCAAGCGCGATGGCGGCATCGTTGCCCGAGGGGATCATCAGACCGCGCAGAGCTTGCTCCACGGTGAGCTCGTCGCCTTCGAGCAGGCCGGCGGTCGAGTTGCCTACGGTGGCGGCAGCATTGCTCACCGTGATCTTCTCGTCCATTTTGCAGTTCTCGACGGTCAGGATCGCAGTCATGACCTTGGTAATTGAGGCGATCTTGACCTGCTCGTCGGCACTTCGAGCGTAATAGACGGAACCGTCCTTGCTCATGACGATGGCGTTGGTCGCATCGATATCGGGCAGATTCTCGGCCGTGATGCCGCGGGCGTCGGCGGTCTTGCCGCAAACGATATCAGTCGTAAGCACCTGGGCGTTGGCGATAGACGGCACGCCGGCAGCAAGGGCGAGAGCGCAGGCAATGCCGGCGATCAGTTGCGCGGAGCGCTTTACAAGAGAACTAAGGGTCTTCACAGATTTCGCTTTCGACGGGATGGTCTCTTTAGAGTTCAAAGTATATCGTTTACCGGCGTGGACAATCAGTGCGCGGGCGTGCGCGGCCCATGTCTGCGCCCGAACGGACGCATAGGTGCTTAAGGTCGACTTAAACGACCGCGCTTGTTGTGTGTGGCGCGCGCTGCCTCGGGCATAATGGAGCGCGAGAGGAGCACGCATGAATGAGCGCATTTTGGTAGTTGATGACGAGAAGGCCATCGCCGACCTGGTCGGTATCTACCTTACAAAAGAGGGCTTTGATGTTCAGATTGCCTATAGCGGAGCAGATGCTGCCAAGGCGATTTTGGAGCAGGAGTTCGATCTGGCGCTGCTGGACGTCATGCTGCCCGATATCGACGGCTTTGAGTTGCTGCGCACCATCCGCGCTGGCCATACCTATCCCGTTATTATGCTGACGGCGCGCGATGCCCAGCAGGATAAGATCGAGGGCCTCTCACTGGGTGCAGACGATTACGTGGTCAAGCCGTTCCGTCCGCTGGAGCTCATAGCGCGCGTTCATGCTCAACTCCGTCGTTACACCAGCTACGGCAGCCGCGCACAGGCGGTCGAGTCGCCGACCATCCAACTCGATGGCCTCGAGATCAATCGCGATGCTCGCTCCGTGGCAGTGGACGGTGCACCGGTGCGCCTCACGCCCATCGAGTATTCCATCTTGCTGTATCTGGTCGAGCATCGTGGCAGCGTGGTGGCCGTGGGGGACTTGTTCCGCGCGGTGTGGAACGAGGACTTTATGCCCGGCTCCAACAATACGGTGATGGTGCACATCCGCCATCTGCGCGAAAAGATCGGCGACGATGCTCAAAAGCCGCGCTTTATCAAAAACGTCTGGGGCGTCGGCTACATAATCGAATAACGCCTTTGATGGTGGGGGAAGTGGATATGACAAAAGACGATAGGCGGGTATTCGAGGTGCCCGATCGGCTCTTTGAATACGTGAGGTCGGTCGTCGACAACCGCGCGCTTGCAACGGTGCTGCTCTTTTTGCTGAGCCTGCTGCTGATTGGCATCGACAACATCGTCGGAATCTTGGCGGTGCTGCTTGTCGGCTTTTTGCTGATCGATCGATTTGAGATCGTGCGCCGCTGCGTGGTGATTGGCGGCGCCGCGTGGGCCATGACGTTGGCGATTGGCGCCATGGCGCTCGGCGGCATCGAAGGGCCGGTGTTGTTCGATGCCGGCTTTGTATTCAACATGCTTGGCTTTGTGCTGGCGCTTGCCGTGTGCGTGCTGTTCTTGTGCGGCCGCGCCCTGTACTACCAGGGCTACGAGCAGGGCGAGCAGCATGCCGATTGTGTGCTGGCTGCTCGTATTCAAGATCGCCTGATCGATCACCCCGACACCTGGGACAACATCGACGGCGACTTCTTGGAGGTCGAGGGCGCCCTTAACCGCGTGCGTGACCGTGAGCGCAAGGTGCAGCAAGCTCTGCGTGACGAATCGCATCGCAAAGATGACCTGGTTACGTACCTAGCGCACGACCTGCGTACGCCGCTCGCCAGCGTGGTGGGCTATCTTTCGCTCCTGCAGGAGGCCCCCGATTTGCCGCTTGAGCAGCGTGCACGCTTTACGGGCGTGGCACTCGACAAGGCCCATCGGCTCGACGCGCTCATCGAGGAGTTCTTCGACATCACGCGTTTCGATTTCCACGATATTGTGCTCACCCGCGCCTACGTCGATTTGGGGCTATTGCTGGCGCAGGTGGCCGACGAGTTCTATCCCATTCTCAACGAACAGCACAAGGAAGCCCAGGTTGATATCTGCGAGGACCTGACGGTGCTCGTGGACGGCGACAAGATGGCTCGCGTATTCAACAACATCATGAAAAACGCCGTTGCCTATAGCTATGAAGGCTCGACGATCATGATTGAGGCTGGGCGCCAAGATGACGGTGGCGTGCGAATTCGCTTTATCAATCAGGGCGATCCGATCCCTGAGCCAAAGCTCAAGGTGATTTTTGAGAAGTTCTATCGCCTGGATGCAGCGCGTGCGACCAATCGCGGCGGTGCTGGGCTGGGGCTTGCCATCGCCAAGGAGATTGTATGCGCGCATGGCGGTACCATCGCGTGCGAATCGACGCCCGAGCATACCATCTTTACCATCGACCTGCCCGCCGCGTAGCGTAGGCGCCTTTACAAACACCTGACAATGCGCTCACGTGCATATGAGCCGCGGTTTCTACTATCGATACTGCTGAATTGATATCGATGTGGAGGTATGCGGTATGACGGCTGCTGCGGCTATGGAGCCCACGGAGCTCGAGGAGCTAATGGAGGCGCAAGCCGAGGCTGCGCACGAGCGCGAAGTCGGGGATGCGACTCGCCCCACGGCGCAGGATCTTGCCGCCTCGCCGACACGCATCGACGTCGAGGGCCTCGACCTGTTCTATGGCGACCACCACGCGCTCAAGGACGTGTCCATCAAGATCCGCGACAAGCAGATCACCTCGTTTATCGGTCCTTCGGGCTGCGGCAAGTCGACGCTGCTGCGTTGCTTTAACCGCATGAACGACGGCATCAAGGACTGCCGCATCGAGGGCAAGATCGCGCTCGACGGCCAGGATATCCTGGGCGACTACGACATCTGCCGCCTGCGTCAGCGTGTGGGCATGGTGTTCCAGCGCCCTAACCCGTTTCCCATGAGCATCTACGACAACGTCGCGTATGGCCCGCGCGGCATGGGTGTGCGCGACCGCGCCGTGCTGGATGAGCTGGTCGAGGACTCTCTTCGTCGTGCTGCGCTGTGGGACGAGGTCAAGGACAAGCTCAAGGAGTCGGGGCTGGGCCTTTCGGGCGGGCAGCAGCAGCGTCTGTGCATCGCCCGCGCGCTCGCCGTGCAACCCGATATTCTGCTGATGGACGAGCCCACGAGCGCTCTCGATCCCGTGTCGACGCTGGTGGTTGAGCAGCTGGCATGCGAGCTCAAAGAGACCTGCACGCTCGTGGTCGTTACGCACAATATGCAGCAGGCGGCGCGTATCTCCGACTCGGTCGCGTTTTTCTTGCTGGGTGAGTTGGTGGAGCACGCGCCCGCCGCTCAGCTCTTCAAAAATCCCACCGACCCGCGCACGGCGGATTATTTGACGGGACGTTTTGGCTGATACCATCTAGTAAAGGTACCTTTAGGGTTAAGATGCGGTCATGCCGGCCGCAAAGGGGTTCAACATGATCTATTACGTCGAGGACGATGACAACATCAGGGATTTGACGGTCTATGCACTGCGCAAGCAGGGAATCGAGGCCGAAGGCTTTTCGTGCGATGGCGAGTTTAAGGCCGCCGTGGCGCGACGGGTACCCGATACCGTCCTGCTCGACATCATGCTGCCCGATACCGACGGTTTGGCAATTATGCGTCGCCTGCGCGCCGACCGCCTGACGGCGACGGTGCCCATCATGATGCTCACTGCCAAGGATACCGAGCTCGATAAGGTAATGGCGCTCGATGGCGGTGCCGACGACTATCTGACCAAGCCGTTTTCGCTCATGGAGCTTGCCAGCCGTTGCCGTGCGCTGCTGCGCCGCGGCGGTATGGTCAAGCAGGCGAGCGATGTGCTCAGCGTGGGCGATATCGTGCTTTCGCCCAGCCATCGCGAGGTGACCGTTGCTGGCGAGCCGCTCAAGCTTACTTTGCGTGAGTTCGATTTGCTCGAATATCTTATGCGCAAGCCCGGCGTGGTCTTTACCCGTGAGTCGCTGCTGCAGAGCGTGTGGGGCTGGGACTTCGACGGCGGCTCGCGTACCGTCGACGTTCACGTACAGACGCTTCGCCAAAAGCTCGGCGAGCGTGCCAGCGCTATCGAGACGGTGCGCGGCGTGGGCTATCGCCTGGCGGAGCCTTCTGCCGACGACGGAAGCGAAGACGCAGATTCCGTAGCTGCCGCATCGGAGGAGTAGCCCGTGGTCTTCGCCCCCCAGGGAAAGCACACGCTTTCCCATCGCGTGTTCGCGACGATTTTCATCTGTGCCATGGCGGTGATTGTTGCCTTTACGGTGTTGGGCGCGTTCTTTGTGCAAAACACTTTGGCAGACGCCACGAGTGCCAACCTTTCGCAAGAAACCGAGCTTATTGCCGCCGCCTTAAATGAGCAGCAGGAGCCCATCGCATTTTTGCGAAGCCTCGATCGCGAGGACCTGCGCATTACGTTGATCAACCAAGACGGCTCGGTTGCCTACGACAACGAGGCATCGCCCTCCATGTTGCCCAACCATGGCGATCGCCCCGAGGTCGTTGAGGCCCTTGAGAGCGGTTCGGGCTCCGCGGAGCGCTCGAGCGCCACGCTCGACGAGATTATGCTATATCGCGCCGTCGCCCTTGATAACGGTCAGGTCGTTCGTTTGGCGCAAGCCCAGCCTGGCGTCGCGGCGATTTTGCTTTCGCTGGTGGCGCCGATGCTGCTTATCGCGGCGGCGGGCGCGGTGCTTTCGTTTTTCCTTGCGCGCCGCGAATCCCGTGCCATCATTGCGCCGCTGCAGGAGGTCGATTTGGACCACCCGCGCCGTAGCTATGAACATGCCTACACCGAGATGGTTCCCATGCTCGAGCGCATTGAGTCGCAGCGTCAGGAGCTTAAACGCCAGATGGCGGTGCTGGCCGATAATGACCGTATGCGTCGCGAGTTCACGGCCAATATCACTCATGAGCTCAAGACCCCGCTTACCGCGATTTCGGGCTATGCCGAGCTTATTGCAAACGGCATGGTTGAGGGCGAGGATGACCTGCGCAACTTTGGCGGCCGCATCTACCGCGAGGCGGGACGCCTGGCGGCGCTCGTTAACGACATCCTCACGCTTTCCAACTTGGACGAGGCGGAGCGAGCATCTGAGGGCGAGGCGGTGCCCATTGGGTCCACGGAGCCTATCGAGCTCTCTCGCGCCATTTTGACGGTGGAACAGCGTCTTGAGCAGGTTGCCCGGCAGTCGAATGTGACCATTGGGCACGAGACGAAGCCCGTGGTGATCGAAGGCGTGTCGCGCCTGATCGACGAGCTGATCTATAACCTTGCAAGCAACGCCATTCGCTACAACCAACCTGGCGGTACGGTCACGCTGCGCTGCGGAACCAACGATGAGGGCCATCCGTACCTGTCTGTTGCCGACACGGGTATCGGTATTGCGCCCGAGGAGCAGGGCAAGGTGTTCGAGCGCTTCTATCGCGTGGACAAGAGCCGCTCCAAGGCACGTGGCGGAACAGGCTTGGGTCTGGCCATCGTTAAGCATGCCGCTCTGTACCATCATGCCGCGATTGACCTGTCGAGTGAACCGGGCGTGGGGACTACCATTACGGTGACGTTTCCCGTGCAGCAAGAGGGACCGTTCGCGTAGCTGTGCGGCAAAAACCGAGGATTAGACGATACGCCCGCGTCTCCGCTGCCGCGTAGGTTGTTGCGCAACTTACGCGCGGACGCTGTATCTTATGTATAGAGTTCGGACATGGCAGAAAGATGCGATATCATATGAGCAGTTTTGTCGATACGAACTAGGGAAATGAAAGGCAAGCTGCATGACCCTTCTTGAACTGTTCCAGCTGCTTAAAAAGCACCTCAAGCTGGTCATTGCCCTTCCGGTGGTCTGCGCGATCGCCATGGGCGTCGTCTCCTTCGCTATGATGGACAACACCTACACCGCCACGACGAGCATGTACGTTCTCGCCAAGACCGACGATAGCGGTCAGATGAGCTACAACGATCTCTCGGCGAGTCAGATGCTTTCCAACGATATCGCCACGCTGCTGGATAGCGATAGCGTTAAGAGCGGCGCAGCCAATGAACTGGGCCTCACCGATCTGGATGACTACAAGGTGTCTGTTTCCTCCGAGACCACCACGCGTGTCATTACGCTTTCGGTTACCGGCACCGATGCCAAGGAGACGGCTAAGGTCGCAAGGGCCATGGCCAGCTCGGTGAGTACGGTCGCTCAGAACGTTGGCGCTGCCCAGAGCATCAACGTTATCGATAAGGCTAAGACCCCCGAAGCTCCCAGCGGCCCCAAGCGCGCGCTGTACGTCGCCGTTGCGTTCCTCGCCGGTATCTTTATCGCAGTTGCCTATGTCGTTTTGGCAGACATGCTCAATACCCGCATCCGCGGTGCCGAAGAGGCAGAAGAGCTCCTGGGTATTCCCGTTGTTGGCCGAATTCCGGCTATGAAAGGTGGTAAATAGGCATGGCTAAGGCAAAGAACACCGATAAGCTCGTTGTACAGAATGCCGCCAAGACCCTTCTGGCCAACATCCGCTTTGCGAGCGTGGACGACCCCATTCGCACCATCACCGTTACCTCCTCGATTCCCAACGAGGGCAAGTCTACGGTTGCTATTAACCTTGCTCAGGCAATCGCCACGAGCGGCAAGTCCGTGCTCCTGGTCGAGGCCGATATGCGCCGCAGGTCCCTTTCCGATATGCTCGGCGTTCGTTCGCGCGGCGGACTCTATGCGGTCCTTTCCGAGCAGATTTCTATTGACCAGGCAATTGTCGAGACGGGTCAGAAGAACTTCTACTTCCTCGATGCCGAGCCGCATATTCCCAATCCTGCAGACATCATCGTCTCTCATCGCTTTTCCAAGTTGGTCAAGGCACTGTCTGCTAAGTTCCAGTATGTCATCTTCGATGCTCCTCCGGTCGGCACCTTCATCGATGCTGCCGAGATTGCCAGCCTGACCGACGGCACGCTGTTTGTGGTGCGCGAGGACTTTACCAAGCGCGAAGAGGCACTCAACGCTATCGCCCAGCTTAAGAAGTCCGAGAAGGTCAAGCTCATCGGTACCGTTATGAATTACTGTGAGACCGAGACCAGCGAGTACTACTATTCTTACTACACCAAGGACGGTAAGAAGGTTAAGAAGGGCTCCGCCGATCAGGGCACTTCCAAAAAGGGCATCTTCACCAACCGGACAAACGTTTAGTTGATTAAGGCCGACCTATGCGTGACATTCATTGCCATATCTTGCCGGGTGTAGACGACGGCGCCGCCGATCTCGATGAGAGCTTGGCGATGCTCGAGGCTGCCAAGCGGGCCGGTGTAACCAGAATCGTTTGCACTCCTCACTGCCGTGATCCCTATTTTGATTACGACAAGATGTGGGATGCCTTTGAGCTGCTGCGTGATAACGCTGACGGTTTTCCGCTCCAGATGGGCTTCGAAGTCAACCACCGAAAGCTTGTCGAGCTGGGCATCGACGCCGCAGAATACCTGCATTTCGATGGCACCAATGAGTTTCTGCTTGAGCTTTCGACGCATGCTGATCCCTATGCGTTTAGAGAGTACGAGAGTACGATTTACGATTTGCAATGCCGCGGCTACCAGGTGATTATCGCTCATCCCGAGCGATATCGCGCTGTTCAAAAGGATGTGAGTGTGGCGGAGCGTCTAGTCGATATGGGCTGCAAGCTGCAAGCTTCGGCGGACTTTATCGCCGGTGGTCGCTTTGGTCGCGAGAAAAAGCCGGCACAGCGCCTGTTCGATCAGAACCTGTACAGCTTCATCGCGAGCGATGCCCATAACGTGGGTCATTACGACTGCCTGGCGAAGGCTCGCGCGAAGTTTAGCGTGCGCGGAGCTCATTTTCGCTAAAATCTGTCCCTAACGTTCGCATTGAATGAAAGGGCAGCCATGGATATCCAACTTAAGACGGGATGCTTTGATGACGCGGCGTTGGTGCGCCGCGTCGTTTTTATGGACGAGCAGGGCTACGAGAGCGAGTTCGACGCTATCGACGAGGACCCGAACTGCATTCATGTGACGCTCTATGTAGACGGCGAGCTTGCCGGTTGCTCGCGCGTGTTTCCCGAAGAGCTTGAGCGCGTGGCTGACGCAGAGGCCCCGGTGTTGCCGGCATGCGACATGGACGAAGGCGTTGCGGCGGGGGAGACCTACATTATGGGGCGCGTTGCCGTGCTGCCGACTATGCGTCGTCGCGGACTGGCGAGCGCGATCGTCGAGGCCAGTGCTGCGTATGCACGAGATGCCGGCGCTAAGCTTATTAAGCTGCATGCGCAGGAATACGTGTTGCCGCTCTATGCAAAGGCGGGCTACGCGCAAATTGCCCCGGTAGATTACGAAGACGAGGGCCAACCCCATGTCTGGATGGCCAAGCGCGTAGATAGCAGATAGGGACGCTCCTTTTCTGCCGGCAGTCGGGGACACTCCTTGGCAATTGGCGCATCGGAGCGTTTGGACATACAGTTTTTCGATTCCGTATGTATATATGCGCGCTAATGGGTTATAAAATCTAAGTCTGAACATAGCAGGTCTGCGATGCGGCTCGGGCAACCGAGCCGTTTTTGCGGACGGGGATAGCGCGAAAGGACTGCACATGCGTCAATTTAAGACCGAGAGCAAAAAACTGCTCGACCTCATGATCAACTCCATCTACACCAATAAGGAAATCTTCCTGCGCGAGCTTATCTCTAACGCGAGCGACGCCGTCGACAAGCTCAACTTTAAGAGCCTGCAGGACCCGAGCGTCAAGCTCGACCAGGGCGACCTGGCTATTCGCGTTTCCTTTGATAAAGACGCCCGCACCATTACCATCTCGGATAACGGCATTGGCATGACCGCCGAGGAGCTCGAGCGCAACCTGGGCACCATCGCCCATTCCGGTTCCGAGGAGTTTAAGACCGAGAACGCCGAGCAGCAGGGTTCGGATGTCGACATCATCGGCCAGTTTGGCGTGGGCTTCTATTCGGCCTTTATGGTCGCCAGCCATGTAAAGGTCGTGAGCCGCGCCTATGGCGAGGAAGTCGCCCATGTGTGGGAATCCGACGGTCTTGAGGGCTACACCATCGAGGACGGCGAGCGCGCCGAGCATGGTACCGACGTTATCCTCACGCTGCGCGAGAACGAGAAACTCGACGCCGATGGCGAGGCTGAGACTTACGATCGCTTCCTGACCGAGTGGGGTCTCAAGAGTCTAATTCAGCAGTACAGCAACTATGTGCGCTACCCGATTCAGATGATGGTGAGCAAGAGCCGCCAGAAACCCAAGCCCGAGGACGCTGGCGACGATTACAAGCCCGAGTACGAGGACTACCAGGAGCTCGAGACCGTCAACTCCATGACGCCGATCTGGAAAAAGCGCAGCTCCGACGTTGAGCAGAAGGATTACAACGAGTTCTACAAGTCCACGTTCCACGACTTTGACGACCCTGCGCGTACCATTAGCTTCCACGCCGAGGGCACGCTCGAGTATGACGCCCTGCTGTTTGTGCCGGGCCGCGCGCCGTTCGATTTGTACAGCAAGGACTACGAGAAGGGTCTGGCGCTCTACAGCTCCAACGTGCTGATTATGGAGAAGTGCGACGACCTGCTGCCCGACTACTACAACTTTGTGCGCGGTGTCGTGGACTCTGCCGACGTGACGCTCAACATCTCGCGCGAGACGCTGCAGCAGAACCGTCAGCTCAAGGCCATCGCCAAGCGTGTGGAAAAGAAGATCACCGCCGACCTTGAGGACATGCGTGACAACGACCGCGAGGCCTACGAGAAGTTCTTTGAGAACTTTGGCCGCGGCCTTAAGTACGGTATCTACTCGAGCTACGGCATGAAGGCCGACGAACTCGCCGACTTGCTGCTGTTCTGGTCTGCCAAGGAGCAGAAGATGATTACCCTGGCCGAGTATGCCAAGGGTATGCCCGAGGATCAGAAGGCCATTTACTACGCCGCCGGCGACTCGCGTGAGCGCTTGGCCAAGATGCCCGTGGTAAAGGGCGTGCTCGACCGCGGCTATGACGTGCTGCTGCTGACGCAGGATGTGGATGAGTTCACGTTCCAGGCCATGCGTGAGTACGTTGCCGCCGATATGCCCAAGATCTACGAGAACGATGCTGCCCGCGAGGCTGCCGAGAAGGCCGTTGCCGACGGTGCTGAGCCCGAGGTCGAGGATCGTCACTTGGAGCTCAGGAACGTCGCGACCGGTGATCTTGACCTGGCGACCGAGGACGAGAAGAAGGAGGCCGAGGACGCCACCAAGGAGAACGAGGACCTCTTTAGCGCCATGAAGGAGGCGCTCGGCGACAAGGTCGAGAAGGTCGCCGTCTCTGCGCGCCTGACCGATGCTTCCGCGTGCATCACCACCGAGGGCCCGCTTTCGCTCGAGATGGAGAAGGTGCTCCAGAAGGGTCCCGAGGGCGCGCCCGACGGTATGCCCAAGAGCCAGCGCGTGCTCGAGCTCAACGCCAAGCACCCGGTCTTTGCCAAGCTCGTCGCTGCCCAGAAGGCGGGCGACACCGACAAGATCAAGCAGTACTCCGGCCTGCTCTATGACCAGGCCCTGCTGGTCGAGGGCGTTTTGCCCGAGGACCCCGTGGCCTTCGCGGCGGCTGTCTGCAACTTGATGTAGTTAGGTAGTTACGCGGTTTTACCAAACCGCGTAACAGCTCGACGCTGCAAACGCCCCTAAGCGGCAATCTGACGTTCAATCGTCGGTCGCGTACCAAAGTACGCTTCCCTCCTCTTTCACGTCACCTTGCTCGCTTAGGGGCGTTTTCGCTGACTTATGCTCAACCAGCGACGCTTTCGTGGTCCAAACTAGTCATCGGGGACGTTCTTGTTTGACTAGTCGTTTAAGAACGTCCCCAATGACTAGTCGGATTGATAATTTGTGCGGGTTGTGGTTTTGTGACCTGCTGAAATTTAGGATACTGTACATCTGTACGTTAACTCGTCTTCGTAGTATATTGCTACCCGCAAAACCCAATACCATTGTGCTCTGAGACGCTAAAGCTCCTACGTACAATGGTTGTCGATAGTACGATTCGATTCAACGACAGGATGGATGGTCATAGCGTGAGCCTCGGCAGCAAACTATCCAACGCAAAGGTCTCCTTTGCGATATTCAAGCGCGACATTAAGCGACTGCTTGTGAACCCCGTCGCCTTGGTGGTTACCCTTGGCGTGTGCGTTATTCCCTCGCTGTATGCCTGGTACAACATCGTGGCCAACTGGGATCCGTACGGAAACACCCAGGGCATCAAGATTGCCATCGCCAACAACGATCGGGGCACCCAAAACGACCTGGTGGGCGAGCTCAACGCGGGCGATCAGGTCGTCGATCAGCTCAAGGAGAACGATCAGCTGGGCTGGACCTTCGTCGATTCTGCGGCCGATGCCAAAGAGGGCGTCGAGAGCGGTGAGTACTATGCGGCCATCGTAGTCCCCAAGAACTTCTCGGATAACCTGGTTTCGATGCTCGACGGCAACTACCATCAGCCCAAGCTTACGTACTACGTCAATGAGAAGAAGAGCGCTATTGCGCCCAAGGTTACCGACACCGGTGCAAACACCATCGAGGAGCAGATCAACTCGGAATTTGTCTCCACGGTGGGCGAGACCGTTGCCAGTATTGCCAAGGATGCCGGAGTCGATTTAAAGGACAAGGCAACCCAGACTCAGGATTCGTTGGCCGGTTCGGTATCAGAGGCTTCTGACGCGTTGGGCGAAGTGCGTGATTCGATTGGCGACATGAATGCCGCCATCGATAAGACGAGTGGTTCCATTGCCTCGGCAGATGCAGCACTTATCGGTCTGCAGGGTCAGGCGCCGTCGCTGACGCAGGCGATCTCCCAGGGCAACGACCTGCTGGGCGAGGCTCGCGCCACGGCGGGTAACTCTGTCGCCTCGCTCTCCAAGGCGCTCTCGGAAGGCAGCCTTGCGCTCACCAAGACGTCAGCCTCCGCGAACGCTGCGATTGGCAAGCTGACGGGCACGATCACATCTACGACCGCCCGCATCGACAACTCGCTCGAGTCTCTCCAGGCGACGATCGACCACAATAAGGCCGTTATCGGGCACTTGGAAATTCTCGTCAATGACACGTCGACAGGTTCCAAGGAAATTGACGCGCGCATTGTATCGACCATCGATTTGCTCCGCGAGCAGAATGAAAAGCTTCAGAGCATCAAGGACGGTCTGTCTGCACAGTCGAGCGCCATGGCGAATGACGCCGCGGCTGTCTCGGGTGCCAGCGACGCTATCAATAACGCAATCCAGACCGGTGCGACCAACCTTGGCCAGGCCCAGACGGACCTGGGTCAAAACGCGCTGCCGAAGGCCTCGAGCGCGCTTGATTCATTTGCCGCCGTCTCGGGTGATCTGACGGGAATCGTGTCTGGCCTCACGCCTACTATTGCAAGTGCGCGCGGTACACTTTCGCAACTCAACGCTACGCTCGGTCAGGCCAAGACCACGCTGTCCCAGACCGACGCCTCGCTTGCCAAGGTCCAGGACAAGCTCGCCACCGCCGCCAACGACATCGCGGCGCTGCAGACCTCCGAGTCCATGGGCGAACTGGCCGACCTGATGGGCGTCGACGTCGATGACGTTGCTGACTTCATGGCATCTCCGGTCGAGCTGACCTCCAAGTCGATCTATCCGGTTAAGAGCTTCGGCTCGGGCATTGCTCCTTTCTACACCAATCTGGCGCTTTGGGTGGGCGGCTACGTGCTCATCGCCATTTACAAGCTCGAGGTCGATCGCGAAGGCGTTGGCAGCTTTACCGCGCGTCAGGGCTACTTTGGCCGCTGGTTGCTCCTGGTGATCCTGGGCGCGTTGCAGGCCATTATCGTTACGGTGGGAGATCTGGTCATTGGCGTACAGTGCGTCAGTCCGCTCCTATTTGTGCTGGGCGGCATCGCCATCTCATTTACGTACGTCAACATCATTTACGCGTTGTCCACTACGTTTAAGCATATCGGCAAGGCAATCGGCGTCATTCTTGTCATCGTGCAGATCCCGGGTTCGTCGGGCATGTACCCCATCGAGATGATGCCCGGCTTCTTCCAGTGGCTGCACCCGCTGCTGCCCTTTACCTATGGCATCAATCTGCTGCGTGAGACGGTCGGCGGCATGTATTCGTTCAACTACCTGTTTAACCTGTGCATTCTGGGCGTGTTCTTGATCGTGGCGCTCTTTATCGGCCTGCAGCTGCGTCCGCTGCTGCTCAACCTCAACCTGCTCTTTGATAAACAGCTTTCCACGACCGGTATGATGATTTGCGAGTCTAACGACCTGCCGCGCGAGCGCTACTCCTTGCGAACGGCCATGCGCGTCGTGCTCGATTCCGATTCGTACCGTCGCGAACTGCTCGATCATGCGGTCGCCTTTGAACATCGCTACCCGTACTACATCAAGGGCGGTTTTGCCGCCGTGGTGGGCGTCCAGGTCCTGCTCTTTGTCCTGTCGACGGTTCTCGATATCGACAATAACGGCAAGATCATCCTACTTGTCATTTGGATCATCTCGGTTATTGCCATCTGCGGCTGGCTTATCAATATCGAATATATCCGCGCGAGCCTCAATACCCAGATGCGCATCTCGGCGCTTTCCGATGAGGACCTGCGTCGCGAGATGCGCGAGCACACGGCCGCCATTCCTGCCGCCCGCCGCATGTTTGGCCTCAACGCCAGCGAGCGTGGTGCCAAGGGTGGCGATCAGTCCACGGGCCGCTTGCCGCATATAGGCTCGCACCATAAATCTCAGGGCAGCGACAGCACAGCCACAAATGATGGAGATACCACCCCGCTTGGCAAGCACTCCAAAGGAGGTGAGGCATAAATGAAGAACATCCTGCATCTGTTTAAGCGCGATGTCCAAAACGTGTCTCGCTCCGTAATCGGCTTGGTTGTCGTGATGGGCCTCATTATCGTGCCGTGTCTGTACGCGTGGTTTAACATCGCCGGCAGCTGGGATCCGTACGGCAACACCGGCAATCTTAAGATCGCCGTGGTCAACACCGATGAGGGTTACGAGAGCGATCTGATCCCCGTCGAGGTTAACGTGGGCGAAAACGTGACCGCCACCCTACGCGGCAACGAGAGCTTCGATTGGGTTGTGCTTAACGATCGCGAAAAGGCTATCGAGGGCGTTAAGTCGGGCGCGTACTATGCTGCCGTCGTTATCCCCAAAACGTTTAGCGCCGACATGATGACGCTTTTCTCGACCGACGTGAAACACGCCGATATCGAGTTTTACGAGAACCAGAAGGCCAACGCCATCGCGCAGATCGTGACCGAGAAGGGTTCGAGCGCCGTTCAGAACCAGGTTAACGAATCTTTTACCGAGACCATTACGAGCATCGGTCTTAAAACCGTGTCCAGCCTGCTCGACTATATGAGTACCGACCAGGTGAGCAACTTTATCGCCAATCTGTCCTCTACGCTGGGCGATTCGGTCGAGGACCTGCAGGACGTTCAGGCGAGCGCGACGTCGCTTGCGGGCATTTTGAGCTCTACGTCCGATTCACTGACATCGGCGGGCGGCATGCTCAAACAGTCCGGATCGACCGAGGAGTCGGTGAAGCAGCTCATGCAGCATGCCGAGAGCGGTATTGCCGATTCCGAGCAAGCGCTCAAGTCCGCCAGCGATGCAATCGATGCCGCTATTGATGGGAGCGCAGGTTCGTTCGATAACGTTTCTACCGAGCTCGCAAAGGCATTCGACGCTGCAAACCTGCATGTCAATCTTACGGTGCGTCAGCTCAACGATGGCGCAACGTCACTCAAGAACCGTGCCGACGAGATTGATGCCACGGCGAATGAGCTCCGTAGTCTTGCTGGCCAGGTGAGTAACGATAAGCTCAAGGCAGGGCTTGAGGACGCGGCTGCTGAGCTTGACAAAACCGCGGCGGAGTACCGCAACAATGCCAATGAGCTGACGAACATCGCGACGTCGCTCACGAACAGCATGGCCGAGGTCAACAGCTCGCGTGCCGAGGTCGACCAGGCCATCGCCGATGCCAAGGCGGGTATCTCGGGTGCCAAGTCCGACTACGATTCTACGTTCTCGGTTAAGGCCAAGGAGCTCAAGAAGACCATTTCGGGCGTTCTGGATTCCCTGAACGGTATCTCGGGTGACCTAGATAGCGCCGTGAGTGGCCTCACCGATGCATCCGGCTCGTTGGCGAAGGGCCTCTCCAAGGCCGCCAAGCTGGTCAACAAGGCTTCCGATCAGCTAGGTGAAGCGTCCGATAAGATCAGTGCCTTTAAGGACGAGCTCGACGGTGCCCTTATGTCGGACGATCTGGCCACGATCAAGACGATGATTGGCAACGATCCCGAGGGTCTGGCCGTGTCGCTTTCCGGTCCCGTCGCGCTCGATCGCAAGCCGGTCTATCCGATCCGCAACTACGGCTCGGCCATGGCGCCGTTCTACACGATTCTGTCGCTCTGGGTCGGCTCGATCGTGCTAGCGGCCATGATGAAGGTCTCGGTCGACGATGAGCTTATCAACGAGCTCATCCCCGTACGCCTACACGAGATCTACCTGGGTCGTTACTTGTTCTTTGGCGGTTTGGCTCTGCTGCAGGCAACGCTCGTGTGCGCGGGCGACATCCTGTTCTTTGGCATCCAGTGCGACAACCCGCTGCAGTTTGTGCTGGCGGGCTGGGTCGCGAGTCTCGTGTTCTCCAATATCGTCTACACGCTTACGGTTTCGTTTGGCGATATCGGCAAGGCTTTGGCCGTTGTGCTGCTGGTCATGCAGGTCGGCGGTTCGGGCGGCACGTTCCCCATCGAGATGACCGGCCCTGTGTTCCAGGCGATCTATCCGTTCCTGCCGTTTACCCATGGCATCAACGCCATGCATGCTGCCATGGCAGGCGCCTACCATATGGAGTACTGGGTTGAGCTGGGTATTCTGGCGAGCTATCTGATTCCGTCGCTGGCCCTGGGCGTCGTCTTCCGCCGTCCGGTCATCAAAGCCAACGACTGGATCATCGAAAAGCTGGAGTCGACCAAATTGATTTAGTTCAGCAACGTAAACGCCGTCGGAACATCGAGATCTTCCAACCCGATGCTTTAGCGTAGTGAATTGCACGGGCTGCTTGGTTGTTGCTACAGTAGCGGGGCGTACCGGGGGTCCGGTGCGCCCTGTTTTTATTTGACCATGAGGCGGCACGCAGCCATACGCGTGCGGACACCACGCCCAGATTGAGTGCGAGGATGTTCCATGGCCCAATACGCTGCCAACGAAATCGAAAACATGCCTGATGGCCCTGTGGCCCGTGAGGATTTGGGCGCGGGCGGTATTCCCCGGGGCGCCGGCGCTCGCTCGCCGCTGTTCTGGAAAGTTCTGCTGCTTTCGGTGGCGATTATCTGGGGCTACTCCTTTACCACTATGAAGGACGCGCTCGGCACCATTCCGGTGTTTGAACTGCTCTACGTGCGCTTTCTGCCTGCGGCGTTGGTCATGTTTGTCATCTTCCACAAGCGCATCATCGCGCACCTCAACGCCCGCAACCTGATCGTCGGACTTGGCATGGGCGCACTTATGTGGGCCGCCTACGCCCTGCAGACAGTCGGTCTGGCTCAGACCACGGCGGGCAAGAACGCGTTTTTGACGGGTACGTACTGCATCCTCGTGCCCTTTGCGAGCTATTTCCTGAGCGGCGAAAAGCTCACGCGTTACAACTTGGGTGCCGCATTGCTCTGTCTGGCGGGCATTGGCCTGGTGGCGCTCGATAGCGTCGAGTTCAACATCGGTGATGCCATTACGCTGGGCGGCGCGGTCTTCTTTGCCATCCAGATGTCGGTGACCGCCAAGTACGGCCGCAAGATGGACATCAACGTCATCACGTTTTGGATGTTTGTGGGCAATGGCGTCTTGAGCCTTATCTCGTCGTTGTTGTTCGAGACCCAAGCTCCTGCGTCCGTGTGGACGCCGAGCTTTATCGGCGTGATGGCCTTTCTCTCGGCGGGCTGCACGTGCGTGGCGCTGCTCATCCAAAACGTTGGATTGGCGCACGTCCCAGCCTCGACGGGCTCGCTGCTCCTTTCGATGGAGTCGCCTTCGGGTGTGCTGTTCTCGGTGCTGCTGATGGGGGAGGCGCTCACCTCGCGCCTGCTCGCCGGCTTCGCGCTCATCTTTCTTTCGATTATCTTGAGCGAGACGCATTTCGATTTTTTGCGTCGAAAGCCGCGTCCGCAATTGTAAACAATTTGTTGCGCCGCCTCCCGGGGCGGCATTTTTTATGCGTCGCCCTTAAAGTAGTACCTTGCACTTTACGCTATCAAAGTGCTTGCTGCAAAAACGTTACTGGAGGGCATCTATGGCACCAGCTCTGTCCGATTTTCAACCGCAACCAGCGCCTCAGGCTACCACAACGGCGCAGACCGCTATCGGCGACGGTCTTGTCGCAGAAGCTCAGGCTTTTGCAGACGAGCTCGCTGCGTGGCGACACGATCTACACCAGATGCCCGAGCTCGGTAACAATCTTCCGCAGACGTCTGCCTATATCCAGGCACGTCTGGACGAGATGGACATCCCCCATACCACGCTCGTCGACGGTTCCTGCGTCGTTGGTCTGATCGGTGCCGGTGCGGCCGCGGCCGTTCAGGGCAATGGCACGTGCAAGGACGAGCAGGCCGGAACGGTCGTCATGCTCCGAGGCGATATGGATGCCCTGCCCGTTGTCGAGGAATCCGGCGAGCCCTTTGCATCCACCAATGGCTGCATGCATGCTTGCGGTCACGATATGCACGCGACGGCGCTGCTTGGTGCGGCGCGCCTGCTCAAGGCCCGCGAGGCCGAGCTTGTGGAGGCCAACGCCACGGTGAAGTTGCTGTTCCAGCCGGGCGAGGAGACCTTTGAAGGGGCGCGCGCTGCCATTGCCGATGGCCTGCTGCAGAACCCGCGCCCCCAGGCTGCCTTTGCCATGCACGTCAACAGCCAATCGCCGCTCGGCCTGGTGCTCTATGGGAGCCCGGCGCTTTCAGGCGTGTACGGTTTCCGCATCACGCTGCAGGGCAAGGGCGGCCATGGCTCGAGCCCCGAGATCTGCATCGATCCCATCACGGCCGGCGTCCATGTGCACCTGGCGCTCCAGGAGCTTATCTCCCGCGAGGTGCCGGCGGCCAAGGAAGTCGCACTTACCGTTGGTAAGTTCGCCGGTGGCTTGGCGGCCAACGTCATCCCCGACACCTGCGTGCTCGAGGGAACGCTGCGCGGCTTTGACGTTGAGCTCATGGAGCACCTAAAGACCCGCATCGCGGAGGTCGTTAACGGCGTTGCCACGACATATCGTACGCCGGCGACCATCGAGACGCTTTCGGATGTTCCGCCGCTTGTACTCGACAGCGATATGACTCAGGCGTCGCTTGGCTACGTGGGCGCAGTGCTGCCCAAGTCGGCTTTCTTGCCGCTTTTCCATGCCATGGCGAGTGAGGACTTCGCGCTTATCTCGAGCGAGATTCCGAGTGCGTACTTTACCGTGGGCGCGGCCGTAACCGACACGGACGAACACTTTGCCCAGCACCATCCCAAGGCACGTTTTAACGATGCCGAGCTGCCGCTCGGTGCTGCGGCTTATACCGCCGTCGCTTTGGGCTATATCGCCGACCACCGGTAGCATCCAACCTTGCCTTTCAAGCCTGCGGGCATGGCCGTAAGGCCTATGCCCTTGTCTTTCAAGGCAATCTTGGGCACTACCGGCGCCCGGCGCCGGCTATTCGTTTGTTAAATAAGGAGCAGTATGTCCCAGCAGCGTAAGTTCTTCCCCGGCTGGCTCGTGGTGACCTCCGGCTTCGTGATCATGGCCACATGCTACACGATTTTCGTCAACTGCATGAGCCTGTTCCAGCCGCTGATCGTCAGCGACCTGGGCATTTCCCTTGCGCAGTACAACATCTCCAATGCCATCTCCACCGTGGTGAGCGTCGTGGGTTCGCTCGTTATCGGCCATGTTGCCGATAAAGTGAGTGGCCGCGTATTGGGCTCGCTCACCGTTATCGCTACCTCGGCGGTGCTTGCCGGCATGAGCTTTGTCGGTGAGCTGTGGCAGGTCTACGTGCTCTTTGCCGTCTCGGGCTCCTTTGCGAGCACCTGGATCGTGTGCTTGGCGTGCTCCGTGGTCATGCTCGTGTTCCTGCTGGTATCCGAGCCCATCGCCGCCAAGCTGCGCGCGAACGTGGCGGGGGAGTAGGCGTCCGTCGCTCTTTTCTGTTCGTCCCGTTCTGTCCGTGGCCGCCTTGGAAGCCGAATGGATGCTCGTACCATCATTCGGTTTCCAAGGCGGCCACGGGCCTACGAAATGATCCCTATTCCTCCGTCCCCAAGGGATCACGTGACCCGAAGGGGACGGAGGAAAAGGGATCACAAACAGCGGCGGCGCGTCTGGCCGAACGAGCCCCCATACCCTCGTTCGGTCAGGCGCGCCGCCGCGTTGCTGCTTTGTGCCGTATAATGTCCACTACCTATGACGCGATACAAAAGAAAGGTGTTTGCCCATGCAGGCACAGAAGGCGGAGGGAACCCGCGACCTTATCGGCGCCGAGATGCGCGCCTGGCAAAAGATGCAGCAGATTGCGGCCGGCGTGTTCGAGCCGTTTGGTTTTAAACCCATCGAGACGCCCGCGATCGAGCAGGTTGACGTGTTTGTCCACGGTATCGGCCAGTCGACCGACGTCGTGCGCAAGGAAATGTTCCGCGTGTTCAGCGGTGCCAACCTGGAGCGCGTCTTTACCGAGGGCACCGACACCAAACTCAAGCCCAAGCAGCGCCTGGCACTTCGCCCCGAGGGCACGGCCGGCGTGGTGCGCGCCGTCGTCGAGAACAATCTGGTGCCCCAGGGCTCCACGCCGTTTAAGGCTTACTACGCCGAGGCCATGTTCCGCGGCGAGCGTCCCCAGAAGGGCCGCCTGCGCCAGTTCCACCAGGTGGGCATCGAGTGGCTCGGCGCTCCCGATCCGGCGGCAGACGCCGAGTGCATCATCATGCTCATGGAGTTCTACAAGCGCCTGGGCTTCGATCTTTCCAAGCTTCGTCTGCTCATCAACTCGATGGGTGACGCCCAGTGCCGTCCGGCTTATCGCGAGCAGGTTAAGCAGTTCATCCTCGATCACGCCGACGAGATGTGCGATGAGTGCCGCGAGCGCGCCGAGCTCAACCCGCTGCGTGCCTTCGACTGCAAGAACGACCACTGCCGCGAGATCATGGCCGAGGCTCCGCTGATGGGTGACAACCTGTGCGATGAGTGCCGCGAGCACTACGAGCAGGTCAAGCGCTATCTGGATGCCGCCGGTATCGAGTATGTCGAGGATCCCACCTTGGTGCGCGGCCTGGACTACTACACCCGTACTGTCTTTGAGGTCGAGGCCCCTGGCGCCGGCGTCGGCTCCATCGGCGGCGGCGGCCGCTACGATGGCCTGGTCGAGCTCGAGGGTGGCAAGCCCACGGCGGGCGTCGGCTTTGCTGTCGGTTTTGAGCGCGCCCTGCTGGCCCTGCAGGCCTTTGGCAGCGATTTGGGTGCCGATGAGGCCCCGTGCGTCTATGTCGCCAACGCCGGCAAGGAGCTGCGTCAGAACGTCTTTGCCATTACGCAGGAGCTTCGCGCCGCAGGGATTGTGACCGAGGCCGACTATCAGGGTCGTTCGCTCAAGGCCCAGTTTAAGCAAGCCGATAAGGTAGGCGCCAAGCTCATCTTGGTCCTGGGTGGCGACGAGCTTGCCGCCGGCAAGGTCAAAGTGCGCGACATGCAGAGCCATGACGAGGTGCTCGCCGATCTGGACAACGTCGTCGAGGCGGTTCGCGAGCGCCTGTAGCGCATCTTTTTGAGCTTCGGGCCTGCTAACGTGCCCTGCTCATGGAGAGCGATTGTTACGGGGGTGTTTCGCTTTTATGCGGAATGCCCCCGTTTACGTATGCCGCCCACCGAGAAATACGACCATTTAGGGCAAAAACCTTTGCAATGCAGAAAATACTTTTGTGTGGTAAAGCGCAATCAGTGTCGAAAGTATTTCTCAAGCGCCTATAATGAATACCGCATGTTACGTGCATAGAAGGAGGAATGGGAGGAAACGTGGCTGAGAACCTAAGCAACCAGTCTGTACCCGAAGCCGCGGCGCGTGTCGCTGCCGTGGTCAACCGCCTCGTTAACCGAATCGGCTCGAATGCCGAGTCCAGGGAGCGTCTCGCCGAGATCGAGATCCCCGAGGAGCTGCGCGACAATCTGGCGCTGTTCTTGCGCCTGGAGCGCCGTGTGCTTAGCGAGTATGATCCCGAGATCGCGGACCTGTTCGACAAGATTTTGACAGCCGAGATTGTGGTCAATGCCGGCAACCCCGGTACCTGCGCTGCCGACGAAGCCGTCGACGAGCAGGGCGTGCCCACCGCCGACGAGCCCACTGCCGTGGCATTTCGTGAGGTCGTCGATTTGATCGACAGCCTGCCGCTCGATAAGCAGCAGGTCATCGTTCGCGCCTTTACGAGCTTTTTCCATCTGGCAAACCTGTCGGAGGAGAACTACCGTGTGGCGCAGCTGCGCGATCGCGAGGCCGGTGCGTCGACCGATACCGAGGTCGATCCTGCCAACGAGCTTACCGTTGCCTATCACCAGCTGGTGAATGAGCTGGGTGTCGAGGGTGCCAACGAGCTGCTCGACAAGCTCGAGTTCCACCCTGTCTTTACCGCACATCCCACCGAGGCCCGTCGTAAGGCCGTCGAGGGCAAGATCCGCCGTATCTCCAACCTGCTGGAGGAGCGTCCGCGTCTGGGCGGCTCCGACCTGGTGGAGAACGAGCGCCATATGCTGCAGGAGATCGACGCCCTGGTGCGTACGAGTCCCATCGCGCTCAAGAAGCCCACGCCGGTCGAGGAAGCCGATACCATCATCGACATCTTCGATAACACGCTGTTCGACGTTATCCCCGTTATCTATCGTCGTTTTGACGATTGGGTGCTGGGCGACAAGGCCGGTACTGTGCCGCCGCTGTGCCCGGCGTTCTTCCATCCCGGCAGCTGGATCGGTTCCGACCGCGACGGTAACCCCAACGTCACCGCCAAGGTGAGCCGTGAGGTCGCCGCCAAGTACTTTACGCACATGGTGCTCAAGCTCGAGGACAAGTGCCGCCACATCGGCCGCAACCTCACGCTCGAGGCTACCTACAGCAAGCCGTCGGCCGAGCTCATTAACCTGTGGAACCATCAGGTCGAGATGAGCCCTCGTTACACGGCCCGCGCCGAGCTGATCTCCGAGCACGAGCCGCATCGCGCCGTCATGCTCGTCATGGCCGACCGCCTGAACGCCACCGTCCGTCGTATCACCGACACCATGTACCACAGCGCCGACGAGTTCCTGGATGACCTGCGCGTCGTCCAGCGTTCGCTGGCCGCCTGCGGTGCCGTCCGTGCTGCCTACGGCCCGGTCCAAACCATCATCTGGCAGGTCGAGTCCTTCGGCTTCCATATGGTCGAGATGGAGTTCCGTCAGCACTCCGTGGTGCATGCCCGCGCCCTTAAGGATATCCACGAGAACGGTATCCATGGCGACCTGCAGCCCATGACGCGCGAGGTCATCGATACCTTCCGCGCTATCGGCTCCATCCAAAAGCGCTACGGCAAGAAGATGGCGCACCGCTACATCATCTCGTTTACCAAGAGCGCCCAGCATGTGGCTGACGTCTTTGAGCTTGCCCACCTGTCCTTCGCACACGAGGAAGATGTCCCCGAGCTCGACGTGATCCCGCTATTCGAGCAGCTCGAGGACCTTGAGGGCTGCGTCGACGTGCTCGACCAGATGCTTACGCTGCCCGTGGTACAGAAGCGTCTTGCCCAGACCAACCGCCGCATGGAGGTTATGCTGGGCTATTCCGACTCCTCCAAGGACGCCGGTCCTACCACGGCCATGCTCGCGCTGCATTCCGCGCAGGAGCGCATTGCCAAGTGGGCCGAGAAGAACGATATCGACCTGGTGCTCATGCACGGTCGCGGCGGTGCCGTTGGCCGTGGCGGCGGCCCGGCCAACAAGGCCGTGCTGGCGCAGCCCAAGGGTTCGGTCAACTGCTTCTTTAAGCTCACCGAGCAGGGCGAGGTCATTTTTGCCCGTTACGGCAACCGCACGCTGGCTCAGCGCCATGTTGAGTCCGTTGCCGCCGCAACGCTTTTGCAGTCGGCCCCGAGTGTCGAGAAGACCAACACAGAGACCACGCAGAAGTTCTGGGATATGGCCGAGAAGCTTAACGCTGCAAGCCACGAGCGCTATCTGGACCTGCTGAACACCGAGGACTTTACACCGTGGTTCTCGACCGTGACGCCGCTGACCGAAGTCGGTCTGCTGCCGATTGGCTCGCGTCCCGCTAAGCGCGGCCTGGGCGCCAAGTCGCTCGACGACCTGCGTACCATTCCGTGGATCTTCAGCTGGAGCCAGGCACGCATTAACCTGGCCGCCTGGTACGGCCTGGGTACCGCCTGCGAGCAGCTGGGCGACCTTGACCAGCTCAAGGCTGCCTACCAGGAGTGGCCGTTCTTCCGCACCTTTATCGACAACATCGAGATGTCGATCGCCAAGACCGATCAGCGCATCGCCAAGATGTATCTGCACCTGGGTGATCGCCAGGATCTGTCCGAGAAGGTCTTCACCGAGATGCAGCTCACACGTAAGTGGGTCCTTGCCATCGTCGGTGACGAATGGCCGCTGCAGCGTCGTCGCGTGCTCGGCTGCGCCGTTCGCGTGCGTAACCCCTATGTCGACGCCCTGTCCATCGCCCAGGTCCGCGCCCTTCGCGAGGTGCGTATGAACCAGGATGAGATGGCCGAGGAGAAGAAGGCCGAGTACATGAGCCTGATTCTTTCAACTGTGACTGGCGTCTCGGCAGGATTGCAAAACACGGGGTAATCGATAGCCCTGTGGCTCTCACCGGGACCCGACGGGTTTCCCTCTGAATGCGTCCTCGCACTTGAAGCCCCCTTATCCTGCTCCTTCGGAGCTGCGGATAAGGGGGCTTCGTGCTGCGGAATGCATTCAGAGGGAAACCCGTCGGGCCCCTTCGTCCTCGGTCTTCAGGGATTAAAGCTGATGAAAATAAAGTGCGCTTCGCGCCTAATGTGGAGTGCGGCGAGGGCTTCTTGCGTCCTGCGGAGTGTGCCTAAAAGTAAACTAATGGCGGGCCCTGCGATGTCCGGTCTTCAGCGGATCAGCTGCTGGGTGAGGGTGGTGCCTGGGGCGACGTGCAAAAAACGGAGTTTTCAGCAGCAAAAGATTGATGCATAAGGCCATAGCCGGCTTTCGCTGCCTTTGTTGATGCCTTTGCACGCTAATTGGGGCCTTGGCGATGCCCGTATATGGCTGGTTTCTCGTCGCATGCTATCCAGATGGGTCGAGTCATGAGGACTAGCTACTTTTTGAAAGACTTTTGACACCAAAATCTTATCCCGCGATGCTGAATACTCGCAAAAATGCACGCTCCGGAGGGTACTACCCTGTTACGGCTAGAAATCCATGCGTCATTATATGCAAATTATTGACGTATTTATGCAATATGACTTACGCGCGCATGCCATCGGGGTAGATGTTTGCCTCGGCGCTGCGTAAGTCATCCTGTCTATAGTGTCTTTGACAGGCGGCCACGGTCCCGTTTGGGATCGCGGCCGTTTTGTTGTGGGTCAAATATGAACGTTGTGTTAATGAGTCGGTGGACGGTGGAGTTTTTCGGTGAGCGGCGTATCCTTCCAACGGTTTATCTAGTGTGTCAGTTGAAAGGAAGAGGGCGCTCGTCGTTGTTTGAATGTGAACTGCCGTTTGACCACAAGACGCTGCATCTGGAGCTCGAAGATAAGAACTTCGCGGGTGTGATGGAAGGTCATCAGAACGAGTTTAAGACTACAAAATCGCAGGAAGAGCTGGTGGAGGAGTCACTTGCCAACCCTTATGGCTCGCCTTCGCTCGAGGAGCTTTGCGCTGGCAAGAAGGATATTGTCATCATTAGCTCCGATCATACGCGTCCCGTTCCCTCGCGTGTGACGATGCCTATTCTGCTGCATCACATCCATTCCGCTGCACCTGAGGCTCGAGTGCGTATTTTGGTTGCTACGGGTATGCACCGTCCGTCGACGCACGAGGAGCTCGTCAACAAGTACGGCGAGGAGATCGTTGCCAACGAGGAAATCGTTATGCACGTCGCGACTGACGACAGCATGATGAAAAAGATTGGCACTCTGCCTTCTGGCGGCGAGTGCATCATCAACAAGATTGCCGCCGATTGCGATCTGCTGCTTGCCGAGGGCTTTATTGAGCCGCACTTCTTTGCCGGTTTCTCTGGTAGCCGCAAGTCCGTGCTGCCCGGTATCGCCAGCTACAAGACCATCATGTACAACCACAACGGTCAGTTTGTGAACGATTCCCATTCGCGTGCCGGCAACCTGTGCCACAACCACGTGAGCGAGGACATGTTTGCCGCTGCCGAGATGGCTCACCTTGCCTTTGTGCTTAACGTGGTGCTCAACGGCAAGCACGAGGTCATCGGCTCCTTTGCCGGCGACATTCACAAGGCGCACGAGGCCGGCTGCGAGTTCGTGAAGAGCCTTGCCGGCGTTGAGCCCGTCGAGTGCGAGATTGCCATCACCACCAACGGCGGCTACCCGCTCGACCAGAACATCTACCAGGCCGTGAAGGGCATGTGCGCTGCCGAGGCCACGCTTCCCGAGGGCGGCGTGATCATTGATGTCGCCGGTTGCGCCGACGGTCACGGTGGCGAGGGCTTCTATCACAACATCGCCGACAACGATCCGGCAGAGTTTGAGCGCGCCTGCATCGACCGTCCTAAGGACGAGACCCTGCCCGACCAGTGGACGAGCCAGATCTTTGCCCGCATCCTGGCGCATCACCCTGTGATCATGGTCACCGACCTGTGCGATCACCAGATGATCAAGGATATGCACATGACGCCGGTCAACACCCTCGAGGAGGCGCTCAAGCTCGCCTTTGAGATGAAGGGTGCCGATGCCAAGGTGGCCGTCATTCCCGATGGCCTGGGCGTTGTCGTCGCGCAGCACTAGTGCGCGGCCTAAACGAATCGTTTGTAACCGACAAGAAAGATAAGGTTTTATGCTTACCAAACTCCTCTGTGAATTCGGCGCAACGGCCCTCATGATCATCTTTGGCGTGGGCGTGCACTGCGATACCGTGCTCAAGGGCACCAAGTATCAGGGCTCCGGCCACATGTTTGCCATCACCACCTGGTCTTTTGGCATCTCGGTCTGCCTGTTTGTCTTTGGCGGCGCCGTGTGCATGAACCCCGCCATGGTGCTTGCCCAGTGCATCGTAGGCCTGGTGCCGTGGAGCAGCTGCATCCCCTTCATGATTGCCGATATGCTCGGCGGCTTTGTGGGCGCCGTGATCGCGTGGTTGATGTATGCCGATGAGTTCAAGGCTTCCGAGGGCGTCGTCGACCCCATTGCCCAGCGCAACATCTTCTCGACCAACCCCACCACCGAGGGCACGAATTATGTCCGCAACTTCTTCTGCGAGGCTATCTGCACTTTTGTGTTCATCAGCGCCATCCTTGCTGCTGCTAACCGTGCTGGCGAGAACGTCCTGATGCTCGCCATCTGCGTCGGCCTGATCGTTTGGGCCGTTGGCATGGGCATGGGCGGCATCACCGGCTTCGCCATGAACCAGGCCCGTGACCTTGGTCCTCGCATGGCCTATCAGGTGCTGCCGATCAAGAACAAGGCTGACAACAACTGGAAGTACGGCCTGCTCGTTCCTGGCATCGCTCCGTTTGTCGGCGCTGCTCTGGCTGCGCTGTTTGTGCATGGTTTCTTGGGCATGTTCTAGTCTGAGGCTACATAGGTTGTCCGCCGTCCGCATGGGGTAACTTCCCAGCGCGTCCTCGGACATGAAAGAACCCCCGCTGCGCACTGAACTGCACCCCAAAACTTGGACGGCTTAAATAAAAGCTACGCCGCAAGGGACT